>CAVQXI010000012.1:0-254417 GCA_963717875.1 uncultured Alphaproteobacteria bacterium
TTCTCGTGTCGGTGCGGGTCGGCGAGGGTGGCTTGATCGAGCGCTGCCACCTGCGCGATCCCTCTTGGTTCCAGTGGCCGCTGCTCGAGGCGGCCATCGAGGGCAACATCGTCGCCGATTTCCCGCTCTGCAATAAGTCGTTCAACTGCTCCTATTCGGGCCACGACCTTTAGAGACATGCGCAGACTTCTCTTCAAAAATCTGGCGCGTCGGCCGGCTACCGAGCCGCCTCCCGATTCTGATGGTGTGGCGCTGGCGGAGCTTGCGGGACAACTCGATCGCTCTGCCCGCCGCCTCCTCGGCCGCAGTCTGTCCATCCGGGAGGTCGATGCAGGGTCATGCAATGGGTGCGAGCTCGAAATTCATGCGCTCAACAACGCCTTTTACGACCTTGAGCGGTTCGGGCTCAGATTCGTTGCCTCGCCGCGTCATGCCGACGTGCTGCTCGTGACCGGCCCGGTCACCAAGAACATGCGCGAGGCGCTCCTGCGCACCTACAATGCGACTCCCGATCCGAAATGGGTGGTGGCGGTCGGCGATTGTGCGGCCGATGGCGGATTATTCGCAGAAAGCTACGCGGTAGAAGGGGGCGTTTCTCGCGTTGTTCCTGTAGACTTGCATGTACGGGGTTGCCCTCCAACGCCTGAACAGCTGTTGAAAGGGCTCATCGCCCTGTTGGAGCCGTAGCCACCTTCCCCTGAGCGTGCGTGCGACGCCGCGCAATCCAAACAGCGCGGTTCGCAAACTCTCACCTTTTAGCTTGAGTGCGCTTTTGCCAGCCTCACTCTCAATGTCCGTATAGGGTCAGCAGCAGACCTTGGGGCTGACTCGCTGGCATGTCCGCTAAGTGCCAAAAGCGGACTCGTGTC
This sequence comes from uncultured Alphaproteobacteria bacterium, assembly GCA_963717875.1. Lineage (GTDB taxonomy): Bacteria > Pseudomonadota > Alphaproteobacteria > Rhizobiales > Methyloligellaceae > Methyloceanibacter. The sequence continues at coordinate 870 of CAVQXI010000012.1, forward strand.
ATCGCTAGCCTGAATGCTGAGATGCCCTTTTCGGGGTTAGCAACGACCGCCTCCTCAATCGAAGGACTCGATAAGCTTGGCGAGACGTTCGGGCTGATCTAGGGAGAGGAAGTGCCCGCCGTTGGACACCGTCTCGACTTTCGCCCCGGGAATTGACTCGACCGTGCTTTGCCGCTCGTCCGGCCGCGACCAGTCGTGGTCGCCATAAATTACAAGCACCGGGATCTTAATCTCACCATAGCGCTGCTTAGCCTCATCCCACTTGTAGGCATGCCGGATGAGATTAAGGAAGGCGCGATAGTGACCTGGCCTCAATCCCGAAGCACGGACCTGCGCACCGAAGCCTGGTGTGATCGCTTCGGGGGAGGCCACGCCACCTTCGAGGATACGCTGCTCAATGAATTGGTTGCGCAGGCGCATGACGGTTTCCCCGAGCACTGGCACCCTGGCGAGGTTAAAGGTTAGCCAAGCCCAGCCATTGCCACGGGCGATTCCCAAGCCGCGTCCATAATCGTAAGGATTGATCGCGATGACCTTCACAACTCGTGGGTTCTGTTTCGCGGCAATGATCAGAGGGATCACGCCGCCGATGGAGATTCCGGCAAGCGTAACGTCTTTGAGGTTAAGCTTGTCGAGAAGCCCTTCGACGGTTTTGACGAACAAGTCAGGGTCATAGTCGGTCTTAGGAATGTCCGAAAAGCCGTGCCCTGGATAGTCGAGCGCATAGACCGTGAATGACTTCGAAAGGAGGGGCACAAGCCTTTCGAATATATCGAGCTGGGTTCTAAGCGTATGCAGCAGGAGGAGGTTGGGGCCCGTCCCGGTCTTGATGTAGCGGATAGTGTTGCCAGCGATAATGGCCTTATGGATCTGGATCCTTGGATCCCAGTACAGCGTCTTGGGCGCGATCGGCCGTCGCCTCAGCACCTCCACTCCAAACGAGACGAGGACCAACAAGAACAGGGAACCGATGATGATGATAATGAGCAGCAGGTTCATGTGGTGTCCTCCGACAAATAGGCAAAATGAGGCATGACGATCATCACGGCCGGAAGTTAAGAACGGTAAGCAATGGATGCTGCTCGTAATTCCTACTTCGTGGGAACGTAGCCCAAGTAGCTCCTGAATTCGTCGTTGACTGCATCGATGGCGTGGGCATCTCCAGTTAGGCGGCCGATCATCAGCGCGCCCTGAGCACCAGCGAAGATCTGCATGGCGACGTCGCGCGGACGCTGGTCTTTGATGTGGAACTGGCCGCGCTCTGCGCCTTCGCGGATGATGCTCTCCAGCAAATCGAGATGAAGCTTGGTGAAACGGTGCAATGCGCTTTGCACGGACGAAGAGACCCCATCAAACACCGCCGCGAAGGATCCACCGGGGCACATGCGCTCGCCCTTGCCGTGAATGTCTCGAAACATTTCGAAATAGCGCTCCAGTCGCGCGGCAGGATCCTCGCCATCGACTTTCGTAACCTGCGTCCGGACCCAGTCCGCGGCGCGCTCAAGCACGGCCAAAGCGAGGGCTTCCTTGGAGTCGAAATGGTGATAGAGGCTCGGCTTCCGGATGCCGACCCTGTCGGCGAGATCCTGAAAACTGAAGCCGTGAAAGCTGCGGGTCTGGATCAGATCCTGCGCCGCATCTAGGATTCTTTCCTTAGTCATGACTACCTAACGTAAGGTAGTTCAATCTTAACGTCAAGCCCCGTTGGTGGTAATTTTTTCCCTTGACCTTTTCCCTACCAATCGTTAGGTAGCTGTATCTACCGAACGGTCGGTAGCCAAGCAAGCAAGGAGAGTACCAATGACCAACATTGCAAAAATCTTCACAGTCGCTGGGACCCTGATGGTCGGCACCAGTGCTGTCAGTGGGATGGCTCTGGCCAATACCAACCCGTTTGTTCCCGACGGGCTGGAAGGTTCGAGCGTCTCCGTTCCGGCATCCAAGGTGGGGAGCGGTATCCCGGGCGCCTATCGCATCGGCAATCTGGCTGACGAGCCAAGCGACTCCCTCTTCCGTTCACCTGGAGTGGGGAGCGGGATCCCGGCCCCTTATCGGCTCGGTAATTAAGGCGAAGAGGAGCCCTCGGCCAACTCGTCTGCACCTAGCGTGCGAACGAGGCTCTCGCGCCGAGGGCTCCCCCTTCCAAAAAAGTCCAGTCATGCCAGCAGGCATGGTCGACAAGAGCCTTCGTAACCAATTCGGTCTCACGAGATAGAGGGGCCCTGACATGCGCCAACTCATCAGAATCTTAAGTGGCGGTATTGCCGTTGCGCTCCTTGGGGTGGGGTTGAGCGCATGCGATCCAACTGAGGCAGACCCACGCCAGGAGCCACCGCTTGTCCGCGTTGCCACGGTGCAGCCGGCCGCAGCGAGTGAGCGGGCCTTCACGGGTGTCATCTCCGCACGCATTCAGAGCAATCTCGGTTTTCGCGTCGGAGGAAAGATCATCGAACGCCTCGTCGACACCGGACAGTCGGTGAAGCTTGGCCAGCCCCTCATGAAGCTCGACCGTACCGACCTCGATCTGGCGATTGAAGCGCGCGAGAAGGACGTCGAAGCGGCCCGAGCGACCGCGGTTCAGACTCGTGCCGACGAAGCGCGCTATCGCAAACTGTTAGCTGATGGGTGGGTGTCGCGTCAGCGCTATGATCAGGCCAAATCGGCACTCGATAATGCCGAGGCGCAGCTGGCGGCAGCCCAGGCAAATGCTCAGGTTGCTAGAAACGAGGGAGACTATTCTGTACTCTTGGCTGATGCCGACGGCGTGATCGTCGAGACACTCGGCGAGCCGGGGCAGGTGGTCGCCGCAGGCCAAATCGTTATCCGGCTTGCACACACAGGTCCGCGCGAGGCCACTGTCCATCTGCCGGAGGCAATCCGCCCCGCGATCGGTTCGGTGGCCGAGGCTAGCCTGTATGGGAGCGATGGGCGTCGCTATACGGCGCATCTCCGGCAGTTATCGGATTCCGCCGATGCCCAAACCCGCACCTATGAAGCCCGTTATGTGCTCGACGGTGAGGCTGCGGTAGCACCGCTTGGCACGACGGTTACTATTTGGCTGGCAAGACAGACGAGCCAGTCGGAAGTCCAGGTGCCGCTGGGAGCCGTGCTCGACGACGGCGGGAAGACCGGCGTTTGGGCCTTGGACAGCGCCACCTCGATCGTACACTTTCGGCCCGTCAAGCTGGTGCGCATGACCAGCGAAACCGCCGTAATCTCGGGATTGAGTTCCGGTGATCCGATCGTTTCGCTCGGCGCTCAGCTCCTGCATGAGGGGGCTCGTGTCAGCACTGCGTCTGAAAGCGAGGGCAACTGATGAGCCTCAATCTTTCCGCGATCGCCGTTCGCGAACGGGCCGTCACCCTGTTCTTCATCCTCCTGCTGGTGGCCGCCGGTGCCTACGCCTTCGTCATGCTCGGACGGGCGGAGGATCCCTCCTTCACCATCAAGACCTTGACGGTCACGACGGTATGGCCGGGCGCGACGGCGCACGAGATGCAGGAGCTCGTTGCCGAACCGTTGGAGAAGCGGCTTCAGGAGCTGGCCTGGTACGACCGCGTGGAGACGACCACGCGGCCAGGCTATGCGTATATGACGGTCACGTTGAAAGACAGTACTCCGCCATCTGTGGTGCAAGAGGAGTTCTATCAGGCCCGTAAGAAGCTCGGGGATGAAGCTCGCAATTTGCCGTCTGGCGTGCTCGGGCCCTTCGTCAACGACGAATATTCGGACGTGAGCTTCGCCCTTTATTCACTCAAGGCGAGGGGCATGCCGATGCGTGAACTGGTGCGGCAGGCCGAGGTGATCCGCCAGGACCTCCTGCACGTGCCCGGCGTCAAGAAGATCAACATCCTCGGCGAACGTCCCGAACAGATATTCGTCGATTTTTCCTATGCCAAGTTGGCAACCCTCGGCGTGTCGGCACAGGATATTATTGCCGCCTTGCAGCGGCAGAACACCGTCACACCGGCAGGCTCGATCGACACCCGGGGCCCACGGGTCTTCATCCGGGTCGCCGGCGCTTATGACAGTGTCCAGATGATCGCCGACACGCCGATCGTCGCTGCGGGGCGGACGCTGAAGCTCTCCGACATCGCCGATGTCCGCCGCGGCTACGAGGATCCTCCGACCTACCTCATCCGACACCAGGGTGAGCCGGCCATCATGCTCGCGGTGGTTATGCAAGAGGGCTGGAATGGCCTCGCGCTTGGCAAGGCGCTGGAGGCCAGGACCGCGGCCGTCGCACACACGCTGCCACTCGGGATCACGCTCGACAAGGTGACCGATCAGGCCGTCAACATCACCTCGGCGGTCAACGAATTCATGATGAAGTTCGCGATGGCGCTCGGCGTGGTGCTGCTGGTGAGCCTGCTCAGCCTCGGTTGGCGCGTTGGTATCGTCGTGGCCGCCGCCGTCCCGCTAACGCTTGCCGTCGTATTCCTCATCATGCTGGAAACCGGCCGGTTCTTTGACCGCATCACGCTTGGCGCCCTCATCCTGGCGCTTGGTCTTCTCGTGGACGACGCCATCATCGCCATCGAGGTGATGGTGGTAAAAATGGAAGAGGGCATGGGCCGCATCAAGGCGGCCGCCTATGCGTGGAGCCACACCGCGGCGCCGATGCTATCGGGAACACTGGTGACGGTCGCCGGGTTCCTGCCGGTCGGCTTCGCGAGCTCGTCGGCCGGCGAATACGCCGGCAACATCTTCTGGGTCGTGGGGTTCGCCCTTATCGTCTCGTGGATCGTCGCGGTGGTGTTCACGCCCTATCTTGGCGTCAAGTTGCTGCCAGCGATCAAACCGATCGAAGGCGGCCACCACGCGATTTACAACACACCAAACTATCGGCGTCTGCGGCGGCTCATCACTTTTGCCGTCCGCCACAAGTTCGTGACCGTCGGTATTGTTGGTATCGCTTTCGCGCTGTCCGGCGTAGGCATGGGTGCTGTGAAACAGCAGTTCTTCCCGACATCCGACCGTCCCGAAGTGCTGGTGGAGGTTCGCCTGCCGGAAGGCACCAGCATCGAAACGACGACCGCCGCGGTCAACAAGCTCGAACACTGGCTGCACGACCAGCCCGAGGCTAAGATCGTCACGAGCTATATCGGTCAGGGGGCGCCCCGTTTCTTCTTCGCGATGGCGCCGGAACTTCCCGACCCCGCCTTTGCCAAAATCGTTGTGCTTACGCCAGACGCGGAGGCGCGCGAGGCTTTGAAGCACCGGCTCCGGCAGGCGGTCTCACAGGGGCTTGCCCCTGAGGCCTATGTGCGCGTCACTCAGCTTGTGTTCGGACCCTACACGCCGTTCCCGGTCGAGTTTCGGGTCATGGGACCTGACCCAGCGCAAGTGTCCGCTATCTCTGAAAAAGCTCTCCAAATCATGCGGGGCGTTCCTGATGTGCGACAAGCCAACCGCGATTGGGGCAATCGCGCACCCGTGCTCCGCTTTATCCCGGATCAGGATCGACTGAACCTCATCGGCCTTTCGTCAAAGGAGGTGAGCCAGCAGCTCCAATTCCTCCTCACCGGCATCGCCGTTACGCACGTCCGCGAGGACATCCGCAACGTCCCCGTCGTGCTGCGCAGCGCCGGCGGCGAGCGGCTGGATCCGACGCGTCTGGCGGATTTCTCATTTATGAGCCGGGACGGCCGGCAGATTCCGCTCGAGCAGATAGGCCATTCGGAAGTCCGCCTGGAAGAACCGGTCATGAAGCGCCGCGATCGCACGCCCGTTATTACGATACGCTCCGATATCAACGAGGCGACCCAGCCTCCAGAGGTTTCAAAGCAGATCATGACAGCATTTCAGCCGCTGATCGCATCCCTTCCGGCCGGCTATCGCATCGAAATGGGCGGATCCATTGAGGAGGCGGCCAAGGCCAACACGGCGCTGGTCAAGATTTTCCCGGCGATGATCGCCGCCATGCTGATCGTCATCATGCTGCAGGTGAGGTCCTTTTCGACAATGGCCATGGTCCTGGTGACGGCACCGCTCGGTCTCGTCGGCGTCGTGCCGACGTTGCTCATCTTCAACCAGCCCTTCGGATTCAATGCCATTCTGGGCCTGATAGGACTGGCCGGCATCTTGATGCGCAATACCCTGATCCTGACCGAACAAATTAAAGAGAATCGTGCGGCCGGCCTTGACGACTATCACGCCGTCATCGAGGCCACGGTGCAACGCGCGAGGCCCGTGATCCTGACGGCACTGGCCGCCGTGCTGGCCTTTATCCCCCTCACGCACTCCGTCTTCTGGGGATCGATGGCCTATACGCTGATCGGTGGTACGGCGGTCGGCACGGTGCTGATCCTGCTATTCCTTCCTGCGCTTTATGCGGCGTGGTTCCGGATCAAGCCGACTAAAGATGAGATCCATGAGGATTCGACGGAGGAACCGGAATTGCGAATAGCAATGGCTGCCGAGTAGGGCTTTGTTGTCAGAGGAGACGGTTTAAGTTCTCGCCCGCTAGCCTTGCCCGAACATACGAAGAGCCAACGCACGAAGCCGTGCCGACCCTACTCGCTTCCCAATAGGCGTTTGGCTTCAACGCGATACTGGGGCGTCCTGATGCGCAACACACTGATCTTGATTGAGCAGATTAAGAGAAACAAGGCCTTCACCTGCCGATTTATCAGTGGCGGCCGCACGCTGTGCTTAACGGTTGTTGCTACGAACGAAGTCTGGCGTGGCCCAGCGATGGGGAATCATGCCAGCAGGTCCGCTTCGGGTCATTGGCGGACTCTTTAACCAGCACCATTTTAGGTCGGCTTTATCCCCAAAAACGGACATCCAGACAGATGTTGCTGATCGCGTCTCAGCCGTGATTCAAGCTCCCAAAAAGGGAGCTGCGGATCATGCGCTATGAACTCAGTGACTACGAATGGAGCGTCATTAAGCCGATGCTCCCAAACAAGCCACGCGGCATTCCCCGGGTGGACGACCGGCGCATTTTCAACGGCATCTTTTGGGTCTTGCGCTCAGGCGCACCATGGCGCGATCTGCCAGACAGCTACGGTCCCCATACGACTTGCTACAATCGGTTCGTTCGCTGGCGGGGGTGCGGCGTCTGGGACCGGATTATGGATGTGTTGGCTGCCGCTCATGATGCGGCGGTGCAAATGATCGACACGTCTATCATCCGCGTGCACCAACATGGTGCGCGGACATGCTGGATTGGTCCGCGTTACGTCGGCTTTTGACCTTGAGGAGACGTTCCTGGGAGGAGCACGGCAATGAGCAAGCAAAGGTTCACGCGGCAAGGACTTTATGACTTGGTGTGGTCGGAGCCCATGGTTAAGCTTGGCGCTCGATACGGAATCTCGGGTAACGGCCTCAAGAAGGTATGTAGACGCGCGAACATCCCGGTGCCACCACAAGGTTATTGGAGCAAGCTGAACGCCGGGCGCGAGATGGCGAAGACACCGTTGCCGCCCGCGACCGCAGAGACTCCTCAAACAGTGGAAATCGATCCGCCGGGGCAGCGACCAGCACCTCCTCCTCTGCCGCCCATACCAGCGAGCGTGCAACAGAAAATCAAAGCAGTGCGTTTGTCAGGGAGGTTGCGCTGGGAGGGGTCGACCCGCTGGGCCTTCGACAGATCAATTTTCAATTGATGGATCAGGTCTTCCCCGGACTGAATAATGTGGCCCGGCATATCCGGCCGTTCGTTGTCGTCACCTGGGCCTGGCGTCGTGCAAGACAGCTCGCGGAGCAACAGGGGCTAGGAAGGATTGCCGTTAAGGAACTGCGGGATTTCGTTGATAGGATCGAGGTGATCTACGCTTGGTCTCAGTTCCTGCGAAATCCCGATTCTGATTTGCCGGGCCGTCGGGTCCTCTCGAAAATGGTGCAATCAAACCGACCATACTATTTTGGTGGAGCGGATTGGCGAAGGCGCTGCAAGGACCGGCGCTATTCGACGGGGTTTACCGCGCCAATCAATTACGGCCCGGGCCTGAAGACACTCAGGTGGGTCGAAGTACACGAGCAGTTTTCAGACATCCTGATCCCCACGCCGGCTACAACTCAGGCCCTGGACGCCTTTGAGGCGAAAATCAAGGACCGGCTAGAGCACCCAGCGTTCAGCCAGTTCGGGCCAGTGGAGGTAAGCGCTGAAGAGGTGGAAGCATGGGCCGAAGCGTGGGCCCTGGATCGCGTAACCGACGCCGAGAAACGCTTCATGGCTGAAGTTCTCTTTGGCCGGAAGGCATCACTAACGCGCCAAAGCGGTGGCGCCCTCGTGCTTGAAGCGGAGGAGTACATAGCAACGGAGGATGTGCCGAGCTTGACAGACGGGCACATCGATCGAATTCGGAATGTAATGGCCGGAAGGCCGACTAACTTTGTTCCTCCAGCCGAAACTCGCGATACGGCCGTAGCTTGGCGGCGCGTGCAGGTGCGCCAACTCTTCCGACTCTCGCTCGAAGCACTTCTTTATTGGCTCATCCTACAAATTGAGGATGGATCGAAAACAACGAGAGCCTTGGTCACCAATTTCCTTGCTCAATGCACGACCCGCGCGCAAACCGCCGCCACACGCGATTGGCTTGAGCCCGCCAGCCTCAAAACAACCGGCCCGACCGATCTCATCCAACGTATTGAAGAGAGTTTGAGTGACGAACACCATCAGGAGCTCGCGGCCAGCATCGCGGACGCATTGGCTTTCTGCCTCGCTGAGGCACCGAAACAGGCAGAGCCATTCGAACGCGCTGATCGCCTACCTCTCGCGCGAGCCCGGCGAGAGGCAGAGGCTTGGAGTGGTGCTATAGCAAGCGACTTCGTGCGTCACATTTTGGAGTCTTGGGTTCTAGCCCAGCATGTCTATTGGAGCGTAGGGCGTGGACTCGCAGACGCCCGCGCGGGTGGAAAAACCATCCTTCGGCTTCGAATCGCCCTGGGGGACTCAGGATGGGAGCTCACTTCAAGGACTGCGCGGCCGTCGCCACCCGTACCTACGCCTGACAGGCTGAAGACCGCGCTTAGCCTTGCTCTCGAATGCGGGCTAATCCCTGATCGAGCATAATCGGAAGAAGGGACCTCAGATCATTCATTTGACCGGCCCCAGTTTCTGAACTGTCTGGAGCACGGCTTCAGTTGCCTTCAAGAGATCTGTCAGCAACTGCTGGTCGACTGCGAAAGCTCCCTCGTATTCAGTCAGATTCCGCTGTTGGTGGCATTTATCAAGCACTCGCCAGACCTCAGGTCCGAGCCCCAGCGTGTGGGGCAGGGCTTGAAAGACAACAAATCGCTTCTGATCGGGTCGGTACCCATGCCAACGCAGTGCAGCCAGACATAGTGCGTGAGCTGCATTGTATGAGAGGTCAAATTGACTCTCCGGTGACAAATCGTTTTTGCGCGCATCCGACAACCGCTTCCGGCCAGATTCCAGAAGTCCGTCAAACTCCTTCTGATCAGGAGGCTCCTTTTTGAGAAGCTCAGTTTTAACTAGGTTGTCCAAGCTCTTCGAGTTCATTCTCACTCCCAAAGACAAAGAGCTTCGGTTGTCGAACGATTTTCGTTAGAAAGGAACTGTGTTCGGCTAATTTATGTCGCCATTCGCGATTGGTCATCAGATTAGGATTGACTGGCCTGCTTATCAGCCGTTCCGCCTTTTGGAGAGCCGCGTAGACTTCACTGTATGACAGGCTCTCGGCAACGATCATTAGATCGACGTCACTCTGTGCCGTATCCGACCCCTTCGCTATCGAGCCATAGACAAAAGCCACGCGGATATCAGAGGCGAATGGCTTTAGTGCTGCCCTTAGAGGCTCTAAAAGACCCACCGTCTTGAGCATTAGGCCCCGGATTTCCCTATAGATCGGGGATTGGCGATTTGCCTGGTAGAGCTTCTGCTTGTCTACCGAACTCTGTGTGACAAGGCCGGCCTTTGTGAGTTTGTGAAGCTCACGCTGAACAGCTCCTGAGCCGGAGTGAGCTAACCGTATGATTTCTGATGATCGATAGGCTCTGTTCGGATGACAGAACAAGAGGCTCAATACCCTCAATTGAACCTGGGAAAATAGGGCCTGAGCGAGCCCCATCCTGGCGTTAGATTTTGTACCCATATTGGGTAGAGTAATACCCAATCTGGGTAGTAACAAGATCTCATACTCATGTCGATCAATCGGTTGAAGATGGTCGGACAAATTTGCGGCAGCCAAAGCGACCCGAACAGCCCAGGGGGGTCTCCCACCCCGCGAGCCAGGATATGCGCTGAACCTAGAACTGGCCCTAGAAGAGGTGCCTAGCGACTACCTGATTGCCTATCTGAGGGTCGCAGGTTCGATTGCCGACACCGCTCGACCATTCTCGTATCGGCGTGACCGAGTTCATCGCGACCGCCATTGGGGTCGCGCCGTTCATTACAGCATGGCTTGCCGACGTGTGACGGAGGCTTGGAAAGAGGCCACCTCGATTCGGGTGAGCCAGAATAAATGGATGCTTTCCTTCTGGGTGGGACTCTATTTCCCCACCCGCCCCTACCGATTGACCGATTGCCCAATAACTGCCCAACACCCCTTCAAGCATGATCCAGATATTGGGTACCCGTTGGGCAATACTGGCGCCTTGCCATATAAGGCATTGTTTTTATTGGCGCCCCGTAGGGGAATCGAACCCCTGTTTCCGGCGTGAGAGGCCGGCGTCCTAGGCCGCTAGACGAACGGGGCCAGCGCGCGAGCGAGAAGCTATAGCTTGCCGCCCGGATGGCGATCAAGGCTTATTGGGCCTTGAGCCTGATGCGGGAAATGACCTTGCCGGTCGGCACGTCGATGACTAAGACCTCCGGCCCGGTGCTCGACTTTAGATGGAGCGCGAGCCGGTCGCCATCAAGGGCCATCGCGGTGACCGTGGCGCCGGAAGGGATGGCAAGCTCCGTCTGAACCCCGGGCAATACGTCAGGCGCCGGCGCCGGCGTTTGTACCTTCTTATCTCCGAGCTGCGAGGCTTGATAAACGACCCCCGCCACCACGACGGCGAAGCCGCCGACGAGCAGGATGCCCATGACGATCACGGCGATCTTCAGCACCCGCACCTGGCGCGGGGTGAACACCGTCCCCGGCAAAGGCGTATTGTCAGGCTCGTTTACCGCCGCCATCGTCTAAAAGACCTTCGATGCCAAGATCACACCAGCCGCCTGCCGAACTGCTCGCTGCCGAAGTGGACGAGAGCCACGCCGGGATGAGGCTCGACCGCTTCTTGAGCGCGGCCTTGCCGCAGCTGAGCCGCACCCGCGTGCAGGCCCTCATCAAGTGCGGCCAGGTCGCCTCACGCGGCGCGACCATAGAGGACGCCAAATATAGGGTCAAACCGGGCGAGCGGTTCGAGCTTGCCGTGCCGCCCGCGGCCGAGACCACGCTTGCCGCGGAAGCCATCCCCCTCGACGTGGTCTACGAGGACGATGCGCTGATCGTCATCGACAAGCCTGCGGGGCTCGTCGTGCATCCCGGCGCCGGCCAGCCCGCCGGCACCCTCGTCAACGCGCTCATCGCCCATTGCGGCAAAAGCCTGTCCGGCATCGGCGGCGTGGCGCGGCCCGGCATCGTCCACCGCCTCGACAAGGACACGAGCGGGCTCATGGTCGTGGCCAAGACCGACCAGGCGCACCGGGCGCTGGCCGAGCAGTTCGCCGACCACGGACGCACGGGCGAGACTGGAGCGCGGCTACCTCGCTCTGGTGTGGGGCGCGCCGTCGAAGCCGCAAGGCCGCATCGAGGCGCCCCTCGGACGTCATCCCACGAGCCGCACCAAGATGGCGGTCTTGCCGGCGGAGAAGGGGCGGCACGCGGTGACCTATTGGCGCGTGGTTGAGACCTACGGGCACGACAAGGACGGCCCCATCGCCTCGCTGCTCGAATGCCAGTTGGAGACCGGGCGCACCCACCAGGTGCGCGTGCACCTGGCCCATATTGGGCACCCGCTGATCGGCGATTCGCTCTATGGCCGCGGCTTTAAGTCAAAACTGCAAAAGCTTCCACAGGCCGCGCAAACCAAGCTCGCAGCACTCGGCCGCCAAGCCCTTCACGCGGAACGGCTTGTATTCGTGCATCCGGTAACCGGTACCTTACTGGAATTTAATAGTCCGCTGCCTGCCGATCTCGCCGAGATTGCGGATACACTCAAGCAACTGTGATTGACTGCGCCTTTTGCACTTTTGTGAAAGCTCCTATAGAGGAGAGTTACTGGGGGGCGGTTTGAACGGGAAGAGTGCGATCGGTTGAGATCGCCGGAGACGGGTTCCATGGCCGCCAGAAGTTTACCGAGCGTGAGCGCCCACGGCGGGCTGACACGCTACCTTGAAGAAATCAGACAGTTCCCGATGCTGGAGCCGCAGCAGGAGTACATGCTCGCCAAGAGTTGGCGCGAGCATGGCGACCGCGACGCCGCGCACCAGCTCGTGACCTCGCACCTGCGGCTCGTGGCGCGCATCGCCATGGGCTATCGCGGCTATGGGCTGCCGGTAGGCGAAGTGATTTCCGAAGGCAATGTCGGGCTGATGCAAGCAGTGAAGCGCTTCGATCCCGAAAAGGGCTTCCGGCTTGCCACCTATGCCATGTGGTGGATCCGCGCGGCGATCCAGGAATACATCCTGCGCTCGTGGAGCCTCGTGAAGATGGGCACCACCGCGTCGCAGAAGAAGCTCTTCTTCAACCTGCGCAAGATCAAGGGTCAGCTGAAGGCGCTCGAGGAGGGCGACCTTCGCCCCGATCAGGTGAAGCAGATCGCCACGCGTCTCGGCGTGAGCGAGGACGACGTCGTGTCCATGAACCGGCGGCTCGGCGGCGACTCGTCGCTCAACGCCCCGGTGCGCAACGACGCCGAGAGCGGCGAGTGGATGGATTGGCTGGTCGACGACAAAGCCGTCGATCAGGAGACCGCGCTCGCCGAGTCCGAGGAGAAAGAACAGCGCCGCGGTATGCTGCACGATGCGCTGGAAGGTCTGAACGAGCGCGAGCGCCGCGTGTTCGAGGCGCGCCGCCTCGCCGAGGACCCGCTGACGCTGGAGCAGCTTTCCGCCGAGTTCGGTGTCTCCCGCGAGCGCATTCGCCAGATCGAGGTGCGTGCCTTCGAGAAGGTGCAGAAGGCCGTGCAGAAGGCCGCTGCCGCAGCCGAGCCTGAGCCGGTCGAGTAGCCTCTTAAAGCCCTCCCAGTTCCGCCGCACGTCCCGTCCGCCGCCAAGGCGGGTGGGACAGCGCGCGCGAAGCGGCTAGAGTGAGCGCCGCCACCTCAAGGCACATGCGGGGGAGACGCGAGCGCCAGTGAAGCACCTCACCGTCAGCGGCGTCGAGATCGCCTATCTCGACGAGGGCAAAGGCCCTTGCGCCATGCTCGGCCATTGCTCCAGCGCCTCGCACAAGGAATGGCTGCCGCTGATCGACACCCTGAAGGACGACTGGCGCGTGCTCGCCCCCGACTTCATCGGCTACGGTCAGTCCGACCCCTGGCCGATCGACAAGCCCTTCTCGATCGAAGCCGACGTGAAGGTCCTGTTGGGTCTCGCCAAGAAGACCAAGAGCCCGCTCCATCTCGTCGGCCATTCCTATGGCGCGGCGCTGGCGCTTGAGGCCGCGCGCAAGCTGGGCGCCCGCGTCAAAAGCCTCACTTTGGTCGAGCCCGTCTCCTTTCACCTGCTGCGTATCGAGAACCGCCCCGAATGGAAGGATGTCGAAAAGCTCGGCCTCTCCGTGCTCGAGCCGGTGGCCAAGGGCGACGACCGCAAGGCCGCCGGCGCCTTCATGAGCTATTGGCTCGGCCGCTGGCGCTGGTGGCTGTCGCCGGAGCGCTTCAAGAACGCCATCGCCACGACGATCCCGAAGGTCGCGCTCGAGTTCTCCATCGCCATCGACGCCCAGACCACGCTTCAAGACTATGCGGAAATCGCAGCCCCAACCCTGCTGATCGTGGGCGCCAAGACGCGGCCACCGACCCGCGCGGTCGTCGAACTGCTCGGCGAGGCGCTACCGAACGCCAAGGTCGAGACCTTGAAGGGTGCAGGCCATATGAGCCCGTTCACCCATCCGATCGAGCTCAACCGGATGATCCTCGATCACCTCGCTGCTCAGCGGTAGCGGTATCGTCCCCCGGAAGTTCCTCGACGTCCTTAGCGAACAGCTCTTCGAGTTCCTTCGCCTGCGACAGCGCGTTGGCGCGGACCTTCTCCAGATCCGTGTAGTACTGATAGTCCTCATAGAGGCGCTTCTCGTCGAGGCGTTTGAACGTCTCCGTCAAACGCCTGACCTCGGCCTCCTTTAGCCCCAAGCCGCGCAGCAGATCCTTGGTCAGCTCGAGCGCCGAAAGGAACGTCTCGCGCTCGATGATGGTGACGCCCGCGTCCATGAGCTTGTGCACGTGGGTGCGGTCCCGCGCCCGCGCGTAGATCGGCAAATCCGGATAGTGCTCGCGCACCATCTCGGCGACCCGTAAAGAGTGATCGATATTGTCGATGGCGAGCACGAAAGCACGCGCCTTGGGGGCGCCCGCTGCGCGCAAGATGTCGAGCCGGCCAGCGTCCCCGTAGTAGATCTCCGCGCCGAAGCGCCTGACGAAGTCGACCTGGGCGACGCTGGTGTCGAGCGCGGTGAAGGGGATGTGCCGCGCGCGTAGCACGCGGGCCACGATCTGGCCGAACCGCCCGAAGCCGGCGATGATCACATGCCCATCGCCCTCGGGCGGAACCTCATATTCGGGAGGCGCGGGCTCCAACGCCCGCGAGACCCTGTCGTCGATGAGCAGGAGAAGCGGCGTCACCGCCATCGACAAAGTCACCGCCAGCGTGAGCAGGCTCGCCAAGTCGCGACCGATCACGCCTTCGAAGACACCGACCGAGAACAAGACAAAGGCGAACTCGCCGCCTTGGCTGATCACTAGCCCGAGACGCCGTGCCGGACCGTTGCCGATCCCCCACCAGCGGCCGAGGGCGTAAAGGATCGCCGCTTTGATGGCGACGAGCCCGACGACGATGGCCGCGAGCACGCCGGGCTGAGCGACGAGCACCCTGAGATCGATCGACATGCCCACAGCGATGAAGAACACCGCGAGCAGGAGCCCTTCGAACGGCGCGATATCCGCTTCGATCTGGTGGCGGTATTGGGAATCGGCGAGCAGCGCACCGGCGATGAACGAGCCGAGCGCCGCCGACAGGCCCACCGCCTCCATGATCAGCGCCACGCCCACCACCGTGAGCAGCGCGCTCGCGGTCATCGCCTCGCGCACACCCGTGGCCGCGACGATCCGGTAGAGCCGGCTCAACAAGAAGCGGCCGACGACAATCACCCCGATGATGGTGAGGATCGCGATACCGGCGCTGCCGAGATCCATGCTCGGCTCCTCGCCGCCGAGCGCGAACAGTGGCACCAACGCGATCAAGGGAATCGCGGCGAGGTCCTGGAACAGGAGCACCGAGAAGGCCAGCCGCCCGTGGCGCGTGGTAAGCTCGCCTTTCTCTTCCAAGACCTGGAGCGCAAACGCGGTGGACGACAGCGACAGCGCCAGCCCGATGAACAGCGCCTGCCCGGTAGCGAGACCGAGCGCCGCGCCGATCGTCGCCAGGACGAAAGAGGTGGCGACGAGTTGCGCCGAGCCGAGGCCGAAAATGGCCGAGCGCAGGGCCCACAAGCGCACCGGACGAAGCTCGAGCCCGATCACGAACAGGAGCATCACCACGCCGAACTCGCCGAACTGGAGAACTTTCTCGACGTTGTCGAGCGCGTAGAGGGGCCCCAGGACATACGGGCCAATGACGACGCCGGCGGCCAGATAGCCCAGCACTGCGCCGATGCGGAGGAAGCGGCCGAGCGGTGCAGCAATAGCGGCGGCGGCCAAAAACACCGCCACCTGAATCAGCTGCGCCGTGGTCATGATCGCCGTCCGCCCTCCGGCCCTTTCGGTAGCACGCCACGAGCCCGGCGCACTAGTCGGGAACCGGTGAGGCTAGAGCCGAAATGCACATGGCCGGGACGAGCCCGGCCATGCGAACAGTCTGGAAATTGGAAGCTCTCGGGCCTTAGTCGCGGGGCACCCACAAGTTCACGAACGGGGCGCGAACCCACGTGCCGCGCGGGCCCTTGCGCACCGAGGTGAACGGTGCATCGACATCCGTGTAGGCATCATTCGTGTGCACGGAGGTCGTCGGCGCATCGACGTCGGTGGTGTAGCCGTTGCTGCGCCACCAGCGGCGGTTCCGCCAGCCAGCCTCTTGGACCAGCGCGGTCCCAGCCGTGGGCATCGCGATCCCGGCGATCCCGACAGGACCGGCGGACGCCGGCACGGACAGGAATAGGACGCCTGCGAAAAACGCCGCAAAACTAGAAATGATCAGTCGGGTCATCCTTCCTCCTTATCGAGGGTTCGGGGTTTGACTGTATTCGGCTGCTCTCAAGGTATGGAATCAATGTGGCGACACGGTGCGCGCCATGCAACCCCCAAAACTAGAGCCAACCTTTGTGTTTGAAATAAATATAGGGCAACACCGCGAAGAGCACCATGAGCCCAAGCGCAAATGGATAGCCGAACAGCCAATCGAGTTCCGGCATGGTGTGGAAATTCATGCCGTAAATTGAGGCAATTAAGGTGGGCGGCAAAAACACCACCGCCGCCACCGAGAAAATCTTGATGATGTCGTTCTGCTGGATCTGGATCATGCCCAGCGTCGCATCGAGCAGGAAGATGATCTTGCCGGCCAAGAACGTGGCGTGATCGGTCAGCGAGCTCACGTCGCGCGCCGCTGCGCGCACACGCGACTGTAGCGGCTTGCCCTCTTTCCGCTCGTTGACGGCGAAGGCGAGAAAGGTCAGCAAGCGGCCGAGCGAGTGACAGCTCTCCCGCGCCTTCGAAGCGACCTCGCCCTCGCTCCCGATCGACTGCAACAGTACGTCGAAGCGGCGCTGTCGCATGGCGACCTTGCCTTTGTTCTCGAACACCGAATGGGACAACGTCTCGACCTGGGCCTGGATGCGCTCGATGAAATCCGCAAGCCGGTCGATGACGGTATCGAGCAGGCCCATCAGCACGGACGAGCCGTTACCGAGATTGGTCTCTTGCCGGTTGCACCGCGCGGCGAAGATGGCGAAGGCGCGCGGCGCGGCATAGCGGACCGTCACGAGCCTACTTCCGGCGAGGATGAAGCTGACCGGCGTCGTCTTGGCTTCGGTGCCGTCACCCAGATAGACCAGCGTCGCCGTCATAAAGTAGGCGCCGTCCTCCTGGTACAGCCGGCTCGAGACCTCGATCTCCTGCTGCTCCTCCCTTGTCGGCACATCGATGTTCAGCGATTTCTCGACCTTCTCTTCTTCGTCCTGAGTCGGATTCAGGAGGTCCACCCACACCACCTCCTCGGTGATCCTGGGCAGGCCGGTCTGGGCCTTCAGCACGCCCTCGCGGTATTCATAAATGGTGAGCATCGGTCTCTAGCTGCCAGAAAAGCTCTCTAATACCAAGGCCCATATGTCCTGTGTGAGACATTGCGGACCATTCGTTGCCTTGGCACGGTTGGGGGCGGCCGCCTAGTTCTTCTCAACGATGCACGCGCCGCCGTCGCGCCTGAGCGCCGCACAGATGTTGCCCGCGTCGGCGCGGCTGTCGGCGCCAATCTGCACCTGATAGAGCGCGCGCCGCCCGCGGCTCAAGTTCCGCACAGGCGTCACGAACGGCTCGCGGTCGGCGAGCACCGAGACATGCTCGCGCCTGAGGCGGGCGAACATGGCGAGCGCCTTGGCCTTGGAGAACGCGCTGGACACATGCGCCCCCCACGGCCGCCAGGCCCCGCTCGCCGTGAGCGGCTCGGTCTCGTACACGGCGCGCACCACGAGCGGCGCAAGCCTCTTGCACGACTCCTGCACCGTGTCGCCTTGGGTTCTCAAGGTCTCAGGCAGCTCGGTCTCAGGCAGCTTCCACTCCTCGGCGGCGCGGCCGGTGACGAAAACCACGTAAGCCCGCGTTTCCCAGGGCAGCGTTCCGTTGCCCGCCAGCCAACCTCGCACCCGCTCCTCGCCTGCGTTATAGGCGGCAGCCGCGAGCCCGAAATTGCCGAACTCCTTATTGAGGTCTGCCAACAGGCTCGCCGAATGGACGATGGCCGATTTCGGCTCGAACGGATCGTCGAGCCCGCGATCCTCAGCCGTGCCGGGCATGAACTGGGCGATGCCTTGCGCGCCTTTGGGACTGACGGCGTTGGGGTTGAAGCGGCTCTCCCGCCAGATCAGCCGCACGAACGGCATCGGCGGCAAGCCCCGCGCCTCGGCCTGTTGCTGCATCAAGGGACACACCGTGTCCACGAAGGGAAGCGGTCCCGCGGCGGCAAGGCCGGCCGCTTTGATGCCCGCAGCCACGCCTAGGATCTTGGAGGCGTCTGCGGCGTGCGCGGCGCTAGCGCCGAGGAGGAGCCATGCGGAGAGAGCGACCGCAAGCCCGCTCCGTCCGCCGGCCGCGCGACGCATGGGATTAGTTCTTCAGGACGATACAGGCGCCGCCCGCCGCCTGGAGCTTGTCGCAAAGTCTGTCCGCGGCGTCGCGATCGCCGAGCGCGATGCGGGCGGAATAGCGCAGATCTGGACCGATGCTGAGATTACACTCCACGAGGACTGTGGGACTGTAGTCGCCGAGAATGCCGGAATAGTCCTTCTGTGCCTGAGAAAACTCATCGAGGGCTTCCTTTTTCGAGAAGGCCGAAGCGATCTCGATGCCCCAAGGCGCATCAGTCTGGTCTGCGTCCGGAGGGGGTGCGGCGCCATGGAGGCAAGGCAACAGCGGATCGGCGGCCTCCATCGGCTCGGCCAGCGCCGGCCACGGCGCAAGCAGCAGAGCGAAGAAGGCGAAGGCAAGTGTCTTCATAGGCCGCACTCCGAAACCGAATCCGGCCCGCAGCATAGCTCAATCGGGCCAGGCGCGGAGCGCCATCTCGGCGACGCGCTCGAGCTCCTTGCGGCTCGCCCCGGCGGCCGCCTGGATCGCCATGCCTTGCGCTACTGTCGAGAAATAGCGCGCCAGCGCCGCAGGGTCGGCGTCCTCTGGAAGTTCGCCTTCGTCCTTCGCCTGCTTCAAACGATCCCGGACCGCTTTTTGTGTCGCGGCGCGCCGGGCGTTCAGCTCGTCACGGATACATTGGGCGTGCTCACCGGCCCCGGCGATGCCTTGGACGAGAAGGCAGCCGGCGGGGTTGCACTTGTCGGTCAGGGACCGGGCCGTGCCGTGCAAGATGGCGGCGATCCCCTCCCGGGCGGTTCGCGCCGCGAGCGCCTCGAGGATGAAGGCGCCCTTCGTCTCGGCATAGCGGTCGAGCGCCCGGCGGAACAAAGCCTCCTTGTTGCCGAAGGCGGCATAGAGGCTCGGCGGGTTGATGCCCATGGCCGCGGTCAGGTCGCAAATGCTCGTGCCCTCGTAGCCCTTGCGCCAGAACACGTCGAGCGCCCGGTCAAGCGCTTGATCCGTATCGAAAGTTCGGGGGCGGCCAATCGCCACGGCGCGGTCTCCTGCCAGTTTTCCGATCCCTATCACCTCCCATCTTTGTAGTGGTCGTTATATAATGCTCTTGACGATCCGGGTCCAGCCACATATGTAGCGATCACTAAACAATTCTTGAACGGGAGTACGGACCCATGTCGAAGAAACTCACTGGAAAAGTGGCCCTGGTCACCGGCGGCTCGCGCGGCATCGGCGCCGCCATTGCCAGCGCCCTGGCCGAAGACGGCGCCGACGTCGCCATCAGCTACGCGGCGTCCGAGGACAAAGCCAATGCCGTGGTCGACGCACTTCGCCAAAAAGGCGTACGCGCCCAAGCCTTCAAGGCCGACCAGGCCGACGCCGACGAGGTGAACGGTCTGGTTCAAGCAGTCGTCCGCGACTTCGGGCGCCTCGATATCCTGGTGAACAATGCCGGCGTGTTCGCCTTGGGCCAGGTGCACGACCGCGCCAACAACCTCGCCGAGCTCGACCGGATGTTCGCGGTCAATGTAGGCGGAGTCGCCACCGCGGTGCGGGCTGCGGCGCCGCTCATGGGCGATGGCGGCCGCATCATCTCGATCGGCTCGGTGGTGGGCGAGAGCACACCGTTCGCCGGCGCCGCCGACTACAGCGCAACGAAGGCCGCTCTGCTCGGCTACACCCGCGGCTGGGCGCGCGACCTCGGTCCCAAGGGCATCACCGTGAACACGGTGCAGCCGGGGCCGATCGATACGGACATGAACCCGGCGGCGAACGGCGACTTCTCCGACACACAGAAGGGCCTCACGGCGCTCGGCCGCTACGGCACTGCCGATGAGGTGGCCTCCGCGGTGGCGTTTCTTGCCGGCCCGAACGCCAGCTATATCACCGGCACGACGTTGACGGTGGATGGCGGGTTCAACGCCTAGGCAACGCATTCAACGTTAGTGAGTTAGGAGGTTTGCGATGATCGAGATCAGACCTTTCGACAAGCTTGGCGGTGCCGACCACGGTTGGCTCAAGGCCAAGCATCACTTCTCCTTCGCCCGCTATCACGACCCCAAGCGGATGGGCCACGGAGCTTTGCGCGTGTGGAACGACGACGAGATCGCCCCCAACACCGGCTTCCCGCCTCATCCGCATGCGGAGATGGAGATCATCACCTATGTCCGTCAGGGCGCCGTCACCCATGAGGACAGTCTCGGCAACCAAGGCCGTACCGAGGCCGGCGACGTCCAGGTGATGAGCGCGGGCTCGGGCATCCGCCACGCCGAGTACAACCGCGAGGACGTGCCGACCACGCTCTTCCAGATCTGGATCGAGCCCGGCGTGAAGGGCGGCGAGCCGTCTTGGGGCGCGAAGCCCTTCCCCAGGGCCGAGCGCTCGGGCCAGTTCGTGGCGCTGGCGAGCGGCTTTGCCGGCGATGACGACGCGCTGCCGATCCGCGCCGATGCCCGCGTTCTCGGCGCCACCCTGAAAGCGGGCCAGACGGCGGACTACCGGCTCGGCACTGCGCGGCACGCCTACCTCGTGCCGGCCGTGGGCCTCATCGAGGTCAACGGCGTCAAGGCCGGCCCGCGTGACGGCGTTGCCATCGAGAAAGAAACGGCGCTGACCGTCAGAGCGCTCGAGGACTCCGAGATCGTTCTCGTCGACACACCCTAACCCTGCGAAACGGGGCGGTTCTCCGATAGAGGAGACCGCCCCGCCCCTTTCGGCAATGCCGCAGAGACTTCCCTAGATCGAAATCAGAACGACACCGATCACGGCGGCGATCAGCCCGATGACACGGTGCCAGGGCATCGCCTCGCCGAGCACCACCACGCCAAGCACGGCGCCGCCGACAATGAACATGCCGTAGACCGGGACGACGATATTGGCCGGCCCCAGCGCCAGCGCGTGGAATAGCGAGCTGACGGCGACGGTCAGCGCGATGCCGCCGGCGATGGCCCACAGCAGCGGCGGCGTCTCCAGCTCGAAGATCAGGGCCTTCAGCTCGCCGCGCCAGGCCACGATGGCGATCGCAACGATCGCAACGATCGTGGTGGAAACCGCAAGCACCATATAGGTGGAGACGTTGCCGCTGCGCTCGGCGAGCTTCACGAACAGCGTCATGAGCGAGTAGCCGGCCATGCCGACCAGCGCCCACAGCACATAGGATTGAATCACCGTCCCCCTCCGTCATCTGCCCCTTGCAAAGTACAGACGTCAGAGACCGTGATCGCCGCGATGTGTCAACCTTTGGGCAGTTCAGTCCTCGACCGAGGTCTGCGGCCGGTCGGAGCCGGGATCGAGCTCCTCGTGCCACACGCCGTCCGCCGTCTCGTATTCGATGCCGACGGTCTCGCCCGGCACCCTCTGCTCGCCGGCGGCGCGCTTCGCCGCTTCAACCGCAGCCTCATGGGTGGGAAACGTCTCCGAGAAGGTGCCGCGCGCCTGATAGGCCCAGCCGTTCTCGTGTTTGACGATTCTGTAGACGACCTTTGCCATCTTGTTTCTCCTCGCGCGCCTATACTGTCGCACAATCGGCCACGGGCACCAATGGTTCCAGGGCGCGGCATCACGCGCAAGGACGGGAGGACGCATGTCCCTCAAAGTGATCGGCGCAGGTTTCGGGCGCACGGGCACGATGTCGCTGAAATACGCGCTGGAGCAGCTCGGCTTCGCCCCCTGCTATCACATGGTCGAGACGCTTGAGCATCCCGGGCATGACGCGATGTGGCTCGCGCTCGCCCGCGGGCAATCGGATGACTGGCACGCGCTTCTCGACGGCTATGCGGCCTCTGTCGACTGGCCCGCCATCATGATCTGGAAAGAGCTGGCCGCGGCCTATCCTGAAGCCAAAGTCATCCTCACGTTGCGCGATCCGGAAGCCTGGTACGAGAGTGCGTCGAAGACGATCTTCGCCAGAATGCGCGAATTCGCCGAGGCGCTAGCGCGCGACGATGCCGAGAGCATCGACCCCGCGCGCCGCGCCCATATGCGCATGGTCAATGCGGTCGTCGTGGACAAGGCCTTCGGCGGCAACCTCGACCGCGACCATGCAATCCAAGTGTTCAACGCCCATAACGACGAGGTCCGCCGCACGATCCCGCTCGAGAGACTTCTCGTCTACGAGTCGGGCCAAGGCTGGGACCCGCTCTGCGCCTTCTTGCGTGTCCCCGTGCCGGAGACGCCCTACCCCAAGGTCAACACCACAGACGACTTCGCCGCCCGCTTCCCGGTCAGGCGTTAGACCGGCCCTCCCCCAGTGCAGGAATAGTTAACACTACACAACTTATGCGTTAGTATCCCTCTTGAGTTGGCTGGGGAGGGTAGCGCCATGCGTGGCAGAAGCGGATTGGCAGGACTGACGGTTTTGTTTGTATTGATCGCGGCATCCACAGCATCCCAAGCCGCAACGTGCGAAAACCGGAAACTCTGGGAGCGGGAGTTCGCCTATATCGACAAGATCAGCACGACCTGCCGCATCCTAACCACGGCCGCTGAGGTCGGCGTCGCGGTCTACGTGCCCTACCCCTCCATCGTCGCCGAGCTTGGTGGCGGACTGGCAGGCCAAGTGCTGCACTACGCCTCGGCCCTTGGCGTCAATCTCCAGACCGTCGGCTTCGACAAACATCATATCTGCCGGCTCGTCCGTGCGGGCCAGGCCCTGTACCGACAGACACATGGGGGCGTCAAGAAGCGGCTCCTTCAGTACGGCCTCTGCCGGCCCACCGACGAAGCCTGCCAGGCGCATGTCCGCGCCGTGGTTTTCGAGCTCTACGGCTTACCGGCAGATTGCCCGCAAAGCGGCTGAACGTGCAGGCCCCTTCGCCCTCCCCGCAGGCAATTCGGCAACCCATCTCACACTATTCCAGCCCTGGCCGCGCAAATGCAGCGGGCAAGTGCCACCCTGTACTGCCAGGGACAACTACGTCACGTGGGCAGAATTTCTTCAGAGCGTTGAGCGGGGCTCGGAATTGACAGTGCAATTCATCGCCGAGACCTATGACGGAACGCCATCGGCACCCGCGACGTGCAAGGTGACGCTCAACGCCAACTCGCTCAAGGGGCTGAGAGAGCGGCACTGGGCCAGTCCCCCCTGCGGATAGTCGGCAGGCGACCATCGAGCGGCGCGCGAACATTCCGGGCATGACGCGATGTGGCTCTCACTCGCCCGCGGGCAACCGCACCTAGGCTTCCGCACGGGCTTCTTTTGCGCGGGCAGCCGCTTCTCCAACACACTCACGGAGAGAAGTGAGGACGGAGTGCCGGACGACGGCGTGCTCGCGGAAGCCCTGCCGTTCCATTAGCGCCTGGTGCAGCTCGGGCAGCCGATAGAAGGGAACGCTCGGATACCAGTGATGCTCGAGGTGATAGCCGATATTGCGCGGCAGAATGAAGATCCTCTCGAGCCAAGTCGGCACCGTGGTGCGGGTGATGGAATACTCTTCCTCGTCACTCTCGACGGCGCTGTGCTCGCAGATCAGCCGCATGTACTGCGCAGCGATGTGCCAAGTGCAATAGGGCACGATCCAGTAGAGCAAGAAGGCATACCAGCCGCCGAAATACGTAAGCGCCGCAGCAATGGATCCGTAGAACGCGAGCTCGGTGATGAGCATCCAGCGCGGCGACGGCATCAGCAACGTGCCCACCAGGCCGCGCACGATCCACATTATCCCGGTCACGAACGCAGCGCGGCGCAGGAGCACCAGCACCAAACCGAGGCGCGTCTTGGGGAACTGCCAATCCGGCGCAAGCTCGCCAGCCGCGTCATGGGTGCGCCAGATATGGCGATTGCCGTCGTCAGGCAGATTTATGTATTGATGATGCGTGCCGTGAAACTTGCGGAAGCCCTCGACCGAAGCAAAGGTCGGCCACATTATGAAGAGATTGGCGAACAGATCGTTCTGCCAACGCGTCGGCAACGTCCGGAAGTGCGACGCATCATGCCCAAGGACCAATAGCGCGTGCTGGCGCGCGCCGATGAAGATCACCGCGAGCACATAAAACACCGGATTCCACAAGAACGAACACAGCGCGATCGCGCCCGCGATCATCGCCCACTCGCCCGCGGTTGCGGCGACGGCTTTCGCAGGCTGGAGTTGAGACAATTCCTTGATCTTCGCCGGCGGCAACCGCTCCGGGATCGTTCTCGCGGTGTTGTGGGGATGTTTGACGACCGGGTTTGCCGAAATATCTTCCGTCGGGTTTTCCGCTCGAAGGTAGGCAATGATTCTGTTGAGCTTGGTGATGTCCGGCATTGACCCTCGTACTTGTTACCGAGGATCCAGCCCTAGCCCCTTCCTGTGACCATTCGTAGGCAGCACGCTAGCGCAGCATGCCGGCTTCCTCCTTGCACGCCAGGTGCGCGGGAGGATAGGAGCGCTCGAGCTCCGTGACCGACAAGGGCTCGTTGTCTTCCACAATTCCCTGCATGCAGGCGCAATATTTCCGCAGCTTGACCGGATCGAGGCCTTCTTCCTCGCGGTCCGCGATGCAGATCTCGATCCAGGCAATGCCCGACGGGCTCAGCGCCTCGGCGGCGTAAACCGGTGTAGCGGCCAACATGGGAGAGAGCCCACCGCAAGACCAAGCGATGAGGAGCAACAAAGGGGCCTTGGCCATGGCGGGATCACTCGAGGAAAGGTTGCGGGGCTCCATTCTACCCGCGATCTAGGAGACATAGGGCCGCAAACCGATCCAGGTGAAGAACAGCAGAACAACGACGAGCGCGGCCACCGTCAGCGGCCGATTGGTGAAGTCGGCCCCGACCCAATAGGAGCGCCCATTGAAGATCAGAAGTGCGAGCGCGAGCACCGGGAAGAGCAGCGCACCCGTCACGGCATAGACCAACTGGATATCCCGGAAGCCCCAGAACAACCCGAGCATCGGAACGATCGCGATCAATAGCAGATAGACGCGATAGGGCACGGACCGCGTGTCGACCCGGGTGGCAGCATCTCGCCCACCCCCTCGAAGGAGATCCCAGCAATCGGCGAAGAGATAGGGCACGCATTGCCAAACGCCGAGCAGGCTGGAGAACACGGCGCCGAGCGTGCCAACGAGAAAAAGCCACTTTCCGGCGGGCCCCATGACGTCCTCGAGCCGGCTCGACAGCGTGACGAGGAGTTGAGCGCCACTTCCTTCGATGTCGACGCTCGAACCGACGATCACCATGGCGATACCGAAAATGGCGGTCATGGCGTAGCCGATGGCGAGGTCGATGCGACACGCGCGTAGATCGTCCTGGTCGGTGAGCCCGTCCTCCCGCAGCCAATAGCCATAACAGAGCACGGTGAGCGTCCCACCGACGCCACCGATCAACGCAAGGGTCCATGGCAGCCCCTCCCCGCCGGCATCGGGAATGCGCGGGATGAGGAGGCCCTCGAGAACCGTGCCGGTTCCTGGCCACAGCAGGGCTGCCGTAAGCACGACCGTGACGAACATGATGCCGATGCAGACCCGCATCACGTGCTCGAAGAGGCGATAGCCGCCGAACCAAACGAGCACGAGACCGAGGAGGCTCGCCGCGACGCCGAACACCACCTTGCTGCGTTCGGCGTCGTCGATAACCGGCAGCATCGCGTGCAAGGTGACGCCGCTCGCGCTCATCAGCGCCGAGCCGACAAAGAACGACCACAGCAGGAGGTATGGCAGGAAGCACAACACGACGACGCGCCCCAGCCGGCTGACTGCGCCCTCGACCAGCGTTTCTCCCGTCGCCAGTTGCCAGCGCGCAAGGCCTTCGGTGACGATGAACTTGAAGAAGGCACCGACGACGACCGCCCAGAGCACGGCCGTCCCGAGCAGCCCGCCGACGAAGCTGCCTGTGGCGAGGTCGCCCGCGCCGACCCCCGTTGCCGCCAGCAGGAGGCCTGGCCCGATCATGAGAATGAGCGGCGCGCGGCGCGAAGATTTGCCTACTGCCATTGATCCCTCAGGCCCGTTGTCGATAGGACTCGCTCGGCAAGATACAGTACTTCTCTTGCGCGAGGGGTCGGCCCGATGCCCCGAGAACGTCCATCGAGGTGTCAGCCGCCGTGCCAGACTCCAGCCGGACCACACGAGACGCTCAAGAGTTCGACGTCGTCATCATCGGCGGCGGTCACAACGGTCTCGTGTGCGCCGCCTATCTCGCCCGCGCCGGCTTGAAAGTAAAAGTGCTGGAGCGGCGCGCGGTGGTCGGCGGCGCGGCCGTCACCGAAGAATTCCATCCCGGCTTCCGCAACTCGGTAGCGGCCTACACGGTCAGCCTGCTCAACCCGAAGATCATCGCCGATCTGGATTTGCACCGCCATGGGCTCCAAATCGTCGAACGGCCGGCGCAGAATTTCCTGCCGCTCCCCGATGGCGGCTATCTGCTGACCGGTGAAGGCCGCACAAAATCCGAGATCGCGAAGTTCTCGACCGCCGACGCGGAGCGCTACGACCGGTATTGCGCGAAGCTTGAGACCGTCGCTGACACGTTGCGAGATTTGGTCTTGCGGGCGCCGCCCAACGTGGTCGAAGGCTTCGGCTGGCGGGGCTTGCGCGAGCTTGCCCGCGCCGCCGCGCTCGGCAACACCTTGCGCGGCCTCGATCTCGAGGAGCAGCGTCTTCTCCTCGACCTCTTCACGCGTTCGGCGGCGGAGATCTTGTTCGAGTGGTTCGAGTCTGAGCCGATCAAAGCCCTGCTCGGCTTCGACTCCATCGTGGGCAACTATGCGAGCCCCTTCGATCCCGGCACGGCTTACGTGCTGCTGCATCACGCCTTCGGCGAGGTGAACGGTAAGAAAGGCGCCTGGGGCCATGCCATCGGCGGCATGGGCGCCATCACGCAAGCCATGGCCAAGGCCGCGGCCGAGCATGGCGCCGAGATCGAGACCGAGGCCGAGGTCGCGGAAGTTCTGATCGAGCGGGATCATGTGGTGGGCGTCGCGCTGCGTGACGGGCAAGTCGTCAGGGCCAAGACGCTCGCCGCCAACGTCAATCTCAAGCTGCTCTATACGCGGCTGCTGCCGGAAGCCGCCTTGCCTCACGATTTCCTGGAACGAATGCGAAAGTTCAAATGCGGCTCGGGCACGTTCCGCATGAATGTGGCGCTGTCAGAGCTGCCGAGCTTCACGGCGCTCCCCGGAAAGACCGCGGGCGCGCAGCACGGCGCCGGCATCATCATCGCACCCAGCCTCGCCTACATGGACAAGGCCTACCGCGACGCGCGTGAGCATGGCTGGAGCCGCGAGCCTATCGTCGAGATGCTGATTCCCTCGACGCTGGACGACAGCCTCGCGCCCCCGGGCGCCCATGTCGCCAGCCTGTTCTGCCAGCACGTGGCGCCCGAACTGCCGGACGGCCGGTCGTGGGACGACGCACGCGACGAGGTGGCCGATCTGATGATCGCGACGGTCGACGCTTACGCGCCCGGTTTCGCGGCGAGCGTCGTTGGGCGCCAGACCTTGAGCCCTCTCGATCTGGAGCGCGAGTTCGGCCTTATTGGCGGCGACATCTTCCACGGAGCACTCACGCTGAACCAGCTGTTCTCGGCCAGGCCCATGCTCGGCTACGCGGACTATCGCGGCCCGCTCCGCGGGCTTTATCATTGCGGCTCGGGCGCACATCCCGGCGGCGGCGTGACCGGCGCGCCGGGTCACAACGCGGCGCGCGCCATCCTCGCCGACCTCAAGCCTTTTTCTTCTTTTTGATGGGCTTCTTTTTGAGGGGCTTGCCCCGCGCGGCGTGGAGCTTCGGCGCGCATTTGATGCACCGGCATCCGAGCGGCTTGATGAACGAATCGAAATAGGCCTTGCCGTAGTCGTAGCCGAGTTCCTCGCCCTCCTTGATGGCGCGCTTGGCCATCACGAAGACGCGCTTTTTGCGGATCTCGATCTCGCAATTGGGGCGGCACGAGTGGTTGATGTAGCGGGCCGTGTTCTTCTTGTTCCAACCTTCGATCGTCTTCTTCTTCGTCACCTCGAAGAGATAGCGGCTGCGACTGTTCTGCTCCTCCTTTGCGGTGAGCGTTCGGCCGACATATTCGATGATGCAGGCGCCCTTGGGGATGCGCTCTTGCGCGAACAGACCGCGCCCGGCGCTGGCACGCTTGACCGCAAGGCGAAAATCGCCCGGGGTGAACTTCGATTTTCTCATGATCTCGCTGTTTGGGAATTGGTCGCAAAAGAAGGGTTCTACTAACCCAGCCTTTGCATCATTCGCAAGGCCAAGCGTGCGCGGTGCCGATCATCACATCGCGGGCATGCGCTTGTGTCATAGTGATCGCGCCGTCACACATGGAGGATGCCGATGCCATCAAACGTCTGGTCCGTATTCCGGGCAATTGTCACCGTGCTCTGGGCCGCGAGCCTCGCGCTTGGCCTCGCGGCATCGTCCGCCGTCGCGGAAGACGCGGGCAAGGCGCTTCTCAAGGCGCCTGTCGTGCCGGTCCCGCCGCTCTTCGACCAAGCCGCCATCGACACGGCCACCGCCGCGCTGGATGGCATCGTCCAGCACGCCATGGAGAGAACAGGCCTGCCCGGTGTCGCCGTCGGCGTCGTCTACAAGGACAAGGTGATCTACGCCAAAGGCTTCGGCCTGCGCGAGGTGGGCAAAGACGGCACCATCGACCCGGACACGGTGTTCCTGCTGGCCTCGGTGTCGAAACCCATCGCCTCGACCGTCGTCGCCAAGCTGGTCGGGGACGGCGTGGTTAAATGGGACGATCCGGCCAAGACGCACAATCCCGCCTTCGCCCTGAACGATCCCTACGTCACCGAGCACGCCACGATCGCCGATCTGATGTCGCATCGGAGCGGCCTCCACACCGGCGCCGGCGATCTTCTCGAGGACCTCGGCTTCGACCGGACCTACATCCTCTCTCATCTCGACCAGCAGCCGCTCGATCCGTTTCGCGTGACCTACCACTACTCAAATTTCGGCTACACGGCCGGCGGCATCGCCGCCGCGGTGGCCGCGGGCCAGAGCTGGGAGGACCTTGCCGACGAGGCCCTGTTCAAGCCGGCCGGCATGACGACCGCGAGCTACCGGCACGCCGACTATCTCGCCGACAAGGACCGCGCGCACATCCACGTGCGGCTCTCGGACGGCAGCTGGGCGGCGAAGTACGACCGCAACGCGGACGCGGAGGCGCCTGCGGGCGGCGCCAACGCTTCCCTCAACGATATGCTGCGCTTCGTGCGGCTCCAGCTCGGCAACGGCACGCTGGATGGCAAGGAGATCGTCAAGGCGGACGCGCTGGCGCCAGCTCACGAGCCGCAGGTGATCCCCGGCCCGCCGCGCATCCCGGCCGCCCGGGCGGGCTTCTACGGCTTCGGCTGGAACGTGAGCTACGACGACGAGGGCCGCGTGCGGCTGGGCCATTCGGGCGCCTTCGAGCTCGGCACCGGAACCAACATCACCTTCATGCCGGGCGAGGATCTCGGCATCGTCGTCTTGACCAACGGCCAGCCCATCGGCGTCGCCGAGGCAATCGGCGCGGCTTTCCTCGATGTCGCGCAGAACGGCAAGCAGACCGTAGACTGGGTCGGCTTCATGGGCGGCATCTTCGCGCAGATGGCGGCGGCCGATGCGCCCGAAGTGGATTACGCGAAACTGCCTTCCGATCCGAAGCCGGCGCACGACCTCACCGCCTATGCCGGCCAGTACGGCAACGGCTATTACGGCCCGCTCACCGTCTCCGCGGACGGCGGCAAACTCTCCATGTCGATGGGACCGCAAGGCGCGCCCACGACCTTCGCCCTGACCCATTTCGACGGCGACACGTTCTCATTCGAGACCATCGGCGAAAACGCCAACGGCCTTGCCGGCGCGATCTTCGCCATCGGCGATGACGGCAAGGCCTCGAAGGTCGTGCTCGACTATTACGACAAGACCGGGCTCGGCACCTTCGTGCGCGAGTAAACCGAACTGCAGGAGCCCTTCGCGAACGATGACGGAAGACCCGGACGCGCGCCGCAACTTTGCTGTTCTTCTGGGACAAGGAGTCGCCGGTGGCGCAGCCAATGAACTGACCAGCGTCCAGCTTGTCCTGCCCTTCCTCTATACGACGGCAGGTGCGCCGGTCTTCTTTGCTGGCCTTCTCGTTCCGGTCTCGACGGTGGCAAAGCGGATCGTGCAGATTCTCGCAGCCCCGCTCGTCAGCGCTGCACGTTCGAACAAGCGTCTGATCGCCCTCGCGACCCTTCCAGTGGCCTTGGCCATTGTTCTCATCAGTCTGACCTTCGATGTCGTCGGCGCCTATTGGCTGGTGCCCATCTTCCTCTTTACGGCGGTGGTCATTGGTGGCGCCAACGGATTGGGCGGACTCGCTTTCCAGGATCTGATCGGCCGGATTCTGACCGACGAGCGCCGCCGCCTATTGCTGTTCACCCAATCAAGCCTCGCCGGCCTGTTTGTCGTGATCGTGGCCTTCGGCTCTCAGATGATCTTTTGGCCCGGGACGTCTCGCGTTGCGCATCAGGAGCTGATTTGGCTCGGCATCGGCTTGTTCGTGCTGTCGGCGCTGCTGATCATGGCTGTCCGGGAGCCGACGAAGCGCCCACCAAGCGGCGCCCGCGAGGGGGCGCAAGGGCGCGGCCAGATCGCGGCGCTTCGCGACAGTTTCCGGATTGCCTTCGCGCTCCCCTGGTTCGGCCAGTTTCTCGTCGCCCGCACGCTCTATCTATCGGTCGAGCTCGCGATCCCGTTTTTCTCCATCCATGCCGCGTC
Source organism: uncultured Alphaproteobacteria bacterium (assembly GCA_963717875.1). Taxonomy (GTDB): domain Bacteria; phylum Pseudomonadota; class Alphaproteobacteria; order Rhizobiales; family Methyloligellaceae; genus Methyloceanibacter. The sequence goes on from CAVQXI010000012.1 coordinate 31,968, forward strand.
GTTTCATGGCAACAGCATCAGCGGCCTCAATGCGTTCGTCATTGCCGCAAGTATCGGGCTCATGATCGGCGGCCTGCTATGGGCAAGGATCGGCAAGCGCTCAGTCGATAGGATTCTGCTTCTCGCCGCCGGTCTGACCTGCGTCGGCGGCCTACTGGCCATGGCCATAGAACTGCGTCTCGTGCCGCAAAACATCTTTTGCTACGCAATCGTCTTCGTGCTTGTCAGCCTAGGCGCACAAGGGACCAAGAACGGTCGGACGCTCTATCTGCTCGGCATGACAACGGACGAGGAGCGGCCGTTCTGCATCGCCGTCGCCAATGTCACCATCGGCATAGTCGCGATCGCGTTCGGCGCGCTGCTTGGCGCCTTGGCCAGCTTGAAGGGCGTCTCCTGGGTGATCCTCGCGCTGATCGTCCTCAATATCTTTGCCGCGGTTTACACACTCAGATTGCGCGTCTCTTAGTGCAACGGGTCGCGGCTGCGGTCTTTCATCAGGAAGGCCGCGCCGGCCGCAAGGACCCCGCCGAACATGAGGAACCAAGCCGGGGCGAGGAGATTGCCGGTCGTATCGATAAGGCTTGTCGCGATGAGCGGCGCCATGCCGCCGGCAAGGCCGATGCCGATATTGAAGGACACCGAATAGCCGCTCATGCGGTACGCGCTCGGAAACAACTCCACCAGCATGGCCGGCGCCGCGCCCATGACCAGCGCAAGCAAGATTCCGAATGTGATCTGCGCGATCGCATAGCCGGCGATCCCCCCCGCCCCCGCGAGATTGAAGCAGACCCACGCCACGCCCGCCTCGGCAACAAAGACGACGATGAGCAACGTGCGGCGTCGAACGTGGTGGTCGGTCAGCCAGCCCGCAAGCGGAACCAGCAGCAAGGCCACGGCTTGGGCGACCGTGTTGATCTGTAGGACGCGCGCCTCGGCGACGCCCCCGAACTCGCTCGCATACACGGGCAGGAACACCATCGTCAGGTAGTTGACGATGCCATAGCCCGAGGTGAACAGCACCGCTGAGAGCATGGCGCCCGGCGCCAGCGTGATGGCCTGCTTCAGCGGTATCGGGTCGTTCGCGCGCGCAGGCGGCGGGGTGTAGCCGGTTTCGCGTAAGCGCCGGCGCAGGAAATAGCCGGCCGCCGCGATCACGCCGCCGAGCAAGAAGGGAACGCGCCACCCCCAGCTCTCGAGTTGCTCTGGACTCGCCAGGCTGACCGTCGCGGCCGCCACGGCGGCGGCGAGCAAGACGCCCGCGGTGGAGCCGAAATTGGCGAAGCTTCCGGCAAAGCCGCGACGATGCTGCGGCGCCGTCTCGACCAGATAGCTGACCGAGCCGGTGAACTCGCCGCCGACCGAAAAGCCTTGCAAGATGCGCAAGACGAGCAGAAGCGCCGGCGCGGCCGCGCCGATCGTCTCATAGCTCGGCAGGAAGGCGATCGCCCCGGTGGCAAGCCCCATCAACACCACGGAGTAGACGAGGACAAAACGCCGGCCGAGCCGGTCGCCGAGATGGCCGAGCACGACCCCGCCCAGCGGGCGCATGGCGAAGCCGACAGCGAACAGGCCGTAAGCGCCGATCAGCGATGCGATGCGATCTTCGGCCGGAAAGAACACGCCGGCGAGCACCGGCGCCAACAACCCGTAGATCCCGAAATCGTACCATTCGAGGAGATTGCCGCCGATGCCGGCGCCCAACACCCGCGCCGAGAGCTGCCCGCCCGCGTCGGCTGGATCGGCGACCGATTGGATGTCCGGCAAACGGCGCTCCCTCAATCAGCGGCGAGCCGCTACGCGCCGAGAAGATAACACGTGACGGCGATGCCGGCACGATTCAGCTCATTGATGCGACTTGATCTTGACCTCGGTGAGGGTGGCCGAGCCGGAGCCGAGGGCCGTCGGCATCAGGATGCGGTAGGGCAGATACAGCCGCTCTTGCGGCACGGACGCGAGCCACACCTCGACATCGTCCGTCTTGGTCATGAACTTGACGCCGGCATTGTCAGGCCGATAGCCGCTGACCGGAACATATTTGACGCGGCACACCGCGACGGTTTCGGGAATCTCGGACGGCGCCCCGTCGAGAAGCTTGTCGGTTCGCTTCGGCGAAAGAACAATGTCGAACCGTTGCTGGCCGTCGAACACCCGGACGGTCTTGCGGCAGAGCGCCGGGTCGCCGGGCGCAAGGTCGGAGCGAATGGAGAGGAAGGCCGCGCTTAAGGGATCGAGCACGTTCACCAGCTGCTTTTCGTTCAGGGGGATATCACGCGGGTTCGGCTTCTTTGCCGGCTCGATCGAGAACTCGCTGACCGCGCCGTCGGCAAAGCGCATAAAGCGCTTCTCCTTCTTGTCACCGCCTTTGTAGTTCACTTCGAAGACGGACGGCTCGGGCCCCCCATCGGTCAGCCTGCCGGCGCTGCGCGTCGTCCCGCCCCCGCGAAAGAGCAAACCAGCGAGGATCTCGAATTTGGCCTTGGCCTGCGCGTCGTATTGCGGGCCGTCGAAGTTCACGGTGAGCCGGAATTCGCCGAGATTGAAGACGCCAAGAGACACATCATAGGTCGCTTGGAGCTTGCTGGTTGCGTAGGCTTTGGCGGCCGCGTTCTCGGCCCGGGACGCGCCGCCGAGCAGGAGCAAAACGCCCGCCAGGGCCCCGATTTGCCCTACCCACCCGACCCGCATGACGCGCCACCCGCTTTGCCTTGGCTCGCGGCATACTACGACATTCAGCGGTCAAATTATGGAGGATGCTTTGTTTTTTAGGGGCCAGGAGGGGGAAGCGCCCAAAGGACGCATTGATCGAGCCGCCTCGTAAGGAGTCGCGCACTAGGCTAAAGTCCGGAAATGAACATGCCCTCGCGCCTCGCGTGCCTTGCAGCGCTCGCGCTTATCGCACTCCTCGCCGGATCGGCGTCCGCGCAAGACGCAGATGAGCCCCGGCAGCACTGCACCGAGGATGCGATGATCGTCTTCGATGCGTCGGGGTCCATGGCCGGCAATACGGTCCAAGGCCTGTTCAGCGATGTGACGCGCATCGACGAGGTCCGCGGGGCCCTGGCGCAGGTTTTGCCGGAGGCCGCGAGGTTCCGCAAGATCGGACTCATCACCTACGGTCCCGGGCCTTACAACCAATGCAATGTTCAGTTGGACTTCGAGCCGATCTGGAACGCGACACAGCCAATCATGAACATCGTCAACGCGATCAACCCAGCCGGCAAGACACCGCTTGTGACGGCGGTGAAGGTGGCGGCGGCGGCCTTAGAGTCCAAGTCGAAGCCGGGCGTCATCGTCTTGCTGACCGACGGCGAGGAAACCTGCGGCGGCGCGCCTTGCGCCCTCGGCGAAGCGATCAAAGCCAGCGGCCGGCGATTGACCGTTCATGTCATCGGCTATCAGCTAAGGGCTTTCTCGTGGACGGGCCCGCAGAGCATCCTCGATGTGGAATGTCTCGCCGAGGAGACGGGCGGCCTCTACATCACGGCGAAGAACCGGGAGGATCTGGTCAAGGCGTTCGAGAAGACGCTTGGCTGCCCCATGATGTCTTCCGTCGGCGACGCCTTGTTGCGCTAAAGGCGAGCGTCACACCTCGCGGGCGCCACTACCCCCGCCTCACCTACTGGCTCTGCTCACGGCATTTGGTTGGCTTAAGGAACCCGCGGTTCATGTAGCGGGGGTTGCGCATGAAAGGGGGCACCACACGGCGCTCACAGTCCTGTTGTGCGTTCTTGCCCTTGCTCTTCGTGCCCTGCTTCTGTGTCGCAGAGCTGTCGCCGGACCCTGACGATTTCGCGTGGCTTTCCGTCGACGCCGAACCGGCACCGGTGATCAGCAAGGCTGCAATCAGCATGCGGGACAGGGTCTTGCGGTCGGCCATCGTTGCACCCGTGGCATTTGTCACGCCCGAGACAGCCAGTAATCCGTAGCCGACTTGAGCGTCCAACGCCACATGGACCCGGCGAGGTCGGCCCCGGACATCAGTTCGAATGACCTGAGTCTTTAGGCTCCGGGAAACGTTTTGCGTGCAGCATTGGCGTTGGATCGGGGTCCAATGAAGCATTTCGGCCAGTTTTCATCACACGGCCGCCAAGATTTTTGCCAAGACTCGGTCTCAGGAGCCCTTCCGGTCGGGGATTTTGGATTGCGCGAAAACGTCACAAAGCTTCTCTGCGGCTTGGCTCTTGTCGCCGCATTGAGCGGCCCGGCGATGGCCGCGGAACAGCTGGTGATGCCCTTCGCCTGCCGCGTCGCGGGCGGCAAGGTCTTGCTCGCGCCGAGTGCGCCGCAGGCCTACCAGATCTACGGCCGCGCGGCGCATAAGCGGCTGACCACCTGCTCCCCCTACGACCGCCGGAACTGCCAAAACTGGTTCATTCATCGCTTCGACCTCGATTGCGGGGGCGTCAGGACGAGTTGGCAATCCGTCGTGGCCGCCCTTTCGCCAATCCTCGCCGAAAGCGTGCGTTCGTCTGGAGATGCTTACGATGACCGCGCATACGCGCCCCGAGGCGCCGCGAGGCCCCCAGGACGGGGCCCGAGGATCTCCTTCCCGCCCGGCTTCGCGCCCAATCCCATGAGCGTCGCCCGTTTCAAGCAGATAGACGCCGCGACCGCGCAAATCCCCGTTCCGCCCAAGAAGCCGGCCGCGACCGCGCCGTCTCGGATCGCCAAGACCGCGCCGAGCCCCAACCCGGCCGCGGCACCCTCCCCATCCGCCGGCAAGGCGCAGGCTCCCAAGAAGACCGCAGTCGCGAAAAAGCCCACGGAGGCTCCGGCGTATCAGGCTCTGCAAATCGAAATAGACTCCGGGAGCGGCGAGGTGACCGGCTCGCTGCCGAAGTCCGGCGCCGCCTCGGACACGCTGTGGCGGGACGCAGGCACGGTCTTCGCCTTGACGCTTGCCGCCCTTCTGGCTTTCTCGGCCACGCTCCTCTATCGGCGGCGCAGGATGGAAACCCTACCCCTGCCGGCCGCGCATTGGCCGGCCGCACGGCCCTCGCCCACCCGCAGCTCCAATGCGGGGCTCGAGATCGCCACGGCCCAGCAGCCAGCAGAGACTCCCGCAACCCGCCTCCGTCTATGGGATGAGGACTGGCTGCCGGCGACGACGAGCGAAGCGCTCGATGTCCTCGGCGTCGACCCTGCACGCCAGCCGGGACATGATCAAGAGCACGGTCACGCGGCTTCGCCGCGCGCTGCACCCCGACTACGCGCTCGACGAGGAGGATCGCGCTTTGCGCGAGCGCCGGCTGAAGCAGATCAACGTGGCCTGGGAGATCGTTTCCGGGAAGCGGCGCTCGCTCTGGCTCTCGACCAGGCGGTCGGCGTAACCCGGCGCCGGGGCGAAAGCTGCAAGGGCGCCAGCAAAGCGGGGGCACATTTGTCAAAATCGATAAAGGCGGCCGGTTTCATCCCGACGCGCCGGCTCGAAGCCTTGACCGATATCGTCTTCGCCTTCGCGATGACGTTGCTGGTCATCAATATCGAGCTGCCGGAAGGCTTCGACCCGAAGACCAATCGGGAGTTCCTTCACGGGCTTGCGGGCCTCTCCGACACGTTCATCGCCTATCTCATCACCTTTTTCGTCCTCGTCAGCCTCTGGTTCAAACGCGCGAGGCAGACCACGGAACCTGAAATGGCGAGCGTGGCTTACGCCTGGGCGACGCTGTTGCATCTCCTTGCGCGTCACCTTTCTGCCGTTCTCGATGCTGGCGGTCAGCCGCTACGATGTCGCCGGGGCCGTGTGGATCTACGGCGCCAACATGATTTTCTTGTCTCTGACGGCGCTCATCATCTCGCGCGTCGCCGAACGCGACAGCGGACGCGCCCGCTCAACGACCGGATATGTCGAAGCCGGCATTTTGATTTTGTCGGCCGTGCTGTCCATGATCGCGAGCCTGTGGTCGCCGGATAACGCCATGCTGTTCTATCTTCTCAATCTTGCCTCGCCGCTCGTGGCCCGCGCCGTGTATCAGCGGTAGCCGGCCGCGCTAGAGCCCTAACCGGCTTCCCGAAGTCCGCTTCGTGCCATAAGCGGACATTCGTTAACTACACTTTAACCAAAATGCATGAGCCTCCCCTTATCCACTCGGGGCATCGATAGCCCTCTTTGTGAGGAGCGAGGCATGAACAATGGCGAATGCTTCGTCGTATGGGTGCACCGCGATGCCGGAAGCATTTTCGGGGCGGCCTCTCACCCGGTCAACGAAAACGGAATCCTTGCCGCATTCCGCGAGGAACAAGATGCACGACAACGATGTGATCGGCTCAACGCCAATCGCGGCAACCCCCATGTGTTCTACTCGGTAGAGAGAGGGATACCCGTCGTAAGCAGTGTTTGTCCTGCTGGCCAAGAAGACATCCTCGAATTGACGCCCGAACTTGAGCTGAACCAGAGAGCCGACCTCGCTGCCTGATCTGACAGGGTCGTTTCGAATTTGTTCAATCGTCGTGCGCGTCCTGATTACGGATGGGAGAGCTCGATGCGCATATGGCTGACTGCTTTGTTGCTGTGGTCGCTGACTTTTCCTCTATCGGCGCGGGCCGAGGAGCCCATCGTTCCGCAGGCAGGCTGGTTTGCCGGCTTGGGCGGAAGCTTCAATAGCGCCAACTTCGATCAGGACATGTTCGCCAACGGCGTCGGCAATGTCTTCTCGGGAACAAAGATGGTCGCTACCGGCGCGGCCGGCGGTCCTGCCAATCCCCGCGAGAATACCGAGTGGACCTTGGCGCCAGAGGCACAATTGGGCTACTTCGCGCACTTTGCCGCGAGCAACTGGCTGTGGGGTGGGAAAGTCGTCTACCGATACGTGGACGCGACGGCAACTACGCTCGACGTCGCCCCCCAGGCCGGAATGTTACAGACCGTATCCGGGCCGGATTCGTTCACGGGGAACGTCGTCATCGGATCGTACAGAACCAAGCTCGATCATGAATTCGCATTCATGCCGTTCATCGGGCATTCGTTTACACGAAGCTATGTCTATATGGGCGCCGGTCCCGCGCTATTCGGGACCCAGACCAAGATCGACAATGCCACTGGCTTTGCCGATTTCAATGGCATGCGCGGTGACGTCACCGGCACACCGGACAATTTCGCAAGTTCTGAGTGGGCATGGGGAGGCGCCGCCCAGGTCGGCGCTACCTATTACTTGGATCGCGACTGGTTCTTGGATCTCAACTATACCTTTGCTCGCTCGGCAGAATTCAAGAGCAACTTTTCGGCGCCCTTCGCAAGCTCGACCCTTGGCTATGATGTCGTCGGCACCTTGTTCGTCGCGCCATCACAGCGCGTGACCGATCAGTCTGTCAGCGTCTCCATCAATAGGAGATTTTGACGGCGTCGCTCGAATGTCGAGGGACTGCAAGACTGTCCGCCCTCTTGGTCTGCCAAAGCCTAGGGATCGGATTTGCGCCTGACGGTGATCTCGGAGAAGCCCAGATCGTTGGCTTGCGTGTGCAGCCACTTCACGGCGTCGGCCTCCTTGGCGAAGACCTCGGAGTCGCCTTCCTGCGAGAAGACCTCGCCGGGCTTCACCGTGCGGAACGACGCACGCCAAGCGTAGTCGTAGGGCTCGATGAAGCCGACGAACTTGCCGCGGGTCTTTGCGTCCTCTTCCACCGGTCCCGCCTATTCCTCTTCCACATAGACCTCGGCGCCCTCTGGGCACGCGTCAACGCGACTGCGGCTCAATCCAGAAATGGCAATCCGGCGCACACCATTTTGCCGGTGCGGGCGTCGATCACCAGATAGCCTTTGATGTCGTTATCGCCCGAGGGGTTGCGTGCTTTTGGGACGAAAACCTGAAGCTGCCAGACCGGGCTTGTCACCTTAGCGCCGCAGACACCGCCGGCCGTGACGAGCTGGGCGGCGGCAATGTTCTCGAGGACTTGCTTGTCGCTGTTGCCGTAAGGGTCGCCTTTGAGAATGGCCACGGCGGCGGCGCGGGCTTCACGTTCGGTCATCACGCCGGCGGCCATGGTCGGAGTGACGAGCAGCGCGGCAGCCAGGGCCAGCGCAATACGCTTAGCTTGCACAAGTCTCTCCCGTTCCCGAGGCATATCCCCTGGCATTGAGCGCCTATTCCTCTTCCACATAGACCTCGCCGCCCAGCGCGCGGAACTTCTCGCTCATCTCGTCCATGCCCTTTTGGCGCTCGGCCTCCGTCAAGGCGCCAGCGCCTGACGGATCGTTCAGCTTCGCCGCGTAGTCGCGCACTTCGCGCGTGATCTCCATGGAGCAGAATTTCGGGCCGCACATGGAGCAGAAATGCGCGAGCTTGTGCGCTTCCTTCGGCAGAGTCTCATCGTGGAAGGACTGCGCGCGGTCTCCGGATCGAGCGACAGGTTGAACTGGTCCTCCCAGCGGAAGCCGAAGCGCGCTTCGCTGAGCGCGTTGTCGCGGGCCATGGCCGCCGGGTGCCCTTTGGCGAGGTCGGCGGCGTGCGCCGCGATCTTGTAGGCGATCACGCCTTGCTTCACGTCGTCCCGGTCCGGCAGACCCAAATGCTCCTTCGGCGTCACGTAGCAAAGCATCGCCGTGCCGAACCAGCCGATCATCGCCGCGCCAATGGCCGACGTGATGTGGTCGTAGGCCGGGGCGATGTCGGTGACGAGCGGACCGAGCGTATAGAACGGCGCCTCGCCGCATTCTTTGAGCTGCTTCTCCACGTTGACCTTGATCTTGTGCATGGGCACGTGGCCCGGCCCTTCGATCATCACCTGGCAGCCGTGGTCCCAGGCGATTTTGGTGAGCTCGCCCAGCGTCTCGAGCTCGGCGAACTGCGCGCGGTCGTTGGCGTCGGCAATGGACCCTGGACGAAGTCCATCGCCCAGCGAGAACGACACGTCGTACGCCCGCATGATCTCGCAAATGTCTTCGAAGTGCTCGTAGAGGAAGCTCTCCCGGTGATGCGCCAGGCACCACTTGGCCATGATCGAGCCGCCGCGCGACACGATGCCGGTGACGCGGTCGGCGGTGAGATGGATATAGCCGAGCCGGACGCCCGCATGGATGGTGAAGTAGTCGACGCCCTGCTCGCACTGCTCGATCAGCGTGTCGCGGTAGACCGCCCAGTCGAGCTTGACGGGATCGCCGTCCACCTTCTCCAGCGCCTGATAGATCGGCACCGTGCCGATGGGGACGGCGGCGTTGCGGATGATCCATTCGCGCGTGGTGTGGATGTTGCGGCCCGTCGAGAGATCCATGACCGTGTCGGCGCCCCAGCGCGTCGCCCACACCATCTTCTCCACTTCCTCCTCGACCGAAGAGGTCACGGCGGAGTTGCCGATATTGGCGTTGATCTTCGTCAGAAAGTTGCGGCCGATGATCATCGGCTCGGACTCGGGATGATTGATGTTGGCCGGGATGATGGCGCGGCCGCGCGCCACCTCGTCGCGCACGAATTCCGGCGTGACGAACGCCGGCATATCGGCCCCGAAATTCTCGCCGTCTTCGAGCCGGGCTTGCGCCTCGTCGGCCGCGCGCCGGCGCCCGATGTTCTCGCGGTGGGCGATATAGACCATCTCGGCCGTGACGATGCCGGCCCGGGCAAGCTCGAGCTGGGTGACAGGTTGCCCGCGCAGACCGCGCAGGGCGCTGGCGCTCCACTTTGAACTCACGGGCAAGATGCGCGTCGCCCACATTGCCGTTGTCCTCGGGGCGAACCGCGCGGCCTTCGTAACTCTCCACGCCGCCGCGCGCCTCGATCCAAGGCTTGCGCAAAGGGGCAAGCCCGCGCTTCACATCGATGACAGCGTCGGGGTCGGTGTACGGGCCGGTCGTGTCGTAGACCCGAAAGACATTCTTATGGCCTACCGCTTCGCTGCTTGAGGCCGTTGTGCCCTCCGCGAGCGCGATCTCGCGGAACGGCACGCGCAACCCCTCGTGCCCGTCCGGCGAGGAATAGACCTTGCGGCTTCCGGCCAGAGGCCCCGTCGTGACTTCAGGAGCGGTGAGTTTCTTGTCGCCAAGCGACTTGTCGTGGAGATTCATGGCCTCAAACTCCTTGGGCGCGCGCGCCGACGGTCGATCCGGACAAAGGAGAAGGAGAAAAGTTCCTGTCCCTTCGCCGGTATGACCCGGATCAGGTTCGAAGGGTCTCCGCACCGGTCCTCCAGACGATGGAGGACAGCGAACTCTCAGCCCCTGCCAGGGGCTCCCCTCGGAACGCCATGAATGTAGACCTTGGGGGGCGCCTCCGAAAGGGGGCGCCGGCCTAAACCTAGCGCTTGCGTGGGCCCGCGCGCTTCCGTGCCGGGGCGCGCTTGGCGGTCTTCCGCGCACGACCAGCGGACTTCCGCGCAGGCGCCGTCTTTCGCGCCGCCGTCTTGCGCGCCGTGCGGGCCCTGGCAGGCTTGGCCGCTGCTTGCGGCGCGGGCTCCTGTTGCCAGAGATCCTCGTAAGCGACCCAAGACAGGATTGCGCCGATCACGAGCATGATCACCCCGCCAACGACCATGGCGTGCGGGTTTGAGATCATGCCTGTGCCGAGCGCTTGGACCTGCGCCGGAAACAACAGCCGGATGACGCCACCGATCACCGACAGCCAGCCGAGAATGGTGATGATGACGCGCCAGTCCGCGACCCACAGATTATGGGCATTGACGATGGCGAGACCTGCGACCAGTGCCAGCATGCCGGCGAGATAGATCAGCGACAGATTGCTCAGGAACTCAGCCGACAGCGCGCGCACCGTGTTCGCCTCGGCCATCATGCCGAGGCCCATGACCAAGAACAGCGGCCCGATTAGCCGCGCGATATATTTGGATGTGCTCATAATGCCCTTCCTCCCAGTCCTTCAGCCTGCTTCCCTTGAAAAACCGCTTGAAGACTTGAAAGTGGAAGATCTCGCGCCGCCGACGGCTTGCTGCTTCAGCCATGACGCCGCGAAAGCGATCACGCTCCACTCGAACGCCGCCCGTGAAGTTCGACTTTTCCACTTGGCGAGGGCGCCAACCCACGTCTGCTGCCGGACATCTCCCCGCGTGCGCCCTCGATTTGCCCCAATTTGAAGCCGATTCAAACAGGAACGCAAGTCGAGCGGGGTCGAGGGCAAGATTGAAACGCCGCCGTTAAAGGATTGGGCCTTAGGCGATGGACAAAGCGCGCTTTTTTGCCGCCGGACAACTGGATTGGGCCCCAAAAGCCACGGAATTCTTGCGAGTGCCGTCCAAGCAGTTTATGGCTCGTCATCATTCTGCCGTGCTTCACCTTGATTTGCCGGTTTTGAGACTTCTCCCATCCTCCTTCCGACAGCCGCAACCGAGGTAGATATCGACGTGAATCAGGACGCTACGACTGCCGCGCAGATTGAGACCAAGACCCCCGCTGCTGCCCGGCGCCGCTGGATCGCGCTGATCGCCCTGCTGGTCGTGACGGTCGCAGGCGTGCTGGCCTATTGGCGCTATGCCGAGATCTACCCCTCCACCGACAACGCCTATACCGGCGCCGACATCGTGCGTGTGGCGCCTTTGGTCACGGGCCCCGTCACCTATGTCTACGTCGCCGACGACGACAAGGTGACCGTGGACGATCCCCTCTTCGATATCGACTCGACGCCCTACGAGGCGGCGCTGCGCAACGCCCGCGCCCAGTTCGACGCGGCCGCCTCAGCCGCCGGCACCGCCGGCGACGACCTCAAGAACGCCGCGGCGGAACTCGAATCGAAGCGCAGCGACCTGGGAGATGCGATCGCCAAATATCGCGAGGCCAAGACCGCACAACACAAGGGCGATGCGCCCTCGCAAGCGCTGACCGACGCCTTGAAGGGGTGGCATGACGCCCTCACCGCTTACGGCGAGGCCCACACGGCATTCAGCGCGGCGCAAGACAAGAAGATCACGGTGACGACGCCGACCGTGCAGCTCCGCGCCGCCTCGGCCCAACTCGACAAGACGACCGAGGATTGGGTGAGGACCCATGTCGTCGCGCCGGGCACCGGCTGGCTGGCAAATGTGAGTCTCAGGCCCGGAGCGGTCGTTCAGGCCGGCCACCCCGTCTTCGCCCTCATCGAAAACGATTCATGGTGGGTCGCCGCCAACTTCAAGGAAACCGATCTCGCCCGCATCAAGCCGGGCCAACCGGCGACCCTCAGCCTCGATATGTATCCGGGGCTCAAGCTCGACGGCACGGTGGAGAGCATCAGCGCCGGCTCCGGCTCCATCTTCTCGGTGCTGCCGCCTGAGAATGCGACCGGCAACTGGGTCAAGGTCACCCAGCGCTTCCCCGTGCGCATCAAGATCACGAGTGCGCCGGATCCCGACAAGCCCTTGCGTGTCGGCGCGAGCGCCGATGTGACCGTCGACACGACTGTAGACACGGCCGAAGGCGAGCAATGAGCCGCCAACAAGGCGACGCTGGTAAAGGTCGGGGCGCGAAGCCCCCTGTGAAGCGGAAGACGCCGCCCCCTTCCCCGCCGCCCCGCCCGGTCCCGGAGCGCCCGCCGACCCCGCTCGTCGTGGCCGTGGTGCTCACCGCGATCCTCGAAGTGTTGGACATCACGATCGTCAACGTGGCGATGCCCCACATGCTCGGGGCCTTCGGCGCGACGCCCGACCAGATCACTTGGGTTCTCACCTCTTATATCGTCGCTGCCGCCGTGGTCATGCCCCTCACGGGCTACCTCTCCAACTGGCTCGGGCGAAGGCGGCTGCTCCTGCTCTCCATCACCGGCTTCATCATATCGTCGATGCTGTGCGGCCTGTCCTGGAACCTCGAGAGTATCGTCTTCTTCCGCTTGGCCCAGGGCGTGTTCGGAGCGCCGCTCGTGCCGTTGAGCCAGGCGATCCTGCTCGACGCCTTCCCGCGCGCCAAGGCAGGCCAAGCCCTCGCCATCTTCGGCCTCGGCATCATGGTGGCGCCGGTCATCGGCCCGGCGCTCGGCGGCTATCTGACCGAGACCTATTCCTGGCGCATGGTGTTCTATATCAACATCCCCATCGGCATCGTCGCCCTGCTGTTGTCGGTCGGCTTCCTGCCACAGCGCGCCATCAAGGGCATCAAGACGGACTGGATCGGCATGGCGCTCCTTGTGATCGCCGTCGGGGCGCTGCAGTTCGTTCTCGACCAGGGTCACACGCGTGACTGGTTCAATTCGAGGGTGATCGTCGTCGGCACCATCATCGCGGTGTTCGGCACGGCGGCGTTCTTCCTCAGGGGCTGGAGCAAGCCCGACAACATCGTCGACCTGTCTCTGCTGAAAGACCGCAACTTCGTTGCAGGCACCCTCGCCATCACCCTCTACGGCATTAGCCTGTTCGGCGTGATGGCGCTTATGCCGCTGTTCACTCAGAGTCTGCTGGGCTACCCGGCGTCGACCTCCGGCACGCTCTTCATTCCGCGGGCCCTTGTCAGCGCCCTGACCTTGGCTATCACCGGCGGCTTCCTGATCCGCGTCTTCGATGCGCGCTATCTGGTCGGCGGCGGCCTCGTGCTGACGGCCATCGGCACGCTGCTGATGTCCCATTTCAATCTTTACGTGGACTTTTGGGGCATCGCCTCGCCAGGCATCGTCGCCGGTGTGGGCACCGGTCTCTTCTTCGTGCCCCTCACCGCCATCGCCTTCGCCGACATTCCCAACGCCAAATACGATGAGGCGTCCGGCATCTACTCGCTGATGCGCGGTATCGGCGGCTCGGCTTCGATCGCCGTGGTGAGCTGGCTGTTCGTGCGTCAGGTGCACATTCACTTCGCCGAGCTCACCGCCCACGTGACGCCTTATAACCCGGAGCTTCTGCCCTATCTCGCGGAGCGTGGGCTCACGCCATACTCGCCCGAGGCAGGGCCGGCCGTCGCCTACGAGATCGGCCGTCAGGCCCAGATGCTCGCCTTCAATGACCTGTTCTGGTTCATTGGCATGGCCACGCTGGCCATCATTCCCCTGCTCTTCCTCATGACGCGGCCGCGGAAAGTCTCGCTGGTTCCGGCGCACTAGGCTCGCGAGCCCGCGGCGCGCGCAAACGCGCCCGGAGGCTTAAACCTCCAGGGCTCTCATCGTCAGCGAAACGAAGCTTAAGCTACCAGCAGATCTTCGCGCCCGAGGTGCACACGGACGGTGAGATCACGCCAGCCCAGCAGATCGTGTAGGACTTCGAGGTCACGATGTCCGGCTTCTGGTAGAGGTTCGCGCTCACCGAGTCGCGCCAATAGGGTTGCGGCTTCGCGCGCATGGCACTGATGCTGACGCTGTGGATGCGCTTTTGCGCCTTGAAATCGCGGATGGCGTCCGCGAGGGCGGATTGCGACCGGTCGACTGCGGTCTGATGATCGAACCCATCAGCGGTACCGGACAGTCCAACACAGCCCGCCTGCGCGGTCGCGCCTTGAGCCAAGCAAAATCCAACCGCCGCCGCTGCCAGCGCAAAGCCACGCAAATACGATTTCATCGAAGTGCCTCCTTCAGCCAACCCCAGAGTGTTAAGTTTACGGCTGTGAATGTGGCACTTTCCAGCACGTTGCCACTACCGGCAGAAGGTTCCCCCGCGTCTGTTACCTATGTGCCACAGTCTAGCGGCAATTCAGCACAGGTCGTGAAACCTCACAGCTGGAACGAAAAGGCGGGAAAAGGACGGGGATGGCCTCCAAATTGGTCCTCATCACAGGCGCTTCGAGCGGTATCGGCGAAGCCGCCGCCAAGCGCTATGGCGCGGCGGGGGCCCATGTGCTGTTGCTCGCCCGCAATGCCGAGCGCCTCTATGGCGTGGCCCACGCGATTCGCGAGGCCGGCGGCACGGCGACGGCCTTCCCCATCGATCTCGTGGCCTCCGGGGCCATCAAGGAGCTCGCAGCTCGGATCGAAAGCGAGATCGGCACGCCGGATCTCCTCATCAACAACGCCGGTGTCGGCCGCTGGCTGCCGCTCGTGGACACCACCCCGGACGACGCCCGGACCATGATCGATGTGCCCTATCTTGCCGCCTTCAACCTCACCCGGGCGCTCGTGCCTGCCATGATCGCGCGGGCAAGCGGGGGTATCGTCTTCATCACCTCGCCGGCCTCGTATATCGCCTGGCCGAACGCCTCCGCCTATATCGCCGCCCGCCGGGCGCTCGCCGGCTTCGCCGAGGCGCTGCAAAGCGAGCTCAAACCCACAGGCGTCTTCGTGACACTGGTCGTTCTCGGCAACGTCACGGGGACCGCCTACTGGGAGCACAATCCGGGGAGCCGGGAGCATCTGCTCCTCCCCTATCCGGCCCTCATCCCGGATCTCACGGCGGAGCGGGCTGCAAAGGCGATTTTCGACGGCGCCGAAGAGAGGAAGCCCTTCGTGGTCAAGCCCGCCATCTACCGGGCCCTGTTCGTGATGAATGCGCTGTTCCCGAAGACGGTCGCGACCCAGCTCCGCCGCGCCGCCAAGAAGGCAAGAGCGGACGCCCGCTGATCGGTGCGAGCGAGCCGTCAGCCAAACAGGCCTGCCTTCTTCAGAAGCCAGAACACGAAGGCCGAGGCCGCAGCCAGCAGCAGCATGGCCCACACGAAACCTGCGTGACTCGACACGAACGGCAAGCCCCCGACATTCATACCGAAGATTCCGGTGATCAGGGTGGCCGGCAGGAACACGGTGGTCACGATGGCCAGCACTTGGAGATTGCGATTGGTTTGGTCTGTCATTTTCAGCGAGACCTCCTCTTGCAGGAGATGCGCGCGGTCTCGCAAGCCGATCATCTCTTGGTCGAGCCAGTCGAGCCGCTGCGCCAGCTTGCTCGTCTCGACCTTGAGCGGTGTGTCCTCCACCTGAAGCGTGTCACGCTCGAAGCGATGAATCAGCGTTCGCTGAGTTGTCAGCAGGCGATGCATGCGCACCGCGATCCGCCGCGCCCGGGCGAGAGACCGCGGCTGATCGCTGATCTCTTCGGCCACAAGCCGCTCTTCGATGTCGTCGAGCGTCTCGCCCAGCGCATCGGCATGATCCTCGACCGCCGCAGCGACGTTATCGATGATGGTTTCAAGTAGCGCGGCAGGACTCGGGATCTTGCGTCCGGTCTGAAGCTGCTGGCGCGTCGCCTCCACCGCATTGAGCCGCTCGCGCCGTCCGGTGACGAACAGCCTCCCGGTCATGGCGAAATGCAGGCAGCCGATCGCGTCGGTCACGCCGCCGAGCCCCCTGACGAGATCGGTGAAGACGCCGTAGACGCAGGCGCCTTGCCCGTGAAACTGTTGATGCGGATCCGGGGAGGTGAGGAGCTCCGCTGCCGCCGCAGGCAACGCGAGCTCCGCCCTTCAGATATGGGCAAGCCCGGGCGTCGGCGAGGTTGAAGTGGAGCCACAGCCAACCGCGCTCCCCCTCGATTGCCTCGCCGGCCGCAAGTTCTTCCGCGATCCCGTCGTCCCCAAACCGAAAGGCCCAAACGAGCCCCGGCAAGGCTTGCGCCTCAACATCCGGAACCATCGCCAGGGAAGGAGATAAAGACTGCACGGCAAGCGCCCTTTCTCAAACGGAGCAAAGGACGGCTTTGTTACGGTCTTGTGACAGTTGGGGGCCAAGGCGATGGACCGAGTGACCAGCCGAAGGATGAGGAAGCGGCCGCCTAGAGTCCGGCGGAGCCGAGGCACTGGTTCGCCGTCTTGCTCCAGAACAGGCTGCCCTGGCCGTGATAGTCGACGGCGGTCTGGCTGTTGACGTCGCGGGAGATGATGTAATTGCGGATGGCGGCGAGGCCGCTGGACGACGGCTGCATCCGCCGCAAGGCGCAGCAATTCGCGGCGATCTCGTTGCGGTGGCCGGCCTGATGACAGCACTCGTGGGCTCTGATGAAGCTCTTGAAATACCCCGGCGCCGCGCCGTACCGGGCGTAGTAGATGATTTGCGGCCGGCCCGTCCGCGGATCATGTGTCGACTCGGCGAAGTATCGTTTCGGGTGGCTGCTTGACCGGTAGATCTCTTGGACGGGTTGACGCTGGTTGGTCTTGGTGTTCGTACCGTAACACGCAGCCGCAGCCACCGTCGGCGCGCACGCAAACAGCAATCACGGTCAGGATTGCCATGCACAGCCGCATGGTGCGTCCTCCCGCGCCGAGTCTAGTCAGCTAGGTGCGCGCTCGCGACGTTACGCGACAACGTAGGTTAACGATGTTCTTCGACGCTCGCGGCAATTAGCGCCTTGTTGAACAAATGGAGCGCCCGGACCTGGTTGGCCCAGCCGACCAGCTTGCTCCGGTCGTGGGGATCCACCACGGGGAGACGCTCCGCGCCCAAGGTGTCGAACTTGCGGAGTGCCGTCTCCAGGATCTCGTCCGACCGAAGCGCCCGCTCGCGCTCGGCTTCGGGCAGCGCATCGCTTTCCCCCTCGCCAAGCGGCCGCATGAAGTCGCTCACACGAATCTCCTTCATCACCATGCGGTACGGCCCTTCATGCAGCACGATGCCGCGCAATTCGAGCTGCATCTGGAAGAAGGAGCGGCCAAGGATGGCTTGTGAGATGCCGTTGGCGATCGCCACGGTGAGCAGCAGCGCAAGGCTGAGGGCAAAGCCGCCGGTCAGCTCGAACACCATGACCGTGGTCGAGATCGGCGCGCCGAGCACCGCGGCCGTGACCGCGCCCATGCCGAGGATGGCATAGAGCCCCTCGCTCGATCCCAATTCCGGAAACATGTTGGAAGCGATCAAGCCGAAGGCGCCGCCCAGCATGGCGCCGAGATAGAGCGCCGGTGAGAACACGCCGCCGCCGAAACGGGATGAAAGCGTAATCGCGGTCGCCGCCGTCTTGGCGAAGAGCAGCGTCAGCATCAAGGCGATGGACATTTGCCCTTTCAGCGCGGCATCGGTCGAGTCGTACCCGACGCCGAGCACTTGCGGTAGCCAGATGGCGATGGCCCCGATCAGAAGGCCACCGACCACGGGCCGGGCCACCAGCGGCATTTTGATGTGGCGGGCGACCCAATCCGTGGCGAACACGGAAATCTGGAACAGCACCGCGACCGCAGCCGCAATGACGCCGAGCAGCGCAAATGCGGGAACCTCGAGATAGGAGGTGATCTCGTAGGACGGCACGACGAAGGCGGCGACATTGCCGAACCAGGCCTGCGAGATGATGGTCGCCACCACCGAGGACAGGACCAGCGGCACGAAGTTGGTGATGGTGAAGTGACCGAGGATCACCTCCTGGGCGAATAGCACGCCGGCGATCGGCGCATTGAACGAGGCCGCAACGGCGCCCGCGGCACCGGAGGCGAGCAGCAAGCGCCTGGCGGCGTCCGGCAGCTTCAAGCGCGTGCAGGCCGAAATGGCGATAGTGGCCCCGAGATGGACGATCGGACCTTCGCGGCCGGCGCTCGCCCCGGTTCCGAGCGACAGCGCACTGGCAAGCGCGCTGAGCAAGCCTTGCTTCAGGTTCAAGCTACGGCCCGCATTGACGCGCGCCTCCATGACGTCCGGCACCGCGTCGGTGCGCTTGGTGACCAGCAGGTATTGCAGCATCAAGCCGACCAGGAGGCCGCCCGCAGCCGGCGCGATCAAGATCACCCACCACGGCTGCGCGCTGGCGAGCTGGGCCACGTTCTCCGTCATGCTGTGGAGCCAGGGCCACTGGAAGGCGCCGATCGCGAGCCGGAACAGAATGGCCGCCGCGCCCGTGGCAAGTCCGATGAACGGGGCCAGCAGCCAGACCAGCGGCAGCCGGGACTCCCGGAAGTACTGGAGATTGGGAACGATCCAGTGCCGTACGGTTTCAGAAATTCTGGGATATCTCGGCGGCATCGCCCGCCAATCTACCCTCTGGCGCCCGGGCCTTCTATTGCGCCGGCTGGCCCGTCCACAAGGGCCGCGATGATTCGCGCGCCCCTAAGCCTTGACCGCGCGGGGCCGAAAGTGCGAGGAGGAGCCCTATTGAGCCCCCCGGACGTATCATGAATGACCTAGCCGAATCTGCCTCGCCGGCGGAGATCGCTCCCGCCGAGCCGCTTGACGAATCCCGCATCGTCTCGCTTCCCACCCTCGTCCTCATCGCCTTCCTCATCGGTATCGTGGCGGCGATGGGCGCTGTCGTGTTCCGCGCCATGATCTCCGCGGTGCACAACCTCGTCTTTCTCGGCACCTTCGCGTTTTCCTACAACGCCAACCTGTACGACCAGGTCTCGCCGTGGGGGCCGCTCATCATTCTGGCACCGGTCGTGGGCGGGCTGGTCGTGGTTTGGCTCGTGCAGACCTTCGCGCCCGAGGCGAAGGGACACGGCGTGCCGGAAGTGATGTACGCCGTCTACCACAACGAGGGGAATGTGCGCGGCGTCGTCGCCGTCGTGAAGTCGATCGCCTCGGCGATCTCCATCGGCACGGGCGCTTCGGTCGGACGCGAAGGTCCCATCATCCAGATCGGTGCATCCTTCGGTTCCACCTTGGCGCGCAAGCTCTCATTGGCGCGTTGGCAGAAGATCACGCTTCTCGCGGCCGGCGCCGGCGCCGGTATTGCCGCGACCTTCAACACGCCGCTTGGCGGCGTGATGTTCGCGGTCGAGCTGCTTCTTCCCGAGGTGAGCAACCGGACCTTCCTTCCTCTGGTGGTGGCCACGACCACGGCAACCACGATCAGCCGCGTCGTGTTCGGCCTCGACCCGGCCTTCTTCGTACCCGAGACGGCCTTGCCGGAGTCCAACACGGTGAGCCTCGTGCTGTTTATTGGCTACGCCCTGCTCGGGACCGCGGCGGGCGTCACCTCATGGGCGTTCATCCGTTTCCTCGCGTTCTGCGAGGATTTCTTCCCGACGCTGCCGGGCAATGCCTACACGCAAAGCATCATCGGCATGCTTCTCGTCGGCTTCATTTTCTACGGTTTCCAACTTGCCACCGGCCACCCCGAGACCGCCGGCGTCGGCTATGCCACCATTCAATCGATCTTGAACGGCGGCACGGTCACCATCCTCATCCTCGTCGCCCTTGTCATCGGCAAGCTGGTCGCCACCTCGATCAGCCTCGGAGCCGGAGCATCGGGCGGGGTGTTCTCGCCGTCGCTGTTCATCGGCGCGACGCTCGGCGCGGCCTTCGGTGCGATCGGCGACGCGCTGTTCCCCGATTCCGGCTTTTCCGTCATCGCCTTCGCTGTCGTTGGCATGGGCGCGCTCGTGGGCGGGGCGACCGGCGCCTCGATCACGGCCATCGTCATGATCTTCGAGATGACCCGGGACTATCATGTGATCGTGCCGCTCGTGTTGGCGGTGGCGCTGTCGACCAGCATCAGGCGGGCGCTGATCGTCGAGAACATCTACACCGTCAAGCTGCGCCACCGCGGCCGGCCGATCCCGATCATCCGCCACACCAATATGTACCTTGTCCGCCAGGCGCGCGAACTGATGAACAAGGATTTCATCGTGCTGCCCGTCGACACCACGATCGCCGACGCCTTGAAGCAACTCGCCGACCGGCCCGGCGCGCACATCATCGTCTCCGACGGAGCGCGCATCGCCGGCGTCGCGCGTCTCACGGCCGGGTCCTACCTCCCCGATCGCCATGCCGGGCAGACGCTTGGATCGGTGGTCGTCGACGACTTCGTGATCGCGCCCGATACCAGCATCCTCAACACCATCATCACGCGTATGAACCGCCGGAGCCGGCGCCTCGCCATTGTTGTCGATACCAAAGCGAGGGTTCCACGGCCGGAAGACGTCGTGGGCGTGATCGCCGCGGCGGAGATCTCAGGCGCCGTCATCGCCAACCACTACGCGTAAGCCCGGGACCGTACGGCCTGTGGCCCTTCGCCACGGAGACAACGGCCTATGACCTGGGCTTGAAAGCAGTGCCATGACGCTGCTGCAAAGCATCATTCTCGGAGTGGTCGAGGGACTGACTGAGTTCCTGCCGGTATCCTCGACGGGGCATCTGATCCTGGCGAGCAGGCTTCTGGGTCTCGCCCAAACGGACTTCCAGAAGAGCTTCGAAATCGCGATCCAGCTCGGCGCCATCGCCTCGGTGATCGGCCTTTATTGGCGCCGGTTCCTCGATCCCGCCGTCCTCGGCCGCGTGATCGCCGCCTTCATTCCCACCGGGTTGATCGGCTTTGCCCTCTATCACGTGATCAAGACGTACTTTTTCGGCAGCGACACCATCGTGCTCTGGGCGCTTGCCCTAGGCGGTGTGGCGCTCATCGTGTTCGAGCTGCTGCACAAGGAGGCCGACGATGCGGTCGCCGACGTCACCGCCATTCCCTATTCGAAGGCGGTGCTGATCGGGCTGTTCCAAAGCATTTCGATCATACCGGGCGTCTCCCGGTCGGGCGCGACGATCGTCGGGGGCCTTATTCTCGGCCTTTCGCGCAGCACGATCGTGGAATTTTCCTTCCTGCTCGCGGTGCCGACCATGCTCGCCGCCACGTCCTACGACCTCTACAAGAACGCCTCGTCCTTCGCGCTCGGGGAGTTTGGCGTGCTGGCCGCAGGCTTCATCTCATCCTTTATCGTCGCGCTTCTCAGCGTGAAGTTCCTGCTCGCCTACGTCCGCAACCACACCTTCATTCCCTTCGGCATCTACCGCATCCTCGTCGCCCTCGCCTTCGCCTTTCTATGAGTGCGCAGGGGCCGCGAACCAGCATCCGGGGGCTGACGGCCGCACGCGCGGGCTGCCTCCGCCGGTAAGACCGGCTTAGGGATCAAACGCGTCACTTATCGAGGCCGCGGCCGTACTATGGCAATCTCGTCCCGTCAAAGGGCCGAGGCGGACTCGGCTGAGTGCCATGAGCAACTCCGTCGTCCTGCGCGATGCGTGCGTCTGCCGCAAAGCCTTCGTCTTTGTTCTTGCTGCCGTTGCGGCCCTTCAAATGGAGGCGAGGACGGCATCGGCGGAGCCATCAACCGCCGAACAGCGCACCATGCAGGCTATGGAGGCCGTGCGCCGCGATCCATTGCTCTTGCACAACTTCCTATTTCGCATGCCGAAAGGCGCCGATCTCCACAGCCATCTGCACAGCGCCGTGTTTGCCGAAACTCTGATTGCCGACGGCGCCGCCGACGGTCTGTGCGTCGATCCCATCGCCAAGGCGTTCACCAAGTCGCAGCCGGTCATGGCCGGCGCCGAGCCGAAGCCCGTCTGCGAGCAGGGCGACGTGCCGGCGGCTGACCTCTACAAGAACCCAGACCTCTACAATGGGCTGATCGACGCCTTCTCAATGCGCGGCTTCGTGCCCTCCGCAGGCGAGACCGGCTACGACCACTTTTTCGGCGCTTTCAAGAAATTCGGCGGTACCGATCCTTCGCACACCGGCGAGTGGCTCGACGAGGTGGCCGGCCGCGCCGCGCGACAGAACGTGCAATATCTCGAGCTGATGGCGACACCGACTTGGCATCGTCTCAATGACATCATCAAGGACGTGGCCTGGCGCGACGATCTCGCAAGCCTGCGCGACGAGCTGCTCGCCAAGGGCCTAGTCGAAGATATCCCCGCTGCCCGCGAATTTTGGGACAATGCCGAAGCCACCCGCAATGAGCGTGAGCGTTGCGGTGAGCTCGATGCGGCAGCCGCCTGCGCAGTCGAACTTCGCTACATCTACGAGGTGTTCCGCTCAGCGCCGAAGGAGCTCGTATTTGCCCAAGCTCTGTTCGGCTTCGAGCTTGCAGCTGCCGATCCGCGCGTTGTGGCCATCAACTTCGTCGGCGAGGAGGACGACCATACGGCCATGACCGACTACGCGGAGCACATGCGCATGGTCGGTTACTTGCGCGATCTCTATCCGCAAGTTCATGTCAGCATGCATGCGGGCGAGCTCGCACCCGGCCTGGTGCCGCCCGAGGGTCTCTGCTGCCACATCAGACAGGCGGTGCAGACAGCCCGCACCGACCGCATCGGCCACGGCGTCGACGTCATGTACGAGGACGCGCCCTACGACCTCATGAAGCGCATGGCCGACAAGGGCGTGCTGGTCGAGATCAACCTCACCAGCAACGCCGACACCTTAGGCGTGAGCGGCAAGCATCACCCCTTCCCGCTCTACCGCAAATTCAACGTCCCCGTGGCGCTGTCGACAGACGATGCCGGCATCGAGCGCATCGACCTCACAAACGAATATGAGCGCGCCGTCGAGACCTACGGCCTCGATTACGCCGACCTCAAAGAACTGGTCCGCAACAGCCTAGAATACGGCTTTCTGCCCGGCGCGAGCCTGTGGACCAAGCGGGCCGGCTATTCAGAGGTCGTGCCGGCTTGCGCGGGCGATGCGCCGGGCGCGCCAGAGCCGTCGCCCGCCTGCGCGGCGTTTCTCGCTCAAAGCGAAAAGGCTGGGCAACAATGGGAACTTGAAGGGCGCTTCCAGGCTTTCGAAGAGAGCCCATGAGGGTTCCGCGTAGACCTGTCAGGTCTTACATCAGCCCAATTATTGAGCTTTTGTAGGTCCGAGACAAATCCCTGAGCGCGGCTTTTTTCGAGCGATTGGAGGCAAATCATGATTCGGACCTCTGTTCTTACGGCCCTGTTCCTTTCGGCGGTAATCCTTCCCGCCCAGGCGGAGGGGCCGGTGAAGAGCGCCGCGCAAGGCGCGGTCCAGGGCACCAAGGAGATCGGCCAAGGCGTCGGTGCGGCTGGCAAGGGCGTGGCCAAGGGCACTGTCGAGGTCGCCAAAGGCACCGGAACCGCGGTCAAAAAGACCGGCAAGGGCGTCTGGTGCATCGTCACGCTGGGTTACGGCTGCTAGGCCGCCCGCTCTGCTGTGCCTGGTCTAAGCGCCGCTGAATCAGGAAATGAGCCGCTAGGCTGATCGCTAGCCGGGGCGCCAGGTGCCGCGGGGCAGCTTCGTGTGCCTGGCTTATTGTGCAGTGCACAAAAAATCCTTGACATCGATTGTGCAGTGCAATATACGTTTTCCATCAGCCAACCAGACCCCCTGTTTTGAGAGGATTTTCGAGATGTTAGAGCCAATCCAGAAGGCAACCGAGGACTTCCAGAAGATGAGCAAGGAGAGCTACGAAGCGATCGCTCGCTCCTATGGTGAGCTCAACAAGGGCCTCCAGGTCATCGGCACGCGGATGACCGACTACTCCAAGCAAGCTTTCGAAGATGCCACCCGCACCTTTGAGAAGCTGCTCGGCGCCAAGTCGCTCGAGCATGCCGTCGAGATCCAGTCCCAGTACGCCAAGAAGGCATACGAGAGCTGGGTCGCCGAGGCGACCAAGATCGGTGAGATGTACGCCGCGGTCACGCGCGACGCCTACAAGCCGGTTGAAGCCGCTGTGAAGAAGCCGATCGAGCAAGCGGTGGCAAAAGTCGCGTCCTAGCGGCCGCTGTCACTGCGAACTAGACCCGGGTGCCCTCCTCCTCCCGGGTCTTTTTTGTCTTTACGCTGGACTCAGGACGCGAGCTTGAGCTTCGCGTCCTCTTCCGCGTTTGCGCTTTCGCCCATGGTGCGCTCCTCGCGTTCCGGCCCCGCGCATGGGCCGAACTTCTTGAGCAAGCGCGCCATGCAGCGCCGGAAGCGCAAGTGATGGATCTCGAATTTGTGCCACGGCGTGTCCTGCCACTTGATGCCGTGGCCGATATCGGGCTTGGCGTGGCGCTTTAGAGCGCGGAACCATGCCGCCCGCTTCGGGTCACTCTCCATCGCGGTGATGAAGGCCGCGATCAGTCGCGACTGATAATCGGCGATCTGCCACACCCCGCCTTCCGCCGGCTCGAACAGACCGCAGACGAAGAAGTCGTCCCACTCCCGATGGAAGGTGTGGATGAAGAGCTTCGACCGTCCTTGCTCATCGAGCACGTAAGAGTCGTCCATGAACGGGAAGTTGACGCTGAACCCGGTGGCCCAGATCAGAAGATCGACCTCCTCCGACGTATCGTCCTCGAAATAGACGCGCTTGCCCTCAAGCCGCGTGATGCCGGGCTTGGTGGCGATGCGTCCATGCACGATGTGATCGAGATAGGTGGTGCAAGCCGTTGGATGGGCCTCGAACAGCTTGTGGTCGGGCTCGGGCAGACCGTACCGCTCGTGCGAACCGAGCAGGATCCACATGCCGAGCTTGTAGAGCGCGTACATGACGTGGCGCGGCAGGGGCAGTTTGTTCAAACGGTCGATGACCGCGTCGGTCGGCTTGCCGAAGAGCATCTTCGGGAAGAAGTAGTATGAGCGGCGCATCGAGTGAATGGCCGCCTTTCCGTCCTGCGCCGCGTCCGACAGAATGTCGACCGCCGAGTTGCCGGCGCCGACCACCAACACACGCTTGCCCGTGAGCTGTGCCCTCGACTTGATGTCGTGGGAGTGCAGCACCTCGCCGTCGAATGTGCCGGGATAGTCCGGCACCGAAGGATGCCAATGATGGCCATTGGCGACCACGACCCCGCCGTAGAGCCGGGGCTCGCTCTCCCCCTCGAGCGCGACACGCCAGCCGTCCGGTGCCCGCTCGATCGAGGTCACGCGGGTATTGAAGGTGATGCGGTCGTAGAGGCCGAACTCCGCGGCAAAAGCGCGCAAATACTCTTCCGCCTGGCCGGCGCTGACATAGTACGGCATCTCGTCCGGGAACTTGAAATCGGGGTAGCGCGACAGCTTCTTGGACGAATTGAAGTGGGTCGAGCCATAGACGGCATGCGGGCTGTCCGGGTTCCAGATGCCCCCGACATCGCCCTCCGCCTCGAAGCAATCGAAGGGAATCCCGCGTTCGGCGAAGGTTCTGACCACAGCCAAACCGCAGGCCCCCGCCCCGATAATACAGAATCGCTTCAACGTCCCCTCTCGAACCTCTGGCGTGAAATCGAAAGCCGCCAATAGCGGCGAATTGCGGCAGACCTAAGCATTCCCCTAAGCCCCCTTCAACCCATACCATCCGTCTTGAGCCTCATTGATCTGGGTCAAATCCCTATAGGCAAAAGATAATCTCAATGGGCGCCAAAGGCCCTTGCGCCTCGAGGTCTGGATTCGTCGGCCCATTCCGTTATGGTCTTGCGCCGCGGCGAGTTGGGGGGAGTTCATGGACAGCCAACAGGACGTCACCATCAAAAGCTGGGACGGTACCTGGACCTATCACCCGCGGGTGAAGGTGACGCCGGAGAGCGTCGAGGACATCATCGAGATCGTGACCGACACGGTGCGGTTTCCCACCCCCGTGCGCCCGGCCGGCTCCATGCATTCCACGGCGCGCATGAACGGCGACGACCAAGGCGGCACCATGGTCGACATGAAGGCCATGAACCGCATCCTGCACTTCACCGACGACACGGTCACGGTCGAAGCCGGCGTCAGCCACGAGCAGCTCGCCTACGCGCTGAAGGACCGCGGACTTCAGCCTTACATCACCACCGAGATCGGCAATACGACCATGGCCGCCATGGCGTGCGCCGCCACCAAGGACTCATCTTTCCCCGGCGGCTTCGGCCAGGTTAGCTCCTATGTGACGGCCGTGCGGCTGGTCACCCCGCGAGGCGAGATCCGAGAGATCACCGAAGCCGAGAACCCCAAGGAGATGCAGCTCGTCCGTTCGAGCTATGGACTGTTCGGCATCATTTTCGAGGTGACCATCAAGGTCCGGCCCACCACGGCGCTTGCGGTGCGCCACTATTCCTTGAGCCTTGAGAACTTCCGGAAATACTTCCCCATCTACAAGGCGCGTGGCTACGCGGTGATGTACTACATCTTCCCATACGCCAAGCGCGTGGTCGTCGAGCTGCGCAAGGACAACCCCGACGCGCAGCCGAAGTCGCGGCTGACTTGGTCCTACCGCAACCGCTTCTGGCGCAAATACGCGCCGGCCGTGGTTTTGTGGATCCAAAGGAACATCAGCAGCCCGAAGCTGCGCGCGCAGGCCCAGGACGCGTTCTACTATGTCCTGCGCCAGCTCCTGGTTTTGTGGGTGCGCTCGGACCGCACCTGGCCGCACGCACAGATCATCAACTACCCGCGCGATCCCGGCGAGACCAAGTACCTCTTCAGCATGTGGTCGTTCCGCGAGGGCAGCTTCTTCGACGTCCTCGAAGAGTATTGCGACTTCTGCATCGCCTACGAGGACCAGACCGGCTTCCGCTGCAACCTGCCGAGCGTCGGCTATGCTATCTGCCGGGACGTCGAAGCGCTGTTCTCCTATACCTGGGAAGGACCCGGCATGAGCATCGACCCGGCCTCCACCGGCGGGCCCGAGTGGGAGGAATTCCTCCATGCTTACAACGACTTCTGCGCCGAGCGCCGAGGCGTGCCGCTGTTCAACCAGACCCCGTTCCTGACCCGCGAAATGGTCCGCCGGGCTTTCGGCACGCGCCTCCAGCAATTCGCCGCCCGCCGCAAGGAGATCGACCCCCACGACCGCCTGCTGGACCACCATTTCCGCGAGCTTTTGTCTTAAAAGCGCGCCGGGCGGTTTGTCCCACCCTCTACCTTCAGGTGGCACCCTTTCCCATCTGAAGTGTTGTTCGGAAACGATTCAAATCCGCGAAAGGGGCCAATCATGGAACACCTGAAGATTGCCGGCCTGCCCTTTGACGCGTCACGCATTGCGCTCGGCACCTGGGCGATCGGCGGCTGGCTCTGGGGCGGCAGCGACGAGAAAGACGCCATCGCCACCATTCATCGCGCGCTCGACCTCGGCATCAATCTCATCGACACCGCCCCCGTCTACGGCTTCGGCCGGTCCGAGGAGATCGTGGGCCGAGCGCTGGAAGGCCTTCGCGACAAGGCGCTCATCGCCACCAAGGTCGGACTCGAATGGCGAGACGACAATATCTTGCGCAACTCCTCACCGGCGCGCTTACGCCAGGAGCTCGAGGATTCCCTCAAGCGCCTCAAGACCGAAATCATCGATATCTACCAAGTGCATTGGCCTGACGAGGGCGTGTCCTTCGAGGAGACGGCCAAGACGCTCGAAGAGTTCCGCCGCGAGGGCAAGATCAGAGCCATCGGCGTCAGCAACTATACGCCGGGGCATATGGACCGCTTTCAAGCGGCGGCGCCGATCGCCACCGTTCAGCCGCCTTACAATCTGTTCGAGCGCGACATCGAAGTAGACGTGCTGCCTTACGCCAAGAAGCATCACATCGTAGTGCTCGCTTATGGCGCGCTATGCCGGGGCCTGCTGTCCGGCAAGATCAAAGCCGACACAACGTTCGAGGGCGACGATCTGCGCAACATGGATCCGAAGTTCCAGGCGCCGCGCCGCGCGCAATATCTCGCAGCCGTAGAGGGTCTGAACAACTTGGCCAAAGAGCGGTTCGGCAAGTCTGTGCTGGCGCTCGCCGTGCGCTGGATCCTCGACCGTGGCGACACCATCGCGCTATGGGGCGCACGGCGACCCGTCTCAGCTCGACGCCGTCGGCGACGTCATGGGTTGGCATATCGACGGCGCCACCATGAAGGAGATCGACGCGATCCTCGCCGAGGCAATTCTGGACCCGGTTGGTCCGGAATTCATGGCCCCGCCGCCGTCGGCTAGGAAGGCGGCTTAGGCTTCGAGACCTCGCGCCAATACAAATGAGGGGCGCCGCGCGATACGGCACCCCTCATGATGTTTCAAAACGGCCTCGCCTAGAAGCCGATCCAGACGCCGCCGCGGTAAAAGCCGCGCCCCGCACCGGGTTGCCGCCAGCGATAGTTGTCCCCTTCCCCCCACGTCCAATCGTCGCCGTAGATCTGGAGGTTCGCACCTGCGGGGTAGTCGTGCCTTTTGTTGACCCGCCAGCAATCTCCGTCACCGTTGCAAACCACAGCGGCCGACGCAGCGGTCGTAAAGGCAAAGACACTCAGGGCCAAAATAGCGCTTCCAAGATATTTCATAGCCAGGGTCTCCTTCGTCTTGCGAAGTCGCAAGCTGCGCCATCGACTTTCAGGTTGCGCAGTCCGAAGACCCTAACCGCCGCGAGGTGAATGAGCGTTCAAGTAAGTGCGTACAATTGGGCCTAAGCGCCCATCTGCTTGACGAACCAGCGCACCAGCGGGAAGGACAGGCTGCGCGGCATGTTGCGCACTGTCTTCAGGAAACCCTCGACCTGGGTCGGGAAGGCGATCTCGTAAGGCTTGCTTGGCAGCTTCTCGAGGATCTTCCGCGCGCAGCGTTCCTTGCTCATGACGAAGAGCTTCTTCTTGGGGTCGTAGGAGGCGTTGAGCGGCGTGTCGACGAAGCCCGGATTGATCACGGTCACGTCGACGCCGCTGCCTTGCAGTTCGAGCTTGAGGCTCTCGGCGAGATTGATCACCGCCGCCTTGCTGGCGCCGTAGCTGCCGTTGCCCGGCCAGCCCGCATAGCCGAACAGCGAGCCCATGATGGCGATATGCCCCTGACGGCGCGCCAGCATCTGCGGCAGCACGGCGGCAACCCCGTTGATTACGCCGTCCACGTTGAGCGCCATGGTCTTGGCGAACCCATCGAGATCGATATTGCGGATGTCGAACGGCACATACATGCCGGCGCCGAACAGCGCCATATCGATGGGGCCAAGCTCGGCCTCGATCTTGGCGGCGCACGATTTCAGCTCATCGGGCTTCAGCACGTCGGCGGGATAGGCCGCGATGTTGTCGCTGGAAGCGGCCAGCGCATCGAGCCTGTCGCTCGGCCGCGCCGTGGCGGCGACCTGACGCCCGGCACCCGCGAGCCTGCCGCGCAATCTCGCCGCAGATCGCGCCCGACGCGCCGGTGATCCACACCAATTTCCAGGGAAATTTGGTCTCGGCCATGTCGCGAGCCTAATCCACGAAGGGATCGTGCACGAGGATGGTGTCCTCGCGCTTGGGGCTGGTGGAGAGCAGCGCCACGGGCACGCCGATCAGCTCTTCGAGCCGCCGGACATATTTGATGCACTGCGCCGGCAGCTCCGCCCAGGAGCGCGCGCCGCGGGTCGATTCCGTCCAGCCCTCCATGGTCTCGTAGATGGGCTCGACGCGCGCCTGCGCCCCTTGCGCCGCCGGGAGATAATCGAGCTCCACGCCGTCGAGCCGGTAGCCGACGCAGATCTTGAGCTCGCCCTTCGGCAGATCGTCGAGCACGTCGAGCTTGGTCAGCGCGATGCCGTTGATGCCGCCCACTTTGCAGGTCTGCCGCACGAGGCAGGCGTCAAACCAGCCGCAGCGGCGGGCGCGCCCCGTCACCGTGCCGAACTCCTGGCCGCGCTCGCCGATCAGCCTGCCGATCTCGTCGGTGAGCTCGGTGGGGAACGGCCCCTCGCCCACCCGCGTGGTGTAGGCCTTGGTGATGCCGAGCACGTAGTTGAGGGCGCCGGGGCCGACGCCCGAACCGGTCGCGGCCTGCGCCGCCACCGTGTTCGACGAGGTAACGAACGGATAGGTGCCGTGGTCGATATCGAGCAGCGCCCCTTGCGCCCCTTCGAACAGGATGCGTTTTCCGGCCCGGCGCTCGGCATCGAGCAGCGACCACACCGTGTCCACATAAGGAAGCACTTTGGGAGCGATCGCCGTGAGCTCGCCGCAGAGCTGATCGGCCGAGATCTCCGGCTCGCCGAGCCCGCGGCGCAAGGGATTGTGGTGGGCGAGAATGCGCTCGATCTTGGGCTTGAGGCTCTGTAGGTCGGCAAGGTCCATGACGCGCACGGCGCGGCGCCCCACCTTGTCCTCATAGGCCGGGCCGATGCCGCGCTTGGTCGTGCCGATCTTGCCGGCGCCGGCCGCGGCCTCGCGCAGCGCGTCGAGCTCGCGGTGGAGCGGCAGGATCAAGGTCGCGTTCTCGGCGATGCGCAAGTTCTCGCGGGAGATCGCGACCCCAAGCGCCTCGATGCGCGCGATCTCTTCCGCCAGCGCCCAAGGGTCGACCACGACGCCGTTGCCGATCACCGCGAGCTTGTTCTTGCGCACCACGCCCGAAGGCAGCAGCGACAACTTATAGGTCGTGCCGTCGACCACCAGCGTGTGGCCGGCATTGTGGCCGCCCTGGAAGCGCACCACCACGTCGGCACGCTCGGACAGCCAATCGACGATCTTGCCCTTGCCTTCGTCGCCCCATTGGGAGCCGACGACCACGACATTGGCCACTGGAAAATCCTCTAAATCCTGGAATCAAACGCAGAAACGGCCCCGCGAGGTGCAGGGCCGTGTCCCGTTATAGCCTGCGAGCCGCCGCGATGCGAGCCTTTGGAAGGGCTTCAAGCGGCCTTGGCTAACGCGGCCTTCTCGCAGGCGAAGGCCCAATCGAGCCACGGCATCAAGGCCTCCACGTCCGCTCTCTCGACCGTCGCCCCGGTCCAGATGCGAAGGCCGGCCGGCGCATCGCGATAGGACGTGATATCTTTAGCCACCCCCTCCTCGCTGAGCCGCGCCGCCATCCGCCGCAGGAAAGTCGTCGCGCAGCTCCGGCGACAGCGCCGCGACCTCGGGGTCCACGACCTTGAGGCACACCGACGTGTTGGAGCGCGTCTCGGGGACGCGCGCCAGGAACTCCACCCACGGCGTTCGCGCCACCCAGTCGGCGAT
The DNA here is from genome assembly GCA_963717875.1 of uncultured Alphaproteobacteria bacterium. GTDB lineage: Bacteria > Pseudomonadota > Alphaproteobacteria > Rhizobiales > Methyloligellaceae > Methyloceanibacter. Next base: position 63,273 of record CAVQXI010000012.1, read on the forward strand.
GACGGCGGCATTGGCGTCCGACCGCGCAATGGTGCCCTTCAGCCCGCCGACGCTTTCGACGAACTTAAGCGCGTCCATGTAGTCCTCCAGGCACAGCATGGACGGCGTGTTGATGGTCGACCCCTCGAACAGGTCTTCCATCACCTTGCCGTCCTTCGTCATGCGGAACAGCTTCGGCAGCGGCCAAGGCGGCGTGTGGTTCTCGAGCCGCGCAATGGCGCGTGGGGAGAGGATCAGCATGCCGTGCTGCGCCTCGCCGCCCAGCACCTTCTGCCAAGAGAAGGTCGCCGCATCGAGCTTTTGCCAATCGATGTCTTGCGCGAACACCGCCGAGGTGGCGTCGCAGATCGTGAGACCCTCGCGGTCGCGCGCGAATCCAATCGCCGTTCGGCACGCGCACGCCGGACGTCGTGCCGTTCCAGGCGAACACCACGTCGCGGCTGAAATCGACTTGGCCGAGGTCGGGCAGCTCGCCATAGGGCGCCGTGAGCGCGCGGACATGGGCGAGCTTGAGCTGCTCGACGATGTCGGTCACCCAGTCGCGGCTAAACGCCTCCCAGGCGAGCACGTCGACGCCACGCGGGCCTAGAAGCGACCACAGCGCCATCTCGACCGCGCCCGTGTCGGAAGCGGGCACCAGCGCCACGCGGTAGTCCGGCGGAAGCTGAAGCAGCACGCGGGTTTTGACGAGCGCCGCCTCGATCCGCGCTTTCGTCTCCGGCTGGCGATGGTTGCGGCCGAGCAGCGCGCCTTTCAGCGCCTCGAACGACCAGCCCTTGTGCTTGGTGCAGGGCCCTGAGGAAAAGCGTGGATTTTCGGGGCGTTTCGCCGGCTTTGGCGGCTGGGTCAATTCAGTCTCCTGGAAAGGCGCGGATAGCTGCCCATACGAGCGGCAGATTTCGCCGTCAAGGGCGCCCCATCACCCCGCGCATAAAAAAACCGCCCGTCGAAAGGACGGGCGGCAAGGCTAGCAGTCTGGTGTGGTGGATGGGCTATTTGAAAGCGACCGGCATCGGCGCCACAGTTTGCTGATGCCCGAGCTTCCAGCGCACGCCGAGCATCACGTCGTGCGAATGGATGTTGTCGATATCGACGCCCGCGTACGAGCTCGAATTATCGTAAGCCGTCACCGTGCCGCTCCGCGCATCGCCGAGATCGAGATACCGGTAGGAGAGGTCGATCGTGACGGACGGGTTCACGTCATAGGCGAGACCGCCATAGACGGCCCAGGCGAAATTGGTCTGCGAGTGATCGGCCGCGTAGAACACGCTGTTGTTCGGCACGTTCACGTCCTTCAGGCCGTTCACCGAAACCGAGGCCAAGCCGATGCCGCCGCCGATAAAGGGCGTGATGCACATATACGTGCCGAGATCGACATACATGTTGGCCAGGCCGACCCAGCTCTCGATGTCGGCGGTGTATTCGTTCGTGCCGGGCAGGAAGGATCCCGGAACGCTGGCGTCAATGGCCGCTGCGTTCGAATTCACGTTGAACGTGCCGTTGCCGCCCGGATAGCGGTCCTGCGCCAGGAAGGTCGAATCGCCCCGGTACTCACCGGTGATGTCGAAGCGCAGCCAACGGTTGAACTGGTAGCCCACACCGACACCGAACAGCGGCGAGCTCTTGATGTCGTTGTGGAACACCTCGAAGCTGTTGAACGCATAGTCCGGCGTGGAGATGTCGCCGACCACCGGGTTGGCAGCACCGACGAAACCCTTGAAGTAGACCGGTCCCGAGCAGCCTGGGCAAGGCGGCGGCGCCACCGGAAGCGGCGGAGGCGGCGGAAGACCGAGATCGGCGGCGTAGCCGGCGACCGTGGAGCCCATAAGCAGGGCGAATCCGATAATGATTGAGCGAGTCTGTCCCATCTGAATACCCCTTCTGACTGCAGCCTGTGCGATCAACCTCGAGAGGCTGAGGTCACGCTGGCTGTCTCATTCGGGGACTATCGGCGGGAATGGTTAATGGAGCCCTAAAGCGGGTGCCAAGCTGGGACAACAGTGGCCGAACGGCCACGGCTTTGCACAACCTATTGACCTAGCTCAGGATTCTGAAGGCGGCGTGTCGGCCGTCAGGCGGCCGCGGCGTCCGACAGGGCATGGACGATGTCGGAGACCACGGTCTTGACCAGGCCCGCGTCGTCGCCTTCGGCCATCACCCGAATCACGGGCTCCGTGCCGGAGGGACGGATCACCAGCCGCCCGGCGTTGCCGAGCTTCGACTTGCCGTCGTTGATCGCCCGCTGCACGCCCAAATTGTCGAGCGGCTGGCCGTTCTTGTAGCGGACGTTCTCGAGCACCTGCGGTAGGGGCTCGAAGCGGTTGCACACCTCGCTCACCGGCTTGCCGCTCTGGGCCACCACGGCGAGGATCTGCAGCGCCGTGACCAACCCATCGCCCGTGGTCGAGAAGTCGGACAGCACGATGTGGCCGGACTGCTCGCCGCCGACATTGTAGCCATGCTGGCGCATGTACTCGACCACGTAGCGGTCGCCGACCGGCGTGCGCGCCAAGCCGAGACCCAGATCTTCCAAATAGCGCTCGAAGCCGAGATTGGACATCACCGTGGCGACCACACCGCCGCCGGCAAGCCGCCCGCGCCTCAGCCAGAACTCGGCGATCACCGCCATCAGCTGGTCGCCGTCGATGATCTGGCCCTTCTCGTCCACGATGACCACGCGGTCCGCATCGCCGTCGAGTGCAATGCCGATATCGGCGCGCACGTCCTTGACCTTGCGGATCAGGTCCTGCGGCGACGTCGAGCCGCAATCCTTGTTGATGTTCAGACCGTTGGGATCGACACCGATCTTGATGACCTCGGTGCCGAGCTCCCACAGCGCCTCCGGCGCCACCTTGTAGCCGGCGCCATTGGCGCAATCGATGACCGCCCTGATGCCGTCGAAACGAAGGTTCTTGGGCAACGTACGCTTGGCGAATTCGATGTAGCGCTCGCGCGCGCTGTCGATGCGGGTCGCCCGGCCGATCTTCTCAGGCGCCGCGAGAAGCGGTGAGGTGTCGCCCTCCATCAGCGCCTCGATCTCGGCCTCCTGCTCGTCGGACAGCTTGTAGCCGTCCGGCCCGAACAGCTTGATCCCGTTGTCGACATACGGGTTGTGCGAGGCCGAGATCATCACGCCGAGATCGGCGCGAAGCGAGCGGGTCAGCATGGCCACGGCGGGCGTCGGCATCGGGCCGAGCTGGAACACGTCCATGCCCACGGCGGTGAAGCCTGAGACCAGCGCGGATTCGATCATGTAGCCGGAAAGCCGAGTGTCCTTGCCGATCACCACCCGGTGGCGGTAGGAGCCGTTGGTGAACACCCTGCCCGCAGCCATGCCGACTTTCAGCGCCACCTCCGACGTCATCGGATACGAGTTGGCGCTGCCACGGATTCCGTCCGTGCCAAAGAACTTGCGAGCCATCCCGGTCTTTCCCCCGTCTACGCCGCCAGACGGTGCCTGCCCCGTTTGCGGGTCTGCCTGACGCGACATTGGATTATGCTACTCCTCAAGAGGCCGATGCGTTCAAAAAATGTAAGCAAAAATTACACCCAGGGGCCCATGCCGGCCTGAAGTTTCCCTTAATTTTCAGTACCAAACATGCTCGCGCGCCAGACCTCAAGCGCCTGGCGGCTGCCCGCCACGTCATGCACCCTGAGGATCTGCACCCCTTGCGTGGCCGAGGCGATGGCCGCCGCGTGGCTGCCCGGCTCGCGCGATCTCGGATCGCGCCCCTGTCCGACCCCGCCGATGAAGCGCTTGCGCGAGGCGCCGACGAGTAGAGGCACGCCGAGCCCATGGAATAGGCTGAGATTGGCGAGCAGCGCGAGGTTATGGGCCAGCGTCTTGCCGAAGCCGAGGCCGGGATCGGCGGCGATACGGGTGCGCGCAATGCCGGCCTTCTCGCAGGCCTCGATGCGTCCTTCCAGATAGTCGAACACCTCGAGCACGACGTCGTTGTAGGTCGGATTGTCCTGCATGGTCTTGGGCTCTCCTTGCGCGTGCATCAGCACCACGTCGAGCCCCGTCTCCGCCGCCGCGTCCAAGCAGGCCGGGTCGTAGGTAAGCGCCGACACGTCATTCAGGATCTTGGCGCCGGCCTTCGCAGCGGCGCGCGCCACCGAGCTCTTGCGTGTGTCGATGGAGATGACCGCCGGCGAGCCGGCAAGCCCTTCCAGCACCGGCACCACCCTGGCGAGTTCTTCGTCGTGCTCGACCGGATCGGCACCGGGCCGCGTGGATTCCCCGCCAATGTCGACAATCGCCGCACCTTCAGACGCGAGTTCAGCCGCCTGGGTAATGGCGCCCTCGGTCTCATCGTAGAGACCGCCATCGGAGAAGCTATCCGGCGTGACGTTGACGATACCCATGAGCACCGGACGCGCCAGGCTGAGCCCCGCGAAAGGCGGGCGCGGGGTTGCGTCACCCGCGCCAGCACCGCACCGAGTTCGGCGTCGCGCACCTCTTTGAGCGTGCTCGCCGTGCAAAGCCGCCGCCGCGAATTGGTCGGATCGCCCTCGATCAGCACCGCGGCGGTGAACGCAATCGGCCCGCCTGCCAAAGGCAACGCCAAGCCGTCCTCGACCGCCGCATCCGCCGGCGGCCCATAGAGAAATCCGATGGGCCTGAGATAGAGCTTCCCGTCCGCCATGAGCGAGCCTTAGCACAAAGCATCATGCCCGGCACGAGGCCGGGCATGCGCAACTCTATGATGGTGACCGCCGGCTTAGGTCGGCTGCGGCTCCATGCCGCCCGGCTCCGGCTCCGGCGGCTTCTTGCCCCGGCCTGCGGTCGGCACGGCGGACTGTGGCCCGGGACGCACCGGCTCCTCGGCGGCGAAGTCGCGCACCGGCGGCTTGCCGTTCAACAGGTTCTTGATCTCGTCGCCGCTCAGCGTCTCGTATTCCAGAAGCCCACGGGCGATCGTGTGCAGATCATCGATATTCTCGGAGATGATCTTCCGCGCACATTCGAAGCCCTCATCGACGAGGCGGTGAATCTCCTCGTCGACCATGGTCTGGGTCTCGTCGGAGAGGCTCTGCGTCCGCGCGATGGAATGGCCGAGGAATACTTCTTCCTCGTTGTCGCCATAGGCCAAGGGGCCGAGCTTATCGGACATGCCGAACTGGGTGACCATGGCCCGGGCGAGCCCGGTCGCCATCTTGATGTCGGACGACGCGCCGGACGTCACCTTCTCGTAGCCGAACACGATCTCCTCGGCCACGCGGCCGCCCATGGCGACGGTGATGTCGGCCTTCAGCTTGGCGCGGGTATGGGACAGTTGGTCCCGCTCCGGCAGGCGCATGACCATGCCGAGCGCGCGGCCGCGCGGAATGATGGTCGCCTTGTGCACGGGATCGGAGGCCGGCTGATGCAGGGCCACGAGTGCGTGCCCGCCCTCGTGATAGGCCGTCAGCGTCTTCTCCTCCTCGGTCATGACCATGGAGCGGCGCTCGGCGCCCATCATCACCTTGTCCTTGGCGTCCTCGAACTCGTGCTGCGTGACGAGGCGCTTGGAGCGGCGCGCAGCGAGCAGCGCCGCCTCGTTGACGAGGTTGGCGAGGTCGGCACCGGAGAAGCCCGGCGTGCCGCGCGCGATGACGCGCAAGTCGACATCCGGCGCGAGCGGCACCTTCCGCACATGCACCTTGAGGATCTTCTCGCGGCCGATGATGTCGGGACGCGGCACCACCACCTGGCGGTCGAACCGGCCGGGACGCAGCAGCGCGGGATCGAGCACGTCGGGCCGGTTGGTCGCGGCGATGAGGATGATGCCCTCGTTCGCCTCGAAGCCGTCCATCTCGACCAGCAACTGGTTCAAGGTCTGCTCGCGCTCGTCATTGCCGCCGCCGAGGCCGGCGCCACGATGGCGGCCGACGGCGTCGATCTCGTCGATGAAGATGATGCAGGGCGCGTTCTTCTTCGCCTGATCGAACATGTCGCGCACGCGGCTCGCGCCGACGCCAACGAACATCTCGACGAAGTCGGAGCCCGAGATGGTGAAGAAGGGCACGTTGGCTTCGCCGGCGATGGCGCGGGCGAGCAGCGTCTTGCCGGTACCCGGAGGTCCGACGAGAAGCGCGCCGCGCGGAATTCGTCCGCCGAGCTTCTGGAACTTCTGCGGGTCGCGCAGGAACTCGACGATCTCTTGCAAGTCTTCCTTGGCCTCGTTGACGCCGGCGACGTCATCGAAGGTCACGCGCCCATGCCGCTCGGTGAGCAGCTTCGCTTTCGACTTGCCGAAGCCCATGGCGCGGCCGCCGCCCGACTGCATCTGCCGCATGAAGAAGATCCACACGGCGATCAGGAGCAGCATCGGGAACCAGGAGATCAACACGCCGAACAGCGAGGGCACGTCGTCCTCGGACGGCTTGGCGGTGATCTTCACGCCCTTCTTGTCCAGCCTGTCGACCAGGTTGGGATCGTTGGGCGCATAGGTCTGGAAATTGCGGCCGTCGGTGAAGTGCCCAGTGATCTGGTTACCGGCGATGGTCACATCCTGGATGTTGCCCCCATCAACCTCGGAGAGCAGCTGCGAGAAGCTGATCTCGTTGCCGCGGACCTGGACGCCCGGGGTCTGGAATAGGTTGAAGAGTGCGACCAGGAGAAGGCCGATAAACACCCAGATGACGAAGTTACGGAAGTTCGAATTCATGAACTGACCTGACGGCTTGATCTACGGCACACGCCTTGGGGCGTGTACCCCCCAAAATCCCGGCGCAGAATGGCTTAGTAAGCCCTGTTAACATAGGAACCGGCACTTCTTTTGCCAAGTAAAGCTAACGCAAAGAGGTGCATGCTTCCTCAACAGCTTAGGATTGCTGCGGCGTCCCGCCTCGCCCCTCAAATTGCCCCCTGAGGAAGGTTGCCCGGCAGTCAAGGCCCTCTTCGTGGCGCAAGGATGGCGCCTGATCGAGGTCCGGAAGGCCGAGCAGCCGCTCGCCCCGCCAGCAGGCCGGCAGCGCCCGGGCCGCGAGCCGCGGCAAGGCGGGCACGGTTTCGCGCTCTTTCAGCCTCCGCAAGCCCTCCTCGCCGAGCGCCTTGATGGTGATCGGCTGGGACGCGCCGCGTCCGAGCTCGATTCTGAACCGGTTGTCCCATAGCGTGCGCTCGCCCGGGCGAAGCTTGAGCACCGGCAGCCCGTCCTTCCGCATCTCACGGAAGATGCCGAGCTGCCCTTGGTGCGGCGCGATGCGGCAACGGCCGAGCGTATGCGCCTTGTCGGGGCTCTCCTTCAACGCAGCAAGCAGCGTCTCGAGCTTGACGAGGCGCACAGGGTCCTCGCCGCCGCCGACAGTGGCGATGAGGCGCGATAGGGCCCGCAAGCCGATCTCCTCCGGCGCCGCGATGAGCGCCGCGAGATCGATCACGGCATAGCCGGCCGCGCTCGTCTCTGCATGGTCGACAAGAAAGTCGTGCGCCACCGTCTCGAGCGCCGCGCGCGCGCGCCTGAGACGCCGCGCCGAAAGCGCCAAGGCTTCCGGCGTCAACCCGAGCGCGGCGAGCGCATCGGCGGCACCGCGCATGCGTCCGCGCTCGAACCGGGTATCCACATTGCTGGGATCGACGATGAAAGGCACGCGCGCGTCTTCGAGCGTCGCCACGAGCCGCGCCTTCGGCAGGTCGAGCAACGGCCTCAGCAGGACAAGCCCCGCCCAGGCGCCTTCCTCGGGGATCGCGGCGAGACCGTCGAGCCCGCTGCCGCGCTTGAGCCGCATCAGGAAAGTCTCGGCCTGGTCGTCGAGATGATGCGCCGTGGCGAGCGCGAGGATGTCATGGCCGTGGCAGTAAGCGGCCATCAAATCGTAGCGCGCAGCCCGCGCTTTGACTTGCAAGGCAGCCTCCACATCGCCGTCATGCTCCCAGGTGAGGACCGCATGCGGCAGGTGAAGCGCCTTCGCGGCGCGGCCGACCATCGACGCCTCCTCGCGCGAGGATGCGCGCAAGCCATGATCGACCGTGAGCACGGTGAGCGCAGGACCACTCCGCCGCTTGGCGCGCCACCGCGCGGCAAGATGCATGAGAGCAAGACTGTCCGGGCCACCGGACACCGCAAGCGCAATACGGGGAAAGCGCACGAACCGCGCGAACAGGATGTCCGCCTCGTCGCGGGAGACAGGCTTGGCACTCATCGTGCGCAGCCCGAGTTCCCCGCCTCGCCCTTGGCCTGACTGCGGACGTTCTCGGGCGCGTCGGGGAACTTTTCCTTGAGTTCCCTGAAGGTCGAGCATGCAGCGTCCTGTCTGGCCGAGCGCGGCAAGCGACATGCCGAGCTTGAGCAGCGTGTCGGGCGCCTTGTCGCTGCCGGAATATTTGCGGTAGCCGGCAAGGAAGGTGTCGGCCGCTTTCTTGTACTGCTTGCGGGCGTAATAGGTCTCGCCAACCCAGTACTGCGCGCTGCCGGCAAGCGGATCGCTCGGATAGGTCGTCACCAGCTTGCTGAACGATTTCTCCGCGGCCGGATAGTTGCTCCGGAGGAAATCGCCGTAGCCTTGCTCGTAGAGTGCCTGGGCATTCTCGTTGGGAAGCGCCGCGAAGCTCTGGGGCAGCGCGCCCGTCGTGCTCGGCGGCGTGATCGATTGCGGTGCGTCGGCGTCTTCGCCGGGCCGTGGTCCGTACCAGCGGGGTTTCGTCGGGTCGAATGTCTCCGCCGACCTGGCGACGTCGGTCTTTGGCATGACGGGCGGCGGCACGGACGTGTCGGTCTCCGGCTCGGCAGGCTCCGGCGCAGCAGCCTCCTGCTTGGCGGGCTCTGGCTCGGCGGGCTCCGGCATGATTGTCGGGCGCGGGCTGGGAACCGCCGCCGCAACCGGCTCTTCCTCCGGCGCCGCTTCCTTGGGGGCTTCCGCTTCTTTGGGGGCTTCCACTTGCGGGGTCGTCGCCTGTGGCATCTCAGCCTGCGGGGCCGGGGTCGCATGCGCAGGCGCGGGCGCTGCCTTTGGCGCGGCGTCGAGTTTCGCCTCGAGCGCGCTCATTTTCTTGCCGAGCTCCTCGATCTGGCCGGCAGCGCCTCGATCGTCGCAGGCTTGGCGCCCTCGAGTTTGTTCGAGCCCCGGATCTTCTGCCAAGCGCATCGATCTCATCTGAGGCCCCGTCGCACGGGCTCGGCGCGGCGTCGAGTTTCCTCGAGCGCGCTCACCTTCTTGCCGAGCACCTCGACCTCGTTGCCGAGCGCCCCGGTCGCCGCTTGCTCCGGCGCGGCATCAGTCTTCGCCTCAAGTTTCAATTCAAGCGCGCTCATTTGCCGGCTCATCTGCTCGACCTGATGGGTGAGCGCCTCGATCTGGGTCTCGAGAATAACGACCCGCGGCCCGAGGGCGTCCTGGCTCGGAACCGCCGCAACGCTTCCCGTTGGCGCCAGAGCCGTGCCTGGCGCGGTGCGGACCAGGGACTCGAGCGTTCCCACCATGAGTCTCAGATTGGCGACCTCGGCCTCAAGCTTCTTGATGCGGGCGGCGTCGCTGTCCTCGGCGAGGCTTGCGCCCGGCGCAAGCCCGACGAGGACAAGTCCGATGACCAGAAGACAGGCCGCCGAGGCGGCGCGCCATGAGGGAGCCAATGCAAGCACGATTGCGACCTTGTCAGCACGGCCGGCACAAACGCTTGCGAGACTCGTGACGCGCAAAGCGCCGGACGCCGCAATTTGCCGTGTGGCGTTTAGGGCCAAACTGACATTGTGTTTGGCCCACAAAACGCGCCGCGACAAGGCCTAGTAGCGGGCGATGGCCCCACTGTTCAAAACTGTCTGAGCCCGGCGGTTCTGCGACCAGCAGGACGGCGCGTCGCACACCGCGATCGGCCGCTCCTTGCCGTAAGAGATCGTTTTGATTCGCGCCCCGTTGACGCCCTGACGAACCAGGAACCCCCTGACCGCCATGGCCCGCCGTGCGCCGAGCGCAAGGTTATATTCGCGCGTGCCGCGCTCGTCGGCGTGACCCTGAATGATCACCCCGTATTGCGGGTACTGGTTGAGCCACCGCGCCTGGCCGCGCAAGGTAGCCTGGGATTGGCCGGTAAGCGCCGAACTGTCTTCCTGGAAGTGCACGACGTCGCCCACATTGGCGGTGAAATCCCTGGAAGAACCGGGGGTTGTCGGCCCTCCACCGCTAAGCCCGTATTGCTGCGGCGGCTGCGCCGGGCGCGAGCAGGCGCTAGTCGCCAAGGCAAAAAGAAGCACGCCCACGACCCTGCAGGCGTGGCTGAGCCCACCACGGAAACGCATGACTGGTTACTCCCGCATACCCCGATTTTTAAGAAAATCGTAGGGGCCGAGTCCTTAACGAGGCCTTAGCCAGGCAAGGCCAAAGCAAGGCCGAAACAGGGCGTTTTCTTGTGGGGAATTGGTGAGTTAGGTGCCGACGGCGCCGGGAGCGCAAGGCATCGGCCAGGACCGAAAGGTCAGCCCAAAAAAGGAAAGGACGCTGGAACACCGCCGCATCTGCTTCGGCGTCCCAGCATCCATAATCCCGTTGGTTGGAAACCCGAAGGTTTCCGGCAGGCAATCACGTCATGAGACGTGAACAACCTGTTAAACCATAATGTTAGCCGAGCTTCAGCGGCTCAACCACAACGGCCTTCTCGTGATGGCCGAAGCAGCCACCCAGAGAAACGGCGGCGGCCACGAGCATGGCGGCGGCGATAACGCCCTTCAAACCCTGCATGGTCTTCTCTCCTTTGGTTAAAACGGCAGTAGCCGTCTTTGCATGTATCGGTGCGGCGTAATCAGATCAAGGTCGGACTGTTGTCCTTCGACCGTTTTGCCGGTCATTGATGCGAAAATGCCACGCCCGAATCTCATCCTCCAGCCCGTTCAAGCTATCCCCCCGAGGGACGCCAATCAAGGTGTGGTTAACGACGTTGGGGCACTCGGATTAAGAAAGGGTAATTGGGTGTTGCATTTCAGCCGCAACTCTCCCGCGAATCCCTGCAACCAGCCGAAAAACGGCTGAAATTGACTAATTTATCAGCGGAGACCAGGCCGGATCGGAGCCGAAAGCGGGGGTTGCCACCTGGCGCTCGTTATAGCCCGTGAGATCGATCGTGTAGAGGCGCGGGCCCCCGGCCGCCCCCGGCGATTCCCGGAAAAACATGAGAACCCGGCCATTCGGGGCCCAGGTGGGGCCCTCGTTGTGGAAGCCCTCGGTGAGGATGCGCTCGCCCGAGCCGTCTGGCTTCATCACCCCGATCAGGAACCGCCCGTTGAGCAGCTTGGTGAAGGCGATCAGGTCCCCCCGCGGCGACCAGACCGGGGTCGAGTAGCTCCCCTGCCCTTGGCTGATCCGGTGCTGATTGGCGCCATCGGCGTCCATGACATAGATCTGCTTGGTGCCGTCTCGGTCGGTCTCGAACGTGATTTGGCGCCCGTCGGGCGAATAGCAGGGGCCTGTGTCGATGGCGTCCGTATCGGTGAGCTGCCTCGTTTGGCGGCTGCGCAAATCCATGGCGAAAAGATTGGCATTCCCGCCTTGCTCCAGGCTCATGACGATGCGCTGGCCATCCGGCGAGAAGCGCGGCGCAAACGTCATGCCCGGGAACGAGCCCACGACCTCCTTCTGCCCGGTCTCGATATTGAGGAGATAGACCCGCGGCGCGTCCCCTTCGTAAGACATGTAAGTGATCTCTTGAGTCGAGGGACTGAAGCGCGGCGTCAGCACGAGGTTCTGGCCCGTCGACAGCAGCCTGACGTTGTGGCCGTCCTGGTCCATGATGGCGAGGCGCTTCATGCGCTTATCTTTGGGGCCTGACTCGTCCACGAACACGATGCGCGTGTCGAAATAGCCCTTCTCGCCCGTAATGCGCTCGTAGATTGCATCAGCGATGATGTGGCCGAGCCGGCGCGCCTCTTGCGGCCGCGCAAACACCTGCTCGCCGACAAGCTGCTTGCCCGACAGCACATCCCAGAGCCGGAACTCGGCGCGGAGCTTCCCGTTGGACGCGCCGATATGACCGACGACGAGCGCTTGCGCATTGATGACTTGCCAGTCGTCGAAGCGCGGCACGCTGTTCATGCCGACATCCCGCTCGATGAACGCCGCCCGATCGATGGGGGCGAACAGGCCCGAGGACTTGAAGATCGCTCGTCACGACGTCCGAGATTTCGCGCGCGCCCTCAGGGTCGATTCCCAACCCGGCATCGAAATCGGGAATGGCGATCGGCAGCGGCTGGACAGTGCCTTGGGTGATGTCGACCTCGAGCACGGCATGAGCCGGCGCAGGCAGCGACAGCACGCCAAGCAGCGTGGCAGCAGCGAGTTTGGGGATTAGCCGCATCATTCGCATCCGCATCAGCCGCTGCGATACATCAGGCTTGGGTCGAAATTGAGGATCATGTCCCGCCACAGCGCATATTTCGCCACGGGCAGCGCATAAGGCTGGCACTGGTACACGGCGCGCACGGCGCTGTCGGCAGCGGCCTGAAAGAAGGGCGAAGACCCCTGATTGGTGACGGTCGGATAGCCCTCGAGCGTCCCGTCCTTGTTGAGCTTGAGCCTGATCTTCACGACGATGGCGTCGGCCCCGAGCCCGCCCGGCGGCGGGGTCCAGCAATCGGAGATGCGCGCACGCAGCGCATCGAGCTCATTGACCGACATGGTCATGTCGGTGCCGGTCGTCTGGCCGTGCGCGGGGCTGGCCTCTTCTGCAAGCTCCTGCGGCTTCGGCTCGTCGGATGCGTCCGGGATCTTGTTCAGGAGCGCCGCGATGTTGTCCGTATCGAAGGCTTGCTTCTTCGACTTGGGTGGTTTCGGTGACTCAGCCTCGGCCTTCTCGACCGGCGGCTCGGGCTTCCTTGCAGGCTCCGAAGGCTTGGCCTGAGGCTTCTTCGCCGCGGCCTTCTTCTCAGGCTTCGGTGAAGGCTTCGGTGCGTCGTCTGCCTTCTTGTCGATCGACGCGGTCTTCTCCGGCGCCTTTGCCGTCTTCTCCTTCACGGCTTGCGGCTTTGGGGCCTTCGGCTTGCCGGCAAGCGGCGCGTCGTCCTTAGCGTCGCGCGTGCCCGCTTTCACCTTGGTGACATCGGAGGGCGTCGACAGATCGACGGGGATGGCGACCAGCGGCGCAGGTCGCATCTTGGACGACGGAAACGAGACGATCACGAACAGAACGATCGCCACATGCAATGCCGCAGAGATGAAAGTACTCGGCCCCATGAACGTGCAGGGCTCCTCGTCAGAGTTGATCCACTTGATCGGTGACGAGGGTCACAGGCAGGCCGGCTTCCTTGATCCGAACCAGCACCTTCGCGACGTTGCCGTAGGCCGTGCCTTTGTCGCCGCGGACCCAAACTTGAGTCGCGCCACCGGCATCGCGGATAGCAGCAAGTTTTGGCACAAGTTCGTCAAAGCTGATCTCAGCGTTCTGGAGGAAGATTTTTCCATCCGCATCGACGGTGATGCTGAGCGGCGCCTGCTCCGGCTTCACCGGCCCGGCTTCCGTCTGCGGCAGCTCCACCTTGGGCAGCGTCGCATTGGCGTCGATGTCGACACCGACGGTCAACAACGGCGCCGTCACCATGAAGATGATGAGCAGCACGAGCATCACGTCCACCATGGGCGTGACGTTGATCTCGCTCATCGGCAGGCGGGAGCGCCGCCTGGCGCGGCGATTGGAAAGTGCACCGCCTGGTTGAAGTCCTGCGCCCATGATCCGCCCTTACGCCGACTTGTCGATTTGCCGCGACAGGATGGCTGAGAACTCGTCGGCAAAGCCCTCCAGCCGCGCCGCGTGCCGCGCCACTTCGCTATTGAATTTATTATAGAAAATAACAGCCGGGATGGCCGCGAGCAGGCCGAGCGCGGTGGCGAACAAGGCCTCGGCTATGCCCGGTGCCACCACCGCGAGGCTCGTGTTCTTGCTCGTCGCGATCGCCTGGAAGCTCGTCATGATGCCCCACACCGTACCGAACAGGCCGACGAAGGGCGCCGTCGAACCGACCGTGGCGAGGAAGGTGAGCCTGCGTTCGAGCCGCTCCACCTCGCGGGAGATGGTCACGTCCATGACCTTCTCGACCCTGAGCTGCACGCCCGGCATGGGCCGCGCGGCTCGGTCGGCGCCGCCCTCACGCTCGGTCGAGCGCTTCCACTCGCGCATCGCCGCCACGAACAGCGCCGCCATGCCGGTGTTCCGCCGTTGCGCCAGCGCCTGATAGAGCTCGTCGAGCGACTGGCCGGACCAGAACACCTGCTCGAACTTGTCGGTCTCCTTGCGCGTCTTGGCGAACAGGAAGAACTTCTCGAAGATGATCGCCCAACTCCACACCGAGGCGGCGAGCAGGCCGATGATCACCAGCTTGACGATGATGTGGGCGTTCAGAAAAAGCTGCCAAATCGACAGATCGACGGCGACATCCGACGGATTCATTCACGGCCTCATGGCATGAGCTCCAAGCGCTTGGGCCTTAAGGGATCATCCTTCGAGCCGGCCGCTTGGTCCCGCGGGGACACCCCGCGGGGATCAGAGAGATTCGCCGGAGGGAACCGAATTTGGCCTGTAGACCAAAGCTTTCACGAGCCATTGTGACTAAACTTGGGCTCGCTTCGCTTGGGCTTGGCGCGGCTCCGGCCGGCGTGAGAAATTGGTTTATCCCTCTTAGCTACGTTCAACACTCCTGCTTAACGAATCGTTCAAGCGCGCCGCGGACCAATTGTCCCAGACGCTGCGGCTTACCGGCCTGCGACACCAGCACGACGCTCACTCTGGCCTTGGCGAGCACCACTCCGTCGCGGCGTATCTCTTGCGCAAGCACCAGGATCGCCCCGCCGATCTCGGCGCATGACGTCACCACCTCCAGCACCTCGTCGATGCGGGCCGGCTTCAGATAGTCGATCTCGATGCGGCGCACGACGAACACCGCAGGCTCGCCGTCTTTCGGATTGGCGAGGCTCGTATGGTCGATGCCGAGCAGCCTGATGAAGTCCGAGCGGCCGCGCTCGCAGAATTTCAAAAAGTTCGCGTGATAGACGAGGCCGGTGAAGTCCGTGTCCTCGAAATAGACGCGCACCGGCAAGACATGGATGTCCCCCTCGATACGCCCGGCAAGATCCGGCCAGTTGCTCACAACTCATCGCTGCCGTTGAACAGCGGGAACTGCGCCGGCTGGGCGGGCGGCGTGATCCCGAGATGGCCGAAGGCGAGCCCGGTCAGCACGCGGCCGCGCGGGGTCCGCGCGATGAAGCCTTGCTGCAACAGATAGGGCTCGATGATCTCCTCGATGGCGTCGCGCGGCTCAGATAATCCTGCGGCGATGGTCTCGATCCCCACCGGGCCGCCGCCATAGTTGACCGCGATCAACCTCAGATAGCGGTGGTCCAGCGCGTCGAGCCCGCGCCCGTCCACTTCGAGCTGCGACAGCGCACTGTCGGCGAGCTTGGCGTCGACCGCGCCCGTTCCCTCGACCGAGGCGAAATCCCGCACACGGCGCAACAGCCGCGAAGCCACCCGCGGCGTGCCCCGGGCGCGCCGGGCAATCTCGTGTGCGCCCTCATTCGTGAGCGGCAGGCCGAGCAGCCGCGCGCCGCGCCGCACGATCTCCTCCAGTTCCTCCACCGTGTAGAACTCGAGCCGGATGGGAATGCCGAAGCGCTCTCGAAGCGGCGTGGTGAGAAGGCCGGTGCGCGTCGTGGCGGCGACCAGCGTGAACTTGGCCAGATCGATGCGCACCGAGCGCGCCGCCGGTCCCTCGCCGATGATCAGGTCGAGCTGGAAGTCTTCCATGGCGGGATAGAGGATCTCCTCCACCGCGGGGCTAAGCCGGTGGATCTCGTCGATGAAGAGAACGTCGCGCTCTTCGAGATTGGTGAGCAGCGCCGCCAGATCGCCGGCCTTGGCGATCACCGGACCTGAGGTCGCGCGGAAATTCACGCCGAGCTCCCGCGCCACGATCTGCGCCAGTGTCGTCTTGCCGAGGCCGGGCGGACCGGCGAACAGCACATGGTCGAGCGCCTCGCGCCGGGCGCGGGCCGCGTCGATGAACACTTTGAGGTTGGACCGGACCTTGGCCTGGCCGATGAACTCGGCGAGCGTCTGCGGCCTGAGCGAAACCTCCGGCTGATCGTCGTCGCGCTTTGCTGCCGCCAGCACCCGCTCACTCATTGGGCCAGCTCCTTAAGCCCGACGCGAATCAGCTCCTCGGCGCGCGCCTCCCGGCCAGCCTTGCCGATGGCCGCGCTGACGGCCGCGGCCGCCTCGCCGTGGGCGTAGCCGAGATTGGTGAGCGCCGAAACCGCATCGCGCGCGGCAAGCCCTTCTGGCAGGGCAGCCACCGGCGTCGGCCCTCCGCCCGGCCTAAGCGCGGGCGCGAGCGCCGGCATCTTGTCCTTCAGCTCGGCGACAATGCGGGCGGCGACCTTGGGCCCGACGCCCGGCGCGCGGCCCACATGGCCCTTGTCCTGGAGTGCCACGGCATTGGCGAGGTCGGCGGCACTAAGCGTGCCGAGCACCGCGAGCGCCACCTTGGCGCCCACGCCCTGCACGGTCTGGAGCGCCCGGAACCAGGCCCGCTCATGCTCGGTGGCGAATCCGTAGAGCCGAACCCCGTCCTCGCGGAAATGCGTGTCGATGGAAAGCGTCACCACCTCGCCGACCGGCGGCAGCGCGGAAAGCTGTCTTGAACCGAGCGTCACCTCGTAGCCGACACCGCCCACGTCGATGATCGCCGTCGTGAGCGTCACGGAATCGACCGTGCCGGTGAGCTTGCCGATCATGGCGCCGTCCTCACCGCGACCGCGACGGACGCTTCGAACTTGGCCCAGCTCCGCGCATGCGCGTGCGTGATGGCGATGGCGAGCGCATCCGCCGCGTCGGCGCTGTCGGGTGCGGCGCGCGGCAGCAGGTACTTCACCATGGCGTGGATCTGGGTCTTGTCGCCGTGACCGGCACCGACCACGGTCTTCTTCACCGCGTTCGGCGCGTATTCGGCGATTGGCAACCCGGCAAGCGCCGGCACCAGCATAGCGATGCCCCGCGCCTGGCCGAGCTTCAGCGTGGCCGCGGCGTCGCGGTTGACGAAGGTCTGCTCGATGGCCGCTTCCATCGGCGCGAGCTGGGCCAGCACCTCCGACAGGCCGTCGAACAATTGCCGCAAGCGCTGGCCGAGGCCCCCATCCGCGTCCGAGGTCACCGAGCCGCAGGCGACGTAGCCGAGCTTGACCCCATCGGTGTCGATGACGCCCCAGCCGGTGCGCCTCAAGCCCGGATCGATGCCCACAATGCGAATCGCGCCCCTCATGGCCGAATCGTAGCACAGGCGTCCCGCCTTACGACTGGCCCGCCGGTCGTCGAGGAACAGATTCTGCTAGCCCCGCGTTAGGGGTTTGGGCGTAAGCTGCGTGAGAGCTCCGACGGGAGGCCGGAGACGCGCAGGGATCTCTAGGGGGAGCATCCTCGTGTCTGGTGCAAGCGACATCCTCGACCCGGTCGAGGCCGCACAGGACGATATCAGCCGCTCGAAGCGCGCGATCGCCTCGGCGCTCGACGACTTGAGCCAACATCACAGCTGGCTGGAAAGCTACCACCGCGACGAGCGGCGCCGGGCCCAGCGCCTGCGACGCCAAGAGGCGCTGGAGGCGCTCGAGCTCAGGCGCCAGCGCGCGGCCTGGATGCTCCGGCGCTTCGCGCAGACCTCCCTTGCCGTGACGCGCGCGACCGCCGTTTTCCTGGCGCGGAACGGCGCCGCCTTCCTGGCCTGGGCAACTCCGAGAGCCCAGGCTCTGGCGCTTCTGCTTGCAAGAGAGTCGTCCGCCGCGCTCGCCTGGTCTTGGCGAACCGGCCGCGACCTTGCCCACAGAGGCTTCGAGGGCGCTTCGACCGGGTTCGCCTGGACCGTGCGCACCTCGGACGCGCTTGGGCTCGCCTTCCGGCAAGCGGCTCTCGACCGGCGCCGCCCTGCTCTACGCCGAAGCGGCGACCCGCGCGCAGCCCGTTCTGCAGCCCGCCATCAAGAGAGCCTCGGCGAGCTGGACGCGCACGCGGCTCCGCTCGAAGCGCCTCGCCTCCACACTGCAAACGCGAGCCGCCGACGGTTGGTCCCGGACGCGGTCACGGGCGCCCGTTCTCGCGCGGCATGCCGTCACCGCGACGTCCCAAGGTTACGCGCGGCTCGCCGAGAAAGCCGCGGTCGTCAATGCGCGGGGACGCGACCGGCTTTCGATCGCGTTCGAGACGGCGCGCGCGCACTCTCAGGATACCGCACGCGCCGGCTTCAAGGCTGCATCGGATGCGTGGTCCGAGGCCGCTTTACGAACCCGCCGCATCTTGGAGAGGCGTGCCCCACAGCATCGGGCGCTGATCGTCAGGCAATGCACGGCGCTTGCCTGCATCGAGCCGCCGCGCGCCCGGTTGCCTGTCATTCGTCCAAGCTGAAACAGGTTAGCGGTCCAGGTAGCGCTGCCTGAGGTCGGCTGTCCGCGCCGTCGTGTGCTCGAGCAGGCAGCTCGATATGGCGCCCCCGGCGCCTGAGCCGCCCCACCATTCGTAGAGCACCGCGCCGTTGCAATCGTGCTCCTTGAACTGGACCCAGGCGCGTTGCGACTCCAGCAGCTCTTTTTTCCAGGCTTCGCGCTGCGCGGGCGTGAGGTAGTCGTTGGCTTGGACGCTCGCCAACACCTGTTTCCAGACCGCGTTCAGTTCCGCGTCGGCCTTTTCATAGGCAATGGCGAGGCAGTTCTTGATCTCGACATTGCTCGCGGCCGATGCGCACTCCGCACCGGGTTCTTCCGCCTGAGCTGCGGCGCAAGCTCCGCCGAGCCACGCCAGCATCGCGCAAAAAATGCTCGTCGTCCGCAGCCACATCACCGCGTCCCCTTCTGCTCTGGCGCCAAGGCCGCGCGCCGGCGCCGATAGGTCATCACCGCGATCAGAACGGCAATCGCCACGCCGAGGAAGATGATGCCGATCACGCTGAGCACGAGCGACAGGATGCCTCCCGCCGTCTCCTGACCGACCGCGAGCACGGCTTTCGATTTCGCCTCGCCTTGCGGGTAGCCGGCAACTAGGCGGTAGTCGCCAGGTTGCGCCACGTCGAAGGCGAGCACCGAGCGCCCGGCCCGCCCGCCGATCTCATAACTCGACGTCATGCCTGGCGGCTTCAGTGCAAGAGCCCGGCCGCCGCGCACCGGCCCAACGCTGACCTCAAGTCCGGACACATCCGTTCCCGAATAGATGCGTCCATCGATCATGCTCTCGGATTCGTGGAAGATCGTGTAGTGGCCCGGCTCGAGCGTGAGCACCGCCTCGCCCGGCACCACAATCCGCTGCATGCCGCGCGTGAAGGTTTCGAGCTTCGAATAGCCGAGAAGCGCTCCCCCGGCGAAACCGGCCAAGACGGCCAAAACAGCGGCCAGATACCATAAACGGCTTGGTGGTTTGCCTGCTCCCGTGCCCCCGTGGGATACAGCGCTCATCTCGACCCTCTTCTGGCTTGCCCTGCCGTCAATCTTCCGCATTGTCATGGCCAATGTCTCGCGCGATCCGGTAAGCCGCTGGAAGCGCGAGGGGTTCTTGCCCTCGCCCGGACGTAGAGGAGATTGCCGATTATGCCGCTATGGCGGACCGTTCTCGTTGTCGTCGCGAGCCTCGCCTTCGTGCTGGGCGCCGCCCGGCCGGGTCACGCCCAGCAGGCGCCAGGCGACGCCACCCCGTCGGGCGTAGAGGCGCCTTCCGCCGCAGCCCCGGCGCCGGAGATCGAGCCCGCCGAGGTCAAGACTGTCACCGCGTTCTCCGCGGCGCTCGAGACCTGGGCGAATGAGATCAAGACTCAAGAGCAGGCCATCGCCGATGCAACGACGACGGACGAGGAGCTCAGGGCCATCCCGGACACTCTGGAGGCGCTGCGCACGAGCATCGTCGAGCAGAAGGCGCAGCTCAAGCCGCAGCTGCAAGACGCGCGGGAACGTCTCGCCAAACTGGGACCCGCACCGAAGGACGGTGCGCCGAAGGAAAGCGCCGAAATCGCCCGACAGCGCAAGAAACTCGAGACCGAGGTCGCCGACCTCGACGGCAAGCTGAAGCAAGCCGACATCCTCTTCCTGCGCGCCGCGCAACTGATCGACACGGCCAATGACGAGCGCCGCGAGCGGTTCACGGAGTCGCTGTTCAGGCCGGTCCCGAATTTCTACGCCGACGTGCTGCCGGTGGCCATGGAGGGCCTGCCGACGCAATTCGCACGCCTATTCGATGCCATTGGCGCCTGGATTGCGCGCGCCTGGAACACGGGCGTCATCGTCTTCCTTCTGGTCTTCCTTGCGCCCATCGGCGCCGGCCTCGGCATGCAACGCTTCGTCAAGAACATGGCGGCGCGGGTCGACGCCATGCAGCGGGCGAATAGGCCGGCCGAGCCGACGATCCAGGACTGCGGCACGTGGGCCTTGCGGCAGACGCTGCGAAGCGTGGTTCCCTTCTGGGTGGGGCTCGCAGCCTTCTATCTCATTGCCACCGCCGCAGGCCTTGCCGCGCCATCGCTCGACGGCTTCCTGCTCAGGGCCGTGCTCGCGGCCGCTTGGGCCGTCTCGCTCATCTTCCTCGTCCGCCACTCCCTCGTGCCCGAGGACGACGCCTGGAAGGTCATCCCTGCCACCCCGGCCGTGGCCTGGCGCTTATCAGGCCTCTTATGGGCCCTTGTGGCCGTCTGGCTCCTCGATCGGATCCTGGTCTTCGCCGATGTCGCCGTCTTCACCCCCTATCAGCTGTCGGTATTGCGCTCGACCTTCTTCGCTTTCCTCTACGGCATCCTTCTCGCCGCGATCCTCTGGGTGATCCAAAGCGGGGCGACCACGCGCAAGGCGGCGTTCAGCGGCTGGCAAGGGTGGTTGTTCACCTTCATGGGTGTCCAGGCCGGCGTCATTCTGCTCGCCACGCTGCTCGGCTACGAGTCGCTCGCCCGCTTCATCGGCACCCACCTCGTCTCCACCGCCGGCGTGCTGTGGATCATGTATCTGCTGCACCTTGGCGCTGAATCCATCTCCAGCGTCAGCGTCATCTCCGGGCGCACCATCGACGAGGACCTCGACGAAGACGAGGACATGGGCGCGCCGTCCCTCTTCACCATCAGGATCATCGTCAGCCTGCTTCTCGACATCGCCATTCTCGCCGTCGGGATCGTCGTCCTGCTGTTGCTGTGGCGTTTCGATTGGATCGAGGTCAAAGGCTGGCTTCAGGCGGCGTTCTTCGGATTCCAGTTCGGTAACTTGCGAATCTCGCTGCAATCGGTGCTCGTCGCGCTCGGCGTCTTCGCGCTCGGCCTCGCGCTCACGCGGTTCGTTCAGCGTTGGCTCACGGGGCGCGTATTCACCGGCCGGCACGCCAACTCCGGTCTGCACGAGTCCGTGCGGATCGGGACCGGCTATCTCGGCTTCGTCCTATCCGCGCTCGCCGGCATCTCCTATCTCGGCTTCGATTTTTCCAACATCGCTCTCGTGGCCGGGGCGCTCTCGGTCGGTATCGGCTTCGGGCTCCAGAGCATCTTCAACAACTTCGTCTCGGGCCTTATTCTTCTCGTCGAGCGTCCCATCAAGATCGGCGATTACATCCAGGTCGGCGGCGAGGAAGGCACGGTCAAAAAGATCAGCGTGCGCTCCACCGAGATCGAGACCATTCACCGTCAATCGGTGATCATCCCGAATGCCACGCTCATCACCGATCCCGTCACCAACTGGATGCATCTCGATAAGAGCTGCCGCCTCGACATCCCCGTCGGCGTCGACTACGGCACTGACATGGAGTTGATGCGGACGACACTGCTCGACGTCGCGCGGGCACATCGCGGCGTGCTCAAGAGCCCGCCACCGGTTGTGCATTTCGCCGGCTTCGGCAACTCATCGCTCGACTTCGAGCTGCGCGTGTTCTTGCGCGACGTGCGCGACCGCATCAAATCGTCGAGCGATCTGCGCTTTGCCATCCTGAACGCCTTGCGAGAGGCGGGCATCTCCATCCCCTTCCCTCAGCGCGACATTCACATCAAGGATGGAGACGCACCCGCGCCGCCGCGCCGCGCCAGTCGCAAGCCGTCCACGTCTTAGACCGGCAGGCTTTAGCTTGCGTGCGGTCCGCGTATCTCTTTGATCGCAGCCTCGATGCGACGCCAGTCCTGGGCCTGGACCTTGTCGCCACCCTTCTCGCACTCGGCAGCTCTCTGAGCGGCCTCCATCGCGGCCTTTTCCCCATGCGTGCCGATGAAGCGCCGCGCGTAGTCATGGATTTCGTTCATGTCCATTGGAACGTCCTCCTCGTGGTGCTCTATTGTGTGCCCAGACAGCCTAGTCGCGCTCTGAGACAGATCAAATGCGCTCGAGGCCAATGCGTTCCGCAAGAATCGTGAAATGAAACCAGAGGCTTACGCTGACGGCGTCTCGACCGCCTTGGGCAGCTCGACGACCTGCACCAGACCGCCGCTCGGCCCGTTGGCGATGCTGATGCGGCCGCCGGCGCGCTGGACGATCTCATTGGCGATGGTCATGCCGAGGCCGGCGCCCGGAATATCCTGACGGCGCGCCGGATCGGCGCGGAAGAAAGGCTCGAACACCTGGTGCATCAGCTTGGGCGGGATCCCTGGGCCGTCGTCTTCGATGACGATGCGCGCCATTGGCCCGTTGGCGTTGTTGACGCTGACCCTCGCGCGCACGCCGTGCGTTGCCGCGTTGATGATCAGATTGCGCAAGGCGCGATTGAGCTTGAAGCGGCTCACACGCACCGTGACAGGCCGCATGCTGGCGCATGTGACGTCGAGATTCTGCTCCTTGAGCTCCTCCGCGATCCCGCCGACCAGTTCGTCGAGACGAACGAGCTCAGGCGCGGCGTTGCCGGTTTCCTCGCGCACCAGCATGATCGCGCTGTCGGCGATGCGTTCGAGCTCGTCGATGTCGTTGAGCCACTTGGCACGCTCTTCCTCGTCGCGCACGAACTCGGCTCTGAGCCGCATGCGCGTGATCGGCGTGCGCATGTCGTGGCCGGCCGCGGCCACGAGCCGCATTCGGCTCTCCATGGCGCGCTTGAGGCGGCTCGAGAGCGAGTTGAGCGCCTTGGCGGTCGCGCGTACTTCCGCCGGCCCGCGCTCAGGCAACTCCGGCAACATCCCGTCGGGACCGACGGAGGCGACGGCGTTCTCCAAGAACATCAGCGGCCGGACCATGCGATTGGCGGCGAACACGGCGATCACGGTCGCGCCCAGAGCGATCACCGTCAGCCACCTGAACAGCGCCCTCCACGGCGGTCCTAGCGGCGGCATCCCCGAGGTCGGCATCCATAGCCAGCCCTTATCCTGAATGGGAACCGAGACGATCAGCGGCGCGTGATGTTCTGCGCGGGACACCGTGACGGGAAGATCGTATCCGCGCCTCTTTAGGACCTCGCGCAAAGCCGCGGTCGTGCGCTCGTACAGATGCCCGGGCGCAGGCTCATGCGCCAGCGTGACTCCCTCGACGCCCTGGCTCGTGAGCCGAAGCGCCATTTCCACCTGTAGCGCCACGCCGTCCAGCGCGCGTTCCGTACGCTGCGGCGGCCCGAGCAGATAGAAGAGAACGACGGTGAGCAGGCCGACGACCGAGACAATCGCGACGACGAGCAGCAGGACGACCTTGACGCGGAGAGTGTTCACGCCTGCCCGTCCTCGACGTCGACCTTGACGGCCAGTTGATAGCCGCCGTTGCGCACCGTCTTGAGCAATTGCGTGGAGGCGCCCTCTCCGAGCTTCCGCCTGAGCCGGCTGACGAGCACGTCGATGGAGCGGTCGAAGCCGTCGCCGTCGCGGCCGCGCGTCAGATCGAGCAGTTGATCGCGCGACAGAACGCGGCCCGGCCGGTCGAGGAAGGTCCTGAGCAAGTCGAACTCCGCGCCGGTCAAGTCCACGTCCTTGCCTTGAGGATTGGTCACCTGGCGCATCTGCGGATCGGCGGTGAAGCCTTCGAAGTGATAGACTTTCGCTTCGCTCGGCGCCGGAAGCGCTTCGGCGCGCCGCCGCAACACCGCCCGCACGCGCGCGATCAGCTCCCGCGGATTGAACGGCTTGCCGAGATAGTCGTCGGCGCCGATCTCCAGACCGATGATGCGGTCGACGTCCTCCTTCAGCGCCGTGAGCAGAATGATGGGCACGCTGGAGCGCTGCGCCCGCAAGTCCCGGCAGGCATCGAGGCCGGAGCCGTCCGGCAGCATCACGTCGAGGACGATCAGGTCGACATGATGCGTCGCCAGCTGCTCGCGTAGCTCCTTGCAGTTGGCGGCGAGCAGCACGCGAAACCCCTGGCTCTCGACGTAGCGCGCCAAGAGCTTGCGGATTTCCGGGTCGTCGTCGACGACGAGTATGCGTGGCGTGGTCGAAGTCATCGAAGTCGCCTCCTTCTAGCCTCGCCAGGAACCGGCGCCGAGAAGATTCTTGTAACGGAAGCCGTCAGCTCCCGGTCCAGCAATCTTTCGAAACAAAACGCGCTTCGCCAGCAACGTTCCGACACGCCAAGACCAACAAAGGCAAAGAACGGACCCTAGGAATCCGGGTCACATCAACAATGAGGATGCTGCAAATGAAACTCCCCTCAAAGATTGCCCCGCTGGTCGTCGTCGCGGTGCTCAGCGTTGCTGGCCTGACCGCGGTGACGACGGCGTACGGGGACAGCGGCCACTGGGGCGGCCCACACCATGGCAAGCACATGTGCGACCGCCATGGCCACGGCGGCAAGCACGGCATGCGCGGACCGCGCGACCCCGACTTTCTCGCCAAGAAATTGAGCGTCATGGAGACCGAGATCGGCATCCGCGCCAATCAGCTCGATGCCTGGCGCGATTTCACCGACGCGCTGCAAGCCACCATGAAGCGGCCGATGGGCCCGGGCATGGGGCCTGGCATGATGGCGCCTGGTGACAATGCCGAGCCGTTCTCTCTGGCCGAGAGCTTTGCCGACCATGCCATCGACCGCGCCAAGAGTGCCGAGGGGCTGAAGAAGGCGATTGCCACGCTCCGCACCACGCTGACGCCCGAGCAGCTCGACAAGGTCAAGGCAATCGAGGCGCGCATCCGTGCCCATTTCGGACCGCACGGTCCTGGTCCCCACGGGCCTGGCCCGCACGGCATGGGACCAGGCATGGGTCCGCAAAGTGGACCGCCTGCCCCTGCCGACACGCCCGACAGCCCAGGGTGACGACGGCGAAGACGAGTAAACGATCCCCCAGCGCTAGCCGATCCTCTCCATCGGCTAGAAACTAGAAAGGCGGGAGCCGCGTGCTCCCGCCTTTTTCATGTCAGGCTCCGTCTTTCGCGAAGACCCGCTCAGGAACCCGGAATGCCCAGGCGGGTTTCCGCTCTCTCGAAAGAGCGATCCATCGCGTAGGAACGAAGGAACGGAAATGGCAAGTGCCCGAAGAAGGGCGTCAGTTGAAGCTCGGCAAAGAACTCCGAGCCGCCGGCAATGGCTGCGACATAGAATGCCGACACCAGGCCTGAGCGGTCCGCTCCGTTGCGGCAATGGACGAGAATGGGTCGCTCCGCCGTCGAAAGGATATTGAGGATTTTCTCCACCTCGGGTGCCTGCACGTCACGCTGGGCCGACATCTGATGGTCGATCAGCTTGATGCCCAAGGCCTCCGCCGTTTCCTTCTCCTTGCGATACCACTCGGCCTTGGGGTGCGGACCCTGCAGGTTGAGGATGGTCTTGATCCCGTAGCGCCGATGCCACACGGCGATCTCTTCCGGCGAGGGCCGCGCCGACCGGTAGAGCTCGCCCGCGACGACCGTGTGGAAGTTGTTCGTGGAGACCAAGTAAGCGGCGTAGAGGCCGATCACGACGAGCACCGCCAGCAATGGGCGGACAATTCTCTTGCGCGTTTTGGGATCCATGCGGCCCCCGGCCGGCCATTTCAGCAGATTGTCATAATAAGCGATTGGCGCCCTTTGGCGAACCCACGGAACCCGCGCATCGCCGTTGCCCCCTCTCAGGGCTTGGGCCCCATGGGGACGGCGTTGGCGAACAGCGCCTCGCCCCACGCATGGAGCGGCCGCCCGAAATCCGACTCCGTGTGGATCGCCTTCCCCTTCCGCGCCTCCCACTTCGCGCCGTAGGTCTCGTAAGGGAAATGGCGGATGTAGTAGTCGCAAGTCTCCTCCCAATGGGCGACCGACAGCGACTTGCCGTAATGCTGGCAGTAGAGCGCCGTCTCGACCGATGTCATGCCGCGTGGCGTGCGGCCGTCGCCTTCGGCGAAGCCGATCTCGGGGCGGTTCCGCCACAGCATGAGAATATCCCGCTGCTCGGGCCCGTAGAACTTACGGAAATCGAGGAGCGGCTGATCGGACGTGTAAGGCGCCTGGTCCTCAGGGGTGATATAGGCGTCGAACAGCCTGACGCGCACCGCGTCTGTCTCCTCGCTGACATCGGCAACGAAGCCGCGCATATCCCCCGTCACCCGCTCGTCCGGGTCGAAGCACAACATCCACTCGTGCGGCAGGTGCTCGCGCGCCATGTCGAGCAAGAGGCCGCGATGCCTCCCCTCGGCGCGCTTTCGCGCATCGACATCCTGCTCCCACGCTTGATTGGCGACGATCAGCGCGACCTTCGGATGCGCGCGCAGGATCTCGACCGTCTCGTCGGTGCTCGCATCGTCATAAGCGATGATCGCGTCCACGTGGCCGGCGAGGTAGTCGAGCGTGTCGGGCAGGATCAGCGCCTCGTTGCGCATCCGCGTCATGGCCACGAGCAGATGCTTTTGCCCGAGCAAAGCTTCATTGCCTGTGATGATGTGCTCCTGCTCCCGGAGCGGCCAGCGTTCGGCGCGGCCTGTCACGTCCAAAACCGGGCGACGACCGCGGCGATCCAGACGAGCGCCGTGAGCGCGATGACGCAGAACACGCCGGCCGAGGCGAGGTCCTTGGTCACCTTGATGGCCACGTGCTTCTCCGGATGCAGGTGATTGCACAAGCGCTCGATCGCCGTGTTGAGGAACTCGACGGCGAGAAGCAGGATCAAGCTGCCGATGAGCGCGACCCAGATCCACACATTGGTGGCGACGAACAACGACACGGGCAGCGCGACGAGAAGGAGCGCGGCTTCCTGCTTGATGGCCGCCTCGGTCGAGAGCCCTTCGCGGAACCCGCCGATGGTGTTCCAGAACGCCCGCCCGATACGCGTAAGCCCGCCTTTGCCGGGCAGCGCCGACTGTTCGCGCAGATGTTTGTACTCGGCACTTTCCGACGGTCGCGGTGGTGCCATGCGTGGGGGCCTCCGGCTCAAGCAGCAGTCAGCTTTTGCAGCACGTCCTCGGCCATATCGAAATTGGCATAGACCTGCTGCACGTCATCCAAATCTTCGAGACCGTCGATCATGGGCAGCAGCTTCTGGCCGCCCTCCTCGTCGATCGGCACTTCGGTTTTCGGGCGCCACAGGATCTGCATGACCCGCGGCTCGCCGAAGCGCTCCTCGAGCGCCTTGGACACCTGGTGCAGCTCATCCGGATTGCAATAGACGACGTGGCCCTCCTCGCCAGACTCGACGTCGTCGGCGCCGGCCTCGATGGCGGCTTCCAGCATCCCGTCGGCGGTCGCCTTATCGGCGTCGAACTCGATGGCCCCGAGCCTGTCGAAATTGAACGACACGGCGCCCGTCTCGCCCAGATTGCCGCCGAACTTGGCGAAGATGGAGCGCACCTCGCTGGCCGTGCGGTTGCGGTTGTCGGTCAACGCCTCGACGATGACGCCGACGCCGCCGGCGCCGAAGCCCTCGTAGCGGACCTCCTCGTAATTGTCGCCGCCCGCCTCCTGGCTCTTCTTGATGGCCCGATCGATATTGTCGTTGGGCATATTCTGGGCGCGCGCCGCCTGAATCGCCGACCTGAGGCGGGGATTCATGGCGGGGTCGGGGAGCCCCAGCTTCGCCGCCGTGGTGATCTCGCGGGCGAGCTTGGAGAACAGCTTGGCGCGCTTCTTGTCCTGCGCGCCCTTGCGGAACTGGATGTTCTTGAATTTCGAATGGCCTGCCATGGCGTGATCCCTATTCGCTAGGGCCCTTCGGGGTCAAGACCGCCCCCAAGTCAGCGAATGCCGCGCCGAACGGGGTGGCTTAGCGATGCCTTAACCCTAATGGCCTGACAACTAAAGGCTTGGCGCCCGAAATCGGGCGCCCCTGCGTATGAGGGGAAGGGGGCATTCATGACGCCGAAACGGAAAGCCGCTGCGGGCAGGCCGCATAGCGAGGCTGCACCCAGCCTCCCACAGCTCTGCTCCGAGGCCGCCGATCACGTGGCGCATGCCCGCCTGGCGCTCTTCGACGAGAGCTACGATACCGACCGGGCGCTGCGCCATCTCGACGAGGCGATTGACTGCCTGAAGCGTCTCTTGGCCCACGGCCGCGCCGCGCAGACGAACGGCGTCAACGGCGCGCACGCCGGTCTGCGCTCGGCCTAAGCCTCCGCCAGCCAGAAGGCCGGCTCCGTCTGCGACAGCCTGCCACCGAGCCTCACCGGCGCGATGGCGCGCGCCAAGCCCGTCGCGTCGTCCACCTCGATGCCGACGCCGCAGATCGTCGCTTCCCCGAGCGAGGGCGCAAAGCGCCGCGAGGCGATCTTGGTGAGGAAGCGGCTGATCGGCTCCTCCTTGTCCATGCCAAGGATCGAATCGAAATCGCCGCACATGCCGGCGTCGCTGATATAGGCGGTGCCGCCGTTCAGGATCTGCTCGTCGGCGGTCGGCACATGCGTGTGCGTGCCGATCACCGCGCTGACCCGCCCGTCGACGAAATGCGCCATGGCCTCCTTCTCCGACGTGGCCTCGGCGTGGAAATCGATCAGGATGGCGTCGGCGCCCGATTTGAGCCCGCATGCGTCAAGCTCACGCTCGACCGCGGGGAACGGATCGTCGAGATCCTGCATGAAAACACGGCCTTGCGCGTTGATCACGAGCACGTCCATGCCGTTCGCCGCCTTGAACAACCCCGCCCCCTTGCCCGGCGTGCCTTGCGGGAAATTGATGGGGCGCAACAAACGGTCATGCCGTTCGATGAACACAAGCGCCTCGCGCTGGTCCCACACGTGATTGCCCGTGGTGACGACGTCGGCGCCAGCGTCGAGCAACTCGGTCAGGATCGCTTCGGAGATGCCGAAACCGCCGGCTGAATTCTCTCCATTCACCACGACGAAGTCGGCGCGGTAGCGCTCGCGCAGTTTCGGCAAGGTCTCAAGCACGGCGGCGCGTCCAGACCGGCCAACCACGTCGCCTAGAAACAGAATGCGCATGGGTCGCCGGAGATCCGCTGCCGAGAGTTCGTCATTCGGGGGTCAATACAGAATAGCTGCGCGGCTCGCCAGCTTCACGGCAAGAGGCGGTGAACAATCTGACACGCGAAGAAAGGCATGGCAGGGCCGCGATGGCCGTCGGAGGTAAGATTCCGGGTATCCCTACAATAAGTAGGTGGGCGCCGAGTGACAGGGACCACGGTCCCCGCCAGGGTCAGCTCCCATAGAATCTTATAGGGCCCTGGAATAATGCTCCTAACGCACCTCGCAGCCCGCCAAGGGCAGACTATAGCGGAAGAAATTCAACCGGGCGACTAGCGGCGGTTGACAGCATCGCCGCCGTGGAAGAGCTGCGCATTGAGCAACTCCAGGCGGTCGGCGGCGGCGCTCACCCGCGCCGCAATATCGGCTTGCGCCGACTTTGCCGTCTCGTCGGCGGCGGATTTGTCGCGGCGTGCGGCGGCGAGCGCGTTTTTCATCTCTTCAATCTCTCGGCGCAGCTCCCACAACTCGTCGGCCACGACCAAGGACGCCATCAGAATCAGCCGGTCATCGCCAACTTGGCCGAACTTCCGCCGCATCGTGTCGACATGAGAGCCAAGATATTCGGCGAGCTCGACGAGGTGGGCCTCCTCACCCTCGCTGCATTCCAACCGATAGTTGCGTCCGTTCAGAGTGACACTAACCTGACCCATGACCACCCCCCGTTCGCCGACCCTAGCCTGGCATCGCCGGCATCATGTCCTTGAGCGTCCCCATCACCGTCATCGAGCCGGTCGGAGACCTCGTCGTTGGCGGCTTTGAGGCGCCTCACCCGGGTGCGCTCGGCCTCCAGATCGGCAAGGAGCTGGTCCCGCTCGTCTGTCAGAAAACGAATTTGCTCTTTCAGGGCCGCCAGCGAAACGTCGCCGTCACCCTCGGCAAAAACCTGTTGCAGATGACTCTCAAGCTCATCAAGCGCCGCATCGAGCCGCCGCAGAGCACCTGGTTGGTTCATTGCGCCTCGCCCCTCCCCGCTCAAGCGCCGCCAATTCATCCCCTTTGGCTGTCTTGCGGTTTGCACCAGCAGCCTGGCGAGAATGTGGTGACGCTATGTTCGACCTTCAACGACATCTTCACAACCCTCTTCTCGAACCTAACGTTCCATGGATTTGACAGCGCCGCGAAGCATGTGATTTGAGACGGACGCCACTAACGTCTGGTCAATGCGAAAACGCCGTGGGAACCCCCTGATCATGGCTGACGCCAAGCCAAATTGCCGGCTCTATCTACAAGTTCCGGCGCCCCTGACCGCAAAGCTCGAAGCCCAACTTACCCAAGCCCTGGCGAACACCTCGGCGGCTTGCGTTTTGCTCTGCAACATCGATCAGCAGACGGACGAAATGTTAGACCGTTTGCTCGATCTTGTTCAAGCCGCAGGTATTGCCTGTCTCGTCGAAAACGACGTCGCCTGCGCCGCGCGGCTTGGCGCCGATGGCGTGCATATCCCGCCCGACGCCGAACTTTACCGGCGCGCCCGCGCGGCCCTGGGCGAAAGCGCCAGTATTGGCGTCGGTTGTGGCCTGAACCGGCATGACGCCATGGGCCTTGCCGAGATGGGCGCCGACTACGTCGCCTTCGGGCCGGGAGCGGCTGGCGATATCGACGCCATCGATCAGTGTGCGGAGCTCATAGCTTGGTGGTCGGAGATTTTCGTCGTGCCTTGCGTGGCTTGGGACATCGATGATGCCGAGCAGGCGGCCGGCTTCGCGCGCCTCGGCGTCGATTTCGTGGCGCCGTCGCGGACGATTTGGCAAGACGACAACGCCACGGCCCTCATCGCCGGCATCGACGATGCGATCCGCCGCGCCCGGAGGGCCGCGTGAGGAGGTTCCTGGGCGCGCTGGCGATCTCTGCCGGGGTCTGCGTCCTGGCGGTTGGCGCGCCCGCCCACGCCAAGGAGAGCGAGTCCTACACGGCCTTTGCGCAAGGCAAGTACCTGACGGCGTTGAAGCTCGCCAAGGAGGAGGCGGACCACGGCTCCAAGGAGGCCTATACCCTCATGGGCGAGATCTATTCGGAAGGCCTCGGGGTTGCCCAGGACTATGCCAAGGCGGCGGACGCCTACGCCAAGGCCGCCGATCTCGGTGACCCTAACGCTCAGTTTTCCTTAGGACTTCTCGCCGCCAAAGGCCTGGGCGTGCGGAAGGATCCCCGCATTGCCGGCAATCTCTTCCAACATGCCGCCGAGGCCGGCAATGCCGCAGCGCAATATAACCTCGCCCTCATTTATCTGAACGGGAAAGGCCGGCCCATGGATGACGGCAAGGCGGCGGAATGGATGAGGAAGGCGGCCGAGCAAGGCAACTCACAGGCGCAGTACGATCTCGGCGCCTTCTACCAGTTCGGCCGCGGCGTGCCGATCGACAAAGAGAAGGCCGCCGAATGGACCGGCAAGGCGGCGGAAGGCGGCCTGCCGGCAGCCCAAGTCGAGTATGGCGTCATGCTGTTCAAGGGCCGCGGCGTAGCGAAAGACGAGAAGAAGGCGGCGAAGCTCTTCCGCCTGGCGGCCGAGCAAGGCAACCCCGTGGCGCAGAACCGTCTTGCGCGCCTTTACGCCAACGGCGTGGTGGTCAAGGCCGACCCCGTCGAGGCTGCCAAATGGCACCTCCTCGCCCGCCGGGCTGGCGTCAGCGACTTCTCCCTCGACATTATGCTGTCCAAGCTCACCAAGGAGCAGCGCGTGGCCGCGGAGCGCGCGGTCGATGCCTGGGAGTCGGGGCGCCTCACCGAATAGCCCAAAGGCGGAGACTTCCCAGCAGCGCTCCCCTTGACAGGGGCTGGGCCCCACGTCTTAAAGGCGGCACTCCCCATTTCGCCCTCAAGGGACTCCATGAAGATCAACGGCAACGAGATCAGGCCAGGCAACGTGGTCCAGCACAAGAACGGCCTCTGGGTCGCGGTGAAGACCCAGGCCGTGAAGCCGGGCAAGGGGCCTGCCTACGCGCAGGTAGAGCTGAAGAACCTCATCGACGGCACCAAGCTCAACGAGCGTTTCCGCGCCTCGGAGACCGTCGAGCGCGTGCGCCTCGAGCAGAAGGACTATCAATACCTCTTCGCCGAAGGCGACATGCTCACCTTCATGGACACGGACACCTACGACCAGATCCAGATTTCGCGCGACTTCTTGGAAGACCGCGCCGCCTTCCTGCAGGACGGCATGACCGTCACCGTGGAGAGTCACGAGGGCAAGCCCATCGGCGTCACGCTACCGGATCAGGTCACCCTTGAGGTCGTCGAGGCCGATCCCGTCGTGAAGGGACAGACCGCGGCGTCCTCCTACAAGCCGGCCATGCTCGAGAACGGCGTTCGCGTGCAAGTACCGCCCTTCATCCAAACCGGCGAGCGCATCGTGGTCGACACCAACGAGCTCACTTACGTCAGGCGCGCCGAGTAGAAACGCGTCATACCGGCGAAAGCCGGTACCCACTTCTGTCATGCCCGCGAAGGCGGGCAATGACACTGATAGAGACTTGATCCGATGCCCGCATCAGCGCTGATGAACGTCATGCTCGCCGCTGCCCGCAAAGCGGGCCGCAGCCTCGCGCGCGATTTCGGCGAGGTGGAGCAGCTTCAGGTGTCGCTGAAAGGTCCCGGGAATTTCGTCAGCGCCGCCGATCATCGCGCCGAGGAGATCATCTTCACCGAACTCTCCCGGGCGCGTCCCGGCTACGGCTTTCTCATGGAGGAGCGTGGCGAGGTCAAAGGCGCCGACGCCACCCATCGCTGGATCGTCGATCCCCTCGACGGCACTACCAACTTCCTTCACGGCATCCCCCTCTTCGCAGTCTCCATCGCGCTCGAGCGCGATTGCGAACTCGTCGCCGGGCTCATCTACAACCCCGCAAGCAACGAGACCTTCATGGCGGAGAAGGGCAAGGGCGCCTTCCTCAACGACAAGCGCATCCGGGTCGCCGCCCGCGCCGAACTTGCGACTGCGGTGATCGCTACCGGCATCCCCCATTCGGGCTTCCCGAACCACGAAGTGTTCCTCAAAGAGCTGCGCGCGGTCATGGCCACATCTGCCGGCGTGCGGCGCATGGGGGCTGCGGCAATCGATCTCGCCTGGACGGCGGCGGGCCGCTTCGACGGCTTCTGGGAGCATGGTCTCTCCCCCTGGGACATCGCCGCCGGCATCGTCATCTTGCGTGAGGCGGGCGGCTATGTGAGCGACAGCGCCGGTAAGGACCGCATGCTGGAAGAGGGCAGCATCGTCACCGCCAACGAGGCCATTCACGCCAAGCTCTTGAAACTCTTGAAGGCTGCGGGCGCCGGCGGCGCCGCGACAGCCCCTGCGACAAAGGCGGCGGCGGCTAAGTAGGCCGTTTGCAGGGCTCGCCTCTCCACTGCAGACTGCAACGGGCAATCATGACATTGTCCGCCCTGAGGTTGCCGTTTTGCCCGTCAAACTATTCCGCTAATCTCACGCACGAGCCCGTATCTACTCGGCAACAGCACAACATGGCACCAAAGCAGTACAAGACGAAACTCACGCGCCCCCAGGTCTTTCTCTGGCGCATGTCTCTGTTCCTGATCCTCGCCGCTCTGCTTGCCATCATCCTCGACGGCCAGACCGCGCAGCTCCGGCACAGCTTCATGGCCAATCCCGGCCTGAACGGGCTCATCATCGGCGTGCTGCTGGTCGGCATCGTCTATGCCTTCCGCCAGGTCTTGCGGCTCTACCCGGAGATTCAGTGGGTCAACAATTTCCGCATCTCCGACCCCGGCCTCACCGTCGACAAGCAGCCGGTGCTGCTCGCGCCCATGGCCACCATGCTGCGCGACCGCACCGGGCATTTGTCGCTCGCGACCGGCTCCACGCGCACCTTGCTCAACTCGGTCGCCTCACGCCTCGATGAGCAGCGCGAGACCACGCGCTATCTCGTTGGGCTCCTCGTGTTTCTCGGCCTGCTCGGCACGTTCTGGGGCCTGCTGGCGACGGTCAGTTCCGTCGGCAACACGATTAGTGCGCTAGACACGTCAGGCGGCGAGAACGTCATGATCTTCGATCAGCTGAAAGAAGGCCTAGCCG
Source organism: uncultured Alphaproteobacteria bacterium (assembly GCA_963717875.1). Lineage (GTDB taxonomy): Bacteria > Pseudomonadota > Alphaproteobacteria > Rhizobiales > Methyloligellaceae > Methyloceanibacter. The sequence goes on from CAVQXI010000012.1 coordinate 97,538, forward strand.
GTCCGCTGGGCGGCATGGGCATCGCCTTCTCGAGCTCGCTGTTCGGTCTCTCGGGCTCGCTGATCCTCGGCTTCCTCGACCTGCAGGCGGGGCACGCCCAAAGCCGCTTCTATAACGAGCTGGAAGATTGGCTCTCCAACATCACCGAGCTGCAATCGGCCGACGAAGGCGCCAAGGACGTTTCGCCCCAACTCCGCTTCGCGCTTCTCGACATGCAGCGCTCGCTGACCGACCTGAACGAGAAGGTCGAGATGCGAATCCTGAACGACAACACGGGCGATGCGGTGAAGGACCTCGCCCAAGGCGTCGACAAGCTGATCCGCCAAATGCGCGCGGAGCAGAAGGTCGTGCGCGAATGGGCCGACGAGCAGGCCCAGCAGCAGCATGAGCTCGCCGCCGTGCTCCGCCAGATCTCCGGCAAGACCAAGGTGCCGGCCCGCGAAGGGAGCTAGCCATGGCTCTCGCCCGCGCGCGGCGCCGCCAATACGCCCCCAATTACTGGCCGGGCTTCGTGGACATGCTGTCCACGCTGCTGCTGGTGGTGATCTTCCTCATGTCTCTGTTCATGATCACCAACTACATCATCACGCAGGCGGCGAGCGGCAAGGACACCATGCTGTCGCGCCTCAACCGCCAGCTCTCCGAACTGACCGAGCTTCTGGCGCTCGAGCGCTCCAAGAAAGAGTCCGCCGAGGACACCCTTTCCGCGCTCCAGGCGACGCTCACGGACAAGGAGAAGGAGAACCAGCGGCTCACCGGTCTTCTCGGCACCGCGGGCGGCGCGACGGAGAACGCCGAGGATCGCGCCACCGCGCTCGGCACCAAGCTCGATGAGCAGAAGAAGATCACCAACGACGCGCTCGCCAAGGTGGAGCTTCTGAACCAGCAGCTCGCCGCGCTGCGGCTTCAACTCGCCTCGCTGAACGAGGCGCTCGAAGCCTCCGAGGCGAAGGACAAAGAGAGCCAGGCGAAGATCGCGAATCTCGGCCAGCGCCTGAACGTGGCGCTGGCCAAGAAGGTCCAGGAGCTCGCCCGCTACCGTTCTGATTTCTTTGGAAAATTGCGCGAGGCCCTGGGCGGCCGGGAGGACTTCCAAATCGTCGGCGACCGCTTCGTGTTCCCCTCCGATGTGCTGTTCGATCCGGGCTCGGCGGAGCTGAAACCGGCGGCGCTGCCCCAGATCGAAAAGCTCGCCGCGGCGCTGAAGGAGATCAGCGGCAAGATCCCGCCGGACATCCCCTGGGTGATGCGGGTCGACGGCCACACCGACATCAGGCCGATCGCCACACCCGAGTTCCCGTCGAACTGGGAGTTGTCGAGCGCCCGCGCCATCTCCGTGGTGCGCTACCTCATGAGCCAAGGCATCGCGCCTGAGCATCTCGTGGCGGCGGGCTTCGGCGAGTTTCAGCCTATCGACACCGGCACCAGCGAGGCGGCACTCGCCAAGAACCGCCGCATCGAGCTCAAGCTGACGGAGCGCTAGGCTACTCCGCGGCGTCGGGTGCGAACTGAAGCTCGGCGAGCCGCGCATAGATGCCGCCGTTGCGCAGCAGCGTCTGATGCGTGCCCTCTTCAACCAAGTGCCCGTGATCGAATACGAGGATGCGGTCGGCGCCCACCACGGTCGAAAGCCGGTGCGCGATGACGAGCGTCGTTCGTCCTTCCATCACCTTGTCGAGCGCCTTCTGCACCAAGGTCTCGCTCGTCGTGTCAAGCGCGCTCGTCGCCTCGTCGAGAAGCAGGATCGGCGCGTTGCGCAACACGGCGCGCGCAATGGCGATGCGCTGGCGCTGCCCGCCTGAGAGCAGAACGCCGCCCTCGCCGAGCATGGTGTCGTAGCCTTGCGGCAAATCCACGATGAACTCGTGCGCGAAGGCCGCCTTTGCCGCGTCCTCGATCTCGCGCCGGCTCGCGCCGTCCGCGCCATAGGCGATGTTGGCGGCGACGGTGTCGGCGAACAGCGCCGTCTCTTGCGGTACCACGGCAAAACGTGACCGCAAGCCGTTGAGGTCCACCTCGTTGACCGCAACACCGTCCACCTCGACCCGCCCGGACACGGCGTCGTAGAACCGGAGCAGAAGCGCGAAGACCGTGGTCTTGCCCGCACCTGACGGGCCGACCAGCGCCACGCGCTCGCCTGGCTTCACGGCAAAGCTGACATCGTCGAGCGCACTCGTCTCGGGCCGCAAGGGATAGGTGAAGGAGACGTCGCGGAAGGCGATCTCGCCGCGCGGCGGCTCGGGCAACGCCTTCGGATTGGCCGGCGATTTGATCTCGGACTGAACCTCAAGCAATTCGCCGAGCCGCTCAGCCGCGCCCGCGGCTTGCGCCACCTCGCCCCACACCTCGCTCAGGCTGCCGACCGACGCGGCGGCGAACACCGCATAGAGCACGAACTGGCCGAGCGTCCCGCCGGTCATGGCGCCGGACAGCACATCCTGCGCGCCGTACCAGAGCACGCCGACGACACTGGCGAAGACGAGGAAGATGGCGATCGCGGTCAGCCCGGCCCGCGCCTTCGCTCGCGCATTGGCGGCGTCGAACGAGCGGTCCACCGCCTGCTTGAACCGCGCCGCCGTCACGTCCTCATGGGTGAAGGCTTGCAGCACCCTCACCTGACCGAGACTCTCGCTCGCATAGGCCGAGGCCTGTGCCAGCGTGTCCTGGGCGCGGCGCGACAGCGTCCTCACCGACCGGCCATAGGCCACGAGCGGCAGCACGATGATCGGAATAACGATCAGCACGGCGAGCGACAGCTTGGTGCTGGTCACCACCATCATGACCACCGCGCCGGCAAGCAGCAGCGTGTTGCGGATGGCTTGCGAGATCGCCGTGCTGGCGGCAGCCTTGACTTGCGTCGTGTCGGCGGTGAGCCGCGACATCACCTCGCCGGAATGGGACACCTCGTAGAAGGCGGGGCTCAGGCCCGTGAGATGCCGGAACACCTCGCTACGGATGTCGGCGACCACGCGCTCGCCGAGCCAGTTCACGCAATAGAAGCGGACGGCGCTCGCCACGGCGAGCACGACGCCGACCCCGATAAGCGTGGCGAAATAAGTGTCGATCAGATCCGGATCGATCCCGGAGAAGCCGAGATCGATCATGCGCCGCATGGCGAGCGGCACCGCAAGCGTGGCGGCCGCCGCGACGATCAGCGCCACGAACGCAGTGATGAGCATACCTCTGTGGCGGAGAAGATAAGGCCTGAGCGCCACCAGCGGGCGAAGCGAGACCCGCTTGTTCTTCTCCTCCGAGGACTCCTCTGAGGCGGAGTCCTGCCGCTCTTGGCTCTCGGACTTCGGGGTTACGACTTCCACAAGAAATGCCCAGCTAAAGCTTTCAGTGGGCCGACTTTAAGGTCCCGAGCCGCCCCCGGAAAGGGCCTCAGCCGCGCCTTTCCGGCGCAGGCTTGTGCGGGCCTGCAAGTTCCAGTATAGGCTCCGCTCAACGAAAACCTCGCGGATTTGCAAGGCAAACGCCATGAAGAAGGACATTCACCCGGATTACCACCAGATCAAGGTGGTGATGACCGACGGAACCGAGTTCCTCACCTATTCGACCTACGGGGCCGAGGGGGACACGCTGAAGCTCGACATCGATCCCAAGACCCACCCGGCGTGGACGGGCGGCGGGCAGCATCTGATCGACCGCGGCGGTCGTCTGAGCCGCTTTAAGAAGAAGTACGAAGGCTTCCTGAAATAGCCGGTCTATTTGGCCTCGGGGCCGAACGCGTCCCGTAACCGTGACAGATGCGAGCTCAGCGGGTGATTGACTTCGCCTGCCGGCGCCGGCTGGTTGCAATCGAGCATCTGATCGAGGCGGACGACCCGCTCCTGAAGCTTGATGCTCTGCGCGATGAGGTCGCGCAGGCGCTCCGGCAACGCGCTGAGATCGCGGCTCGGCTGGTCGGTCCCCGAAACCGGAAGCTTAATCTTGCGCTGCTCCTCGACGGCCTGCTCAGGGGTTAACTCCCCTTCGCTCACGGCGCGGCGGATCAAGAGCCACGAGGCGAGCTGCATCAACCGCGTGGTGAGCCGCATGCTTTCCGTCGCGTAAGCCAGTGAATGGGGCGGCCGAAGCCTGCGGGCCTCTTTACGCCCGTCGCCGTCGAGATAGGCGGCAGCCGCCTCGACCAGCGCCATGCCTTCCCGGAACACGGCCTTGAACTGGTCCGAGCGCGCGAATTTCGCGCCGAACGAGACGGTCACGCCGCTATAGTCGTCGTTCTTTGATTTCCCCGCCATTGCCCCACTCCGTCACCCCTGAGCCCGGCGGCATACTATGCCATAGGAAAGCGCTGTCGTCGCCTTCCGGTAACCAAGGTTAAAGCCGAAGATTCAGGCAAAAAAAGAGCCGCCAAATGGCGGCTCAGGAAGTTAACAGGGAGGCGTCAAACAGAGTGGAACAGGCCACTCAGATCCAGAGGACTGGATAACGAAGACCCTACCCGCGAAGTCCTAATAACCAGTTAATACTAAGGGGCGATTTACCTAAAGGAACGGTGAGCGGAGGTTATCAGCGCTTAAACGCGGCTTCCGCGGCGTTTTTTGAGGATTGTTTGGCGGCGAGCGCCTCTTCCACCCGCGCGATCTCCGCTTTGAGCGTGGCGATGAGCGCCTCGAGCTCGGCGACAGAATGCTTGCTCAGGTCCTGGCCGAGCTCGTTGCCTTTGGGTTTCTTCGGTGTGAGATCGTCCAAATCCATGGGCACATCCTAGCATCGTGGCATTTCGGCCTTAATCCATTTATCTGTCATGGCCCGCCTTCGCGGACATGACAAAAGACGAGGGACTGATGCTGCCACAGACCATGACTGTCATCGAAGCACGCGTGGGCGGCGGACCCGAAGTGCTGGTGCCGGGCGAGCGGCCCGTGCCGTTGCCGGGCGCCGACGAGGTGCTGATCGTTGTCGAGGCCGCCGGCGTCAACCGGCCGGACGTGCTCCAGCGCCAAGGCCTCTACCCGCCGCCGAAAGGCGCCTCTGATCTGCTCGGCCTCGAAGTGGCGGGCCCCGTCGTCGCCGTCGGCGAGAACGTCACGCGGTTCAAGGAAGGCGACTTCGTCTGCGCGCTGGTCAATGGCGGCGGCTACGCGGAGTTCGCCGTGGCGCCCGAGGCCACCACGCTATTCGCACCCGACGGCTTGAGCGCGGTCGAGGCCGCCGGCCTGCCGGAGACGGTGTTCACCGTGTGGCACAACATCTTCGAGCGCGGCGGGCTTCAGCCGGGCGACTGGCTGCTCGTTCATGGCGGCGCGAGCGGAATCGGCACCACCGCCATCCAGCTCGCCACCGCTTTCGGCGCGAAGGTCATCGTCACGGTCGGCAGCGCCGACAAGGCGAAAGCCTGCGAGGCGCTGGGCGCCGTCCGCGCCATCAATTACCTGGAGGAAGATTTCGTCGAGGTCGTGCGCGAGGTGACCGGCGGCCACGGCGCCGACGTCATCCTCGACATGGTGGGCGGCGACTATATCGAGCGCAATCTGAAGGCTGCGGCGCTCGAAGGGCGCATCGTGCAGATCGCCTTCCTCAAAGGCTCCAAGGTCGAGATCGACCTGATGCGGCTGATGATGCGGCGCTTGACGCTCACCGGCTCGACGCTGCGGGCGCAACCGCCGGAAGCCAAAGCGCGCATGGCCGAAGCCATCGAGGAGAAGGTCTGGCCGCTCATCGCCGAAGGCAAGTTCAAGCCCGTCATCGACTCCACCTACCCGCTCGCCCAGGCGGCCGACGCCCATAGGCGCATCGACGACCCCGCCCATATCGGCAAGATCGTGCTTAAGGCAACGTAGTGGCCTAGGGCGAGGCGCCACCTCTGGGCCCGTGTCAGCGGGCTTAGGGCCGGGCGGGCGTGCGCGCTGACCTTCACGAAATGGGTAGCGGATTCAAATCCTAGTCCTAGGACGGGCCAAAGGTGTGGCCGCGCGTATCGCCCTGCGGTAACCTCGCAGCAGTCTCGAGGAACCAAGGGGATGCGTGGGTCTTGCCTCCTTCCCGTTCTCTTGTGCGCGGCCCAGGCCCTGAGCTTCGCCGCCATACGCCCGGCGTGCGCCCAAGACCCAGCCGCACAGCCAACCGTCCAATCCACGCCTTCGACGCCGGAAGCGCCGGACCCTTTCGGCGCCTGCGCCCCAGCCCGTGCTGGCAGTCATTCGCGCCAAGCTTGCCGACCCTGACTTGCGAAAGGAGGCGCATGCGGAGGATCTCGCCGCGCTCGAAGCCTTCTACAAAGACCGGACGAGCGGCCCCGTTTGGACGACGGACATGGGCTTTTCGGCAAAGGGACAACAGGCGCTGTTCGAGATCGAGAAGGCCGGCGATTGGGGCCTCGACAGAGCCGCCTTCGACCTGCCTGCGGCGGGCGACCTGCCCGCAGGGCCGGACGCGCAAGCCATTGCCGAGATCAAGCTCGATCTCGCGATCCTGAAATATGCGCGCTTTGCCCGGGGAGGCCGGTCCGACCCATCCGAACTCGGCGGGAAAGTCTTTCAGACGCCGCCGTTGCGCGATCCGAAGGCCGTGCTCGCCGAGATCGCGGCGGCCGAGGCGCCGGACGCCTACCTCCGGTCTCTCCAACCCCAACACGAGCAGTTCACGCGCCTGCGCCGGGCCTTGCTTGCGACACGAGACGGCGACGACGCCGGCAAGCTCACGACCGACGCCAAGCGCATCATCATCAATATGGAGCGCTGGCGCTGGATGCCGGATGCGCTGGGCCGCGTCTATGTATGGAGCAACACGCCGGCTTTCATGCTGTATGTCGTCAAGGACGGCGAGACCATCTATGCGGACAAGACGCAGGTGGGCACGATCGGCTATGCGACGCCGGTTCTGTCGGCGGACATGACGACGGTGGTGTTCAACCCCGAATGGATCGCGCCGCCGACCGTGCTGCGCGAGAACTTGGCGCCCGCGCTGCGCCGGAAGAATTACGCGATCCTCAAGAAATCCGGATTCTCGGTGAGCCGCGACGGCACGCCGGTCGACCCGACCAAGGTCGATTGGCGCCGCGTGAACATCATGGATTACACCTTCACCCAGAGACCGGGCGCGCACAGCAATGTCGGCAAGGTGAAGTTCCTGCTGCCCAACAGGCACTCCTTCGTCCTGCACGACACCTGGCCCGAGCGGTACAAATATTATCAGCAGTCCATGCGCGCCATCGGGCATGACTGCGTCCGCATGGAGAAGCCGGATGCCTTCGCCAAGGTGATCCTCGCCGAAGGCAATGGATGGCCGGCCGATAAGGTCGAGGACCTGTGGGAGAACAGCGTCAACAACCGCGTGGCGCTCGACACCGAGATCCCAGTCTACTCGACCTATTTCACGGCGGTCGCCGACGAGGAGGGCAAAGTCACCACCTATCCGGACCTCTACGGGCTCGACCACAAGCTCGCGGTCGCCCTGTTCGGCAGTGCCGACGGCTTCCCCATGCCGGCGCCCGAAGTCAAGCGGCGCGCGGTGTCCAAGGCCGTGCGGTGGAAGCCACCCGACGGCGCCGTTACGCGCTCCCTGCAAGGGTTCGTCGGCAATTAACTATCACGAGAACTCATCACACGCGCCGAGGAGGTCAAGCGCGACGTCATCCCCCCCCGGAAGCAATTGCTTAAGGGATCATCAGCCCCTATATAGGGCGTAATCCCCTCAATTGGTTCGTTTGGCTCTTTCGCCTGAGGGGGCGAGAGAGACCGCGCCACCACTTTAAGCAAGGTTCGAGACGATCATGACCCGTACCCCGTTGATGCCGAAAGCGACCGCCGTCTGGCTGGTCGACAACACCTCCCTCACCTTCGACCAGATCGCCGAATTCTGCGGCCTGCACGTGCTCGAGGTAAAGGGCATCGCCGATGGCGACGTGGCCCACGGCATCAAGGGCATGGACCCCATTTCGTCCGGCCAGCTCTCCCGCGAGGAGATCGCGGCGGCCGAGATAGACCCCAAGCACCGGCTGAAGCTCTTGGAGCCCAAGGTCGAGGTGCCCGAGGTGAAGACCAAGCGCGGGCCCCGCTACACGCCGGTGTCGCGCCGCCAGGACCGGCCGAACGCCATCCTTTGGCTGTTGCGCAATCACCCGGAGCTCAAGGATAGCCAGGTCATGCGGCTCGTCGGCACCACCAAGCCTACGATCATCGCCATCCGCGAGCGCACCCATTGGAACTCGCCGAACCTTCAGGCGCAGGACCCGGTGACGCTCGGGCTTTGCTCGCAGATCGACCTCGACACCGCCGTGAAGCGGGCGGCGGCGCGGCTCGAGCGTGAGCGCAAGAAGGCCGGCGGCGACGCCGCCAAGGCCGGCACGCTGCTGCCCACCGAGGAGACCATTGGCGCGGGCGAACAGGCGCCCGAGGCCGAAGCACCCGTCGAGGCCGAAGCGCCCATGGCGGCATCGCTCGCCCAAGAGGCCCGCGATGCCATGGCCGCGCCCGAACACGTGGAGGAGGCGCCCGACGCCGATTCCGTCTTCGCCAAGCTGAAGGACCTCAAGCACGACGATGCGTCCGAGGCGGAGACCTCCCAGGAGGACACGCCCTCGGAGTAGCGCGAGGGCCAATCCCGTAAATTCGACAAAGGCTTGTGGGATGCATCCCGCGTAGGCACGCCCGCCCGCTGAGCGCAGGCGGCATGCGCTGAGCCTTGACCTCGATCAAGGTTGTGCGAGCCTTCGCGCGCGAGTTTCCCCCTGAAATTGCTCAAAACCAGGGGGTGTTGTCATGGGCCAGATCGAAATTGCCTATCTCGTATTGGTGGTGATCGCCTTTAGCGGGTTCGCGATCGTGCTCGCCTACTACGCCCACCGCTAGACCAGAGCCCGAAGCGTCGGTCCAGACGCGAGTCCTGGGTGCCGGGTCGCGACGGAAACGCCGCGAGCGCTGAAACATGACGCAACTCGAGTTCATCAAAATTCCTTGTAGCCTGTGTCCGTTGGGCCACAGGGATCCGCGGCGCCAAACTCGCACCTAAGTCATTGACTGTTGTCGCAAAACAGCGATGCACGTTGCGATTGAAGTTTTCCCCAGATCGTCCGCCTCTCGCGCCCGGGCTCTCGGCCGTCATGGACGCAACGTCCTCCGGTTGTATCATTGAGGCAAGAATCGCGCGCGGATGGACCGCCGCACGCAAAAAAAACAAAGAGAGGGAATTCGGCGTTACGAACGGGGGACGCAAGACATGCGTGGGACAAGCCTTCCGTGGGCCCGGTCTCAATCGGTCAAGCTCGCGGGCCAACATCTTCCGAATGTGTGCAGGCGTCTGTTTAGCGCGGCCGCAACGCTTACCTTTCTCGTGGCGTTGCCTGCGGCGGCATGGGCGTGCGTCACCCCGTTCCAATGCCTGAATGCCGGGGGAACCGTCAGCGGCAAGACATGCGTGGGCGGAGCCTTTCCCAACACCCCAATTTGCCAAGCACTGACGAAGAAAGAGACGAAGGCGATAAAGAAAAAGCAGGAAGAAGAGGACAAAAAGCAGGAAGAAGAGGACAAAAAAAAGCAAGACATCAGACGTAACACTGCCGCCAAGTATCTGACGCCGCTCCCATTTATCGGTTCGGGCGCCGAATCCATGGGCCAGCAAGCGGCGGCAGGCCTAATGTCGGGGCTCGGATCCGGGGCGGGACTGAGTGGGGCACATCTCGGCCTCTATACGACGCCAGCCCCGAATTTGAACACGTCCCTATCCGTCTATGGCGGGGGCGCTGGGGTCCAGAATGACGGCTACGGTGCCAAGGACAGTGCGGGCTTGCTCGCGCCAGGGACACAAACTCCCGACTTCGACGCCGGCGTCGGCACGACCGGCATCCAAGGATCTCTGGATGCCACGCGCCTGTTCGGCCTTGCCGGAAACCAGCAGCTGACCGTCAACGGACGCTTCGACTATTTGAATGACAGCGTCGACTATAAGAGGACGCCCGTGCAAATTCAGCTCGGCGCTTTCTCCGGTTCTCTCGATCGCAACACCTACGCCTTTTCCGGGGGCTTCAACTATACCGCCAATGCCACGTATCTAGGTGGCATAGGAGGTGGCGCTTTCGGGGACGGCACGCTTAAGAACACCGTCACCGGGGGCAAGGGCGATTTCGATTCGAACGCCTATTATTTCGACATGACTCTCGGGCATGTTTTCAAACTGTCCGAGACACCCGGCCGGAGGGTGTGGGGCTTGGACCTGAGCGGTCATGGGGGCTATTTCGACTGGCGTGATGACGGCTTCACCGACAGCGCCGGCTTCGCCTACGGCAACGAGAACACCCATTACGGCCTTATCGGCGGCCGGGCCAAGCTGTTCGTGGGACTTCGGGGCGACAACAAGATCTGGATGCCCTACGTCGCAGGCACCGTGGACGGCCAGCTCGACTACAGTCATACGCTGGCCATTCCGAACCAGACGCTGAGTCCTGCCGACACCATCACCTTCTCGCAAGGAAATACTTTCGGCGGCGTGGAGACAGGCGTCGACGTCTTCTGCGTGAGCGGCATCACCGGCGGGATCAGCGGCTTCTACCAGGGAAGCTCCGATACCGACATCGAGGGCGGCCGCGCCTACCTGACGATCCCGTTTGGACGAACGCGGCAGACGACGCTCCTCAAGTGACGTGCCATCGCGTCACGGTGAGCTCCGCGAGGGACAATAACCGGCAAACCGCCTAGGCTATGGCGGGTGATGTCGCCGGGGTTCTCCGTATGCAGCCCAGTCGGGTGTTCTTGTTCGTGCTTTTCGCGCAGGCCATCGGCCTTGCGGCGTGCGGCCTATCGGAGCCCCTTCAAGGCGCGCTGCCGCCGGACCCGACACCGCAAGCCTATATCGCCGCTTCCCAGGGACGCGCCACGTTGGTCCCCGCCGGACAATACGTCCTCGCCGGCCGGCATATGGCCTGCGCCGGGCGGCCCACCATTCTCGACACCCGGCTCAACGACTACGCTGCGGCCTACCCCAAGTTCATCGTGGTCAACCCGCCACTCCTGGATAGGACCTCGGCGCCCGTGAAGCTCTGGACGTACGAGCATGAATGTGGGCACGTCGTGCATGGCTGGGACCTGAGCAAGGGCGCGAACCAAGCGGATACGGAAAGAGCGGACTGTTACGGGATCGAGAAAGGCCGGCGCGAGGGCTGGCTGACCCCTCAAGGCCTCGGCCAGATCTGCGATTTCATCAAGCCGGGCCGGCTGGACCAAATGCATCGATCCGGCCCCGAACGCTGCGCCGCCATGCGCAAGTGCTACGCCGACGCCGCCCGATCGGCCTCCCGCCGCTGAACACGGCGATTGATTGCAAGGCGCAAGCTTCCTAGGCTGCGTACTTGAGGAAACGCGCCCAAAGGGCTCAAGGCGGGGTTTATGGCCGACCCTTATGAGACTGGCCTCGACAAGAACGCAGCGAACTATCAGCCGCTGACGCCGCTCATCTTTCTTGAGCGCGCAGCAAGCGTTCACCCCGACCACGTCGCCATCGTCCACGGCAGCGCGCAGATCCCCTATCGCACGTTCTACGCGCGGGCGCGCCAGCTCGCCTCGGCGCTTGCCGCCCGCGGCATCGGCAAACGCGATACCGTGTCGGTGATGCTCGCCAACTCCCCGGCCATGCTCGAGGCCCATTACGGCGTGCCCATGACCGGCGCCGTGCTCCATTCCATCAACACGCGCCTCGACGCCCCGGCAATCGCCTTCATGCTCGACCACGCCGAGACCAAGCTCGTGATCTGCGACACCGAGTTTGCGCCGGTGCTCAAACGGGCGCTGGCCGACACTGAGGTCGAGCCGATCCTTGTCGACTATCGCGACACGCAACATGGGGTCGAAGGCGAGCGCTTAGGCGATCTCGATTACGAGGCGTTCATCGCCGAGGGCGATCCCGACTTCGCTTGGGAAATGCCCTCCGACGAATGGAACGCGCTGTCGCTCAACTATACGAGCGGCACCACCGGCAATCCGAAAGGCGTGGTCTACCACCACCGTGGCGCGGCGATGATGTGCTACGCCAACACCATCGCCACCGGCATGGGCCAGCATCCCGTCTATCTGTGGACGCTGCCGATGTTCCATTGCAACGGCTGGTGCTTTCCCTGGTCGCTGTCGCTCGTCGCCGGCACCCATGTGTGCCTGCGCGCGGTCCGCGCGAAGCTCATGTACGACGCCATCGCCGACCATCGCGTCACCCATCTCTCCGGCGCCCCGTTCGTCATGGCCGCCCTCCTCAGCGCGGCGCCCGAGGAGAAGCGCGAGTTTGAGCAGCGAGTCGCCTTCAACCATGCCGCAGCACCCCCGCCTGCCGCCGTGCTCGCCAAGATGGACGAGGCGGGCTTCGAGCTGACCCATCTCTACGGGCTGACCGAGACCTACGGCCCGGCGACGCTGAACGAGTGGCATGCCGCCTGGGATGAGCTCCCTGCCGAGGCGCGCCTCGCCAAGCGCATCCGCCAAGGCGTGCGCTATCACGCGCTCGAAGACCTCACCGTCATGGACCCGGTCACCATGGAGAAGACGCCGGCCGACGGCGAGACCATCGGCGAGGTGATGTTCCGCGGCAATATCGTCATGATGGGCTATCTCAAGAACGCCAAAGCCACGGACGAGGCCTTTACCGGCGGCTGGTTCCACTCCGGTGATCTCGGCGTGATGCACCCTGACGGCTATATCCAGCTCAAAGACCGCTCCAAGGACATCATCATCTCGGGCGGCGAGAACATCTCGTCGATCGAAGTGGAGGACGTGCTGTACAAGCACCCGGACGTGGTGAGCGCCGCGGTGGTCGCCAAGCCCGACCCGAAATGGGGCGAGACCCCGTGCGCCTTCATCGAACTCCGCAACGGTGCGGCGGTTTCTGAAGGAGACATCATCGGCTGGTGCCGCGACAAGCTCGCCCACTTCAAATGCCCGCGCCACGTGGTGTTCGTCGATCTGCCCAAGACCTCGACCGGCAAGATCCAGAAATTCAAGCTCCGCGAATTGGCCAAGGCGGTGTAAGTACGTCTCATGCCCCTGCTTCGCTTTGATCTCATCGAAGGCCGCAGCGACGCGGAGATGAAGACGCTCCTCGACGCCGCCCATCGCGCCATGCTCGCCGCCTTCAAAGTGCCCGAGCGCGACCGCTACCAGATCGTCCACGAGCACCCCGCTTCGCGCATGATCGTCGAGGACACCGGCCTCGGCATCCCGCGCACCGACAAGGTGGTGTTCCTGCAAGTGACCTCGCGCCCGCGCAAAAAGAAGCAGAAGGAAGCCTTCTACAAGCTCCTCTGCGAGGAGCTCGAGCGGTCTTGCGGCATCGCGCCGTCGGACGTGGTGGTGTCCATCGTCGAGAATTCGGACGAGGATTGGTCCTTCGGCCTCGGCCGCGGCCAGTTCCTCACCGGCGAGCTATAGCCGCACTAGTGCCTCCCGCCACCATGGTGACGGCGAAACCGGATTCCCGGGCCGTAATAGTAGAGATAGCTCGGCGCGCCGTACCAGCTGCGTCCGTAGGGGATGCACTTGCCTTTGTAGTAATACCAGGCGTTGGGGCAGGTCTTTCCGACCGGCTCCGGCGCAGCCTTCTGCTTCTTGACGAGCGTGGCCGCATCGACGCTGGGGGCGAAGGTCAAGCCCGCGGCGAGCCCAAGCCCGGCAATGACGGCAAGAACGATCGGTCGCATCATGCCTCCTCCCATGCGCTCAACGCACAACAGTGGATCGGATATAGGTTTCCGCGACCCTGCAAACGACCCCCTGCCCTTGCATTCCGGCCAGCCCCGAATCGGCTTAGGCTGAGGCGCGGCTGAAGGGGGAGAACCGCCATTCCGCTCGAGGAGCTTTTCAACGTCGTCGCCAGCTATGTCGCCCTCGTCATCGAGGTAGGCGCCGTCATCGTCGTGATCATCGGCGGCGTTCAGGCGCTTTGGGGTGTCATCGCTGCCGTCTTTACCGGCACCGCCACCGAGCTCCGCGGCCGCGAGATTTGGCTGAAATTCGCCACCTGGATCCTGCTGGCTCTCGAGTTCGCCCTCGCCGCCGATATCCTGCGCACGGCCGTCGCCCCCACCTGGCAGGACATCTGGAAGCTGGCCGTGATCGCCACCATCCGCACCATGCTCAACTACTTCCTGGCCAAGGACATTGCCGCCTTCGAGGCCCAGGATTCGGCCCAAAATCAGCCCTCCGAGGCCGCCTGACCCCTAATCAGTTGGACCCCCGCTTTATTATGTGTTTGAGTGGCCAAGGTCTAATGGCGCAGCGCAGCATTGGGTCCGCGCAAGCGTCATCCGGCACCTTCAGGGGGTTTAGGACGCGAACAAGCCGGAGCGTCCGCTTCAGAGGCACCGAGCGCGGCCAAGTCGTCTCGCTTCCCGCGTGGGAAATGCCTCTTCACGGGATTGAGGGATGACGAAGCGAACACGGACGACCGAGCCGCGATTCCAACTCATCCTGATCAAACCGTCTCACTACGATTGGGACGGCTATGTCGTGCAGTGGTTGCGCTCGACCATGCCGTCGAACTCGCTGGCCTCCGTCTACGGCCTGGCGCAAGGCACCGCAGAGCGGCAGGTCCTCGGCCCCGATCTCCCCATCGACGTCCTCGCCATTGACGAGACGAACGCGCGCGTGAAGACGAAAGAGCTCATCCGCCGCATCGAGGACAATGGCGGTCTGGGGATGGTCGGCATCGTCGGCGTGCAGTCGAACGAATTCCCGCGCGCGGTCGATATCGCGCGGCAGTTCCGCGCCGCGGACATCCAGGTGATGATCGGCGGCTTCCACGTCTCCGGCTGCCTCTCGATGCTTCCCGAGATCCCTGAGGACATCAAGGAGGCACAAGCGCTCGGCATCTCCATCTTCGCCGGCGAAGCCGAGGAGCACATGGACGATGTGGTGCGCGACGCCGCGCGCGGCGAGCTGCAGCCGCTCTATAACCACATGAAGCATCTGCCGTGCCTCGCCAACGTGCCATCGCCACCCTTCCTGCCGCATGATTTCGTCGAGCGCACCGTCGGCAACGTGACGAGCTTCGACGCCGGCCGCGGCTGCCCGTTCCAATGCTCGTTCTGCACCATCATCAACGTGCAAGGGCGCAAGTCGCGCTACCGCACGCCCGACAGCGTCGAGTACATCCTGCGCAAGAACTACGAGCAGGGCGTGAACCGCTTCTTCATCACCGACGACAATTTCGCCCGCAACAAGGATTGGGAAGCGATCTACGACCGCATCATCAAACTGCGCGAGGAGGACGGCTTGGACGTCCGCTTCATGATCCAGGTCGACACGCTTTGCCACAAGATCCCGAACTTCATCGAGAAATCGAAGCGCGCGGGCGTCACCCGCGTGTTCATCGGGCTTGAGAACATCAACCCCGCCAACCTGATCGCCGCCAAGAAGCGCCAGAACAAGATCACCGAGTACCGCAAAATGCTGCTCGAGTGGAAGCGCTACGGCATCATGACCTTCGCCGGCTACATCCTCGGCTTCCCCAACGACACCCCGGAGTCGATCCGCCACGACCTCGAGATCATCAAGCACGAACTGCCGCTCGATATGCTCGAGTTCTTCATGCTGACGCCGCTGCCGGGGTCCGAGGACCACAAAGTGCTCGCCGAGAAGGGGGTCTGGATGGACCCCGACATGAACAATTACGACCTCGAGCACGTCGTCACCGGCCACGCCAAGATGACGGACGAGGAGTGGCGGGAAGCATATCTCACGGCCTGGAGCATCTTCTATACCGACGAGCACCTGGAAACGGTGCTGCGCCGGGCCTATGTCTGCGGCGTCAACATCCGCTCGCTGATGCCGGTGCTGTTCTGGTTTTCCAACGCCGTGCCGGTGGAAAACCTCCATCCCCTGCAATGGGGCATCTTCCGCATCAAGCACCGGCGTGACCGCCGCTCCGGCCTGCCGATCGAAAACCCGATCGTGTTTTACGCGCGCTACGCTGCCGAAGTCGCACGCAAGGCCACTAAGCTCGCCATGAGCTGGCGCGCGCTCAAGCGCATCGTCAAGAAGATCGAGGCGGATCCCGACGCCAAGAGCTACACGGACGAGGCGCTGACAGCCGTGGTCGATGAGGACGCCGAGCATATGGAGCTCTACACCCAGAACGAGGCGGCCCGCGTCGCCGTGGAGCGTGAGCTGCGCGTCGCCGGGGTGAAGCCGAAAGGCAGCGGCCAACCCGTCACAGTGACATCGAACGGCAATGGCAAGAACGGCCACGCGAGCAACGGGCACGGCGGCAACGGCCGCGACAATGCGGCCGGTCACGCGGAGATCGAAGAGCGCCTCCCGGAGAGTGCCCCACCGGCCGGGTAATCGCTTGGCGCCATGGCCGCGAGCGAAGGCTTCAAGGACTTCATCAGAGACCAGCTGGCCGGCTTCGGGTCGGTCACCATCCGCAACATGTTCAGCGGCGCCGGCATCTATGCCGACGGCGTGATGTTCGCGCTTCTAGCCGACGACGTGCTCTATCTGAAAGCCGACGAGAGTTCAGCTCGCGCATTCGCGGCCGAAGGCATGAGCCCCTTCACCTATCGCCGGGCCGGCAAGGCGCCGGTCGCCATGTCCTATTGGGAGGCGCCGCCGCGGCTCCTGGAGGAGCCGGACGAGCTTGCGGCATGGGCGCGGGAGGCGTACCGCGTCGCCTGCGCGGCCAAGGTCAAACCATCGCGAAAAACGCGCCGGCGCTAATGAGCGCCGCCAAATGCGCGCTGCATAATGGATCCCAGGCTGTCATCGAGCGCCACACGCAGGGGCTTGCGAGAGTTGGGCGTGTCAGGCTCCGGGGGCTCTTCTGTTGGCGCCGGTCCAAGCGTGAAGGGCTCCGGGCGGCGGCCCGCCGATGGGGCGGATTGCGCCGGCACCGCCGCGATTTGCTGCTTGGCCGGTTGGAATGCCGTGACCGGGGTCGCGGCCGCCACTTGGGGGGCGAACGTCACGCGGCGCGGCCGGTAGCCGTCCGTATAGGAGCTGAGGTCGGCTTTCCGGATCCAACCGAACTGCCCGCTGCCGAGATCCTGGACGCGCGCGAAATCGCCGTTGAGGGCGATCACCCTGAACGGCTCGCCGACAGGAGAGCCAGCCAACACGTGGCCTGAGCCCGGTATGTCCCGAAGGACGGCGGTATAGCGCGCCACTTGCACCCATTGACCAAGCCGGAAGTGACCGATCTCCGGCCGCGGCAAGGGCGGAAGCGCTGCCCGCGCATCTTTGGCCGGCGGTTGCTTCGCCTTGAAGGATTCGTTGATGGGGATGATGAGCGAGCCCGGCTCGGTCCCTGCCTGGAAAGGCTGGACGAACAGGAGCATCCCGGCGGTATAGAGGACGGCGCCCAAAAGCCAGAGGGGCGGCAAATATCTAGCCATGCCGATGTCCTCATCGGCGGCCCTCCGTCCAGGGTTGGTTAACTTACACCCGGGGCAATAGGTTCCACAAGTCCATCAAGCGACGCCTCTCTCTTGCCATCGCTCCGCCGAGCGGGCTTTACTCCCGAAAAGCCCCGCCTGTTACCGATCCCAGCAATGGCAATACCCCACACTGTTACCGAGTCGGCCTTCGCAAGCCTCCCCAGCGGGCAAGCGCCTGACGTCGACCATGCACGGGTCTACGAGCAGCTCAGCGTGCCCGTCCACACCTACGAGATCGTCAGGACGTTGCCCCACGACACGCGCGACTACACCGAAGGCCTCTTCCGTCACAAGGGCTATCTCTACGAGGCGACCGGCGAGTTCGGGAGATCGCGGCTCAAGAAGTCGGACATCGCCACAGGCCAGGTGTTGTGCGAAAGCGATCTCGATATCCGCTATTTCGGCGAAGGCGCGACGGGCCTCGGCGATAAGGTCTACCGGCTCACCTATCTCTCCACCCTGGGCTTCGTCTATCGCGACGACACGCTGGAGCTGACGGGCACGTTCCACTATCCGGGCCAGGGTTGGGGGCTCACCACTGACGGCAAGAGCCTCATCATGTCGAACGGCTCGGCCGCGATCCTCTTTCTCGATCCCAAGACCTTCGCGGTCGAGCGCTACATTGTCGTCACCGATTCCTTCAGCGAGGTCGGCTTCCTCAACGAGCTCGAATATGTGGACGGCGAGATCTACGCCAATGTGTGGAAGACGAACTACATCGTGCGCTTCTCCGCCGAGACCGGCAACGTCACCGGCTGGCTCGACCTCAACGGCCTGGACCCGGACCCTAAGAAGCTCGTCTATCCTTACGTGCTGAACGGAATCGCCCATAACAAGGACGAGGGCACCCTCGTCGTCACCGGCAAGAACTGGCCGAGCCTGTGGCACATCAAGCCTGTGCCGGCGAAGCCGGGGGGCTGAGGGCGCCGGCCACGGAAGACGAATCCACTCCTCTCGTTCTTTGCGCTGAATGACGCGGTATTCTGTGTGCGCAAGTACGCAATTGTGCGCGCGAAAGAACGAGATTGTGCGCATGAGAGAGCAGGGAGAACCCAAGGATATGACGAGCAATAGCGGCAAGGGATCACGCGTCCGCCGCGTGGCGACGGGTCAGGCTGCGGACGGCAAGTCCGTCATCGTGAGCGATGTGAAGGTGGCGCCGGTTGAAAGTCCCCTCATGCCGGGCGCATTTTTCTACAGCTTTTGGGGCGCGGACGCTCCCGTGAGCCTCCCCAATGACGGCGCCGAGCCACCTTTCCGCACCTGGTTCCCGCCTGACGGCGGCTTTCGCTTCGAGCTGATCACGCTGCCGCCCGACGGCACCCCGCCCCCGGCGGACATCGACAAGGCGCAAGCGCTGGCCGAGACGGAGAAGAAGCTGCCGGGACTGATCGGCGCGATGGACCCGCAGCATCCCGGCATGCACCGGACCGATACCGTCGATCTCATCTCTGTAACGCAAGGGGCCTGCGTGCTCGTGCTCGACAGTGGCGGCGAGATCGCGCTGAAAGCGGGCGACGTGCTTATCCAAAACGGCCCGCGCCATGCGTGGCGCAACCCGCATGCCGAGCCCTGCGGCCTGCTCACCGTGTCGCTTGGCGTGAAACGAAAAGTCTAAGGCAAGGCGCCGATCAGTTGCCGCCGCCACCGAACGCCCGGTTCAGCATATTGGAGAACTCGTCGGCGTTGCGCTCGAACCAGCCCCCGCCCCGGCCGCGGCGCGGCGCGTCGTCATAATAGGCTTCGTTCTGCCCATACGGGTTGCGGTTCGCGCGTGACGGCGCCACCACGCCAGCCTGCATCCATCCCGTCGCGCCGCTTTTCGGGTCGGTGACCTCGACCCAGCCCTCATAGCGCGACACCACTTTGAGATTGCGGCCATAGGGGAAGGCGAACAGCATCGGCGCGTCCTCGGACGCGGTCGAGCGCATCGCCGCGCCGGATATCAGCACCTCGACCCATTCCTCGCCGTTCTGGTCGGCCCATTCGGCCGCGTCTTGACCGTTCCCCTGATCGGCTTGCGGCGGCCCATACGGGTCACCTTGCCCGGGTGGGCCATAAGGATCGCCTTGACCGGGCGGGCCATAAGGATCGGCTGTGGCTGTGGGTGGACGCCGGAAGCCCCCGTGGCGTGGACGCCCGTAAGCGTCGACTTGCGGCCGCTGACGGTCGGCCCACGGCGGGCCGCGCTCATCACCCCACTGCTCGGCCCCGTCCGTACCATATTGGTCGGAACCGGCTCCTTCCTCGCCCGGCAACGGCGGCACGCCGTCATAGGGTGCGGCCTGGCCGTCTGGCAGGGCCGCCATGTCTTGCGAAGACTGGCGGCTGTCCGCCGGAACTTGCGCATCCGCGCTCTCATCGGGCAGCGAGACCACGTCCTGAGACGCCGTGTCCTCCGCGTCGGAAGGGAGATCCTGAATGGCGTCGGGATCGTTGCCACTATCGGACGTCGCGGTATCTGCTTGCGGCTCGCTCGTCACCGTCTCGAAGGGCGGAATGTCCGGCTTCTTTTCGGCATCGCCGTCTGTGCCGGTCTTGGCCTGGTGCCCGTCGGCGATCGCCTGCTCATAGGCGAGCGCGCGCTTTGCCGGCTGGTCCCCTGTCGGCCTCGCGATGGGGGCCGGGCTTAAGACCATCCACACGGCGCCCAAGGCGATGATGCAGACGACCACAAGAGAAAAGATCAGCTTTTTGATCGCAACTCTCCCGATTTTCCCTCGTCATTAGGCGGGGAAAAGGCGGCAACAGCATGTCTTACGCCCGCATTATGGCCCCGTTAAGCTTAATTTCCAGTGAACCAGCGCCTGCCGCTGGCCGATCGCGAAAAACGAAAATCCCACAAAGACTAAGCGCGACGTCGCGAAGACCTGCGGCATGGCCGCGCGCGAGCGCTAGGCAGGCCTTCGCGTCGAAGGCTAAGATGCGCGCAAACCACCCATCAAGCGAATCGCAACCGGCCCCGTAGTCCTCCATGCTGTCCTACAAGGAACACGACAACGCGCAAGCTGTGGAGATCAGCCTGAGCGGCCGCGTCTCGACCGAAGAGTTCGACAAGGTCGCCCGCAAGCTCGAAGCCTTCATCAAGCG
The DNA here is from genome assembly GCA_963717875.1 of uncultured Alphaproteobacteria bacterium. Taxonomy (GTDB): domain Bacteria; phylum Pseudomonadota; class Alphaproteobacteria; order Rhizobiales; family Methyloligellaceae; genus Methyloceanibacter. The sequence continues at coordinate 117,984 of CAVQXI010000012.1, forward strand.
GCACGGCCAAGTGCGCGTGCTCGAGGTCATCAAGGACTTCGAGGGCATGGACGCCGCTGCGCTATGGCACGACGTCAAGTTCAGCCTGCGGCATCTCAAGGATTTCAGCCGCGTCGCCGTGGTGGCCAATCCGGAGACCCACAATCTCTGGTCGAGCCTGGTCTCGCCCTTCATCGATTGCGAGGTTGAGCATTTCGCCCCCGACGAGATTGCCGAGGCCCGTGACTGGCTGATGTGGCCGGAAGGCGCCGCGGACGCTTGAGGGCGAGCAACGCCTACTCGTCAGGCGTCTCTCCGGGGGCAGCCTCCAGCATTTCGTCCGTTCCGTCCGGTTTTGCTTGGATCGACTGCAGATAGTCGATGATGGCGTCGACGTCATGCGGACTGAAGACGAAGATCGGCATCTCCGGATGGCCCGAGACGATGCCCTCGGCGAGCGATTCGGCAAGATCCTCGACCGGATACTTGCTGGAGAGCGTGCGGAAAGGCGGCGCTTCCGGATTGGGACTGACACCTTCCAGCCCGACGGCATGACAGCGGGAGCAGTTCTCTTTGACGAGCACCCTGCCCTTGTCGGTCAGGTCCTTCTCGACCGCCATGGCAGGGGACGAGAGCACCGCCGCCAACAGCACCATCGCCAATATCTTTATCTTTGCTCGTGCCCAACGATGCATGGCGCAGCACCCCCTCATGCGAATCGAAAGAGCCATGAAATAATGGCCGCGGAGAGGCTTCCGATCCTCTCATTCGCGGCCATAAACGGCTTCTCTTGCGCCCAGCGCAACCAGGCGCCCAACAATTCCCCTAAGAGTCCTGGCCTCTACGAGGCCGCGGCGGTTCTAGTGATGCGGCTCGTGTTTGAGCCGTTCCAGTTCATCCTTCAGACGCAGTTTTTGACGCTTCAATTCCGCGATTCTGAGCATATCGGCCGTTGGCCTTCCTTGCTCTTCTTCGATCTTGCGATCCAATGCGCGGTGCCTCTCAGACAATTCCACGAGGTGTGCGTCTAGCGCCATATCGAACCTCCAATGTCTATTGTCTCCGGGATTCATTCTGTCAAACCGGCGACGACTTGTCTAATGTTCGCCGCTTGACTGCGGCATCTCGCGCATGTTTCCACCGCCCAGGCGACCGAGAGGGCAAACCCTTGCGCCGCCTTCGGTTCACCACGATAATTCACCGTCCCGAGAGGCAAAGGAGCGGGAGCGCCCGATGGAAAGCGAGGAGATTCGCGAGCTTCGGGCGATGTTGGCGAGGCTCAAGCAGGAACATCGCGACCTGGACGGCGCCATCAACGCGCTGGAGGAATCCGGTCGTGCCGACGCGCTCCAGCTTAAGCGCCTCAAAAAGAAGAAGCTTTTCCTAAGGGACGAGATTTCCCGAATCGAGGATCAGCTTCTCCCCGACATTATTGCTTGAGCCGTCGATCGGCAGCGGCGAGCACGGCAAGACCCAAGAGCCCCCCGAAGATCTCCAAGCAGAGATAAACGATGAGGAGCAGACTCGGGCGTCCGTCCACCACGAGGCTGATCACCCGGCCGGCCGCCAACGAGAAGGCGAAGAAGACGGCCCAGATCACCGCCATGCGTTGCCAGGCCGGCCGAAACGCGGCAATGGCCCAGAACGCAGCGGCGCCGAGATAAAGGCACATCAAAGCGCGGAAGATGTGGGTCTGGTCGGTCCCGGAGACGGTAATGTCCAAAGCTCGCGGAAGCGTCGTCGCCGGCGCCAGCCCGTAGCTGAGGGCAATCGGCACGATCAAGAAAACGAACAACAAGAGATAGAGCCGCATCAACGTGCTGCTCGGCGGAGCGGCGGGCGGATCCTGGGGCATCTGGCCTCCCTTCGCGAAAAAGAGCTGCTGGGGCCCAAGGGCACCCGGATTCGGCACCGGCCGCAAGCGGGATAAGCGCCAGTCTCGCCTTGCCAAGGAAGGCCCCGCCCCTATAATCGCGCGCTTTCCGCGGATGGGCCTTGCGCGCCTGATTCTTCCCATGAGCGAAAGCATGAGCGATGCAAAACCTGCCGTCGGCATCATCATGGGAAGCCGCTCGGACTGGCCGACCCTGAAAGCGGCCGCCGACGTGCTCGACACGCTGAAAGTCCCATACGAGACGAAGGTCGTCTCCGCCCACCGTACCCCGAAGCGCCTCTATGACTATGCCTCGACTGCTCGCGACCGGGGCCTCAAGGTCATCATCGCTGGCGCTGGCGGCGCGGCGCACCTGCCCGGCATGACCGCCTCCATGACGGAGCTTCCCGTGCTCGGCGTGCCGGTCGAGAGTCGCGCCTTGAAAGGGCTCGACAGCCTTTTGTCCATCGCCCAGATGCCTGCCGGCGTGCCGGTCGGCACGCTCGCCATCGGCCCAGCCGGGGCCACTAATGCCGGCCTGCTCGCCGCCGGCATCCTTGCGCTCGGGGATGCGAGCCTGGCCGCACGGCTCGCCGCCTGGCGCGCAACGCAAACCGAATCCGTATCCGAGGCCGTTGAGGATAATGCCTGAGCTGACGCTGCCCCCTGGCAGCACGATCGGCATTCTCGGTGGCGGCCAGCTCGGGCGCATGCTTGCCGTCGCCGCGAGCCGGCTGGGCTTGAAGACCCACATCTATAGCGACGAGCCAAACGCCCCTGCCTTCGATGTCGCCGCGCATTCAGCCATCGGCGGCTACGACGACGAGAAGTCGCTCGCAGGCTTTGCCGCCAATGTCGACGTCATCACCTGCGAATTCGAGAACGTGCCGGCGAACGCGCTCGAGGTCGCGGGCCGTGCCGCGCCGGTCTTTCCCTCGGCCAAGTCTTTTGCTGTCGCGCAAGACAGGCTTGCCGAGAAGGACTTCGTCAGCGCGCTCGGCATCGCCGTGGCACCTTACGCCGCGGTCGCAAGCTTGGACGAGCTTCGGGCGGGGCTGGCGCGCGTGGAGGCCCCTGCCCTCCTGAAGACACGGCGCTTCGGCTATGACGGCAAAGGCCAGATCCTTATCCACACCGAAGCCGAAGCCGAAAGCGCCTGGGAGACGATCGGCGGCGTGCCCTCCGTGCTCGAAGGTGTGGTGCGGTTCGAGCGCGAGGTCTCGGTGATCGCCGTGCGCGGGCAGGACGGCACGGTACAATTCTACGACGTGGTGGAGAACGTCCATCAGGGGGGCATCCTCGCCACGAGCCGCGTGCCGGCCCGCATCTCCGATTCGATCGTGTTCGAGGCGCGCAACATCGCCGGCAAAATCGCCGAGGCGCTCGGTCATGTGGGCGTGCTCTGCGTGGAGATGTTCGAGCGGGAGGGCGAGACGCCCCACCTGATCGTCAACGAGTTCGCACCGCGCGTTCATAATTCCGGGCACTGGACCATCGACGCCTGCCTGATCAGCCAGTTCGAGAACCACGTGCGGGCGATTTGCGGCTGGCCGCTCGGCGACGTCGCCCGCCACAGCGATGCGGTGATGACCAATCTGATCGGCGCGGATGTCGACGCATGGCCTATGCTGGCCGCAGAGCCCGCGACGGCCGTCCATCTCTATGGCAAGGCCGAAGCCCGGCCCGGCCGCAAGATGGGCCATGTGACCCGATTGTTCCCCAAGACCTCGGACTGAGACTTATCAGCCCGCTCTGGACAATCCGCAGCGCTTTTGCTAGATCAGCCCCGGATGCGGGACCCAGGCCGGCTCTGGCCAGGGTCATCTTTGGCCCCCGCTCCAATCCCAAAACCAACGGCCAATCGGAGATCTAAGGCGCGTGCAAGTCGTCGTTCGCGATAACAATGTCGATCAGGCCCTTCGGGCGCTGAAGAAGAAAATGCAGCGCGAAGGCATCTTCCGCGAGATGAAGCTCCGTAATTATTACGAGAAGCCCTCCGAGAAGCGTGCCCGCGAGAAGGCCGAGGCCATCCGGCGCGCGCGCAAGCTCGCCCGCAAGAAGGCGCAGCGTGAATCTGGCACCAGCCCCAAGCCGCGCGGCCGCCGCTAGGCGCTGATCTTCCAAATTTAGGGTATTCAGCCGGGAACCTCGTTCCCGGCTTTGTTGCGTGTGGCTACCGGTTGGCGCCCGCCGCGGCGACGAGCTCCACAGGCCGCCCGGCGCGGGCCACTTCCTTCTCTTTCGCCACAGCTTCCTTCGCCACCACCGGCTCCGGCGCGAGGGTCACCAGGAAGTCGCGCACTCTGGCCCAAGCGCCCTGCTCGAAGAGATCGTTATGGCCCGCCCGCGGTACGACGCTGAGCGTCTTCGGCTCGTGGGCCGCATGGAGCACGCGGCGTGCGTGGTCGAGAGGGATCACGTTGTCCCGGCCGCCATGGACGATGAACAGCGGCACGTCGACCTGACCGATGCGATCGACGGTCCGGTACTGATCGACCATGATGTATTGCAGCGGTAGGAGCGGCCACATCAGACGGCCCACATCCACCACCGAGGTGAAGGGCGCCTCGAGTACGAGGGCCTGGGCCTCGCGCTGCAGACAAAGCCGCGTGGCCACAGCCGTGCCGAGGGACTCGCCATAAACGACGATGTCGTGGGGCGCGACGCCGAGCCCGCGCAGATAGTCGTAAGCGCTGACCGCGTCGGCGGCGATCCGCTTCTCGGTCGGGCGTCCGCCCGAGCCGCCAAAGCGCCGGTAGTTGAGCATGAATACGCCATAGCCGTCACAGCCGATCGTCTTGATCTTGCCGGCGCGGTCGGCGGCGTTGCCGCTGTTCCCTGGGAAATAGAGGAGCGTCGGCTTGCCGGGTTGTGCCGGCCGGTACCACGCGATGAGCCGCGTCCCGTCGGCCGCCTTGAACACGACCTCCTCGGTCACGGTGAGACCGGCATCCTTCGGCGCGACCCGCGCCGAATTCGGCATGTACACGAAATAGCGGTGCAGCAACCGCGCGACGATACAGAAAAGGGCGAAAATGCCGACGAGCGACAGGAATAGGTTCAGCATGGATTAGGCAACGCCTCTCATGGTTTTATCGTTGTCAGCCTGAAACCACTCTACCTCACCGGGATGAACGGCACTTGAATGACGCAGCATCTACCACAAGTGGCATCGGCACTCGCCGTCCAAGCTGAAGCCATGATCTTTCCAGCAGAAAGCCCAACCCGATGAAGCCTAACCTCTGCTTAAGTGCGGAGGCAACCACGGGATTTCAATGCATCGCTCATGCCGATCGGCAGAGACTGCAGCGGCTCTACGGGTCGATTTAAGCCGGAGTTGGGCGATTCTCAGCCCGATCTTGTCGATTCTTCGTTATCTTTGAGATTGTTAACCAAGCCGCACATTTGCTTGCGGCCTCTACAGGGCCTTGGCGATTTCTTCCGTCATCTTCTTGGCGTCGCCGAGCACCATCATGGTGTTGTCCCGATAGAACACGGGATTGTCGATGCCGGCATAGCCGGACGCCAGAGAACGTTTGTTGAACAAGACCGTCCCCGCTTTCCACACCTCGAGCACCGGCATGCCGTAGATCGGCGAAGACGGGTCGTCCTCGGCCGCACGGGTTCACCACGTCGTTGGCGCCGATCACGTAGACCACGTCGGTCTGCGGGAATTCGCTGTTGATGTCCTCGAGCTCGAACACCTCGTCGTAAGGCACGTTCGCCTCGGCCAGCAGCACGTTCATATGGCCCGGCATGCGGCCGGCCACCGGGTGGATGGCGTATTTCACCTCGACGCCCGCCTCTTTCAGCCCGTCGGCCATTTCGCGCAAGGCATGCTGCGCCTGCGCCACCGCCATGCCGTAGCCCGGCACGATGATGACCTTGCTGGCGTTCTTCATGAGGAAGGCCGCGTCCTCGGCCGAGCCGAGCTTGACCGGCTTCTGCTCGGCGCCGCCGGCGGGCCCCGCCACCTCGCCACCGAAGCCGCCGAGGATGACACTGATGAAGGAGCGGTTCATGCCCTTGCACATGATGTAGGACAGGATCGCGCCCGACGAGCCGACCAGTGCGCCGGTGACGATCAGCGCCGTGTTGCCGAGCGTGAAGCCGATGCCGGCGGCCGCCCAGCCCGAGTACGAGTTCAGCATCGAGATGACGACCGGCATGTCGGCGCCGCCGATGGGGACGATGATGAGCACACCGAGAAGAAGCGACAGCCCGGCGATCACCCAGAAATAGATGGCCGTCTGCTCCTGGCAGAACATGACGATGCAGACGACGAGCGCGACCGCGAGCGCGATATTGATGAGATGACGCGCGGGCAACATGATCGGCTTGCCCGACATGCGGCCCGACAGCTTCAAGAACGCGATGATGGAGCCGGTGAAAGTGACGGCGCCGATGGCGACACCGAGAGACATCTCGATCAGGCTCTGTACGCGAATATCGCCCGGCACGCCGATACCGAACGCTTCCGGCGCGTAGAACGCCGCAGCCGCCACGAGCACGGCCGCAAGACCCACCAGCGAGTGGAACGCGGCGACGAGCTCGGGCATCGCCGTCATGGCGATGCGCCGCGCGATGAATGCGCCGATACCGCCGCCAATCGCGATGCCGCCTACGATCAGCACCCAGGAGAGCGGCGTCTCGGGGCGCGCCACGGCAAGCGTCGTGCCGACGGCGATGGCCATGCCGACCATGCCCATATAGTTGCCGCGACGCGAGGTCTCGGGCGAGGACAGCCCGCGCAGCGCCAGGATGAACAGGACGCCAGCGGCGAGGTAGAGCAGCGAGCCGAGACCAGCCGACATCTCAGCGATCCTTGCGCCGGTACATGGCGAGCATGCGTTGGGTGACGAGGAAGCCGCCGAAGATGTTGACGCTCGCCAGGATCAAGGCGACGAGGCCAAGCAGCTTGGCAACGATATGACCGGACGAGGCGACCGCGTCGGCCGCTTCGACGGAAACGGCGAGCAGCGCGCCGACCACGATCACCGAGGAGATGGCGTTGGTCACCGACATGAGCGGCGTATGCAGCGCCGGCGTCACGCTCCACACCACGTAGTAGCCGACGAACACGGCGAGCGCGAAGATCGAGAATTGCGAGATGAAGTCGTGCCCGCCTTCGGGCGCCGCCTCGGCAGCGTAGGCGCCTCCAACCCACACCGCGTCGGCCAGCATGGCCAGCGCGAGGAGGACGAGGCCCGCGTATAGGGTCCGTCTCGTCATGTTGTCTTGCCTCCCTTGGGCTGGCGCTGGGCGCCGTTCCGCTTGGCTGGAGCTTTGGCCTTGCCGTTGGCCGCAGACTTGGCCGGCCCGGTCTTGGTCGGCGCCCGCGCGGCCCGGGCCGGCTTGGGGTCGGCCTTTGCGGCGCCGCCAGCCTTGCCGCCGAGACGCTCGGCAACCATGGCGTTGACGATGGTGCCATCGCGGGCAATCACCGTGCCCTTGGCCAGCTCATCGTCCCAATCGATGGCGAGCGTCTTCTTTTCCTTGTCGATGAAGGGATCGATGAACGCCTGCAGGTTCTTGGCATAAAGGCTCGAGGCGTTGACCGGCACCTGGCCCGGCAGATTGAGCAGGCCGAAAATGCGCACGCCCTTGTGCTCGGCGATCTCGCCGGGCTTGGTGAGCTCGGTATTGCCGCCGCGCTCGGCGGCCAAGATCGACGATGATGGAGCCGGGCTTCATGCTCTCGATCATCGCCTTGGAGATGAGTTTCGGCGCCGGACGTCCGGGGATCAGCGCCGTGGTGATGACGATGTCCTGGTTCTTGACGTGGTCGGCGATCAGTGCCGCCTGCTTCTTCTTGTATTCGTCGGACATCTCCTTGGCGTAGCCGCCGGCCGTCTCCGCCTGCTTGAACTCCTCGTCCTCCACGGCGATGAACTTGGCGCCGAGCGAAGCGACCTGCTCCTTCACCGCGGGGCGGACGTCGGTCGCGGTGACGATGGCGCCGAGACGCCGCGCCGTGGCAATCGCCTGAAGCCCGGCAACGCCCACGCCCATGATGAACACCCGCGCGGCAGGCACCGTGCCCGCCGCCGTCATCATCATCGGCAACGCGCGCTCGAACGCGGCGGATGCGTCCACCACGGCCTTATAGCCCGCGAGGTTCGATTGCGACGACAGCACATCCATGCTCTGCGCGCGGGTGATGCGCGGCATGAGCTCCATGGCGAACAGCGAGACGCCGGTCTTGGCGAGCGCATCGAGGCCTTCCGCGTCGGAGAACGGATCGAGCATGCCGATCAGCGCCGCGCCCTTCTTCATGGCCTTGGCGAGGCTGAGCTCCGGGCGCCGTACGGTGAACACCACATCGGCATCGGCCACCGCGTCAGCGTCGCTCTTGGCGATCGCAGCGCCCGCGTCTGTGTAGTCCTGATCGGAAAAATGGGACCGCAAGCCGGCGCCCGAGCGCACGGTGACCTTGGCCCCGGCCTTGACGAGCTTCTTGACCGTTTCGGGAGTGAGCCCGATCCGCGGCTCGTCTTTGCCTTCGGCGGGCACGCCAATCGCAATCATCGTGGCTCCGTCAGCTGACGCATTGGCCGCCTCGCGGCCAATTGCCTGCGTGGGTTATCGCTTCGCTTTGAGGTGAGCTAAGGGGAAGTCTACCGAGAGCGCAAGTGGGCTTACGTCAGGAAGTAGCCCATAGCCCCCACGATCGCGGCCACGATCAGCACCGTCCACAGCGTCAACTTGCAGAACAAGTTGTACGTGCCCAAGTGCTCGGCGTAATCCATGTCTGGATGGCCTTGTTTGGGATCGATATGCATTCCAACTACCCCCGGTCATTCTTTAGTTTGATTGCGGCTTCGCGCGCCCCCGCGAGATAGCAAAATCCGGGGCATCCCGCAATAATTGCCGCTGGACGGCAAAATAGGGCGCCCGGCCGGACTTATTTCCCCATGAGCACGATCATATGGCCGTCGGGGTCGCGGACCGCGGCGGCTTTCCCGCCATCCTTGAGCGTCACGATGCCCGGCGACACGAACGGCGCGTCCGCCGCCTCGAGACGCCTCACCAGCGCGAAGAGATCGTCCACGGCGTGGATCTGGCGCGCCGCGGCGAGGTCATTGGCCATCACCACTCTGCTCGCCGTCCGGCCCGGCGGCGTCCGGTAATGCAGAAGCTCAACATGGGGCGTCGCCACTTCGGCCGGCTGAAGCGCCACCACGTCGACCTTGCATCCGGAAAGCCCGTCGAGACGGTCCTGCTCGGGGCCCGTGTTCAGAGACCGCCCGCCAATGTGGAAGCCGAGCAGCTCGGTATAAAAGGCAACGCTCCGGTCGACATCCATCACCGAGATCGCCGTGTGGTCGTAGCCGCGGATGCCGGCGCTCGTTCCCTGATGCCAAAGGGGATCGCCGACGCCGGCGGGGAAGAAGATCAGCTCCAGCGGGTGCCCTTCGGGGTCGCGGAACTTGAAGGCGGTGACGCTGCCCGTGTTCGGCGGCAGCAGCACCGGCGCGCCTTGGGTGATGACCTCCGGCGACTTGCGCATCAGCCTCTCCCACACCGCGGTGATGTCGCCGGTGACGAGCGCCACATGCTCGAACCACTGGTCGTTCGAAGCGCGCTCCGGAGGATAAGGCGCGCCGGGCGGATCGAACGCCACCAGCTTGATGATTTTCTGGCCCACGGCGACGTCCACGGCGCGTGCCGTGGTGCCCTCATCGAGCCCAAGCAGACGGTTCCAGGCAGGATCGCCCAGCTTCTGTTCGGGCCCGACCTCGAGCCCCAGCCCGTCGCGATAGAAGGCGGTCATCCCCGCCAGATCGGCGACTGTGATGCTGACCCTGAGGAGCCGCGTTACCGCCATTTGCTTCCTCCACTGCGCACAAGACTAGGCAAAGCTGAAACGAAATATCAAAGAACTTTCAACCCTTGTCCGCTAACAGCAAGTGCTTTGGATAGAGACAATGCTCTCCAAGATCGACCTTGCGGACGCGTTCGCCACCGAGGTTGCTGTCATAAAGCCCTCGGGCGAAATTGAGTATACCAACAAGAAGTGGAACGAGACGGCCAAGCGAGGCGGTCTGGAGTCGACTGCGCCGTGGAACTACCTGGAGGAATGCGAGGCGGCGGTCGCGCGCGGCTGCGACGAGGCTTCTGAGGTCGCTGACGGCCTGAGGAAGGTCTTGGACGGGAGCACGGACCTGTTCGTAGCCACCTACTCCTGTCCCTACAGTGACCGCTACCACTGGTACCAGGTCTTGATCTCCCCGATCTATCGGGGAGATGCGCGCCACGCGATGGCCATGCATGTCGATGTGAGCGCGCTGCAACGCGATCCGCTTACCAAACTGCCGAACAGGGCGTTCTTTGACGCGCAGCTCGATTTCGCCGTCAGCTCGGCCGAGGAGCGGCGCAAGCCAGTTGGCCTCTTGCTCATAGACATGAACAACCTCAAGCTGATCAACGACCGGTTCGGCCATGCCGTTGGTGACTGCGCCATAAGATCAGTCGCGAAATGCTTGACCAATGTCTTCGAGCAACACGGCATGGTGGCCCGCGTCGGCGGCGACGAGTTCGCCGTCGTGCTTGCGGACTCGGTCGACGACGTCTCGACCCGGCGTTTGCAGCATGAATTCGCGGGATGTCTCGTGGAACAAAGCTGCGCGGAGGACGACCGGACTCCAAGCATGAGCGCGAGCTTCGGCTTTGCCCGGTGGCCCGAGGACGGTCTGTCGCCAGGAACCCTCTACAAGACGGCCGATCAGCGGATGTACGCAAACAAGCACAAGCGGCGAATTGCCTAGGCGCTCGCGACCCTCTTACTTGAAGGCGCCGGGACGCGCGCCGGACCATTTGCTGGGATCGAGCTGAACGATCATCAGCGAGCAGGGCGCGTCCCCCACCGTGCCGGAGCGATGCCCGACCCGGCCGCCCTCGTCCGGCTTGGCGTTCTGGTCCCCGCCGAAGGCGAGATCGCCGGGCCCCATCTCCACCCTTGTGCCGTCCGTCGACTCCACGAACCAACGCCCCGACAACACCGAGATCCATTGCGGCTTCGGATTCTCGTGCCAGTCGCCGGCCCAGCCGACCGGCAGGATGGCGAACAGGAGACTATTCTCGCCGGAGAGCAGGGGGTCGTTCCACTGGGGCGCAGCCTTGCCCCCCATGCTTTGCATTTCGAAGCCCGAAAGCTCACAGCGCGTCTGGTGCGTAGATCCCCGCGTCGTCCGTCCACAGATGCCAATAAGGGATCTTCGGATGTTCGGGGTTCACGCTCATTGGCTAACCCATCATCGCGACGACCGGCTGCGTCAGTGCCGCGGCCTTCTCAATGTCGCCGCCGACCGCCTGGATGAAGCCCGCCGCATACATCACGTAGATCAACCCGCCGACGAGCCCGAAGTTCTTGAAGAAGTCCCAGATATGCGGATAGCCCTCGCTGTCAGGCTTCCAGAAGCGCGGATAGGCCCAGAAATTGTGGTAGACGATCGCCGTGACGGCGCAATAACCCGCCAGAACGAACGCCGCGATCCCGGCATAGAAGCCGAACACGATCATCGGCGGCGTGCAGACCTCCACGATCATGGCGAGGATCAGGAGCACCGCGCCGCCGGGAAGCCAGCTCGACGTCGCCTGCTTTACCGCGTTGTCCCAATTGATGATCTTGTCGAGCGTGCTGAACGGAAAGATCCAGACGATGAAGATCCGCGCCAGCACCGGCAATGCGTCGTTGATCAGCCAATCCATCGTCAGCCCCTCCTCTCGATAGATTCGCGAGATTTTCGAATCCTCGGCGAAGTGGGCCTCGATCACAACCCTTGTTAGGCGGATCCCTCCGGTAACGGTACGCCGGCTTTAACAAAAGCGTCGTGTTGGCGCCGGGTCACGTCGGCCAGATCGGCGCCGGCGATCGCCTCGTTGAACAGGCGGTGATAGTTGAGCTGGGCGTCGAGACGCAGAAACACGCCCCCGAGCCCAATCGCCGCCCGGTCCATGAACACGAACTCGCGCGGCACCGTCACCGGCCCCTTCTCGCGCAAGCCCTCATGCACTTTGAACGCCTCCTGGCGGCCATAAGCGCCGGGCCGCGTATGCTCGGCAATGGTGCGCACCCGGTCTTCGAGCATGGGACCGTAGATGAAGTTCGCCCAGATATTGAGGATGTCGATCAGCTCGTTGGAGAGCCCGGCGAAGCCCCACGTCTCATAGGCATGCACGACGAGCGCCCGGTCGTTGTGCAGGAGCCCGTGATAGAGATCGACCACGCCTTGAATGAATTTCGGCGCGAAGGTGCGCATGCAGCCATAGTCGAGCAGGTTGATGCCCGCCGCCTTGCCGTCCTCGTCTTCGAACACGGTGTAGTTGCCCAGATGCGGATCGCCGTGGATCACCCCGTAATGGCTGAACGGGAACCACCAGGCGCGAAACATGGCCCGCGCGATTTGGTTGCGCTCCTCGAGCGGGCGGCTCGTATAGTCGAGCAGCCGTCGGCCCTCGAGCCAGGTCATGGTCAGCAGCCGCCGCGTCGAAAGTTCGCGGTCAGAACGTCCGGCACGCGGATCAACGGATCGTTCTCGAAGATGAAGCCGTAAAGCCGCGTATGCTTGGCCTCGAGCTCGTAGTCGAGCTCCTCGCGCAAGCGGGCCGCGATCTCCTTCAGCATCTCCGATGTCTCGACCGCGGGACGCATGCGGCGATGGAGGGAGAAGAGAACGCCGAGCTGGACGAGGTCGGCTTCGACCGCCGACTGCATGTCCGGATATTGCAGCTTGACGGCCAGAACCCGCCCGTCATGCGCGACGGCGCGATGCACCTGGCCGAGCGAGGCGGACGCTGCCGCCTCGTGGTCGAAACTCGCGAATTTCTCTTCCCAATCGGGACCGAGCTCCGCCGCCATGCGCCGCCGCACGAACGACCGGCCCATGGGAGGCGCGTGACTTTGCAGCTGACCGAGCTCCGCCGCGTATTCGGCCGGCAGCGCCTCGGGAATGGTGGCGAGAAGCTGCGCCACCTTCATGATCGGGCCCTTCAGCCCTCCTAGGGCGGCGGCAAGCGCCGCGGCGTCCTTGTCACGCTCGGGATCGAGGCCGAACAGGCGACGCCCGGCGATGCGCGCGGCGACCCCGCCCACATTGGCGCCGACCCGGCCATAGCGCATGGCGCGGGCGCTGAAGCGGTTCTTTTCGCTGTCGGAGGGCGTGTCGGTCATACGGCGACAAAAAGGGTTTCACGCACGGGTAAGTCTTCCCTCATATAGGGCCCCTTCTCGGCTCCCGCCCATCCCTTGCCGCATTTGCAGTCAAAGACCCGCCAATTCGATGTCCAAAGCCCTGAGAGTGATTGTCGCAGCTTGTCTCGTTTTCGGCGCCGTGCTCACCGCGCTCGGCGTGCTCGCCAATTGGTATCCCGCGCTCGATATCGTCAATGACGGCCTGCCCTTCCTTGGCGCCGGCGCGTTGGCGCTTCTCGCGCTCGCCTTCGCCACCCGCGCCCGCAGCCTGATTGGCGCCGCAGCGATCCTGCTTGCCGTCATCCTCGTGCTGCTGGTCACGGGGCTCTCAGGCCGCGCCCCCGAGGCGCCGGCAGGTGCCGCACGGTTCTTGCGCGTCGTTACCTTCAATCTCTGGGGCGGGAACGAGCATACGAAGGCCATCACGAAGTTCTTGTTCGACAAAGATGCCGATGTCGTCGTGCTCCAAGAGGTGCGGGACATTCACCAAGGCCTGCTCGCGCTGCTCGACAAGCATTACCCCTATCACGTCGGCGACAACGGCCTCGTCATCCTGTCCAAATATCCGATCCTTGCCGACGGCCGCATCGATCGCCCCGGCCAACCGCATGGATGTCGCTGATCATCCGCTGGGTGAAACTCGACGTGAACGGCAAGGCAGTCGAGCTTGCCGGCGTTCATTTTGCGCGGCCGTTCTACCCGGACCTTCAGCAGAGCGACATCTTCGCGCTCAACCGCTTCGTGCGCAGCCACTCCGGGCCGTTGATCTTGGCCGGCGATTTCAACATGACGCCATGGACGGTCAAGCTGAAGACCTTCTCCGCGGCGACGGCGCTCCACCGCTTCAATTCATACGACCCCACCTGGCCCATGCGCTGGCGCGATGTCCGCCTTCTACCGTTCGTGCCTATCGACAACGTGTTTGCCTCGCGCCACTTCGCCTCGCTCGGCATTACGGTCGGCCCGTATCTCGGATCCGATCACCGGCCAGTGGTCGCCGACATCGCCCTCGTGAAATAAACGCCTGAAGCTCATTCCTTGACGAACTTGTCGAGCGCGTCCCGGTAAGAGCGCATGGCACGCCGCGCGACCTCGAGCTCCGCTTCGAGCGCGAGCGTGTCCGGCGACTTGGGCCGGGGCCGTTGCGCCGCGACCAACAGAAGAGCGAGAACCGCCATCGGCGTGAGAAAATCGGTGACGAGGATCGGCCCGGCATTGCCGGAGGTCAGGTTGCCGTAGGCGACGATGTCATGCACATGCCCGATGCCTGCGCCCACGAGAAAGCACGACGCCGCGATGGCGACCGCGACCCGCGCATAAAAGGTCGTGTAAGCCGCATACAGGCTCGCGAGCCCCAGCCCGAGACCGGCGTAGCCCACCTCGAACTGGAACGGGCTCGGTTCCCAGCCGATCGCAGCCGCCGAACGCAGCGGAAAGAACACGTGACCGACAAAGGCCCATAGGCCGAGCAGCCCGAGCGGGAAGATGAACAGGTAGCGCAGCAGCCGGTCGATGACGAAGTCGGACAGGATCGGCCTTGGGCCCCGCCACACCGCGAGGCCCCAACACACAAGCGCCGCGACCCAGAGAAGTACGGGGACCAGCGTCACTTGCGACATGGCTAAGCCTTCGTCTCGTCCATGGCTTCGAGCTCGTCGATCAAGCCTTCGACCACCTTGAGGCCCATGGACCAGAAATGCGGCTCCGACGCGTCAAGCCCGAACGGCTTCAGAAGCTCCTTGTGATGCTTGGTACCGCCGGCAGCAAGCATGTCGAGATAGCGCTCGGCGAAACCCTTCTCCGCCTTCTCGTAGACGGCATAGAGCGAATTCACCAAGCAATCGCCGAACGCGTACGCGTAGACGTAGAACGGCGCGTGGATGAAGTGCGGGATGTAGCACCAGAAGGTCTCATACTCGGGCTCCAGCTCGATCGCAGGGCCTAGGCTCTCGCGCTGCACGTCGAGCCAGATCTCGCCGAGCCGTTCGCTCGTCAGTTCGCCCTCGCGACGCTCGATATGCACGTTGCGCTCGAATGTATAGAAAGCGATCTGGCGGACCACGGTGTTGAGCATGTCCTCCACCTTGGCTGCCAGCAACGCTTTGCGCTCGCGCTTGGTCGGCGCCTGATCGAGCAGCTTGCGGAAGGTCAGCATCTCGCCGAACACGCTCGCCGTCTCGGCCAGGGTCAGCGGCGTCGGCGCCATCAGCGGACCTTGCACGTTGGCGAGCACCTGGTGCACGCCGTGACCCAGCTCATGCGCGAGCGTCATCACATCCCGCGGCTTTCCCTGATAGTTGAGCATGATGTAGGGGTGCGCGCTCGGCACCGTGGGATGAGAGAAGGCGCCTTGCGCCTTCCCTTCCCGGACCGGCGCATCGATCCAGCGTTCGGCGAAGAAGCGCCCGGCGATGTCGGCCATGCGCGGTGAGAAGTCGCCATAGGCCGTGAGCACGGTCTCGCGCGCATCGTCCCAGCCGATCACCTGCTTGGGCTCTTCCGGCAACGGCGCATTGCGGTCCCAGTACATGAGCTTCTTCTTGCCGAGCCACTTCGCCTTCATGGCGTAGTAGCGGTGCGACAGCCGCGGATAGGCATCGCGCACCGCCGCCACCAGGGCATCGACCACCTCCCGCTCGACGCGATTGGCGAGATGACGGCTATCGGCGACGTCTTCGAAGCCGCGCCAGCGGTCGGAGATCTCCTTGTCCTTGGCGAGCGTGTTGGTGATGAGCGTGAACAGCCGCACATTGTCCTTGAACACCTTGCCCAAGGCCTCGGCGGCCTCTTTGCGCTTCTTCTCGTTCGGGTCGAGGAGCCGATTGAGGGTGGGTTCGAGGCTGAGCTTCTCGCCGTCGATCTTGAAACGGAGCGACGTCATCGTCTCGTTGAACAGGCGGTCCCAGGCGCCCCGCGCGGTCACCGCCTTCTCGTGGAACAGCTGCTCCAGCCTGTCTTCGAGTTGATAGGGCTTCTCTTTGCGCAGATCCTCGAGCCAGGGCCGGTAATGGCCGAGCTCGGTGCCCGTCATCGCCTTCTCAAGCGCCGCGTCGTCGAGCCGGTTGAGCTCGAGCGGAAAGAACAGGAGCTTGGACGAGATGGCGGTGATCTTCTCCTGGACGTCGCCGTAGAACTTCTGGCGCCGTGGGTCGGCCGTATCGGCGGAATAGAGCAGGCTCGCATAAGAGACGACGCGGCCCAGCACGTCGTTCAGCGCCTCGAACTCGCGCACGGCTTGCGCCAGCGCCGCGCCGCCCTCACCGCCCGCGAGAAGATCGGAAAGCTTGCCGGCGTAGCGCTGGTTCATGGCCTCCGCCGCCTGCTCGGCCGTATCCAGGTCCTTCTTCAGTGCCGGTGATTCGGGAGCGTCGTAGAGATCGGCGAGATTCCACTCCGGCAGCGCACCGAGCGTGGGCGCTTCGGCGCGCTTTGCCTTGCTCTTGGCCGCATGGGTCGCGGCATGGACGGGTCTCGGAAGCAAATTATTCAGGGAGGGCAACATCGACTCAAAGATCCTCGTTAGCAGTGGCCAGCGCCTAGTGTGGGAAGGCTCGCGCGCGCCTGCAAGGCCCAAACTGACGCTTATCTGGTCATTTCGAACAGCGCGCGGGCAACGACTTCACCAAAATCGAACCGCGATAAAGAAGATGTTTACCTTCCCACTGCACAGTTTTGGCACAGCAGGGGTCCGCTAAGGCCCAAGTATTCGCCCCAAGCGGCGCCTCTGTTTCGTTAGTGTTTGCGTAACTAGTGAGTTTTGCGTCATGCCCAAGCGCGTCCTGGTCGTCGATGACGACCCTACACAACGTCGTATTCTCGAAGAGACGATCAAGCGGTTCGGCTACAACGTCGAAGCCGCCGACAGTGGCGATGGCGCCCTTGCCGCGCTGAAAGCTGATACCACAGGCGATATCTGCCTCATCCTGCTCGACCTCGTCATGCCCGGCACGGACGGCATGGCGGTGCTGTCGGCCATGCGGTCCTTGCCGCGCAAGCCGCCCGCCATCGTGCAGACCGCGAACGGCAGCATCGATGCCGCCATCGCCGCCATGCGCGCCGGCGCTGTCGACTTCGTGGTGAAGCCGGTAAGCCCCGAGCGGCTCGAAGTCTCCATCAAGAACGCGCTCAAGATCGAGGCGCTGGCCGGTGAAATCACCCGCATGAAGGCCACCGCCAACGGCGATCTCGGCTTCGCCGACCTCATCGCCGGCAGCGAGGCCATGAAGCGGGTCATCGAGCTCGGCAAACGCGCCGCCAATTCCGCCATCCCCGTCCTCATCGAGGGCGAATCGGGCGTCGGCAAGGAGCTGATCGCCCGCGCCATCCAGGGTGAAAGCACCCTCAAATCAAAGCCATTCGTGACCGTCAACTGTGGCGCGATCCCGGAGAACCTGGTCGAGAGCATCCTCTTCGGCCATGAGAGGGGGTCCTTCACCGGCGCGTCGGAGAAGCGGACGGGCAAGTTCGTCGAAGCCGATGGCGGCACGCTGTTCCTCGACGAGATTAGCGAACTGCCTCTCGACGCCCAGGTGAAGCTGCTGCGCGCGCTGCAAGAGGGCGAGATCGATGCCGTCGGCGCCAAGCAGTCGGTCAAGGTCGACTTCCGCCTAGTCTCGGCGACCAACCAGAACCTGATCGCCCTGGTCCAGGACGGCCGCTTCCGCGAGGACCTCTATTACCGGCTGAACGTCTTTCCCATTTGGGTGCCGCCTCTGAGGGAGCGGCTTGAGGACGTGCCGGAGCTCGTACGCCACTTCACGGCCCGTTTCGCCGCCGAAGAAGGCAAGCGCATCGACGGCGTCGATGCAGACGCGGCCGCCATGCTCCAGCGTTATTCCTGGCCCGGCAATATCCGTCAGCTTGAGAACGCCGTGTTCCGCGCCGTCGTGCTGGCCGACACGCCCATGCTGACGGTGGACGAGTTTCCGCAGATCGCCGCCCACGTCGAAGGCTACGCGGTCACCGTGCCGCCGGCACCGGCGCCGAAAGACCTGACGCCGCGCATCGAGGGACCGGTCATGCTCGGCCAGTCCGCCGACGCGCCGGCCACGATCCACGTGCCGAACGGCAACGGGAAGGACTCTGTCGGCATCCCGGCGCTCAGCGACACCGGCGACATCCGCTCATCTGGAGGCTGTCGAAGCCGACATGATCCGGCTCGCCTTCGGCCGCTATCGCGGCAGGATGACGGAGATCGCCAAGAGGCTCGGCATTGGCCGGTCGACGCTCTACCGGAAGATGCGCGAGATCGGCCTCGAGGCGAGACCGAACTAGCTGAGGTCACGCGGCGATAATCGCAAACGAAACGATTGGCACGAAATGCCACAGTGAGGGGAAGAAGCGGGTTCGGGGACCTTTAATTGGCTGCGTAGTATGGCCAGCTAACGGGGAGCCCGGCTCGCGTCCGGGCGCTAGCTGAATCCGGGATCACGATTCGGCCAGAGGGAGCAAAACATGAGGCCCATCTACGGTATTGCGTTGACCTTGTTTCTGGCCGCGCCGCTCGGCGCGCCGGCATTTGCTGCCGAGCCCGATGCACCCGCTACGCTGGTCAGCCGGACCGAGGCGGTCCGGATCGCGGTGCAGACGCAACTCTCTGCCAAATTCACCGCCACCGCCAAGCACAAGCAGGATGAGAAAGGGGCTCTCGTCGAGTACTACTCCGTCCCCGATCAGAAGCTTCTCTGGGTTGACGAGAACGGTCTGACCGACCGCGGCAAAGCGGTGGTCGCCGAGATCAAGGAGGCCGACGACTACGGTCTCCGCGCGTCCGACTACACCTTGCCGAACCTGTCGGGCTTCGATGCCCACGGCGCCAACGCCACCGACGAACTCGCCGACGCCGAGATCAAGATCAGCCATGCCGTGCTCGACTACACGTACGACGCCCGCGGCGGGCGCATCGATCCGCAGCGCATCTCGAAGAATCTCGACCCGACGCGCGCCCTTCCCGATCCGTCGGAGGTGATCGAGTTCGATCTCCTTCCGCTCTGACCCCGCAGCCTATTTGCGCAGCTTCCAGCCCGACCAGCCTCAGTTCGAGCTGCTGCGCAAGAAGCTGATCGAGCTTCGCGGCGGCAACCAAGAGGCGAAGGAAGAGAAGCCTGAGATTCAGATGCCCGACGGCCCTCTGCTCCGGTTCGGCAGCGAGGATCCGCAAGTGGCGCTGTTGCGGACGCGCCTCGAAATCCCGGAGGGGGAGAACCCCAACCTTTATGACGGGGACGTGCTCGAGGCCGTGCGAAAGTTCCAGGGCGAGCACAACACCGCCGCCGACGGCGTGGTCGGTGCCGGCACGCGGCGGCTGCTCAATCAGCCGAACCTGCGCCACATGGGCAGCCCGGCCCAGATCAAGACCATCCTCCTCAACATGGAGCGCTGGCGTTGGCTGCCCCATGACCTCGGCTCGTTCTACGTGATGGTCAACGTCCCGGAATTCATGCTGCGGGTCTACAAGGACGACGAGGTGGTCCACACCACGCGCGTGGTCGTGGGCAAGCCCGCCAAGCAAACCCCGATCTTCGCCGACGAGATGCAGTCGGTCGTGTTCGGCCCGTACTGGAACGTCCCGAACTCCATCAAGGTCGAGGAGATCAGGCCGTATGTCCGCCCGGCCGGCGGTTGGTTCGGGGGCGGCTGGAACACCGCGGTCTTCCAGCGCCACAACCTGCGCATCAAATACGGCGGCCAGGAAGTCGACCCCGCCTCCCTCGATTGGAGCCGGATCGACATCCGCACCCTCCATCTCTATCAGCCGCCCGGCCCCGGTAACGTGCTCGGCCGCGTCAAGTTCGTGTTCCCCAACAAGCACGATGTCTACATGCACGACACGCCGCAGAAGTTCCTGTTTGCCAAGCAAGTGCGCGCCGAAAGCCATGGCTGCATGCGCGTGCAGAATCCGGATCAGCTGGCCGCGGTCATCATGAGCCATGATCAGGACTGGAGCCAGGCGCGCACGTTGTCCGCTTTCGAGAACGGCTATGATCAGCAGATCGCCCTGCACCGGAAGATCCCGGTCTACATCTCCTACTTCACCCTGTGGGTGAATAAGGATGGCTCGATCAAGACCTTCCGGGACCTCTATGGCCACGATGCCCGCATGGCCTCGGCCCTGTTCGATCACCGCACCAATTTTGCCGACCCGGCCGATGACGAGATCCTGACCCAGTCGATCCCGGTGCAGCAGAGCGGCGCGGCCCAGCGCCGGCGGAACGACACCCTCGCCGACGTCCTCGAAGGCTTTGTGAATTAGGCAACGGCGCCCGATTCCCCGAAAAACCAGCGGGAATCGGGCCTAAGGCACCGCGCCTGGCTCTCCGCGCCGCTCAGAGCGCGTTAACCATGGCCTGAATGGTTAAGGCGTTTGCCTTGTTTTTCCCGCAATTTAGCGAATACTGTTGCTTAACGGCCAGCACGGGAAGGTTGGCCGCCGACGCCTCTAGGGCCAAGGGCCGGGCGTCTCGGGGAAAGCCGGTCTTCAAACGCCGGCGAGGGAAGTTTACGGAAAGTCGGGGATGCGCATTCGGGGGAGCAGTGCCTGTCGCGCCGTGCTTGGCGCCGGACTCTTGCTGGTCGTCGCCGGCGTAGCCATCGCCTCCAAAGCAAGCGCCTTGGGCGAGACCCGCACCCTCTCCCTCTACGAAATCCACACCAAAGAGAGCATCACCGTCACCTATAAGCGGGACGGCAAGTACGACGAAGAAGCTCTCAAGAAGCTCAATTATTTCATGCGGGATTGGCGGGCCGATAAAGAGACCCACATGGATCCCGAGGTCATCGACCTCATCTGGACCCTGCATGAGGAACTCGGCTCCAAAGAGCCCGTGCACCTAATTTCCGGCTACCGCAGCCCTACCACCAACGCGAGGCTCAGAAAGGCCGGCGGCGGCCAGGCCAAGCACAGCCAGCACATGCTCGGCAAAGCCTGCGATATCCACTTCCCCGACGTGCCAGTGAAGACGCTGCGCGCCTCCGCCCTGATCCACGAAGTCGGCGGCGTGGGTTACTACCCCACCTCCGGCGTTCCCTTCGTCCATGTCGACACGGGCCGCGTGCGCATGTGGCCGCGCATGCCGCGGCTCGAGCTGGCCGCCCTCTTCCCCAGCGGCCACACCGCCTATATCCCGCGCGGCGGCAATCCCATCACGCCGGAGGACTACAAGCTGGCTCAGGCAAAAGGCCTCGTGAACCAAACTCTGCTGGCTATGAACACGCCGCGGGCGCCGCGGCCCACGCCGAATCCGCACCACCAAGCGCCTGAAGTGGCACAGCCGATCCTTGCCTCCTACGCGCCGGATCGGCCCGCGCCGATGGCACTGGCGCCCGCCGACGCCCAAGCTGCCGCCCCGCGCTTCGCCCATGCCAGCGCCGCCGGTGGTTTCCCATTCGCACGGCCCAATCTTCTTCCCGAGCCCCGTCGGCCCGCCGTCCCGTCCTACGAGAGCGCGCAAGTTGTCGGTGCACCTGAGGTCGACGACGACCATCCTGACGAGTTGAGCTACGTGCCCTTCGACACCGCGAACCTCATGACTGAGACCTCGGTCGCCTATAGCCGGACCGTGGCGCCCCTGACCCATCCCGAGCAGGACAATATCGACTACCTGCTCGATGACATGGACCAGCCCACGAACTTCAAACTGCGCCAGAGCTCGGGCTATCACGGGCTGGCCAGCGCCCAGCATTTCTCCGGCGATGCGGTGAGAAGCCTCTATGCCGAGATGGAAGCGCCCGCGCCGACCCGCCTCGCCCAGAACGCCCGCTAGCTGTTAGGCCGCCTCGGACTCAGCCGCGTCCATGCCGAGCGCATGGAGATAGGTCGTGAGCACCGCCTCTTCCTCACGCCGCTTGTTCTCGTCCTGCTTGCGCAAGCGGATCACGGCCCTGAGCGCCTTGACGTCGAAGCCATTGCCTTTGGCCTCGGCATAGACCTCGCGCAAATCCGCGGCGAGCGCCGCCTTCTCCTCCTCCAGCCGCTCGATGCGGGACACGATGGCACGAAGCTGATCTTTGGCTGATGACTGAAGCGACACGGTAGGACCTCGGGCGTTTGTGATGATTCGATGAAGGGCGAGCTTGGTCCTGATCGCTGACCACAGCAAGGCGCCCACGGGGCTTATCCCGCTTTTCCAAAGCCGCCTTGCGAGCCTCCGCGGAAGAGTCCGCAGCTCGAGCTTAATACTTTGATTTTACTTCTATTTTTCAGGTGGACGGACGCGTGTCACGACCGTTCGGTTTGGAACTTCGCCTTCCAGTCCTCGTACGGCATGCCGTAGACGAGTTTCTTCGCCTCGTCCTTGCTGAGGGGAACGCCGCGCTCGTCGGCGGCCTCGAGATACCACGTCGAGAGGCAGTTGCGGCAGAAGCCGGCGAGTTCCATCAGGTCGATGTTCTGCACGTCGGTGCGCTCGCGCAAATGCTCGATCAGCCGGCGGAAAGCGGCGGCTTCGAGCTCGGTCTTTGTCTTCTCATCCACGTGCGCATCCTTTCGCAAACCCGATACCGGTGTTGGAGCCATGATGCTCGATCTCGTGCAGGCCGGGGGCCGAGCGGAGCACCTCGCCGACGATGCGGGCGAGATGGTGCGCCCATTGCCACTGCCCTTCGGCGGCGAAAATCAGATCCTGGCGCACCTCGACGAGCGCGTGCGCTAGGCCGCGCATCGTGGCGTGCCGGTAAAGCGTGTCGCCTTTGAGCTGACCCGAGTACGGCACGTTGTCTCCCACCTCGACGTCGGGAATGGTCCTCAAGCCCTCGAGCAGCGGGAGCGGGAAACGCGGATCCCTGTCCCACAAGACCGCCGCGGCCCATGGCCGGTGCATACCCTTCCAGGCTTGGGTGAAGCTATGCACCGACAAAAGCACCGGCGGCTTGCCGGCGGCGATCCCGGCCTCGATCGCCCGGTCTATGGCCTCATGATAGGGCCGATAGAAGCGCTCGATGCGGTTTTCGGTTTCGGCGGCACTCAGACCCACATTGCCGGGCACCACGAGCCCGTCGGAGAGCTGCATGATGAGCGTCGGGTCGTCGAGGCCGCGGTTCGGGTCGATCAGCAGGCGGGAGAAGCGGCTCAAGACCGCCGGCGCGCCGAGCGACTCGGCGAGCCCCGAAGCCACGCCTTCCGCCCCGAGATCGTAGGCGATGTGCCGGTGCAGATCCTCCGGCCTGAGCCCCAGCGTCCCCAGCGCTTGCGGAATCCTGTTGTCGGCGTGGTCGCAGAGGATGAGGAGCCCGAGGCTCACGTCCCCTTCGATGGTCCGGTATGGCTTTTCGCCCAAATCTTCTTGTACAAGTGTGTCCAGGCTCAACTCCCCGCGAGCGATCCTCGCGCCCCCTTAACTGCCCCGCGCCCTTCGCCGCGGCAACAACCAAACGTCAAAAAAAACCCTGGTTGCGACGCATTTACTCACGATTTTCCGCGGTGTTTTTGCTAGGGCCCAACAGGCCTTATACAACAGGCCTTATAATCGACTCCGGTCGGTCAGAGAAATGCAACCAATTCGATGCTACCTTTCGGGGTTCTTTAACCGCGATTTTTGGTTTGAGAGACAGATGCTTGCTTCGAACGTGACCCGCAAATCGGCGGAAATCCGCCGTATCGCCCCCCGGTGGGGGCTTTGCGCACTCTTGGCGGCCGGCTTTGCGGCTTGGCTTGGGGTCACGCCTGCCCATGCCGATCTCAAGCTGTGCAACACCACGGCAAGCCGGGTCGGCGTCTCGATCGGTTACAAGGACACCGAAGGCTGGGCCAGCGAGGGATGGTGGAACATCGCCTCCCACACCTGCGAAACCCTGCTCAAGGGCGTCTTGATCGGCCGTTACTATTACATCCACGCTATCGACTACGATCGCGGCGGTGAATGGGCCGGGCCGCTATATATGTGCACCGACGACAAGTCCTTCACCATCCGCGACACTCAGGATTGTGAAAAGCGCGGCCACAAGCGCACGGGATTCTTCGAGGTCGACACCGGCGAGGAGCGGGACTGGACCGTTCGCCTCACCGATCCGGAGGCTGAAGCGAAGTCCCAATGAGGCGAAATCGCCGGGTCAAGATCGTCGCCACGCTCGGTCCTGCCTCCACCAACGAAGAGACGATGCGGCGCCTGTTCGAGGCGGGTGCCGACGTGTTCCGTGTGAATATGAGCCACGCGACGCACGATGGCTTGCGCGAAGTTCACGGCATCGTCCGCAGGCTCGAATCCGAATTCTCTCGGCCGATCGGCATCTTGGTTGACTTGCAAGGCCCGAAGCTGCGCATCGGCAAGATCAACTCGGGCTCTATCCGCCTGACCGAAGGCGACATCTTGAGTTTTGTCCGCCGCGAAGCGATCGGCGGGTTGGGCCGCGTGCAACTCCCGCATCCGGAAATCTTCGAGGCCGTGGAGCAAGGCCACACGCTTCTGCTCGATGACGGCAAGCTCAAGCTGCGCGTCGTCGAGGCGAGCGACGTCAGGATCGACGCCGAGGTTCTGACGTCCGGACTGCTCGGCAGCCGCAAAGGCATCAGCCTGCCCGACACCGTGCTTCCCTTCGGCGCGCTGACGGATAAGGACCGTGCGGACATCGAGTCCGCCATATCCATTGGCGTTTCCTGGATCGCGCTCTCCTTCGTGCAGCGCCCCGAAGACATCGCCGAGGCGCGCAAGCTCTCTCGCGGACGCGCCTCGATCATGGCCAAGATCGAGAAGCCGTCCGCAGTTAATCATCTCAAGGAAATCCTTGACCTCGCCGACGGCATCATGGTGGCGCGCGGCGATCTCGGTGTGGAGATGCCGGTCGAGAAGGTTCCTGGCCTCCAGAAGCAGATCAGCCGCGCCGCGCGCAACGCCGGCAAACCCGTCGTGGTCGCCACCCAGATGCTGGAATCGATGATCTACGCGCCGGTGCCGACCCGGGCCGAGGTTTCCGACGTCGCCACGGCCGTGTTCGAAGGCGCCGATGCGGTCATGCTGTCGGCGGAATCCGCCGTCGGCAAATATCCCGTGGACGCGGTCGCCACCATGGACCGTGTCGCCGTCGAGGTGGAGCGCGACCCCCTTTACGCGGCCATCATTCACGCCCAGCGCATCGACCCGCAAGCAACCGGCGCCGACGCGATCTCGGCCGCGGCCCGCACCGTGGCCGAGACCCTGAACCTCTCGGCGATCGTCTGCTACACGGCGTCAGGCGCGACGTCCTTGCGCGCCGCGCGTGAGCGGCCCCAACAGCCGATCCTGGCGCTGACGCCGATTCCCGCCACGGGCCGCAAGCTCGCCATCGTGTGGGGTCTGCACTGCGTGCTGACCGACGATCCGCGCAATCTCGATGACATGGTGGCGAAGGCTTGCCGCATCGCCTACCAGGAGGGCTTCGCTCTACCCGGCGAGCAGGTCATCATCTCGGCGGGTGTCCCCCTCGGCAAATCCGGCGCGACCAATATGCTGCGCATCGCCTCCGTCGATCCCGGCGCCGACGACGAGTAGCATCGCCTTTAGGAAAGAGTTGAGGCGGGCGGCCTAGATATCCTGGCCTTCGACGTCGCGCTTGAGCGCCTCGACGCCCTGGCGGGCATCCTCCAGGAACGGATTGATTGCGAGCGCCCGGCGATAGGCTGCCAGCGCCTCCTTCTTGGCGCCGATCTCCTCCAGCACGAGGCCGAGATCGTTGATCGCCTTATAGTGCTTGGGATCGATGGCGAGCGCCCGCCGAAGGTCGGCGATGGCACGCTCGGGCTTGCCTTTGATGACGTTCACCTTGGCGCGCAAGTACCACGCCTCGGCCTCCTGTGGCGCGATGTCCACGACGGCGTCGAGAATGGCAAGCGACAAGTCGGCCTCTTCCTGATTGGCGAACTGGGCCGCCCGGCTCATCAGCAGGTCGATGGTGTCGCTGCCCGACACCGTCCACAGATCCTCGATGGCCTTCATGATCGGTTCGGCCGCGGAGGCATTCTTTGCCGCGCCGAGCTTCTCGTAGAGCTCGGACAGCATTTTCGGCCGATCAAACGGCTCGGCGGGCAAGGCCTTGCCGAGATCAAGATCGAGCTTGTTACTCTTGCCCTCCTCTGCCGACTGCGGCGGCGCCGATGGATCCGCGCCAGGCTTCATGTCCGGCTTGAGCAGCGGCTCGGCCCCGAGCATTTCGTCCTCGGAACCCGGCTCAACCGCATTGGGCATATCCAGGCTCGGCTCGTCCGGGCTGGCGACGTCGCCGTCTTCCGGCTGGTCCCCCTGATCGTCGAAATAGGCCTGCGCGAGAACAATGGGCGGGACCACGAGCGCGGACGCTGGCGCGGCCACAAGGCCCATCGACGCCAGCAGGCACACCGCGAGCGGGACGCTCGCCCGGCTTGTCACCTTAATCATGCTGGAAACGTACGGGGCCTGCGCGCCTTGGGTCAAAGCAATTCGGCGCGAAAGCCCCGGGGACTAGCCCTGGCGCGCCTTGAAGCGGCGGTTGGTCTTGTTGATGACGTAGAGGCGCCCGCGGCGGCGCACCACGCGGCAGTTCCGATGGCGCTTGCGTAGGGACCTCAGCGAATTCTTGATCTTCATGGCAAGCCATCCATTCGGCTGAAAACGAGGCGGGGCGGCCCTTTGGTCAAGGACCGCCCTCAAGTTGGCCGGACCATAAAAAGTGCCGCCCCTCCTGTCAACTTGGCGGAGCCCGGTTGACGGCGCGCAAAACCGGGAGCGCCCAGCGCATCGCGATCCCGATTGACAGGCTCCCCGGTCCGCCCCTATACTTAACCTAATGGTTAAGTATCAAGACACCACCCTCGACCGCACCTTTGCCGCCCTGGCCGACCCCACGCGGCGGGCCCTGCTCGCCCAGCTGGAGGAGCGCAAGGCGCTGACGGTGAGCGAGCTGGCGGAGCCGTTCCCCATCTCGCTTCCCGCGATCATGAAGCATCTCGACGTGCTGTCCGGTGCCGGGCTCATCACCCGCACCAAGGCCGGCCGCAGCGTCACCTGCCGTTTGACCGCCGAACCCATGGAGCAAGCCATGGATTGGCTCAATCACTACCAGCGCTTTTGGACTGAACGCCTCGACCAACTCGCCGCCTTCGTGGAGGAGGACCCATGCCCGCCCAAGCCAGCCTCGCAACCAAGCCAAGCCTCACCCTCAAACGTCATCTCAATGCAGGACCGGAAAAGGTCTACGCCGCGTGGACCGACCCCGAAAAAATCGTGAAATGGTTCGGCCCCGAATTCAGGGCCGGTGACCCACGCCGAAACCGACGTACGGGTCGGCGGCCACTATGCCGTCACCTTCCACACCGAGGACGGCGAGGAGCACAATGTCGGCGGCATCTATCGCGACGTCGTGCCGAACGAGAAGCTCGTCTTCACCTGGGCGTGGCGCACCATGCCTGAGCGCGAATCGTTCGTGACCATTCTCATCAAGCCGGACGGCGCAGGGCTCGATCCTCACCCTCATCCACGAGCAGTTCTTCGATGAGCCCGCGCGCGACCGTCACGCCGTCGGCTGGACCGGCTGCCTCGACAAGCTCGAAACTTATCTCGCGTAACCGTAGGAGCACCGCCCCATGGCAATCACCCCGCAAAAGATCACGCCGTGCCTGTGGTTCGACACGGAAGCGGAGGACGCCGCAAAATTCTATTGCGCGGTCTTCGACAACTCAAGGATCAACACCGTCAGCCGCTACGGCAAGGAAGGTCACGAGATCCACGGCAAGCCGGCCGGCTCGGTGATGGCCGTGGAGTTCGAGCTCGACGGCCAGAAATTCTCGGCCCTGAACGGCGGCCCCCAGTTCAAGTTCGACGAGGCGATCTCCTTTCAGATCCCCTGCAAGGACCAGGGCGAGGTCGACTACTACTGGGAGAAGCTCACCGCCGACGGCGGCAAGGAAGGCCCTTGCGGCTGGCTCAAGGACAAATTCGGGCTCTCCTGGCAGGTCGTCCCGACCGCCCTCTTCGAGATGCTGACCGACAGGAACCACGCGGCATCCCAGCGCGTCACAAAGGCGTTTCTACAAATGAAGAAGTTCGACATCGCGGCGCTGCGGCGCGCCTTCGACGGAGAGGCAGCATGAGCAGCCCACAAGCGTTCATTATTTCTCGCACCTTCAATGCCCCGTTGGACCGGGTCTGGAAGGCCTGGACCGAGCCGGAGCAGATGGCGCAGTGGTGGGGCCCGAAGGGCTTCAAGGCCGCGATCAAGACGCTCGACCTCAGGCCAACCGGCATGTTCCATTATCTGTTGACCTCGCCTCAGGGCCAGGAAATGTGGGGGCGCTTCGTCTATCGCGAGATCGTCCCCCAGAGGAACGGCTGGTCTTCATCAGCTCGTTCTCCGACGAGACCGCCGGCCTGACACGTCATCCCTTGCACGAGGGCTGGCCGCTTCAGCTCCTTTCCACCATCAGTTTCGCCGAGCGGGACGGTAAAACCACCGTCACCGTGCGCTGGGAGCCTTACGAGGCAACGCCGCCGAGCACGCGATCTTCGCGGCGGGTCATGAGTCCATGCAAGGCGGCTGGACCGGAACCCTCGACCAGCTCGAGGCCTATCTCGCCAAAGCTTAGGTCTAAATCAGTAGGAGCACGTCATGAAACTCAATCCGTATCTGAACTTCCCCGGCACGTGCGAGGAGGCCATGAACTCGTACGCCAAGATCCTTGGCGGCAAGATCGTCGCCATGATGACTTATGGGGAGATGCCGGGCGACTATCCAATCCCCGACGACATGCGCAAGAAGATTGCTCATGCGCGCCTGATCATCGGCGACCAGGTCCTCATGGCTTCGGACGCAGGGCCGGACCGCTACAAGCCCATGCAGGGCGTCTCCGTCACCCTCGACATTCCCGAGCCGGCCGAGGCGGACCGCGTATTCGGCGCGCTCGCCACAGGCGGAACGGCCATCATGCCCCTGGGAGAGACCTTCTGGGCCCAGAAGTTCGGCGTTGTGGTCGATCGCTTCGGGACGCAGTGGATGATCAACTGCGAGAAGCCCCAGCAAGCACAGGCGAGTAGCGCGGCTTGATAGGAGGGCTCATGCCTTACGTCGATGGATTTGTCGTGCCGGTGCCGAAGAAGAAGCGTCGATGCCTATCGCCGCATGGCGCGCAAAGCCGGAAAGATCTGGCGTGAGCACGGCGCGCTGGAGTTCCGCGAATGCATCGCCGACGACGTCAAGAAGGGCAAGGTCACGTCGTTCCCCCAGGCCGTGAAGCTCAAGCCGAACGAGACGGTGGCCTTCTCCTGGATCGTCTACAAATCCCGGGCCCACCGCGACCGCGTCAACGCCAAGGTGATGAAGGATCCCCGCCTCCTCAAGATGATGGACACCAAGGACATCCCCTTCGACGCCAAGCGCTTGATCTATGGCGGCTTCAAGGTCCTCGTCGAGGCTTAGCGGCCCACCGGCGATGGTATTGGGCTGGCAGCGCCTTCCTTCTGGCCGTGCCCGTGCCCATCACCCCGCGCCGTGGCGCGGTGACAGTCCCCAGGCAATCCCGTAAACTGAGCACTTAGAGTGAATTAGGCCTTCAACGGGGGGAGCGGGTGGACGCTTCGCGCCAACATACTGCGACGCGCGCGCCGGCAGGTTCGGGCAGCGGCCATCAGAGCTCTTTGGGCTACCTGTCGCATGTCGATGGGTTGCGGGCCGTGGCCATTCTCTCCGTCCTCGGTTTCCACGCGGCGCCGTCGCTCGTGCCCGGCGGCTTTGTCGGCGTCGACGTCTTTTTCGTCATTTCCGGCTTTCTGATCACCTCCATTCTCCGCAAGGAGATGGCGGAGCGGAAGTTTCTGTTGAGAAACTTCTTGGCGCGTCGCGCAAGACGGATTGTGCCGGCGCTGGCTTTCGTCGTCCTGGTCAGTATCGTCGCCGCCTGCCTCATTCTATCGCCGGAGGAACTGTCCGAGTTCGGCAAGAGCCTGACCGCGACGGCGCTGTTTGGCGCCAATATCCACTTCTACAAAACGACGGACTATTTTGCTCTCGCCGCACAAGAGCGCCCGCTGCTGCACACATGGTCGCTGGCAATCGAGGAGCAGTTCTATATCGTTTGGCCGCTCCTTCTGTTGTTCCTGACGACGTGGCTACCGCGCAAGGCGGCACTTGTCGTCGTAGCTTGCGCCATCCTCGTTTCTTTCGCGCTGTTCCAATTCAACGTCTCGGGCAACCACACCTATTCCTTCTATATGCCGCAGTGCCGGGCCTGGGAGCTCTTGATCGGCGCCTTGCTCGCGCTCACCATTGACGGCCTCACGCTGTCGCGGCGGCTCGCCCAGGTCTTGGCGGCCTTGGGGCTCACCGCAATTCTGGCGAGCGGCTTCATTCTCTCCGAGGTCGAGCCTTACCCCGGCATCGCGACGCTGCTTGCAACACTTGGTACGGCAGCCGTCATTGTCGCCTGCAACCGCCAAGACACGATCGTCAGGCGCGTACTGAGTCTCAAACCCATCGTCTGGGTCGGACTGATCTCCTACTCGCTTTATCTTTGGCACTGGCCGATCCTGACCTTCGCGAGGATGCAAGCGCCATCGGAGCCGTCCCCGTTCATGATTGCGGCCTTGCTCGCGATCAGCTTCGCCATGGCGTGGTTTTCATGGCGATACGTCGAGACCCCGTTCAGGGGGCACGGCGGCGAGTTAAGACTTCCCACGCGCGGTGCACTCGCCTACGCCGCCAGCATCCTCGTGGTCCTCGCCGGCGTGGGCATATCGATCAAGGTCGGCAATGGATGGCCTTGGCGTCTCGATGGAGCGGCACAGGCCGTCTATGCGCAGATTGCTGCCGGAAATCCTCTCCGCGTACGGTGCGACGGCGTCGAGAACATTTTCCGCACGGACTGCGGCTTCGGAAGACCGCATCAGGATGGACAGTCCTATGACGTCGCGATCTTCGGAGATTCGAACGCCGACCACTTTGTTCCCATGGTCGCCCAAATTGCCAAGGAGCAGGGGCTCTCTGGAAGGCAGGTGACCCGCAGCACATGTGCGCCGCTTTTGGGCCTGTGGCGCGTCCGGCAGCCGGACTGGCGCGAGGACGCATGCCTCTCATATCAGCAAGCCATCCTAAAATTCGTCGAGGCCAACCCAAAGCTTAAGCTCGCGATCTTGTCGGCTTCTTGGTCCGGTTACCAAGGATCGCTCGGCAATAATGGCCTCGACCTCCTGACCGCGCAGCCCGGACAGCGCGACAAGGGCCCCTATACGCTTGAGCATTTTCTCGAGACCACGGCGAAGTATTTGACTGCGCGCGGGGTGAAAGTGCTGATCTTGGGACAGGTGCCGCACTGGTCGAAGGTGGGGACGTTGCCCATCGAATGCGCGATCGAAGCCAAGCGCGCGGGCAACGACAGGCGCGCCTGCGGTATCTCAGCCGCAGACGTGCGGAGCGGGCTCGCTGTTTCCAACAAGGCGATGCTGGAGGTTGCGTCACACATGGCTGACGTCAGCGCGATCCTCGGGACCGACCTGACCTGCGATGAGACCGATTGCTACGCCATGATGGATGGGGTGTTCCTCTATCGAAACACCGGGCACCTGAACAAGTTCGGATCCGAGGACCTCGCCAAGTATGTGAGCCTCCCGACCCTGAGCAAGACGACCGCTCAGGCAGGCATCCCTCCATCCGGCGTCACACCGCCGTTCGCGGCAAGAGACTAGATCCTTAGGCCCAGCGGTCCCTCCCGACCGCGATTTTGTGGCGCGAGCCGCGCTACCGCCAATTCCCAGCGTCCCCGTGGAACCGATAGCGACCGCCGAGCGTTTGGCTCGGTGCATGCGCTAGAGACGGGGGTCTCCAATGCAAACTGAAACTCTCTTTGTGGTATTGGTTCACCGCAGCCCCAAAAGCATCTTCGGGGCCGCATCCAACCCTGTCATGCGGAACGGCACGCTCCTCTGTTTCAAGACCGAGGAAAAAGCGCGCTTCGAGCGTGACCGGCTCAATGCCAGCACAGGCAGCTCCCACGTGCGTTACAGCGTCAGGCCGATCCATGTTGAGCTGAGGCTGCCGAGCGGGTTCGCCAAAGGCGAGAACGCCGAGCCCCGGCAGGCCATGCCGCTTTCCAATGCCTCTCGCGCCGCCGTGCCGCGCGCCGCCTAGCCGGGATGGATGGAAGAAAATGGTGGGCGGTACTGGGATCGAACCAGTGACCCCTACGATGTCAACGTAGTGCTCTACCGCTGAGCTAACCGCCCGCTGCCTTGGGTCGCAAGGCGACCTTCTATATCGGCTGGCGCACGCCGAAGGCAACCCGCCGTTTCGCCGTGCCGCGCTTTACGCCGCGAGCATGCGCTCCACCTCATCCACCAGATCGCGCAGGTGGAAGGGCTTCGACAGGATCTTGGCGTCTTTCGGTGCGTTGTTGTCCGGGTTGAGCGCCACGGCGGCGAAGCCGGTGATGAACATGATCTTGAGATCGGGATCGAGTTCGGATGCTTTGCGGGCGAGCTCGATGCCGTCCATCTCCGGCATCACGATGTCGGTGAGGAGGAGCATGAAGGGCTCTTCTTTCAGCCGCTCATAGGCCTCGAGCCCGTTGCCGAACGACACGACGTCGTAGCCGGCCTTCTCGAGCGCCTTGACCAAGAAGCGGCGCATATCCTCGTCATCCTCGGCAAGCAGAATACGCTGCACACTGCGCGCCCGTGGATCGTTCGCCTCCATTCCCTCATCCCCCTCAACTCTCGCCCGTTAAGGGCGTACACGAACTTGGTAAACGACCGCTTGCCTGACCACAGAGGCTAATTGGGTCGCCCCCGTTACCGAACCCCAAATCATTGCGTCTATTTGGGTCGCGCACAAGACAGAACACGCCTAGACAGGTTCAACTCTCGTTGGCAGAGTTTACAGAGGTGCGATTCCAGGCTGGCGGCCCCGCGACAGGGCCGAAAACCAAGGATTGGCCATGAGCCGAAGCGAGGCTGAGGCGATCGAAACGGAGCTTAGGCCACCCTTTTCCGTGGCCCGGCCCGGGGAACTCAAAGTTCCCCTCGTCTTCAACTCACCCCATAGCGGCCGGATTTACCCCAGCACCTTCCTCGCCGCGTCGCGGCTCGATGCCCATACGCTCAGGCGCTCGGAGGATGCCTTCGTCGAGGAGCTATTCGGCTTCGTCACCGATCTCGGTGCGCCGCTCCTCCACGCCCATTTCCCGCGCGCTTATCTCGACGTGAACCGAGAACCTTACGAGCTCGACCCCGTCCTATTCCGCGACGGCCTGCCCCACTACGCCAACACGCAATCGGTGCGGGTCGTGGGCGGCCTCGGCACCATTGCCCGCATCGTCTCGGAGTCCGACGAGATCTACCGGGAGCCGCTCTCTGTGGAAGCGGCGCTCGAGCGCATCAACCGGCTGTACACCCCCTATCACCAGACGCTCGCGAGCCTTCTCCTTGAAGCAAAACGGGAATTTGGCCTTGCGGTGCTGATCGACTGCCACTCCATGCCGTCGAGCCCGGTTGCCGACAAAGGTACCGGCCGCCCGGACTTCGTCCTCGGCGACCGCTTCGGCACCTCCTGCAGCGGGGAGCTGACACGGCTCGCGGCGAGCAGCCTCGAAGCGCTCGGCTATGCTGTCGCCTTGAACAAACCTTATGCCGGTGGCTACATCACCGAGCATTACGGACGACCGCATAAGGCGCAGCACGTGCTGCAGATCGAGATCAATCGCGCGCTCTACATGAATGAGACGAGCTTCGAGAAGTCGGCAGGCTTCGACCGGCTTCATGCCGGTCTCGAGACCATGGTGCGCGCGCTGGTCCCGGGCATCCCAGGGCTCGCCATCCCCCGCGCCGCAGCGGAGTAGTCAGACCCAACTCCAAAAAAAAGGGCCGTTCGATTGAACGAACGGCCCAAGTCTAGGGAGGAAACGCCCAAGGAGGGCAGCGGCACGACCTGGAGAGCCATGCCGCATTGCAACAATATGTCATTGCGGCGCACAAAAATCAAGTTTGCACAAGCTGGTCTGCGACATTCCCGAGACACTGGTGCCGAACTGTCACGTATTCGTGGCCGTTCAGCCCAAGAACCCTTGACTCTCAAGGGCAAACGCCGCCAAGCCTTGTCCCGTGTCCAGACCAGAACAATCTGATTTCCAAGCCTATATAGAGGCGGCCCACGCCCTGGCCGATAGGGCGGGCGCGGTCATATTGCCGCATTTCCGGTCACTCACGGCCGTTGACCATAAGGGAGGCGATTCCTTCGATCCGGTCACCGCAGCCGACCGCGACGCGGAGACGGCGATCAGGCAGGCCCTCGCCGAGGCTTACCCGTCCCACGGCATCATCGGCGAGGAGTTCGGCAATTCGGGCACCGACGCCGAGTACTGCTGGATCCTCGACCCGATCGACGGCACCCGCGCCTTCATCCTGGGCCAGCCTCTGTGGGGCACGCTGATCGGGCTCACGGCGGGCGGCGTGCCGCTGCTCGGCCTGATGGACCAGCCCTACACGAACGAGCGCTTTTGGAGCGGCGAACGGGAGTCCTTCTTTCGCCATGGCCGTGAAGAGAAGGTCATGCGGACCCGCCCTTGCGCATCCCTCGCCGAGGCTGTCGTCACCTCGACCACCCCTGACATGTTCGAAGGCAGCGACAGCGAGCGCTACGAGCGCTTGAGCCGTGCGGCGCGTCTCAGACGTTTCGGCGGCGATTGCTACAATTACTGCCTGCTCGCGCTCGGTCACATCGACCTTGTGGTCGAGGCCGGCCTGAAGCCGTTCGACATCCTGCCGCTGATCCCCATTATCGAGCGCGCTGGCGGCGTGGTCAGCACATGGGAGGGCGGCGATCCGAGAGAGGGCGGCAGCATTCTCGCTGCGGGCGATCCCCGCCTTCACGCCACCGCGGTCGAAATCCTGTCGCGCTAGCTTGCCTTGCTCAAGGCGGCGCCCGACACGAAGGCGTCAAACGCTGCCCAGAACTGCTCGCGGATCGAGTCCCGCTCTTGCAAG
Source organism: uncultured Alphaproteobacteria bacterium (assembly GCA_963717875.1). GTDB lineage: Bacteria > Pseudomonadota > Alphaproteobacteria > Rhizobiales > Methyloligellaceae > Methyloceanibacter. The sequence continues at coordinate 152,938 of CAVQXI010000012.1, forward strand.
ATCTCGTGGCGGGAGCCTCTGAGCACAATTTGCGAGCCGGCGCGGAGCCGCGAGGCGAAATCCTCGATGGCCTTGCTCGACACGATCTGGTCGTCACCCGCCGCGACCATGAGGGACGGCACGCGGATGCGCGGCGCGAACTTCTCGTTGTCGAGCTCGGCCATGGCCTTGAACGCCGCATTGAGCCAGCCGATGGTGGGCGGCCCCACAGCAAGTCCGGGAGCGGCGTGCAGCACGCCGATATTGCGGAAGAAGCGTTCCCGGTCGGACGTCAGCGGGTTTCCCTCGAATGCCTCGTTCGACCAATACTCTTTGGTCTGGCCGGGCACGGCCTGCTTGCCGAAGCCCAACAGTGTAATTGCATCGGCAAGGCGTCCGCACAGACCCTGCGACATTGGCAGACCCATGAGCTCGATCATCGGCGCCGTCATCACCATGCGGCTGAACCAGTTGCCCCGCTTGGTCGCCGCCCGGAACAACACCGTGGCCGCCATCGAATGGGCGAGCGCGAAATAAGGAGCCGGACAATCCGGCAACACCACCCCCTTCATGAAGTGGGCGAGATCCTCCTCATAGTCGTCGAAACTGCGGACGTGCCCCTTCATCGGGCTCCGCGTCAGCCGGCTCGAGCCCCCCTGCCCGCGCCAATCGAGCACCGCGACGGCGAAGCCCCTGCGGCGCAGCTCACCGACCACCTCGAAATACTTCTCGATGAACTCGTTGCGACCGGGAAAGACGCACACGGTGCCGCGCCGCTCGCGCAAGGCCGACTGCCAGCTCGCATAGCGCACCCGGACGCCCTTGCGGATATCGAGCAAGCCTGACGAGGCTCCGAGCGGGATCGGATTCTTCGGTGTGGAGACGAGATCCATGTGTGTGAGCGGCCCCTAGCCCCAGTGCGGACACGCACCGGCTGGCGAACTCCTTATACCAGCGACGCGCGCCATGACCACAGCGTTGCCGCGCGCAAGGGCGCGGTCCGGCTGATCGGCCGGTCGGCGCCAATCTTCTGAATTATTGTGCACATTGGGACCGCCAACCTCCCTTGAAGCCCTTAGGCGTCGCACCCATATCGAGCGCGCAAGGCCTTACGGCTTGCGCTTGCCTGCCCGGCTCGCAGCAAAGATCGGGCACACCATATCGCTTCTTACGGAGGATGTGACATGAGACACTTCGATCTCTCTCCCCTTTATCGCTCCACCATCGGCTTCGACCGGATCGGCTCGCTTCTCGACACGCTGGGCTCGTTCGAGGGCGAGGCGCCGAGCTACCCGCCCTACAACATCGAGCGGGTTTCCGAGACCGCGTACCGCATCAGCATGGCCGTCGCCGGTTTCAACGACAGCGACCTCGACATCGAGGTGAAGGAAAACACCCTGACCATTCGCGGCGAGAAGCACGTCGAGCAGGAGAACTCCACCTTCCTGCATCGCGGCATCGCCGCGCGTAGCTTCGAGCGGCGCTTCCAGCTCGCCGATTATGTCGTGGTGAAGGGCGCGAGCCTGGAGAATGGCTTGCTGCACGTGGATCTCGTGCGCGAGCTTCCCGAGGCCATGAAGCCCCGCACCATCGAGATCACCACCAAGACGGACGCCGACAAGCCGAAGGTCATCGACAGCAAGGCCGCCTAGTCGCGCCGTCTGGCTCTGACAATTTTGCGCTAGCAAGAAGGGCGTCCTCCGTGATGGGGGGCGCCCTTCTCGGTTTCGCAGGTGCTATGGGAGAGAACAACCTGCCAGGAGTGCCGCTCGTACGCATAACTTTCGGCGGCTAAGGGAAAGCGTACGCCTCACAACTTACGCGCGCCTTAACGTGTTTCATCTATTGGGGAAAGGTTTCGTTAAGCTTCCGCGCCCACGCCGATGAAGGCGCCGCATCCCATAAGCCCCGCTAGATTGGCCGCAAGATCGAACGCCGACGATTCGTCAATCGCGCGCGCCGCCGCCTCTTGCAGGCTCGCCCCACCCTTCAGGGCGAGCACGAACGCCGCCCCGCCCTCGGGAAGACGGCGCACCTCCACTTCGAGCTTCGGCCGCACCACGAGCGCGTCCTCGCCTTCCGCAGGGAGCCGCGCGGGCTCGTTCTCGCCGTCCCGCGCGGCAAGCTGCCAGATGGTGATCACGGGATAGGGCGAGCGCACCACGTGAAGCGAGGGATGAAGCGCGAGCCTCGCCTCCGCCGCGCCCCCTACTGCCTCGCTTAGCGCCGCAAGCGACAGCGGTTCCGCGTCGGCGGCATGATAGGCCGCGTGCCACGCCCATTCGAGGCGCATGACATCGGCGAGATAGGGCACAGGCTCCGCAGGCGGAAAATCGGCCGCGAAATCGGCAAAGCCTTCGCCGTAGCGAAGCAGCACCGGCGACCGCGGCGGGTCCTTCTCGATATAGACCCGCGCCATGGTGCGGAAGAATTCATCGCCCACCAGACGCGCCGTGACAGGGAAGCGGTTGGCCAGCACGTCGATCAAACTCGCATAGACATTGTTCCGGTAGACGCCGAAGCGCCGTGACGGCGTCCCGCCGGCCTTGCGCACGAGCGGCCCCGGCACCGCCGCACCTGCCTCCAGAACGGCGCGGGCGAAGGCGCCCTCGAGTTCCGCGCCGCCCGTCGCCATCAGACCGCCACGCGGTGCTTGCGCCGCTCGGCGATGACCGCATCCGCGCGCTTCGCCTCGGCGAATAGCGTGGGCCAATCGGGCACGTCGTTGTCCCATTCGATCAGGGTGGGTTTCGGTCCGGTGCGGGCGAGAACGCGCGCATAAAGTCCCCAGACGGGGTCCGCCACCTCGCGCCCGTGATCGTCGATGAGCAGGGCCGAGCCGTCGTCGTCTTCATCTTCGTCATGGCCGCCGAGATGGATCTCGCCCACATGCTCGGCTGGAAAGCTGTCGATATAGGCGGCCGCGTCGAAACCGTGATTGGTGGCCTGGACGAACACGTTATTGACGTCGAGCAGAAGCCCGCACCCGGTCCGCCGCACCACCTCACGCAAGAACGCGACCTCGCTCATGGAAGTCTCGGCGAAGGCCACATAGGTCGAAGGGTTCTCGAGCAGCATTTGCCGCTGCAGCGCCTCCTGCACCTCGTCGATATGGGTGCACACAAGCTCAAGCGTCTCCTCCGTGTAAGGCAAGGGCAGGAGATCGTTGAGATAGACCGTGTCGTGGCTCGACCACGCCAAGTGCTCGGAAAACATCCCCGGCTCGTAGCGGTCGGCGAGCACCCGCAAGCGGCCGAGATGATCCTTGTCGAGGGGTCCGCTGCCGCCGATCGACAACCCCACCCCGTGCAGGGAGAGCGGGTAGCGTTCACGCACCGCCGCGAGGTAAGCGTGGGGCGGCCCACCCTCGCCCATATAGTTCTCGGCATGGATCTCGAACCAGCCGATGTCGGGCGCACTATCGAGGATGTCGCGATAGTGCTGGGGCTTCAGCCCGACCCCGGCGCGTGGCGGGATCGGGCTGCGATGGTCTGAGGGACGCGCCATCACGACGCCCTAGGCAGGAGGCAGATCGCGGTCGAGCGGATCGAGGCTGCCTTTGCGGTCGTCGGGCAGCTCCATGGTCACGCAAGTGCCCTTCGGCACGAGCTTCCAGGAATTGCCCTGGTAGTCGAGCTTCGACGTGCCGGCGCAGGTCGTGCCCTCGCCCGCCTTGCAGTCGTTCTCGCCGGCCTTAGCGACGCCGTAGCACTTCTCCTGGTCGTCCGCGCCAAGCGCTGCCTGGCTCGAGGCCGCGATCCCGAGCGCCGTGGCGAAGGCGGAAGCCACCGCCAGGCCGGTGAGTTTCTTCGTTTGGTCGTTCATGTCAGCTCCTCAAAATGGGTCAAACCTCCGCCGGAACGTGCACCGCCCCGGCATGCTTAACTGCCCACCGAGTAGGCCAGCCCTTGCGGTCACGTTCAAATCACGCCTCCGCCAGAACTAAGTGACCGGGATCGGCGTTTTCAGGCCTGGGGGAGCGCCGAATCCCGCTTGTGCACCCCTTGGAAATCTGGCATTTTGGGATTAAATAGGACAGGCTTGCTGACCTTTGTACTGGAGGCTGCGGCGCGGGGGCGAAAAGAGCTTCTCCTGGAGAGGCAAAATCAGGTCCGCGACCCGCATCGCTAGCGCAGAGGGCGCTAGCCATTTATTGGCCCGGTTCTTCGCGACAGCCATACGCTTTATGCTGGTGGAGAGGCCGGCCGCTGGCCAAACTTAAACAGGCCCCGCTCTCGTTTGGCGCGGGCAGAGGTTCCACGATCACGATGGCACCGCGTGCACCCATTGCTGGATCTGTGAAGCTGGCGGCCAATGGCCTGCCGCCGGCGCAAGGACTCTATGATCCGAGCCAACGAGCACGATGCTTGCGGCGTCGGCTTTGTCGCCGACCTGAAGGGGCGCAAGAGCCACACCATCATCGAGCATGGCCTTCAGATCCTGGAGAACCTCACCCATCGCGGTGCGGCGGGCGCCGACCCGCGCGACGGCGACGGCGCCGGAATTCTAGTGCAAATTCCGCATGCCTTTTTCCAAGAGGTCTGCCCGCCGCTGAACATTAAGCTGCCGGAGCCCGGTCAGTACGCCGTCGGGCACATGTTCATGCCCGCCAATCAGGCGCAGCGCATCTATTGCGAGTCCGTGGTGGAGCGCGTCGTCGAGGCCGAGGGCTTGCAGCTTCTCGGCTGGCGCATGGTGCCGACGGACAATGCCTGCCTGTCGCCGACCGTCATCGAGACCGAGCCCACCCATCGCCAGGTCTTCATCGGCCGTGGACCCGACATCGAGGACGAGACGGAGTTCGAGCGCCGGCTCTATCTCCTGCGGAAAGTGATCTCCAACACCATCAACGGCGAGACCGGCGGCCGCGACATCGGCTTCTACACCGTGTCGCTGTCCTGCCGCACGCTGGTCTACAAAGGCATGTTCCTCGCCTACCAGCTCGGCGCCTATTACCAGGACCTGCATAACCCGAAGTTCTCTTCGGCTTTGGCGCTCGTGCATCAGCGCTTCTCGACCAACACCTTCCCGTCCTGGAAGCTGTCTCATCCCTACCGGATGGTCGCCCATAACGGCGAGATCAACACCCTGCGCGGCAACGTCAACTGGATGGCGGCGCGCCAGGCGAGCGTGTCCTCGCCGCTCTTCGGCGAGGACATCTCGAAGCTGTGGCCGATCTCCTATGAGGGCCAGTCTGACACCGCCTGCTTCGACAACGCGCTCGAGTTCCTGGTGCAAGGCGGCTACTCACTCGCGCATGCCGCGATGATGCTGATCCCGGAAGCTTGGGCCGGCAACCCGCTGATGGATGCCAAGCGCCGCGCCTTCTACGAGTATCACGCCTGCCTCATGGAGCCGTGGGACGGCCCCGCCGCCATGGCCTTCACCGATGGCCGCCAGATCGGCGCCACGCTGGACCGTAACGGTCTCCGGCCGGCACGCTATTTCGTCACCGACGAAGGCCTCGTGGTCATGGCGTCTGAGACCGGCGTGCTGCCCTTCCCGGAGGAAAAGATCGTCGAGAAGTGGCGGCTTCAGCCCGGCAAGATGCTGCTCATCGACCTGGAGAAGGGCTGCATCGTCTCCGACGAGGAGATCAAGGCGGAGCTCGCCGGCGCGCATCCTTACCAGCAATGGCTCGACCGCACGCAGATCCGCGTGCATGAGCTGCCGGGCGGGCCTGTCCACGCCTCGGGCACCAATGTCAGCCTGCTCGATCGGCAGCAGGCCTTCGGCTACACCCAGGAGAGCGTCAAGTTCCTGATGGTCCCCATGGCCCAGACGGGCCAGGAGGCGATCGGCTCCATGGGCACGGATACGCCGATCTCGGCGTTGTCCGACCGGCCGAAGCTGCTCCACACCTATTTCAAGCAGAACTTCGCCCAAGTGACGAACCCGCCGATCGATCCGATCCGCGAGGAGCTCGTTATGTCGCTCGTGACCTTTATCGGTCCGCGCCCGAACCTGCTCGACCTCGAAGGCACCTCCAAGCAGAAGCGGCTGGAGGCGGCGCATCCCATTCTCACCAACGAGAACCTGGAGCGCATCCGCGCCATCGGCGAGGTGGCGGACAACCAGTTCCGCACTGTCACCCTCGACATCACCTTTCCCGTCGAGCAAGGCGCCGACGGCATGGAACGGTCGCTCGACAAGCTCTGCCGCAAGGCCGAGGAAGCCGTGCGCGCGGGCGAGAACATCATCATCCTGTCGGATCGGGCGGCCAGCTCCGACCGCATCCCGATTCCGTCGCTGCTCGCCACCAGCGCTGTGCACCATCACCTGATCCGCAATGGCTTGCGGACCTCCGTCGGCCTCGTGGTCGAGACCGGCGAGGCTTGCGAGGTCAACCAGTTCTGCACGCTTGCGGGCTACGGCGCCGAGGCCATCAACCCCTATCTCGCCTTCGAGACCATCGAGGCCATCCTGCCGGAGATCGACGAGGAACTGACGGCGGAGGAAGCCATCAAGCGGTACATGAAGGCGACCGACAAGGGCATGCTCAAGGTGATGTCCAAGATGGGCATCTCCACCTATCAGTCCTATTGCGGCGCCCAGATCTTCGACGCCGTGGGGCTGAGATCGGACTTCGTCGCCAAATACTTCACCGGCACCAACACCCAGGTCGAGGGCGTCGGGCTGGACGAGATCGCGCGGGAGACCGTCGAGCGCCATCGGCTCGCCTTCGACGATGTGCCCGTGCTGAAGAACGCGCTCGAGGTCGGCGGCGAGTACGCTTTCCGCGTGCGCGGCGAGACGCATACCTGGCGCCCCGAAGTGGTCGCCAATCTCCAGCACGCCGTGCGCGGCAACCTGCCCGAGAAATATCGCGCCTTCGCCCAAACCATCAACGAGCAGTCCGAGCAGCTTCTCACCATGCGCGGCATGTTCCGCATCAAGACCGCGGACGAGATCGGCCGCGAGCCGATCCCGCTCGACGAGGTCGAACCGGCCCAAGAGATCGTCAAGCGCTTCGCCACGGGCGCCATGTCCTTCGGCTCGATCAGCCGCGAGGCGCACACCACGCTCGCCATCGCCATGAACCGCATCGGCGGAAGGTCGAACACCGGTGAAGGCGGCGAGGAGGTGGACCGCTTCAAGCCGCTGCCGAACGGCGATTCCATGCGCTCGGCCATCAAGCAGGTGGCCTCGGGCCGCTTCGGCGTGACGACGGAATATCTCGTCAACTCCGACATGATGCAGATCAAGATGGCGCAAGGCGCCAAGCCCGGCGAAGGCGGCCAGCTGCCCGGCCACAAGGTGGACGCCACCATCGCCAAGGTGCGCCACTCGACGCCCGGCGTCGGCCTCATCTCGCCGCCGCCGCATCACGACATCTATTCGATCGAGGATCTGAAGCAGCTGATCTTCGACCTGAAGAACACCAACCCGACGGGCGACGTCTCGGTGAAGCTCGTCTCCGAGGTCGGCGTCGGTACGGTGGCCGCCGGCGTGGCCAAAGCCATGGCCGACCACGTCACCATTTCCGGCTTCGAGGGCGGCACGGGCGCCTCACCACTGACTTCCATCAAGCATGCCGGCAGCCCATGGGAGATCGGTCTTGCCGAGACCCAACAGACGCTGGTGCTGAACCGCTTGCGTGGCCGCATCGCCGTCCAGGTCGATGGCGGCGTGCGCACGGGACGCGACGTGCTGGTCGGCGCTCTGCTCGGGGCCGACGAGTTCGGCTTCTCCACCGCGCCGCTGATCGCCGCCGGCTGCATCATGATGCGGAAATGCCACCTGAACACCTGCCCGGTCGGCATCGCCACGCAAGATCCTGTCTTGCGCGCACGCTTCCAAGGCAAGCCCGAGCACGTCATCAACTACTTCTTCTACGTGGCCGATGAGGTACGCGAGTACATGGCCGCGCTCGGCTTCCGCACCTTCGCCGAGATGATCGGCCACACCGAGGTCCTCGATAAGAGCCAGGCCATCGACCATTGGAAGGCGAAGGGCCTCGACTTCACCAAGCTGTTTCATAAGGCCGAGGTCGGCCCCGGCGTCGCCATCTACAACGCCGAGCGTCAAGACCACGGCCTCGACAAGGTGCTCGACAACAAGCTCATCGAAATGTGCCGCGAGGCAATTGAGGACAAGAAGCCGGTCAAGCTCGACCTGCCGATCAAGAACGTCGACCGCTCCACCGGCGCCATGCTGTCCGGCCAGATCGCCAAGCGCTACGGCCATGCCGGCCTGCCCGAGGACACCATCTGGGTGCGCTTCAAGGGCTCGGCCGGACAGAGCTTCGGCGCCTGGCTTGCCCACGGCGTCACCCTCGATCTCGTCGGCGAAGCCAACGACTATGTCGGCAAGGGGCTCTCCGGCGGCCGCATCATCGTCCGCCCGCCCGAGAACTCGGGCATCGTGCCGGAGAAATCCATCATTGTCGGCAACACGGTGCTTTACGGCGCCATTGCCGGCGAGTGCTATTTCCGCGGCGTCGGCGGCGAGCGCTTCGGCGTGCGCAACTCCGGCGCCATCGCCGTGGTCGAGGGCACGGGCGATCATGGCTGCGAGTACATGACCGGCGGCGTCGTGGCGGTGATCGGGCCGACGGGCCGCAACTTCGCGGCCGGCATGTCCGGCGGCATCGCCTATGTGCTCGACGAGGGCGGCGACTTCGAGCGCCGCTGCAACCTCGCCATGGTCGATCTCGAGCCGGTGCCGAGCGAGAACCAAGTCATGGAGCGCAGGGCGCATCAGGGCGGCGACCTCGAAAGCCACGGCCTTGTCGATCTGACCGACATGACCCGCTTCGACGAGGAGCGGCTCCACCAGTTGATCGAGAACCACCTGCACTACACGGGCTCGGCGCGGGCGCGGGACATCCTCGACAATTGGGCGGCCTATCTCCCGAAATTCGTCAAGGTGATGCCGGTCGAGTACCGCCGCGCCTTGGAGGAGATGGCGCGCCAGCAAGTCGCCGATAAGACCGGCCTCGGCGAGATCGAGATCGGACTGCGCGGCAACGGCAAATAATCCGGCAGGAAAGCGGCCCTGTCCTGGCCTTCGGCGCCAGGCTGTGGTCCTGCCACGCAAAGGTGCGATACGCTTGACGAGAGCGATTGGGGCGTGGCTATTCCTCGCCCCGGCAAGTTGAGATGGATTAGGCGGAGAACGTGACTCTGATGGGCAAGATCACGGGCTTTCTGGAGATCGAACGCGAAGAGCGGGCTTACGAGCCGGCCTCCGACCGCGTGCGCCATTTCAAGGAGTTCGTCATCGCCCCGAGTGAAGGCGAAATCACCCGCCAAGCCGCCCGCTGCATGGATTGCGGCATTCCCTATTGTCACACCGGCTGTCCGGTGAACAACCAGATCCCGGACTGGAACGACCTCGTCTATCACGCCGACTGGGCCGACGCCCTGCGGAACCTGCACTCGACCAACAACTTCCCCGAGGTGACCGGGCGCATCTGTCCGGCGCCGTGCGAGGCCGCCTGCACGCTCAACATCATCGACGAGCCGGTCACCATCAAGTCGATCGAGTGCGCCATCGCCGACAGGGGCTTCGAGGAAGGCTGGATCAAGCCGCAGCCGCCGGAAACGAAGACCGGAAAACGCGTAGCGGTCGTCGGCTCAGGCCCGGCGGGTCTGGCTGCCGCGCAGCAGCTCGCCCGCGCCGGCCACGACGTGCATGTCTACGAGAAGAGCGCGCAACCGGGCGGCCTGCTCCGCTACGGCATCCCCGACTTCAAGATGGAGAAGTACATCGTCGAACGCCGGGTGGCGCAGATGGAAGCCGAAGGCGTGACCTTCCATTGCAATGTCACTGTCGGACGTGACGTGCGCATCCTGAAGCTCGAACGCGACTACGACGCAGTGCTGCTTGCGGGTGGCTCGGAACAGCCGCGCGATCTCGCCGTGCCGGGCCGCGAGCTCGCCGGCGTCCATTTCGCCATGCACTATCTGCCCCAACAGAACCGCCGCGTGTCCGGCGAGGCGCAAGGCGACGTCGAGCCAATTCTGGCCGAAGGCAAGCAAGTCGTCGTCATCGGCGGCGGCGACACGGGCTCCGACTGCATCGGCACGGCCTTCCGCCAAGGCGCCACCTCGGTGACCCAGCTCGAGATCATGGCGCAACCGCCGGAGAAGGAGAACAAGGAGCTCACCTGGCCGCATTGGCCGCTCAAGCTCCGCACCTCCTCAAGCCAGGCTGAGGGCGCCAACCGCGATTTCAGCGTGGCCACGAACCGGTTCCTCGGGGACGGCAAGGTCGAGGCGCTCGAATGCGTCCGCCTCGACAGCCAGATGAAGCCGATCCCTGACAGCGAGTTCCAGATCCCCGCGGACCTGGTGTTCCTCGCCATGGGCTTCCTGCATCCGGTGCACGACGGCATGATCAAGGATCTCGGCGTCGATCTCGATGCGCGGGGCAATGTGAAGGCGAACGAGCTCGAATATCAGACCTCGCGGTCCAAGGTGTTCGCCGCCGGCGACATGCGCCGTGGCCAATCGCTGGTGGTCTGGGCCATCCGCGAAGGCCGCCAAGCCGCGCACGCCATCGACAAATTCCTGATGGGAAAGACCGACCTGCCGCGCTAGAGGCCGTTGGCGCGCGGAAGAGCGCCCTCCGGCCTAACCAGGCGGCCAGGCGAAATCGTCCGCCCGGCCCGACTTGGGCTCGAGCTGCTCGCCTCGGATCAGAACCTTGTAATAGGGCCGTTGCGACAAAGGCAGCCTCGGCCGCGACGAGGCGAGTGACAGATCGGCGACCGCCGAGATCGTGGCCACGGCGGTGAACCCGTCGGGCAGCTCGCTGGTGATGACTTCGGGCTCCGTGGTCGCCACGTTGATGGGTTGCGGCGCGAGGCCCGCAGGGGCCTGGGCCGCCCTGTTGCTGAGCGTCGGCCTGACGACACTGACGTCGCCAACCTGGCTCTTGTGCAGTTCGTCCTTGTTGCCGTCTTTTTCCGCAACCTCGCCGCCGCTTGCGCTCTCGGCGCCCTGATGGGGGGCGGGCTTGCCAATCGCAAATCGGTTCTTGACCTTGGTCTGCTCTTGCTCGTTACCCGCAAGCGGGATGTTCCGCTCGGTCTTGGCCTGCTTCAAGTCCTTGCGCAGCTCCTTTTCGACGAAATTGGCAAGCTTGAGATTGCCGCGCATGGTGAAATGGACGCCGTCGTTCGCGCGCAGGCGCTTGACCTGTCCGGTCATGTCGGGACCGTAGGCGCTGTACCGCCCAGACTCATCGACGAAGCCGTCCCACGTATCGACATACTTGGCGCCGTTGACGAACGCCTTCTCGCGGAACACGTCATTGAGCTTTTCCGCGTCGCTGGTCTGGTTGGGACTGCGCATCACGGGCAGCCCGACCCAGTAGGTGGCAATATTGGCCTGCCGCAGCTTCCTGATGAATTTCTCCACCTGTTCGCCATAGGCCTGATGCCACTCTTCCGTGCCGACATTGAGCACGTTCTTGCCCTTGCGGATCGGTTGACTGTCATTAGCGCCGAACATCACCACGGCGACCTGATAGGTTCCGTCCTTCAGAATCTTGTCGAGTTCCGCGTCCCAATCGTAGCGGTCGGAGCGCGCCAGCCCGGTCGACGCCTTGGAGCGCTGAATGAACTCCATGGTCGGATCATCCTCGAAGGCCCGATAAAGCCCACCCCACAATCCCTCACCCAAGGAATCGCCGAGCACGACGATGCGGTAGCGGTCGCCGTTTGGAAACGGGTTGATGTAGCTGCGGTGGGCAGGCGTCTCGCTTTGCGCCGCAACAGGCTGGGGCGCGAAACACATCATCAGGAGACCTACCAGGACGCCCAGGAGAGCGAGGACTCTCGCGCGCATGCCCAGCAGGCCATGGCCTGAGCGGTAACCGAACGCGGAACGAGACATCGTCAATCGGGGCCCTTGTTGGGGCCCTCCCTCAATTGTCCTTGCGCGGGACACGGCTAGTCGTTTTTTGGCGCGTGGCCAAGCTTTCCTTTCGCCGCAAATCGGCTGCGTAGAACAACCCATAGCATCAATTCGGCGCAGGCGCCGCCTTGGGCACCGCTGTGGTTGCAGGAGCCACCTGAGTCGCGGCATTCGCGGCGGGCGCGCCTTGGTTCACGGCGCCCACGGGATGGGTATCGGCGACCGGAGATTGGGCTGCGGGCGGTGCCGGCGGCGGCGCCTCGCTCTGCAGCATCTTCAGAATGGTCAGCGACGGGTAGCCGTCGACCGGCAAGCCCTTGGCGCGCTGATAGGATCTGACGCCATCGAGGGTCGCCGGGCCGATCACGCCGTCCGCCTCGCCGTCCAAGTGCCCCAGGGCGATCAAGCGCTGCTGCAGCTCGGTCCGCTGCTCGAGCGAGAGGTGCCGCTCATCGGTGGGCCAAGGCTGAACGAAAGGCCCGTAGCCCGCGAGCCGGTCCGCCAGATGGCCAACCGCGAGCGCGTAGGACTTCGCCTGGTTGTAGCGGAGAATCGACCGGAAGTTATTGAGGACCAAGAAGGCCGGCCCTTCCGTGCCCTCGGGCGCGAAGAGCTGCGCCTTGTCCCCGGGGCGCGGAAAAGGCTGCCCGTTGACCCGGTCGATCCCGAGCCGCTGCCACTGGGCGAGGGACTTGTAGTTCTTGTCGCTGTAGCGATTGGGATTGAAGCCCTTGGGCAGGCGGACCTCATACCCCCAGGTCTGGCCTGGAATCCAATGTGATACTTTGAGGTAGCTCGCCGTCGAGGCGAGCGCATCGGGGATCGTGCCCCAGATGTCGCGGCGCCCATCGCCGTCCTGGTCCACGGCATAAGCCGTATAGGTCGTGGGAATGAACTGGGTATGGCCCATGGCGCCGGCCCACGAGCCGTTCATGGCCTCGTGGCTGACGTCGCCGTGCTGCAGGATCTTCAGCGCCGGAATCATCTGCGACCGCGCGAACTTGGCCTTGGTCCCGGAGCAGGCGAGTGTCGCCAAAGACTGGATTACGTTCTTGTCGCCGGGCTGCGTGCCGTAATTGGACTCCACGCCCCAAATGGCGATGAGGATGTGCCGGTCGACGCCGTACTTGGCCTCGAGCTCGTCGAGCAGCGGCTTGTACTCGATGAGCTTCTGCTTGCCGTTCTCGATCCGCTTGGGCGAGACGGCGCGGTCGACATATTCGCCGACGGGCTTCTTGTATTCCGGCTGGTAGTTGGCGGCCTCGATGACCTCCGGATCGAAGGTGATGCCCTTGGTCGCCTTCTCAAACGTGGCACGGCTGACCCCTGCCCGCTTGGCCGCCGGCCAGAACCGTTCCACGCAAGCCTGGAACTTGTCCGCGCGCACCGGTTCCGGCAGCGAGAGCGCTAGCACAAGCGCCGGGGCGGCGCCCAAGATCAAGGCCTTGGAGTGTCGGTCGATTCGCATGGGCGCGAACTTAGCAACCGGGCCAGGCAAAACCTAGGCAGGCTCAACCTCGGCAAAATAAATTTTGGTCAGTTCTGGGCCGCCTTGAGCACCCGGTCCACCAGGGCATGGGAGGGATAGCAGGTAGGCGGCAGCCCGAGCTTCTTCTCCTCCTTGCCGATGGTCTGGCGCGTCTTGAAGCCGACCAAGCCATCGACCTTGCCGACGTCATGGCCTTGCGCCACCAGCACCTCCTGGAAGCGCTGGATACGGTCGCGGGAAAAGCGCTCGACCGGCTTCCAATTGCCCACGAAATCGACCGGCGCGTTGTAGGCGATCATGTCGGCCACGTGGCCGACGAAGATCGCGTAGACGTCGGAGTTGTTATAGAGCTTCAGCACCGAGAAGTTGTTGGTGGCGAGGAACGCGGGCCCTTTCATGCCGGCCGGCAGCACGAGAAACGCTTGGTCGTTGAGCCGCGCTTCCGGGAATGGGCGCCCCCGTACCCGCACCACGCCGAGCTTGATCCATTCGCTGATCGGCCGCGCCAGGTCCGGCCCTTGCAAGGTGCAGTCGAAGCCTTTCGGCAGATCGACCTCATAGGCCCAGGGCTGATGGCCGTCCCATCCTTGGCTATGCAGCGAGTTGCCGGCCGACGCCAGCGCGTCCGGCACCGAGCTCCAAATGTCGCGCCTGCCGTCGCCGTCGAAATCGACGGCATAGTTCTCGAAGTCGCCGGGCAGAAACTGCGTGTGACCCATGGCGCCGGCCCACGAGCTCTTCATCTCGGCCCGGGTGGCATGCCCGAGCTGGATGATCTTGAGCGCACCGATGAGCTGCGGACGAAACTCCTCCTGCCGGCGTCCCATGAAGGCCTGTGTGGCGATGGCCGAAAGCGCGTCATAGGGGAGCGCGGCCTGGCCGAAGCCGGTCTCCCGGCCCCAGATCGCGACGATCACGCTGGCCGGCACGTCATACTGCTTTTGGATCGCCGCCAAGGTCGGTGCGAGCTGCTTGTATCTGGCGCGCCCGCCCGCCGCTAACGCGTTCAGGCTCCGGCTACTGAAATATTTCTCCGGGATGTCGAACTCCGCCTGGTGGCGCGGCTTCGGCTTGAGGCTCGCCGGCAGCGGCGGGCCGTCGGGCGCCGCCGGGTCTGGCGGCACGAGCTGCGGCAGTGACCAGTCGAGCTTGAGGCCTTTGAGCTGGGTATCGAAAGTCTTGCGCGACACGCCGGCCGCTTCCGCCTCGGGCCACAGCCCTTGGAGCCAACCCTCGAAGCGCGCCTCGACGGCCTTCTTGTATTCCGCCACGGCATCAGCGGCGTGCGCGTCCGACGGCAGGAACCATTGCATCGCAAGGCTCAAGGCAAGACCCGCCTGCCACAGCCCAAATCTTCGCATCCGCTGCCCCTATCGCGTCCAGCCGATTCGACGCTTGGACGCTGATTGTGGCGAGCGGTTTTGTCACTGAAAAGGCGAAAACGGCGAAACCTTACGACGCCGCACGGTACTCCCTGAGGCGCTTTTCCCAGGAAAGCGCGTCTTCGACGATGGTGTCGAGATTGTTGCGCCGCGGCACCCAGCCAAGCACCTCGCGGATGCGGTCGGCGCCGGCCACGAGCGCGGCCGGGTCGCCCGGCCGCCGGTCGGCCATATGCACGGGGAAATCCTTCCCTGACGCCCGCTTCACCGCCGCGACCACGTCGAGCACCGAGAAGCCTTGTCCGTAGCCGCAATTCAAGACGATGCTCTCGCCACCCTCCCGCAGATAGCGCAGCGCGTCGAGATGAGCGCGCACGAGATCGCTGACATGGATGTAGTCGCGGATGCAGGTGCCGTCCGGCGTCTCGTAGTCCGTGCCGTAGACTTCGAGACGGGGGCGCATGCCGAGCGCCGTCTCAGAGGCCACCTTGATGAGATGGGTCGCGGCTGCGCTCGACTGCCCGCTCCGCCCTTTCGGATCGGCGCCGGCCACGTTGAAATAGCGCAACGCCACGAAACGCAGCGGATGGGCCTTCGCCGTATCGCGCAGCATGGTCTCGGTCATCAGCTTCGAGCTGCCGTAAGGCGAGATCGGCTCGAGCGTGGCGTCTTCGGTAACCGGGTTGATCTCCGGGATGCCGTAGACCGCGGCGGTCGAGGAGAAGATGAAGTTGGGGACCTTGGTCTCCACCGCGCAGGCGATCAGCGATCGCGACCTGCAGGTGTTGTTGAGATAGTAGCCGAGCGGATCGACGACCAATTCCGGCACCACGATCGAGCCGGCGAAATGAAGGATGGCGTCGATGTCATTGCGCAGCAAGAGCCGGCGCACGAGATTGGGGTTGCCAACGTCGCCCTCGACGAACTTGGCGCCGTCCGGCACCGCCCAGCGGAAGCCGGTCGACAGATTGTCGAGGACGAACACATCCTCACCCGCGTCGAGCAGCTCGAGCGCCATATGGCTGCCGATAAACCCAGCACCGCCGGTAACCAGAACGCTCATGCTGTCCGCTCCCCGAAAATCGCGATTTGCAATTCCCCGCTTGCTATCGCAAAGAGGTTGAGGGACTTCTAAGCCCTGGGATGGATTCGCCTTTACTTGCTAGTCGTTAAGCCTAACGAGGACTGAATGCCCGCTCGCGTCCGCAAGGCCGTGTTCCCCGTGGCGGGGCTCGGCACCCGTTTCCTGCCGGCCACCAAGGCCATGCCGAAAGAGATGCTGACCGTGGTCGACCGGCCGCTGATCCAGCACGTGGTCGACGAGGCGCGCGACGCCGGCATCGAGCATTTCATCTTCGTCACCGGCCGCAACAAAGGCGCCATCGAGGATCATTTCGACAGGCAGCCCGAGCTCGAAGAGATCCTTGCCGCTCGCGGCAAGACGGTCGAGCTGGAAGCTCTCATGCGCGACTTGCCTAAGGCCGGATGCGCGAGCTTCGTCCGCCAGCAAGAGCCGCTCGGCTTGGGCCATGCGGTGTGGTGCGCGCGGGACATCATCGGCAACGAGCCCTTCGCGCTGCTCCTGCCTGACGTGCTGGTGCAGACACCCGGCAAGAGCTGCCTCGCCCAAATGCTCGACGTCTACGAGAAGCGCGGCGGCAACATCGTCGCCGTGGAGCCCGTGCCCGACGACCAGATCAAGAATTACGGCGTGGTCGCGGTCGGCGAGGCTGACGGCAACGTGTTCCCCATCACCGGCATGGTGGAGAAGCCGGCGCCGGGCACCGAGCCGTCCAACCTCACCATTCTCGGCCGCTATATCTTGCAGCCTGAGATCTTCGACTTCCTGTCGGCGCAGGAGAGAGGCACTGGCGGCGAGATCCAGGTTACCGATTCCATGCTGGCGCTGCTCAAGAAGCAGCCCTTCTATGCCGTGGAATATGAGGGCCGCGCCTTCGACTGCGGCTCGAAGCCCGGCTTCCTCGCTGCCAATATCGCCTATGCGCTCGACCGGCCGGACCTGCGCGACGCCGTTATCGCCGAGATCAAGAAGCTGGTTTGAAGCGCTCCGGCTCAGTGCCGAATGCGCATGCCGATCCTGAACTCGTTCTCGAGGAAGTCACTCGCCTCGTCGGTGGAGAAGAAATCGGTGTGCTCGTAACGGGCATAAACCGACATCGTCGGGTTGAAGTAGTACTCGGCGCTGGCGCCTTCCTTCACCCGCTGATCGACCAAGGGGCTGTCGGCGTAGTCGGCGATTTCATAGGACACAAAGCCCCCGACCACGAGATAGGTCCAGAAGGCATGCTGTAGGGAGAGCTGGTAGAAGCGGTCGATCGCGCCGAGCGAGTCGACGAGCGTCGAGGTGCTGACCTCCGAGCGGGCGAGGAACTCCATCATGGTGATCGGCGTCGGTCGCCAAATGAGATCGGCGTTGATCAACATGCCTTCGATCGGACCGACTTTGTCATCGACCGATTGCTGCTCGCCCCAGCCGACCCCGATCTCGCCTGAGATCTGGTTGTGCAGGGAGAGGGCGAGCCCGGATTGGATGGTGAAGCCAGATGAATCTCGGCGCAGACCATTGACGTCGACGGGTTGCTTATACTTGTCCCGGATAAGTGTGCCTTCGACGAAAGTCCCGAGGCGCGGATTGAAGTCATAGTTCCCCCGCAATCTCAGCTCGTCCTCGCGATAGTCCCTCACGTCCACTGTCGGCACGCCCGTCGCCACCGTTGGATCGAAGGGTCCACCGAAGTCGCTGTAATCGTAGGTGGCGACCGTCCCTCCGGCCTCGAGGCTCAGCCGGTTGAACGTATGGTCCGCGCCGGCCGTGATGTGCTGCTCTTGAACGTTTGTCTGCGTGCCGGCGATGTCGGTCAGGCTGATCGAGTTCCGGCCTTCCTGGGTTTGTGATTTCCCCAACTCCAGAGCGCCATGCGTGCGGCGAGTCACGTCGAGTCGACCATTGAGGCTGGCATAATAGGTCTTGTCGTCCTGGACGGAAAAGTCCTTGTACCAGCTCCGATCGGCATCGAACTCCGCGCTGAAGAAGTGCCGGCTCCAGTTCGATTCCAGCCGGACGTTGGGGGCAAAGTCGAAGGCCTGATCCGGATGGGTGTTGGTCTTCGTGCCGAGCACGTTATCGGTGAGGATCGTGCCGACCTCCGCCTCGCTGAACAGCAGAAAGCTGCCAAGCTTCATACCGATCGGAACGTAGGGATCGAGCTCATGGCCCTTGGGCGGCAGCGCTTGGTTGTTGCGCGAGAGTTCCTCCGTTCCCGGCGCCTCGATCAAAGGCGCACCGTTTGGCTCTGTAATGCCGAAGCCCGGGACCGCCGGCACCGGCTCCGCCGGCTCGTCCCCTAGTCCGCCAAGGGGCGGCGGCGGCGCCGGGGGCTGCGGCAGGAGGGATTGGTCGGTGGCGAGATTGCCCGGAATGGTG
Source organism: uncultured Alphaproteobacteria bacterium (assembly GCA_963717875.1). Taxonomy (GTDB): domain Bacteria; phylum Pseudomonadota; class Alphaproteobacteria; order Rhizobiales; family Methyloligellaceae; genus Methyloceanibacter. The sequence goes on from CAVQXI010000012.1 coordinate 171,097, forward strand.
GGGGCACCGGTCTGCGAGCCCTCGACGCCCATGAGGCCGTCGACATTTTGGCGCCGCTTCTTCTTATTCTCGGCCTTGGCCTTGGCCCTGGACGAAGGTTGCACCTGGGGCTCCGCCTGCTCCACGCCGATACTGCCGCGCAAGGCCGGGCCGGCCACCTCTTGGGCGGCGGCCGGCGCGCATGCGGCGGCAATTAGGACGGCAGCGAGAGCGCCCGCTGCGCTGGACGTGTGGCGACGCGGCAAGGACGCACCTCGATCGACGCTGGGCAAAACGCTGAGAAATCCACCAAAATGTGGGTCCCAGAACCCAGCTCCCCTGATGATCCGAGCCTAGGAGCAAGAGGGTTAACGAGGCGTTTAGGCCTGTTTCGAAATGGCGCTGACTTGGACGTTTCGTTGCCGTAATCCGTGCTAAAATCAGGGTTCACCAGGGGGAGCACAAACACATGCCGGCCGGCCTGAAGCGGGACCTTTCGCTGTCAGAAGACCGTAGCGAAGCGGTGGCCTCGGCCACACGCACCCTCCAGCTCGAGGCGGAGGGCTTGAGCGCGCTGCAAGTCGCACTGACTGATCATCTAATCGGCAGCTTCGCAGGGGCGCTTGAGATGCTCCGCGGCTGCCGCGGCCGCGTCATCGTCACCGGCATGGGCAAGAGCGGCCATGTGGGTCTGAAAGTCGCCGCCACCCTCTCCTCGACCGGAACGCCTGCCTATTTCGTGCACCCGAGCGAGGCGAGCCACGGCGACCTCGGCATGATCACCCGCGACGATGTGATCCTCGCCTTCTCCTGGTCGGGCGAGACCATGGAGCTCGTCAACATCGTCTCCCATTCGCGGCGCTTCGCCGTGCCGTTGATCGCCGTCACCTCCAATCCGGAGTCCACGCTGGCGCAAGCGGCCGAAGTGGTGCTCGTCTTGCCGCACGCCAAAGAGGCCTGCCCGCACGGACTCGCGCCGACGACCTCCACCGTCATGCAGCTTGCCCTCGGCGACTGCATCGCCATCGCGCTTCTGGAGAGCAAGGGCTTCACCGCCATCGACTTCAAGGCGCTGCATCCCGGTGGTCAGCTCGGCGCGAAGCTGAAATTCGTGAGCGACCTGATGCATAAGGGCGACCGGCTGCCGCTGACGCCGGCTGATGCGGTCATGTCCGAGGCCATCGTGGTCATGACCGAGAAGGCGCTCGGCTGTCTCGGCGTCGTCGATGGCGACGGTCTGCTCAGAGGCATCATCACCGACGGTGACTTGCGGCGGAACATGGGTAACGGCCTGCTCGACCGCCGCGCCGCCGACATCATGACACCCGGACCGAAGACGGTGTCTCCGGATCTGATGGCAAGCGCCGCGCTCGAGATCATCAACGCCTCGGCCATCACCGCGCTGTTCGTAGTCGAGAATGGGCGCCCGGTCGGCATCATCCACATCCACGACCTGCTCCGCGCCGGCGTCGCTTAGGATCAGGCGGCGACGCGCTCCACCGGGGCGCGTTTGGCGCGCGAGAACGACCGTCCCGCATCGGACATGCCACCCGTCTCCGGATCGACTTGCGCGATCGACCGCGCGACCTCGGCATAGTGATAGTGGGTCGCCACCTTGAGCGCGTAGATGAACAGGATATGCGGCTCACGCCAGCGCATCCGCACCACGCGTGACAGCTGTTCGCGGTAACGCAACCGAAGCGCGTCGTCCTTTACCAGGGCCAAAAGCCGCGATGCCACCACGCCGAAGCGCACATAGTTGAGGAAGGAACGCTTCGCCCAGGCCCAGCGGTGATTCGCCCAATAAGGGAGGTCATGCAGGGTAAATTTGAAGTCCTGGTCGAAGAACTGCGCGTCGAGACGTTCGAAGTAAGGATCGGCTCCGTAGCAGTCCTGCATCACCTGAATGAAGCCGTCGCGCAGTTCCTCGGGCGACATGCCGAGCGGCACGACATTGGTGCCGTATTTGTCGGCGTCCTCGTCGTCGTTCAAGCGTCCGGCCAGCTTCAATCGGTCGTAAAGCGGGGTCGTCGGGATGGCATGGAGCATACCAATGAGCGCGGTCGCGATGCGCGCCCGAGACAGGAATTGGGGCACGGCGCCGAAGATCGAGAGATCGTCATGGTCGAAACCGACGATCATGCCGCACCACACGTCGATGCCCCGCTCTTGAATGCGATGCACCCGCTCGATGAGAGTCCCGGCGTTAGGCCGCACATTCTGCAGCTTCTTGGTCTCCCGCAGGGATTCCTCGTTCGGGGTCTCGATGCCGATGAACACGTTCTGGAAATTGGCGAGCCCCATGAGCTCCATCAATTCCTCGTCCTCGGCCAGATCGAGCGACGCCTCGGTGAACAGCGTGAGCGGATAAGCGCGCTCCTGCTGCCACTCGATGATGTCGCGCAGCACCTCCTTGATGGCCTTCTTGTTGCCGATCAGATTGTCGTCGACGATGAACACGATCTTGAAACCAGCGCGCTGGAAGGATTCCAGCTCGGCCAGCACCTGCTCGCTGGTTTTGAGACGCGGCCGGCGCCCGAACGTGACGATGATGTCGCAAAACTCGCAGGTGAACGGGCAGCCACGCGAGATCTGCATGCTGCCGAACATGTAGCGCTCGGTCTTCAGGAGTTCCGTGCGGGGCAGCGGCAATTTGGTCACATCGGTCTTTTCCGGCTGCTCGTAACGCGCCTTGTGGGTCCCCTCCTCCCACGCTTCGAGAAATTCCGGCCACGTCTCGTCCGCTTCGCCGATGAAGATGACGTCGGCCAGTCCCTCCAGCGATTCAGGCTCGACCGTCGCCATCGGCCCGCCAACGACAGTCATTACGCCGCGGGCACGGACCTCTTCGATAATCTCGATCAGGCGCCGCCCTTGGATGCTCATGCCGGTCAGGCACACGAGATCGGCCCGCGCCAGTCGGTCGAAATCGATCTCCTCCACGTTCTCGTCCACCAGCGTCACGTCGTGATGATCGGGGACCAGGGCCGCGAGCAAACCCAGGCAGGCGACCGGCAAATTGGCATGCTTGCCGAAGAGCGGCATGCAATGCTCCAATCCCCAGAAAGAGATGTCGAAGCGCGGATTGATGATGACGATGTCTGACATGGAGCCTTCCAGCATTGGAACGGAATCGTAGTAGAGTAGAAAAACGTGGCGATAACACGCCGCAAATGCCCAACAGCCCTTCCGCCGCCTTAACCCTCCTTTTGGCAAGGCCAACTCCGAGATCCAGAGCGAAACGCCCTTGACCGCCGAAATGTTCGATATCCTCGTCATCGGCGGCGGCATTCACGGCGCCGCTGTCGCCCGCGATGCCGCGGGCCGCGGGTTGAAGGTGATGCTCGCCGAGAAGGGCGACTATGCCTGCGCCACGTCCTCCGCCTCGTCCAAGCTGATCCATGGCGGCTTGCGCTATCTCGAGCACCTCGAGCTCGGACTCGTGCGCGAGTCGCTCGTCGAGCGCGCCGAGCTGTTGAAGACCGCGCCCCATCTCGTCGTACCTCTGAGATTCCTTCTGCCCATCTATCGGTGGCAAAAGCGGAGCGCTTGGTCCATCCATGCTGGCCTTGCGCTTTACGACCTTCTCTCTATCGGCGATCGCTTGCCGGCAAGCGGCCGGCTCTCGGACAAGGAGGCCGCGAAACTCCCGCGGCTGCGTCGGGACAATCTTTCCGCGGTGCTGCATTACCCCGATTGCCAGACGGACGACGCGCGCCTCACTTTAAGCGTGGCACTCGACGCCCGTGCCCGCGGCGCCGACATCCTAAATCGGCGCGCCGTCACCGCAATCACCGCGCTGGAGAACGGCTACGCCGCCACCCTCGACGAGCGCGGGGTGACGCGGCAGGTCGAGGCGCGCTTCATCGTCAACGCCGCAGGGCCCTTCGTGGCGGAGATCGAGGCGATGGCAAAGGCGGCGCCTCCACCGGAAGATCTGCGGCTCGTGCGCGGCAGCCACATCGTGCTGCCGATGCCGGACCCGGCCGAGCTCGACGCCTACACCTTGCAAGATGAAGGCGAGCGCATCGTGTTCGTCATTCCCTGGCTCGATGCCCGCTTCCTCATCGTCGGCACCACCGACGTGCCGCACGAAGGCGATCCTGGCGCCGCGCACTGCTCGCCCGAGGAGAAGGCCTATCTCCTTCACGCCTATAACCGGTACTTCTCGAATCCGCACAGGCCCATGACCGAGAGGGATATCGTCTTCACCTGGTCGGGGGTGCGCGCGCTCCACGGCGGCGCGGAGCAAAGGCCGAGCCGCATCAGCCGGGGGCCTTCGCTGGACATCTGCGCGCAAGGGACGGGCGGCTTCCTCACCATCTCCGGCGGTAAGCTCACCACCCACCGCGCCTTGGCCGAAGACGTGCTTACCATGCTCAACACGTTTGGCTTGGAGATGAGCGGGCCCTGGACCAAGGACGTGCCAATTTACGGCGGAGGCTTGCCCCGACCTGCGCTGCTCGCCCGCGCCGAGAACGGCTCGCCAAGCGTCTCGCCGGAGACGTGCCGCCGCTGGGCCCTCACCTACGGCGATCGGATCGATGCCTTGTTCGCGCGCATCGAGGCCGAGCCGGCCGCGTCGCAAGAGATCGCGCCGGGCGTCCCCCGCGCCGAGCTCGAATACGTGGTTGAGGCCGAGGACGCCATGACCGCGGAGGATTTTCTGCTCCGCCGCACCAAGCTGCACCTCCTGCTCGACGAAACAGGCCGCGACGCGGTCGCGCGTTGGTTCGCCAAAGTTTGATTTGGGCAATACACGTTTTGCGTGTATAAGGTGATGAAGCACATAAAGGGAGGGGACGGGCCATGGAGATCTTCACCGTCCACAGGGGCATGCGATATCGGGCGACGGTGAAGCTCGGCTTCTTCCAGAGCGTGGCCTCCAACGAAACGGTGGCCGACAAGTTCCGCGAGGTTGGCTTCACCGACGTGGTCGTGACCGGCTCCGGTCGCAAGCGGTACGCCAAAGGCTCATGGACCAAAGACGACACCTCTGCCGAGATCCCCGACGAGGTCATCGATGTCCAGGAGACCGGGCCGATCGAGGTATGAGGCTTAGGCGCGTTCCACTTTGAGCACCGAACCGTCCGCGCCGACCACTTTGATGCGCGTGCCTTGCGGCAGCTCAGGCCCTTCCACCCGCCAGATCGTGTCGCCGGAATGGATGCTGCCGCGCCCATTGACGATCGGGTCGACGAGATCGAAGGACTTGCCGATCAGCTGCGCCGCCCGTTCGTTCAACAGCGGCCTCTCGCTCTCCAGAGGATGCTTGCGCAGATATTTGTTGGCGAGCAGCACCGAGGCGAGCGACAGCCCGCAGAACCAGAGGAGCTGCCACTGCCAACTGATGTCGTAGCGGAACACGATGAGACCCGTCACCAAAGCGGCAACGCCGAACCACATGAAGAAGATGCCCGGCGCCAGCAGCTCCAGCACGAACAGGATCGCCGCGGCGATCATCCAGCTCCAGGCACCGAGCTCAGCGAGCGTTTCCATGGCTTTCGTCCTTCACCCTCACGCCGAGGGAACGGACCCGCCGCCCCCGCGCTGACCGCCCCGGTCTCTCGCTGGCGCCGCCTTGTCGTCGCCGCCCCCGAAGGCCTCCCGCGCGATCTCGCCAACGCCGGCGATGGCGCCGATCACCGAGGACGCCTCCAGTGGCAGGATCAGCACCTTCTGGTTCTTCGCCTCGGCCAGCGCCTTTAGCGCGCCGACATATTTGTTGGCGACGAAATAGTTGATCGCCTGCACGCTGCCTTTGCCGATCGCCTCGCTCACCACGGTGGTCGCCTTGGCCTCAGCTTCCGCCTCGCGCTCGCGAGCCTCGGCATCGCGATAGGCCGCCTCGCGCCGGCCTTCCGCCGCAAGGATCTGCGCCTGCTTGGAACCCTCGGCCGAGAGGATTGCAGCTTGGCGCTCGCCCTCGGCAACAAGAATCGCGGCGCGCTTGTCGCGCTCGGCCTTCATCTGCCGCGCCATGGAGTCCACCAGATCACGCGGCGGCTCGATGTCCTTGATCTCGATACGAGTGACCTTGACGCCCCAATTCTCGGTCGCATCGTCCACCACCTGGAGCAGCCGGTGATTGATCTCGTCCCGCTCGGACAAGAGCTTGTCTAGATCCATGGAGCCCATCACCGTGCGGATATTGGTCATGGTGAGGTTGAGGATAGCCCTCTCGAGATTGGTGATCTCGTAGCTCGCCCGCGCCGCGTCGAGAACCTGGAAGAAGGCCACGCCGTCGACCCGAACCATAGCGTTGTCCTTGGTGATGACCTCCTGGCTCGGCACGTTGATCACCTGCTCCATCATGTTGAGCTTGCGCCCGATGCGGTCGATGAACGGGATGATCAGGGTCAGGCCCGGACGGAGCGTGCGCGTGTAGCGGCCAAAGCGCTCCACGGTGTAGTTCCAGCCCTGCGGCACGATCTTGACCCCGGCCATCAGGGTCAGGACGAACAGGACGAGCAGGACAAGGACGAAGATGTTGAAGCCAAGCATTTGGCACCCCTCCCAAGGTGTGCGGCGGCGCTGCCAGACTAGGGTATCGCGCCTGCCTCACTTGCGGCAGAGCATAAATGGTGGAGTTTGATCGGCGTTGTAAGGGGCAATCGAAACCCGCAAGGCCGGTTTATGACGGCCATCCCATCAGTGCGGCAGGAGCTTCAGGATGTCGTGCGCCGCGGCGTCGGCGGCCGCGTCAGCCGCCGAGCCCCAGTGACGGTCGAGCGAGCCTTTGCGGATCTGGTTGACTTGCGTGACGTTGCCGAGCCGCGTGCCCTCGGGGCCGAAGATCGTCCAATCGATGCGGACGTTTTCCTTGCCCCGCGCCGCCGGGGCCAGCCGGACCGTGCCTTGAATTTCATAAGCGTCGGCGGCGGGCATGCTCTTTATGGCGAACCCTTCGTCCAGCAGACGGTTGGACAGGGCGCGCTCCAGCGCCTGCTCGCCGTCGCCCGGCGCCCCGGCGACGTCGATGAAGGCGGACCGCTCATCCCCGGCAAGCACCGGCGCCGCAACCAGTAGCGCTAGGCCAAGGCTAATAACTGAGATCGCCGCGCGAACCATTACCCCCTCCTCGCGCAAGAACATGTGAGGAAGAATAAGCGCCCGAAAGCGGCTCTCCAACCCGCCGCGACGACTCCATGCAAGTAGGTCCGTTAGCTTATGCCTTCTCGTCACCCCGGCGAAAGCCGGGGTACAGGAAAGCACATCGGAGGCGCAGCTTCTGGATTCCGGCTTACGCCAGAATGACGACCGGACTAAATCCAACCTTTGAGCTCCCGTTCGATGAGATCGACGAGGACGCGAATGCCGCCGTCGCTGTCGTTGAGGCACGGGATAAAACTGAATTGCTCGCCGCCGTGCTCGAGAAAAATCTCCTTGGCCTCGCAGGCGATCTCTTCCAGCGTCTCGACGCAATCGGCGGCGAAGCCCGGCGTGACGACGGCGATCCGTTTCACTCCGTCGCGCGCCAGCGCCTCGACCGTCTTGTCCGTGTAAGGCTGAAGCCATTCGGCGCGGCCGAAGCGCGATTGGAAGGTGAGCTTGAGCTTGTCCCCGAGCGGGCCCAGCGCTTCGCGCAAGGCATCGACCGTATCCATGCACTGGCACTGATAGGGGTCGCCCTTGTCGACGTATTCCTTCGGCAGCCCATGGAACGAGGCGATGATCACCTCCGGCTCGAAGTCGAGGCTCGCCAGATGCGTCCTGATCGATTGGGCCAACGCCTCGATATAGACCGGATCTTTCGGGTAAGGCGGCACGGTGCGCAGCGCCGGCTGCGACCGCATCGTCTTCAGCTTGTCGAACACCTTGTCGTTGACCGTGGCCGTCGTCGCCGCCGCGTATTGCGGATAGAGCGGAAAGACCAGCAGCCTGTCGCAGCCTTGTCTGGCGAGCGCATCGATGCGCGACGCGATGCTCGGATTGCCGTAGCGCATGGCCCAATCGACCACGATCTCTTGGCGGTGGCCGAGCGCATCGGCGATCTTCTCGGCCTGGGCCCGCGTGATGGTGCGTAAAGGCGACTCGTCGCGCTCTTCGTTCCAGATTGAGCGATAGGCCTCGCCGCTTTTCGAGGGCCGCGTGGTGAGCACGATGCCGTTCAAGATCAGCCACCACAGCACGGGGTTGACCTCGATCACCCGGCGGTCGGAGAGGAACTCCTTGAGGTAGCGCCGCATCGACCAATAGTCGGTGTCGTCCGGGGTGCCGAGATTGACGAGAAGCACGCCGATCCGGCCGAAGCCCGCAAGCTCCTTGTCCGCCTGCTCGGCGAAAGCCACCGTCCGCCGTGCTTCATTCATGCCAGGCCCTCCTCAACCTCCAAGCCCCTAAATAGGACATCGGGCGAGATGCGCCTAGCCTTGGGCTCTGCGGGCCAGCATTTTCTCCGCCTCTTCAAGGATTTGCGCGTGATCGAAGGCGAGACGGTGGCCCCGCCAGTCGTCGACCCACTCCGCCGCCGCGGCGTCATCGCCGGCGCTCGGGGGCGTCGCGACAGCCAACCGCGTCACGAAGACCGCGCTTACCGTATGTCCCCGCGGGTCGCGCCCCGGGTCCGAGTAGACGCCGACAAGCGCAAGGTCATGCACCTCCAACCCGGTCTCCTCGTGCACCTCGCGGCGGCAAGCCGCCTCGACCGTCTCGCCGATATCGACGAACCCGCCGGGCAGCGCGAAGGCGCCCTTGAACGGCTCGTTCTTGCGGCGGATGAGCAGCACGCGCCCGTCCGGGTCGTGGATCACGCAATCGACGGTGAGCGCTGGCGTCTTCGGCAGTCCCATGACGGTAACTCTACCGGCATAGCGAGTGAGTCGCGAACCAATCTGGGCTCATCCGGACCGCAGGCTTGAGCGATCATTATCCCGCTAAACGCCGGGCCTCCCTGAGGGCCATGGCCAGAAGATATGCGAGAAAATCGAAGCGCTTGGATCGCGCGACCTTCATGAGGGCGGCGATCTGGTCGGCGATCTGCTTTGCGCATTCGCGCGGGTCGTCCCCGCCTCCGGGCGAACCCGGACCGCTTGGATCAGACATTCTTTTTACCCGGCTTTTCTGGTCGGCCCCGAAGGCACCGACTCAGCGTTCCACTGCTTTGGCCACGAACCGGTATGATTTGTTGGCGCCCGCTTCTAACACGAAGCCACCGGGCGCATCCAATCGAAATCGATCATTATCCTCTGTCATCTGACAAAGCGGGCTAAGCCTGACTCTGAAGAGTCCAATTTGGGCCTAGGACTTCGGCTGCGGAACGATGCGGATATAGGGCCGCGGCGCCTTCCACCCGTCCGGATAAAGCTTCTTGGCCTCCTCGTCGCTGATTGCGCCGGTCATGATGACGTCATCGCCCTGCTTCCAGTTCGCCGGCGTCGCCATGCGATGCTTTGCAGTCAACTGAAGCGAATCGAGCACGCGCAACACCTCGTCGAAGTTGCGACCGGCGGTCATCGGGTAGACCAGGATCAGTTTGATCTTCTTGTCCGGGCCGACGATGAAGACGTTCCGGACCGTCTGGTTGTCGGCCGGCGTGCGCCCTTCCGACGTGCCGGTCGTGCTCGCCGGCAGCATGCCGTATAGCTTGGCAATCTTTAGGTCGGTGTCGCCAATCATCGGATAGTTAGGCGCGAAACCGACGACGTCTTTGATGTCCTCCGACCACTTCTTGTGATTGTCGACCGGATCCACCGACAGGCCGATGATCTTGGCGTTGCGCTTGTCGAACTCCGGCTTGAGTCTTGCCATGGTGCCGAGCTCGGTAGTGCAGACCGGCGTGAAGTCTTTGGGGTGCGAGAACAGGACGCCCCAGGAATCGCCGAGCCATTCGTGAAACCGAATGGGGCCTTCGGTGGTGTCGGCCTCGAAATCCGGGGCAGTGTCTCCGAGTTGGAGTGCCATCTTACCTCTCCATGACTGTCGGGGGCGCCGGGGCCTGACTGACCCAAGCTCGGCTCCCGTATGCCACAGATAGGATGCCTTGCTCACTCTCCGCAATTGAGGTGCGACAAAAAGAAATATCTTTCTCGGCGGCGCCATAAGGCGGGCATGGACGTGCCGCACGTTGCGAGTTCACGCATCGGGCGGTGCGGCGCGCGCTCGGCGATCAGAAGGGTCTTGCGGGCCCCAGCGAGGCGACGAACAGGGTTGCGCCAAACAGCACGATGAGCGTCGCCCCGCCGATGGCACAAACCGTCCACACCCCCTCGGCCCATGCGCCGCTCCTGCCGCCGAGCCTCAGCGCAAGCTCGCGCGATCCGAGCGCGAGCGTCGCGAGGCCCGCGACGGTGAGCGCCGTGCCGAACGCCATGGCGAAGGTGGCCGCGACGCCGGCCCAGAACAGGCCTTGCGTGAGCGCGAAGATGAGCACGAGGATGGCGCCGGAGCAGGGTCTGATACCTACAGAGAGCACCACGGCCGTGATCTTGCGCCACGACATCGGTCCGGAAACCGCTTTCGCGTCCACGATGTGGTGACAGACCTCGCCGTGGTCGTGATGATGCCCGTGATGATCATGATCATCATGATCGTGGTCATGACTATGACCGCCATGGGCGAAGGCGTGGGCGTGACCATGCTCATGGTCATGATCATCGAAATCGATCTGGGGGCCCCCGGCGCCGGCCGCGGCGAGCGCGGGAGCCGGTCGCCAGCGGCGCCAGAGGCCGCGCAGCTGACCGACCAGGAGCCAGAGGCCGACCAGTGCAATCAGCGCATAGCTCGCACTTTCGAGCTCGAGCGACCACGCTTTGATGGTGAGTCCGCTTGCGTTCAGGGCGATGGCGAAGACACTGATAACCGCCACCGCCGTCATCGCCTGGATCGCCGCAGCGATGAAGGAGATCATCACGCCGCGGCGGACCGTCTCCTCATTGGCGACGACGTAAGACGAAATAACGGTCTTGCCATGCCCAGGGCCAAGCGCATGAACCACGCCGTAAATGAAGCTCAGGCCCGCAAGACTGACGGCCGCGGCGAATCGATTGCCGGTTTTGAGCCGTTTGACGCCTCCGGCCAACTCACGCTGCATGGTTTGCTGCGTGTCCACGACCCAACTGAAGAACGCCCCGACGAGACCCGGCGCATGCAAGGGTGCTGCTTGCGGCGCGCTGAACGCGGGCGACGGGTTGGGTGCCGCGGCGGACGGACCCGGCGTGCTCGGCGAAGCAGACGGTGCACCTCCGAAAGCAGACGGCGGCGCCGGCTGCGCCGCGGCGCAAGCGATACCGATCACCAATGCAAAACACGCGAGCATTGCGGTCCTGATAGAGACTGGCATGATCCCCCTCATTTCTTGCTGCATGTGACGTTGACGGTCTGGGCAAACTGCGAGCCGAAATTCGAATTCGGCCCGAGCTGGCTGAAGAACGCCTCGCTCAAGGCTTTCGCGTCCGCCGCCGCGTCGGCGTCGGGCTTCTCGAGCTCGACCTTGCAGCCGGCCGGAAGCGCGCCCGAGACCTTCACCGGGTCCTTCGTGGCGAAGCCGAAGGCGACAAAGAAAGTCGGATCGTAGACGTCAACGGCCACCGGCCTTGGCCTCGGGTCGAGCGGCGTCTTGAGCGGCAGCGTGAAGTGCAAGGTGCTCACCGGGTTCTCGTAGGTCACCCAGTAGTCCTTCGGCGCATCGAGCGGCAGCGGCTTATTGTCGTCGCCGAAATGGACGAAGGTGAAATAGCCGAACTCGTGCAGGGACTCGACATTGACCTTGGCGAGCGGTGCCAGCTCTTCCTTCGAGTAGACGCCGTCGCCATTCGTATCGAGGCCCTGTATCGCCATGGCGGTATAGAATTCGTCGAAGGTCCAGGTCTGGCGAATTTCGGTGATTTTGTGATCGGGCCCGAAGACGATTTCCGAGCGCACCGTCGCCCAGACATGCGGATGTGCGCTCGCCGGCGACGAGGCAAGGAGCGCGACAGCGGCACAAAGACATCCAAATTGTCTGCGGCGGATCCCCAGCTGCGGAGCGGTAGGCTGCATACTCACCTTCCCTGAAGTGGAAGCGGCTAGCGTGCCAGCCACGCCGGCTTCGCTCACATCGAGTGCGCGAAGTCCGCGACGTTTCTGATCACGCGAACGTTCAGTTCGAGACTAGGCAGGAAGGTGAGGTGGACCGCGACTTTGCGGCGGAGGCACCGAGGCCTCCGCAAGGTGATCTTGCGACGTATCAGACAATGCCTCGCCGATTTCCCGCGGGATGACGACGAAGATGGCGCCGCCAACCAGTGTGAGCTGGAACCCAGCAAAGTCCTTGCACATCGGACATTGCTCTGGCGGCTTGGCGGGTGAAGGCTTTTCGGCGTTGCTCTGGGCTGTGCGCGCTGTCTCGAGCTCGAACGCGGTTCGAGTCAGGCTGCTATCGGAGGCGATGTGCCAGGGCAGGACGAACGGCGTAAAATGCCATCCCGGCAAGCGCAAGCGCGCCGGTCAATCTCCGTCGTCGAAGCAGTGCCCCCAGTACCATCAGCTTGATCCTAGGCCGAGCCGGTCCGGCAGAGAACGCACCCCACGATCAAGGGAGTTCTCCGCAAGCGCGCGGCAAGATTCAAGCTCCCTCGAAAGAGGGTCCATGCTTAAGCGCAAAATATGGAGGATTGGGGGCTAGCCTTCAGCGCCACGAGCAAGACGCGTGGCAAAAGCATACGCGGGACCCGGCTTCGCCAAGCAAGAGCCGTCTCAGTGAAAGCGGAGCGATCGAGCCCACTCTTTTTGCAGAATCAGGCGCAGTCCAGCGCGCAACTACGCCGAACCACGCCTGACTTCTGCTGGAAACTGAGTTATTTGGCCCGCTGCCGTGAGCTTGCCGGAAATGCGGCCGAACAGGTCGGACAGATCAGTGCCGACCTGGTTCACGGCCACGATAATAGCGACGGCGATACCGGCGGCGATGAGGCCATACTCGATGGCCGTGGCGCCCGACTCGTCCTTGACGAAGCGTGCAACAGAAGTCCTCATTTCGACACTCCCTTTCGATCGGTCTAACAAAAGGCCCCGCACCGTCATCTTCTCGCCGGTGGAACCTGACGCGAAAGCTACCATCCACCCGTTAGACACAGGTTAAATCAATCCAACAGAGACGGGGTACTCAGGGTAAACAAATCAAAAATGCCGAATTGAAGGATTCCAGAAATTTCGCCGATTTTTGCTCTAAGTTTAGAGAATCTTTGTCTTGTCTTTACCGCGCCTTTACCACATGACAACAACATGGGTTCCGACAGGCACACGCTGATAGAGATCGGCGACGTCCTGGTTGAACATCCTGATACAGCCGTGGGAGACCGCCTGACCCACCGTCCAAGGCGCATCGGTGCCATGGATGCGATAGGTGCTGTGGCCGAGATACATGGCCCGGACGCCCAGCGGGTTGCGCGGGTCGCCCCCCGGCACATAGGCCGGCAGGCTCGGATTTTCCTCCCGCATCTCGGCCGTGGGGGTCCAGGTGGGATTGACCTTCTTGGCGCTGACATAGGTCTCTCCCGACCACCTGGCCTCGCCCATGGGCGCCGCGATCGGGTAGCTGATCGCCCGCTGCTGGGGCAGCACGAAATAGAGCCGGCGTGCGCTGAATTGGACGATGATGGAGCCGGGCTCGTAGCCGGGTGGGAACGACACCAGATGGCGCCCCACCACGGACTGCGGCTGGTAGGAATCCCCGAAGAAATCGAAGAGCCCAGCCGAGGCATGGCCCGGCAGAAGGGCAAGAAGCATGGCTGCTGCGGCCGCGGCAGACGGCCGGAGACCGAGGATACGCATCACAAAACCCCCGTCTGACTGTCCGTCCTTTGTCGGGTGATTCTGGTTACTGGAATCCAAATATCTGTCTTGGCGAGAGAACCGGGCCCGGAAATCCGGCCCCGAAGCGGACCTCCTTGACTCGGACGCGACTCCCGAATAGAACAAAACAGGAACGAGAGTTGGAGTGTCAGTCGTGCGTAACAACGTTCCAGGCGGCGATCATAGTGGGCTCGTTCCGCCGGCTGGCGTTGAAGAAAGAGCAGGCGGACCCACGGGGAGGGTCCTGATTGAGCAGCTACGCGCTTCGATCCGTGCGCTTGAGCAGGTTCCCGTGTCTCTGGCCACACCCCCCGCACCGGGCGCGGCCCCTTCCCGTCCCGCCTGCTCTTTATCTCTCTCTTCCCAATTGTCATCGCCCGGCTTGCGCTCAAGCAGCGAAGCGGTAGCGCAAACCAAATGCACCGGGCGATCCAGTAACCACCGATCCCTCGATAACGACGGCCAGGGGGTACTGGATGCCCGCCTTCGCGGGCATGACAAGGGAACGAGAGCCGTTCCCCTAAGCAGCCTCCAGCAAGGCGGCCTCCACGAGCTCAAGCCGGAACGCTATCGCGACACCCCTGCGGCCCTCGGCTTCGCCCTGTCCGTGATTGCCGCGGCGGCGAAGACAAATTGTCGCGGTCTCGTGTTGTGGTGCCTGACGCGCACCCAAGCGCGCGAATGGGGCCGCCCTTATGGCCCTGGCCTCTTAAGAGCCGGCCTCGACCCGGCGCGCCTTCTCATTGTCGAAGCCCGCACGGCGGACGACGCCGCCTGGGCCCTGGAAGAGGGACTGAAGAGCGGCGCGCTCGCCGCCTGCCTCGCGCAAGTTTCCATCAAGACTCCCCTTGCCGCCCGCCGCCTCGGCCTTGCCGCGCAAGCCTCCCGCACCCCCTGCCTTCTCCTCTCCGGCCATGTTCTCTCAGGTTCTGGGGGTGCGGATCTTTCTGGTCTGCCTGGGACAGGCTTGCCTGGGACCCTGACCCGCTGGCGCATCGCCACCGAGCCGAGCCGCCCCGCCCCCTTCGATGCGGCCGCACCCGGCGCTGCGTCTTGGCGCCTCACGCTGGAGCGGTGCCGTGGACGCGCGCCGGGGATGAGTTTTCGCGTGGAGTTCAGTCATGAGTTCGGATCGTCTCCGTGTGGCTGCCGCATCTTGCGATCGAGCGGCTGAAGCGGGAGAGAGCGGCAGAGACGGCGGCGCGCCGATGCTGAACATGTCGGCATCGATCACGGACACGTTCATGCCGGCAAAGAACACATTCAAATCGGCACCGGAAACGTTCGTTTCCGATGATCGGCCGTTCGCGCTTGCGGGCAGCGAGGCGCGCGGGCTCACCCTCACCGCCGTCAACGGGGCAAGCGCCCGCGACGGCCTCTTGCCGGGCTTGAGCCTTGCCGATGCCCGCGCCATCTGCCCGCACCTTCTCACGGCGCCGGCCGCACCCGACAAGGACGCCGACACGCTGCGCGCACTTGCCCGCTGGGCGTCCCGCTACAGCCCGACCCTCAACGTGGATGGCGACGATGGCTTATGGCTCGACATCACCGGCGTGCCGCATCTCTTCGGCGGCGAAAGCGCCCTCCTCGCCGATCTTGCGCAGCGTCTCGCGCGGGCTGGCTTCACCGCGCGACTGGGACTTGCCGAGACCTTAGGCGGCGCACATGCGCTCGCCCGCTTTGCGCGGACCTCTCCGTGCATCGTCCCTGATGGCAAGCTCCGCATGACGCTGACAACGCTCCCCGTCGAGGCGCTGCGCTTGGCGCCTGAGACCACGCATCTCTTGCGGCGGCTCGGCCTGAAGCGCATCGGCCAGATCATCGATCTGCCCCGCGCGACACTCGAGCGTCGCTTCCATTCCAAGGAGACCGCCGAAGCGGTCCTGCGCCGTCTCGATCAGGCACTCGGGTCCCGCGCGGAGAAACGCGAAGCCTTGCTGCCGGTGCCCGACTTCGTGGCGCGGCTTCCCTTTACCGAGCCGCTCATCACCCATGACGGCGTCCTGGCCGGTCTCGATCATCTCGCAGGCGAGCTCTGCCGCGCCTTGGCGCGGGCCGGACACGGCGCGCGGCGCGTGGTTCTATGGGCGGCGCGCACGGATGGCTCTTCGGCTGCGGTCGAAGCGGGCTTGAGCGCGCCGTCCCGCGAGGCTTCACATCTCGTGCGGCTCCTGAAGGACAAGGTCGAGGCCATCGACATGGGCTTCGGTGTCGACCTCATGGCTCTTGCCGCGCTTGCCACCGAGCGGCTTTCCCTCACGCAGACGAGCCTGACGGAGACGGACGCAGGCCTTGAGCCGGAGGTCCTGATCGACGCGCTGGCCAATCGGCTCGGGATCAACGCCGTGCGCCGCCTCTTCCCGCGCGCGAGCCACATGCCGGAGCGCGCGCAAAGCTTGCGCAGCGCCTTCGCCGGCGGGCCTGCTTGGACCGACGCGGCCGCTGACAAACCACCAAGGCCGCTGCTCCTGCTGGCAAAGCCTGAGCCGCTGACGGTTCTCGCCGAGATTCCGGAAGGCCCGCCCGCGCGCTTCACCTGGCGGCGGGTCAGCCGCCGCGTCGTCAAGGCGGAAGGGCCCGAGCGCATCGCCCCCGAATGGTGGCGCGCGCTTGCCTCCCTCTCCAAACCGCGGCCGCGCGACTATTACCGCATCGAGGATGAGGACGGCTGCCGCTACTGGGTGTTCCGCGAAGGTCTCTATCAGGCAGGCACGGACGAGCCCCCGTGCTGGTTCCTGCATGGGGTGTTTGCCTGATGATGCCCCGCTACGCCGAGCTCGACGTCACCACGAACTTCACCTTCCTGCGCGGCGGCTCGCACGCCGAAGAGCTGGTGGCGACGGCCAAAGCGCTTGGCCATGAGGCCATTGCCGTGGCCGACGCCAATACGCTGGCCGGCGTGGTGCGCGCGCATCTCGCCGCGAAAGAGCTCGGCATCAAGTTCATCCCCGGCGCGCGCCTCGTCCTGCAAGACGGCCCAAGCCTGCTCGCCTACCCGACGGACCGCGCGGCTTATGGCCGGCTCTGCCGCCTTCTTACTCTCGGCCAGCGCCGCGCCGAGAAGGGAGAATGCACGCTTTACCTCGAGGATGTCGCCGCCCACGCCGATGGCCTCATCTTCATCGCACTGCCGCCTTCCTTGTCATCGCCCGGCTTGACCGGGCGACGCCTTCGCGGGCATGACAACGCGTTCGAAACCGAGTTCCATCGCATCAAGGGCGCGCTTCCCGGACGCCTCTATCTCGCCGCCCGGCACACTTATCGCGGCGACGATCGCGCCCGCATCGAAGCCCTGGCGCAACTTGCGGGGCGCGTGAGCGTCCCCCTCGTCGCCACCGGCGGCGTGCTCTATCACGCACCGCACCGCCGCCCGCTCCAAGACGTGCTCACCTGCATCCGCGAGAAATGCACGATTACGCAAGCGGGCCTGCGCCTCGAAGCCAATGCCGAGCGGCATCTGAAACCGCCAAACGAGATGGCGCGTCTGTTCAAGGGCCACGAGGAAGCGCTTCAGCGCACCATCGAGATCGCGGAGGCCTGCACCTTCTCCCTCGATGAGCTGAGATACGAATATCCGGACGAGCCGGTGCCCGAAGGCAAGACCCCGCAATCGCATCTCGAGGATCTCACCTGGGACGGCGCGGCCTGGCGTTTCCCGGACGGCATCCCCGCGAAGGTGCGCGACACGCTCCAAAAAGAGCTCGTGCTCATCGCCGCGCTCAACTACGCGCCCTATTTCCTCACGGTCCACGACATCGTGCATTACGCGCGGAGCATCGGCATTCTCTGCCAGGGCAGAGGCTCCGCCGCCAACTCCGCCGTTTGCTATTGCCTCGCCATCACCAATGTGGACCCGACCGAGATCGATCTTCTGTTCGAGCGTTTCGTCTCGCCCGAACGCAAGGAGCCGCCCGACATCGATGTCGACTTCGAGCATGAGCGGCGCGAGGAGGTGATCCAATATATCTACGCGCGCTACGGCCGCGAACGCGCCGGGCTCGCCGCAACCGTCATCTCCTATCGCGGCCGCTCGGCGGTGCGCGAGGTCGGCAAGGCGCTCGGCCTTAGCGAGGACACCGTCGCCGCACTCGCCACCACCATCTGGGGCTTGAGCAATTCCACACTGCCGGAGAAATATGTGCGCGAGGCCGGGCTCGACCCAAGCGACCCGCTGCTCGCCCGTTGCCTCGAGCTCGCCCACGAGCTGATCGGCTTTCCCCGCCATCTCTCCCAGCATGTGGGCGGCTTCGTGCTGACGCGCGGACCCTTGTCCGAGGTCGTCCCCATCGGCAACGCCGCCATGGAGGACCGCACCGTCATCGAATGGGACAAGGACGACCTCGACGCCCTCGGCCTCTTGAAAGTCGATGTGCTGGGGCTCGGCATGCTCACCTGCATCCGCAAGGCCTTCGCGCTGCTGAAAGAGCATTACGGCCAAGACATCACGCTCGGCACCGTGCCGCGTGACGATCCGGCTGTGTACGACATGCTGTGCCGCGCGGATTCGATCGGCGTGTTCCAGGTGGAGAGCCGGGCGCAGATGAACATGCTGCCGCGTCTCAAGCCGCGTTGCTTCTACGATCTCGTCATCGAGGTCGCCATCGTCCGCCCCGGCCCGATCCAGGGCGACATGGTGCACCCCTATTTACGCCGCCGCTCGGGTGCCGAGCCGGTCGCGTTCCCCTCGCCCCATCCGAACCATGGGCCGGAAGACGAGCTGCATCAGGTGCTCGGCAAGACCATGGGCGTGCCGCTGTTTCAGGAGCAGGCCATGCGGCTTGCCATGGTGGCGGCGAAATTCTCGGGCCCCGAGGCGAACGAGCTCCGCCGCGCCATGGCCACCTTCCGCCGCCGCGGCACCATCGGGCAGCTCCAGGACAAGATGGTCGGCCGCATGACGGCGCGCGGCTATCCGCCGGACTTCGCGGAGCGCTGCTTCAACCAGATCAAAGGCTTCGGCGAATACGGCTTCCCCGAGAGCCACGCCGCGAGCTTCGCCCATCTCGTCTACGTGTCGTCCTGGCTCAAACGCCACTACCCGGCGGCGTTCGCCTGCGCGCTGCTCAATTCGCAGCCCATGGGCTTTTACGCGCCGGCGCAGATCGTGCGTTGCGCCCGCGAGCATGGGGTCGAGGCCCGCGAGGCCGACATCAATCACAGCGCCTGGGACTGCACGCTCGAGCCAGCACGCGCTCAAGTAGCGCGAAGCGCGGTAGCGCAAATAAAAGACACCTTCGCCCTGCGTCTCGGCATGCGCCAGATCGACGGCCTGCGCGAAGCGGACGCGGAAATGATCGTCGCGGTGCGCGCGGCAAGCCACCCCTATCGCGACGTGCGCGACCTGTGGCGGCGGAGCGGCATCGGCCGCGCCAGTCTCGAAAAGCTCGCCAGCGCCGACGCCTTCCGCTCGCTCGGGCTCGACCGGCGGCAAGCCTTGTGGGAGGTGCGCGGCCTGCCGAAGGAAATTCCCCTGCCCCTGTTCGATCATGCCGACACGGCCGAGACGGGAACCGAGCCGCACGTCGCCCTTCCCGTCATGCCGCTCTCGGAGCATGTGGTGAACGACTACCGCACGCTTCGACTCTCCCTCAAAGCCCATCCCATGAGCTTCTTGCGCACCCGCGCAGCTGCCGCGCGCATTGTTGCGTGCGATGCGCTCAAATCGGCGCGCAATGGTGCGCGCGTGCATGTCGCCGGCGTCATCCTCGTGCGCCAGCGTCCGGGCTCCGCGGCAGGCGTGGTATTCATGACCATCGAGGACGAGACGGGGGTCGCCAATGCGGTGATCTGGCCGAAAGTGCTGGAGCGGGAGCGCAAAGTGGTGATGGGCGCGCGGCTCGTCGTGGTGCATGGCCGCGTGCAGCGTCACGAGGACATCATCCATGTGGTGGCCGAGCGGCTTGAGGACCGCAGCGATTGGCTGCAACTCTTGACCGAGGACGGCGCGGCCATGGATGCGACGCTTGCCAATGCCGACGAGGTGCGTCGCCCCGAGCCCGGCTCGTGGCGCGCATCGCGGGAAAGCCAAGAACTCCCGCTTCCCCTCTCCGCCGCCGATCACATCAAGCACCCGGGCGGCGAGGATCCGCGCGAGAAAGGCGAGCGGCGGCATCCCCGCTGGCACCCGCGCCGCCATCCGCGTAACGAGCGTATCATCCCTAAATCCCGCGACTTTCATTGACCTAGCCAGCCCGGCGAAACCGGATATGCTGCGCCGCATGTTCCGCCGTGCCCTCGCTGCCGCGCTCGCGCTTCTCCTGCTGGCCGCCCCCGCATTCGCCTTCGACCTGCCCGAAGGCGCGAGCGGCCTTACGCCGAAACCGCTGGCCAAAGCCAAGAAGCACATGGTCGTCGCGGCGCATCCTCTGGCCGCGGAGGCCGGGCTCGCCATGTTGCGCAAAGGGGGCGGCGCAATCGACGCCGGCATCGCCACGCAAATGGTACTCACTTTGGTCGAGCCGCAATCCTCAGGCATCGGCGGCGGCGCCTTCATGCTCTATTGGGATGCGGGGGCCCAGACGCTGACCAGCTATGACGGCCGCGAGACCGCGCCGGCCGGCGCCACGCCCGCGCTCTTCCTCGACAAGAACGGCAAGCCGTTGCCGCGCGACGCCGCCATGCATAGCGGCCTATCGGTCGGCGTGCCCGGCTTGCTTGCGGCGCTGAAGCTCGTGCATGACCAATACGGCAAGCTGCCGTGGGCGGAGCTGTTCCAACCGGCCATAAAACTCGCCCGCGAGGGTTTCCCGGTCTCGCCGCGTCTCGCCAAGATGCTCAGCCAGACAGATCCGCAAAGTTTCGCACCGTCCGCACGCGCCTATTTCTTTGACGCGGACGGGCGTCCACGGCCGACAGGCTACATTCTCAAGAATCCCGATCTCGCCGACACGTTCGAGACCATAGCCCGCGACGGGCCGGAGGCATTTTATCAAGGCCTGATCGCCGTCGATATCGCGGATGCGGTTCAAAACGACCCGCGCAAACCCGGAACCCTGTCTCCCGACGACCTTGCGGACTATCGCGCCAAGAAGCGCACGGCCGTGTGTACGCCCTATCGGGGGCGCAAAGTGTGCGGCGCAGGGCCGCCTTCGTCCGGCGCGGTCGCCGTCGGCCAGGTGCTTGGGCTTGTCGAGCCTTTCGATCTCGGCACGTCGCCCTTCGCCCCGAACGCCGCGCATCTGATCACGGAAGCCGAACGTCTCGCTTTCGCCGACCGCGCCCGCTATCTCGGCGATCCTGATTTCGTCGACGTGCCCTGTGGCCGGGCTGCTCGATCCGGACTATCTCGCCGGACGCCGCAAGCTGATCGATCCGGAACACGCCATGGCTGAAGTGACGGCGGGCACGCCGCCAAAAGTGAGCAGCGCCTTCGGACGCGATCACACCACGGAAAAAGGCGGTACGAGCCAAGTGTCCGTGGTGGACGACGAAGGCGACGCCTTCTCCATGACCACGAGCATCGAATATTCGTTCGGCGCGCGGACCATGGTGCGCGGATTCCTGCTCAACAATCAGCTCACCGATTTCTCCTTCCTGCCAACGGATGACGGCGGCCGGCCGGTGGCGAACCGCGTCGAGCCGGGGAAACGTCCCCGCAGCTCCATGGACCCGACCATGGTGTTTGGTGCCGATGGCAAGCTCGACTACGTGCTGGGCTCGCCTGGCGGGCCGGGCATCATCCTGTTCAATCTGAAAACGATCTTCGCGCTGCTCGACTGGCAGATGGACGCGGCCCAGGCCGCCGCCCTGATAAATTTCGGCGGGACGCCGCAAGGGGTGCTGATCGAGAGCGGCCCGGCGGGAAATGTGCTCGCCGCGGGTCTTGCGGCCAAGGGCCACAAAGTGCGCCGCATGGATATGACGAGCGGGGAGCACATCATCGCCGTGACGCCGGACGGCCTCGAAGGCGGCGCCGATCCGCGCCGCGAAGGCGTGGCGCTCGGGGACTAGTCTCTTGAGGACTGGACAGGCGCCGTTGTCCCAGGCACCCCATACATCATGACGAGCAGCGTCCTCTCCATAACCATCCGCGGCGCCGGCATTGTCGGGCTGTGGCAGGCGCTCACCCTGGCCCGCCGCGGCCATAAGGTGACGCTCACCGAGCGCTCAGCCGCGCCATTCGCAGACGCGTGCAGCCCCTACGCCGGCGCCATGCTCGCGCCGCGCTGCGAGGAGGAGAGCGCGGAAGCCATCGTGCGCGAGCTCGGCTTGCGTGGCATCGCGTTGTGGAAGGACACCTATCCCGGGACCATCGCCAATGGCAGCCTCGTCGTCGCCCCGCCGCGCGACCGCATCCTGCTCGACCGCTTCGCCCGCATGACCAAGGGCGGCGAACGCCTCGATGCGAGCGCGCTCACCGCGCTCGAGCCTGATCTCGGTCCGCGCTTCGGCACCGCTCTCTATTATGACGGCGAGGCACATCTGAACCCGGACGCGGCCCTCGCCTACCTTCTCGGCGAAGTGCAAAAGGCCGGCGTCTTGGTGCAATTCGGCATGGGCGATGTCCCGCCCGGCGCCGATCTCGTCATCGATTGCCGCGGCCTCGCTGCGAAAGATTCCCTTCCCACGCTGCGCGGCGTCCGCGGGGAGCGCATCGTGGTGCGCGCCCCCGACATCGCGATTCAGCGGCCCGTGCGCCTGCTCCATCCGCGCTTTCCGCTTTATCTCGTGCCTTGGGGGAACGGCCTGTTCATGGTCGGCGCCACGGCGATCGAGCGGGAGGACGCAGGCCCCGTCACGTTGCGCTCGGCGCTGGAGCTCCTGAGCGCCGCCTATGTGCTCGATCCCGCCTTCGGTGAGGCGGAGATTTTGGCGCTTGGCGCCGGCGTCCGCCCCGCCTTTCCCGACAATCGGCCTAGGATTATCGCCTCGAAGGGCTATATCTACGTCAACGGCCTCTATCGGCACGGCTTTCTGCTGGCGCCGGTCATGGCCGAGCTGGTCGCCGACTATCTCGACACCGGCGCCACCGACCCGGAGGTGTTCGTTGCAGATCCTGCTCAACGGTGAGCGCTTCGCCACCGACGCCCGCAACCTCGATGAGCTTTGCGCCAAGCTCGGCTTCGCCGAGGCGAAGGTGGCCACGGCCGTCAATGGCAGCTTCGTGGCGGTATCTGAGCGACCGGAAACCGCGTTGGTCGAGGCGGACGAGGTCGAGATCGTGGCACCAAGGCAGGGCGGCTGATGCTCGAGCTCTACGGCAAACGCTTCGCCTCACGCATGCTGCTTGGCACCGCCGGATACTCGTCACCGGACGTTCTGCGCCAGGCAGTCGAGGTCTCGGGCGCCGAGATCGTTACCGTCTCGCTTCGGCGGGAGTCGGCACGCGTCCGTACCGGCCAAGGCTTCTGGGCGCTGATCGAGCAGCTCGGACGCCGCGTGCTCCCCAACACCGCCGGCTGCCACACGGCCAAGGAGGCGATCGCCACCGCTGAGATGGCGCGCGAGCTGTTCGGCACCACCTGGATCAAGCTCGAAGTTATCGCCAACGACGACACGCTTCAGCCGGAGCTGTTCGGTCTCGTCGAGGCGGCCACGGTGCTTTGCGCCGAAGGCTTCGAGGTGCTGCCTTACACGACGGAAGACTTGAGTGCCGCCGAACGCCTTGTCGCCGCGGGCTGCGGCGTCCTCATGCCCTGGGCGGCGCCCATCGGCTCGGCGCGTGGTCTCATCAACAAGACGGCGCTCCAAAGCTTGCGCGCCTATTTCCCCGATACGCCGCTCATCATTGATGCAGGCATCGGCACGCCGTCCCATGCGGCGGAGGCCATGGAGATGGGCTACGACGCCGTCTTGCTGAACACGGCCGTGGCCAAGGCCGGCGACCCGATGAAGATGGCGGAAGGCTTCGCCAAGGCGATCGAAGCCGGACGGCTCGCCTTCGAAGCGGGCCTGGTCGAGCCGCGCGACATGGCATCCCCGTCGACGCCTGTTGCCGGCACACCCTTCTTCAAGATCGATCACGCCTCTTGATCCGTCTCGACCCGTTCTACCCCATCGTTCCCGACACGGACTGGCTCGCGCGCCTCTTGCCGCAAGGCGTCAAGCTCGTGCAACTCCGTGTCAAGGATCAGAGCGCCGAGATCATTCGCGCCGAGATCGAGCGGGCGATCGCCCTTTGCGCGCGCCACGCTTGCCAGCTCGTGGTCAACGACTATTGGCGCGAGGCGATCGAGGCCGGCGCGGACTTCGTGCATCTCGGCCAAGAGGATCTCGCCGGGGCCGATCTTACCGCTATCCGAGCGGCAGGCATCAGAATTGGTATCAGCACCCATAGCCATGAGGAACTGGACAAGGCGCTTGCCGTGGTCCCGGACTATGTTGCGCTGGGGCCCATCTACGCCACCCTGCTCAAGAAAATGCCGTGGGCGCCGCAAGGTCTCCCGCGGCTTGCGGCGTGGCGGGAAGCGGTCACATGCCCCCTCGTGGCCATCGGCGGAATCACGCCCGAACGGGCCCCGATCGTGCTTGCGGCCGGCGCCGACAGCGTCGCTGTCATAACGGACATCATGACACACCAAGATCCTGAGCTACGGACACAAAATTGGATCGCTGTCACAAAACCCTGGCGCGACTTATCAACAAGTTCTCCACAAGGCTGAGTACGGACTTTTAGGTTGACCCTGCCTCCCCGGGCGGGGGATCATTCGCCTGGGGACTAGGAGGCTGACGCGGGGACTGTGATGAGTTATCGGCTCGACCCGGCACTGCCGATGAGCGAGGCCTTGCGACGTGTGGCCCTCGCCGAACTCGACATCGCGCACACCTCGCTTGCGTCTGAAGCGGACCGCCACACCGGCGTTCACAGCGCCCGTAAGTGCTTCAAAAGATTGCGCTCTTTGCTGCTGATCGCGCGCCCGGGCATGCCCGAGCCCGTGTTCAGCAATCTGACCGCGCGTGTCTCCAGCATCGGCAAGGGCCTCGCCGCGGCACGCGATGCCCAAGCGCTGCTCGATGCCGTGGACAAGCTCGAGCGGAACACCGCACCGGGCTCCGGCGAAGGTCCGATCCAATCCATACGCGGCTGGCTTAACAAGCGCCGGCAAGCCGCCGAGCAAAACCTCGAGCAGAGCACTGCGTCGGAGGCAAAGCGCCGGCTACTCGAGCTGCGCCCGGCCTTCACCGGCCTTGCGGTCTATCCGGACGATTTCAGTCCGCTCGCTGAGGGTCTAGAGCGCTGCTACCGGGCCACGCGCAAGTGCTTCAAGGTTGCCTTCGATACCCATGAAGCCGAGGAAATCCACGAGTGGCGGAAAGGAGTGCAGCATCATTGGCGCCAGATGCAGCTTCTCACCCCATGTTGGCCATCGGAGCTCTCCGCGCGCGCCGACGCCGCGCGCGCACTGTCGCAGCTCCTCGGCGACGACCACGACATCGCCATGCTCATCCACCTCGTCTCGACGCCGACCATGACCTTCGGCAGTCCCGAGGAGACAGCCGATTTCGTCAAGCGCTGCCGTAAGCGGCACAAGGCGTTGCGCAGAGAAGCGAAAGTCAGGGGCGATAGATTGTTCGTCGAGAAACCTCGGCCGTTCACCGCGCGCATCCACGCCTACTGGACCACGGCGGCGGTCGGCGCCGACAAGCCCGTCGTGCGTCCGCAACAACAAGACAATGTGGTGGTCTTCGGCGATGCGCGCACGGGGCGCGCCGGCCAGAGCTAAGGCTTCACCTCCATCCCATCATAGGAGACTTCCCACCCGGCCGCTTCCACGGCGGCCCGCTCCGGCGAGTCGTCGCGCAGCGCTGGGTTGGAATTGTTGATGTGGATGAAGATCTTACGCGCAATGCCAAGCGGCGCCATCTGCGCGACCGTTCCCTTCGGCCCGGACATGTTCATGTGGCCGATGCGGTCGCCGGTCTTCTTCATCAGCCCTTGCACGATCATCTCGTCGTTGGTGTAGAGCGTGCCGTCGAAGAAGAGCAGCGGTGCGCCCTCGAGACGCGCGCGCAAATCGTCGTCGAGGCCCGAGCAGCCTGGGATGAAGAAGAAGTACTTGCCGGTCTTGTCCTCGGTGACTTTGAGGCCGACCGTGTCGCCCTCCTCGGTGCCGAAGCTCCCGCCGGTCCCCTTCTCCTCATCCTCGAGATAAAGCGGAATCTTGCCGGGCACGTCGAAGGCTTCGACCGTAAGTCCTACCGGACCGGACGGCCCTTCGACCGCAAACGCTTTGCCGAGCTCCATGGTCTTGCGCTTGACGAGGTCCGGGTTGAGCACGTCGAAGATGCTGTTCTCAGCGAGCACGTCGAGCACGCGCGCGCTGCCATAGACGGTGAAGGGCTGTCCCTCGCGCAGGCATAACAGCCCCGCCACGGCGTCGACATCGCCATTGCTCAACACCACGGCCTTGATGGGACTGTTGCGCGGCGGCCCGTTTCGGTCCGGCTGCAACTCCGGCGTCGCGTTGATTTGCTGCCTGAGATCGGGCGAGGCGTTCAACAGGACCCATTGCCGGCCGTCGGCACTCACCGCGACCGAGGCTTGCGTGCGCGGCTTGACCGTCGGCACGCCGTGGCGCGCATCGGCCGAGTTCTGGCCGTTGCAGTTCCACTGAGGCAAGCCGCCGCCTGCCGCCGCACCGATGACCTTGATCAACATGATGAGGCATCAAATGGCTTCTGCGTACCCGGCCCGTCAAGGCAAAAAGAACGGCCTTCGTCAGTGTGACGAAGGCCGTGTCATAGCTAGGAGTCTTTGAAAGAGAGCGTGCTCAGAAGGAGAGCGAGCCCTGGAACTTAAGTGCACCGTCCGACGTGGCATCGGTCAGACCGAACTGCCAGCCAACATTGAAAGAGAGCGCCATTTCCGCAGGTCCGGCGATATCATCTCCGTCAGCATCCCCCTCGTCATTGATGTCGTCGTCATCCCCGACAGGATCGAAGAACAGAGTCGGGCCGATGCTGTGGGTCTGATCATTAAACGGACCCGTATGCGAGAGATCGTCGACCTCGCCGAACATTTCCACACCAAGGCCCCAACGCGGCGCAACCTTATACTCGGCGCGCCAGCCATACTCGAAGCCGAGGCCGCTGGTATCGCGATTACTGCCGACTTGGGTGCCGAAATAAGGGTTGATCGTCAGCAAGAAGGGTCCGCTCCCCCATTCGACGAGAGGCGCGAATGCAAACTCGTCGGCCTCGCCGCCACGGGTTGCGAAACCATAGCTTCCCGCCAACGCCAGGCCGATGCCGTCCCCATCGCGCTCGATCAGCTCGTACTGGCCCTCAAGCTCGACCGAGCTGAGGTTGAAGTCCTGATCCAGCGGCTCATCGGCGCTCAGCGCCGTGGAGACCATGATCCGCTCGGTGATACCGTACTGGAACTCGAGATCGTGGCTTTGGCGGAGGAATTCGCCTCCCTCTTCGTCAGCGTCAGCGTCAGCCTCGGTACCTTCAGTCGCGGCCGCCTTTTCCTCCCCCTTGGAGAAGCCCGAGTGAACGGCGCCGCGATATTCAACCTCGGTCTCGCCCTTTTCGACGTCGGTTTCCTGAATTTCGTACTCGGCAAGAGCGGGCCGCGAAACGGCTACCGTCAGGCCAGCGGCCGCAATGATAGACAGCGCCGCCGTCCATGCCAGTCCGCACAGTGTGCTGAGATGGTGTCGCAAGAGTCGCCCCCCGAGTTAGTCCCTGCTTATGTCAAACCCTCAAATGCAGGCTCAGGCCCATGCCATTTCGCTCTGCCGGGACGGCCGACAAATGCAAGACGAGAGGCACCTCTACGTAGGTGCGACGCGATGGCGTCTCGAACGACGCGCTCCCCCTGCCCCAACCGCCCCCTTTTTGAGGGTTCTATTCGTCCCCTGCGGCCGACGACCAACGTCACGACCACGAACACCCTAGATCACTCGTGGGGTGAATTGAATACGCGGGTTTACTACATGTTGGGGGTAAGAATTTCGGGAAGATTTGGCAATTAGAGTGCCAAGCTGCGGCGGGCCTCTTTCGACCTATAGTTCCGGACCGGGAGAAGCGGGGATCGGGACCTCGGGAAGCCTGGGTAGCGGGCACAAAAATACAGTATAGCTAGGCGGGCTCAGGGCGTCCTGTGCGCCTTGCTCGTAGCGCTAGGGAGTGGACCGCCCCGTACCGCCAACGGCGGTGGACAAGGGGTTACAGGCATCTGATGCGATACCGCACGAAGCTATTGATCGCGGCCGGTTTGCTGCTCGCTATGTCCCTCTCGGCGGCGGCTTTGGCCTATTGGGGGGTGGCCCAGTCGAACCGCTACCTGACGCGATCACGCATCGCCCACGAGCAGCTCGAGCGGCAGCTCCAGCTCTCCCGTCATAGCCAGCAGCTGTTCAAAGCCTGGACCGACACTCTCTTGACCGGCATGACGGACCGCCCCTTGGGCGCGGCCTATCTGAACAAGGTCATCGAATCGGACCTGTCGGCGCTTCAAGACCTCTCCAAGAAGGAACTCACCATCGTCCAGGGCGATGAGCAGCGCGTCGAATCGGCCGAACTTGACCGCCTCGGAGCCATCCGCCACGAGTACCAGCACACGCTCGATCAACTGGCCGAGGTCGAGCAGCTCCGCAGCCGCGGCCGGCCCGACGTCGCCTGGCAAAAGCTGATCGAATTGCTCAAAGGCGGCATCGACCAGCAGCTTAACGAGCTTATCGAGGTCGCCGTCGCCGATGAGACCGCCGAGGTGCTGCGGATCGACGCTGACGCCTCCAAGCTCCTCACCCGGCTTGAGCGCATCAGCCAAATTCATGCAGCGCTGGCCATCTTGACGACGCTCGCGCTCGTGATCCTCCTGGTGCGGGGCTTACGTGCCCCGCTCGCCGAGCTGTTGCGGGGGACGGGAAAGCTCGCCGAGGGCGACCTGTCTCATCGCATTACCGTCTCCGGACGCGACGAGTTCGCCGAGCTCGGGCAGAGCTTCAATGCCATGGCCGCCGATCTTCAGGCTCACCAAAAGGCACTGCAGGACGCCCATGCCAATCTAGAAACCATCGTCGAGGAGCGCACGGAGGAACTGCGCCAGGCCAACGAATCCTTGCGCAAGATCGACGAGACGCGCCGGGCCTTCTTCGCCGATATCAGCCACGAGCTGCGCACGCCGCTGACCGTCATTCGTGGCGAGGGCGAGATTTCGCTACGCGGCAAGAACAAGCGCATCGTCGAATACAAGCGCTCCATCGAGCGCATTGTCGAACAGGCCAAGCACCTCTCGGTCCTCGTCAACGACCTCTTGTTTATCGCCCGTCAGGGCGCGGGAGCCGCACGGCTCAACCTGCAGCCCATCGATCTCGGGAACCTCGTAGAGAAGGTGTGCGGCGACGCCAAGGTCATCGCCTACGACAAGGCGATCGACATCGCCCTGGCCAACGGGTCCGCAGGGCACGAGATGGTCCAGGGTGATCCGGCCAGGCTCAGGCAGATGTTGATGGTGCTGCTTGACAATGCGGTGCGCTATTCCAAGTCCAAGGGCGCCATTGAAGTTAAGGTGGGCAGGTCCAATGGAGAGGTCACAGTCAGCGTCGCCGATCGCGGCGTGGGCATTCCTCCGGAAGAGATCGAGGGCGTCTTCGAGCGGTTCCGCCGCGGAGGCAATGCCTCGGACATGAACGAGGAGGGCCTCGGGCTCGGCCTGCCGCTGGCCAAAGCGATCGTGGAGGCGCACAAAGGCCGGATAAGAATGGAGAGCCGGGTGGGCGAAGGGACGACCGTCACCATCGCCTTGCCGGCCGAAGCTGAGGGGGGACAGGCGTGAACGTGCTCCTAGTCGAAGACGAGCCCCGCGTCTCCGATTTCATCGATCGCGGGCTCCGGGCCGAGAACCATGGCGTGACCGTGGCGTCCACAGGTGCCGAAGGGATCGATCTCGCCAAGACCGGCGAGTTCGACGTCATCATCCTCGATCTGATGCTCCCGGACATGCACGGCTACGACGTGTGCCAGCGCCTCCGCCAGGACGGCCAGCACACGCCGATCCTCATGCTGACTGCCATGGATGCTTTGGAAGACAAGATCAAAGGCATCAAGCTCGGCGCCGACGACTATCTCACCAAACCGTTCGACTTCGACGAGCTCTTGGTCCGCATTGAGGCGCTGGTGCGCCGCTCGCACCAATTCGCGCCGAGCTCGAACGTCCTCAAAGTCGCCGATCTCGAGCTCGACCGGGATCTGCTTGAGGTGACCCGCGGCGGCGAGGCCATCAAGCTTACGGCCAAGGAGCTAGCCATTCTGGAGCTTCTGATGGGCGCCCCTGGCCGCGTGTTTTCGCGTACCCGGATTCTCAACCAGGTCTGGGGCTACAGCGAGGATCCTTTGACCAATGTCGTCGACGTCTATATCGCGCGGCTCCGGCGCAAGATCGACCCGAAAGGCCGCGAGCCCTTGATCGAGACGGTGCGGGGCCACGGCTACCGCCTGAAGGCGCCGGGCTGATGCAGATCGCCCTCACTTCATATTTTCTCGGACGACCGGCGCCAGGTTGCTGGGCGGGGAATGGAAACTTGCTAAGTGGAGTTAGATCGGTAGATTATGCCCCGCCACTCTCGCCGATTACGCGCCATAACTCATCCGGGCCTCGCCACAGGGCCAGGGTCGCGCTTGCCCGTCCGCGGCGACAGGAGCCCAAAAGGCGCGCGCCGGGTGGCGAGTCCCAGAGACTTTGGATTAGAACCATAACCAACGTGGAGGAACCCCGTTGCGGTCACGTCTGTTAGCTTTCTTGCTCTTCGCTTTGGCGAGCTTTGCCGTCGTGCATGGCGCGCAGGCTGCGAACAAGATCAAGATCGGCGTTCTGAAGTTCGGAACGGTTAGCTGGCTACTCGATACCATCCAGGCCAACGGCCTCGACAAGGCAGAAGGGATCGAGCTCGATATCGTGCCTCTGGCGAGCACGCAAGCCACCACCGTGGGCCTGCAAGGAGGCTCGCTCGACGTCGTTGCCACCGATTGGCTGTGGGTGTCGCGCGAACGCACCAACGGCGCCGACTTCACCTTCGTTCCCTTCACCACCGCGCTCGGCGCCATCATGGTGCCTCCCAACTCTCCCATCAAAACGCTGGCCGATCTCAAGGGGAAGAATCTCGGCATCGCCGGCGGACCCCTCGACAAGAGCTGGCTCTTGATCGTCGCCTACGCGCTGCGCACCGCCAATCTCGATCTCCGCACCGAGACGACCCAGGAGTACGGCGCCCCTCCGCTCCTCAACGAAAGAGCCAAACAGGGCGAGATCGATGCCGTGCTCAACTTCTGGCCTTACGCGGCGCGCCTCGAGGCCGGAGGCTTCAAGCAGCTGATCAGCCTCGAGGATGTCGTGCGCGAGCTCGGCGCCAAAGGCGAGGTGTCCATGGTCGGCTTCGTCTTCAGCGATCATTGGGCGGACGAAAATCTTAAGGCAATTCAGGGGTTTGTACGCGCCGCGGCCAAGGCCAACGAGCTGCTCGCCACCTCCAATGCACAGTGGGACAGGCTGAAGCCGCTGATGTCGGCGAACGATCCGTCTTTCACCGAGGCGACCTTTGAAGCGTTGCGACGGCGCTATCGCGAAGGCATCCCCGAACGCTCCAGTGCCTCTGACGAGGCGGATGCGAAAGTCCTCTTTCAATTCCTGCGCGAGCTTGGCGGCAAGAAGCTGGTTGGCTCCGGTACCGAGCTTGCGCCTGGAACCTTCTGGCACGGTGCCGAGCAGTGAGCATCACCTTCGCCCGCACGGAGACTGGCCAGAACCTGCGCCTCTCGCGCGGGCCCTGGGTACCCATCCTTTCGGTGGCGGGCTTCGTCCTCGTATGGTTCATCGCCGCTGAGATCGCTCAGAGCCGCCTCCTGCCCGGCCCCGGCGCCGTGTTGGAGTACATCTACGAGGAGACGATGCAGGGCGTGCTCGTGGCCGAGCTCGGCATTACCCTGTGGCGGGTGGTCGCCTCGTTCGTTGTCGCCATGGTGATCGGCAGCGCCTTCGGGCTTGCTATGGGGCAGATACCGGCACTCAACCGGGCGCTCGATCCTTGGTTGATCGTGCTCCTGAACCTGCCTGCGCTCGTGATTATCATTCTTGCTTACGTGTGGTTTGGCCTGAGCGAGGCCACTGCCATCGGTGCGGTGGCCCTCAACAAGATTCCCAACGTGGTCGTGACCTTGCGCGAAGGCGCGCGTGCCCTCGATCCCGGCCTCAACGAGATGGCCCGCGCTTACCGGATGACGCCGTGGAGCAAATTCCGCAACGTCACTCTGCCGCAACTCCAGCCCTATTTCGCCGCCGCTTCACGCTCCGGCATCTCCCTGATCTGGAAGATCGTGCTGGTGGTCGAGCTCCTCGGCCGGCCGAATGGCGTCGGCTTCGAGCTTCATCTCAACTTCCAGCTGTTCAACGTGACGGCGATCCTCGGCTATACCGTCGCCTTCGTGGCGATCATGCTGGCGATCGAATACCTACTGGTGCAGCCCCTTGAACGATATTCAACACGCTGGCGTAACAAGCCAGTTTAAGATCCACGTCGAGGAGAAGACGCATGTGGGCGCTGACGGCACCGAGCTGACAGCGATCCGCGATTTCACGCTCGAACTGAGGCCTGAGAGCATGACCGTGCTCATGGGCCCGTCCGGCTGCGGCAAGACCACCTTACTCAGAATCATCGCTCATCTCGATGATCGGTTCATCGGCGAGGTCGAGTTTCCTTCCGACGCGCGCATCGGCTTCATGTTCCAAGAGCCGCGTCTGCTGCCGTGGCGCACCGTAAAGCAGAATATCGAGTTGGTTGCCGCACCGGGTTTCACCGAGGAAGACCTCGACCGGCTCGCGCACGCGGTCGGCATCGCCGATATGCTGCCGCGCTACCCGCAGGAGCTGTCTTTAGGCTTGGCGCGGCGCGTGGCGCTTGCCCGAGCCTTCTCCACCAGGCCAGACCTTCTCCTTCTGGACGAGCCCTTCGTCTCGCTCGACGAGAGGACCGCCGACCGCTTGCGCCGCCTTCTGCTCGAAGTCTGGTCGGAAAGACCGACCACAGCGCTTCTCGTCACGCATAACGCGCGCGAAGCCATCCAGCTTGCCGATCAGCTCGTGCTGCTTGCGCCCCGGCCCACCCATGTGCTGGCCGTCGAACCCATCGACATCCCGCAAGGCGAGCGCGACCCTAAGACCATCGACAAGATCCATGACGATCTGTTGAAACGCTATCCGGCGAACTTCTCGAGCCTCGGATGAAGGCGTGCCGTCGGTTTCTAGGCGGGCGCCGCCACCTTCCGCTGTTGGATGCCGCGTGACGGGTCATAGGCCCAGACCGAGAGCGCCAGGAACACCAGCGTACAGCCGGCCACGATGCCCAGGGCCTCCCAGTTCATCTTCAGATAGAAGGCGAAGCGGATCAGCTCGACCGCCCAGGTGAAGGGGTTATAGAGGCAAATCTTATAGAGAATCAGACTGCCCTCACGCATCTTCCACAGCGGATAGAGGGCCGATGAGGCGAAGAACATCGGGAAGATTACGAAGTTCATGATGCCGGCGAAATTCTCGAGCTGCTTGATGGTCGAGGACAGCAGCATGCCGAGCGCACCGAACATCAGGCCGGTCAGGAATAGCGCCGGTAAGGCCACCAAATAGCCCCACCCGGGTAGCTCCACGCCGCATAACCAGGCGACCAGGAGGAAGGTATAGACCTGGGCCAACGACACCAGCACACCGGCGAACAAGCGCGAGACCAGCAGGAACCAGCGCGGCAGCGGCGTGGTCAGCAGCACCCGCATCGATCCCATCTCGCGGTCGTAGACCATGGACAGCGAGCTCTGCATGCCCTGAAAGAGCTGGATCATGGCGAGCAGGCCCGGCGTGATGTACACGTCGTAGGTGATATACGTCTCGTAGGGCGGGATGATCGAGATGCCGAGTGCCGCACGAAAGCCGGCGGCGAAGATGATCAGCCAGATCAGCGGCCGGACCAGAGCGGCTAGGAGCCGCTCGCGCTGTTGCAGGAAGCGCAAGAGCTCCCGCCACACGATGCCATAGAAGGCCCGGACATAGTGCATGAACGTCATACGGCGATGCCCTCTTCGGCGTCGCTGCCGATCAAGCGCCTGAAGGCTTCACCCAAATCTTTCGCACCGGTCTCGGCCACGACGGTCTTCGCCTCGCCGCGCGCTATGATACGGCCGCGGTGAAGCACGATCAGATCATCCTCCGACTCGACCTCATCGAATAGGTGGGTGGCCCACAACACGCCGATATTGTCGCTGCGCGCCAACGCATGGATGTGCCTCACGATTGCAGCACGCGTTGGATCGTCGAGACCGATCGTGGGCTCGTCCAGCAGAAGCAGCTTCGGGCTATGCAACAGCGCGCGGGCAATCTCAACTCGGCGGCGGTGGCCGCCATTGAGGGACCGCACCTTCTCGGAGATCCGCTCTTTCATGTCGAGGGCGTCCAGGGCACGGTTCATGCGCTCGTCCGCCTCTTTGCGCTTCAGGCCTCTGAGCGCTGCGAAATAGCGCAAGTTCTGCTTGACCGTGAGGTCGAGATCGAGCGTCGGCTGCTGGAACACCACACCGAGCGGCCCGAGTGCCTTGAAGCCCCACTCTGCCGCCGAGCGCCCGTCGATCTCGATGCGGCCCGTGGGCGCATCGAACAGGCGCGTGATCAGCGAGAAGAGGGTGGTCTTACCGGCACCGTTCGGGCCAAGCAGCGCCGTGACCTTGCCCGAATACACATCGAAGCTCACGTCATCGAGTGCGCGTTTGGAGCCGTACCAGTAGGACACGTCCTTGACGGACAGGACCGGAACGCGACCGGATCGATCGTCGGGAGCTTCTTTCTGCATGGCCTCTTGGGAGCGATTGAGGGCTGACACCAGCCCTTTTCCTTGTAGGCATTCCTCGCCCCACAGATAGCGCCGCGCAGCCGCTTTCACAAGTCTCGGCGTGGGAAGGCGCCGCGGCGACCCAACTGCCAAATGTCACCGGAAGCCGGGCAAAAAAAGAAGCCGCCCCGAAGGGCGGCTTCCGTTTTCTTGGAACTTCCAGAGTGTGGATTAGAAGAAGATGATGCCACCAACCTGGAAGAAATCGAAGCCGTCGAAGCTTTGCTTACCACGGTTACCGTTGGTATTGTTGACAAAGTCAACATCAAGATCCTGATGCTGCCACCGAGCGAACACATGCATGGCGGCGGCGTCGATCTCCTGGACAGCACCCAGACCCCAACGCTGCAACTCAGAGCCGGTCGGCGAGCAACTGGCGCCAAAACCGCAGTTGGCGAAGGTATTGCCATTGACCGCCGCGATGCCAACAGCGTTGGCGAGAGCCAACCCGTAGAAGTCGTTGTATTGTCCGTACTCGCCATAGAGCACCGTCGCGCCGAGCGGATTCCAGGTCCGCTTGATGAAGGGCTTGATACCCCACGAATTGGTGTCAGGCAGAGCGTTGCCCACCAGGCAGCCAGCGAGCGGCGTCAAGCCGAGCGACCCTCCGGCGCCCGGGACGTAGTTGCTGAGCGGACCGTTCGACGACACGTTGCCGGCAATTCCGGGACAACGACCGGCTTTTCCGGCGCTCACATCCTCCCAGTTGCCGGTGGCATAGACACCGAGACCGGACGGGGTATGCATGAGAGTGCCGCCGACCTGGTAGTAGTTTTCCTGCCCGCCGTTGAGAGGATTGCTCTCAATCCACGTATAGGCGTCGGCCAGAGACACTTTAAAGTTGCCCCAGTCGTTGTTGTAGAACGCCGCGATATCCCAGAAATTGGAATCCGAGGTGCTCGGGTGGTTGTTAAGGGCGTCTAAGTTAAATTGGGACGCACGCTCATCTAGGATGGCCGGCACGACGTCGTAGGTACCATACGAGGTCTCGAACCGGAAACCGCCAAAGGTCGGCGAGTCGTAGCGAACCGCGGGCTCGGCCGTGCCGAAGCAGTCGGCGCCAGGGGCCGCACCCGAGGAACAAAGCCAGAAGTCGTTGAACGACCCACCGCTAACAGCGGAGCCTTTGACAGGGGCAGCCGCTGTCATCCCGCCGTTAAGCGCAAAGCCGCCGCCTTCGAACCCGACGAAGTTGGACTCGATCACCGTGCCCGAGATATCGGCAAGGACCGCCGGGTTATCCGACGCTGGGCTCAGATGGCCCCAGTTCAGGGTGCCGTACTTGTCGCTCTTCAAGTAGATGTAGGAGTACAGCGTGTTGATGTTGCCGTAGCTAGAGCCGTACAAATCACCGTTGACGCTATGGTACTCGTCGGTCTGGTTGCTGGCGATGCCCCAGCCCGTACCACCGGTCGTTACGGTTAGGTTATAACCGCCGGACCACCCGGGCGCGATCGTCGCCGAACCGGTGATAGCAAACCGCGATCCAAGGTCGTAGTCCTTATCGCCGACGGCAAAGCCGTTGCTGCCACCGTCAGACCACCAGTTCATCGACTTGATGACCCAACCGGAAAGCGTCACCGACACCTTCTTGTTGCCCTTGCGGACGGTCGTCGCTTCAAGCTCCGCCACCCGCTCTTCCAGATCCGCGCAGCAGTCGCCACCGAGATCAGCAGCCTTGACCGGGGTGCTCATCGCATATCCCCAGAAAGTCATGCCAAGTGCGGCTGCGATGGCGATGCGGCTGGATGTTTTTGTCAGTCCCCCAAACATATCCATCTCCACCTTCCCTGATAAATTGCCTAATCCAAACTCTCGTTTCGAATTTGCCTTTCGGCTCCGTATCGGTGAAATCCCATCGAAACGAGACAGAAATCCCCCGACAGAGAGTTCTAACTCTGCTTATACGCGTTCCGGCAGGAAGGTAAATTGCTATCAAAGCGGGCGTGGGCGTTTTTGGCCGTCTTGTGACATTTCCGCCACGAACTTTGCGCCCCCGAAAGGCCCTCGAGCCCGACCCCTACCATGTCAAAAAACAGCGCGTTGTCAAGGGATTAGCTGAAACGCCCGTCGCCGCGCAGACGATCCCGCCACGGCCTAGATAGGAGGCATACGCCATGCCCTCCGCCCCCGTTCTGCCCAATACGTAAACAGGGCCGCGCGCATTAATCATGCAAAGTTCTGATTCTCCCTTGTGCCCTAGCTCGTTAGAGCGTTTCCATACGGATTGGGGGTCGCGAAGCCCCTTATCCTGGTCTAGAAAGCGCCGCTCGTCGGGCTGGCGCGTCTCCGCGGGCTGCGTTTTTTGGCCGAAACACTGAGTCGCGAATTGCGGCCGGAGCGAACAGACAGTGAACGATTCTGAGCACGACCCGCAGCTCAAGGACCTTCGGGTCCTCGTCGTCGAGGACGAGGCGCTGGTCGCGCTCCAGATCGAGGACATGCTGACGGAATTGGGCTGTGCCGTCATCGGCCCCGCCAGCCGCGTGGGCCAGGCGCTCGAGCTTCTCGACGGGGAGCCAGTGGAGGTCGCGGTACTCGATCTCAATATCGCCGGCGAGCTGGTCTATCCCGTCGCCGATGAGCTCGGAAACCGCGGTTTGCCTTATATTTTCGTCACCGGATACGGCACGTCCGGCCTAACCGAGCCTTATCGCAGCCGGCCCGTCCTGGAGAAGCCTTTTGCCCGGCGCGAGCTTCTGCGGGCGATA
The DNA here is from genome assembly GCA_963717875.1 of uncultured Alphaproteobacteria bacterium. Taxonomy (GTDB): domain Bacteria; phylum Pseudomonadota; class Alphaproteobacteria; order Rhizobiales; family Methyloligellaceae; genus Methyloceanibacter. The sequence continues at coordinate 208,370 of CAVQXI010000012.1, forward strand.
CTCGACACCCTTCAGCACCAACAATAGAGCGCCCAGGGAGCTTAGGCCAAACCGCCCAAAATGGGCGCAGGCTGGGGCACCCGCCCCAGGCGCAATTCGTTCAAGCCCGGCTTCCAGGCCTCGGCGCTCCCTTGCGAAAGGGCGAGACTGGCCCCGGCAAACGACAGCACCACCAGCGCGGCACAACCCGCACCGAGCAGGAAGCACGGAGCAGAACTCCGAGCGGAATCGCAGGATCGATTCGGAAACATGGACGCCTTATCCCGTTTTTGGGCCGACTTGGCGCGGCCATCACGGTGATAACTACCAGGAACTCCTTTTGGTTTCGTAAAATGGCCGCGGTCGCGCCAAAGTGCGCGGGCCCCGGATCCCGCGCATGGTTAAGGGAAATATCGCTCGCCCTGCCGCTCCCGGTGAGGGGGACCCTTGAGCCAGGTCAAGGCTCGGACGCCCCAAGGAGAGCTATGCGACAATAGAACTGCCCCGAGATTGCGCACCGGTCCTTGTGACCGCCGCCCTCTTGGTCTACTTAGCTGGGTAAGACCCGGTGCGGTGTGAACTTTAGGCAAGCGGTACAAGAACTTGCTCAATCCGGGCGTGCATATCCATTCTGTTCAGCCAATAGCTGGGTGCCGTTGGCGGACGCCAATGGCCTAAGGGAACGGAGACAGATGGATTACGAGGATCGCTTCCGTCGGCATCTTGAGTCGCTACACAGCGAAGGCCGGTATCGCGTTTTTGCCGACCTGAAGCGCCGCTGCGGAGCCTATCCGACCGCCGACCACTTCACCGAAGCGGGCACCCGCGACGTCACCGTATGGTGCTCCAACGACTATCTCGGCATGAGCCAGCACCCCAAGGTGCGCGAAGCCATGCACGAGGCGATCGATGAAGTGGGCGCCGGCTCCGGCGGCACGCGCAACATCTCCGGCACCACCCATTACCACGTCGAGCTCGAGGTCGAGACTCGCCGACCTCCACGGCAAGGAGGCCGCGCTCCTCTTCACGTCCGCCTACATCGCCAACGAATCCACGCTGTCGACGCTGACGCGGCTGATGCCGGGGCTGGTGATCCTCTCCGACGAGAAGAACCACGCCTCGATGATCGAGGGCATTCGTCACGGCGGCGGCCCGAAGCACATCTTCCGCAACAACGACCTCGACCACCTCGAGGAGCTGCTGAAGAAGGTGCCGCTTGAGACGCCGAAGCTCATCGCCTTCGAGAGCGTCTACTCCATGGACGGGAACATCGCGCCGGTCGGCGCCATCTGCGACCTGGCCGAGAAATACAACGCGCTGACCTATCTCGATGAGGTTCACGCGGTCGGCCTTTACGGCCCGCGCGGCGGCGGCATCGCCGAGCGCGACGGCGTCATGGACCGCGTCGACATCGTCAACGGCACGCTCGCCAAGGGCTTCGGCGTCATGGGCGGCTACATCGCCGCGAGCAAAGCCTGCTGCGACGCCATCCGCTCTTTCGCGCCGGGCTTCATCTTCACCACCTCGCTAGCGCCGGCCATTGCCGCTGGGGCGTTGGCCTCGATTCGCCACCTCAAGGTCAGTGAGCTTGAGCGCGCACGGCATCGCGAGCGCGTCAGGACGCTGAAAGGCCTGATGACCGACGCAGGCCTTCCGGTCATGGACAATCCGAGCCATATCGTGCCGGTGATGGTTGGCGATCCGGTCCACTGCAAGGCGGTGACCGACACGCTGCTCACCCACTACCAGCTCTACGTGCAGCCCATCAACTATCCGACCGTGCCGCGGGGCACCGAGCGCATGCGTTTCACGCCCTCGCCGGTCCACACCGACGGGCAGATGGCCTACCTCATCAACGCGCTGAAAGAGCTGTGGGCCGCCTGCCCCGTCGCCAACGGTCAATACGTGCGCCTCGCCGCCGAATAAGCTAGTCCGCTCCCCCAGCCTCATTGGCGCCGCGTTGCTCGCGACGGCTTTTCGGCCATAGTGGAGCGCGAGGAGGCGTTCATGCGTGCCCGAAATCTTTGGCGATCCGTACTATTCGGAGCGTGCCTCGCCGGCCTGGCCGCGCCGGCATCGGCTCAGGACGCGGATATCTGCCTCGTCACGGCAGAACGGGCGGCAGCGGGCGAAGAGCTCGGTGACGACGAGAAGAGCAAGGCCCACGAGGCCTGCTTGCGCGCCCTCTCCGACACGGCGAGCGTAGTTCAAAAATACCAGTTCCAGGAGGCCGATTTCGCTATCACGGGCACCCGCCACGAATTCTGAGCGGGCTCTTGCCTGAGACCCTAGCGCCGGAGCAGCCAAGCCGCCAGGAACGAGACCGCCAGCACCGCTAAGAAGCACAGCAGCACGATCACGCCGATGGCGCCGATAATCCCTTTCAAGGTGGCCCAGAATCCGAACGTGGCCACCATCGCGGCAAGTAACAGAATAACAATGATAGGCATCTCAGTTTCCCCTCGTCCGATTCATCCCTCTAGAGCGGCCGCTCTTCGAGACGGCCCTCTCGTGTGAGACGAAGCAGAATCAGTCCCCTCCATGCTTGCAGAATATGACGAAGGCCGAAAGACACCGGTTCTCAGTATAACATGAGACGCCTCTAAGGGAGACGGCCAGTGGAGCCTGAACAGCAGGGCAATCCGAAATCCCGCAGCTATCTCCTCGCCTTCGAGGATGCGGCGTTTCTCGAGAGCGACGAGATGCGCGCACTTCGGCTCGCGCTCGAGTTCTCGAAGGCCGACCTAGCGCTGACCGAGAAGGGCATCGCCTCGACCGTCGTCGTGTTCGGCAGCTCCCGCATCCTTTCGCCGGAGCAGGTGGACGAGGCGCTAAGCCAGGCGCGCGACCCCGCAGCCCTCAAACGCGCCAGGCAGCAGGAGGAGATGTCCCACTGGTATCAAGAGGCGCGCAAGTTCGCGCGGATCGTCTCGGAGCGGGGCGGCGCGCTCGCCACCGACGGCACGCTCCAGAACGTCATAGCTACCGGCGGTGGACCGGGCATCATGGAGGCCGCCAATCGCGGCGCTGCCGAGGCCGGCGCGCCGAACATCGGCTTCAACATCGTCTTGCCGGAGGAGCAGCCACCCAACCCGTACTCGACGCCCGAGCTGACCTTCTGCTTCCACTACTTCGCTATCCGCAAGATGCACTTCGCCATGCGCGCCAATGCGCTCGCCATCTTCCCCGGCGGCCTCGGCACCATGGACGAGCTGTTTGAGATCCTCGACCTCAAGCAGACGCGGAAATGCGCGCTGATGCCGGTCATCCTGTTCTCGCGGGACCATTGGCGGAGGATCATCAACTTCGAGGCGCTCGTGGAGCTCGGCATGATCGACGATGCCGATGTCGCCCTGTTCCAGGTCGTGGACACGGCCGAAGAGGCTTGGAACGTGTTGATTGGGCGCGGCCTGTTGGCCCACACGCCGCTCCGCGAGCCCTGAGCCTCGCTTCTGTTTCGGCCAACTCGGCCGGCAAGGTCGCGGAAGGGCTCTAGTCCTCCGAACCTTGCTTCAGTTCCTCATCGATCTCGGCGATCACCGCCTGCAGCTCTTCGATCTCCAGCTCGATTTGTTCCGGCGGAGGTGGAGCTTCCCCGGAAATCAGGCTCACGCCCGGCATATAGAGGTCGTTCCGTTTGGCGGTCAGCTCACGAAGCAGCCTCTCCAAGTGCGCCCGCTTCTCCTTCAGGCTTTGTGCGCCTTGTGCAGACATTTTCTGGTTGCCCTCCCCATTGAAGCCAAGACGAACGCCATTCTCGAATGCTTTCGTCAAATAACATTTCTATGTCGGCTTCAACTGTCTGCGCTAGCCCGGGCCGGGCCACCGCGCTGCGTCAGCGGCTAGTGGGCAAAGTCCCGAACAACAAGCGCCGGAACATCTCCGGGCCCACCGCCTGCTCGATCTCCTTGAACGCGAAGTAGGGAATAAGCGCGACGCAAAAGATCAGCCACAGCGCGAGCGCGCCCATGAGGTCGCCACCGACATGGGGAATGCTGGCGATAAATCCTCTTCCGGCGATGCCCCCGATCAGCATCTCTTCCAGCACATAGGCGGCAAAGAGCAGCGTGGTGAAGGCGGCGGCCTTGTAGACGATCGGATAGACCAGCGGCTTTCCCTTGAACTGCTGGGCAAAGCGGGCGTTGTCGGCGACCAGCATGATCTTCGCCAGGACCACGGCATTGATCGCCGCAAGCCCATAGAACGTGAAGCCGATGTGGTTCTGGGAGAGAACGATCCACTCGTGCAAGAGGAGCACGGTGAAGACCACCCACAGATAGGCGAAGATGCCTGCGAACTTCTTGGCCTCCTGGATCACCTTCTCTTTGAGCGTCGGCTTGGGCTTCTCCCCACTTGCGTGCAACGCCTGAACAAGCGCATCGACGTCCTCGTCATGCGGTTCAGGCGCGGCATGGAGGGTCTCATCGGACTCAGGTGCGAGGCTGAAGATGGCGCCGGCGGCTTCGCCGTCTGGTTCGAACGAAAGCTCCGCGTCGGCCTTGGGAGACGGCGCGGGTTCGACGGCAAAGACGGGCGCGTCGGTCTCAGGAGACGGTGCCGGTTCAACGACAAAAACAGGCGCGTCGACCGCCGCGCCGTTCACCTCGACAGCTTCATCCGCGTCGGCTTCGGGTGACGATGCGAAACCGAAAATGGCGTTAGCCGGCTTCCACGAATCGAGCCCCGCGGTCCATAGGAGATCGCCGTCTTTGAAGTTACCGCCATCGGCAAACAGCGAAAGCTCGCGGTCCGTCAGGGGACCGTACTGCTTGCCGTCTCGGGTCAGGTACCAACTCGGCGCGGCACGCTCCGCCTCGCCCGGCTCGACGACACGCTCCTGCATTCACTCCCCCCTGCGCCTACACAACCGACATATGCAAATTTACGCCGCCCGCGCCCCCGTCGGCTGGACGATGATGGCACCTTTGTCGCCCTTCACGATCTCCTCGTCGGCGACCTTGAAGTTCTCCATGCGCACCGTGTGGAAGCGGTCGAAATAGTCTTCCAGAGACTTCTCGATGCCCTTGTCGTATTCCGGCCGGGCCACATGGGTGGCGCCCTGCACCACCTTCACCACCTTGCCGTCACGCACGACGAGCTCGCCATCCTTGAACACCATGGCAGGCTTGGCGAACATCGCCTCGCGGTTGGAATCGTCCTGGTAGACGGTGATGTCGCCGGCGGCGCCAACCCCCAAATGCCCGCGGTCCTTAAGGCCCAAGCTCCGCGCCGGACCGGCCCGCGTCATGATGGCAATATCGTCGAGCGTGTATTCGCGGGCGATCGTGGAAAGAATGCTCGCGCCTTGCGCGTCCGCGTTGATCCTCTGGAACGTATCGTCGCGGAAGCTCTTGTCCATGAGCAGCCGGATGAGGTGCGGATAGGTATAGAACGGCGCGCCGTTGGGATGGTCGGTCGTGAGGAACATCCGCCAAGGATCGTCGACCAGGAGAAAGGTCTCCAGCCCAATCGCCCATTGCAGCGCGTTGACGAAGCTCTTGTCGCGATAGCGCATAGGCACCACGCCGCAACCCGCGTCGCACTCGATATCCATGACCACGGGCTTCTTCGGATGCGCGCTCTTGGCGATGGCGTATTGGCGCATGCTGTCGCCCGACGCGGTGCAGGTCTGACCGAACATGACCTGGCCGACATCGATGGAGATGTTCTGGCTCTTGTTGACGAGCTCGGCGAGGCGTGCCGCGCCGGACGAGAACTTCCGGTCCCCTTCCGTGCCGTAACTCAGGAACTGGGTATGCGTCATGTGAATGCGCAAGCCCTCGGCGGCGCGGATCGTCTCGAGCGTGGATTCGATATTGCCGGGCACACCGAGATTGCAGCCATGAATGTGTAAGGGGTGCGTGACGCCGAGCTCTTCCAGCGCGCGTGCGAGGTTGAGCACGATCTGCCGTGGCGTCACCTCGTAGTAGACGTGCTCCTCGTCGAGATCGAGCTTGCGCTGATTGAACTTGAAGGCGCTGATGCCGCCGGGATTGACCACTTTGACTGCGAGCGCCTGGGAGGCGTGCATGGTCCAGGCGACATAGTCCTTGATCGCCTCGAAATCCTTCTTCTCGGAGAGCTGGCGCAGGAAGTAGTCGTCGGAGCCGAGCATGGCGAAGGCGCCCTTGTCGACCATGGGCGTATCACCCAACTCCATGTGGGCTTGCCGGGCGTTGGCCGGCAGCATCGCCGGCTCGAAGCAGGCGGTGTAGCCCATCTCGGCGTAGCGGTAGCCGGCCAGATGGGTGGAAGGCACCGCATGGCCACAGCCGGCGCGCGTCACATCCGTGCGGGCGACCGAGTCGCCTTGATGGTCCTCAGGCAGGAGCATGCGGGCGATGGTCATCTTGCCACCGCCGATATGAGTGTGCGGGTCGATGGCACCGGCCATCACCACCTTGCCTTTGACGTCGTAGGTCTGGTCGGGTTTGGCGTCGGGCCGAGGCGCTACGATCTTGCCGTCCTCGACATAGATGTCGCGCACCTCGCCCGACACCTTGTTCTCAGGATCGTAGACTTTGCCGCCCGTCAATTTGATCAGCATGAAAAGCTCCAGACCTAAAGCGCGGCTTCGATCGCCGAGAGCACGTCCGCCGCTTGCGGAAGCTCGGCACGGCCGAGATTTTTCAGCGGCAGGGACACGACGCTGTCGACGCGGATGAGCCGTCCGGCGTGGTCGACCCCGGGCGTGCCGATGGGAATGAACACCTCGGTGGATCTCGGCAGCTTCATGCCCGGCGTGCCCAGCACGACCGTCGGGATCTTGGTTGCGGGCGGCACGAAGTCAGGCGAATAGGAGGAGATCCAGACGAGCAGGTCACCCTCGTCTTCGCTCAACATGCGCGAAATGCTATTGCGGTAAGGATCGAAGTCCGGCGCGCCGGAGGCATAGCTGACCCGCATGGGATAGCCACTCAGCCAGGTCGCCACGGACGCGGCGGTGGTGGCGCCCTCGGCGCCGCCAAGCGTCAGTCCCGCAAACCGCTGGGTTGGCGCGAGATCCTTGATGAGCCCTGCGAGCTGGTCGACGGTGAGCTCAGCGTGTGGGAAATCGAAGGCGGGCGGCGCCCACACCACGACGCCGTACTCCGCCTTGCGGCAGCGCTCGGCGAGCGCATCGATGTCGGCGAGCTTCACGCCGGCGATATCGGGCTTGTTCAGCGTGAACCCGCGAAGTCGAGCGCGCAGCGCGCCGATGACCTCGCCGACATCCTCTGGCTTGCAGGGCAACGTGACCACCTCGCCGACGCCGGATTGCCTTGCGGCCTTGTCGAGCCCTTTGCCGATAACCACGACGGTGCGCTTTTTCGCATTCACGCCGAACATCAATTCGGCAGGCGCCACGATCTTTTCGAAGAAGCGGTGATGCAGGGCAGCGACGTCGGTGCCGGCAATGATGATGAGGTCGGCGCGATTGCGTGCCTCGGTCAGCGTCGACATGGTCCAGCCGACCGACTGAAGAACCTTGAAGTTGCGATATTGCGCCTCGCTCGCCGCATGGTCGACCACACCACCGGAGCGCTCGGCGAGTGCCATTGCCGCCCGCATGCCCTCAACATCCGTGGCCAGCCCGCCAAAAAGTGGAAGCTCGGCTTCGCCGACCAGCTTGGCCGCCTGGGCCACGGCCTCCGCAAGGGGCACGTCCTTGCCCCGAATCCGGGGGCTCGAAGGGGGCAGCTTGCGCTCGAAGCCCGCCTTCGCCTTCCCGCAGCCGCTTTTCACGACCTCCAGGATGCCGCCGCTTCGCTCCACCTCCAAGTCGTCGCACAGAATGCCGCAGAACGGGCAGGTGACGTCTTCAAACAATTCGGTATTTGCGCGTTCTCGGCTAGACCCGCGCAAGGTCGAAGTCGGCATGCGGTTACCTCCCTCAAAGGCCGCGGCAAGTAAGCATGGCGGCGGCCCGAACACAACTCGCCCAGTGCCGCAGCCCCGACGGCCCTCCGCTCCCAAGATTCATTCCTGGAACCCGCCTCTTTGGCCTGCCCCACCTGCCCAGGCCGTCCGATCTGGAGGTCTTGCCCAAGGCCCCAAGGAGTGGAAGACTCCGCCTCACGACTGGGGCAGAGGGACTAGTATGCGTACGGCAATGCTCTCTATTGGGCTGTTCGCCCTTGTGGCGATCCAGCCCGGCATCAAGCACCGTGTGGTCAGCGATAACCGCGATATTCCGTTCTTTGTCCTGCTTGGCAGCCAGTGGGTCTGCGTCGATCGCAATCCGCGACAGGTGAACAGGCAGGATTGCTGGCCAAGGCAATCGTCGAAGCGATAGCGCGCGGCTTCAGGCTGCTGAGGCCAGGTGATCGCCGAGGCGAAGCCCCCAAGCATAGATGGTGAGCGACGGGTTGACGCGGCTCGCCCGCGGCAGGGGGCTGCCGTCCCCCACATAGAGATGCTCCATGCCGTACACCTTGCCGTGCGGGTCGACCACCGAGGTCTTGGGATCGTCGCCGGTCACCATGCTGCCAAGCGCATGTGCCGTGCCGGCCATGCCCATATACTTGTTGACGCCGGCCATGCCTGCGCCGAGTAGGCGTTCGATCCAAGAATCGATCAGCGCGTGGTGCTCCTTGGTCGCATTCGGGATGCGGTCGAGGCTGTAATCCATAATGGGCTTGCCGCCCGGCCCGCCCGAGATGATGCGGTTCTTGGGCGTCGAGCAATCCTCCGTGGTCGCCCAGAAGCCGATCGCCCGCGTGCCGAGAATCTTGTCGAGAAAGCCCGGCATCTCCGGCGGCGCTTGCGTCGCGAGAATCTCCGGATCGATCCAGCCGAGGCACTGCATCGAGGAATGGGGGAACTTGTCGTTGTAGAGGACCGCTGTCTTGCGCAGGACGTCGTGATCCTTGAACGGCGAGAAGCCGAGCACCGCCGAGTTGATATGCATCTTGAAATTGGCGCCGACGAGATCGCCGCAAGGAAGCGTAAGTCCGCTTGCATGCAGATGATCTTGGAGGATACGCGGAGACGTCATGGCGCCCGCGGCGAGCACAATCGTGTCCGCCTCATAGGTCGAGCCGTCGGCGCATTTGACGCCGATGATCGTGCGCGGATCGCCCGGCGCGGCGACGAGCGCGGCCACGGGATCGCCGGCGAGCAGCGTGAAGTTCGGCTTGTCACGGATATGGTCGATGAGATTGCGCTCGGAATCCGACTTCAATCCTGACGGCGAGGCAAACCCGTCGAAGTGCTTCGCTTCCTCAGGGTGATTGACGATATCTTTCGACAGACCAAGCGGCAGCGGGTGGAGTTCCCAAGCGGGATCCGCCGTCGTGATCTTGTCGAGCAGCGCCTGGAGCTGAGGCTCATTCTTGAACGAGGTGATTTCGAGGAGCTCCGTCGCCTCGTCGTAGTAGGACTTCAGTTCCTCGTAGCCGAACGGCCAACCCAGCACGCCATAGTCGGGGTCCGCTTCAAACTCCACAGGCCGGAAGCGGAACAGCGCCGCCCCATACCATTTGGTCTTGCCGCCCACATTGTAGAATTCACCAGGCACGAACTCGCGCCCCTTACTGTCGAGCCAGACCACGCGATTCTTGAACACGCCGTCCACGAACACCTGCTTGACCTGAAGCGTCGAGGAATTGCGCGGCAGGAATGGACCCTTCTCGATCAGGAGCACGCGCTTGCCGGCGTTTACGAGCTTATAGGCGGTACTGCCCCCACCCGCGCCGCTGCCGACAACGATCACGTCATATTGCGCCGCCATGATGTCCTCCCTGAGAGTGGCAAACCAGGGGTGTCACGCCTATGCGATGCTAGCCCGCGAAGTTAGGACGTTAGCAAGGTTGCCGATGCTATTGCCAATGTCTAGGCTTATCCGCACGTCGGTAGCCGTCTAGCTGAGTCGTTACGCTTGCAGCGTTAGTGGAATATGAAAATCACCCACTGGATGGAGGACCGCGCATGTCTTTGAAGAACAAGGTCGCGATCGTCACCGGCGGCAACAGCGGAATTGGCCAGGCCATCGTTCTTGAGCTGGCACGACAAGGCGCCAACATCGTTATCGACTACGTGGCCCACCCGGAGGCGACGGAAGAACTGGAGCGCAAGGTCGCGGCTCTCGGCGACCAGTGCACCGGCGTCGACGCGGACGTCAGCAAGATCGCCGATCTACAGAAGCTCGTCGACACGGCGGTCGCCAAGCTAGGGCGGCTGGATATCATGGTGAACAACGCGGGCATCGAAACGCGCACCTCGGTCCTCGACACCACGGAGGATCAGTACGATGCGGTCCTGAAGATCAACCTCAAGAGCGCGTTCTTCGGCACCCAACTCGCAGCCAAGCAGATGATCAAGCAGGGTGGCGGCGGTCGCATCATCAACATCACATCGGTGCACGAGGACTGGCCGATGCCCGGCAATACCGCCTATTGCCTTTCCAAAGGTGGCATGCGGATGTTGACCCGTACCGCAGGCGTCGAGCTCGCGCCTCACAATATCCTGGTCGTCGGGGTTGGCCCGGGCGCCGTGGCGACGCCGATTAACACGAGCACGATGGACGATCCGACCCTGCTCAAGAAGCTGGACGCAGCCATTCCGCTCGGACGCATGGCGCAGCCTCAGGAGATTGCCAGCGTCGTCTCCTTCCTCGCCGGCGCCGGCGCGAGCTATCTCACCGCCATGACCATCATTGCGGACGGTGGCCTCATGCAAAGCAGCCCCGGTCTCTAGGGACGATGGCCCTCCCGATCGAAGACTACGCTCTGATTGGCGACTGCGAGACCGCGGCGCTCGTCGGACGCGATGGCTCGGTCGATTGGCTATGCACGCCGCGCTTCGATTCCGGGGCATGCTTCGCGGCGCTTCTTGGCACGCCCGACAATGGCCGCTGGCTGATTGCGCCGACCGATCCGAAGGCGAAGGCAACCCGGCGCTACCGGCCTGGCACGCTCATCCTCGAGACAAAGTTCGAGACCGACAGCGGTACCGCCACAGTGACAGACTTCATGCTCCCCCAAGAGGGCCGCACGCATCTCATGCGCCTCGTCACAGGCGAGAGCGGCACAGTCGAGTTCGAGTCCGATTTCGTGGTGCGCTTCGGTTACGGGGAAGAAGTGCCTTGGGTCGTCAAGCTGCCGGACGGGCGCATGCGCGCGGTCGCCGGCCCGAACAAGCTCGTACTACAGTCGTCCGTCGAGCTGCGCGGCGAAGACTTCAGAACAAAGGCCAAGTTCACCGTGAAGGCCGGCGAGACAGAGTCTCTCGCACTTACCTATACGAACTCCTATTGGCCCGATCCGCCGGCTATCAATCCAAACAAGCTGCTCGCAAACACCCAGCAGTTCTGGCTGGACTGGTCTTCGCAGTGCGGGTTCGATGGCCCCTACGCGGATGTCGTGAAGCGCTCGCTGATCACGCTTAAGGCGATGACCTACGCACCGACGGGCGGCGTGGTTGCCGCGGCGACGACCTCGCTGCCAGAGCAATTCGGCGGCCCGCGCAACTGGGACTACCGCTATTGCTGGGTACGCGACGCCACGCTCACCCTGCTCGCGCTCATGAACACCGGCTATTACGAAGAGGCGCGCGCCTGGCGCGAATGGCTGCTGCGCGCTGTCGCCGGCAGCCCCAACCAGATGCAGATCATGTACGGCATCGCCGGCGAGCGCAGGCTTTACGAGGTCGAGTTGCCCTGGCTGGCGGGCTACGAGAAGTCGGCGCCCGTGCGCATCGGCAACGCCGCTCACCAGCAGACCCAACTCGACGTTTATGGCGAATTGGCCGACGCGCTGCACCAGGCGCGCAAAGGCGGCCTCGCACCCGAAAAATCGGGCTGGGAGGTGCAAATCGCCATCCTCGAGCATCTTGAACGCCAATGGGCCAAGCCGGACGAAGGCATTTGGGAGGTGCGGAGCGGCCCGGAGAACTTCGTCTATTCCAAGGTCATGGCCTGGGTCGCGCTCGACCGTTCCATCAGAAGCGCCGAGCGCTTCAAGTTGAAGGGCCCGATCGATCGCTGGCGCGACATCAGAAAGACGATCCATGCCGAGGTCTGCAAGAAGGGCTACGACGCGGAGCTGAACAGCTTCGTGCGCGCCTACGGCGCGAAAGAGGTCGACGCGAGCCTCCTGCTATTGCCGGCCGTGGGCTTCCTGCCAGGGAACGATCCTCGTGTCGCCGGCACCGTGGCGCAGATCGAGAAGACGCTGATGAAGGATGGCCTCGTTCTCCGCTACGACACCTCGAAGAGCAATGACGGCCTGCCTCCCGGCGAAGGCATGTTCCTTGCCTGCAGCTTCTGGCTTGTGGACGCTTATGTCATGCTCGGCCGGCACGATGATGCCGTGAAGCTCTTCGAGCGGCTCTTAAGCTTACGCAACGATGTTGGGTTGCTCAGCGAGGAATACGATCCAAACACGAAGCGCCTTTGCGGCAACTTCCCGCAAGCCTTCTCGCATCTCGCACTGGTCAATAGCGCCTGCAATCTCGGCCGCGACGGCAGACCGGTTGAGCAACGCCTCGACTGCGAGAAGAACAAGCCGGCCAAGTCGGCGACCAAGCAAGCAACGTCGTCAACCGCGAGCTGAATTCAAGGCATCACGCACGATGCTCGGGGTTCTCGAAGTCGAAGCGGCAGCCCGCCTTCCATGCCTCGCGATTGTTGCCGTGATTGGGATAGCCGCCGACGTCTTTCAGGATGCGGGCGAGATGCATAAGATTCCACGTCATGATCGTGGTGTTGCGTTGGGTGAAATCGTTGTCGAACCCGGCGGGGCCGCTCTCTAGCTGATCGCCATAGGACGGCCCCGGCCCCGCCTCGCCGATCCAGCCACAGTCGGCCTGCGGCGGGATGGTGTAGCCGAGATGCTGAAGCGAGTAGAGGATGCTCATGGCGCAATGCTTCACGCCGTCCTCATTGCCGGTGATGACCGTGCCGCCCACTTTGCCGTAATAGAGGCTCTGGCCCTTGGCATTGAGCATTCCCGACATGCCGTAAAGCCGCTCGATCAGGATCCGGCACACCGAGCTTACTTCGCCGAGCCAGATCGGCGTGGCGACGATCAAAATATTGGCGGCTTCAATCGCCTTCCATAGCTTCGGCCAATCATCACGGTCCCAGCCGTGCTCCGTCATGTCCGGATAGACCCCAGAAGGGATCTGGTGCGAAAGCGCATGGATATGTTCGACCGCGACACCATTCTTCCGCATGATCTCCTCGGCCACGGACAAGAGCAGACGCGTGTGCGACTCTTCCGGTTTCCGTTTGAGTGAGCAGTTGACCGTGATGGCTTTGAGGTCGGAAAAATCGGTCTTGTTCTCTGTGCAGAGCGCAGCTTGCTGGGCGTTGAGCGACATGGCGGGGCCTCCGTGCCGGTGACGTTTGCGAGAGCCCTACTCTACCGTTCTTCCGCCTCACCGCATCTGCACAAGCAATAAATTTACAGTGACTGCCGGGCCTTCAGCGGCACCGCGGCCGGCGCAAAAAAATGAGGGTGGCCGCAAGGGGGGATGCGGCCACCCTCTTTGCCCGTCCTAGCGGGACATGTGGGTCGCGTAGGGATTCGGGAAACCCTCCGCAGCCACGGGGGCAACGCCGACAGTGATGAGAGCGGCAGCAATCAGAAGGGTCTTCAGCATTGTTTTTCTCCTTGAGAGGTTGGTTGCACGATAACGATGCTGATATTGGGTTTGGGACCGCACAGTCAATAAACGCAAATTCACGAGTGCGTGAGATATTGACCAATCGGTTCCTAATCAACATTCACGGAACCGTGAGTACTCACCTGCGAAGTGCCTAAAGATCGCGCAAGGTTGCGTTGATGATCGCCTGGAGGCCCTCGACCGGATAGCCCGAGCGCGCCAGGACCCGTAAGCCCATATAGGTGTTGAGGATGGAGGCGGCCGTTGCCGCGCGCCGCTTCGCCGACCAGCGTCCGGCCTTCTTGCTCTGCTTAAGCGCGACGGCGATGGCATCCTCAAGCCGGCGCAGCATGCTGGTCACCTTCGCCTCGACCTTGGGATCGAACCGCGCCTGGTCGATCGCCGCGTTGCACATAAAGCAGCCGCGCCGGGCGACGTCGTTCTTTACGTCTTCCAGCATCTCGCGGATGCGCGGCGAGCCCATCGCCGCCTTGAGGATCGCACAAGAGCATCGATCACCCTCCTCGACCTCCGTCTGGTCGTAGCGATCGAGCGCCGCGAGATAGATGCTGCGCTTGTCGTCGAACGCCTTGTACAGGCTGCCGCGCGCGATCTTCATCGCCTTGAGCAGGTCCTGGAGCGAGGCGGCCTCATAGCCCTTCACCCAGAACACGCCCATGGCGCGATCAAGAGCCTTGTCGATATCGAATTCGCGCGGCCGGGCCATCCCACTCCTCCTTGCAACACTATGTGGGATTGGTGACCGACCGGTCAATATCTGCAGAGCGGCGGAAGCAGCAGGCGATAGGCCGCCAACGGCCCCGGCCCGCGCATACCAATTCGTCATCCTAATGAAGGACTCAGTTGCCAATATGCTCCGCTTCGATCACGATCCTGCGCGAGACCTACGCAAGCGAACCTGGACAACGGCAGCACCCATGAAGGCACCCTCCGGCAATTGCACCCCCACTTGGGCCCCGGCCCGCAAGGACATCGTGGGCGCAAGCCTCGGCTCTTCCAGGCTGTGGTACACCGTCGCCCAAGGCATTGTTACGGAAGTCTATTACCCGCGCGTCGACATCCCTCAGATCAAGGATTTGGGCTTCATCGTCGCCGACGATCAGGGCTTCTGGGTCGAGCTGCGCCGCCTTGAAGACTACACCGTGACCCTGACGAAGCCGGGCGTGCCGGCCGCGACGATCGTCCATCGCCATCCGCGCTTCACCTTCACCCTCGAGGTCTGCCCCTCGGAGCGCCGCGACACCCTTCTTATGCGCTATCGGCTCGACGGCGATGCGAGCCTAAAGCCCTACGCCCTCCTCGCCGCCCGACTCGGCGAGGATGCACAGAACAACGTCGCCTCCGTCGCGAGCCATGACGGCCGCGCCGTGCTGTGGGCGGAGCAAGGGCCATTCGCGCTCGCGCTCTCGGCCGTCGACCAGAACGGCAACGATGCGTTCGGCCGCCGCTCGGTGGGCTGCCTTGCAGTGAGCGACGGCTGGCAAGACTTCGACCGCAACGGCCGCATGACCTGGGACTATGACAGCGCGGGCCCGGGCGCAGTGTCTCTGATGGGCGAACTCTCCCGGCAAGGCGTGCTGGGGCTTGGCCTCGCTTCCAGCAAGGAAGCCGCCGCCACGCTGTCGGTGTCGGCGCTCCTCGACGATTTCGACGAAGAATGGGACAGCCATTGCCAAGCCTGGCAGGAATGGCTCGGCGAGTGCCGCCGCGCGGCCTTCGGCGGCGGAATCGACGACCGGCTCGCATTGTCCGCCACGGTGTTGAAGGTGCATCAGGATCGCACCTATCGCGGCGCCGCCGTCGCCAGCCTCTCGGTGCCGTGGGGCGACACCAGCACGAGCCGCGGCGGTTATCACCTCGTGTGGCCCCGCGATCTGGTGGAAACGGCCGGCGCGCTCGTCGCCATGGAATCCTACCGCGACGCTCGCGACGTGCTGCGCTACCTCATCGCCACCCAGCATGAGGATGGCCATTGGTTCCAGAACCAATGGCTTGGCGGCCGCCCGTTCTGGCAGGGTGTCCAACTCGACGAGGCGGCGTTTCCCATTCTCCTCGCCTCGCTTCTGAAAGAGCGCGAGGCGCTTGACGACATCGCGGTCAAGGACATGATCATGCGCGCCGTGGGCTTCGTCTGCCGCGAAGGCCCGACCACCGACCAGGACCGCTGGGAGGAGGATTCCGGCCTCAACACCTTCACCCTCGCCGTGGCCATCGCCGCGCTCGTCGAGGGCAGCGAATATCTCGAGGGCGAGGCGAAAGCGCATGCGCTCCTTGTGGCCGACTATTGGAACGCGCAGATCGAGGACTGGTCCTTCGTGCAAGGCACGCCGCTTGCCGAGCAATTGAAGGTGAGCGGCTATTACATCCGCACCGTTCCGCTCGACGAGCTCGGCGACAAGCGCGCCTTCACCGAGACGGTGACCATCAAGAACCTTG
Source organism: uncultured Alphaproteobacteria bacterium (assembly GCA_963717875.1). Lineage (GTDB taxonomy): Bacteria > Pseudomonadota > Alphaproteobacteria > Rhizobiales > Methyloligellaceae > Methyloceanibacter. Next base: position 224,393 of record CAVQXI010000012.1, read on the forward strand.
CATACAATCCCAACCTGCCGGCGAGCGGCCAAGTCTCCACCGACTGCTTGCAGCTCGTGCGCTATGGCTTGCGCGCCGCAGGCGATCGCACCATCACCGACAGCATCAAGGTCATCGATCACCTGTTGAAGACCGACACGCCGTCGGGTCCGGTGTGGCATCGCTATAACGACGACGGCTATGGCGAGCACGCAGACGGCTCGGGCTTCGATGGCACGGGCCACGGCCGCGGCTGGCCGCTCCTGACCGGCGAGCGCGGCCACTACGCGCTGTGCGCCGGCGAGGACGTCGCACCTTATCTCGATGCCATGATGGCCATGTCGAGCCCGTTGGGGCTGATCCCCGAACAGGTCTGGGACACCACCGCCATTCCCGAGAAGCACCTTGAGCCCGGCAAGCCGAGCGGGTCCGCCATGCCGCTGGTCTGGGCGCATGCGGAGTTCGCCAAGCTCTGCCATAGCCTGGCGGCGGGACGCCCGGTGGACCGGCCCGCGGCAACCTGGGCGCGCTATGGCGGCGTCCGCCCCGAGATCGACTACGACATTTGGGGACCGAGCTACCGCCCGCGCCACATCGCGGCGGGCCACGCGCTCTATGTGGCGGTGAAGGCCCCGGCCAGAATCCATTTCGGCACCAATGGCTGGCAAGACATTCAGGACATCGACACCAAGGACACGGGTCTCGGCATCCATGTCGCCAAGCTGCCGACCGACGCGCTGAAAGCGGGCGACAGCATCCAGTTCACCTTCTTCTGGCCCGACAGCGGAAACTGGGAAGGTCGGAATTACGAGGTCGCCGTCGAGGGCGTGCCGACGCTCGAGATGGCCCGCGCCTCCTGATCGGTGTTTGCGCGTTATTGGAAGATCAGGAGGACGCTCACAATGATGAGCAAGATGGCCAAGGCCACCGACAGGCTGAGATCGGCCGCGATCCCTGGCGCGTGGATCTTCTGATCGTCGAGCATCCATCCCGTCCGCACGAAGCGGTAAGTGGCGACCAGAATGAAGACGATCCCCACCACGATGAAAGCGTGCCCGATGCCCCGGCCGTACACGCCCCCTACGCCCGCGAGTTCCGGCAGATGCCTGCCCTCCGCAGAAACGGCCTCGGCCATCGTGGCCACGAACAGATTGAACTTCTCGATCAGGAACCCGAAGGCGATGATCGCAATGCCCGTGCGAAGCCAGGCGAGGAACGTCCGCTCGTTGGCTGCGTGGTCGGTATAGGATCGGATCATGGGAGCCCCGTTGCGCCGCAATAACGGGCAGTCTCAGCCCAAAGCGCCAAAAATGACTTAAGGCCCGGCTTTCGCACGGGCCTCACATTCTTGGGCTAGAAAGTTGGTTGCGGGGTGCACGCCACCCGCCAAGAAAACGAAAAAAAAGTTGGACACGCCACCTTTCCCACTTGAAAAAGCCATAGACGTCGATGAAATGACGTGCGCTTTTTGACGGGTCCAGCGTCGGCGGCTGGCGCCACCATCGACCCGGTCAAAGCCCCGGAGGGGTCGCAGATCTCATGAAGTTGCAGACTGGCGAGGCCGAAGAGCCTCCGAGTCGCCCGCAGGCGGCACACTCACTCCTTTCCAACCCACAGCTTCACATCAACGCTTTGACGCCCGCGGCGCCGCCTGGCCGCGCGCCAAATCTTGGCGTGCTCACGGCGCGCATGGAGCGGTTTCCGGTCGGGCCGAAGACCCGGGCCTTCCGCAAGCGCTACTTCCCGGAGGTCGATCCGGCCCAATGGAACGACTGGCGCTGGCAGGCGCGGAACCGCATCCGCTCGCTCGAGCAGCTTTCGCGCATCTTCGTGCTCTCGGACGACGAGGCCGACGCGGTCACCCGCCACCAGGGATCATTGCCGCTCGGCATCACGCCCTATTACGCGAGCCTCATGGCGCGGGACGATCCGCTGGAGCCTCTCCGCCGGACGCATATCCCGGTCGGCAGCGAGTACCTCAAGACTCCCGGCGAGGCGGACGACCCGCTCGGGGAGGACGGCCATAGCGCCGTGCCGGGCCTAGTGCACCGCTACCCCGACCGCGTGCTGTTCCTGGCCACCGGCTTCTGCTCGACCTATTGCCGCTACTGCACGCGCTCGCGCATGGTGGGCGATGCCGGCGGCGACTACTCGTTCAGCCGCCCGCAATGGGAGGACGCGCTCAACTACATCGCTGACAACCCGCAGATCCGCGACGTGCTGATCTCCGGAGGCGACCCGCTGACGCTATCCGACGAGCGGCTCGACTATCTTCTCGGGCGCCTGCGCGGCATCAAGCACGTGGAGTTCGTGCGGCTCGGCACCAAGGTGCCGGCGGTGCTGCCCATGCGCGTGACCCGCTCGCTGATCAAGGTGCTGCGGAAGCATCATCCCTTGTGGATGAGCATCCACTTCACCCATCCGACCGAGCTGTCGCCGGAGGTAACCGAGGCGGTGACGCGTCTCGCCGACGCGGGCGTCCCGCTCGGCAGCCAGACGGTCCTGCTCAGGGGCATCAACGACAGCGTCGACACGCTGAAGACGCTCTATCACGGGCTCCTGATGCGGCGCGTGCGGCCTTATTATCTCTACCAGTGTGACCCGATCACCGGCTCTTCGCACTTCCGCACGAGCATCGACAAGGGGCTCGAGATCATGCAGGGTCTGCGCGGCCACACGACCGGTTACGCCGTGCCGACCTATGTGATCGACGCACCTGGCGGCGGCGGCAAAATCCCGCTCCTTCCCGACTACGTCGTGGGGCGCGAGGGCGACGAGCTGATCCTCAAGAACTTCGAGGGCAACACCTACCGCTACACCGATCCTGACGGAACGGTGGGCGCCGACCGGCCGTGCGGGGAGACGTCCTGATGCGCGTCGCCCTCGTCTACGACCTGCGCGACGACTATCGCGCGCTCGGCTTCTCCGAGGAGGTGATCGCGGAGTTCGACTCCGTTGAGACCATCGATGCGCTCGCAGGCGCGCTTCAAGCGCTCGGCTGCGAGCCGGTCCGGGTCGGGCGCGGCCAGGCGCTCGCGGCACGGTTCGTCGCGGGCGACCGCTACGATCTCGTGTTCTCGATCGCCGAAGGCGTGAAAGGCCGCTCGCGTGAGGCGCAAGTGCCAGCGCTCTGCGAGCTGTTCGACCAGCCCTATCTCCTCTCTGACCCGTTGACGCTCGCGGCCTCGCTCGACAAGGCGGTGGCGAAGCGGCTGGTGCGGGAGACGGGCGTGCCGACGCCTGTCTTTGCCGTCGCGGAGACAAGCGCGGCCGAGCTCGTGGCGTGGGACGCATTCCCCGCTTTCGTCAAGCCGCTCGCCGAAGGCACGGGCAAGGGCTGCGAGGCCCGCTCTTTGGTGCACAACGCCCAGGAGCTGCAAGCGGCGGCAATCCGTGTCCTTGAGCGCTTTCACCAGCCGGCGCTGGTCGAGCACTACCTTGGGGGCCGGGAGTTCACCGTCGGCATTGTCGGCAACGGTAAAGAAGCGCGGGTGATCGGGGTCTGCGAGATCGTGCTGAAGCCCAACGCCGAGGCTAATGTCTACTCGCTGCACAACAAGGAGCTCTGCGAAGACCTCGTCACATACGCCCGCGCCGACGACGCCGAGGCGCATCTGGCCGGTGTGCGCGCCCTCAAAGCATATAAGGCGCTCGAGTGCCGGGACGCTGCGCGCATCGACTTTCGGTCCGACGCGCATGGCGAGCCCTATTTCCTGGAAGCCAATCCGCTCGCCGGGCTCAATCCTTGGCATTCGGACTTGCCTATCCTCGCCGCGCAAAACGGGATCGAGTTTGCTAAGCTCATCGGCATGATTCTCGATGCGGGCCTTGCCCGGTATGGAAAGACGCGTCCTGACGGGAAGCGCTTTCGGCGAACCGCCTGATGGGTTCCGGGACCAGAGGGTTCATCCCAGTCCTGCACGCGGCGACGTGCGATCGCCCCGATGAGATCGACACGCAGGTTGCAGCGGAGTCCGTCGCCACGGCCCTGAGAGAGGTCGGCTACGATACCGAGATCGTCGCGCTTCATTCCGATCTTGTGGAGTTGGAGGCGCTGTCCGCACGCCGTCCCCTGCTCGTGTTCAATCTGGTGGACGCGGTCGAGGGCGACGGCAAACTCGCGCCCCTGGTGCCGGCCCGGCTCGACGCGCTCGGTATTCCCTATACCGGGTGCGCCACGAGCGCATGGCGCGAAACGCTGTCGAAGGTCGACACCAAACGCAGGCTGGCCGAGACGGGCTTGCCGACACCCGCATGGTCGGAGGACGGGACCGGGCTCGCGCCCGATGCGCCCGTCATCGTGAAGCCCATATGGGAGCATGGGTCGTTGGGCATGGATGAAGCGTCGGTAGTGCCCGGCGCGGAAGCCCCGCAAGCGATCGCTTCGCGCAATGCCCGCTGGACGACCGAGCATTTCGCCGAGGCCTATGTCGAAGGCCGTGAATTCAACGTGGCGATGTTGGGCAGCGACAGAGGCGTCGAGGTGCTGCCCATCGCGGAGATCACCTTCGAAGACTGGAAAGAGGGGCGCCCGCAGATCGTGGACTATGAGGCCAAGTGGGCGCCAGACAGCGAGGCCTATATCGCGACGCCGCGCCGATTCGGCTTGGAGGAAAGCGCGCCGGCGCTGGCCGCGAGGCTCACGCTGCTCGCGCAGGCGTCCTGGATCTTGTTCGGGCTCAGTTCCTATGCGCGCATCGACTTCCGCGTCGACGCGGAAGGCCGGCCATATATTCTCGAAATCAACGTCAACCCGTGCCTCAGCCCGGATGCGGGCTTTGCCGCCGCCGCCGGAGAGAGCGGCCTTGCCTACGAGGACATGATCGGTCAGATCGTGGAGGCCTCTCGTGCCCCCTTGCATGTCACCGCCTAGACCGGCGCACGCCTGAGATGCTGCGCATCCGCAAAGTCGCCGACGCCACCGCCGCCGCCAACCGCGCAGCCATCGAGGCGGCGCAGAAGATCATGCGCGAGCAGTTCTCCGGTATGCCGGACGAGGACATCGCCAAGCTTCCCGACCAGCTGTCGAATCCGCTGAAGCACCGCTTCGTCTCGAGCCTGTTCGTGGCGGAGAACGGCCGCGACCAGACCCTCGGCGTGGCGCTCTTGCTCTACGTTCCGGACATTGGCTTCTCGTATCTGGAGATCATTTCCACGGCCAAAGGCCGCATGGGGGGCGGGATCGGCGCGGCGCTCTATGAGCGGGTGCGGGAAGAGGCCCGGGCGCTTGGCACGCAGCTCTATTTCGAGTGCCTGCCCGACGATCCGGCGCTCAGCCCCAATCCTGAGATCAGGGAGAACAACATCGCGCGGCTGAAATTCTACGAGCGCTATGGAGCGCGGCCGATCATCAATACCGCTTATGAGAACTCCTGTGACGCCTGGATCCACCGACCCTCCTTATCTGGTGCTCGATCCGCTGGGCTCGAACGATCTGCCGAGCCGCGACAAGGCGAAGAAGGTGGTGCGCGCCATCCTCGAGCGCAAATACGGCCAGTTGCCCGCCGCCTATGTGCAGACGGTGGTCGACTCGTTCCAGGACGATCCGGTGGTCTTGCGCGCGCCGCGTTATGTGAAGTCACGGCGCGCACCGAAGGGCGAGGTGCGGCTCCCGGGCGCGCCGCGCATCGCGCTCGTTCTCAACGACGAGCACACGCTGCATCACGTGCAGGACCGGGGCTACGTGGAGGCGCCGGTGCGCATCCGCTCGATCATGGCCGAGCTTGAGCCATCGGGCCTGTTCGAGCGTCTGCCGACCAAGCGCTTCTCTGACCGTCATATCCGCGCCGTTCATGACGGGCGGCTCGTCGACTATATCCGTAAGGCCTGCCTGATCGCCGGCTCTAAGAAGTCAATCTACCCGTACGTGTTCCCGGTGCGGAATGCGACGCGGCCGCCGAAAGACGAGACGGTGCTTGCCGGCTATTACTGTATCGACACCTTCACGCCCCTGAACGAGAGCGCCTATCTCGCGGCCCGTTCAGCCGTCGACTGCGCCTTGACCGCGGCGGAGAAAGTGTTGGAAGGGACGGGGCTCGCCTATGCCTTGGTGCGGCCGCCGGGGCACCATGCCGAGACGCATGCATTCGGTGGGTTTTGCTATTTCAATAACGCGGCCGTCGCGGCGAACCTGCTGTCACGCTACGGCAAGGTCGCCATCCTCGACATCGACTATCACCACGGAAACGGCCAGCAGGAGATCTTCTACCATCGCGCCGACGTTCTGACCGTGTCCGTGCACGGTCATCCGAGCTTCGCCTATCCCTATTTCGCCGGGTTCCGCGACGAGACGGGGATTAGTGCGGGCGCCGGCTACAATCTCAACATTCCGCTGCCGGAGCACATCACGCCGGAGCAACATCGCAACGCCGTGGCCGAAGCGCTGCGACGCGTGAGGCGCTTCGGGCCGGCTTATCTCGTCGTGTCGCTCGGCCTCGATACGGCCCGCGGCGATCCCACCGGCACGTGGCCCAACCGCGCCAAGGACTTCGAGCAGCTTGGCCGCATGATCGGCGAGCAGAACTATCCGACGTTGGTGGTGCAGGAGGGTGGCTATCGCGTCCGCACGCTCGGCACCAATGCACGGAATTTCTTCGTCGGGCTCGTCGCCGGTCATACCGCAGCGCGCTCTGCTGTGCCCGCCGCGCGCGAACTCACCGCGAAGCGCGCCCGGGAGGGGCTGGAATGGCGGAGCGCCGTGATGGCCGACGACGTGGGGCGGATTCGCTCGCTCGCGGTGAGCACCGGTTTCTTCAGCGCGGCAGAAGTGGACATCGCCGGCGAGCTGGTTACCGAACGGCTCACTAAGGGCATCCGCTCCGGCTACCACTTCGTGCTGGCCGAGCGCGGCTCCGGCCTCGTGGCGTATGCCTGCTATGGTCCGATCGACGGCGCGCAGGATTCGTTCGATCTTTATTGGATCGCGGTGTCGCCGGAGGAGCAGGGGAGAGGGCTCGGTAGCCAGGTTTACGCCCGCGCGGAGTCCGCCATGCGCAGGGCAGGCGCCAAGCACATCTACGCCGATACTTCGTCGTCGGACCGCTACGCCCCGACGCGCGGATTCTATCAGCGTATGGGTTTTACCGAGCAGGCGCGCCTGCCTGACTTCTACGGGCCGGGCGACGGCAAGGTCATTTACGTTAAGGTGATTTCCTCAGAAGCACCTGCTTCGTAGCGACGATCTTCCAATGGACAAAAGTCCGAGCGCCACCAAACAGCAGATAATACATTTGATGGGTAACGGGAGCGGTCGGGATCGAGATCGAGGGGCAACCCGCCGGGCTGCTCGCACCGGCCGGCGAGGAAGGTAGGGGAAAGATTGGTTGCGGGGGCCTGCAACCAGCGTTGTTTGCACCTGGATTTTGCGGTTCTTTAGGCTCGTAGACGGGCGCAACCGCGTTTATCATTGGTCCATATCCCCGATATGGCTGGAACCGTACCGGTTGAGCTGAACGGACCAACCGTGACACTTCCAGCCCGGGAGCTTTTTCCCTCCGGCGGGGTTGAGACCGAGATCGACGTCGCGCCAACCCAAGGCTGTGCCGTCCAAAGCGGACCCTACTCATCGATGAGAAGTGCCGCAGGATCATCTTCTCGAAAGAGGAGAATGAACCATGCAGGTAAGCCATATTTTCGAAGCTACCGGCCAGAGGCAACGGCCTTGGAATAAGGGCAAGCTGACTGGGCAGAAGCCCCCTCTTCAGCCGAAGCATGTCTGGGCAATACGAACGCGGCTCCAGCTGGCCAGGAGGAAAAGAGACTTGGCACTATTCGACCTTGCGATTGATAGCAAACTCCGTGGTTGCGATCTTGTCAGGCTCAGCGTCGAGGCAGTTGCACCCCACGGCTACGCCATCGAACGCACGACGGTTCGCCAAAGCAAGACCGGTCGCTCTGTTCGTTTTGAGCTTACCGAGCAGACGCGCCAAGCCGTGGATGACTATCTGTCAGCGCGACCCCGAACGCTTGAAGGCCACTTGTTTGACGGTCGGCACAAGGGTCACTGCCTGACTACGCGTCAGTATGCACGCCTCGTCTCCGACTGGATCGGCAGCATCGGACTTGACCCATCACAGTTCGGTACGCACTCCTTGCGCCGAACCAAAGCGACGCTCATCTATCGCCGCACCGGCAACCTACGGGCCGTCCAGCTATTGCTAGGCCACACCAAGATAGAAAGCACCGTTAGGTACCTTGGTGTCGAAGTTGACGACGCGCTAGCAATCTCCGAGCAAGTTGATGTCTGAAGACAGGGGCAGAGCAGGCCAGCTCTGCCCTACACAATGTCTGCTAAGGGATTAGAAGCGGACATGAGGGGCTCCTTCGGCACATCTGCTTCGTGCCATGAGCAGACATCGGCGGCGCGAGTTGCCAATATTCCGGCGCGTGTGTTTAGTCGTCTAACGCCGGTAACACGGGCCCCTCCTCAAAGAAGAATCGCAGCATTTCTTGGGAGGCGTCGGGGCCGTGCGGATCAGTGTAAGTTCCGTCTGGGCTGCCGCCGGACCAGGCATGGCCGCTTCCGTGGACGAGCCATTGCTCAACCACCACGGCGCCGGTCTTGTCCCGGGTCACCGTGCGGGTATGCGCACGGTTCGTAGCGTGCCCGGCTTCCGCGTGCTCGACGCTCTCACCACCTATTTCCGCCTCGACCATGTTTGCGGCATTCGACGGATGGACGATGTTGTCCGCATCGCCATGGAAGATGATAGTACGAATGCGTGGGCTGTCGTCGCCAGTGCCGCGCGATTTCCTTGACCGCCGGCCTTGTGGTGGTCTCGCATCGCCACGCATGGCCGCGAACGCTGAAGGGAGATCGGCCGCCGACCGGTAAGGCAGCCCGGAATGGACGCCCACCGCGGCGTAAAGATCGGGATAGGTCGCGCCCATCACCGCTGCCATGGCACCTCCGGCGGAGAGACCGGCCACGAACACGCGGGCCGGATCGACAGCGTATTCGGCGACGATTTTCTTGGTGATCCCGGCAATGATGGCCGGCTCACCGCGTCCGCGCATTTGGTTCTCGGGGCTAAACCAGTTCCAGCACAAAGATGCGTTTGCGGCTTTGGACTGGCTCGGATAGGCGACGATAAATCCATGCTCCTCGGCGAGAGCATTCATCCGGGTACCTGCCGCGAAGTCGTCGGCATCCTGCGTGCCGCCATGCAGCATGACGAGCAAGGCGCGTCTGCCTATCTGAGGACGGCGCGGAATATACAGCTTGTAGTTTCGGCTACCGGCCGCGCAGGTAAAGGACCGGCTCAGGAACTGAGCCCCGTCCGGGATCTCGAGTGCCTTGCGCGGCCTGCGGAGTGTCAACCCATCAAGGCTGAAGCGTGGAAGCTCCGCGTGGCGGAGCTTCGCGAGAGCCTTGCCCAGCGGTCCGGCATTCCATTCTGCGATCTTTGACGGCTGTGACTGCTCCGATCGAGTGTTCGCCTCAGGCTTAGCGGATGCCATCATCTCGGGCTCTACGACCTCAGCTGTGAGGTCGATGACATGGTATTCGATGGCTAGACTTATGGCCGCCGCTTTCCTCGGGAACTCGGATGGGACCGGGCCCCGGCCCGACAAGGCGCGTTGAATGACGCGTGTGGCTTCGACGAGCTTTTGGGCACGTGTTAGGTTCATTGCCGCACGCATGGCGTCCGCAAAATCTATGTGCATGTTTTAGGTCCTTGAGAGTCGGATTTCGTGCAGGGGTCACCCAATGCGATCGGCCAGCGCGTTCTTGATCTCTTTGCTGGCGTGAAGGGCGCCAAGCACCGTGATCGATTCAATGGTCGCCAAAGCAAGCGAGGGCGTCACGTCGGGGGCAATGGTGGCGAGCCCGAGCACCTTGATGTGAAGCTTTTCACCCGCGGCTTTGACGGCCTCCAGATCCGCGCGCGTATAGTGCCTGAGACCAAGCTCTAGCGTATGCCGCACGATAGATTTCCGGACCTCCTCGCCATGGGTCGCAAGCTGGTTGCGGATGGCCGTGCGGATGAAGTCCGTGCGGTTGGAATAAAAACCCTCCTGCACCAGCAAATCGATGTGGCCGAGGTCGACGTAACCCAGGTTGATTGTGATCTTTTCGGTTTCGCTCGCTCGATCGCGGAGCCTATGAATTTCAGACGCCATTGGCCATCACTCCATCTGGATGGATGGTATATGGATGGCAAAGGGATGATTACAAGAGGCAAGCCGTGGGTAGCGTGGGCTTGCCGCTAGAGCCGTGGAGCAGGCGTGTATTCAGAGGTGTTCTGTAAGCGGCTCGTCTCCTGGATCAGGTTCCCCGCACTAGAAACGTGACTTGAGGATAACTCGAATGGAAGAAACGACGATCGACCGCGCAGTCATGGGGCGCTTGGTGAAGGCCTTGGTTTTCGTTTGTGGCCCAGATCATCCGACTACCGTGGCCCTGCAGGTGGCCGCGGAGAGCGGGTCTGAGCGAGATCTCAAGAATGCCCGCACGCTGTTTCTTAGATTGAAGCCCGGAGAACGCAGGGCTGCATTGGCCATGCTCGACGATTGATCTCGCTGACTCCGGACTCTCCAGCACAACGTCTGCTGTGTCGGACATGACCTAGGGTCCACACATTTCCCCGCCGTCGAGCGGTGCGACCATGTTGCAAATTGATCAGCTGCAATCAGTCACTAGGTTGCCCCCTTGCTCACCTCCGCGAGGATCCGGTTTCCACTGCGAACGTAACCGGGCTTCTCATTGGGGGCCACCTCCTCCTTTTCAGGCCAGGAGATGCAAGTGGGCGTCGGCTTTGGTCGGCGCCCTTTTCTCACATGCTGACAGTGTCTTCGATCATGGCCAGTATGAGAACCTTCAGCAGCTTCTCACGGAGTGAATTGCCATCGGTTGCAAAGGCTAATTCCAGTTCCTCCGGCTCAATCTCAAGTGTGACCACTAGTGGGTCCTTTGGCGGCACGATATCGATTCCGCCCAACTGGAAGCCGTTTTGCATGTCTCTGCTCCCGTTACTTAGCGTGGGAGTTTAGAGGCGAGACGGTAACCAAACGTGGCGAAGACCCAGACAATTCTTCCTACGTGCCCCCGCGGTCCGGCATGCAGACGCCAAGGTGCTGCTGCATGCGATCTAGAAGCAGCTGCCTCTGCATGAGGTGTTGGCGAATGCCGCACGCGAAGTTCGACGTCTTCTCCGGATCTTCGTGCGCAGTCAGTCGAAGGAGCGAGCAATGAAGCGTTTTCTCATAGTCCCTGCCGTGGTGTTGAGCGTTGTGGGAGCCGTTGCTACTGCCGACGAACAGCCCGCGGCGAAGCCCTATGTCCCAGGCTTCGGTGAGTTCATGGCTGGCACTCAGGTACGCCACGCGAAGCTATGGTTTGCAGGTGAGGCAGAGAACTGGGAACTTGCCGCCTACGAGGTTGATGAGATCAAGGAAGGGCTCGAGGACGCGGTAAAGCTCCATCCGACTTATAAGGGTGTGCCCGTCGCGGATATGATCAAATCGAGCCTCGACGCGCCGCTCGCGGAATTGGAGGCGGCGATCGGGGCTAAGGACAAGAGCCGCTTCGCTCGCGCGTTCGATGGGCTGACCTCGGCCTGCAACGCTTGCCATACAGCGGCATCCTACGGCTTCATCAAGGTGCAACGGCCGACCATGGCTCCAGTGAGCAACCAGGTCTTTACTCCTGACGGGAAGTAGAGGACGGCTCCGGCACAATAGCGGTGGGTGCACGAGCGGCATTCAAGTGCCCGCTTTGGGTCATTAGTGGACATGAAATCGCGGATCAGGGATGTCCAGCTTCACCCCCAAGAGCGGACATGTTCAGCGTCGGCATCGATGTCCGCTAAGTGCCACAAGCAGACATGAAGCGAGGGACTTGCGGGGCACGCTAAGGTTGCTAGATTACAAATGCGAACGCTAATCAGCACTCCCCCCAGGGCCCCGTCACTGTTCCAACAGGCGGGGCCCTCTCTTATCTGGAGCCCCAACGTGAAGGGCGCAGCCCCGCGAATGGGGCACCCACTTACCGGCTGGCAAATGTCACGAAGGAGCCACAACCCGTGCGATAAAATGCTCAGTTGGCTCGTGGATACAACCCAGCATCAGCTGCGATAGTCTCCTAGGGAGCTTTTGGTCCGTGTGGATGTTCCATGTTCAGTCACGAAGTAACGAATATCTCCGGGATGACGCTCGTTGGACACCAAGCCAGCGCCCCAAAGGTGCTCGTGGAGTTAATCAAGGAAATGCTCCCGCATGAGCGCCTTACCATCGGCTGCGTGGCGGCACAGCTCGATGTAAGCGTCAGGACCCTACAGCGGCGGCTTGAGGATTGTGGTCTTTCGTTCAAGGCGCTGGTAGACGACATCCGTCGATCTATAGCCATCCAACTAGTGCTGGCTGGTGAACATGCGGCAACCGAAATAGCCTTCATGCTTGGCTATTCCGATCAGGCTCATTTCACGCGCGCTTTCAAGCGCTGGACCGGTATACCGCCACGGCAGTTTGGCCACCGACTACCCCTGTTGATCAGCCCCGAGAGTGTGTCCCTTTAGGGTCAGAAGCTGACGTGGATCTCGTCAGCGCGCATGTCCGCTTCGTGCAGCAGTGGACATCGACGCGATCAGATTGATACGCGATGGGCGGTCGAAGATTCGCTCAGAAAGTGATCTTTCCCCGGACGCCGGTGACAAGCTTGGTGTCGTTAGTGCTCAGGGTCGCCGTTATGACCTGCACGTCTCCGGTCATGGCAAACCAGGGGGTTACCTGCGCCTTGTAATAGGCTTCGAATCCATCCGTATCTTCGATTGCGATCCGTGTCGGTGTTCTGTTCACGACGGTTGCCGCAACGGACAAGAGAGGGCCGACCGTGTTCTTGAACCCGTTGCTGAGTTCATTGTGGAAATAACCGATGCTGAAGGTGTCTTTGTCCCGGCTTCGGATCGGACTGGCGACTTCAAGAGCGGCGGTGGCGCTCCACTTGATAGGGTTCGCTTCGCCGTCCGTGATCGTGTACATGCCCTTGAAAGTGAGCGCCCGGTTCGGGCCTGATGCGTCCGTCCACAGGGGCTGGTCGACGACGGAGAAGATGGACCATGACTCCTGTGACTTCGTCAGGGATAGGGCTTCACCCGGATTGAAATACAGGCTTGCAGGATCGACCACCGTATATTCTTTGCCGCTCCAAGTGCCGCCGACGCTGACGTACCCCGCACGCGCACCGTCATGCCCGCTGCCAGTGTAGAATTTCCATAGCCCTGCCAGAGCGGCCCCATCCCTGAAGAGAGGGTCCAGGCAGGTCGTGGTGGCGCAATTGTTGGGATCATAAGCCATCGCTGCGCCTTGAATTTCTTTGCCCCTAAACTTCAGAACACCAGCGGCGGGTAACGCCAAGGGTACGGTTCGCCCCAGCCCCAGTGGGAGTACGAGCGACGTGTTCATGAAGCCATCGATGCCACGGCCCGTGTGAAAGACCATGTCAACCAAGTCCAGGGCGTTAATCTTTCCGGCCAAGAGACCTGTCTGTTGGCCCGCCATCTGGATCGCCATCGCCTGGGTAATCGCGGTCGTGTTGTCAGAATTGGGCATCAACATATTGACGTTGGCTGGTGACAGCCCCGTCAGGGCATTGACGTCATCGCCAGCGCGTGTTTCCGCGTGCACGTTGAAAATTATGCCCTTCCAGAGCCCAGCCTTTTCGCCGATCACCGTCAGGAAATAGTCGCCCTTCAGGCCATATTGCCAGTCATTGGTACCGGGGGAGCCATCAACGACACCCTGGTAAAATTGCGTCGCCTGAAAATCGAAGATGATTCCATGTTCAGCGAGCTGGGAGCGGGCACCGCCCCAATCGCCCAGAAGATGAGTGCGGTCCTGTTCGGGAAGAGCTGGTTCCGCTGCCAAGAGCGGCTGGATGCACATTCCGCTCATGAAGAGAGCCGTGGCTACTCCAACCAAGTTTCTCTTAGTCACTTTCATCGATCCCCGCTCCCTTGATCACCACACCGTGCATTTTAGCCTGCACTGGGCGTGTCGATTCTCGATCCCTGCGCGTCACTAGCACCTATCCCTTTTTGGCCCAGCGGCTTAGCGGTAAGAATACCGTCCCCGAGGCTCAGCAAGCCTCGGAAATCGAGTCTGTGCCATTTTTCCCGGGCCTTTGTTGCAAGCCCGCAACATGCTTGGGTGGGGTCACACTCAGTCTGCGCCCTGCGATCCGCCCTCACTCGCATCGCTCAGTGGTCTAGCGAATGCGAAGTACATGTCCGCTTTGGGTCAGAAGCGGACCTCGGCGAGCAGATCGGGGATGTCAGCTCTACCCCTCAAAGCATACATGCTCGGCGTCGGAATGAACGTCCGCTAAGTGCCAACTGCAGACATGGGAAGGCCATTTCACTCAAAGTGAGAGCAACGCGGGGCGCCGGTTAATAAGTTCTGAGCGTTTCCTCAGGCGGGCCGTAGAGAGACGGCACAGCCTCTTTGCCGCCACGCTTAACGGCCGCCGCCGCCTGGTCGCGGGCGAAGCCGTAAAGCTCCCCGGCGCTGACCGTGCCGTCGCCGTCGCCGTCGCCAGTTGTGTCGGCGATGCCACGCAAGCCGGCCACCAGGGACTCGATGAAGAGGCTGCGCGCGCGGTCCGCATCGCCCGCCTCGACCGTGTCGCTGGCGGCGGAGACAGTCACCCAGCCGCCCGGCGTGAACAACCCCAAGAACCCGATGTTGGGGCCGGCGTCGACTGTGACCACCTCTTTGCCGCTAGTGAACGACGCATCGAGATAGAGACGAAGCTTGGGAATGCGCATCGCGGCGAGTGCGTCATAGAGCGCCGACAGGCGGATACCGGTCTCCGGCTTACCGGGATCGGCGTCGGACGGCAGCAGCAAGACGTCCTTGCCACCGTCGAGCGCCTGCGCCCGGCCGGCGAAATAGACGATGACCTCGGACGCTTTGGTGTCCTCAAGGATATCGCGCAGTTCACCCTTTGTATCGCCTGGCTTGCCGAAGATCTCCTCGAAGTCCGAGCGGTCGGCATTGCGCCCGGTGATAATGCGGGTGTCGTCGAGCCCAAGATCGCCTTTGAGGAAGCGCACGAGATGCGCGGCATTGGCAATGGCCTGCGGTGAGCCGGTGAGCTTCGCGTTGTCGTAGTCGTCGATGGCGATGACCACCGCGAGCGGCGGCGCCGATGCGATCTCCGCACCAATTTGCTTTGGCCGCGGCCGGCGCGGGTCTGGGGTTTTGCCTTCCCGGTAGGAGGTGGAGGCGTACCACCAGAGGGCGGCGGCGCTGACGGTGGCGGCGTGCCGCTTGAGGAGGTGGCGCTGTCTCGCCTGGTGGCGGTGCGCCTCGTCGGCCTCCTGACTGGCTTGCGTGACTGCGGATTTGCTCGCAGATACTGCGGTGTCGCCAGCTCGGCGGCGGCGGCACTCATCAGATGGCGGTTGTTGCTCGTCTGATGGCGGCGGCGCTTCTTCCGCAGGCGGGCGCTGTTCCTCGGCGGCTGCGCGGTTGCTCTTCGTCGGGCAGGCGGTGGCGTTTCGTCCGCGGGCGGTGGCGGGAGTCTCATCCGCCGGCGGCGGCGGCAGTCTCGTCAGGTGGCGGTGTCTCATCCGCAGGTGGAGGTCCTTCGTCGCCCGGTGGCGGCGCCTCATCCTCCGCAGACGGAGGTGGCTCTTCGGCAGGCGGCGGCGCTTCGTCATCCTCAGGCGGTGGCGCGGTCTCGTCAGCCGGCGGCGGGCAGTGGCCGTCCTCGGCCTGTACCCCCCGGGGGCAGTTTCTGATGCACGCGCCGTTGTATTCGACCAGGCTATTCGAGCAGTTCCCGCCGTTGGGAGCGGGCCTCGGTTGCTCGTAGCAATAGCGGCGGTCCTGCTGGCCACCATCCGCGAGGCTGGCGCATTGATCGGCGATCGCTTGCTCGCAAGCCGCCTGGACGGTAGCGCCGCCGGGGGCGGCGAAGTTCGTGTCACCTTCCTGGCAAGCGGCGACGGCCTCCTCATAGGGCAGCACATCGGGGTCGGTGCAGATGCCGTTTACCGGCGTCTTATCGGTCGGACACGTCTCGTTACAGTAGCCTTGGTTACTTACCTTGCCTTCGGAACAGGCGGGGCGGCATTGACCGTAGTTCGGACCCGGCGGGTAGGGCGTGACCTGTCCTTCTGGACAAGGATTGGCACATTGTCCGTCTTCGCCGTAGGCTTCACCCGGCGGGCAATTGGGGCGGCACTGATGCTGGCCCGACCCACCTTCGCCGCCGCCGGAAATGAACTCGTAGCCGCGCGGGCATTCAGCCAGGCATTCATTGCCGAGTGCAGCGTATGGCTGTCCGCATTGGGTCGCGCAGCGAGCGCCTTGGCCCACATACTGTCCTTCCGGGCATGCGCTGACGCAGCCGCCGTCGGCGCCGAGATATTCGCCGGCGCCGCAGACAGGTTCGGCATTCTCGCACAGCGTGGCCGTATCGGAGGGCAACGACCAAGAGCAGAGCCCGTCGACGATGATCTCGCACTGGCGCTCCGGCGACTGACCCGCGTAGTCGTTACCGAATGAGACAGTCTGCGCTAAACTGCCATCGTCATTCTCGATAGCCTCGGCGCAGGCTTCGATAAACTCATCAGCGCCGACCTCGGCAAGCGGTCTGCATTCCCCGTCGATCGTAACGCGGCCCGGACCGCAAATGAAAGGGGTGCGGCATTGCTGGTCGTGGGCGTATTGCCCCTCGGGGCATTGTGCGCACTGGCCGTCGATATTGGCCAAGCCCTCGGGACACGCATCCAGGCAGTTGCCGCCTTGGCTGATCGTGCCGGTCGGGCATTGCGCAAGGCACTGGCCGTTGTAGACGTGGCCGCCTTGATTGTAGCAAGGCACCGCACCGATGCAGCCAAGCGCGCCTGAGGGATTGGCGTGTTCAAGCATGCCCTCGGGGCATGAATCGAGGCAGTTTCCGCCTTGGGTGATCATGCCGTTCGGGCATTGCGCAAGGCACTGGCCGTTGTAGACGGCGCCGGTAATATTATGGCAAGGCACCACCCCTAAGCAGACGCCAAGCCCGCCTTCGGAATTAGCAAGTTCAAGCATCCCCTCGGAGCAGGCGTCGACACACTCTCCGTCGGGCTGGTCGGTGATGAGATACATCTTCCCCGATGGGCAGTCCCCCACGGGCACGCACTGGCCTTTCCAAATCTCCTCGCCATCCGGACATTCGGTAACAGTCTGGATCGTCGGCCCTGTGGGAAGCGGCGCAGGTGTCGGCGGCGGCGTGAAGTCCGGCGGTCCCCCAATATCATCGGGACGCCGTCCCGGCTCCTCCGTCCCGGGCCGGAGGCCGGGGCCGGGCTCAGTCGTCTGGTCGGCGCCCTGACATTGCGGCAGCTGCGGGTTCTGCTCGCAGATGCTGCCGACGCTACCCGCATCTTCTGGTGCTGGCAGCAGCCCGGGCGGCTTGAGCGTGTTGCAACCAGGATATTTCGGGTCGGCCGTGCAGACCTTCTCGGTTGCCGGCGGCGGCTGGTCCGTCTGCCCTGCGCACTTCGGGCTCGTCGGGTTCGCCTTGCAGAACGCCTCGTTCTCCTTGACCTGATCGTCGCTCGGCCCCGTCTTTGGCGCTTGTTCTTTTTTGGCCGGAGCTTCCTTCTTCTTGATGACCGGCGGCGCTTGCTTCTTGACCGGCGCGGGCTCCTTCTTCTTGACGACCGGAGCTTCCTTCTTGGGCGGAGGTGCCTTCTTGGCTGGCGGCGTCGTCACCTTCTTCTTCGGTGTCACCTTTTTCTTAGGCGTCACCTTCTTCTTGGGCGTCGCCTTCTTCTTGGCCGCCGGGGCCTTCTCGCGTGAAGGCGGCGCTGCCTTCTTCTGCGCCGGCGCGGACTTGAGCTGCGTGCCGCCTGATGAGCCGCTCTTCTTATCGTCGTCGGACTTTTTTCGGCTCCGCGCGACGCGGATGATGCGATCGATCTGTGGGCTGAGCCGATAGTTGGGATTGGGGCCGTAGCGCTTGTCGCTGGACCAGTCCGACGCGGCGTCTTCTTCGGCGAGAGAGGAGTCTTCCGGAGACTCTTCGCGCGCTGCCAGCCCACCCAGCGACAGGGCAAGACCCGCGATCACCGCGGCAGTCCCAAGACGGCGGACCGACCACGCCGTTTTTGCCTGGTCCTCCAAAAGCCTACCTGGCGGCCTATGACGCCTCGGCGCGTCCTATGGCTCTGCTGTCAGAAGCCTAGCAGACTGACTCCAATCAAACTACCCGCATTGCCGCGCCCATCATTCACCTTACTCAATACGGTTGGGGTTTTCGGTACACACAGGGTCGTGCAATGTCCGCATTGGGTCAAAAGCGGACCTCGGCGAGCAGATTGGTGATGTCAGCTCTACCCCTCAAAGCAGCCATGCTCAGCTTCGGAATGAACGTCTGCTTCGTGCCAGAAGCAGACGTAAGGCCCTACCAGGAGACCCGCATGCCGGCCTTGCCGCCGACGCCGGTGAGGTCGTTGCCGAAGGTGACATCGACCTTGGCGAACACGGCTGTGGTCTGCGAGAAGTTGAAGAAGTTGACGCCCGCCGAGACCTCGCCCCACGCGTCTTGCAGATTGTCCTGGTAGCGGAAGGTCGTGCCCGTGGACACCAGCGTCGCCTGATTGTTGTCGCTGAGATTGCCCCACAAACTACCGATGACGAAGGGCTCCATCATGGTGCCGGTCCAGGCCTGCATGGTCGTGCCTGCTCGAGCCCTAAGCGCCCTCTGACATCGGGGTCGTCGTTGAAGCTGACGGTGTTGCCGCCGAGCGAGAACCCATCGATGTTCGCCCACATGACTTCGATCGTGGCCAGCGGCTCCAGGAAGGCGCCGCCACTGAAGGAGCCGAAGCGGTAGCCGGTGTCGGTGCGCACGCCGAGCGTGCTGGCATCGAGGCTGTTGGGGAAGCCCAGCGTGGCAGTTTGAAGCTCGTAGAGATGGGCGTTGAACAGCGTGTCGACGAACAGCCCGCCCTTGAGATAGGTGGCATAGGCGCCGACCTGGCCGCCGTCAAAGTTGAAACTGCGGGTGATGGCGTTGTAGTCCAGGTCGCCATGGACGAAGCCGCCCAGCACGCCAAACACGAGCGCATCACCTTGCGACAGGAAATCCCGCTTGCCGAGATCGAGACCGACCAGGAAATCCATGGTCTGAAGATCCCGGTCGAGATTGTAATTATAGGTCCGTCCATAGGCACTTGTGCTCGCGCTGCCGTCGCGGCCGAGCCAGCCGCCTGAGCCTCTTGCCCACACTGCCGGTGTGAAATTGCCCGTCGGCGCCTCGCCGAGCGATTTGCCGCCCGGGCTATAGGCGGCGGGTGCGCCACCACCGTTCAGCAGCACGCGAAAGTCCGCCGTGCGGTCGAACCAGGTGGAGGAGCCCTCATGCCAGATGTCCTGCGCGGCCGTCTCCAGCTGCGGCAGCAGATGCGCGCCTGCGCCCGGGTAGGACTTCGAGATCCCAGAAAGCCGGTTCCTGTGGGGGTGAAGAACAGATCGTAGTCGAAGAAGCCGGTGTCGATGGGCTTCGCTAAGGAGAACTCGTTGCCGGTGGGCGTGTTGCCGGTGACGAACACCACTGGGATGCCGTCCGGGTTGAACACGCCGGGGCCGTTATTGGTGTTGTTGACCGCGACCGTGGTCACGCCGGACACATTGCCTTGGATCGTGAAGGTGTCCGAGCTCGAGTTGCTGGGCCCGCCAAGGAACGCATCGACGGCAAGGGTCGAATTGCCGGAGGCGATGAAGTTGAGGTTCTTGCCGCCCGGCGTGTTGGAGATAGTGAAGCTGTCACCCGTGGCGCCGTCTTGAAGCGAGATCAGCCCCTGGTTCTCGAACCGCTCCAGATTGATGAAGGACGTCATCTCCGGCGCGTTGGTATTGCCCGCCGCATGCACGGTGGCGCCCTTGAGGTTGCGGAACACGTCGTACCCGCCGCCGAACAAACTGGTCTGCCGCGCCTCGAACACGCCACCCGCCTGGTTGACGAACCGGTCGTTCTGCTCGGTCAGATCGACATTGCCGGTGATCCGGCCAGCGTTGAAGAGTTCAGTCCGCGCGCCATTGGTCTGGATCACAGGCCCGAAGCCCGAGGAGATGTCGCCTGAGTTCATGATCGTGGTGCTACGGGTACTGTATGAATAGATGCCCCTGTAGTTGCCGAACAGCGTGCCCCAGTTCTTGATCAGCGTTCCGTTCCCCAGGCTCCCACCAGGGTCGAACGAGCTCGCATTGATCGCGTCGCCGACGGAACCGGTCGCCCGGGCCGAGCCTTGGTTGTTGATGATGATCCGGGCCTGGGGGCCGAGGCTTAAAGCCTGAATAGCAGCGTTGACGGCGGTGATGTCGCCGGTGTTCACGATACTGACGTTGCCACCGACGCGGGCCGTCATGCCGGTATTGGCGTCGATATTGCCTTCGTTGATGAGAGAGACCTGATGTCCGTAGCCAGGAAATGCGAAGGCACCCATTCCGGTGCCGGCCGATGAAATGCTGCCACGGTTGATCATCATGTCGGTGCCGCTGAGTCCTTGCGACACCGTGGCCATGCCAACGCTGCTGGGGTCCGTCGTGATGATGTCGCCACTGTTCATCAAGTACGTTTTGTTGCCGGAGCCGAAGGCATATCCAAAAATGCCTATGGCACCGGATCCACTCGTCTTGAGCGTGGCACTGTTCCTGATATCGATTTTGGCGTTGTTGGCGAAGGTCTGCGCGAGGATCGCATGACCCCCTATTCCAAAAACGCCGATGTCACCCGTCGTGGTGATATCGCCGCTGTTGACAATTTTCACAGTGCTGTTAGCGCCGCCCGTAACTGCTTGTATGCCGGCCGCATATTGGCCGGTAGCCGTGATGGCCGCCCTGTTAACAACAGTGATGTCACTCAAAGCGGCCCCCGCATAAATGCCGACAAGACCAGCGGAAATGTCACCGACGTTCTCGATCCGGATGGGAGCGCTGTTGCCTTTGGTGTAGGTCTTGATGCCCGCAAGGCCGGCATTGAGGTCACCGCTATTGAAGAGATCGATGAAGCTGCCGTTGTTGATCGTACTGATATCGATGCAGTTGCCGGCGAAACTACAGTCCTTGGCGTTGTTGACGGTGGCGGGGTTGGGCGAGTTGAGGATGCTCACCGCCTGCTGCGCGGCGGCCGGCATTGGTGCGAGCGGCGCACACAATAGTAGGGTGGAGGCCAACGCCGTGCCGGCAAGCAGCCGCGCCCGAGCACCGTCGATGCCGCTACCGGCGCGGCGGGCGTTGTGCCCGCGTTCAAACTCCATGCTAACCCCCGACCGCCTGTGCTCGCTCCGAGCGGTCCGTTCCACCTGCGGCAGGGTTAAATGTCATTGGTCTGTGCGGACTTGTCTTGTCCCTGGCTCCTGGCGGCTTGACCTAATCTCCGCTTCCCAGGGCCTTGCAAGGGAATCCCGAAGAACTGTGACTTGCCGGCCACAGTTCTATGAAAGTCAGTAATGGCGTCGAAATTCTGGTCATTCGCTGGAGCTTTTCCGGCCTTGGCTTGTAACGGCAAAGCAAAGCGAGCCTGTCCTTACCGTTTTGCCTTGCCTTCTCTGGTCTCGCTCGTGAGGATTGCAAAGTGCGGCTGCAAGCCAACCAAGGCGAGAGAGACCTGAGCGCCAATGGACAAGATTGTTTTCAGCTCAAGCGAGCTTCCGGCGGAACTCGACGATTCTCAGCGTTTCAAATTGTGGCGCGATCTGTATTGCGCAAATTTCGGGGAGGCGGACATTACCCGCCAGCCGGACCGGCCGTTCTTCGCCCATCAGGAGTTCATGCAGATCGGTGCTATCGGCTTGACGCAATTCGAACTCACGCTCGAGCGTATTGCCCGAACGCCACGGCAGGCTGCCGCAGACCGGCGCGACGACTTCCTCATCGGCTTCAATTGTGGCGGGCGTCAGCTGTGCACGCAGCGCAGCCGGGAACTCGACGTCACTCTTGGGCAAGCCATCTTTTATACGAATGGCGAGCCGGGCGAGGCGCTCCGCGAAGGGAACGCAGCCGTGACGGGGCTCTGCCTGCCGCGCGCCCTCCTCATGGAGCTTGTCCCCAATGCGGAGGATCTGACTCCTAGCCTTCTCGATTTGGGCAGTGAGGCGACGGCGCACCTTGCGCGTTACGTCGACTTCTTGCTCACGATCGGTAGTGTCGGCGAGAGCGATGGCCTGGCCGGCCTTGTCCAGGCTACCCTGCTCGATCTCGTCGCTCTGTCGCTTGGCGCTAAACGCGATGCGCAGGAGCTGGCGGCGATGCGAGGCTTGCGTGCGGCCCGGTTCCGGGCGATCTTAGCTGCCATCGAGGCCGCGTTCTCCGATCCGTCATTTTCCGTGCACGACATCGCCTTGGGGCTTGGGCTCAATCCCCGCTACATACAGAATCTCCTAAGTGAGACGGACGCGAACTTTACTGAGCGCGTCATGGAGCTGCGGCTGCAGAAAGCACGGGGGATACTGACGAGCCCTCAAGGGGACCGCATGAAGATCAGCGATATTGCCTATGCCTGCGGCTTCAACGAGGTGTCCCATTTCAATCGCTGCTTCCGCCGCCGGTTCGGTGCCTCGCCCACGCAATATCGCGGCAACGGCAATGGCGATGCCGGCTGAGCCTTGCGCGCAAGAGCAGCACGCACCCCCTTCAACTCTCAGGACGCATCGGGCACAATCCACTCAAGTTGCAGCGGCGGGCAAATCCCTTCGAAGGTCAGAAGCACGTCTTCGGCGAGCCGCTCAAAGACTGCTGCGACCGGCCGGCGACTGGGTTCTACCGCACCGGCTGCTGTGGCGTCTCCTACTCAGGCCAGTTCGCCCATAACGTGCACGATAACGCCGTCAAAGGCCGCCTCACCTGGCTGTTCTAGCGGCCGCCTAGTGTCTGCTAAGGGTCAGAAGCAGACGTTTCATCACAGATCAGGGATGTCGGCTTCACCCCCAAGAGCAGACATCCTCGGTGTCGAGATGGATGTCCGCTTAGTGCCAATAGCGGAAATCGGCGCGTGGCTCAGCGGATCGTTCCCGCGCATCCTAGCATTCCGATCTGCGAGAGATATGCTACGCGCCGGTTTGTCCCAAATCTACTGGCTATGCCGCAAACACACTACGAGGTCTTAGGAGTTAGCAGAGATGCCAGCACTGCGGAGATTTCTGACGCCTTCCGCCAACGCGCCAAGGAACTTCATCCGGACATGCCAGGCGGCGATGCCGACGCGTTCAAGCTCTTAAACGAGGCCCACAGCGTACTCGAGGATCCGTACAAGCGCCGACTGTATGATCTTCAAACGAACCTGGAGAAACGGACCAGAGAATCAGCATCCAACGCCGAGATATGGGTCAATATCCTCGCGAGCCTCGCACTCGGCGCGGGTCTCCTGTTTTGGGTGTGGGGTGACAAGCCGGGTGATTCTTACAACGGCTATTTGGTAGCTTTGGGTTGGGTATCCATCCTGTACGGCATCGAACTATTCGTTGACCGGAAGTACAAGTTCTCCAATCCGCTCACCCGAGTGATCGTTTACCTGCTGTACGCGGCGATCGGCCTCGCACTGAGGATTTCGGCGATGGCTGCGTTGCTCTTAGTGCTGGCTGGAACAATTGCGCTCGTGTGTTGGGTCTTTTGGTTTGTGTTCTAATCGGGTCGCAACGACCTCATGAGTAAGAGAGGCCCCTAAGTCAGGGGCAGCCTACTCATTGTGGAGGTCAATGACTGATAGTCGGTCTCTCGGCAATCAGCGTAATTCACGAGCTGTAGCCAAAGGTCGAGTTCTCGACCCCAGTCGCGCCAGTAGATCGGGAACAGCACCGCTAGGTCTGTCCTCTTGTTTCGCAATCTTGCTTGCATCAACTCTTCTCGACATTCAGGCGATGCAAAATATGTCGGACTCAGGATGGCCACCACGGACCTGGACGAACTGATGGCACAATCTAATTCTTCCTGCCAGCTTTTACCCTTGTCGATGGCGAGGCGATAATCGAAGACTCTCTTGGCATCGACTCTAGTCTAGAGCGCAGCCTTGGCACAGTCTGCCGCCTCGGCGTCATCACTCGAGAAACTGAGGAACACATCGAAGGACGCGGGTTGCAAAGCATCTCGAGTCGACGCGACGGCAGTCCTGGCCTTGAAGTCCGCCATTGTCGCCGCCAACGCTGCGGCACGATCCGGGCGACATTCGACGATCTTCAGTTCACTGATGGCGAGGCCTCGCGCCAGCCAGTTCGATGCCGCATCCAATATAGAACGCATCATGACGTCGGCGGGCCAACCTTGATTTCCAGTTGCAAGGACTGGCATCGCCACGGTTTGGCTTCTGCGATCATCGAGAAAAGGGAATAGGCCCCGGAACAAATCGCCTACCACCGTCGGCGGCGAGCCCAGTACGCGCGTTTCGAAGCAGGCGATCTGCCCGATATTCATCCCGGCAAAGGCGTCCCCAAGCGGATGAGAGAGCCAGAAAGCACTTGTGGGTCGCAAGTCGTAGAGTTTGTTCGCCGCGAGCTTCGCGACCGATAGGCCGCTCCGATTGAGAGCCCCAATCAGGGTCGTGGTCATAGGGGAGTAATCGTCGGGAAATGCCGAGACGATCAGGATGTCCGCGCGGTGCTCCAGGGGCAGCGCCGTCAAGTCGCCCTCATAGAGCGCAATGCACCGCGTGGTCGCTCCGTCTGAGATATCGATCTTATCAAGTAGTTTGGGGGCGCACCCGGTCGCGGATGATCAGCCGTCTGGCTTCGCGATGCGTCATCCTCATACGCTCGGAGAATGGAACTCGAACAACACGGTGTATCTCGGTCAGGGCCAGATCACGGAGGCAGCGCACGACGAGCTACGCTTGTCTCGGCCTGGAAGCGCCGTGAGCCGTTGGCGCATCCCGCCATGGCTCTGTGAGGTTGGCATGACCTATCATGCGCGGGCTGATCGGTGGGAGGGCAATGACACGCTCAAGGTTGCGGCACGCGGGCAGGAGTTCGTCGCTGATGTGGGCGAGCGCAAGGACGCGCGCCGATGGCTCGAAAAGGTCATCAGCGGCATTTCGTCCGCGCTGCATGCAGGAGCAAATTAATGGCTCGCTTCTATCGGTATGTCCTAGCCCACGACAACGGCACAGCCCCTTGCCCTCAGAATGGACTGCTCACACTGGCCACCTGCAAACCGGCCATTCGTAAGACCGCTAGTGCCGGCGATTTGATCGCGGCGTTCGCACCTGCGCCACCCGCTGATTAAGAGTCAGTGGAAGGAACTGCCCTTGAAGTCTGAAAAATCCACATCAGGCACCGTGGCGACCCGGTGGCGACCCGACGCCAAAGTGACCGGGGTAGCGAGGACGGGCAATATTCTAATTCATTGATTTTACTAGAGAAAATTGGTTGCGGGGGCAGGATTTGAACCTACGACTTCAGGTTATGAGCCTGAGGCGGGGGCAGGATTTGAACCTGCGACCTTCAGGTTATGAGCCTGACGAGCTACCGGGCTGCTCCACCCCGCGTCAATTTCGTTGGCCTTTGAGCGACGGCCTTGGCCTCGCGCGGCGTCATTGGCCATTAGGCGGCCGGCCGCGAAAAGGGGGGAACCTATAGCAGGTTCGAGGAAGATGTGAAGCGCGACATCAGGGCGTCGAAAGCCCGTCGCGCGTCCGCCCCTATATGGGGATTTTCCTTGTCTTTGTAAAGCTTAGGCCCGAACCCCGGCTTCTCAAGCCCCGCGCAGCCGCTCTGCCCAGCGCGCGGTCTTCCCGCGCGCCGTTCCGTCCTGAGACTTTCGCACGGGTTCCGGCCAGCTGAGCCAAGCTTGAGTCCTAGGCCCGCGGAGCCGGTAGCCACCGTCCGGCGCGTACTCGAACAACCATCTCCGGGCCGCGAATCGGTCGCGCACGAAATAAGGAAAAGCGATGCCCAGGACGGCGCCGAGCACCGCGTCCGTAAAGTAGTGAGCGCCAACAAAAACGCGGCTGAACGCAATCCACGTCGCCAGCGTGTACAGCAACAATCGCCCCCGGGGCCACAGAATGGCGATCACCGTGGCGAACGCAAAGATATTGGTGGCGTGGCCCGAGGGGATGGATGCGTGGTCCGGGTCGAAGGCGAAAAAATGAAAATCGAAGTGGCCCACCACGTCGTAAAGCTTGGGCCGGGCCCGGCCCAAGATGTTTTTGAAAAGGTCGGCGACCAAGCCGGCGCCGGCGACGCTGACGAACACGTAGCCCGCCGTGCTGATGATCAGCCCATAAGCCGCCGAGTTTCGAACGCCCACATGGTTCCGCCTAAGCACGATGGCGAATGCGATGACCGCAGCGGTGGGGATCAGGATCCAGTTCGACCGGCCGACGTCGGTGATGACGCCAAAAAAAGCGCGAGCGTGCGGTGAAAGCGCCCGAGCGCGCTCCAGCATGAACGGGTCCAGAAGAAGGAACCCGAACGCGAGCAACGACACCACAACCACGCCTAGCTCGACGAGCGTGAAATACCGAGAACGCACGACAAATCTCCCCTTGAAGGCCGCCGTCTTGGAGACACCTATCCCCGCTTACGCTACCTTGGCCGTGTTGGGCAGACGCTTTCCGAGCCAAATGAAGTAGATGTTCCGTGAGTATATGATGAGCCCGGTGGCCTGGCCGAGAATGAACACCGGGTCGAGCCTATAGATAGCGTAGGCGAGCAGAAGGATGCCGCCGACGAAGCTGAAATACCAGAACGTCTCCGGGATGATACTCGCGCGCGCGCGTTCGGTGGCGATCCACTGAATGAGAAAGCGCATGGAGAACATGAGCTGCGCCACGAGGCCGACAGTGAGCCACACGAGCTCGATCGTGGGCGTTGTTTCCCACCAATGGACGAGACCTCCCAAGCCCATACTTTCATCCCCTCAGACTGACTGTTTCAAACCTGCATCTCGCGCAAGCGCCGGGCTTCGACATCCGGTGAAGCTTGCGCATTCGTGCCCGTCACACTTTCCGCCAAAGGCGGGATCTGGGTTCGCTTGCGTAGCCAGCTCACTCCGACAAGATCGTAAAGCCCGATCAGCGCCCGGCCAAGATTTGTATATTTCGAGGTGCCACGCAGACGCGGGCGATCGTTCACCGGCTCATAAGCAACCTCATGGCCGTAAGTGATGAAAAAGGCCGGCAAATAGCGGTGCATACTGGTGAAGAAGGGGAGCCTTAGATAAGCGTCCCGGTGGTAGACCTTGATCCCGCAGCCCGTATCGGGACAGCCGTCAGCCAGGACCTTGTCGCGGATCCAGTTGGCGGAGCGGGAGGCCAGCCTCTTCGATCCGGTGTCCTTGCGCTTCGCTCGCAAACCCCCGACCAGCGCGGGCTCCTCGCCCGGCGCGCCGAGCCGGTCAAAAAGCCTCATGATGTCGTTGGGATCGTTCTGGCCGTCGCCATCCATGGTGGCGATGGCAGGAAACCGGGCGGCCAAGACCCCGGTCCTCAAAGCTGCGCTTTGCCCGGCACGCTGAGCGTGCCTGACATAGCGCAGCGTCTCGTACTTGCCAAAAAGCGCCTTGGTCTCCGCCCCGGTCTGATCGTCACTGGCATCGTCGACCACGATCACTTCGCCAAGCACCGCTTCCGGTACCGCGGCGTAGGTCTCCTCGACCAGAGGCCCGATATTGCCCTCCTCGTTAAACGCTGGAATGACAACCGAAAGGCGTATGGGCACACGCTTTGACAATGACCCTATTCCCCGAAGCCCCGAATGTGACGCCCTACCTTGACGGGCCGATGAAGGTGTGGATGACACACGTCTATGACAACAAACCGTGGCAAACAAGCGGCTCCCTGAGGGCCGCAAAGGGCCGCTTTTCCTTAAGAAACCAACGTGTCCACCGGCCCAATTTCCTCTACTCCACAACAGGTTAGCATGGCCCAGCCCAATTCGCCCACGGTTTCCGACACCCGCTATATCCTAGGCCTGATCGCCTGTCTTGGGGCGCTTCTGGCCATGCGGCTCATCGCCGTCCACGCCTCGGCCATCGACTTCGTCACGGACGAGGCTCAGTACTGGACGTGGTCGCGCGATCTGGACTTCGGCTATTTCTCGAAGCCCCCCCTGATCGCCTGGCTCATCCGCGCCACAGGCGATATCTGCGGGCAGTCCGAAGCGTGCATCCGCTCCGCCTCCCCCGTCCTCTACACGCTCGCGTCGTTGATGATCTTCGCCACCGGCCGCGCCCTGTTCGACGCCCGGATCGGCTTCTGGTCGGCGATCGTGTTCGCCACCGCGCCCGGCGTCTCCTACTCGTCGCAGCTCATGACCACCGACGTGCCGCTGATCCTCATGTGGACGGTCATGCTCTATTTCTGGGTGATGCTGGTGAAGCGCAAGAGCATGGGCTTCGCCATTCTGCTTGGAGTTGCCGTCGGCATTGGCCTCCTCACTAAGCAGGCGATGATTTATGCCGTCCTATGCGCGGGCTGCCACGCTGCCGTGTCGCGCGAGGCGCGCGAAGCCCTGAAAGGCGGCCGCGGACTTGTCGCGGTACTGGTCGCGCTTGCGCTGTTCTCGCCCAATATCGTGTGGAATGCCCAAAACGACTTCCCCACGGCCAAGCACACCGGCGCCAATATCGGCTGGCAGTACCCATACGTTCATCCCATCAATCTGCTCGCCTATGTGATCGCCCAGTTCGGCGTGTTCGGTCCCATTCTGTTGGTCGTTCTGGTGCGCGCGAGCTACCGGGAGATCCGCGAGCCTCGCGACCAACGTAAGATCCTGCTCCTGTCCTTCTCGCTGCCCGTTCTCGGGCTTCTGTTGGTGCAGGCCCTGCTCTCGCGCGCCAATGGCAACTGGTCGGCAACCGCCTACCCGGCAGCCGCGATCTTCGTCACCGCCGTCATGCTGGAGCTCAACCGCCGTGTTCTGTTTGCGATCTCGCTCGGCCTGCACCTTGTAGTAGCGGTGATGATCGCCGCGGCTCCCGCCTTCGCGCGTCAATGGCCGGTTTTCGAGCAGCTCAGGTTCCTGCGCCAGACCCTCGGCTGGGAGGAGGTTGCCGGCGCAGTGCGCTCAAAGCTGGCGGAGGAGCATTACGGCGCGGTTGTCGTCGTTACGAGGGATATGGCGGCCGAGATGCTCTATTACCTACGCGACTCCGACGTTCCGCTCTATGTCTGGATGCGGGGCAAGACGCCACGCCATCACTACGAGATGACGCGCCCCTTCACGGCAAGCACGCCGGAGCCGATTTTATTCGTCTCGTTTAGGCGCTGCCCAGCGACCGTTACGCAGCGCTTCAGCGACGTCACCGAACTCGCCCCAGCGCGCGCGCCCATCGTCAAAGACGACGCACGCACGGTCTATTTCTGCCGCCTTGCCGGATATAAGGGTCCTCCAGCATCAGCCCCTTGAGCTAGTGATGAGCGTGAGGTGCGTCGTCGGTTGGCGTGGTTGCGCGCACAGGCACCGTGACCTCCATCGGACCCGACTTGGCGAATTCAAGCGTGAGCGGAAGCTCGCCGCCACCGGCAAGCGCCTCGTCGAGCCCCATGACCATCAGATGGGTTCCCCCCGGCGCAAGCTCGAGAGTGGCACCGGCTGCAATCGGCAGCCCATTCTTGACTTCGCGCATCTGCATGACGCCGTCAGCCGTCATCGTGGTCTTATGCAACTCGACCGCCTTGGCCTTTGGCGATCGCGCCGACTGGAGCACGTCGTCCTCATTGCCGTCGTTGGTAATTGTCATGTAGGCGGCCGTGGTCCGGCCCGCTCCGATGGTCGGCCGCACCCAGGCATCGGTCACGCCAATTCCACCTGCTTCCGCCGCCCAAACCGCCCAGACGACGAACAGCAGCGCCGCCATGGTGAGCACAAGCGCTACGCCGATCTCGATCCAGCGCCTGGACAGCCGTACCATCGCCTCCTCACGGTAGAGAGTTCTCACCGCTTCGTTCCTTCGCCGCAAAAATCAACAATACCCTCTGTTTATGGCGGCTCGGGCCCTTCGTCTTGCGCCCTGGTGTCACGTGCGGCGCTCGGTAGCCGCCCGGCCGGGCGCAGACTCCTAAATATTTAGGTGATTTATGTCAGTCTACGGCGTGACGGCGCGGCTCTCGGAAACGACC
>CAVQXI010000013.1:0-44005 GCA_963717875.1 uncultured Alphaproteobacteria bacterium
GCCCCTCGCCGCCCTGATCGATATAGGCGAAGATCGCCGTGCGCATCCGCGGGTCCCAGAACTTTTTGATATGGTTCGCAATTCCCGGCACGACCTCATCGGCGCGTTGGTACTGGAAGAACTTGCCGATCTGGTTCGCCATGTAGACGAGATTGTCGGGCTTCATGGGTCCAAACTCTCCGTGACTGCGTGAGCGAGGGGAGGGGCTGAGGCTACTCCGCCGCCACCAGAGGCTCGGCGACCCGCCGGGCCGCCTTGGACAACTCCTCGTACTCCTCCTGCCACTCGGACGGCCCGTTGGATGGCATGACCTGGACGGCCGTGACCTTGTATTCGGGGCAGTTGGTGGCCCAGTCGGAGAACTCGGTGGTCACCACGTTCACTTGCGTGCTCGGGTGGTGGAAGGTGGTGTAGACCACGCCGGGCGCCACGCGCTCGGTGATCAGCGCCCGCAAGCTCGTCTCGCCGGTGCGGCTCGTGAGCTTGACCCAGTCGCCGTCGCGGACACCGCGTTGCTCGGCATCGAACGGATGGATCTCCAAACGATCCTCCTCATGCCACACGACGTTGGCGGTGCGCCGCGTCTGCGCGCCCACATTGTACTGGGTGAGGATACGGCCCGTGGTGAGCAGCAGCGGGAAACGCGGGCCGGTCTTCTCGTCCGTCGCCACATATTCGGTGATGACGAACTTGCCCTTGCCGCGCACGAAGCCGTCCACGTGCATGACCGGCGTGCCCTCGGGCGCCTGCTCGTTGCAGGGCCACTGCACCGAGCCGAGCTCGTCGAGCTTCTCGTAGGAGACACCGGCGAACTTGGGCGTAAGCGCCGCGATCTCGTCCATGATCTCGGACGGATGGTTGTAGTTCATCGGACAGCCAAGCGCGTTCGAGATCATCTGCGTGATCTCCCAATCCTCGTAGCCGTTCTTCGGCGCCATGACCTTACGCACCATCTGGATCCGGCGCTCGGCATTGGTGAACGTGCCGTTCTTCTCGAGGAACGTGGAGCCGGGCAGGAACACATGCGCGTAGTTCGCCGTCTCGATCAGGAACAGATCCTGCACCACCACGCACTCCATGGCGGCAAGGCCGGCAGACATATGCTGGGTGTTCGGGTCCGACTGGAGGATGTCCTCGCCCTGGATGTAAATGCCCTTGAACGAGCCGTCGAGGGCGGCGTCGATCATGTTGGGGATGCGCAAGCCCGGCTCGTCGTCGAGCGGGCGGCCCCAGAACGATTCGAACATTTCGAGCGTCGCCGTCTCAGACAGGTGCCGGTAGCCGGGCAGCTCATGCGGGAACGAGCCCATGTCGCAGGAGCCCTGCACGTTGTTCTGACCACGCAGCGGGTTCACGCCGACGCCCTCGCGGCCGATATTGCCGGTCGCCATGGCGAGGTTGGCGATGGCGATCACCGTGGTCGAGCCTTGACTGTGCTCGGTGACGCCAAGCCCGTAATAGATGGCGCTGTTGCCGCCGGTGGCGTAGAGCCGCGCCGCGCCGCGGATCAGCTCGGCCGGCACGCCGGAGACTTTCTCGACGGCCTCAGGTGAGTGGCGCGGATCGGCCACGAACGCCGCCCACTCCTGGAACTCGTCCCAGTCGCAGCGCTCACGCACGAACTTCTCGTCCACCAAGCCCTCGGTGACGATGACATGGGCCAGCGCGGTGACCACGGCGACGTTGGTGCCGGGCTTCAGCGGCAGATGGTAATCGGCCTGGACATGCGGCGAGCGCACCAGATCGATGCGGCGCGGATCGACGATGATCAGCTTGGCGCCTTCGCGCAGGCGCTTCTTCATGCGCGAGGCGAATACGGGATGGCCGTCCGTCGGGTTGGCGCCGATGATCAGGATCACGTCAGACTGCTCGACGGAGTCGAAGTCCTGCGTGCCCGCCGACGTGCCGAACGTCGTCTTCAGGCCGTAGCCCGTCGGCGAGTGACAGACGCGTGCGCAGGTATCGACATTGTTGTTGCCGAAGCCGGCCCGGATCAGCTTCTGCACGAGGAAGGTCTCCTCGTTGGTGCAGCGCGACGAGGTGATGCCGCCGATGGAACCCTTGCCGTATTTGGCCTGGATGCGCTTGAACTCCGACGCCGTGTGCTGGATAGCCTCCTCCCAGGAGACCTCGCGCCACGGATCGGTGATCTTCTCGCGGATCATCGGATTGAGGATGCGGTCCTTGTGGTTGGCATAGCCGTAGGCGAAGCGGCCCTTGACGCAGGAATGTCCGCGATTGGCCTTGCCGTCCTTGTAGGGCAGCATGCGCACCAGCTCATCGCCGCGCATCTCGGCCTTGAAGGTGCAGCCGACGCCGCAATAGGCGCAGGTCGTCACCACCGAGTGCTCCGGGGTGCCGATGTCGATGATCGACTTCTCGTTCAGCGTCGCGGTGGGGCAGGCCTGGACGCAGGCGCCGCACGACACGCATTCGGAATCGATAAACGGCTGCTCCATCGAGGGCGACACCACCGACTTGAAGCCGCGGCCGGCGATGGTCAGGGCAAACGTGCCTTGCACCTCCTCGCAGGCCCGCACGCAGCGTGAGCAGACGATGCACTTGGAGGGCTCGTAGGTGAAATAGGGGTTGGACGCGTCGATGCCCGGGTTCGGGTGCCGCTCGCCATCATAGCCGTAGCGCACCTCGCGCAGGCCCACGGCCCCGGCCATGTCCTGCAGCTCGCAGTCGCCATTGGCCGAGCAGGTGAGGCAGTCGAGCGGGTGCTCGGAGATGTAGAGCTCCATCACGCCCTTGCGCAGACGCTTCAGGCGGTCGGTCTGGGTCTTCACCACCATGCCGTCAGCGACCGGCGTGGTGCACGAGGCGGGCGTGCCGTTGCGGCCTTCGACCTCCACGAGGCAGAGCCGGCAGGAGCCGAACAACTCGACCATGTCGGTGGCGCAGAGCTTCGGGATCTGCGTGCCCAACTCCATGGCCGCGCGCATGATCGAGGTGCCCTCGGGCACCGTGACCTCGGTCCCGTCGACGGTCAGCGTGACCATCTTCTCCACCTTTGAGGCCGGTGTGCCGTAATCGATTTCTTGGATCAGCGTCATGGGAGAGTCCTCACTCAGCAGCTTCGAGGCGCTTCTTCTCGGCGCCAAAATCCTCAGGGAAATGCGTCAGCGCGCTCATCACGGGGTAGGGGGTGAACCCGCCCAGTGCGCACAGCGATCCAAACTTCATCGTGTCGCACAAATCTTCGAGCACTTCGAGATTGGCCTCGCGGTCCTCGCCGGCCGCGATCTTGTCCACCAGCTCCACGCCGCGGGCCGAGCCGATGCGGCAGGGCGTGCACTTGCCGCACGATTCGATGGCGCAGAACTCCATGGCGAAGCGCGCCTGTTGCGCCATGTCCACCGTGTCGTCGAACACCACGACGCCGCCATGGCCGATCAGCCCGTCGGCCGCGGCGAACGCCTCGTAGTCGAACGGCGTATCGAACAGCTCGCGGGGGAAATAGGCGCCGAGCGGGCCGCCGACCTGAACCGCGCGCACGGGACGTTCCGTGAATGTGCCGCCGCCGATATCGTCCACCAGCTCGCCGAGCGAGATGCCGAACGCGGTCTCGAACAGCCCGCCATGCTTGATGTTGCCGGCAAGCTGGATCGGCATGGTGCCGCGCGACTTGCCCATGCCGAAGTCGCGATAGAATTCGCCGCCCTTCGACATGATGATCGGCACGGTCGCGAGCGACAGCACGTTGTTGATGACGGTGGGCTTGCCGAACAGGCCGACATGAGCAGGCAGCGGCGGCTTGGCGCGGACTTCGCCGCGCTTGCCCTCGAGGCTGTCGAGCAGCGAGGTCTCCTCGCCGCATACATAGGCGCCGGCGCCGAGCCGGACTTCCATGTCGAAATCGTACTTGGAGCCCGCCACGTTGGACCCGAGGAAGCCTGCCTTGCGCGCTTCTTCGATGGCGATCTTCAGGGTCTCGAAGGCGTGGGGATACTCGGAGCGGAGATAGATGTAGCCGTAGGTGGCGCCCACCGCGATGCCGGCGATGGTCATGCCCTCGATGAGCACGAAGGGATCGCCTTCCATGATCATGCGGTCGGCGAAGGTGCCGCTGTCGCCTTCGTCGGCGTTGCACACGATGTATTTCTGCTGAGGCGGCGTGCTCGGCGACGGTGCGCCATTTGATGCCGGTGGGGAAGCCGGCGCCGCCGCGGCCGCTGCAGGCCTGAGGTGATGACCTCCTCGACGGTGGCCTCGGGCCCCACTTGAAGCGCTTTCTTCAGGCCCTCATAGCCCTCATGGGCCTGGTAGTCCTCGACGGAGCGGGGATCGACGATGCCGCATCGGGCGAAGGTGAGGCGGGTCTGGCGCTTGAGCCAGGGATAGTCCTCGACCACGCCGATGCATTTGTCATGCGGCTTGGCCTCGAGGATGCCCGCATCGAGAAGCGAAGCCACTTCGGAAGCCTTCACCGGGCCGTAGCCGACGCGGCCTTTGTCCGTCTCGACCTCGACCAGCGGCTCCAGCCAATACATGCCGCGCGAGCCGGTGCGGACGATCTCCACGTCGAGCCCGCCGCGCTCCTTGGCCTCTTTGCGGAACGCCTCGGCGACGGCTTCCGCGCCTACGCAGAGCGCGCCGGCATCGCGGGAGATGAAGATCTTGGTCACGACTGCGCCTCCTTGAGGAGCGCGTCGAGCCGCTCCTCGTCGAGCATGCCGTAAACGTCATGATCGAGCATGGCGGCGGGCGAAGAGTGGCAGAGCCCGAGGCAGTAGACCGGCTCCAGCGTGACGCGGCGGTCGAGCGTGGTCTCGCCCATCTCGACGCCGAGCTTCTCCTTGCACCGCGCCTCGATGGCGCGGCCGCCGGCAGCCTGGCAGGACTCGGCGAGGCAGAGCTTCAAGGTCCGCCGTCCGGGCGGCTCTCTGCGGTAGTCGTGATAGAAGGTGACGGTGCCGTGCACCTCGGCGCGCGAAATGTTCAGCGCGCTGGCGATCAGGGGTTCGGCGTCCAAAGGTACGCAGCCGAACACGTCCTGCAAAGCATGCAGGATCGGGAGCATTGCGCCTTTTTCATTCTGATGCTGCGCGATGATCTCGCTCGCGCGCTCAGGCGTCCATGGTTCAAATCGTGACATAGCCCAGCCGCGTTTGGATGAACTCTAAAAATGGGGAGAAATCCCTGTGAAATCAATAAAGCAGCCCCATGACTCGATCGGGATTCCTGATCGTATGACAAGGGCTTAGGGGCCCGCTTTGGGCCGTTTCAGGCGCGTTCTTTGGCCTTGCTCGCGGAGCGCCCCGCGATCGGACCTGTCGGCACGCTGGCGTTCAGGATCGGGGCGAGCTGCTTGGCCTCGCTCACCAGCGCATTGATCAAAGGTGTCAACGGGTTGCGCTGTGGCACCACGAGTCCGATCGAATGGGTGACCTCGGGGTCGACAATGGGGATGGCGCGCACCTTCTCGGTGAGGCCGAGCACCTCGGCGAGTTTGGCCGGCATGACGGACGCCCACCGTCCGGTGCGCACATGGGCGAACAGGACGATGATGGAGTCCGATTCCATGGTCGGCGCCACGTCGGCCCCGGCCTTGCGCAGCAGGGTCTCGATGATGCGCCGATTCTGCATGTCGGGGGTGAGCAGGCAGAGCGGCACCTTGCCGACCTCCGCCCAGGTCACCTGGTCCCGGTCGCCGAGCGGGCTGTCGGAGGAGGTGATCAGCCGGTACTGCTCGCTATAGAGCGGCACGGTCTGGACCCGTCCCAACGGCTCGTTGTCCAGATAGGTCAGCCCGGCGTCGACCTCGAGATTCTCGAGCATGCCCAAGACCTCGATGGAGTTCCGCGACCAGATGGTGAAGCTCACATCGGGGTGCTGCGCCCGGTAAGGCGTGGTGAGCATGGCCACCATGGCGAGCGCCGTCGGAATCGCGGCGATGCGGATATGACCGGCGAGGCCGTGCTTAAGGGCATCGATCTCCTGACGCATGGCGCGGGTGTCGCCGACGATGCGCCGCGCCCAGTCGAGCACCCGCTCGCCCTCGGGCGTGAAGCCCCGGAAGCGCGAGCCCCGCTGCACCAGCAGCACGCCCAGGATGTCCTCTAATTGCTTGATTCCAGCCGAGAAAGTCGGCTGGCTCACGCCGCAGGCTTCCGCCGCGTGGCCGAAATGCCGTTCGCGCGAGAGTGCAATGATGAATTCGAGCTTATCGAGCATACCGCGCCGGGGTCGGGCCTATTCGCACCGCAATATAGGGATTGTGGGCCTGCGGCGCAGCTTCATCAACCCAGGAAGAGACGCCTTGGACTACCCGCCGTGGTGGTGCATGCCGGGCTCAAGCCCACTCAGGAGCCCTGCCGCGAGCACGGCGCAAAGGCCAAGAAAGGTCTCGAGCGCGATGCTGTAGAGAAGCGCCCGCCGGCTCGCCGCTCCTCCGGGGCCAGCGAGCCCAGGCGTAAACCTCAGGCGGTTGAGGGCCGCGAGGCCAAGAAGCATGGCGAACAGTCCACCCTTGAGCAGGAGCACGGTGCCGTAGGCCGTCCCCGCAAGCCCGCTCAAGCCCCCAGAAAGCACCCATCCCTGGAACAGGGCGGTGGCGGCAAGCGTCGCAACGGCCGCAATACCGAGGATTGAGAAACGGCGCGCGGCCAGTGCGGCAACGTCGAGCGGAACGTCGCGCACGACGATGAGGAGCGGAAGCAATCCGCCGAGCCAAGCACCTGCCGCAAGGACATGAAGCGCGTCGCAGGCAAGCAAGGCGTTTGGCCTTGGCGACATGGCAAAGGCGTGACTGTGCCCCGCCTCAAGCAGCGTTGCGGCGCCCGCAAGCGAGAGCACCGCCAAGTCGCCGTTCTGCCTGCGGCTCGCCGCGAGCGCGGCGAGAACGAGGACTATTTGCGCAGTGAGAAACTGACCGAAGCGCGTGTCGAGCAGCACGGCAGGCACTGCGGTAAGCGCTTGCATGGTCGTCTCGGCGTCGGTGATGTCAGCCGCCTGCAAGACGAGCCAAGCGAGACCTGTGAGGCAGGCGGCAATGAGGCTCAAGCGCAGGAGCGTGTGGCACTGTCCTCTGACCGGGCTCCTGCCGTCCGGGAGCCGGGACCAGATTGGTGGCGTGATCACGCGCAAGAACAACGCAGTGCCGAGGCTCGACAGCAGGCAGGCCACGAACGCGCCGCGCGTGAGGGCAACGGCGAGATCGGTTGCGCTCATATCGAAGGGCGCCATGGCGCGCGTCCTGACCGCTATCTCCCGACATTGAAGCCGAAGCTTCCTTGCGTCTTGTGCGTATCCACTGACAGCACGTGCCACGCCACGGTGTAGCTGCCGGCGGGGAGCGACCCGACCGAAATACTCATGACATTGCCGTGGACGCTCTTGCCCTTATCGACGCGCGCGCCCGATGCATTGCGCACTTCGGCGCCGCTAAATTTCGGTTCGAGCGCCTCGGTGAAGTGAAGCGTAACCTTGCCCGGAGACGAGGCGACGGTGCTGCCGACCGCAGGGACGGCATGATCCAACGTCGCGTGCGCATTCGCTGCGGTCGCGACCCCGATCAGCATGGCCGTGAATACGAGAGTATGGAGTTTGCTCATCTTAGTACCCCATTGGATTTCTGGCGCCGAACAACGGCTTTCCGAGCGAGCGAGGGAACATGTCGTCGAGATAGAAGTGCACCTGGCCGACGACCCCGACATCATCGCCGCTCGCCCGATTGATGGGAATGATAGCCTCGGCTGCGAGTTGGAATTTATCGGCGATGTAGATGACACCGGGATTGACCGTACCGGTCGTTGTCTCCTCGCCGTCGAAATTCGAGACTTCGGAGGAGAGATCCAGCTCGACGAGCGGGATCAGATGATTGATAAACCCAGGCAAGCCGAAGTCCCGCACGCTCGATTTGAGATAGGGCATGCTGTATTGCAGCGTGCCGCCCCACCCGATGGAATGCGGATTGGGTGCCGAGCCGATCAGCCCCGTTGTCTCGTCGACCGCCGCCGTCGAGTCTTTGGCGGGGATCGCGTATCCGATCTGCCCCGTGATCGCGAACGGCCTCAGCAGTGGCGTCTTCAGGAATCCGAGACCCTTGCCGAAGAACAAGGTCGGCGTGAATGTGGTGAATGGCTCGGCATCGACCGCGCTGGCGCCAGTGTTACCCCAATCCACATCGAGCGAGACGGACATGGCGAGTTCGCGCATGGGGTCGCGGACGAATTGATATTTGAAGCTCGTGCCGAGATTGTCGAAGCCTGACGCGGTTCCTTCTCCCGGTGTATGGAGGTGGATCCAGGCCTCCTCGAACGATATGCCGAAATTCGGTGTGATGGTCTTCGAATATTCCCCTGCGATGTCGAGTTCATCGGCGGATGGATCGTCGCCATTCTTGAACCCGGCGATCGTCGGAAGAGACAACTCATCGGCGACGCACGGATCATCGATGACGACGGTTGCTGGAAAGAACCGGTTGCCGACGAAGCAGTGAGCGCTCGCCGGAAGCGAGAGCGCAAGCGAGAGCAGGCTCGCAGCTGTAAGCTGTTTGATGATGTATCTCATTTGAATCCCCAAAGGGTTGGTGATCTTTGCATGAAACGGAGCCGCATTGGAGGCTCACGCCACCAATGCGGCTTGTCGCTTTCAACAGTCGCCGAGCGTCTTCTGCCATCCGACGGTGAGGGTCCAATCCGTCTCCATCTGCGGGCCGTTCAGGTTCTGATAGACCGGCACGCCGAATTCGGCCGCGAGCCGATGGCCGCAGATCGCCCCGCGCTGCCCGATCAGGTTGACGCCGAACAACAGGTCGAGCCGGTCGCCGCCATAGAAGTCCGGGTTGGCGGTCTGCACCGGCCCCACGATCTGCGTATCGATGCCGTGGATGGAGTCCTGGGTCTGGTAGGCGAGGCGGATCGAGTTGGCGACCCACGGCGCCCATTCATACTCGGCCCAGCCGGTCACCTGGTGCAGGTCGCCGAGCGAATACCCCTCGTCGTTCTCGTCCTCGAGACGCACCCAACCCCGATACTGCGCACCGAAGGACAGGTTCCCGGAGCGGTTGGTGTAGGTGAGCCCGGGCAGGAAATCCCACGTGCCAGAGCCGAGCTGCATGGCATAGGGAAGCCGCACCAAGGGCGTCGTCCCCATCGGCGTGAGCACCCGGTCCATCTCGGTGATCGAGCCCGTCGGCGCGCTCAAGCCCAGCATCAGATTGAGATGCTGCGCGCCTTGCGGGGTCTTCTGATCGTAGAGCCCGATCAGCGCGCTCAGCGAAAAGTCCCCGACGCCATAGGAGTCGGTTGAGAAGCTGCCGAGACGCTTCGTCCCCACAGGTCCGGCGTAGGTGAGAAGGTCCATGTGCTTGTCGACAAGAGGCAGCATCGCCATCATCGTGACGGTGTCGGTCACGCCGTACATGGCGCCGAACATGTTCATGTCCATGCTCATTTCGGTCGGCACGATGCGCAAGGTCGGCGGCTGGCCTGGCATGCCGAAGAAGCGGTTCGGTACCGTGGTGACGATCGTGTCCGGCGAGACGCTGTCCTGCCCGATGAGATTGCCCTCCATTTGCATCCGCATGTAGCGGTAGGAGAGCATCAGCTCGCCCTCATGGTGGCGGTGATCGCCCATGACACCGATGGGGCCATGCGCATCGGCACGGGCCGCATGCTTGACCTCGCCGTCCTTGACGGTCATGTCGAAACCGGTGGTCTTTGGCAGCTGTGCATCATCGGCCGCAGCGCCGAAGGCGAAGGCCTGGACGAAGGCTGCGGCAGCCAAGGCGAGCGGGACGCGCCGCCCTGGCACGGGAAGTTTGCTAAGCATTGTCTTGAACTCCGAAAGCAGTTGGATGAATCCGGCCAAGCAGGACGGCGCGCGCAAAAAAGCGCGGCCACCTCGAGGCACGGCGTCTAAGGCTTCAGAGTTCGAGCGGGGGCCCGCGATTGTGTGGACGCTTCGCCTCGCTCTCCACGAGCCCGTCGTCGAAGACGACCAGGCTGGGAGAGACGAGCTCAGCGTCGATCGCGCCGGCATCGCAATCGCCGACGATCGCGGTTACGAAGGCCGCGTAGCCCGTACAGAACGGACATTTTTTCTGTGGAGTCGAGGGCCCGCTTGGCTTCGACGGATCCTGCGTGCGCGCTACGCCGCTATGGCAGATCGGCTCGAAGGCGAACGCGATCCCGGCCTGCCCGTCGGCGCCGGCCAAGACCCGCGCCGTCGCCTGAGAGACGACGTGGCCGGGAATAAGCGCCGTATAAAGCAGTACACCGACGAGCGCGAAGGCGCTCGCCAGCTGGCGATGCCGATGGAAGTCCCCCAACCCCATGCCTCAATACTAGGCAGCGGGTGCTGGGAGGGGAAGGGCTTCCTGAAAGCCATAGTGCCGCGTCCGGCAAAGCTCGCGAGGGACCATGAAATGCG
The DNA here is from genome assembly GCA_963717875.1 of uncultured Alphaproteobacteria bacterium. Lineage (GTDB taxonomy): Bacteria > Pseudomonadota > Alphaproteobacteria > Rhizobiales > Methyloligellaceae > Methyloceanibacter. Next base: position 10,381 of record CAVQXI010000013.1, read on the forward strand.
TTAGGACCGGTCCATGAGCGAGACCAGCAAGATCCCGTCCCGCGCCCTGGTCGCCGATATCGGCGGCACCAACGCGCGCTTCGCCGTGGCGGATCTCGTGACCCTCGACATCGGCGAGGTCAGAAGCTTCCTGGTAGCCGATCACCCGACCCTGGCCGAGGCCATGCGCACCTACCTGAAGGACGTGGCCGAGCCCATCGATCACGCGGCCGTGGCGATCGCGGCCCCGGTCACGGAGGATGCGGTAAAGCTCACCAATTCGCCCTGGTCCTTCACCCAAAGCACGCTCGCGGGTGAGGCGGGGCTCAAGGCGGTCCGAGTGCTCAACGATTTCGAGGCGCTCTCACTGTCGCTGCCTCATCTCACGCCTGACGAGCTCCACCAGATCGGCGGCGGTGACCCGCTGCCGCACGGCACCAAGGCGGTACTCGGCCCCGGCACCGGGCTCGGCGTCGCGGGGCTCGTGTGGTCGGGTACCGGCTGGATCGCCATGCCCGGGGAAGGGGGGCATGTGACCCTCGGCGCCGAGGATGCAAACGAGCTCGCGCTCATCGAGCGCCTCCGCAAAGGGCGCGAGCGGCTCTCCGTGGAGCGCGCTCTGTCGGGCCCTGGGCTTAGCGAGCTGCATCAGGCGGTGGCCGCCTCCCATGGCCATACCGAAGAGGCGCTGACCCCGCGCGACGTGGAGACGCGGGCGCTGAGCGGCGAGGACGAGATCGCCGAGGAAGCCCTCGACGTCTTCGTGCACTGGCTCGGCCGCTTTGCCGGCGACACCGCGTTGATGATGGGCGCGCGCGGCGGCGTCTATCTCGGCGGCGGGATCGCGCCGAAGCTCGTGTCGCGGCTCGCCCAAGGCGATTTCCGCGAGGCCTTCGAGCGCAAGGGCCGCATGAGGGACTTCGTTGCGCCGATCCCGGTCTACGTGATCCTCGCCGAGTTCCCCGGCCTCAAAGGGGCTGCGGCGGGACTTCGGGCGACGCTCGCAAGCGCCTGAAACGATTCAGCCGAAAGAGCCAGCGGGTCGGCTATTTGAACTCGACCTTGATGATCTCGTAGGACTTGCCGCCACCCGGCGTCGACACCTCGACGACGTCCTTCTTGCGCTTGCCGAGGAGCGCCCGCGCGATCGGCGAGGTGATGGAGATCCGGCCCTGTTTCACGTCGGCCTCGACCTCGCCGACGATGCGGTACTTGACCTTCTCGTCGGTGTCCTCGTCGACGAGCGTCACCGTGGCCCCGAACATCACCCGGTCGCCCTTGAGCTTCGACACGTCGATGATGTCGGCTCTGGAGAGCTTGTCCTCGAGGTCGGCCATGCGCGCCTCGGTGATGCCCTGCAGCTCCTTGGCGGCGTGATACTCGGCGTTTTCCGAGAGGTCGCCATGGGAGCGGGCTTCGGAGATGAGCTTGATGATCCGCGGCCGCTCGACGGTCTTGAGATGCTTGATCTCAGCCTCCAGCGCAGCGAAACCATCCGCGGTCATCGGCACCTTTTCCATGTCAGTCAAAGCTCCTCTTGGGGGCTTCCCCTTGAATACTGTCAAGGAATTAGCCCGCCCAAGTCAAGAATTTGTTGATTTTGACCGCTTTTCCCTAAGCCGTCTCGGCCAGCTCTTGCGGGCCCTTGCCGACATAGCTTTGCAGGGGGGCGACGGTCAGGCTGCCTTCCCGGAGGGCCTTGATGGCCTCGGTGACGGCTAGAGCGCCGGCAAGGGTTGTATAGTAAGGGATGTGGTGGAGCAAGGCCGACCGGCGGATCGACATGGAGTTGGCCAGCGCCTTGGCCCCTTCCGTGGTGTTGAACACGATGTCGATCTCGCCATTGGTGATGGCGTCCACGATATGCGGCCGGCCCTCCAGCACCTTGTTGATCTTCTCGCAAGGGATGCCGTGGGTGTCGAGATGACGCGTCGTGCCCCGCGTGGCAATGATACGGAAGCCCATCTCGACGAGCTTGCGGACGGGCGCCACGATCCGGTCCTTGTCGGAGTCCTTGACTGACACGAACGCGGTGCCTGAGAGCGGCAGCTTCGCGCCGCCGCCGATCTGGCTCTTGGCGAAGGCGACGGCGTAGTCCCGGTCGATGCCCATGACCTCGCCGGTTGAGCGCATCTCCGGCCCGAGCACCGGATCGACGCCGGGGAAGCGGGCGAACGGGAACACCGCCTCCTTGACCGCGATGTGATTGAGCTTCGGGCGCTTCAGCCCAAACGCGGCGAGCGGCTTGCCAGCCATCACCTCCGCCGCGATGCCGGCGATGGGCAGCCCGATCACCTTGGCGACGAAGGGCACCGTGCGCGACGCCCGCGGGTTGACCTCCAGGAGGTAGATGTCGTCGTTCTGGATGGCGAACTGCACGTTCATCAGGCCGACGACGTTGAGCGCGTGGGCGAGCTCGACCGTCTGGCGCTCCAGATCGGCGATGATCTCAGGCTTCAGCGAGTGGGGCGGTAGCGAGCAGGCCGAGTCGCCCGAATGCACGCCCGCCTCCTCGATATGCTCCATCACGCCGCAGATGAACACATCCGTGCCGTCGGCGAGCGCATCGACGTCCACCTCGATGGCGTCGCGCAAATAGGAGTCGATCAGGACCGGGCTCTTGCCCGACACCACCACGGCTTCGGCGATGTAACGCGCAAGCTGCGGCTCGTCGTGCACGATCTCCATGGCGCGGCCGCCCAACACATAAGACGGGCGGATGACCACGGGGAAGCCGATCGCCTTGGCGATGGCGACCGCCTCGTCCGCCGAGCGGGCGATGCCGTTATTCGGCTGCTTCAGCCCGAGCCGCTCGATCAGCGCCTTGAACCGGTCGCGGTCTTCGGCCAGGTCGATGGCATCGGGCGAGGTGCCGAGGATGGGCACGTCCGCGCTTTCGAGAGCAGCCGCGAGCTTCAGCGGCGTCTGGCCGCCAAACTGCACGATGACGCCTTTCAGCGTGCCGTTCTCCTGCTCCTTGCGCACGATCTCCAGCACGTCCTCTTCCGTCAGCGGCTCGAAATAGAGCCGGTCCGACGTGTCGTAGTCGGTGGAGACGGTCTCGGGATTGCAATTGACCATGATGGTCTCGAAGCCGGCGTCCGACAGGGAGAAGGCCGCGTGGCAGCAGCAATAGTCGAACTCGATGCCTTGGCCGATGCGGTTCGGACCGCCGCCGAGGATGATGACCTTATTGGCCTCCGACGGCCGCGCCTCGCAACTCTGAGCGCCCGGGAAGCCCGTCTCGTAGGTCGAGTACATGTAGGCCGTGGGCGAGGCGAACTCCGCCGCGCAGGTGTCGATGCGCTTGTAGACCGGGCGCACGTCGAGCGCGCGGCGCCTCTCGGCGACTTCCGCCGGATCGAGGCCGGAGAGCTTCGCCAGGCGCTCGTCGCCAAAGCCCATGGCTTTGAGCGCGCGGAACTGAGCCGCGCTTCTCGGTAGGCCGTGCTGGAGCACCCGCGCTTCGACATCGATGATGTCCTGGAGCTGGCGGATGAACCACGGATCTATGGCACAGCTATCGTGGATCTGTTCGTGGTCGACGCCGAACCGCAACGCCTGCGCCACTTTGAGCAGCCGGTCCGGGGAGGGCGTGCCGAGCGCCGCGCGGATCACGTTCTTGTCGTCGCCTTGGCCGAGCCCATCGAACACCACGTCGTCGAGGCCGGTGAGCCCGGTCTCCATGGACCGCAGTGCCTTTTGCAAAGACTCCGGGAAGGTGCGGCCGATGGCCATGGCCTCGCCGACTGATTTCATCGACGTGGTGAGCGTCGGCGTGGAGCCTGCGAACTTCTCGAAGGCGAAACGCGGGATCTTGGTCACCACATAATCGATGGTCGGCTCGAAGCTTGCCGGCGTGGCCCCGCCCGTAATGTCGTTGGCGAGCTCGTCCAGCGTGTAGCCGACCGCGAGCTTGGCCGCGATCTTGGCGATGGGAAAGCCCGTCGCCTTGGAGGCCAAGGCCGATGAGCGCGATACGCGCGGGTTCATCTCGATGATGACGAGACGGCCGTCCGCCGGGTTCACCGCGAACTGCACGTTGGAGCCGCCGGTCTCCACCCCGATCTCGCGCAACACCGCGATCGAGGCGTTGCGCATGATCTGGTATTCCTTGTCGGTCAGCGTCAGCGCCGGCGCCACCGTGATGCGAGTCGCCGGTATGCACCCCCATGGGGTCGATATTCTCGATGGAGCAGATGATGATGCAGTTGTCGTCCTTGTCGCGGACGACCTCCATCTCGTACTCCTTCCAGCCGAGCACCAATTCCTCGATCAACACCTCGCAGGTCGGCGAGGCGTCGAGCCCGCGCTCGACGATCTCCAGGAACTCCTCGCGGTTATAGGCGATGCCGCCGCCGGTGCCGCCGAGCGTGAAGGAGGGCCGGATGATGGCCGGAAGGCCGATGTCCTGCATGGCCTCCAGCGCCTCGATCAGGCCTTTCTCCACATAGCGCCGCCGGCGCGCGCTCTCCTGCCGCGCCCAGTCCGCCTCGAAGTCGAGCAGCGCCCGGGCGCGCGCCTCGCCCTCCGGGGTCTCCGTCTCGATACGGGCGATCTCTTTCTTATAGGTCTGCCGGTCGGCCCGCTTCAGCGAGGCGGCGTCGGCGAGCCGCGAGCGCGGCGTCTCCAGCCCGATCTTGTTCATGGCCTCGCGGAACAGCTCTCGGTCCTCGGCCTTGTCGATCACCTCGGCGCGTGCACCGATCATCTCGACTCCGAACGCGTCCAGCACGCCCGCGCGGTGCAGGCTGAGCGCGGTATTGAGCGCGGTCTGCCCGCCCATCGTGGGCAGCAGCGCGAAGCCGCCCGGCAGGACGTGCCGCTCCTTCTCGATGATCTTGGCGACCACGTCCGGCGTGATCGGCTCGATATAGGTGGCGTCGGCGAGCTCCGGGTCGGTCATGATCGTGGCCGGGTTCGAATTCACCAGCACGATCCGGTAGCCCTCGTCCTTGAGCGCCTTGCAGGCTTGCGTGCCCGAATAGTCGAACTCGCACGCCTGGCCGATCACGATCGGCCCGGCGCCTACGATGAGGATGGACTTTATGTCAGTGCGTTTCGGCATCGGCTTGTGAACGTCACCCTTTCCGCGCCGCCATCAGCTCGACGAAGCGGGTGAAGAGATAGTGGCTGTCTTGCGGGCCGGGCGAGGCTTCCGGATGGTACTGCACCGAGAACACCGGCTTGTCTTTGACTTTGAGCCCGGCATTGGAGCCGTCGAACAGCGATACATGGGTCTCCTCGACGGTGTCGGGCAGGCTCTCGCGATTGACCGCGAAGCCGTGGTTCATCGAGGTGATCTCGACTTTATGGGTGGTGAAGTCCTTCACCGGATGGTTGGCGCCGTGATGGCCTTGGTGCATCTTCTCCGTCGTGCTGCCAAGGGCGAGCCCCAACATCTGATGGCCGAGGCAGATGCCGAACACGGGCACGCCGGACTCAACGAGCTTCTCGATCTCCGGCACCGCGTAGGCGCCGGTCGCGGCCGGGTCGCCGGGGCCGTTGGAGATGAACACGCCGTCGGGATTGCGCTCGAGGATCTCCTCGGCCGTGGTCGTCGCCGGCACCACGGTCAGCCGGCAGCCCACGGTAGCAAGCTCGCGCAGGATGTTGCGCTTCAGCCCGAAGTCGAGGGCGACCACGTGGAAGCGCGGGTGCTCCTGGCGCCCAAAGCCTTCGCCCCACTGCCACGCGGTCTCGTCCCAGGTGTAGCTCTGCCCGCAGGTGACCTCCTTGGCGAGGTCGAGGCCGATCATGCCGTGCCAGGCCGCGGCCTCGCGCTTCAGCGCGTCGATGTCGAACTTGCCGTCGGGGGCATGCGCGATCACCGCATTCGGCATGCCCTTTTCGCGGATCAGCACGGTCAGCGCGCGCGTATCGACGCCGGTGATGGCGATGATGCCGCGCGCCTTCAGCCACGCATCGAAATCTTGGCCGGCACGCCAGTTCGACGGCGCGGTGATGGGTGCGCGGAGCACGCAGCCCCGCACCCCAGACGACGCGGCCAGATTCGTGGTCTCGATGTCCTCGGTGTTGGCGCCGACATTGCCGATATGGGGGAAGGTGAAGGTGATGATCTGCCCGGCATAGGACGGGTCGGTGAGGATCTCCTGATAGCCGGTCATCGCCGTGTTGAAGCAGACCTCGCCGACCGCGATGCCTGTGGCACCAGCGCCGTGCCCCTCGATGACCGTGCCGTCGGCGAGAACCAGCAGCGCCGTCGGCGCCGCGTCGGCCCATGGCAGGGCACTGCGCGCGCGCAAGGTTGCGGCCTCCGCGGCCAGAGTTTCAGTTTCGTCGGTCATTGGCGCAAACTTTGGGCGGCGGCTTCATGCGGCCCGGCCCGCTCTGTTCGGATCGGTTGAGGGCGTCGCTGGCAGGGCAGGCTCCTCAACCCCGCTCTTTACGTCAGGCGCGTTCGCTGAGTCAATCCACAGGGCGAAATATTTTCCTGTGAAAACAATGCGTTAGACCGGCAAATTCGCTTGCGCCAGCTTCCCCTGTCGATTACTTTGGAAGCTTCTTCCCTGAACGCCACAAGAAATCCATGCGCGAGACCATCACCGCCGCCTTGCAAGCTGCGACCAAGGCGCGCGACGCCCGCCGCGTCTCCACGCTTCGCCTCGTGAGCGCGGCCATCAAGAACCGCGACATCGCCGCGCGCACGGCCGGCAAGGATCAAATCTCCGACGCCGAGCTCCTCGAGCTCCTCGCCAAGATGATCAAGCAGCGCGAGGAGTCGCAGAAGATCTATGCAGAGGCCGGACGTGCCGAACTCGCCACGCAAGAAGGCGAGGAGGTCGCCATCATTCGCGAGTTCCTGCCGAAGCAGCTCTCCGATGAGGACATGGCGAAGGCGATCGATGATGCGATCGCCGAAGCGGGGGCGTCGAGCGTGAAGGACATGGGCAAGGTGATGGCCGCGCTCAAAGGCCGCTATGCCGGCCAGATGGATTTCGGCAAAGCGAGCGCCGCGGTCAAAGCCAAGCTCGGCTAGAATCGTCTGCACAACAAAGCGTCATTCCGGCGTAAGCCGGAATCAAATGCAAATTTGGAAAAACGCATATCGGCTTTCCGGTGCGTCACATGCACAGACGCTGTGCATGTGACAGGTGCGTGTCACGATTGCAAAATCAAATCGACTCTTCGGAGAAACCGTGCGGCAGCCGGCCACGCGGCAGTATGTCAGTGCACTGCAACATGTATTTTTCGCAATGCAGCACTATGTACGCTGCAATGCAGCACGGAATGATTCCGGGCTGATCATGCGAAAGATTTGGAGGCCAACCCATGTTGATGCGATCTCTGCGTATCCTACCTATTGCCGCGGCGACCGCGATGGCGGCGCTCGCCTTCACCCCTATGGTGTCGTCAGCCGAAGAAACGCGGTCGAATCTCGGTCCTGTCGGTCCGTACGAGCCGATCCTCGCCACGATCGGTGACAAGCGTCTGATCGCCTATTACGCGCCTAACGGCGACACGTGCGATGTTAGCGCCGTGGTGTTCGATGCATCGCCCTCTGGCGGCAGTCACACCTCGGCGCGCGTCCGTGTGTCTCTGCATCCCGGCGAGCTGTTTCATCTCGACAATGTCTGGGATCAGAGCGCGGTGCTCACCTGTGCTCCCAACGCGGGCATGCTCACCGTGCTCAACAAGCAGCAGCTCCTGACCCCGGCGGCGAACGTCAACTAGGTCAAACGCGAGGAGGCCATGAGCCGGGCGGGGCGAAAGCTCCGCCCGGCTTTTCTTTTACCTTGAGAGCCATTTTCCTCTGGCGCGAGAGCACGGGCGACGGGATGATGCGGGGTATCGGTCTCAAGAGAGAGGGATGTCATGCGAGTTTCGGGATTACAGGCTTTGGCGCTGGTTGCGGGGATTTGCGTCGTGCCGCTGCAGGCTTCGGCGGCGCCGGCTTTCGATTGCGCGCTCTCCGAGGTTTACGAATGCACGGCTGCGGGTTGCGCGAAGACGACAGCGCAGGATAGGGGCCTTCCGGCTGCGGTGACGCTCGACGTCAAGCAGAAGAATCTGTTCTCCGGCTTGTTCGGCGGGCAGGGGTTGCTCGAGTCGGGAGACGTCTACGAAGACGACCAGGTTCTCATCATGCATGGGCGCAGAGCGCTTCAAACCTGGACCGCCGTTGTGTCCAAGCCGACGGGCGCATATTCCGGATCTGTCTCCCAGGTTGGTAAGACCTTCGCTCAGTTTGGAACCTGCACGGGAAAAGACTTGGAGTAGTGCATCGCGCGAAGGCACACGAAAGAGCCGGGCCCCGCCCGGCTTTTTCTTTGCGGGCTACGCCGGCGGTTTCTTGTGGCGCACGACGAGGTAGTAGAGGGCGAAGCCGCCGATCACGAGCAATACGGCGCCGACCGCCCAGGCGATCGGCGTGCGGTACCAGTAGATGATGGCGCCGCCAGCGAGCGGTGCGACGACCATGGCCACGATGTCGGCGATGTCGATGTCGAGCATCCACCACGCCACGAGCGCGATCGCTGCGAAGATCGTGAGGGCAATGATGAGGACGGTCTCCATCGGGCCTGCTCCAACCTCCTCCTAGGTCATGCCGTCGGGCCGGGCTTGCCGTCTTCTGCCCGGCCGCGCAAGTGGCGATACCAGGCGAAGCCGCCAATGCCGATCAGCAAGGCCCCGAAGGCGAGGCCCAGCAGCGAGTGCGACAACAGAATGAGGAAGGCGAGGCCGGCGATGGGCGCGGCGATGCCGACCACCCGGTCCGGAATTTCCTTGCCGCGCAGCGACCAGAACGCAAACAGCGCGATCAGCGCGATGATCAGCAGCGGCACATAGGTGATGAAGGCATGCGGCATGTCGGTGACCCCCGGAGGCCCCTTATGTCATGCCAGGGCCGGCTTGTCCCGGGCTTGTCCCAGTCTTGGGCGACGGCGAAAGTTCCCCATTTGTTCGCGATCGGTGGATAATGGTGATGAGCGCGAATCACATTCGCACCGTCGGCTCTGAGGCCCCACTGTCGCACAAATGAAATTCTCCGATTCGTTCCTGGATGAAGTTCGCGCCCGGCTCCCCGTCAGCCAGGTCGTGTCGCGCCGCGTGCCCTTGAAGCGGGCGGGGCGCGAGTGGAAGGGGCTGTCGCCGTTCAACCGGGAGAAGACGCCGTCCTTCACCGTCAACGACCAGAAGGGCTTCTATCACTGCTTCTCCTCCGGCAAGCACGGCGACATCTTCACCTTCCTCATGGAGACGGAGGGCCTGAGCTTCCCCGAAGCCGTGGAGCGGCTTGCGGGCGAGGCGGGCGTGCCGATGCCCGCGCCCGATCCGCAATACGAGCGCACGGTGAAGGAGCGCCTAGGCCTGCTCGATGCGCTGGAGGAAGCGGCCAAGATCTTCGAGGAGGCGCTGCGGACACCGCAGGGCCGCGAGGCGCTCGACTATGCGAGGCGCCGCGGGCTCGAGCCCGAGACCATCAAAGAGTTCCGCATCGGCTATGCACCAGGCTCGCGCGATGCGTTGAAGACCGCGCTGCTCAAGAAGGGCTTCACCGAGGCGCAAGCGCTCGAGGCCGGCCTGATCATCAAGCCGGACGACGGACGCGCCTCCTACGACCGCTTCCGCAACCGCCTGACCATTCCGATTCCAGACGCCAAGTCCCGCGTCATCGCCTTTGGCGCCCGCGCGCTCGATCCTGATGCCCAGCCCAAATATCTGAACTCGCCGGAGACGCGGCTCTTCGACAAGGGCTCGATGGTCTACAACTTCGCCCGCGCGCGCACACCCGCCTTCGAGAAAGGTGAGGTCATCGTGGTCGAAGGCTATATGGACGTGATCGCGCTCCATCAGGCGGGCTTCAAGAATGTGGTGGCGACGCTCGGCACCGCCTTCACCGAGCGCCAGATGGAAGTGCTGTGGCTGCTCGCGCCCGAACCCGTCATTTGTTTCGACGGCGACCGGGCGGGGGAGGCCGCCGCCGCGCGCGCCATCGACCGCATGCTTCCCCATTTGCGCGAGGGCCATTCCTTCCGCTTCGCCTTCCTTCCCGAAGGCCAAGACCCGGACGATCTCGTACGCAGCGAAGGCCCGAGCGCGTTCGCCGCTTGCCTTAAGAGCGCGCATCCTCTCATCGACATGCTGTGGACGCGGGAGAAGTCTGCCCTCTCCCTCGATACGCCGGAGCGCCGCGCCGCCTTCGAGGCGCGTCTCGACACATTGCTCGGCGAGATCGGCAACACGCGGGTGCGGGACCATTACCGGCGCGAGGTGAAGAACCGGCTCTTCAATCTGTGGCGCGAGCAACCGGCCCGAGGCCGTGACGGGCGCCCGCGCGCCGCAGGCCCGCGCTCGGCCGGCCGGCCGGACGCGCGCAAGCCCGAGCGGCGCGAGACCGCGCCGCCGCAGTCCGCTTACGGCTTCGCCATCATCGTGACGCTGGCGCTGGTGAACCACCCCTGGCTGCTCGACCACTTCGGCGAGGAGGTGGCGAGCGTCGAGGTGCACGACAAGGCGCTCGCCGCGCTCCTCGGCGCCATCACCCGCGCGATCTTCGAGGAGCCCGCCATCGGCCGCGACCGCCTCATCGCCGTGCTGCAACAAAGCCCGCACGCGAAGCTCCTGGAGCGCTTCTTCCGGGAGAGCCCCTTCAAGCGCGTTGCCTTCCTCCAGCCCGAGAGCCCGGCTGCGGCGGTCGAGGCCCAGTTCGCCGACGTGATCTATCGCTGGCGGGCGCTGCCCACGCTGAACCGGGAGATCGAGGAGAGCGCCTTGGGCCTTGCGGAAACATCCGAGGACGACTTCGAGCGCTTCGTCGCCCTCCAGCAGCAAGTGGCCAGCATCGGCCAGCACCACGAGGCGGACGACGCCGGCGAGCGCGACGCCAATAAGCGCTTCGCCGAGACGGTGGCGCGGCTCAAGCGCGAGCCACTCGCCAAGGGCCGGCGCACCGAAAAGCGGCATTAGCCAGGCGCGAGCGCCGTCCGGCCCCGAATTTGCACCCCTCGGGAAGCGTGTTTCACGGAGGAAAAGACGAGAAAAACGCGTGGCCAAAGGGCTTTCTAGGCCTTGACAGGGGGGTCGCCTCTCGCCAAGTCATCCTTGATGGCGAAGGCGGCCGTGCGATCCTCGCAAATGGCTGAGAATGCGCCAGGTGCCGCGTCCAAAAGCCTCGAGTTTCAAGGGGCCTGGGACCGTCCAGACGGCCTAAGAGCCTCAAAAAAGGTCTATAGAGAGGGCCGAACAAACGGACGTAACAGCGCGTTGGTAAGTCTTATCTCTTGTCTTTTGAACGTGTTGTTCTGGGAGAGTGGCAAACGACCCGAGATGCGGCGCCGGTAGACGTAAATCAAGGCAAGCCGCGCAGTGGCCGGGTCATGCTTAATTGACGATTAAGGGTGCGCCCGTTAATCGCTTGTCGGACGAGCCGTCCTGGCCGTCCCCGACGAAAAATGTTGCGAGAGGCTAAGACCCTCGCTTGAGCCTGAGACCGGCGCCCCAAAATGGGATGCGCATCGGAGTGACATGAATGGCAACCAAGACCGCTGAAGCCGAAGAGCAGGTTGAGACCGAAACCCAGTCCCACGATGGGCCGGTGCTCGATATGTCTGACGCTGCAGTCAAGAAGCTGATCAAGACCGCGAAGGCGCGCGGCTTCGTCACCTATGACGAGCTGAACGAGGTGCTGCCGTCCGCGGAAGTGTCCTCCGAGCAGATCGAGGACACCATGTCCATGCTCTCCGACATGGGCATCAACGTCATCGACACCGACGAGGCCGAGGAGGCCGCGGAGAACGCCGGCGAGGGCGCCGACGGCAAGGCCGTGGTCGCGCAGGCTGCGATCGCCAAGCCCGAGACGCCCACCCGTGAGCCCGCCGAGCGCACCGACGACCCCGTGCGCATGTACTTACGCGAGATGGGCACCGTCGAGCTCCTCTCCCGCGAGGGCGAGATCGCCATTGCCAAGCGCATCGAGGCCGGCCGCGAGGCCATGATCGCCGGCCTGTGCGAGAGCCCGCTCACCTTCCAAGCCATCATCATCTGGCGCGACGAGCTGAACGAAGGCAAGATTCTGCTCCGCGACATCATCGACCTCGAAGCCACCTATCAAGGCCCTGACGCCAAGGTCGTTCCCTCCCAGCCGCTCCCCGGCGAGGAGCCCGCAGAGGGCGAGGAAGAAAAGGCCGAGGGAGAGAAGGAAGAAGAGAAGGAAGAGGAGTACGAGGACGACGACGACGATCTCGAGAACTCCCTGTCGCTTGCCGCCATGGAGGCGGAGCTCAAGCCGCAAGTGCTCGAGACCTTCGACCTCGTCGCCACCAGCTACAAGAAGCTCCGCCGGCTCCAGGACCAGCTCGTCGAGAGAGCCCTGAAGAACGACACGCTCTCCTCCTCCCAAGAGAAGCGCTACAAGTCGCTGAAGGACGAGATCGTCACCGAGATCAAGTCGCTCCAGCTCAATACCAACCGCATCGAGTCCCTGGTCGAGACCCTTTACGACATCAACAAGAAGCTGCTCGGCTATGAGGGCCGCCTGCTGCGCCTGGCCGAAGGCTATGGCGTGGCGCGCGAGGACTTCCTCGGCGAGTATCAGGGCAACGAGCTCGACCCCAACTGGCTGCGCCGGGTGGGGCGCCTGAAGAAGCGCGGCTGGTCCGACTTCATCCACGACGAGCGCGGCCTGGTGAAGGAGCTCCGCTCCGAGATCCACCGGCTCGCCGCCGAGACGGGTCTCGAGATCTCCGAGTTCCGCCGCATCGTGCACATCGTGCAGAAGGGCGAGCGCGAGGCGCGCATCGCCAAGAAGGAGATGGTGGAGGCGAATTTGCGCCTCGTGATCTCCATCGCCAAGAAATACACCAACCGCGGCCTGCAGTTCCTCGATCTCATCCAGGAAGGCAATATCGGCCTGATGAAGGCCGTCGATAAGTTCGAGTATCGCCGCGGCTACAAATTCTCCACCTACGCCACGTGGTGGATCCGCCAGGCGATCACCCGCAGCATTGCCGATCAAGCAAGAACCATCCGCATCCCCGTGCACATGATCGAGACCATCAACAAGATCGTGCGCACCTCCCGCCAGATGCTGCACGAGATCGGCCGCGAGCCGACGCCGGAGGAGCTCGCCGAGAAGCTGGCGATGCCGCTGGAGAAGGTGCGCAAAGTGCTCAAGATCGCCAAGGAGCCCATCAGCCTCGAGACGCCGATCGGCGACGAGGAGGATAGCTATCTCGGCGATTTCATCGAGGACAAGAACGCGGTGCTCCCCATCGACGCCGCCATCCAGTCGAACCTGCGCGAGACGACGACGCGGGTGCTGGCCTCGCTCACGCCGCGCGAGGAGCGCGTGCTGCGCATGCGCTTCGGCATCGGCATGAACACCGACCACACCCTCGAAGAGGTCGGCCAGCAGTTCAGCGTGACCCGCGAGCGCATCCGCCAGATCGAGGCCAAGGCGCTCCGCAAGCTGAAGCACCCGTCACGGTCGCGGAAGCTGCGCAGCTTCCTGGACAACTAGCGGGCTCCGGCGCATCCTCGGCGCCGTAAGGCGCAGGATCGGAGCCGGCCATGTTCGAAGATCCGCTCTTTTGGGTGTTTGTCGGCCCGGGCCTCCTGCTCGGCCTTTATGCGCAAGGCCGCATCAAGGCGAACGTCGCCAAATATTCGCAAATCGCGACGCCCGGCGGCGTCACCGGCGCGCAAGTCGCCCGCGCTCTGCTCGACGCGCAAGGCCTGGAGGCCGTGAAGGTCGAGCCCACCGAAGGCGTGCTCTCCGATCACTACGATCCGCGCGCCAAGGTGCTCCGCCTCAGCCAGAAGGTCTATTACACGCCGAGCGTCGCCGCCGCCGGCATCGCCGCGCACGAGACGGGCCACGCGCTCCAGGATGCGCAAGACTATTTCCCCATGGAGGCGCGCACCTACATCGTGCCCGTCGTGCAGCTCGCCTCGCAAATAGCGCCCTGGGCGTTCGTCGCCGGCCTCGTGCTGCAATGGAACACGCTGACCTGGATCGGCGTCATCCTGTTCGGCTCGTCCTTCTTCTTCGCGCTCCTGACGCTGCCCGTCGAGTTCAACGCCAGCGCGCGGGCGAAGGAGCTCCTGGTCCGCCAAGGCATCATCGGACAGGACCAGATCGAGGGCGTCGACAAGGTGCTGGATGCGGCGGCGTGGACCTATGTCGCCGCGGCCGTCTCGGCCGTCGGCGTCTGGCTGTTCTATGTCTTCATGCTCTTGGGCCGCGGCCGCAGCGCCTCGGCGCGAGCCTGATGGGTATTGCAACCCGAAGCGCGAGCGCCATCCGCCAGATCGATGCCAAGGCGCTCCGCAAGCTCAAGCACCCAAGCCGTTCACGGAAGCTCAGGTCTTCCTGGATAACTAGTATCCCTCCTCGCGAGGGGAGGGTTGACACCTTACCTCCGTAAGGTGGCCGGGTGAGGCGGCTCTCCAACGAGGAGTGTCATCCCGGCGAAAGCCGGGATCCGACGTCTGCCCCAACCAACGACGTCACGGATAGCTGCAACAGTGGCTTGATCACTCCCGCGGCGACGTCGAGACTTGCGCTGGACTGCTCGAGGCGTGGTTTACGGCCCTGCAACAGCAAGAGCACGCCGCGCCCACCTTCGCCGCCATGGAAGCGCGGATCGAGAGCCCACAAGAGATGCGGCTTTATCGCGGCTGGCGCGAACTGCTGGCCCGCGCGGAGGCCCATGGCGAGATGCCGCCGGCCGAGACCGCCCTGTTGCGGGATCGGCTCCGGCGCCAAATCGAGGCGCTCCGGCTCCAGCAGGACCTGGACCGGCCGTCATGACCGCACGCGCTCAAGTAGGCCAGTGCTCATGCAGCGCGAAGCGCGTTAGCACAAAGAAGGAGGCCGGTAGCGCAAACAACAAGCGCTCAAGTAGGCCGGAGGCCGGTAGCGCAAAAAACAAACGCTCAAGCGAGCTTGGAGGCCACCCAGGCAAGCGCCACGGCCAGGCACGCATTGATCGCGATCGGCAGCCACAGGAACCAGGACGCGCCGGCATAGCCGCCCACGAACAGGCTGTAGAGCAGCGACAGAGCGATCAACACGGTGGCGACCATGAGGCCCACCACGAAGGGCCTCTGCGTCTCCGGCTTGGCGGCGGCGAGGAAGCCCATGACGCTCACGCCGATGAGAAGGCCGCCGCTCCAGCGCACCCAGCCGGGGCTGCCTGGAACGCCCGGGTCTTGGCTGAGCGCGAAGAGCCATCGCGGGACGAAGAGAAATGCCGCGCCGTAAACCAGGTCCACGATCGCCGCGATATAGAGAATTGTGCTCGAGGATTTCACGTCTGATTGGGTCATCGCCGTTCCTCCCTGTTAGCGCGAACAAGCCTACACCCGGCGAGGCCAGTACGAGCCCCGCCGGGGGCGTGCCCGCCCTTCTGGACAAACGCCGACCGGGCGAATTTCGATCTCCAGACGCCAATTTCTGACATAGATCAGATCGCTATACGGGCAGGAACGGTACCAATCCTCTTGCAGAGGGGACGCAGGATGGCGAGGCTAGGGGGGGTTCTGGAGAGGACAAGCGAGCCGTGGGTTCGGATACCGCAGCGAAGCCAGTCGCGAAGTCGGATACCGCAGATAAGCCAGGCGCGGGGTCGGGCACCGCGAAGACGGCGGGTAAGAAGACCAAGCTGAATATCGGGCTTGCCCTGTCCGGGGGCGGCTTCCGCGCCACGCTGTTCCATCTGGGGCTCATCCGCTTCCTGCGCGACGCCGGCCTGCTCACCAGCATCACGCATCTGGCCAGCGTCTCGGGCGGCAGCGTGATGGCGGCCCACCTGATCTACCGCTGGGACGCGTACACCTCGGACGACGACGCGACCTTCGAGAAGGCGGCCGCCGAGCTGATCGCCTTCACCCAGCAGGACGTGCGCGGAAAGATCGTGCGGCGGCTGCCCCTGTTGGTGCTCGCCGGTCTGATCCCCAAGGTGAAGCTCGGCCGGACAGACCTGTTGGAGCAGTTCTACAACAAGTTCTACGGCGACACGACCTTGCACGAGCTGCGCTCGCGCAATCCCACCGCGCCGGCGCTGCATATCCTGACGACGAATCTGTCGAGCGGACAGCTTTGCTCGTTCACGCCGGAGGGATTTTGCATCAACTCGCCAAAGGGAAGCGAGGTCTACGAGACCTATGCCATCAGCACGGCGCTGGCGGTGGCCGCGTCGTCCTCGTACCCGCTGTTCTTTCCGCCGATCGAATTGACGGCCGAGCGGCTGCAAGTCGACATGTCCGCGTTTCAGTCGCCGTTCTCCTACGTGACCGACGGCGGCATCTTCGACAATCTAGGCGCGCGGAAGCTGGCGCTGCTGGACCGCGACGTCAATTTCGACGACGTCGTCATCAGCGACGCGGGCGCGACGTTCGATCCCAACTACACCAAGCGCTTCCGCTCGCTGCTCAATGCCGCCTCCCGGTCCGCCGACATCCTCATGAAGCGCGTCGGCGAGCTGGAATACGAACGCGTTCAGGAGCAGAACCTCTTCTCCGAGGAGCTTCTCAAGGACGAGCATCGTCTCAGCCGGTTCCGCTTTGCGCAGCTCGCGACCGAGGTTCACCCGCATGAGGACCGGCATGCGCTTCATCTGAACGTGCAGCGGGCGGCCAAGAGTATCCGTACCGATCTCGACAAGTTCTCGGATATCGAGGTGCGAACGCTGGTCGCGCACGGCTACTGCGTCGGCCGATACGTTCTGAAGGATCTGTGCGCGGACAAGCCCGAGGTCCTCGATGCGCCGCTTTGGATCCCCGAATGCGTTAAGGAGAAAAAGTCCAAGCTGCGCGAGAGGATCAGCGGCGACCACAAGTCGGTCGCCGAGGCGAAGCGGCTCCTAGGATCCGCCCGCGTTCACCTCCGCTTCTTCTCGTTGAGGGATCCCTGGGGCGTGGTCAACCTCACTCTCGCGATCGCCTTGGTCTACCTGCTCGGAACGGTCTTCCTCAGCACGTTCGATTATTTTCTCGCCTGGCCCGATTCCTACACGATGCGCATCAAGTACCGGGATTATCTGCCACAGTGGGAAGACTACATGCTCGACCCGCAGCAGCGGGCGGCGGTTGACCGCTTTCAGCAGACCGGCGAAATGCCGGTCAAGGAGAGCCTCGTTCAAGCGGTCGAGGACTTCAAGCGTCAGGAGGATGTCGTTGGTCACACCGGCCGCGGCAGTGCGTCCTTGCGCGTCCGCGACAACTACGTGCACGGCACCGCGTTCTTCCGCTTTCCGGGCGAGTGGCGGCGTGTCGTCTTTCTCTTGAGCGGCAGTGCCACGTCTGGTGATGAGGGAGAAAAGCTCGACATCACCATCAAACAATTCGATCGAACGCATGAGCAGAACCACCAGCGGCATCCATCCGCCCGCTTCGAGGTCAAGCTTCACCAGACCAAGAATGGCTTCGCGGGCGATTTCTTCCATCCTCCTTCTGAACCCCATCCTGGTGCCGAGAACATCAAACTCGGCGAAATGTCGTTCACGAAGAGTTGGTCCCCGGTCGGTTGGCTGCTGAACGTATGGCTGTCACTGTAAGCTTCTTCGACGACACGTCGGTTCCCGAGTTTCACGAGTACCGCGAGATCAAGCACGACGTGTTCGTGCTGGAGCAGGGCTGGCAGTTGCCGCTGGAGCCCGACGCCGGGCGCGTAGCCCCGGACCCGTCCGATCCGCATTCGATGTTCGTTATCGCCCGCGCCAAAGGCCACGCGATCGGCATCGCGCGGGCGACCATGATCTGCGACGCGTTCCCGCACGCGGAATTGTTTACCGGACACATGGCGCGCCCCGAGCTGCAAGCCGTGCGAGCTGTGGTCGTTACGATCAATTCCGTCGCCGTGCTTCCAGCGTTTCGCGGCAAGGCGGTGAGGGTCCATGGCCGTAGGCGGACCATGACCGCGGGCAAGGCGCTGATGGTCGAGCTAACCAGGCGTCTCGATGAGGCGGGCGCCGAGGTGGCCTTGCTCACGACATCGCCGGGCATTGCCGCGGTGTTCTTCGATCATCTCGGCTACTACCTCATCGATCCGCCGTTTCACGCTCTCGGCCGCAACCTCATCAACATGGGGCTGTGTGTGCACGACATAGATCACTTCAAGGAGATCGGCAGTCCGCTTGCGGACCTGGAATACCCGCAAGGCCCATCGGACGCGGAGCGCCGCTGTATTGCCTATTTCAGGGAACGCAGCGCGGCGATCTTGCACGGCAAGCGCATGGAAGAGTTCTGCCACAAAGAGCTTGCCCGCGACCCGTCGCCTGCCGGCACCTACGCCCCCGCCAAATGAGCGCCCGAGGTCTCTCAGGCGCCGAGATAGCGCCGCTCGAGATGCGCCTTGAAATGGCGCGGATCGAGAGGTTCGCCCGTGACCTCGGTGAGGAGCTCGCGCGCGGTCTTGAGCTGCCCGCGCCCGTGAATTTCCCGGCGCAGCCAACCGACCAGGGGTGCAAAGTCGCCCGCTTCGACCTGCGCCTCGAGACCGGGGAGGGCGGCTGACGCGGCGGTGAACCATTGCGCCGCCATCAGCGCCCCGAGCGTGTAGGTGGGGAAGTACCCGAACAGCCCGGAGAACCAGTGCACGTCCTGCATGCAGCCGTCCTTGAAATTGCCGTCCGTGGAGAGCCCGAGGTAGCGCGTCATGCGTTCGTTCCATGCGTCGGGGATGTCCGCGACGGCAAGCTCGCCCGCGACAAGCGCCCGTTCCAGCTCGAACCTGAGGATGACGTGGAGCGGATAGGTGAGTTCGTCGGCGTCGACGCGGATGTAGCCCCGGCGCACCTTGATCGAATTCGCGTGGAGATTGTCCGCCGTCCACGCAGCGTCGCCCTGGCGCCCGTCGAGGTGATGGCGGATATGCGGCGCCGCGAATTCGATGAACGGGCGTCCGCGCGACACCTGCATCTCCACGAAGAGCGACTGGCTTTCGTGCACCGCCGCCCCAAGGCAATCGCCGACCGGCTGCTGCCGCCACTCGGCCGGCAATCCCTGCTGGTAGAGCGCGTGCCCGGTTTCGTGCAGCACCGCCATGAGCGACTCCAGGAAATCGTCCTCGCTGTAGCGGGTGGTGATGCGCGTGTCGTCGGGCACGCCGCCGCAGAACGGGTGATGGCTGACGTCGAGGCGCCCGTGCGCGAAGTCGAACTGAAGCGCGCGCATCATTTCTTCGCCAAGCGCCCGCTGGCGCGCCTTCGGGAAAGGGCCTGGCAGAGGAAAGGGCGCGCCCTGCCGGTCGACAACGCGGTCGATCATGTCCGGCAGGAACGCGCGAAGATCGTCGAACAGGCGGGCCACCTCGGCCACCCGCGTGCCTTCCTCGTAAGTGTCGAGCAGCGCATCGTAGGGTGCGAGCTTGAGCGTATCGCCGAGTGCGGCGGCTTCCTCGCGCGCTAAGCTCAGCACCTCGGAAAGCGGCCCCGCGACCGCGTCCCAGTCGTTCTCGCCACGCGCCACGCGCCAGATCTGCTGGCACGCCGTGGTGGCGATCTGCGTGGCGTGCACGAGCGCCTCGGGCAGAGCCACCGCGCGCGTATGCATGCGCCGCATGGCGCGCACATTCGCCTGCTGCCAGGCGTTCAGCGCCACGCTGTCCGCTTCCGCCTTGTCGAGAAGGTCGCCGACTTGGCGAGCGGTCAGCGTTCGGTGGCTGAGCGCCGCGAGTGCGGCAAGCGCCTCGCCGCGCGCTAACCCGCCGCCCGCCGGCATCATCACCGCCTCGTCCCAGTACAGCATGGCCTGCGCATGCCCGATCTGGTGAAGCTCCGCGAAGCGCGCCTCCAATTGCGCGTAAGGCGTCATACCGTCCCTTTCGGCTGTCTTAACCGGGCCGGAACGTAGCACAGGCGCAACCGTTTGATACGATTCGGAAACATGCCAAGAAGAAGCAGCCGCGAAATTGCCGCGCACCCCTGCTATAAGGGCGCCATGACCGACGCCGAGACAGAAGAGCGCCCCGCCACCCCATCGATTTCACCTCCGGCCATCATCGCCTCGGGCATCGCCAATCATGCCCGTGGCCGCGTCTGGTGGAGTCGGCCATGCAGCGGCTGGTCGCGGCCGGCGTGCCGCTCCACCGCATGCATGTGGGCTTCCGCATCCTGCACCCGCTGTTCGACGGCATGAGTATTCTCTTGGACGGAGGAGGCGGGCGTCGAGCGTCGAATATTTCGACAATCTCGACGAGGACAACTCGGTTTATCGCTGAGCCCGTTCTATTACATGCTGTCACGAACCAGCGCACCGAGTTCCGCGCCCGGCTCGACCGCGATACGTGCATGGACGGACTTTCCGCTGCTGGTCGAGCTGCGCGATCGCGGGCCTCGTGGATTATCTCGCCCTGATCGTGGCCTTCGGCGACGCGCCGCTCCACCCCGAGACCCATGACGGGCTCGGCACCTCATGGTCGACGCGCGATCCGGCCGGCTTCTCGGACGCCCATGTCAGCGCCATGCGCCAAGTGCTCGCGCCGTTGGCGCTGGCCCTGCGCGTCGTCATCAAGGACCAGATCACCCGCAACGCGCTCAACACGTTCCACGGGCCGCTCATCGGCGGGCGCATCCTGTCGGGCACCATCAAGCGCGGCGCGGGCGAGCGGCTTTCCGCGGCCTTGTGGTACAGCGATTTGCGGAACTCCACAGGGCTCGCCGACCAGCTGCCCGTTGAGGACTTCCTCGACCTGCTCAATGTCTATTTCGATTGCGCCGCCTGCGCGGTGATGGAGGAGGGCGGCCAGGTGCTCGACATCGTCGGCGACGCCATCCTCGCCTTCTTCCCCGCGGACGACGGCGGCGAGGCGGAGGCCTGCGCCGCGGCGCTCCGTGCTGCGGAGAGCGCGCAAGCCCGCCTTGCCGCGCTTCAAATCGAAGGCAACACGCGGGCTCAAGCCATCAAGTTCGGCATCGGCGTCCATTTCGGCGACGTGGTGTTCGGCAATGCCGGCACGGCGGAGCGGCTCAAGTTCGGCGTCATCGGCCGCGCCGTGAACGAGGTCGCCCGCACGGAAGACATGTCGAAAGAGCTGGGGCATCCGGTCGTCGTCACCGACGCCGTCGCCTCTCGCGTGGCTTCTCTTGAAGGCAATGGCATGGGCGAGGGCGCACCGCTCGTGGACTTAGGCCTTCACGACTTGCGCGGCATCCTTGATCGCCGCCGCCTTTGGGCGCTCGCGCTTCAGTAAAGCCGGCGCCGATTACCAGATATCGATGTGCCGGTCCGCGCCGGCCCGCGCGTCGTCGATGCGTCGCACGCGTACCGTGGCGACGCCGTCGGCGATCATGTCGAGCCGTTCGGCGGCCGCCTTCGACAGATCGATGATGCGGCCGCCCGAGAACGGCAAGCGGTCGTTGATGCGCACCACGACGGTCTGGCCGTTCTTGAGGTTCTCCACCAGCGCGCGCGTGCCGAGCGGCAGCGAAGGATGCGCCGCCGTCAGCGCGCCGGGGCCTGCGGTCTCACCGTCCGCCATAGGTGCATCGTACCAGGAGGCGAGGCCCATCTCGGCTTCGCCCGGCGCAAGCTGCGTAGCCGCCGCGTGGTGGCTGTCGGGCGCGACGGCGCCTTTGCGCGTAGAGGGCGGGGGACGCATGTGTGCGGCCGCGTCCCCCGCGAGCGGCGCTGGCCCCGTTGAGAGCGCAGCGCCGGGGGTCTCGTGCGCGGGCGCGGGCCCGAGCGTGCCGTAGCCTATGGCGAGAAGAAGCGCCGCCGCCGGCGCATAGATCCAAAAACGGCTGATGCCGGCCGCCACCGGCCTTGTGGTCTTACGCATGACGGAACATCCCTGACCAGTGTCACCTTGTGCGCGATTCAACGCGGGTGCGGGCCAGGGGGTTCCTGACAAGAAGGGGCAAAAGAGATCAGGCCGTTAGGGCGCGCGGGCTCGGCAGGGAGGGATCACGGTTTTCGGCAGCTAGGTGGCGCGTGCCGGGAGGCTGCGTCCCGGCCTGTTGCGCGCCTGCGCCGGGGTCCGTTGCCTGCGGCTTGTGAGCGCCGCCGCCGCCGGCGCGGGCTCGGGTGCATAGGTCAGATGCGGCAGGTCGCACAAGCCGCCGCCGAGATAAAGGTGATGCCAGAGCTGGGTGGCGACCACGCCGCCGAGGCCGAGGCTCGCGAAATCGCCGAGCGTCTCGCCTTCGCCGCGCGCCACCAGCGCGCAGTCTTGGGCGACCATGCCCGCATCGAAATAGCCGGTCTTCGCCAGGCTCTCGGGGCTGAGGAGGTCGCGCACGAAGGCGGGCGGCGGGCTCAGGAAGGTCTCTGCGGTCGGCGCCCGGAACATGCCCTTGGGCCGCCAAGCGACATCGTGGGGCAGCCGGCGCTCTGCCGCGCGCCGCAGCAAATATTTGTCTTTGACGAGGCGGCGAAGTTTCCACCTGGGATCCAGGCGTGCGGCGAGCGCGATCACGTCCTCGTCGAGGAACGGGTAGCGCGTCTCCACGCTGTTCGCCATGGCCACGCGGTCGCCCTTCGCGCCCATCAGCAAGCCCGCAAGGTGCACCTTGTAGCCGAGATAGAGCGACCGGTTCAGAGGATGCCACCGCCCCATGCGCTCGAGGTCGAGGTCGAGATCCTCATAGGCCACATGCGTTCCGAGCTCTTCCTTCAGCCCGGCGCTGTAATAGCGGCCGCGCGACCGCGCCACGAGATTGTAGAGGATGGACTGGGCGTGCGGCCCGCCGATCATGGCGTCGATGCGGGAGAGCTCGGCGAAGGTGAGGTCGCGCGCCGCCCATTTGCGGGCCACCCGGCTCATCGCCGTGCTGGGGCGGAAGACGTCGCCGATGTCGAGCCGGCGTGCGGTTTCCCGGATCTTGAACCAGACATAGCCGGCGAAGCCCTCGTCGGCGCCTTCGCCGGTGAGCACGGTCTTGTAGCCTTGCGCCCGCACCTCGCGCGACAGAGCGAAGAGTGCCGCGCAGGATGTGTCGAGGACCGGGCACTCTGCCGCCGCAGTGAGCGCCGGATAGCTGTCGGTGATGATATCCGCTCCGGCATCGACGACGGTCGGATCGCAGCCGATGGCGCGCGCGGCTTCGAGCGCGTTGTCCATCTCGTCGAGACGAGGATCCGGCACCCGCAACGTGAAGCTTGGTATCGCCCGGCCTGCCACCTTGGCGGCGGTCGCCAAGACATAGGCCGAATCCACGCCGCCGCTGAGATAGCCGACCACCGGCACGTCGGCGCGAAGCCGGATCTCGACCGCGCGGGCGAATGTCTCTTCGAACGCGTCGACGGCCGTCTTGGCGTCCGGGTTGTCCTCATCGCCCCAATCGGGAAAGTCGAAGTCCCAATACTTGGTCTCGACCGGGGTCGCCGCTCTGTCGTCGCCGCGCCAGTCGATCTTCATATAATGTCCCGGCGCGATCGCTTGCACGCCCTCGAAGACCGTGCGGCGCCCGCCAAGAGCGAAAAAGGTGAAGAGATGATCCAGGCCGCGCGGGTCGGCTTTAGGCGTGACCGCGCCGGAGGCGATCAATGCCTTGATCTCGGAACCGAAATACAGGAAGTCGCCCTGCCGCGACCAGAACAGGGGGCAGATGCCCACCCGGTCGCGCGCCAGCAGCACGATCCGCCGCTTGAAGTCCACAAGCACAAAAGCGAATTGGCCCTTCAGATGCTCGAGCAGCCCCTCGCCATACTCCTCGTAGAGATGGACGATGATCTCGCAATCGGTGTGCGTCCGGAACACATGGCCCTTGGCCTCCAGCTCCTGCCGCCGCTCCGGAAAATCGAACAGCTCGCCGTTGCATATGACAGCCACGCTTTGGTCTTCGTTGAACAGAGGCTGCCGCCCATCGCTCAAGCCCACGATGCTCAGGCGGCGATGCGCGAGGCCGATGCCGGGTGCGGCGAGGAATCCGTCATCGTCGGGCCCCCGATGCACCAGCGCGTCCGCCATGCGTTGCAGCATGGCCTGATCGGGCTTACGCCGCCCTTTGAGGTCGATTACGCCGGCCACGCCGCACATGGAGCCTCCTTAGCGCTTCCCAGCGCGGATTGAAAATGCACCGCTTTTCTTGCGATGTCCCGTGGACCCCCGGACGCGCCGAAGGGGCCCCACGCCAAACTCTGAACGGTAGCGGGATAGATGATGCCTTTATTGAGCTTTCTCAAGTTCAACGCCATAGCTTACGTTGGGATTACAGCTCCCGAGGGCCCGAATCGGCCGCTCAGCGCGGGTTTCGCCCGGCAACAAATTGCCTCATGCCTGCGCGTCGTCGGGCGGGATGGCGGCGAGCACGAGCTTGAGCGGGGCGCCGCAGGCGCCACAGGCGAGGGTCGGGATATCGTCGAGGCGGAGATCGGCGCCGTTCTCTTCGATCAGGCGGTCGAGATCGAAGGCGTAGAAGCGCTTGCAGTCTTCCGCCCGGCAATGGCCCTCGAGCGCGAGGTTGTGCGCTTTGATGCTGCCCAGCGTCCAGTCGCTCATAGGCCGAGCGTAGCACGGCTACGCGCTAAAGAAGATTCTGCGTCTTGATGGCGTTCCCGAGCGCCGCCACGTCCGCGCCTTGGTGGAGGATGCGAGCCAAAAAAACACCCCCGGAAGCAGAGCTCCCGAGGGTGAAGGGAAACAGAGTCTTGTGAAGGCTAGTTGTTGATCTCGTCGCTGCCTTCGTCCATCTGCCGCTGCTCGGCCGCGTCGGGGGAGTTGTTCGGCTGGTGCTCCATGGCGCCGGGCGAATTAGGCTCCGTGCCCTGGTCGAGCTGAATGGCGTCGCTCTCGCTCGTGGAGTCGTTGGCGGCCTGGGCGGCGCCGACCAGGAGCATCATGGCGAGGATGGCAAGTGAGGTACGAAGCATAGTTTCATCTCCCTGCGCCCGCGCGCCCGGCCACGATGGCTTGGGATCTCCGCGGGGCGTGAAGCGCGGTCTTGCCACACCGCGCGTCACCGTGAGCTTAGGAGGCACCCTTCAAATTGCGGCGAATTTTCCCGATCTGCCGCGTGGCTCAGGTGGCGTCACGGGCCGCTAGTAGTTGTCGTGGGTGCCCCGCGGGTATTCGCCGTCGTTGTCCCGGTAGGTGCCCGGCGCGGTGTTCGGCGGGGCGTAGCGCCTTCACGTAAGGAAGGGCGTAGCGATTGTAATAGTAGTTGCCCGTGGGATCACCGGTGGGATCGGTGTTGCGGTCGTCGGCAAACGCCTGGCCGAAGGTGAGCAGAAACGCGCCTAGGAACAGCGCGGCCGTCAGCAGGAAGGAGAGGAATCCGGGCATGCGGCTTGGCGCGTACGAGATCACGACGCCGTGGTTCTTCAGGACCCGCTGGGTTTCGGGGGAGAGTGTCCGGTGGGACATAGGGGTGGCCTCCTGTTTTCGTCCGGCCCGGCGGTGTTCTGTGCCGCGGGCTCTTGTCTCCTCCCTAGCAGAGGGGTCTGAAAAAACTGGTCAGGCCGGCGCCGCCAATTTTCTGACAAAGCAGATGCCCGCGTTCAGCTTCAGGTAACGTCGGAAGGATCGCCCGGCGCGGAGCCCACAGGCGGCGGCGGATAGACGGGTTTCGGATGCAAGAAGGTCATGGTGGCGTAGGCGCCGATGAACGAGCCCGTCGCGGCGAACAGCACATAGGCCCAATGGTTGGTGTAGGAGATGACGGCGAAGGACGACAGCAGGTACCAGAGGCTGCTCCAGCTTGCGGCTGGAAGGCGCCTGCGCTTCACCACCGCGTGGGTGAACATCACATAGATGGCGTCGGTCAGTCCGGTGGCCACCACCACCGCGGCAGCGATCAGGGGCTCGATATGGATTTCGGGCATCGGAGGGTCCTTGGTTACGGGCGGCGGGCGGATGCTCACCCTGAAAATCCTAGCGTAGGGAACAAGACGGGACGCGATGTTGCATTGCAACAATCGCCGCCTTGCCTTATATCCCAGGTGAGAACAACGGGTCCCTACGAGGGACGAGCTGGGAACGTAAGGACGATCACGTGTTCCTGACCATGTTGAAAGCCAAGCTGCACCGGGCCACGGTGACAGGCGCGGACATGCACTACGAGGGCTCGATCGGCATCGATCGCGATCTGCTCGATGCGTCGGGCATCCTGCCGCACGAGCAGGTGGACGTGCTGAACATCAACACCGGCGCGCGGTTCACCACCTACGCCATCGAGGCGCCGCGCGGCTCCGCCGACATCGCCGTCAATGGCGCCGCGGCGCGCCTCGTGCAGAAGGGCGACAAGGTGATCATCGTCGCTTATTGCCAGATCCCGGCCGAAGAGGCGCGCAACTACCGGCCGACCGTGGTCGTGCTCGGGGAGGGCAACGAGATTGTGCGCATGCCGTAAGGCTGCGCGTTCTCGGTCTTCAGTTCTTACAATCCGAACGGATAGGTCTCGTCGGGCCCGTGTGGGTGGGCGACCGGGCGCGCCGCCACGGCTTCCGTCTCCGTGAACCAGATCCACGCATCGAACTGCTTCGACAGCTCCGCCTGGAAGTAGTGCGACAGCAGCTCCGTCTCTGGCCGGTAGATCACGCCGATGGCGCGCTCCAGAAGCGGCTCGGCCAGCGCCTCGCGGACGCTGTCTTTCTGACCGGGCCCCGTCTCGAGGAAGAAGGCCGCGATCCCGGCATCGCGCGAGCGGCCTTCGTAGGAGTTGTCGCGGGCAGGGCGCACGCGCTTGATCTCCATCGGCTCGTCCCAGTTGGAGGCGGCGGCCACCGTGCCGCGGTCGGTGCCGAAGCCGATCAGCGCGCAGTCCTCGCCGAAATGCGAGCGAGCGAGCTGCCCGATATTGTGCTCGCCGCGGACCTGACCCATCTCGGTGAACTCGGCATTGCCGATATGCGAGTTGTGCGCCCAGACCACGGCCTTCGAGCCGGGCCCGCGATGGGCGAGCACGCGCTCAAGCGTGTCGAACATATGCTGGTCGCGTAAGTTCCACGACTGGGCGTCGCCGTAATACATGATGCGGTAATACTGCTCGGCGGCGGCCACGATGCGCGCGTTCTGCTCGGCGTTGAAGAAGGCGTCGCCATCGCGTGCCAGATAGCCGAGCCGGTTGTGTAAGAGATCGACCAGCGCGTCGATGACCGGCTTCTCGCACACGGCGAACCCGCGCGACAGCGCCATATGCCCGTAGCGGGCAGGCTCGGCACGGAACGGCGCAAGACAGCCATAGCGATGGCGGGCGATCCGCGCCGCGTCCGGATCGACCCGGTCGAGATAATCGAGCACCGCCTCGATGGAGGCATTGAGGCTGTAGACGTCGAGCCCGTAGAAGCCGGCGCGCTTGTCCGGATCGGAGATGGTCTCGTTGACCGCCTTCAGCCGAGTGAGGAATTCGCCCACCTGACCGTTCCGCCACATCCAAGTGGGGAAGCGCGAGAACGCGGCCTTCGGCACTTCGGGCCGCGGGAACCCGCGCACGAAAGCATCGTACACTGAGGCATCGGGCCAATCGGCCTCCACCGCCACGATGTCGAAGCCGTGCTTCTTCACCAGCATCTCGGTGATGCGGGCGCGGGCATCGTAGAACTGCGCCGTGCCGTGGGTCGCTTCGCCCAGCAGCACGACGCGCCTGTCGGCGAAACGCTCGGCTAGGGACGCAAGTTCGTCGAGATCGCCGAACGGCTCGGCGGCGTCGGCGATCAGATGGCTCAAGTTTGTGCGGGCGACCTTGGCCCGCTGCGAGGGGATAAGGAGCCCGTTGGCGAAGCCGGACGTCTCCGAGTCGATGTTGGTCTCCGCCTTCGCTTTCTCCGGCCCGCCCCAGCCTTCTTCACCGATCAGGGGAACGAAGGTGACCGCGCCGTGATCTTCTTGCTCGAACGTATCCTCACCGGTGCGTCGCACGAGCAACAAGGTCTGATGGATGTCGTGGCCTACCGGGATCACCAGCCGGCCGCCAATCGCGAGCTGCTGCTTCAACGCTTCCGGCACTTTCGGCCCGCCGGCCGAGACGATGATGGCGTTGAACGGCGCCGCGTCCGGCCAGCCTTTGGTGCCGTCGGCGCAGATGATCTCCACATTGTCGTAGCCGAGCTTCTCTTCGCGCGCGCGGGCTTGGGTCGCGAGCTCCTCGTGCCGCTCGATGGCATAGACGTGTCCGGCGATGCGGCTCATCACCGCCGCGGCGTAGCCCGAGCCGGCGCCGACCTCGAGCACTTTGTCGCCGGGGCGGAGCTCGGCGAGCTCGATCATGCGCGCGACGATGTAAGGCTGGGAGATGGTCTGCCCGGACTCGATGGGCAGCGCGGAATCTTCGTAGGCGAACTCGGTCAAAGGCTCGGCCACGAACGCCTCGCGCGGAACCTCGCCCATGGCGGCGAGCACGCAGGGCATCGGCAATGCCGCGGGCTTCGAGATGCCGCGCCACCATGAAGGCACGGTCGCGGGCGTGGAGATCGTCCCCACCCGGCTGTTTCGCATTGAGGGCTGTCATGGGCGCAACCCCTATCATAAGGCCGGACCGTCCGGCCTTGATTTGGATCAGCAGGCTCGCCCCCGACTATAAGGTCTTCGGGCGAATCTGGGTCCCGCGAAGGGCCGCCCTACCTTAATTCCCAGGTAACCCTGATCTTGACCTGGACCGTTGCCGTGCCGGCCTCGATGGGGACGTCCTTGGCCATGGCCATGGGGGCGGCGGCCTCGGCATAGCGGGGCATATAGCCGCCGTCCTCTTCCGTAATGCTGAGCACAGGCCCGAGCTCCACGCCAGCGGCCTCGGCGTAGAGCTTGGCGTCGGCGATGGCCTTGCGCATGGCCTCTTTGCGCGCCTCGTCCTTCAGCGCCTCGGGCTCGGACACGCCGAACGAGATCGAGCCGATCTGGTTGGCGCCGAGGCTCACCACCTTGTCGAGAATCTCGCCGAGCTTGCCCGTGTCGTGCACGATGATGTGGACCTGATTGCTCACGCGGTAGCCGGTGATGAAGGCGGCCTTGCCCTCTTTCCGCTGCTCGTAGATGGGTGACACGGAGAAGTCCGTGGTCTGGATGTCCTTGGGCGCGATGCCGGCGGCCTTCAGCCCATCCACAACCTTGGCCATGGCGTCGGTATTCTTGTCGAGGGCGTCGCGCGCCGTCTGGCCTTCCGTGGTGACGCCGGTGGTGATGTCCACCTTGTCGGGCGTGGTCTTCACCGCGCCGGTGGCCGAGAGCGAGATCGTCCGCTTGTCCGGCTCGTCGGCGAGCGCCTCCGGCGCTTGGGCCGCGACGGCCGAGGCGAGCAGCGCCAGCATGGGCGCGATGTAGCGATAAGGGGAGGGAGAGGGCATAAGCGATTTCCGCCGTTGACGATTGGCTTCGATGTCGGGCGTATGAGGAATCTGTTATGAGGCGGAATTGTGAGGCAAGAATATCGTCCCGAAACACAAGGGATTTTGTCTCGCGCGCATCATCCGGAAAAGTGGAAACCGGTTTTCCGATAAGATGATGCGGCAACGAAAAACTGCGCGGTCGCCGGCAGGCGATTCGCGCGTGGGGGCCCGTAGCTCAATTGGTTAGAGCCGGCGGCTCATAACCGTCTGGTTGGAGGTTCGAGCCCTCCCGGGCCCACCAATCCCTATGCAAGTGATTGACGGAAAAAACTTTTTCAGCCCGCGCCCGCACCTGAATTAAAGGGGGCTCACATGGGTAAAAGCATTGCAGCCCGCGTCGCAGGCGCAGATGTCCGCTTTACGCCCGCAACCTGACATTCTCGGCGGGGCTATGGTCGTCTGCTTTGTGCCAGGAACAGCCATCGACTAGTCGAAGGCGACCGCGGCACCCTAAACTCCACGCCAAATGCGCGGAGGCCGGATAAGCGATTGTCAGGTACCTGTAAGATTGGCAGGGCATGTCCTTGCTTGGGATAGGGCGCACATCTTAGGCCTTTTTGCACTAAGCAAATGGGCCCTTAAGGCTGACAAAGAGAGGTCGCATGACACAGGTGGACTTGCAGTCTTATCCCGTCTGGGACGGACCGACGCGGTGGTTCCATTGGATTAACTTCGTGTGTGTCGTTGCCCTGGCCGCCATCGGAACCGCCATTCTTTTTGACAAAGAGCTTGGCGTGACCGACGGGGGCAAGATCCTCCTAAAGACCACCCACGTTTTGATTGGTTATGTGTTCGCGATCAATTTGGGTTGGCGTATCGTCTGGGCCTTCATTGGCAATCGCCACGCAAGCTGGTCCGGAATGCTTCCCTTTGGCAAAGGCTACGGCACCGAGCTCAATAGCTACTTGCGCGAGCTCATCCGCGGCGATGCCAGTTCCTACCTAGGGCACAATCCAGTCGCACGTCTCATGGTCTCGGTACTCCTCACGCTTCTTGTGGTGCAGGCGGCGACGGGCCTCGTTCTCGCTGGAACGGATATCTACTACCCACCATTTGGTCATTGGATCGCCACCTGGATCGCAGCACCTGGTGTCGACCCATCGACGATTGCTCCCTATAGCAAGACGGGCGTCGATCCCACCGCGTGGGAAGCGATGCGTTCTTTCCGCTCGCCATTCGTAACGGTTCACCACTGGACCTTCTATGCACTTCTCTTCCTGATCGCCGTCCATATCGTCGGAGTGATCGTGACCGAGTTGCGGGAAGGCGGCGGCATCATTTCGGCGATGTTTACGGGCCGCAAGATTCTGAGCCGGAAGCCGCAAGACGCACCCTGAGACCTCTTGAGGCATAGCCCCATGCGAAGCGTGCATAAGGAAAGTCATCTGGTCGGGCGTATCGGCTGGCTCCGTGCAGCCGTGCTCGGGGCCAACGACGGGATCATCTCCACAGCCAGTTTGATCCTTGGCGTCGCTGCGGCTGCGGCTTCCAAGGGCGACATACTGCTCGCGGGCATCGCCGGCCTCGTGGCCGGCGCAATGTCCATGGCGGCCGGAGAATACGTCTCAGTGAGTTCTCAATCCGATACTGAACAGGCGGATCTTGAAAGGGAGAAGCGCGAGCTTCTGGAAGACCCGGAGTTCGAGAAAGAGGAACTTGCCCGAATATATGTCGGGCGCGGCGTCGAAGCCGACCTGGCCCGCCAAGTCGCAGGGCAGCTGATGGCTAAGGACGCGCTTGGCGCCCACGCAAGGGACGAACTCGGAATATCAGAGATTACGACGGCTAGACCCGTGCAGGCGGCACTCACATCCGCCGCGACTTTCTCGATTGGAGCAGCCGCTCCTCTCGCTCTTGTGCTTCTAGCGCCGTCTGGCGTCCTTATTCCAATCGTGTCGGTAGGTTCGCTGGCCTTTTTGGCTCTGCTCGGCTTGCTTGGGGCAAGAACTGGGGGTGCTGCGGTCCTCAGGCCAGTCCTACGTGTCACCTTTTGGGGCGCCTTGGCGATGGCATTGACGGCTGGCATCGGCGCGATTGTTGGAACAGTGGTCTAAACTAGCGGCCCTCTCTCTATGGCTTCACTTCCGCAAAGGGTCACTAGCGGAAGTAGAGGCGCGTCTGGGATGCGTCCGCTCTCCCCCCCAACAGCAGACCTCACTCGGCTCGGTCGGCACGTCCATTTAGTGCCATAAGCAGACATCGATCGGCCAACACGTGGCACCGGTGTCAGGGTTGCCTCGAAACCCGACCAGGGCCGGAGATGGGGCTTAAGCCGAGCTGGATTCTTTCCAGTCCGCCAACAGTCGGTCCGCGCCCAGAAAACGCGTCAATTTAACTTCATCAGCCCAAGAGCCCAGAGTATGAGCAAGAAGGCGATGATCAGGACAAAAACAGCGATAAGAGAAAGCACCACGACCGCAGTGACGCGCCAAAATGAGGCGAATCCGTACTCGTTCGACTCCCGAATTTCCTGCTTCTTCATCTGAAATTGACTGGCGATGACCATTGCCACGCCGCCGAAGATCGCGGGCAGTACGGCATTGGGAAGTTTTTCGGGAAGAAACGGCAAGATAGCAACTATCGCCAATACCAGGAGCGAGCCCCAGAGGATGGTTTGCCGCGCGAGCAATTCTTTACCAAGCGCCTTGAAGTTCTCCCACACCAGATAAACTGCGGCGATCGGACCGCCGAGAAACGCGCCCGCAAATACCTAAATCGGCGAATAGATAGCTATTTGCTTCATGCCGGAAATTTTTCAGCAAGCGGTTCGATGCGTCGCGCAAATACTGCGGGCTCAGCGGCAATAGTACACATTCAGGGCGGCGCGACAATGCGGGGCATTGCGCTTGTCTTGGACTGAGGAGCGCGTTCAGCGCCCCATGAGCCCGACAACGGCTTCTATGCCAACAATTATCCCCCCGGATGTCCGCTTTGGGTCATGAGCGGACACTGGAACGCACATCACGGAAGTCTGCTTCGCCTTCAAAAGCGGAAGTGCTGAGGCACGAGTACCGAGGATGAGGGCAACGGGTCTAGTGCGGGAGGCGCCCCAAATTCCTTTTGTGCATCAAAGGTGCTTTTACGCCCGCACCTTGGCGCAAGTTATTGTTTTATCGCGAAAGTGACACAACTCCCGGGCCCACCAATTTTCGCTCGCGAAGCGAGAGATGCGACCGAAGTGTCGGCGCGCTAATCTCTCCTCTTAAGCGGGGAGGACGGTCACCAACGCCATGATCTTTCGCCAGCTCTTCGACAGCACGTCGAGCACGTACAGCTATCTGCTCGCCAGCCGCCACGGCGGCGAAGCGCTGATCATCGACCCCGTGCTCGAACGGGTCGACCGCTACATTCAGCTTTTGCGGGAGCTGGATCTGCGCCTGGTGAAGGCGATCGACACGCATCTGCATGCCGATCACATCACCGGCCTTCCGGCGCTCCGCGAGCGCACACGGTGCATCACGGTCATGGGCGAACAAACGAAGGCCGATGTGGTGTCTATTCGCGTCAGCGAGGGCGATCATGTCGATATCGAAGGCGTGAGCCTCAAGGTGCTTTACACGCCGGGCCATACTGACAACTCGTACAGCTTTCTCATGGCAGACCGCGTGTTCACGGGCGACACGCTGCTCATTCGCGGGACGGGACGCACGGATTTCCAAAACGGCGATCCGCAGGCCCAATACAACTCCATCTTCGGCAAGCTGCTGAGGTTGCCCGACGAGACCTTCGTCTATCCCGCCCACGATTATAAGGGCGACACCGTCAGCACTATCGGCGAGGAAAGAGCGTTCAATCCGAGGCTCCAGGTCAAGTCCGCCGCTGAATATATCGCGCTGATGAACAACTTGAATTTGCCCAACCCGAAAATGATGGACGTAGCGGTTCCCAGCAATATGCGGGTCGGGCTGGCGCAGGACATCGTCGCCGAAAAAGGCTGGGCGCTGAGCCCCGAGCAGCTCCGAGATCTTCTCGAGCAGGGGAAGGCCGCGCTTATCGACCTCAGGGAAGATCAGGAACGTAGCAAACACGGCATCATTCCGGGGGCGCTGCACATTCCCTATCCCCACCTCGGGCCCGAGCTTGAGCCGGGAGGCCACCTCCAACAGCTCGCGCTTGCCGGCGGAAAGGAGCTCGTCTTCTATTGTGCGTACGGCGAGCGCTCGGCCATGGCGGTGCAAGCGGCCCACAAGGCGGGGCTCGCCGACGCGCGCCATTTGCAAGGCGGACTTGCGGCCTGGAAAACGGCAGGCGAGCCCATAGCGCAGTGAGTTTTTTTCCGAACGTTTCTTAGACGAGCGCCATGACAAATCTCCGCGTCTTTACCTTCAGCCCCCATTGGGGGCTCCCCTCAGCCGGGCCGTTCGCCATCAAGCTCCTCGCCTGGCTGAAGCTCGCAGGGATCCCGTACAACGTCGGCCGC
>CAVQXI010000014.1:0-227950 GCA_963717875.1 uncultured Alphaproteobacteria bacterium
CCGGCAATCGTTTTGCAAGGAACCGTCGTCACAATGCGCCGGCTCTGGACCATGCCAGAGCGAGGTTAATGGTTGATGCTCAGCGAAAAGGGGAGAGCGTGTGGCTAAGGTAAAGACCGCGATGATGAAGGCCGCGATGGCCGGCCTCTACCATACCGGCGCCCACCGGCTGTTGGCCCCCTATACCCAAGGGGTGGGGCTGGTCTTCACCCTACATCACGTGCGCCCGGAGCCGGCCGCGCCCAAACCGTTCGCACCGAACCGCATCCTCGAAGTCACCCCGGAATTCCTCGATGCCGTGCTCGATCAGGTCGAGGACGCGGGCCTCGACGTGATTACCCTCGACGAGGCGGTGGAGCGGCTCGAACACGGCGAGGACAAGCGCTTCGTCTGCTTCACCTTCGACGACGGCTATCGCGACAATCTCCAATACGCTTATCCCTTGTTCAAACGGCGCGGCCTGCCGTTCACGCTCTACGTGCCGACGGCCTATCCCGACGGGGACGGCGAGCTCTGGTGGATGGCGTTGGAAGAGGTGGTCGCCCGGACGGACGATGAGATCGCCCTTCAGCGCGACGGCAAAACATGGCGGCTGCCAACGGCGACGGTCGCCGACAAGGAGCGAGCCTTCGAGCAAGTCTATTGGTGGCTCCGCGCCATCGACGAGGAAGCTCAGCGCCGCGCCGTGCGCGCGCTTGCCGAACGCTATGGCGTCGACTTGCGCGCAGAGTGCCGCGAAGAAGTTATGACCTGGGACGAGATCAGGACCATGGCCGCCGATCCGCTCGCCACCATCGGCGCCCACACCAAGGATCATTACGCCATCGCCAAATTGCCTCAGCCGATGGCCATGGACCAGATGGTGGGAAGTGCCGACCGCATCGAACAGGAGCTCGGGCAGCGCCCGGCCCATTTCGCCTATCCCTATGGCGATCCCGGTAGCGCCGGCCCCCGTGACTTCGCGCTCGCCGCGCAGGCCGGCTTCAAGACGGCGGTGACCACGCGCAAAGGCATGCTGTTTCCGGATCACCGGGACTATCTGATGGCGCTGCCGCGCGTCTCGCTGAACGGCGACTATCAGTCGCTCACCTACACGGCGGTTTATCTCTCCGGCGCGCCCTTTGCCCTGTGGAACGGCTTCCAGCAGGTCAACGCCGCCTGACCGAAATCAGTCGGGCCGCTGCATCCAGCGGATCAGGAGGCCCGCGGGGATCACCCAGAGGAGCCCTGCCACCAGGAAATAGGCGAACTGCGCATAAGCCGGCGCTTCCGTAATCCGGCCTGAGCCGATCGCCGCCGCGACCCATGCGTAGACGATGAGGAAGAGGAGCAGCACCACTGTGCCGATCAGCTTGCGGGTCCGCACGGACATCTAGGGAAGGCTCCTTCTGGACTGCGGCAACGGGGCAGGGCGCTCCCGATTGAGTTGGAGGCCGGAGCCCGCTATCACCGCTTCCATGACCTCGGCAGTTGCCCACAGCCTGGAGGGGCCCATGGAAGCGCCCGCCATGCCGGCGCGCCACCTTCGTGCGCTGCGCATCTGGCTTGGAGTCGTTGCCCTTCTCATCGTCGCCATGGTCCTCGTCGGCGGCGCCACGCGGCTCACCGATTCCGGTCTCTCCATCACCCAGTGGCAGCCCATCGTCGGCGCCATACCGCCCCTATCGCACGCCGACTGGCAAGAGGCATTCGACGCCTACAAGAAGATCCCGGAATATTCGCAGATCAATCCCGGCATGACCCTCGAAGCGTTCAAGTCCATCTATTGGTGGGAGTGGGCGCATCGCTTCCTCGGCCGCTTCATCGGCGTCGTGTTCTTCGTACCGTTCGTCATCTTCTGGATGGCGGGCTATATTCCCCGCATCCTCATGCCCCGGCTTCTCGGCCTCTTCGTGCTCGGCGGGCTCCAGGGGGCGCTCGGCTGGTACATGGTGAAGAGCGGCCTCGTCGACCGCACCGACGTCAGCCAATACCGGCTCGCCGCCCATTTGGGCGTTGCCATCGCCATTCTCGGCTACACGCTGTGGCTCTTGTTCGGGCTTGGCGCGGCCGGCAAGCGCGACGTCACGCGATGGAGCGCGGCCGCTTGCGTGGCAGGGCTCGTACTGCTGCTCGTCTACGTCCAGCTCCTGGCCGGCGCCGTGGTGGCGGGGATCGATGGCGGGCTCAGCTACAACACCTGGCCCTTGATGAACGGCGCTTTCGTTCCGGACGGCCTCGACGCGACCTCGCCGTGGTATCTCAACCTGTTCGAGAACCCGCTGACCGTACAGTTCGATCACCGCATGCTCGGCTATTCGGTGGTGATCGCCACGATCGCGCAAGCCCTCTGGCTCAGCCTGAAAAGGCAAGGCCAGCCTCTTGTCGGCAGCGCGATAACGCTCGCCGTGTTCGCGCTTCTGCAGGCGACGCTTGGGGTGTGGACGCTGCTGCTCGTCGTCCCCATCCCGCTCGGCCTTGCCCATCAGGCCGGCGCCATCCTCGTCTTCGCCACGGCGCTCTACCATTTCTGGCTCGCGCGCCACGAAGCGGCGCCGGAAGCGAAACGTCAGATCGCCGCCAGCGCCTGATCGAGATCCGCGATGATATCGTCGACGTTCTCGAGCCCGACCGACAGCCGCACCACGTCGGCGCCGGCGCCGGCGCGCTCCCGATGCTCGTCCGAGAGCTGACGGTGCGTGGTGGAGGCCGGGTGAATGATCAGGCTTCGCGTGTCGCCGATATTGGCGAGGTGACTGAACAGCTTGACGTTACTCACAACCGCGATGCCCGCGTCGTAGCCGCCCTTCAGCCCGAAGGTGAACACCGCACCCGCGCCATCAGGGCAATAACGTCGGGTGAGGGGATAGAACGGGTTGTCGTCGAGCCCCGCATAATTCACCCAGGCGACCTTGTCGTGGCCTTTGAGCCACGTCGCAACTTGCAGCGCGTTGTCGCAATGGCGCTGCATACGAAGCGGCAGCGTCTCGATGCCGGTGAGAATGAGAAAGGCATTCATCGGCGCAATCGCCGGGCCGAAATCGCGTAAGCCCAGCACGCGGGCAGCGATGGCGAAGGCGAAATTGCCGAACGTCTCGGCGAGCGTAATGCCGTGATAGCTCGGGGTGGGCGCCGTCAGCGACGGGTATCGCCCGCTGCCCAACCAGTCGAACGTGCCGCAATCGACGATGGCGCCGCCGATCGAATTGCCGTGACCGCCGAGGAACTTGGTCAGCGAGTGCACGATGATGTCGGCGCCATACTCCTTGGGCCGCGTGAGGTAAGGCGTGGCAAGCGTGTTGTCGACGATGAACGGCACGCCCGCTTCTTTCGCCACGGCCGCGATCGACTCGAGGTCGGTGATGATGCCGCCAGGGTTAGCGATCGACTCCACGAAGATCGCCCTTGTCTTTGGGCTGAGTTGGGCGCGGAACGACTCTGCGTCCGTGGTGTCGGCCCACTTCACCGTCCAGCCGCATTTGGCGAAGGCTTGGCCGAACTGGTTGATCGACCCGCCATAGAGCTGGCGCGCGGCGATGAACTCGTCGCCCGGCTCGAGCAGGGTGTGGAACACGAGCGCTTGGGCCGCATGGCCCGAGGCGACAGCAAGGGCCGCCGTGCCGCCCTCAAGCGCGGCAAGCCGCTCCTCCAGCACCGCCTGGGTGGGGTTCATGATGCGGGTGTAGATATTGCCGAAGGTCTCGAGGTTGAACAGCGCGGCGGCGTGGTCCACGTCGTCGAAGACAAAGGACGTGGTTTGATAGATCGGCGTGACCCGCGCGCCGGTCGCCGGATCCGGCTGGGCGCCGGCATGAATGGCAAGCGTGTTGAAGCCGGGCGTTCTCTCCTCAGACATCGGCAACCTCCCTGGAACTCTTTGTTTGGTTGGCGAACTATAGCAGAAGCGCTGACGCGCAAAACGCCGACGCCTGCGCTGCTAATCGCTGTTGTTGATGGTGATGATCTCGTAGCGCGACGGGATGCCATCGCCGGGATCGCCGAAGTCTTCGAGCCAGATATTGAGACCGCCGTCACCGACCATCAGGCCCTGATAGTTCTTGAAAAAATGCTCGGGATCCTGGGCGAGGATATTCTCCTTGAGGGCCGGGCCGATGACCGTGTCGTAGTGGCGCAAGAACCAGTCCTTCGAGCGGATGACGTGCTTCGTCTCCTTGCCGAAATAGCGCACGGGGTAGTGCAGGTGGGCGACGAACCACTCCATGTCGTCGCTCCGGATCGCCGCCTGCAATTCGAGAATCAGAGTTGTCTCGGGAGAGGGGCCGTCGTTCTCTTCCGCAGCCGCGGACCACGCGCCAAGGCTGATGACGCACAGAGCGACCAATGCCGCCGCGAAGACACCGGTTCTCATTCCGACGCTCCAAGAACACGCTGCTGACCGCCGGCGCCGAGAAGCGGGCGCTTGCTCGACAGCCGGCGCGAGTTGACGCCGGCCCATGAGATCTCGCCGGAGAGGCGGCCATATTCGATTTTGGGGCACCGGTTCATCACCACTTTCAGCCCGGCCTCCTCGGCAAGCTTGGCCGCCTCGTCGTTGTGCACACCCAGCTGCATCCACACCACTTTCGCGCCAATGCGGATCGCCTCGCGCGTGATGGGAAGCGCGGCTTCCGAGTTGCGGAAGATGTCGACGATCTCGACCGGCTCCGCGATCTCGCCGAGCGTCCCGTACACAGGTTGATCGAGGATCGTCTTGCCGGCCTGGCCGGGATTGACCGGAATGACGTGAAAGCCTTTCGCCAAGAGATATTTCATGGCGAAATAGCTCGGCCGCGACGGATTGGGGCTCGCGCCCACCATGGCGATGGTGCGGTGGCGCACGAGGATATCGCGGATATAGGAGTCGGGATAACTGTCGTGATTCATGGGGAGAGGAGGTGGGGCGGCTGTCGCCTCGGCGCAAGTCAGCGCGGCCACTTAGGCTCCCGCTTTTCGAGGAACGCGCCGATGCCTTCTTCGGCTTCCGCATCGAGCATGTTACCCACCATGACGTCCGCAGTGTATCGGTAGGCGGCCTCGAGCGACATGTCGAGTTGCTTGTAGAACGCCTCCTTGCCGATCTTGAGTGTGTGTACCGGCTTGCTCGCGATCCGGCGGCCGAACTCGACCGCCTCGTTGACCACCCGGTCCGCTTCGACCACGCGGTTGACGAGACCGAGCCGCAACGCGTCGCTCGCGTCCACCATCTCGCCCAGAAGAAGCATCTCCATGGCGCCTTTGCGCGAGACGTTGCGGCTGAGCGCCACCATGGGCGTCGAACAGAACAGGCCGATATTGACGCCAGGCGTGGCGAAGCGCGCATCGACGCTCGCCACGGCGAGATCGCAGCTCGCCACGAGCTGACAGCCGGCGGCGGTGGCGATCCCGTTCACCGCGGCGATGACCGGCTTCGGGCAGCGGACGATGGCGAGCATCATGTCGGAGCACGCCATCATGGTCTCCGCGTAGAAGGCGCGGCCCTGGTCGGCATCCTTGCGGTGCGCGGTCAGCTCTTTCAGGTCGTGGCCAGACGAGAAGGCGGGTCCGGCGCCAGTCAGCACGACGGCGCGCACCGCGTCGCTCCGGCCGGCCTCCGTGATTGCCGCGTGCAACTCCGCGATCAGCGCCAGCGACAGGCTGTTGCGCGCCGCCGCCCGGTTGAGGGTGAGGACCCGGACGGGGCCCTGATCCTCGTGCAGAAGGAGTTCCGCCTCTTGCATATCCTGGACAGCCATGGAGGTCATTGTGCGTCGATTCCGTCAGCAGAGATCAAACAACGGCTTACAACAAAACGGCGAATAAGCGAGAGTATTCCTGGCGCTGTCATCGGGTATCTATAATACCACATGCATAAGGGACGGATTTGTATGGAGAATTCTCTAATTCGCTTGACCGCTCGCAGGCGAGCCGTTAGAAGCGCCGATCTTCAAAGACCTGACAGTGACGCGCCCCATGAAAACCTTTTCCGCCACGCCCAAGGACATCGAGAAGTCCTGGATCCTGATCGATGCCAACGGCCTCGTGGTCGGCCGGCTTGCGGCGCTCATCGCCACGCGGCTGCGCGGCAAGCACAAGCCGGGCTACACGCCTCACATGGACGACGGGGACAATATCGTCGTCATCAATGCGGGCAATATCGTCTTCACGGGCAATAAGCGTGCTGACAAGGAATATCACTGGCACACCGGCTATCCTGGCGGCATCAAGAGCCGCACCGCGGAGAAGATCCTCGAGGGCAAGCACCCGGAGCGCGTGCTGCAAAAGGCCGTCGAGCGCATGCTGCCGAGGGGCCCGCTCGCCCGCAAGCAGCTCAGGAACCTCAAAGTCTATGCGGGAGCCGAGCATCCCCACGCGGCGCAGAACCCGGTGCAGCTCGACGTCGCCGCCCTTAACCCGAAGAACGCAAGGAGCGCTTAGGAGCCATGAGCGAGACGACGACGCTGGAAGACCTGGCTCAACTGAAGGGCGAAGCGCCTGCGCCTGAGCGTGTCTACGAGAAGAAGATCGACGCGCAAGGCCGCGCCTACGCGACCGGCAAGCGGAAAGACGCTGTCGCCCGTGTGTGGGTGAAGCAGGGCCCCGGCAAGATCACCGTCAACGGCAAGGACCACGCCGCTTACTTCGCGCGGCCCGTGCTCCAGATGATCCTGAAGCAGCCGATCGTCACCGCCAATCGCGAGGGCCAGATCGATGTCGTCTGCACCGTCTCGGGCGGCGGTTTGTCCGGCCAGGCCGGCGCCGTGCGCCATGGCATCTCCAAGGCGCTCACGCATTTCGAGCCCGAGCTCCGCAGCGTCCTGAAGAAGGCGGGCTTCCTCACCCGCGACGCCCGCACCGTGGAGCGCAAAAAGTACGGCAAGGCCAAGGCCCGAAAGAGCTTCCAGTTCTCCAAGCGCTAGTCTTTACGCGCTTTTATCTGGATGTTGCGCATGGAGGGGCCGAAAGGTCGCTCCATCTTCCGCAACGCGTCGAATTCCGCTAAGCCCGCTTCAGTAGCGGGGCTTCTTCGTTAGGTTCGATCAATGGCTACCAAACCCATCCGGGCCGCCGTGCTCGGCGCATCCGGCTATACCGGCGCCGATCTCATTCGGCTCGCCGCGAGACATCCCAATATTCAGATCACCGCGCTCATCGCCAAGGGCCACGCGGGCCAGCCGCTCGCGCAGGTCTTCCCGCATCTGGCCAGCCTCGATCTGCCGAAGCTCCTTACCTCCGACGAGGTGGACTGGAGTACGGTCGACATGGCGTTCTGCGGGCTGCCCCACGGCACCGCCCATAGCGAGATCAAGAAGCTACCGGAGCGCGTGAAGGTCGTCGACATGTCGGCTGACTTCCGCTTGCGCGATCTCGGCACCTACACGGAGTGGTATGGCGGCGAGCACGGCGCGCCGGAGTTGATCGAGGGCGCGGTCTACGGACTGACCGAGCATTATCGCGATGAGATCAAGTCCGCGCGGCTCGTCGCCTGTCCAGGCTGCTACCCGACCGCGGTGCTGCTCGCGCTGCTGCCGCTCCTCAAAGCCAAGCTGATCGCGGGCGAGGACATCATCATCGATGCAAAGTCCGGCGTGTCCGGGGCGGGGCGGTCGCTGAAGCAAAATATCCTCTTCGCGGAGGCGGGCGAGGGATTGTCCCCATATGGCATCGGCAGCCATCGTCACGTGCCGGAGATCGAGCAGGAACTTGGGGTGGTGGCCGGCGCGCCCGTGACCGTGAATTTCACGCCACATCTTGCCCCCATGACGCGTGGCGAGCTGTGCACGTCCTATGTGCGGCTGGCCGGAAAGACCACGGCCGCCGATCTTCGCAAGGCTCTGACCGATGCTTACGCCGCGAGCCCGTTCGTGCGCGTGGTGGAGGAGGGCGTGATCCCGGCAACGCAGCATGTGCGCGGCTCGAACTACTGCCATGTTGGCGTGTTCGCCGATCGCATCAAAGGCCGCGCCATCGTCGTCTCGGCCATCGACAATCTGGTGAAGGGTTCTGCCGGCCAGGCCGTGCAGAACTTCAACCTGATGTACGGCCTCGACGAGACGACCGCCCTCGAGCAGCTGCCGCTGTTTCCGTAAGCGCTAGGTGCTGCTCTTCACGAAGGAGCCCGGCGCGTCCTCGATGGGCTTGAGCGGGCCGGACGCGGGATCGCGCGCCGGAATCTTCTCGCCCGACCGTTCCGCGAGCCAAGCCGACCA
This sequence comes from uncultured Alphaproteobacteria bacterium, assembly GCA_963717875.1. Lineage (GTDB taxonomy): Bacteria > Pseudomonadota > Alphaproteobacteria > Rhizobiales > Methyloligellaceae > Methyloceanibacter. Next base: position 8,166 of record CAVQXI010000014.1, read on the forward strand.
GTCCGGCCACCAGGAGCCGGGCGTCTCGGTGGCCTGCTCGATCCACGCCTCAAGCGTTTCGGCGGGTGCGCCGCTCCAATACTGGTACTTCTTCCTGGCCGGTGGATTGACCACGCCCGCGATATGGCCCGATCCCGCCATGACGTGGCGCACGGGCCCGCCGAACAGCTTCGAGCCGCGGAACACCGAGAGCGCCGGCGCGATGTGGTCCTCGCGCGTGAACAGCTCGTAGAGCGGGATCTTTACCTTGGAGAGGTCGAGGTTCACGCCGCCGAGCTCCATCTCACCCTTGCTCAACTTGTTCTCGTGATAGAACTCACGCAGGTAGAAGGCATGGTTGGCCGCCGGCAGCCGCGTTGAGTTCGCGTTCCAGAACAGAAGATCGAACGGGAACGGCTTCTTGCCCAAAAGATAGTTGTTGACCACGTAAGGCCAGATAAGGTCGCGGGGCCTGAGCAGGTTGAACACCGTCGCCATGCGTGAGCCGTCGAGATAGCCCTGCTCGGCCATCATCTCCTCGAGCGACTTGAGCTGCGTGTCGTCGATGAAAATGAGGAGATCGCCGGCCTCGCTGAAATCGACTTGTGCGGTGAGGAAGCTCGCCGAAGCAATGCGATCGTCGCCCTTGGCCGCCATATAGGCGAGCGTGGACGCCAGCAGCGTGCCGCCGACGCAATAGCCGAGCGCGTTGACGTGATGGAGGCCGAGTTGCTTGTTGACGGCCTCGACGGCAGCCAGGATGCCCTCGTACATGTAGTCTTCGAAGGTCTTCTGCGCGAGCCTGCCGTCTGGGTTGACCCACGAGATCATGAACACGGTGAAGCCTTGGTCGACCGCGTATTTGACGAACGACTTCTCCGGCACGAGATCAAGGATGTAGTACTTGTTGATCCACGGCGGCGCGATAATCAGTGGCCGCTCATAGACCTGCTCCGTGGTCGGAGCATATTGGATGAGCTGGATCAGGTCGTTCTGAAACACGACCTTGCCGGGCGTGACGGCGAGATCGCGGCCGACCTCGAAGGCAGTCAGGTCGGTCTGGCTGATGCGTAGCAGATCTTTCGATTGCTCCAGATCGCGGGCGAAGTGGTCCATGCCCTGCACCAGGTTCTCCGCATTGGTCGCAAGCGTGGCGCGGACCACTTCCGGATTGGTGAATGGGTAGTTCGACGGCGACAGCGCGGCGAGCATCTGCTCCAGATAGAACATCGCCTTCTTACGCGTCTTGTCGTCGACCCCCTCGGTGTTGCGGGTCACGTCCTCGGCCCAGCGCGAGGTGATCAGATAAGCCTGCTTCCAGAAGTCGAAGAACTGGCTGCTGGACCAGTCGGGGTCCTTGAAGCGGTTGTCGCCGGGCTCAGGCTCGACCACGGGCTCGACCTCCTCGCCGAGGAAGCGGCGGAAGGAGCGCCCCCAGAGATCCGCGTAGCTCTTGAACAGCTCGCCTTGCGCTGCCGCGAGCTTGCCAGGGTCCGACACCCAAACCCGCGCCACTTCGCCGAGCGATTTGGCTGCTTCGCCCACCTCCGAGGCCATGCTGTAAGGGCCGTTTCCATTGTTGCTGCGCTCGGCCAGCGTCGAGAACACCTTTGCCCCCTGATCGAAGAGGCGCACCATGTTTCGCGCCAAGACATCGAGCTGCGCGGCTTGGGATGCGTCGTCCGTCTCGGCTTCCCCGACGTTCTTGTTCCGCTCCTGCATAGAAATGTCCTTATTTTACCCCCACTTGACCATGCTCTTGCCGGCTTGCAAGCGCATGAACGCCTGGCGCGGCTTTCGCATGGCAGTCCATTGTGCTATGCAATATACGCGTTTGGCGATGCCAATCGCCAGGGGGAAAGACCACAAAAGCCAGCATCTTGCCGATGTTTCTGCGATCAGCCCGTTGCGCCGTCCTGTTGCTGCCCGTCCTCCTGCTGGCCGGCTGCGCCGATGCCATGCCTGGCGCCAAGCCTCTCAAGAGCTTGAAGGAGCTCGTGCGGAGCTATGACAACACGTTGACCGGAAGCGAAAAGAAGGCGGCGATCACCGAGCTCCAACAGGACAAGGAACGCCAGCAAGAAGAGCTCGCCCGCGCCGAGGCCGCTTCGAAAACCAACTAAAAATCAACGCTAACCGCCCGGGCTTGGTGCGTGACCCGCTTGCCGGGGAGGCCGTTTCTGTGGTTCAACTGCTAACTCCCTTGAAAATGGGCCAATCGGGTGGGGATGACCGTCCGTGCACAGCGACTTTCATAGAATTAAGCGGCTGCCGCCGTATGTCTTCGAGCAGGTCAACAAGCTGAAGGCTGGCGCGCGCGCGCGCGGCGAGGACATCATCGATTTCGGCATGGGCAATCCGGACATGCCGACGCCGTCGCATATCATCGCCAAGCTGGTGGAGACGGTACAGGACCCGCGCACCAACCGCTATTCCGCCTCCAAGGGAATTGGTGGCTTGCGGAGGGCCCAGGCAGCCTATTACGCCCGGCGCTTCGGTGTGAAACTCGACCCCGAGACGCAAGTCGTGGCGACCCTCGGCTCCAAAGAGGGCTTCGCCAACATGGCGCAAGCCATCACAGCGCCCGGGGACGTGATCCTCGTGCCGAACCCGACTTATCCGATCCACGAGTTCGGTTTCATCATGTCGGGCGGCGTGATCCGGCACCTTCCGGCGAGCACGGACTCGCAGTTCATGGTCTCCCTCGACAAGGCGGTACGCCACTCGGTGCCGAAACCGTCGGCGCTTGTCTTGAACTATCCGGCCAACCCGACCGCCGTCGTCGCCAACCGCGACTTCTATCGGGAGGTCGTCGCCTTCGCCAAGAAGCACGACTTGATCGTGCTCTCCGATCTTGCGTACGCGGAGATCTATTTCGAAGGCGAGCCGCCGCCCTCGATCCTCGAGATCCCAGGCGCCATGGACATCGCCGTCGAGTTTACCTCGGTGTCGAAGACTTACTCCATGCCCGGCTGGCGTATCGGCTTTGCCGTCGGCAATGAGAGGCTGATCCAGGCACTCACCCGCGTGAAGTCCTATCTCGACTACGGCGCCTTCACGCCGATCCAGGTCGCCGCTGCTGCCGCGCTGAACGGACCGCAAGACTGCGTCGATGAAATCCGCGGCGTCTACCGCCGCCGCCGCGATACCCTTGTCGACGCGCTCACCCGCGCCGGCTGGCCGATCCCGTCACCGCCCGCGACCATGTTCGCCTGGGCGCCGATCCCGGCCATGTTCGCCCATCTCGGCTCGCTCGAGTTCTCCAAGCTTGTCCTGGAGAAGGCCTCCGTCGCGGTATCGCCGGGCGTTGGCTTCGGCGAATACGGCGAAGGCTATGTCCGTATCGCGCTCGTGGAGAACGAGCAGCGCATCCGCCAGGCCGCGCGCAACATCCGTAAATTCCTCACCGAGTTCGGCAAATTCGCTGCATAACGTCATTCCCATTGCCTCCAAGGCGAATCGGACGTTCTGATTTCTTCCCATGACGGATGAATTGAAGCTTGGACTGGCCGGTATCGGCACTGTCGGCGGCGGCCTGTTGCGGCTCATTGAGGCGCGCGGCAAGTCGCTCTCCGCGCGCGCCGGCCGGCCCATCGAGGTCGTAGCCGTCTCCGCACAGAACAAGCGCAAGAAGCGCAGCATCGATCTTTCGAAATTCCGCTTCGTGCAGGACCCGGTGGCGCTTGCCACCGATCCCGGCATCGACGTCTTTGTCGAGCTGATCGGCGGCGAGGAGGGCGTCGCCAAGGACGCGGTCGAAGCGGCACTGCGTGCCGGCAAGCACGTGGTCACCGCCAACAAGGCACTGCTCGCCCATCACGGTGCGAGCCTCGCCGCCCTCGCCGAGAGGCACGGCGTGACCCTCAATTTCGAAGGCGCCGTTGCCGGCGGCATTCCCGTGGTCAAGGTCATACGCGAGGGCTTGCAAGGCAACGACATCTCCCGCGTCTACGGCATACTCAACGGCACCTGCAATTACATCCTTACGCTGATGGAGCGGGAAGGACGGAGCTTTGCCGACGTGCTGAAGGAGGCGCAAGCCCAAGGCTATGCCGAGGCCGACCCCACTTTCGACATCGGCGGCTTCGACACCGCGCACAAGCTTGCACTGCTCACGAGCCTCGCTTTCGGCACGCGCACCAATTTCGATGCGATCTATATCGAGGGCATCGAGACCATCACACCGGCGGACATCGAGGCGGCCGACGATCTCGGCTACCGCATCAAGCTCCTAGGCGTGGCGCTGCGCACCGATAGCGGCATCGAGCAGCGCGTGCACCCGACCATGGTGCCGAAAGACACGGCCATCGCCGAGGTGGACGGGGTGTCGAATTGCGTCGCCATCGACGGCGATTTCGTCGGCGACGTCATGCTGATCGGCCCCGGCGCCGGCAGCGGGCCGACGGCATCGGCGGTAATGAGCGACCTCATCGACATCGCCCGCGATCACATCCTGCCGCCCTTCGGGATCAAGGCGAAGGACCTGAAGCCCTACAAGAAGGCGCAGATGCGCGCGCACGAGGGCGGCTATTACATCCGCCTATCCGTTTACGACCGCACCGGCGCCTTCGCGGCGATCGCCCAACGCATGGCCGATCAGCGGATCTCCATCGAGAGCATCGTACAGCGGCGCCCGCAAACCGAGCTTGCGGGCCAGGGCCGCCCGGAGAGCGGCCGTGCCGCGGTCGTCATAGTGACCCACCAAACCACGGAAGCCGCGGTCCGCAAGGCCTTGGCGGCCATCGAACGCGACGGCCATGTCGATGCGAAGCCGCAGATGATCCGCATCGAAAAACTGTGATAGGGAATGTGTAACACGTACGACGCGAGGTGAACTCGCGCGGGTGTGCTAGGGAGGATTGGGACGTGTCAGAGGCTTCGGCGAGAACCGAGCTCGACCGTGCGCTCGCGCTGGATATCGTTCGTGTCACCGAAGCGACCGCCGTCGCTGCCGCCCGCTGGCGTGGGCGCGGCGACGAGGTTGCCGCCGACGAAGCCGCCATGGACGCCATGTACCGCGAGCTGGCGCGGCTGCCGGTGCAGGGTGTGGTCGTCGTCGGCGAGGGGGACCAGAACGAGAGCCCGCTCCTTTACATCGGTGAGACCGTCGGTGCGGGCTCAAGCGACGGGGTCGAGGTCGATATCGCCGTTGATCCCGTCGACGGGATCAATCTTTGCGCCAAGGCCCTTCCCAACGCCCTCACCGCGCTTGCCATCGCCAAACGTGGCAGCCTCTTGCGGATGCCCAGCGTCTATATGGACAAGATCGCCATCGGTCCGGGCTTCGTGGACGGCCTGGTCGATCTCGACGCTCCCCCGACCGCCAACATCAAAGCGCTAGCCGACGCCAAAGGCGTTCCCGTGAGCGAGATTACCGTTTGCATCCTGGACCGCCCGCGGCACGCCAAGCTGGTCGAGGAGGTCCGCGCATCCGGCGCCGCTCTGCGCCTCATCGGCGACGGCGACATTGCCGGTGTCATTCATGTCACCAAGCCGCTCGAGACCGGCATCGACATGTATCTGGGCATTGGCGGTGCGCCAGAGGGCGTGCTCGGCGCCGCGGCGCTTGCCTGTATCGGCGGGCAAATACAGGGGCGGCTGGTGGCCCCTAATGAGCAACATCGTGCCCGGGCTCGCGCCGCAGGCATCGTCGATCTCGGCCGCAAATACACGCTGCACGACCTTGTGACCGGCGATCTGAGCTTCGCCGCCACAGGCATCACCGACGGCTCCCTGCTCGAAGGTGTGCGGCTTACGAAGGAGGCGGTGTTCACCCACAGCGTGGTCATGCGCGCATCGACCCGCACCGTGCGCTGGATCCGGACCGAGCACCCCGACATCGGCAAGTTCGACTGAGCGGGCAGGGAGGGCGAATCGGGTACACTCGCAATTTCTAGTGAACGCGAGTCCCATGACAGCCGCCCTCAAATACGACGCAAACGACACGGAGCCAACGCTTCTCGGCGTGGAGCGCTCGGCGCGCGGCCGCCGCTGGGTCGAGCGCCTCGCCCCCGGGCGAACCATGGCCGCGACGGCCATCGCCCAAGCTCACGGGCTGCCGGAACTGCTCGGCCGGGTACTTGCCGCCCGCGGCGCCGAGTTGCAAACGGTGGAGCGCTATCTCGACCCCTCGCTGCGAACCCTGCTGCCCGACCCCACGCGCCTCCAGGACATGACGCGCGCCGCCGAGCGGTTCGCGGACGCGATTCGGCAAGGAGAGCCGGTCGCCGTATTCGGCGATTACGACGTAGACGGCGCGGCCTCCACCGCTCTGATCGAGCGCTTCTTGCGCGCCCATGGCCAGCCTTGCGCGACCTACATCCCCGACCGCCTCACCGAAGGTTATGGCCCCTCCGCGGAAGCGCTCACAGGTCTGGTGGAAGAGGGGGCCCGCCTCATCCTCACCGTCGACTGCGGCACGACCTCTGAACCTGCCATCGCTGCCGCCAACGCGGCCGGTGCAGAGGTCATCGTCATCGACCATCACCAGGCGGACGAGGCCTTGCCCCCCGCCTTCGCCGTCATCAATCCGAACCGGCAGGACGATCTCTCGGGCCAAGGTCATCTCGCCGCGGCAGGCGTCGTGTTCCTGTTTCTCGTGGCGACAATCGGCGTGCTGCGGCGCATGGGCGGCGCCTATCGCGACAAGCCCGAGCCTGATCTTCTCGGTCTGCTCGACCTCGTGGCGCTCGCCACCGTTTGCGACGTGGTGCCACTGAAAGACCTGAATCGCGCCTTCGTGGCCAAGGGACTGAAAGTTCTGCGGCTCAGGCACAATGCCGGCTTGCGCGCGCTTGCCGACACCGCGCGGCTCGACGAGGCGCCTTCGACATACAGCCTCGGCTTCATCCTCGGTCCGCGCATCAATGCCGGGGGCAGGGTGGGCGCCTCTGGGCTCGGTGCGCGGCTTCTCGCCACTGACGACGAGGTCGAGGCACGGTCGATCGCCGCGAAGCTCGAGGCGCTGAATGCCGAGCGCAAGATGATCGAGGACCGCATGCTGGAGGAGGCCTTCGCTCATGCCGAGGCGTCGCTCGAAGCCTCGCCCGATCAACCGTTCCTGTTTCTCGGGGCCGAAGGCTGGCACAGAGGACTGATCGGACTCGTCGCCGGTCGCGTCACCGACCGCTTTCACCTGCCTTCCTTCGTCATGGCCTTCGAGTTCTGACGGCACTGCAACCGGATCGGCGCGCTCGCTACCGTCGGTGGATCTCGGCGCCGCGGTGCGGGCGGCGGTGCAGGCGGGGCTCTTCCTCAAAGGCGGCGGCCATACCATGGCGGCGGGCTTCTCCCTCGACCTGACAAAGCTCGACGCGGCGCGCGCTTTTCTGGAGAGCCGCTTGGCGGAGCAGGTGGTGCAAGCCGTCGCGTCCCGTCAGCTCGCCATCGACGGCACACTGTCGGCCCGCGGCGCGACGCTGGAGTTGATCGATCTGCTCGATCGCGCCGGACCCTACGGGCTCGGGCACCCGAAGCCTCGTTTCGTGTTCCCGGCCCATCGCGTGACCCGCGTCCGCGCCATCGGGCAAGCGCATCTTCGCTGCACGCTTGTCGCTGCCGACGGCGCACGCATCGAGGCCTGTGCCTTCAGGGTCGCGGGCACACCTTTGGCCGAGCTCTTCGCTACGCATGAGGGCATGCCGCTCCATGTCGCCGGGCACCTGCGCCGCTCTGTCTGGCAGGGCCGGGAAAGCGTGGAGTTGACGATCGAGGATGCGGCCGCCCCGTGCGCTGAGGCCTCTTGAGCGGCGTTCTTGCGAGCGGCCGCAAGGCCTTCTATATGACGGGGCTCAACGCGGTACGCCCCCTTCGTCTAATGGTCAGGACGCCAGGTTTTCAACCTGGAAACAGGGGTTCAATTCCCCTAGGGGGTACCACCTTGAGCCGGCTTCGAGCCCGCGCTACCACGTCCCTGTATTCGCCATCGATGCCCAAGGCTCCGCCTTGGGCTTGGGCCCGCCCTTCTGGAGGAACTCGATCGAGATGTTGTCCGGGGAGCGGATGAAGGCCATGTAGCCGTCCCGCGGCGGGCGGTTGATCGTCACGCCATTCTTCATCAGCCGGTCGCAAAGCTCATAGATGTCGTCGACCTCATAGGCCAGGTGGCCGAAATTTCGGCCCTCGCCATAGGCTTCCGGGTCCCAGTTGTAGGTGAGCTCAACCTGCGCATCCTCATCTCCCGGCGCGGCAAGATAGATCAGAGTGAAGCGGCCCTGTTCGCTCTCCATCCGGCGGACCTCTTTCAGCCCCAGCTTGTTGCAGTAGAAGTCGAGCGATTGGTCGATGTCGGAAACGCGCACCATTGTGTGCAGATACTTCATCGGACTTCGTCTCCTCGTAGTGTTGGCCTCGAAGCTGGCCAGACCCTAAAGCGGAGCATCCTCTCGTGGCAAGCGCGACACGCCGCTCTCTGCTTTGTCAAAAAAATGCAAAATCGTAGACGATTGTTGCACAACGCCCACAGCGTTGGACCACAACCGCAACGACGGAAAATTCATTCGATGCCAGAGACATTTGCACTGTCGTCATCGAGATTCCGCAACTGCTAGCAGCGCGCCGGACTCCGCGCACGAGTTGTCACAGTTTTGCTGATTGATCAGATGGTTGCGCGCATCTTTGCGTAAGCGTGACGAACTCGGCGGCGGATTGTGGAGAAGGGATTGCGTTGGGGAAAATTCCTCTGGCCACCTTAACCCGCAGTGCTATGTTCGAAAGAGAGTGTTCCAGCCGATTCGTTTGTGAGGCGCGTCGGATCGGCTGATGGAAGTGAAGCGGGGGAATGCGGCATGGGGGCGAAAGAATCGCCACATCTAGAGGAACATACCCAGCGCGACGAGGAAGCCACAGTTGATGTGTTCGAGGTTTCAGGGGCGATCAAGTGGTTCGACGCGTCAAAGGGTTATGGATTTATTGTACCGGACGAAGACCTCCCAGACGTACTCCTGCATGTGACATGCCTCCGGCGCGACGGTCATCAGACCGCCTACGAGGGTGCGCGGGTGGTGTGCGAGGTCTTGCGCCGTCCCAAGGGCTTGCAGGCCTTCCGCATTCTCGAGATGGACGACTCCACCGCGATCCATCCCTCGCAGTTGCCGCAACGGACCCATGTCGTCGTGATCCCGGAGAGCGACTGGGAGCGGGCCATGGTGAAATGGTTCAACCGCCTGCGCGGGTTCGGCTTTTTGACCCGCGGGCCGTCCACGCTCGACATCTTCGTGCATATGGAGACCTTGCGGCGTTGCGGCTTCACCGAGCTCAGGCCCGGGCAGTCCTTGCTCGTGCGCTATGGCCGCGGACCGAAAGGACTGATGGCCGCGGAGCTCAAGCCCGACGGCGGCAACGGACCCGCTTCCCACTGACACGGCGCTTGTTTCTTGGCCGCATCGCCGCCGCCTGGCTCATGGCGTTTGCGGTTCTCCCGCCGCCTGCGGGTGTCATGGCCGCGGGCAAGGGCACCGTCGTGTTCGAGACCGATAGCGGTCCGCACAGCTATGCCGTCGAGCTGGCGACCACCAACAGCGAGCGGGCGGTCGGCCTGATGTTCCGGCGCACGCTGCCGGAGACGAGCGGCATGCTGTTCCTCTACGACCCGCCCCAGCCGATCGCTATGTGGATGAAGAACACCTACATCCCCCTCGACATGGTCTTCATCTCGGCAGGGGGAACGGTCCACCGCATCGAGGCGAACACCGAGCCCTTCTCCACCGACGTGATCAATTCGGGCGGCGACGTGGTGGGCGTGCTCGAGCTCAATGCCGGGGAGGCCGAGAAGATCGGCCTCAAGCCGGGAGACCGGGTGATTTACCCCGGGCTCAGCGCCAAGCCCTAGAGGCGATGACGCGGACTTAACCCCTTGGGGCTAGCCTGTTGCAGCCAGGACAATTATGTAGGAGATGGCTGTTCCGGGTCTGCCTCAAATGCCCGGGCCGATGGCCTTGCGATGGATTCGGGGCATAGCGCAGTCTGGTAGCGCACCTGCTTTGGGAGCAGGGGGTCGCAAGTTCGAATCTTGCTGCCCCGACCATTCGCGGTCTTGAGGTGAACGGAGGGAAACACGTATGGCGGCCCGTATTTATAAGCCGGCCCAGAACGTGATGCAGCAGGGCAAGGCCGCCTCGCGCGAGTGGGTGCTGGAATACGTCCCGGACCAGCCACGCGTAATCGAGCCTCTGATGGGCTGGACGAGCTCCGGCGACACGAGACGCCAGGTGCGCATGAACTTCGCCACCAAGGACGAAGCGATCGCCTTCGCTACCGAAAATGGAATCGCCTTTCGCCTCGAGGAGCCGCCCGCGACGAAGCTCCGGCCGAAGTCCTATGCCGAAAATTTCAAATACGGCCGGCCCGACCGCTGGACACACTGAACGTCGCCTTTTCGGGTTATACTGCCGAGCAAGATAAAGAGTGGTCCCGTAGCTCAAGGGATAGAGCATCTGCCTTCTAAGCAGAGGGTTGCAGGTTCGAATCCTGCCGGGATCGCCATTTTCGCGTGAGGGAGCTGGCGCCTTTTCAGTGAGGGTTTCATGCGTTCGATTCTCGGCCTCGTCCTGACCGTGATCCTTGTGAGCGCCGCCGCCGCGGCAGAGCCGAAGCTGATCTGGGAGGCCAAGGGTTTGGCACAACCAGAGTCCGTGGTCTACGACCCCACCACCGACGTCCTCTATGTCAGCAACATCAACGGCGCCGTCATGCACAAGGACGGCAACGGCTTCATCTCGCGGCTCAAGCCCGACGGAACGATCTTGGAGCGGCAATGGATCAAGGGCTTGAACGCGCCGACCGGCCTCGCGATGCGCGACCGCAAGCTCTATGTCGCCGACGTCGATGAGCTTATCGAAATCAACGCCGCCTCGGGGCACATCAACAAGCGCTACAAAGCCAACGGCGCGATCTTTCTCAACGACGTGGCCATCGGCGAGGACGGCACGATCTATGTGTCCGACACGCCGATGAACACGATCTGGCGGCTTAAGGATGGAACCTTCGAGCCGTGGCTTGCCAATGACGACTTGAACCATCCGAACGGACTTATTGTGCAAGGTGACAAGCTCATTGTCGCGTCCTTCGGCAACATGCCGAGCGCGGGGCAGAAGCAGGAGCTTGCCGGCCTGCTTGCCGTGAACCTGGAGGATCAGGCCATCACACCGCTGGAGAAGGGCAAAGCCATCGGCAATCTCGATGGACTCGAGCCGCTCGGCCCCGGTGCCTATCTCGTCACCGACTGGGCCGCGGGCGCTCTCTATCGCGTCGATGCGAAGGGCCAAGTCAATCAGCTGATCAATCTGAACCAGGGCAGCGCCGACCTGACCTACTTCCCGGACAAGAAGGAGGTATTGATCCCGATGATGCTGGACAACACGCTCGCCGCGTATCAGTTGGGCGCGCCTGACCCTGAAACCAAACCCGCCTCCAAATCCAAGTGACGTCACACGCCTGCGGCGCTCCACGCCCTTGGCTGAACCTCGCGATACGGCCATACAAGTCCACGGGCCGATCCGGCCTTGCAGGATTCCTCGCCAAGACGGCCCCGCTCCGCCTACGGAAGGCTCCCGGGACTTAAGATAGGACTGTCGGCTTGATCACCGCCCTTGAGCAGCTCCCGATCCTTGCCAACCTCGCGCTGTTTGCGGCGGCCGCTTCGGGCGTGTGGTTCGCCGGAAGCCGGCTCGCGATCTACGCCGACGCCATCGCCGACCGGAAGCGCATCGGCCACGCCTTCATGGGGCTCGTGTTCGTCGCCGCCGCGACCTCCTTGCCGGAGATGGTGACGACGCTCTTTGGCGCCCTCGAGGGCGAGGCCGGACTCGTGCTCGGCAACATGTTCGGCGGCATCACCATGCAGACGGCGATCCTCGCCATCGCCGACGTCTCCTTCGCCGCCATGGCGCTCACGTCTTATCCGCGCGGGCCGACCTCGGCGCTCGAGGCGACGTTGCTCATCGCCTTGCTTGCACTGCTGCTCGGGCTGCACGCCGTCGGGGAATTCGCGCTGCCCTTCGGCGTCGGCCTCGGCACGTTGTGTCTCGGCGCGGCCTATGTGGGCATCGTGCTCATGCTGCGCGAATACGGCAAGAACGACACCTGGGTTCCCGTCGAGGTGCCTGAGACGGCCGAGCCTCTGGTCGGCGACGTGGCGCCGAAGGCGCTCGATCAGGTGGCCTTCCCCAAACTGGTGTGGGGCTTTGCACTGCTGGCCTTGGTAATTTTGATTTGCGGTCTGGCCCTCACGGCAAGCGCCGCCGCGCTCTCCGAGCAGACCGGCTTGCGCTCGAGCTTCATTGGCGTGACGCTTCTCGCCAGCGCCACCTCTCTGCCGGAAGTGAGCACCACGCTAGCCGCCGTGCGCATCGGCGCCTACAGCATGGCGATCTCCAACATCTTCGGCAGCAATCTTCTGATGGTCGCCCTCGTGCTGCCGGCGGATCTTGCCTATAGCGGCGCGCCGATTCTCGGCACCATCGACCAGGCGACGGCCTTTGCGCTGGTCTCGGGCGTGCTCGTCACCGCGATCTATCTCGCAGGTCTCTTGATCCGCTCGCGCCGCACCATCCTCGGCATGGGCATCAACTCGGCCGTCGTGCTCGTCGTCTACGCTGTGACGCTCTTGGTCTTCTACCACTTCAGCTAGGCGTGCGCCGCGAGCCTCGCGAAGCCTGCATCGAGGTCCGCCTTTAAGTCATCGACATCCTCGAGACCCGCATGGAGACGCAACGCCGGTCCCTTCGCCTCCCATGTCGTCGCGGAGCGGTAAGTGCTTGGGTCAAACGGCAAAATCAGGCTCTCATAACCGCCCCACGAATAGCCCATGCCGAACAGTTCGAGGCCGTCGAGCATGGCGGCAAGCGCGGCACGCGAATAGGGCTGCAACACGATCGAGAAGAGTCCCGATGCGCCGGTGAAGTCGCGTTTCCACATGGCGTGGCCAGGGTCTCTCGGAAGCGCGGGGTGAATCACGCGTGCGACTTCCTTGCGGCCGGCAAGCCACTCGGCGAGGGCGAGGCCCGATCGCTGGTGGCGTTCGAGACGCACGCTCAAAGTGCGCAAACCGCGCAAACCCAGATAGACATCTTCAGGCCCTGGACAGAGCCCGAGCTCGTCATGAGTCCTGGCGACGGCAGGCGTGGTTTTGTTGTTTGTGGTGATGGCGCCGAGCATGGCGTCGGCATGACCGACGATGTATTTGGTCGCCGCCTGGATCGACACATCGGCACCATGCGCGAACGGCTTGAAGTAGAGCGGCGTCGCCCAGGTATTATCCAGGATGACCACGGCGCCGCGTGCATGCGCCGCTTCGGCGATGGCCGGGATATCTTGCACCTCGAAGGTCTGAGAGCCGGGCGACTCGGTGAACACGACCTTCGTCTTGTCGTTCAGAAGCTCCGCGATACCGCCGCCGATGAGCGGATCGTAATAGGTCGTCGTAACGCCGAGCCGCTTCAGCACGTTGTCGCAGAAGCGCCGCGTCGGACGGTAGACCGAGTCCGATACGAGAATGTGGTCGCCGCTCGCAACGAAGGACAGCAACCCCACCGAGATCGCCGACAAGCCGGAGGGCGTGAGCAGGGTAGCGTCACCGCCTTCGAGCTCGGCGATCGTGGACTGGAGCGCCGCCACTGTCGGCGTGCCGAGGCGCCCGTAGCTGTACTCTTGGGCGTTCTCTTCGAGGCACGCCATGGTCGGATAGAGCACGGTCGAGCCGCGATAGATCGGCGTGTTGACGAAGCCGTAATAGCGCGAAGGCTCACGGCCTGCATGAGCGAGCCGCGTATCCTGCTTCTGGGGCCTTTTGGATTTGCTCATGGAAGCCTCTGGGAGAGGCGAAGGGGCATGGTCCTAGCCGGTCTCGATTGGAAGGCTCTCATCGGTGCCCCATTCCGCCCAGGAGCCGTCATAAACGGACGTTCGGCGATGACCGGTCTCGGCGAGCGCGAGCGCCAGCATACACGCCGTAATCCCCGAGCCGCAGGTCGTCACGACTGGCGTGTGCGGATCGACACCTGCCGCCTCGAACAGTCTGTTGAGTTCTTCCGGCGACTTGAGCGTGCCGTCCGCATTGAGCACTTCTCCATAAGGGACGTTGTGCGACCCGGGGATGCGGCCGGAGCGCGAGCCCGGCCATGGCTCGGGTGCCTTGCCTGCAAATCTCTCTGGCGAGCGCGCGTCGACGACGATCGCCGACTTGTCGTTGATCAGCCCCTTCATGTCATCGACGTCGCGCACCAGATCGAGATTATGCCGCGCCGTGAAATGCCGCCTAGTACGAGGACTGGGCTCACCCATCACCAGCGGACGGCCCTCACGCTTCCATTTTGGCAAGCCGCCGTTCAACACGCTGACATCCTCGGCGCCCATGACCCGGAACATCCACCACACCCGCGGCGCGCTGAACATGCCGTGCCGGTCGTAAACTACGATCCGCTGCCCGTCGCCGATGCCCATGCTGCGCATGCGCGAGGTGAACTTCTCCGGCGACGGCAGCATATGGGGTAGGGCGCTTTGGGTGTCGGCGATCTCATCGATGTCGAAGAAGATCGCACCCGGGATATGCTCGGTCAGATATTCCTCGCGCGCATCCTTGCCTTCGCTCGGCATGTACCAGGTGGCGTCGATGATCACAAAGTCGGGCGCATCGAGCTCGCGCTCGAGCTCGTCAGTCTCAATCAGCCATGTCTTCGGCGTCGACAAATTCTCTTCTCCAATTCTCAGCTCAAACGAACACGCTCGGCGCCGCAGGCTGTTTCTGGTCGAGCCATTCGGGTACCGGAAGCCCCTTTTCGCGCAAGAATTCCGGATTGAACAGCCTGCTTTGGTAGCGCGTGCCGTAGTCGCAGAGCACCGTGACAATGGTGTGGCCGGGGCCCATGTCCTTGGCCAGCCGGATCGCGCCGGCGACATTGATGCCGCTCGACCCGCCGAGGCAGAGCCCTTCCTCGCTCAAGAGGTCGAACACGACCGGCAACGCCTCGGCATCGGGGATCTGATAGGCCTCGTCGACCTTGGCCCCTTCGAGATTGGCGGTGATGCGCCCCTGGCCGATGCCTTCGGTAATTGAGCTGCCTTCGGCTTTGAGCGCGCCGTGCTTGTAATAGTTGTAGAGCGCCGCCCCCATGGGATCGGCGAGACCGATCACCACGTTGGGGTTGTGCTCCTTGAGCCCCATGGACACGCCGGCGAGCGTGCCGCCGGTGCCCACCGCACAGATGAAGCCATCGACCTTGCCGTCGAGATCACGCCAGATCTCTTGCGCCGTCGTCTCGATATGGCCCTGGCGATTCGCCACGTTGTCGAATTGGTTCGCCCAAATGGCGCCATTAGGTTCGGTCTTGGCGAGTTCCTCGGCGAGCCGGCCGGAATACTTCACGTAGTTATTCTCGTTCTTGTAGGGAACGGCGGGCACCTCGATCAGCTCGGCGCCGGCGAGACGCAACATCTGCTTCTTCTCGTCCGACTGGGTCTCCGGGATCACGATGACCGTCTTCAGACCGAGCGCGTTGCCGACAAGGGCGAGCCCGATGCCGGTATTGCCGGCCGTGCCCTCAACCACGGTACCGCCCGGGTTGAGCTTGCCGGAGTTCAGCGCGTCGCGAATGATGAAGAGCGCGGCACGGTCTTTCACCGACTGACCCGGGTTCATGAACTCGGCCTTGCCGAGAATGGTGCAACCGGTTTCTTCGGATGCGCGCTTGAGCTTGATCAGCGGCGTGTTGCCGATCGCTTCGATAATGCCATTGTGGTAGGACACGGGGGGAAGCCTTCGAAAATCTTGTTCTTAGGCCAACCTACTGAGCGCGATCAGCCGCCGCAAGTCGCGGAAGTTGCACGAAATGCGCCGCGTGCAGCATGCCGTTCCATGCGTTTTCACAAAGCGAGCATGAATTAGGGTGTGTCTGGCGTCTCGCCATGCGCCTTAATCTCGTCGCAGCGCTTGGCGAGCGCTGCCAGCTCGTGGGGCTTGAACATCCTGGCCATGAGATTCGACTGAAGCTCATGCGCACGTGCGCAATCGGCCTTGATCTCGGCGCTCGGCCTATCCGATCTCAACTCGAGACGAGACCGAAGCTCATGAACCTCCATGCGGACCGCGTGATAGGTCCAGTCGAACCAAGCGCCCGCGGCGATGATCACCACCGCCAAGATCAGTCCCCACCGGATCATGGGTCAGCCCTCCTATTGTTCGCGGGCGGCGTTCCTCAAGCTGCTTCGCCTGAAATAGCGCGCTTGGCTGAAGCCCACCTTAACGCAAATCAATGGAAAGGACTGGCCACATCCACCATATCGAGACACAAGAGCGGGGCTCTTGGAGAGGTCCCGCGCAACATCGCCTTGCGGGCTAGCAGGCAGGGAATCCGCTGTGTATATAGACCGCGAGATACGGCTGACAGGGGCTTGCGTAAATCCTTAAAGCGGGCGTGGTGGAACTGGTAGACACGCCAGATTTAGGTTCTGGTGGCTTCGGCCGTGGGGGTTCAACTCCCTCCGCCCGCACCAACCAACTTTGTTGGATGGTTCAAGCAATGGTTTGAAGCGCCGCATGGCGCTGAAAAATGATGGATTGAGACAGTATGAACGTCATTGAAACAAATGCAGATGGATTGCGCCGTGAACTGAAGGTCGTTGTCGGCGCCGATGAGCTCGAGCAGCGGCTGTCGTCACGCCTCGATGAGCTTAAGGGCAAGGCGCGGATCAAGGGCTTCAGGCCCGGCCATGTGCCGAAAGAGCATCTACGCAAAGTCTACGGCCGCTCTGTGATGGCCGAGGTCGTGCAGCAGGCCGTGGCCGAGACGAGTCAGGAGGCGCTGTCCCAGCGCGAGGAGCGCCCGGCATTTCAGCCGAAGGTCGCGCTCCCTGAGGACGAGGCCGAGATTGACAAAATCTTCGCCGGAACCAGCGACCTCGCTTACACGCTCTCCTTCGAGGTGCTGCCCAACGTCGAGGTGATGGACCTCAGCACGCTCGAGCTCGAGCAGCCGGTCACCCCCGTCACGGAGAAAGACATCGACCAGGCGGTCGAGCGCATCCTTGCCACCAATCAGAACTACAAGCCGAAGGACGATCCTGCGCAGAAGGGCGACCGGGTCACGATCGACTTCGTGGGCAAGCTTGATGGGGAGCCTTTCGAAGGCGGAAACACCGAGGATGCGCCGATCATGCTCGGTTCCGGCGGCTTCATCCCGGGCTTCGAGGATGGGCTGATTGGCGTCAAGACCGGCGAGGAGCGCACCGTCGAGGCGACCTTCCCGGAGGACTATCCGGAAGCCAAGCTCGCCGGCAAGACGGTTCAATTCGAGGTGAAGGTAAAGGAGGTCGCTGGCCCAGAGACGCCGATCCTGGACGACGACTTCGCCAAGAGCCTCGGCGTCGAGTCGGTCGCGCAGATGCGCGACACTGTCAAAGCGCGGATCGAACAGGACCGCGCCATGGCCTCACGTCAAAAGGTGAAGCGAGCGCTGCTCGACGCTCTCAACACGAGCCATACATTCGAGCTGCCTCCGACGCTGGTCGACAATGAGTTCGAGGCGATCTGGAACCAGGTCACCAAGGACCTGGAGCAGTCCAAGAAGACCTTCGCCGACGAAGGTACGACCGAGGAGAAGGCGAAGGCGGAATACCACGACATCGCTGCAAGGCGGGTCAGGCTCGGGCTGCTGTTGTCGGAGGTCGGCTCCCGCAACGAGATTACCGTGAGCGACGATGAGGTGAATAAGGCGCTGATCGAGCGTATCCGGCAATTCCCCGGACAGGAGCGGCAGGTCTACGATTTCTACCGCAACAATCCTCAGATGCTGGCGGAGCTCAGGGCACCGCTCTACGAGGATAAGGTGGTGGATTACATCCTTGAGCTCGCCAAGGTGACCGACAAGCCGGTCAGCGTGGAGGAGCTTTACACCGACCCGGATGATGCGCACGAGCACGGCCACGATCATCACCACCATGATCACGACCATGATCACGATCATGGTCACAGCCACGGTTGATGGAGCGAGGGGGCCGACTGGAAAGAGGCAATATGGCCCTTCCGTTTCGGGGCTCGACCCCATATGTAGTAGGGAAACCCGGCAGAATCGCCGGTCGTTCCCCCGACCGGCTATAGAAGCCTAAGTACAGGACATCCATGAACAATCCGGTCGAGACATATATGAGCACGCTCGTGCCGATGGTGGTCGAGCAGACCAACCGCGGCGAGCGCGCCTACGACATTTACTCCCGCCTGCTGAAAGAGCGGATCATCTTCGTCACTGGCGTGATCGAGGACCATGTGGCCTCGCTGATCACGGCGCAGCTCCTGTTCTTGGAGGCCGAGAACCCCAAGAAAGAGATCTCCATGTACATCAACTCGCCCGGGGGCGTGGTGACCTCCGGCATGGCGATCTACGACACCATGCAGTTCGTCCGGCCGCCGGTCGCGACACTGTGCATCGGGCAGGCCGCGTCCATGGGCTCGCTTCTGCTCTGTGCCGGCGAGAAGGGCATGCGCTATTCGCTGCCGAACGCGCGCATCATGCTCCACCAGCCCTCGGGCGGGTTCCAGGGGCAAGCCAGCGACATCGAGAGGCATGCCGAGGACATCATCAAGATGAAGCGGCGCCTCAATGACATCTACGTCCACCACACCGGTCAGGACTACGAGATTATTGAGAAAACGCTCGACCGTGACTACTTCATGTCGGCTGAGGATGCGCGCAAGTTCGGCCTCGTCGACGAGGTGATCTCCAAACGGCATCCGATCGAGGAAAAGCTCGAGACGGTACCCGCGTCCTAAGGCCGCTGAGACCCGCTTTCGACCCATTAGGGCTAACCGGCAAATCCAGCCTTGGGCCCTTGCTGCCCAGGGACTAGGCATGGTCCCTGCATGGTGCACAGGGTAGGGGACAACGCCCCCCTGCGCAGGCTGTTGGGATTAAACAATCCTTGATCAGTGCCGCCTTAGCATGCTGAGATTGCTCGTCGGGCAGCTTTTCCAAGAGGAGTCGCTCACACTTGCAAGGCGGGAAAATGGACCAATAGAGCGTTGGCGGGCGGCCTCCGGCGCTGAGCAGAAACCAAGAACAATTGGATGAGAGAATGAGCAAGGTGAGCGGAACTGATTCGAAAAACACCCTCTACTGCTCTTTCTGCGGCAAGAGTCAGCACGAGGTTCGCAAGCTTATCGCTGGGCCGACCGTGTTCATCTGTGATGAATGCGTCGAGCTCTGCATGGATATTATTCGCGAGGAGAATAAGAGCTCCCTCGTGAAGTCCCGGGACGGCGTCCCCACGCCGATGGAGATTTGCGCCGTCCTCGACGACTACGTGATCGGTCAGGACTACGCCAAGCGCGTTCTGTCGGTTGCCGTACACAATCACTACAAGCGGCTCAACCATTCGGGTAAGAACTCCGACGTCGAGCTCGCCAAATCGAACATTCTTCTGATCGGGCCCACGGGCTGCGGCAAGACGCTGCTCGCCCAGACGCTGGCCCGCATCCTCGACGTGCCCTTCACCATGGCCGACGCCACCACGCTCACCGAGGCCGGCTATGTGGGCGAGGACGTCGAGAACATCATCCTGAAGCTGCTCCAGGCGGCCGACTACAACGTCGAGCGCGCCCAGCGCGGCATCGTCTATATCGACGAAGTCGACAAGATCAGTCGCAAATCCGACAACCCGTCCATCACCCGCGACGTGTCAGGCGAGGGCGTGCAGCAGGCGCTTCTGAAGATCATGGAAGGCACGGTTGCATCGGTGCCCCCACAAGGCGGCCGCAAGCACCCACAGCAGGAATTCCTCCAAGTCGACACCACCAACATCCTGTTCGTGTGTGGCGGCGCGTTTGCCGGGCTTGAGAAGATCATCTCCGCGCGCGGCCGGTCCACTTCGATCGGTTTTGGCGCCAACGTGGAAGCCGTCGATGAGCGTCGCACCGGCGACGTCCTTAGAGGGATCGAACCCGAGGATCTGCTCAAATTCGGTCTCATCCCGGAGTTCATCGGCCGTGTCCCGGTGATCGCGACCCTGGACGACCTTGATGAGGAGTCCCTGATCCGCATCCTGACCGAGCCCAAGAACGCCCTCGTGCGCCAGTATCAGCGTCTGTTCGAGATGGAGGACGTGCAACTCTCCTTTGCCGAGGAGGCCCTGCTCTCCATTTCCAAGAAGGCGATCGAGCGGAAGACCGGCGCGCGCGGCCTCAGATCCATCATGGAAAGCATCCTGCTCGACACCATGTTCGAGCTGCCCAGCATGCGGGGGGTCGAAGAGGTCGTCATCAGCGCCGAAGTCGTGGAGGGCAAGGCACGTCCGCTGCGCATCTACTCCGAGCGGCAGGAGGAGGTCGGCTCGAGCGCCTGACCGGGAACCGCCATTCCCCGCTTGAAGGGAGGGGCGAATCCCACTCAAATCGGTGGGAATTCCGCGTATACCTCCCGGGGAACGGCCCCCTTGACGGCGGCGGGGCCGGTCGCCACCTTCGTCAGACGGCGGGCCAACGTGACGCAGTGTTCGTCTCGGCATTTGCCGGGACAATGGTCCAGGTAGGCGGACCTTCGGGGGAGGGGAACAAAGACATTAGCTGCGGAACGCCATTCGGTCCGCCCAAAAGAAAGCGACGGAATTAATTATGACTGACATCGAACCGTCCACGACCACAGAAGGCGCAGCCGAGCTTTACCCGGTGCTGCCTCTGCGCGACATCGTCGTTTTCCCCTACATGATCGTGCCGCTCTTCGTCGGCCGCGAGAAGTCGATCGCCGCGCTCGAAGAGGTGATGCGGACGGACAAGCAGATCCTGCTTGTCGCCCAGAAGAACGCCTCCGACGACGAGCCGACTGCCGACGGCATCTACAACATGGGCACGCTCGCTTCCGTGCTCCAGCTGCTCAAGCTGCCTGACGGCACCGTGAAAGTGCTGGTCGAGGGCACGCGCCGGGCCAATATCATCCGCTACACGGACAACGAGAATTACTTCGAGGCCGAGACCGAGCCGGTCGAGGAGACGCTCGGCGCCGAGGACGAGATCGAGGCGCTTGCCCGGTCGGTCGTGTCCCAGTTCGAGAGCTATGTGAAGTTGAACAAGAAGATCTCGCCCGAAGTGCTGGGCACCGCGAGCCAGATCGAGGACTACTCCAAGCTCGCCGACACCATCGCCTCGCATCTCGCCATCAAGATCGCCGAGAAGCAGCAGATTCTCGAGATCACTTCGGTCTCCGAGCGGCTGGAGCGCGTCTTCACCCTCATGGAGAGCGAGATCTCCGTCCTTCAGGTCGAGCGCAAGATCAGGAGCCGCGTCAAGCGTCAGATGGAGAAGACGCAGCGCGAGTACTACTTGAACGAGCAGATGAAGGCGATCCAGAAGGAGCTCGGCGACAGCGAGGAAGGCCGCGACGACCTGGCCGAGCTCGAGCAAAAGATCGAGAAGACCAAGCTTTCCCGCGAGGCGCGCGAGAAGGCCATGGGCGAGCTCAAGAAGCTCCGCCAGATGAGCCCGATGTCGGCCGAAGCCACCGTCGTGCGCAACTATCTCGACTGGCTGTTGTCGATCCCGTGGGGAGTCAAGGGCAAGGTCAAGCGCGACCTCGATGACGCCCAGAAGATCCTCGACGAGGATCACTACGGGCTGGAGAAGGTCAAGGACCGCATCGTCGAATATCTGGCGGTGCAGAACCGGACCAACATGCTCAAAGGCCCGATCCTGTGCCTGGTCGGCCCTCCGGGCGTCGGCAAGACCTCGCTCGGCAAATCCATCGCCCGCGCCACGGGCCGCGAGTTCGTGCGCATGAGCCTTGGCGGCGTGCGCGACGAGGCCGAGATCAGGGGTCACCGCCGCACCTATATCGGCTCCATGCCCGGCAAGGTGATCCAGTCCATGCGGAAAGCCAAGAAGGTCAATCCGCTGTTCCTGTTCGACGAGATCGACAAGATGGGCGCCGATTTCCGCGGCGACCCGGCATCGGCGCTGCTGGAAGTGCTGGACCCTGAGCAGAACCACACCTTCAACGACCATTACCTGGAGGTCGACTACGACCTTTCCAATGTGATGTTCGTGACCACGGCGAATACGCTCAACATTCCGCCGGCCTTGATGGACCGGATGGAGATCATCCGCATCGCCGGTTACACCGAGGACGAGAAGGTCGAGATCGCACGGCGGCACCTGATCCCCGAGCAGGTCAAGAACCATGGCCTTGAGACGGACGAGTTCGCGCTGGAAGACGACGCGCTGAAGGAGATGATCCGGCGCTATACCCGCGAGGCCGGCGTCCGCAGCCTTGAGCGTGAGATCGCCAAGCTCGCCCGGAAGTCGGTGAAGGAGCTCCTGACCACGAAGAACAAGTCCGTGCGGGTCACCATAGAGAACCTCTCCGACTATCTCGGCGTGCCGAAATATCGCTACGGCGAGGCAGAGCTCGAAGATCAGGTCGGCGTGGTCACGGGCCTTGCCTGGACCGAGGTCGGCGGCGAGATCCTCACCGTCGAGGGCGTGATGATGCCGGGCAAGGGCAAGATGACCGTCACCGGCAATCTGCGCGATGTCATGAAAGAATCAATCCAGGCCGCCAACGCCTATGTCCGCTCCAGAGCGGTGGATTTCGGCATCGAGCCGCCGCTTTTTGAAAAGCGGGATATCCACGTTCACGTGCCCGAAGGCGCCACCCCGAAGGATGGGCCGTCGGCTGGCGTCGCCATGGCTACCGCAATCATATCTCTGATGACCGGAATCCCGGTGAGACGCGAAGTCGCCATGACCGGGGAGATCACTTTGCGAGGCCGGGTCCTGCCCATCGGCGGCCTCAAGGAGAAGCTCCTCGCGGCGCTGCGCGCTGGCATCAAGACCGTGATCATTCCCGAGGAAAACGCCAAGGATCTCACGGAGATACCGGATACACTTAAGAATGCACTCGAGATTATCCCGGTGTCCCGCGTGGATGAGGTGCTGAAGATCGCCTTCCCCCGTCCGCCCCAACCGATCGTCTGGGAGGAAGAGGGCGAGGGAGCAGCGCAGGTCGTCCCACCGAAGGACGAGACGTCGGCCGGTCTGACCGCCCACTGACCGCTCCGCTGCCACGGCGGAACTTTGCCGTCGATTTGCCTCAATCGCGTGGTCCGGCTTTGTCCACTGAGTCGGGCAAATTTGTTGATTTTCCGCGTTTTTTGCTTCAGTCATACACCATATGTTTGTGAATCGGAGCGTACCCAAAGCGGCCTCGAGGGTTCAAATGCGCCCTGCGATTGGGGCCGAGCGAAAGGATGGAGACCGTGAACAAAGCTGAGCTGGTCGCCCAGGTGGCGAGAGAATCCGAACTGTCGAAAGATGCGGCCGAGAAGGCCGTGGACGCGACGTTCAAGAACATCGAGAAGGCCTTGCGCGGCGGTGACACTGTCCGCATCGTCGGCTTCGGCAATTTCCAGGTGGCGCAGCGCAAGGCCTCGGTGGGCCGCAACCCGCGCACCGGCGCCGAGGTTCAGATCCCGGCATCCAAGGTGCCGAAATTCCGCGCCGGTAAGGCTCTCAAAGAGGCCTGTAACGCCTAAGGCCGGAAACGGCGTTTAGAAAGTTTCGAGGCGGAGCCTTGCCGCTTAGCGTGAGGCTTCGCCTTTCTTATTGGTTTGCCCATAGGCATCGGCTACAGCCTGGTCTAACGCTTTCCCAAGAGCAGGGCGGTTAGCTCAGTTGGTAGAGCGCCACGTTTACACCGTGGATGTCGGCAGTTCGAGCCTGTCACCGCCCACCATCCTTGCTTTGCGACAGCCATTTCACCTCGCCTTGACTTGGCGAATCCCAGGCCGTACATGCTGAATATCGCCTCCGGCCGTGCATTACGGCCCGGTAGGGGGTGTAGCTCAGTTGGTTAGAGCGCCGGCCTGTCACGCCGGAGGCCGCGGGTTCGAGTCCCGTCACTCCCGCCATTTTGGCCCCGTGAATGCAAAGAAGAAGGCTTCGATAGAGCCATGGGCCAGCTGCTCCAAGATTATCTTCCCCTCGTCATCTTCATCGGCATCGCCTTCGTCATCAGCACGATTCTGCTTCTCGTGCCGTTCGTGATCGCGGTCCGCAAGCCTGATCCTGAAAAGGTCTCGGCTTATGAATGCGGCTTCGACGCATTTGATGACGCGCGCATGAAATTCGACGTTCGCTTCTACCTCGTGTCGCTTTTGTTCATTATCTTCGATCTCGAGGTGGCGTTTCTGTTTCCCTGGGCTGTCGCCTTCGACCACGTCGGCGCGCTCGGGTTCTGGTCGATGATCGTATTCTTGGGCGTTTTGACCATCGGCTTCATCTATGAATGGCGGAAGGGCGCGCTCGAATGGGATTGATGCCTGAGCCCATTTTCGAAAACGAAGGGAAGGCCGGCGGCCTGGTGACTGCCGGTGCAACCGGCTTCGGCGTCTTTTCCGACGAACTCGCCGATAAAGGCTTCCTGCTCACCACCGCCGACGATCTCATCAATTGGGCCCGCACCGGCTCGCTGATGTGGATGACCTTCGGGCTCGCCTGCTGCGCCGTC
The DNA here is from genome assembly GCA_963717875.1 of uncultured Alphaproteobacteria bacterium. GTDB lineage: Bacteria > Pseudomonadota > Alphaproteobacteria > Rhizobiales > Methyloligellaceae > Methyloceanibacter. Next base: position 32,627 of record CAVQXI010000014.1, read on the forward strand.
GAGATGATGCAGGCTTCGATGCCCCGCTACGATCTCGAGCGGTTCGGCTTCGCGCCCCGCGGCAGCCCGCGTCAATCCGACGTGATGATCGTCGCCGGCACGCTATGCAATAAAATGGCGCCTGCGTTGCGCAAGGTCTATGACCAGATGCCGGAGCCCCGCTACGTCATCTCCATGGGCTCTTGCGCGAATGGCGGCGGCTACTATCACTATTCCTATTCTGTGGTACGCGGCTGCGATCGCATCGTGCCGGTGGACATCTACGTTCCAGGTTGCCCACCGACTGCCGAAGCGCTCGTTTACGGCGTACTGCTCCTGCAAAAGAAGATCAGGCGGACCGGCACTATCGAACGCTGACCTGCCGCTCTGATCCCGGAGCCTTGATGGACCAAGCCCTCAACAAATTGGGCACCTATCTCACCGGAAAGCTTGGCCCGAAGCTCGTAGGCTTTCAGGTTGCGCTCGGTGAGCTCAGCATCGAGGTGAAGCGCGATGCAATCCCCGAGGTCATTGCTTTTTTGCGCGACGACGAGCGCTGCCGCTTCGGCTGCCTGATCGACATATGCGGCGTGGATTATCCCGAGCGCGACGAGCGGTTCGACGTCGTCTATCACCTGCTGAGTCCCTGGCTTAATCACCGCATCCGCGTTCGCGCCAAGACGGACGAAGAAACGCCGGTGCCGAGCATCGTCCCGCTATTCCCCGCCGCCAACTGGTTTGAGCGGGAGGCATACGACCTTTACGGCATCCTGTTTGACGGTCATCCCGACTTGCGCCGGATCCTCACGGATTACGGCTTCCAGGGCCATCCGTTGCGCAAGGACTTCCCGCTCACGGGCTATGTCGAGCTCCGCTACGACGACCAGCTGAAGCGGGTGGTCTACGAGCCCGTGAAGCTGATGCAAGAGTTCCGGACGTTCGACTTCTTGAGCCCGTGGGAGGGCATGGACACCGCCATCCCCGGCGACGAGAAGGCGGGCGAGGCGCCTGACCGGAAGGGGGAGCCATGAAGCCGACCCTGAAGCCCGGCCTGAAGCACAGCTTCTCCTACACCGTGCCGGTGACCAAGACCGTGCCGCATCTCTACCAGGAGGCGCCGCAGCTCCAAGCGATGCCGGAGGTCTTTGCCACGGGCTTCATGGTCGGCCTGATGGAGTGGACCTGTGTCCAGCTGCTCGAGCCGCATCTCGATAAAGGCGAGGGGAGCCTCGGCGTCCATATCGACGTATCCCACAAGGCCGCGACGCCGCCGGGCTTCACCGTGACCGTCGAGGCCGAATGCATCGAGGTACGGGGGCGGCGGGCGCGCTTCCAGGTCACCGCCCATGACGGCATCGAGGAGATCGGCGCAGGCACCCATGAGCGCTTCATCATCAGCCGGGACAGGTTCGAGCGCGGCGTCGCCGGCAAGCGGGCGAAGACTAAAGCCAAGGTGGACGCCTGATGGCCGAGATCGAAACAAGAGCGCCCGAGATGGACAGCGGCAAACGCGAGGGTGACGACCGCACCTTCACCATCAATTTTGGACCGCAGCACCCGGCAGCCCACGGCGTGCTCCGCCTCGTGCTCGAGCTCGACGGCGAGGTGGTCGAGCGCGTCGATCCTCATATCGGCCTGCTTCACCGCGGCACCGAGAAGCTGATCGAGCACAAGACCTATCTGCAGGCGGTGCCGTATTTCGACCGGCTCGATTACGTCGCGCCCATGAATCAGGAGCACGCCTTTTCGCTCTCGGTGGAGAAGCTCCTCGGCATCACGGTCCCGAAGCGGGCGCAGCTCATCCGCGTGCTTTATTCCGAGATCGGGCGCCTGCTTTCCCATCTCCTCAACGTCACCACGCAAGCCATGGATGTCGGTGCGCTAACCCCACCGCTGTGGGGCTTCGAGGAGCGCGAGAAGCTCATGGTATTCTACGAGCGGGCGAGCGGCAGCCGCATGCATGCGGCTTATGTGCGTCCCGGCGGCGTGCATCAGGATCTTCCGCCCGAACTCGTGGACGACATCTATGCCTTCTGCGACCCCTTCCTGACGGTCTGCGATGACATCGAGGGCCTTCTCACCGACAACCGTATCTTCAAGCAGCGAAACGTCGATATCGGCGTGATCAGCCAGGAAGACGCCTGGGCACACGGCTTCACCGGCGTCATGATCCGCGGCACCGGCGCCGCCTGGGATCTGCGCAAAGCCCAGCCTTACGAGTGCTACGACGAGCTCGAGTTCGACATCCCCATCGGCAAGAACGGCGACTGCTACGACCGCTACCTCATCCGCATGGAGGAGATGCGCCAGTCGGTGCGCATCATGAAGCAATGCTGCGAGCGGCTTACCACCACACCGGGTCCCGTCACTATCGACAACCATAAGCTGGTGCCGCCGAAACGCGCCGAGATGAAGGGCTCCATGGAGGCCCTCATCCATCACTTCAAGCTTTACACCGAGGGCTATCACGTGCCGAAAGGCGAGGCCTACGCGCCCATCGAGGCGCCCAAGGGCGAGTTCGGCGTCTATCTCGTCTCCGACGGCACCAACCGGCCTTATCGCTGCAAGATCAGAGCGCCGAGCTTTGTCCACCTCGCAGCACTCGAGTTCCTCTGCCGCGGCCACATGCTCGCAGACGTGTCGGCCGTGATCGGTTCAATCGATATCGTGTTTGGAGAAATTGACCGCTGAGTATTGCGCTGCACAATACAGTGGTTACGTAATGTGCATGATGAAGAAAACGACGCGTGCATGCGTTGCGGGCACGCCATCCGCAAGCTGGGCAACACCTAACGCGAGATCACAAGAAGACAGAAGATGAGCGTCCGCCGCCTCGCAGCAGAGCAGCCCGAAGGCTTTACCTTCACGCCCGAGAATCTCGAATGGGCTAAGGCTGAGATCAAGAAGTACCCGGAAGGACGCCAGGCCTCCGCCGTGCTGTCGCTATTGTGGCGCGCGCAAGAGCAGATGGGCGGCTGGATCCCTGAGCCCGCGCTACGCTACGTCGCTGACATGCTGGGCATGGCCTATATCCGCGTCTACGAGATCGTGACCTTCTACACGATGTTCAATCTCGCGCCGATCGGCCGCCACTACGTGCAAGTGTGCGGCACGACGCCGTGCATGCTGCGGGGGTCCGAGGAGATCATGGCCACCTGCCGCAAGCGTATCGGCGAGAAGGACACCGTCAGCGAGGACGGCTTGTTCTCGTGGACCGAGGTCGAATGCCTCGGCGCTTGCGTCAACGCACCGATGGCCCAGATCAATAAGTACTATTACGAGGACCTGACGCCGGAGATCTTGGAGCACATCCTCGATGAGCTCAAAGCCGGCCGTGAGGTCCCGCCTGGCCCGCAAGACGGGCGGCAGGCCTCCGCCCCCGTTGGCGGCCCGAACACGCTCACCGATCCCGCGCTTTACGCAAACGATCCGTCCGGCCCCGAGCCTGGATACGCCGGAACCTCCGTCATCCATGAGGCCGCGAAGCGTTCCAGCACATCCAAGCCACAGCCGAAGAAGCCGAGGTCCCGCTGATGCTTCAAGACAAGGACCGCATCTTCACGAACCTCTACGGCCTCCACAGCTGGCAGCTGAAAGCGGCGCGCGCCCGCGGCGCCTGGGACGGCACCAAAGAGATGATCGCGCGCGGACACGAAGCCGTCATTGACGAGGTGAAGGCGTCCGGCTTACGCGGGCGCGGCGGCGCCGGCTTCCCCACCGGCCTCAAATGGTCGTTCATGCCGAAGGCGGACAGCCGTCCGAGCTATCTCGCCGTCAACGCCGACGAGTCCGAGCCCGGCACCTGCAAGGACCGGGAGATCATGCGCCACGACCCGCATCTCCTGATCGAAGGCGCGCTGCTCGCCGGCTTCGCCATGCGCGCGCATACCTCGTACATCTATATTCGCGGTGAGTTCATCGCCGAGCGCGAGATCCTTCAGGCCGCGATCGACGAGGCCTATGACGCGAAACTGATCGGCAAGAACAACGTCAACGGCTGGGACTTCGACCTCTACGTCCATCACGGGGCGGGGGCATACATCTGCGGCGAGGAGACGGCGCTTCTGGAAAGCCTCGAAGGCAAGAAGGGCCAGCCGCGCCTGAAGCCTCCGTTCCCCGCCAATTGCGGGCTCTGGGGCGCGCCCACGACCGTCAACAATGTGGAGACCATCGCTTCGGTGCCGGACATCTTGCGCCGCGGTGCCACCTGGTTCGCGTCCCTCGGCCGCCCCAACAACACCGGCACCAAGCTCTATTGCATCTCCGGTCACGTGAACAAGCCGTGCACCATCGAGGAGGAGATGGGCGTGCCGCTCCGCGAACTGATCGACCATTACGGCGGCGGCGTGCGCGGCGGCTGGGACAATCTGCTCGCCGTCATTCCCGGCGGCTCGTCGGTGCCCTGCATCCCGGCCGATGTCTGCGAGCACCTGCCCATGGACTTCGACAGTCTGAAAGCGGTGAACACCGCGCTCGGCACCGGCGGCGTGATCGTCATGGACAAATCCACCGACATCATTCGCGCCATCGCCCGCATCTCCTATTTCTACAAGCACGAGTTTTGCGGCCAGTGCACGCCCTGCCGCGAAGGCACCGGCTGGATGTGGCGCGTGCTGGAGCGCATGGCGAAGGGCGAGGCGGAGAAGGCCGAGATCCAAATGCTGCTCGACGTCAGCCACCAGGTGGAAGGCCACACCATCTGCGCGCTCGGCGATGCGGCGGCGTGGCCCGTGCAAGGTCTGATCCGCCATTTCCGCCACGTCATCGAACAACGCATCGACGAGCAGGCGACCAAACCGATCTCGCCGTCCGTGCCGGTGGCAGCGGAGTAGGGAGCCCATGCCTAAGCTGATCATCAATAACCAAGAGCACGACGTCCCGGACGGCATCACGCTGATCCAGGCATGCCAGCTCGTCGGCGTCGAGATTCCGCGCTTTTGCTATCACGACCGCCTCTCCATCGCCGGCAATTGCCGCATGTGCCTGGTCGAGATCGCCGGCATGCCGAAGCCTGTCGCCTCCTGCGCCATGTCGGTGAGCGATTTGCGGCCCGGCAAGGACGGCATGCTGCCTACGATCATCACCGACTCCGAGACGGTGAAGAAGGCGCGTGAGGGGGTGCTCGAGTTCCTGCTGATCAACCATCCCCTCGATTGCCCGATCTGCGACCAGGGCGGCGAGTGCGACCTGCAAGATCAGACCATGGCGTATGGCTTCGACGCCGGCCGCTTCGAGGACAACAAGCGCGCGGTCGAAGACAAATATCTCGGGCCGCTGATCAAGACCTTCATGACGCGCTGCATCCATTGCACGCGCTGTGTGCGATTCATGACGGAGGTGGCGGGCGTTCAGGAGTTGGGCGCCATCGGCCGCGGCGAGGACATGGAGATCACCACCTATCTCGAGCACGGCATGCAGTCGAACCTGTCCGGCAACGTGGTGGACCTCTGTCCTGTCGGCGCGCTCACCTCCAAGCCTTACGCCTTCGTGGCGCGACCTTGGGAACTCGGAAAGACGCCGTCCATCGACCTCATGGACGCGGTCGGCAGCGCCATCAGGGTCGATTCGCGCGACCGGGAGGTGCTGCGCATCTTGCCGCGCATCAACGACGCCGTGAACGAGGAGTGGATCTCCGACAAGGCGCGCCATGTGTGGGACGGCTTGCGCACCCAGCGCCTCGATCAGCCTTACGTGCGGCGCAACGGCAAGCTCGAGCCCGCCACCTGGGACGAGGCGTTCCGCGCGATTGCCGAGCGCCTCGACGGCCTCGACGGGTCGCGCTTTGGCGCGATTGCCGGCGACCTTGCCGGTGCCGAGGAGATGTTCGCACTGAAGCTCCTCGCAGATGCGCTCGGCTCGCCCAATATCGATTGCCGCCAGGACGGCGCCAAGCTCGATCCGGCGCTCGGCCGTGCCACCTATCTCTTCAACACCACAATCGGCGGCATTGAGGAGGCCGGGGCAGTTCTGCTGATTGGCACCGATCCGCGCGTCGAGGCGCCCGTGCTCAATGCGCGCATCCGCAAGCGGTGGCGGCACGAGCAGGATAAGCTTCCCATCGGCCTGATCGGCACCGAGGTCGATCTCACCTACGGCTACGACTATCTCGGCGCCGGCCCCGACACGTTGGCCAAGATCGCCGACGGCTCCCATCCGTTCCTCAAGAGGCTCGACGGGGTCGAAAAGCCCATGGTGATCGTCGGCCAGGCGGCGCTGGCGCGTTCAGACGGTGCCGCGGTGCTGGCGCTCGCCGCGAAAGCGGCCACCCAGATGGGCGCGGTGAAGCCCGGCTGGAACGGCTTCAACGTGCTGCACACCGCCGCCGGCCGCGTGGCCGGCCTCGATCTTGGCCTCGTGCCTGGGAAAGGCGGCCGCGACGTCGAAGCTATGCTCGACGCTGCGGGCAAAGGCGACCTCGAGGTCATCTATCTGCTCGGCGCCGACGAGATCGACATGGACCGTCTTGGTGATGCCTTCGTCATCTATCAGGGGAGCCACGGCGACCGCGGCGCCCACCGCGCCGACGTGATCCTCCCCGGTGCGGCTTACACGGAGAAGGACGCCACCTACGTGAATACGGAAGGGCGGGCGCAGATGACCGGACAGGCCATCTTCCCGCCGGGCGAGGCTCGCGAGGACTGGAAGATCTTGCGCGCCCTGTCGGCCGTCCTCGGCAAACCGCTACCCTTCGACAGCCTGCAAGCGCTCCGCTCAAAGATGTACCAGGCGCAGCCCTCTCTCGCGCTGCTCGATCTGGTGGAATCTGCCGACAGCGCAGCCATCGCGAAACTTGGCGCCACGTCAGCGAAGTCCGGCAAGGACCGCTTCGGACTCGCAATCGACGATTACTACCTGTCGAATCCGGTCGCGCGCGCCTCCGCCATCATGGCGTCGTTGAGCGCGATGCATGCCGACGGCAACAAAAAGGCGACCGGCACCGATGGCTGAGTTCTGGACCAACTACGGCCTGCCGACCGCACTCGTCGTGGCGCACAGCGTCGCGCTGATCGTGATCCTCTTGGTCATCGTCGCCTTCATTCTTTACGCCGACCGCAAAGTTTGGGCCGCGGTTCAGATGCGGCGCGGGCCGAACGTGGTCGGCCCCTTCGGCCTGTGGCAGTCCTTCGCCGACCTCCTCAAATTCGTCTTCAAGGAAGTCATCATCCCGGCCGGCTCCAATAAGGGGATCTTCCTGTTCGCGCCTGTGGTCACGGCCGGGCTCGCGATCTCCGCCTGGGCTGTGATGCCCGTCGCCAAGGGCTGGGCCGTCGCTGACATCAATGTCGGCGTGCTCTACATCTTCGCCGTCTCGAGCTTGCAGGTCTACGGCGTGATCATGGCCGGCTGGGCCTCGAACTCGAAATACGCCTTTCTCGCCGCTTTGCGCTCCGCCGCCCAGATGGTCTCCTACGAGGTCTCCATCGGTTTCGTCATCATCACCGCGCTGCTATGCGCCGGCTCGCTCAATCTGACGGAAATCGTCACGGCCCAGGACCGGGGTTTGGGCCTGTTCGGCTGGTACTGGCTGCCGCTCTTCCCAATGTTCGTCGTCTTCTTCATCTCGTGCTTGGCCGAGACCAACCGCCCGCCGTTCGACCTGCTCGAGGCGGAATTGGAGCTCGTGGCTGGGTTCATGGTCGAGTACTCCTCGACCCCTTACATGCTGTTCATGCTGGGCGAATACGTCGCCATCATCCTGCTTTGCGCGCTGGGCACCGTGCTCTTCCTAGGTGGCTGGCTGCCGCCATTTCCGGTGGCGCCCTTCACCTGGATACCAGGCGTGCTATGGTTCTTGCTGAAAGTTGGCTTCCTGTTCTTCCTAGTCTCCATGGTCAAGGCCATGGTGCCGCGTTATCGCTACGATCAGCTGATGCGGCTTGGCTGGAAGGTGTTTCTGCCCTTGTCGCTAACCGCCGTCGTGGTCGTGGCCGCGGTGTTGCGGCTATGGCAATACGGCTTTTGAGAGGAGTGAGCGCGTGCGCGTTGCCCAAGCCGCGAAATCGCTTCTGCTGATGGAATTTCTGTCAGCCTTTTGGCTCGCCATGAAGTACTTCGTGGCGCCGAAGGCGACGCTCAACTATCCCTTCGAGAAGGGGCCGCTCAGCCCAAGGTTTCGCGGCGAGCACGTGCTCCGGCGCTATCCCAACGGAGAGGAGCGCTGCATCGCCTGCAAGCTGTGCGAGGCGATCTGCCCGGCGCAAGCCATCACCATCGAGGCGGGCCCTCGGCGCAATGACGGTACCCGCCGCGCCACGCGTTACGACATCGACATGGTGAAGTGCATCTATTGCGGTTTTTGCCAGGAAGCCTGCCCGGTCGAAGCCATTGTGGAGGGACCGAATTTCGAGTTCGCCACCGAGACCCGCGAGGAGCTTTATTACGACAAGGAGCGGCTGCTCGCGAACGGCGACCGCTGGGAGCGCGAGATTGCCAAGAATATCGCGCTCGACGCGCCGTATCGGTGAGGGGCACGTGGAGTACTTTGGGGGCGAACCGCAATTCCAATGCCCGGCCCTTGCGCCGGGCACGCGTTATGACGTTCTAGTCAGCACGAAGAAGGCTGCATGATGCTGTCCGCGCTATTTTTCTACCTCTTCGCCATCATGTGCGTGGGCGCGGGCTTCATGGTCATCGCCGCCAAGAACCCCGTACATGCGGTGCTGTTCCTGATTCTCGCCTTCTTCAACGCGGCCGGCCTGTTCGTGCTGCTCGGCGCCGAGTTCCTCGCCATGATCCTCGTGGTCGTCTATGTGGGCGCGGTGCTGGTGCTGTTCCTGTTCGTGGTGATGATGCTCGACGTCGACTTCGCCGAGCTCCGCGCGGGCTTCCTCAAATATCTGTCCATCGGCACCGTCATCGGCATTCTGCTTCTGGTGGAGCTCGTGTTCGTCGTCGGCGCCTGGATCACCGCGCCCACAATGTTCACCGACGCGCCCATGCCGCCGGTCGCCGACGTGAGCAACACGAGGGCTCTCGGCGAGATCCTCTACACCCGCTACGTCTATCTGTTCGAGGCGGCGGGCCTCATCCTTTTGGTCGCCATGGTCGGCGCCATCGTGCTCACGCTTCACCACAAGCGCGACGTGCGCCGGCAGTCCATCGCCGCGCAAGTGGGCCGCACCCGCGAGATGGCGGTCGAGGTGGTCGAGGTCGAAACGGGGAGGGGGCTCAAATGACCATCGGGCTGTCGCACTATCTCACCCTTGCCGCGATCCTGTTCACGATCGGCATTTTCGGCATCTTCCTCAACCGCAAGAACGTCATCGTCATCCTGATGTCGATCGAGCTGATGCTGCTCGCTGTCAACATCAACCTCGTGGCGTTCTCGGCGTTTCATGGCGACCTAGTCGGCCAGGTCTTCGCTCTGATCGTACTCACCGTGGCGGCGGCCGAAGCCGCGATCGGGCTCGCCATCGTCGTCGTCTATTTCCGGAACCGCGGCACCATTGACGTCGCCGAAATCGACTTGCTGAAAGGCTGACGGCGGGCACCGATGTATCAGGCGATCGTCTTTCTTCCCCTAATTGGGGCCATCTTCGCCGGCTTCTTCGGCCGCTTCGTCGGCGCGCGTGCCTCCGAGGTGGTCACCACGACTCTACTGTTCGTCGCCGCGTTTCTGGCCTGGATCGCCTTCTATCAAGTGGCCATCGAGGGCCACGATGTCCGCATTGAGATGCTCGGCTGGATTCACTCCGGCGCGCTCAAAACGTTCTGGTCGCTGCGCATCGACACGCTCACCGCGGTCATGCTCGTGGTGGTCACCACGGTCTCGTCCGTCGTGCACCTCTACTCCATCGGCTACATGGACGAGGACCCGCACAAGCAGCGCTTCTTCGCTTATCTGTCGATGTTCACCTTCGCCATGCTGGCGCTGGTGACGGCCGACGATGTGCTGCAGCTCTACTTCGGGTGGGAAGGCGTCGGCCTCGCCTCCTATCTCCTGATCGGTTTTTGGTACCAGAAGCCCGACGCCAACGCCGCGGCCATCAAGGCTTTCATTGTCAACCGCGTGGGCGATTTCGGCTTTGCCCTCGGCATCTTCGCCATCTTCGCCGTGTTCGGCGCCGTGCAATACGACACGATCTTCGCTGCGGCCCCCGATCAGGTGGGCAAGACCATGGCCTTCCTCGGCTACCAGGTCCCTGTGCTCGACCTGATCTGCTTCCTCTTGTTCATGGGCGCCATGGGCAAATCGGCGCAGTTCCTGCTGCACACCTGGTTGCCCGATGCCATGCTGGGCCCGACGCCCGTTTCGGCCCTGATCCACGCCGCCACCATGGTCACGGCCGGCGTGTTCATGGTGGCCCGGCTCTCGCCGCTCTTCGAGCTGGCACCTTACGCGCTTGCCTTTGTCGCCATCATCGGCGCCACGAGCGCTTTCTTCGCCGCGACCGCCGCCGTCGTGCAGACCGACATCAAGCGCGTGATCGCCTATTCGACCTGCTCGCAACTCGGCTACATGTTCGCGGCGGAAGGCGTCGGTGCTTTTGGCGCCGGCATGTTCCACCTATTCACCCATGCCTGCTTCAAGGCGCTGCTCTTCCTTTGCGCTGGCGCCGTAATCCACACGCTCGCCGACAATCAGGACATGCGCCGCATGGGCGGTTTGCGGAAGGTGATCCCCTTCACCTGGGTGATGATGCTGATCGGCTCGCTGGCGCTCACCGCCTTTCCGCTCACCTCAGGCTTCATCTCCAAGGACTACATCATCGAGACGACCTGGTTCGACTACACCCTTGTCGGCCATTACACCTACTGGATGACGCTGATCGCCGCGTTCCTCACGGCGCTCTACACCTGGCGTCTGATGTTCATGACCTTCGAGGGCAAGTTCAAGGGCGGCAAGGAAGTCCTCGAGCACGTGCACGAGCCGCCATGGACCATGGGTGTGCCGCTCGTGATCCTTGGCGCCGGCGCACTCTTCGCTGGCCTCGCCTTCCGGCATCTCTTCATCGGCGCAGACCAAGCGTCCTTCTGGCGCGATTCGATCGTGCTGCAAGAACACGCTCACCACGATGTCCCGTTCTGGCTCACCCTGTCGCCGACCGTGGCCATGACAATCGGCTTTCTCATCGCCTGGTATTGCTACATGTGGCAGCCGCTCCTGCCGTTCGGTCTTCTCAAGCGCTTCCCGGCCACCAACCAGTTCTTCTTCCATGCCTGGTATTTCGATGCGCTCTACGACTTCCTGTTCGTGCGCCCGGCCAAGCGGCTCGGTTACTTTCTGTGGAAGTTCGGCGACGGCGCCATCATCGACGGCATTGGGCCTGATGGCGTCGCCGCACGTGTGATCGATATCACCAACCGCGTGGTCAGGCTGCAGACCGGCTACATCTATCACTACGCCTTCATCATGCTGATCGGCGTGGCGCTGCTCATCACCTATTTCATCGTCACCGGTGGGGCGCTCACGCCATGAGTTATAGCTGGCCGATCCTCTCCACCGTCACGTTCCTGCCGCTGCTCGGCGCGCTGCTGGTCCTGGCTTTGCGCGGCGACGACGAGAGCGCCTCCCGCAACGCGCGTTATATCGCCCTGTGGACGACGCTCATCACCTTCGCCATCTCGCTTCTGCTGTGGCGCGATTTCGATTCGGCCACCGCGCAATTCCAGTTCGTCGAGCTGCGGCCGTGGCTCGGGCCCATCACCTTCCATATGGGCCTCGACGGCATCTCCATGCCGTTCGTGTTGCTCACCACGCTGCTGATGCCGATCACCATCCTCTCGAGCTTCGGCGCCATCAAGGTCCGCGTGAAGGAATTCATGATTGCCTTTCTCGTGCTCGAGACCTTGATGATCGGCGTGTTCTGCTCCCTCGATCTCGTCATGTTCTATCTGTTCTTCGAGGGTGGACTGATCCCGATGTTCCTCATCATCGGCATCTGGGGCGGTCCGCGCCGAGTCTATTCGAGCTTCAAGTTCTTCCTCTACACGCTGGCAGGCTCCGTGCTGATGCTGCTTGCCATCATGGCGATCTATTGGGAGGCGGGCACCACCGACATCCCAGCGCTGCTTGCCCACGACTTCCCGCCGCAGATGCAGACCTGGCTATGGTTCGCCTTTCTCGCCTCGTTCGCGGTGAAGCTGCCCATGTGGCCGGTGCATACCTGGCTGCCTGACGCCCATGTGGAGGCGCCGACGGCGGGCTCGGTGATCCTTGCCGGCATCCTCCTGAAGATGGGCGGCTACGGCTTTTTGCGCTTCTCCATCCCGATGTTTCCGCTGGCCTCCGCCGAGTTTGCGCCGCTCATCTTCGCCCTGTCCGTAATCGCGGTGATCTACACCTCTCTGGTCGCACTGGCGCAGGAGGACATGAAGAAGCTGATCGCTTACTCCTCCGTCGCCCATATGGGCTTCGTCACCATCGGCCTCTTCACCATCACCATACAGGGACTCCAGGGCGGCATCTTCCTGATGCTGTCCCACGGCATTGTCTCCGCCGCGCTCTTCCTCTGTGTCGGCGTGGTCTACGACCGCATGCACACCCACGAGATTTCAGTCTTCGGCGGGCTTGTGAACCGCATGCCGCTATACGCTTTCTGCTTCATGGTGTTCACGCTCGCCAACGTCGGCTTGCCTGGCACCACGGGATTCGTCGGCGAGTTCTTGAGCTTGCTCGGCGCTTTCATCGTCAACACCTGGGTCGCGGTGCTTGCCACCACCGGCATCATCCTGTCGGCAGGCTATGCGCTCTGGCTCTATCGCCGCATCATCTTCGGCATCCTGGACAAGCCCGCCCTCAAGCACATCAAGGACCTGTCCTGGCGCGAGGTGGCGGTGATGACGCCGCTCATCATCATCACCATCATCTTTGGTTTCCATCCCAATCCGATCCTCGACGTGTCGACCGTGTCGGTCGAATCGCTGATGACCAATTTCAAAGCGAGCCTTGCCGCAGCCGAGCACGCGCGGTTTGCGCTCGCGCCGTAGAGAGCCATGCCTGCTATCGAGCCGCTCAATCTTGCCGTGATGCTGCCGGAGCTTAGTCTGGCCATCGGCGCTATGGCGCTGCTCATGCTCGGCGTCGCCTCCCGGCAGGAGCGCGGCGAGCTTGTGCTGTGGCTTGCGGTCGTTGTGCTTGTCATCGCCGGCATCTTCGTCGCAAGCGGGCAGGGGACCGAGACCCTGTTCAGCGGCAGCTTCATCGTCGACCCCTATGCGCGGTTGCTCAAGCTTCTTGCGCTGATCGGTGCCGCTGTCGCGCTCATCATGTCGGTGGGCTACTGGCGCGATGCCGGTGGGGTGAAGTTCGAGTATCCCGTCCTTGTGCTGTTCGCCACGACCGGCATGCTGATGATGATCTCGGCTTTCGGTCTCATCGCGCTCTATGTCGGCCTCGAGCTCCAGAGCCTCGCCCTGTATGTCGTCGCCGCCTTCAGGCGCGATTCCGCACGCTCCTCCGAGGCCGGCCTCAAATATTTTGTCCTCGGCGCGCTGTCCTCGGGCATGCTGCTTTATGGCGCCTCGCTGGTTTACGGCTTCACCGGCTCGACCGAGTTCTCCCAGATCGCCGCCGCAGTGCAGCCTTCCGGCGCCAATCTCGGGCTGATCTTCGGCCTGGTATTCCTGATGGCGGGCCTCGCCTTCAAGATCTCGGCCGTGCCCTTCCATATGTGGACGCCCGACGTCTATGAGGGCGCACCGACGCCCGTCACCGCTTTCTTCGCAGCGGCCCCTAAGATCGCCGCCATGGCGCTCACCGTGCGCGTCGTCATCGCCGCGTTCCCAGCGGTCACCACGGAATGGCGGCAGATCGTGGTGTTCTTGGCCATCGCCTCCATGGCGCTCGGCGCCTTCGCTGCGATCGGCCAGCACAATATCAAGCGCCTGATGGCCTATAGCTCGATCGGTCATATGGGCTATGCGCTTGTCGGGCTTGCGGCCGGCACGGCGCAAGGCGTGCAAGGCGTGATCGTCTATCTCGCAATCTACCTCGTCATGACGCTTGGAACCTTTGCCTTCATCCTTTCCATGCGCCGCGACGGCAAGATGGTCGAGGAGATCGACCAGCTCTCAGGGCTCTCCCGCACCAACCCGTTGATGGCATTGATGTTGGCGATACTTTTGTTTTCGCTCGCCGGAATCCCGCCTCTTGCAGGTTTCTTCGCCAAGTTCTACGTGTTCCTTGCCGCGATCGAAGCGGGCCTCTACACGCTCGCCGTGATTGGCGTACTCTTGAGTGTGGTAGGGGCCTACTACTATCTGCGTATCGTCAAGATCATGTATTTCGACGACCCCGCCGAGCGCTTCGAGCCGATGTCGACGCCTCTCGCCACCATACTCGGGGTGAGCGGCGTATTGATCCTGCTCTACTTCATCTATCCGGCACCGTTGGTCTCGGCTGCCGGAGTTGCAGCTAAGTCATTATTCTAAATGAGCTATTTCGGATCCACGTCACCCAAAATGCCACCCGGATACCGGTTGGTCAGGCTGGACACGGTCGACTCCACCAACGCCGAGGCGAAACGGCGCGCGGAGATGGGGGAGCCTGGCCCCTTGTGGATCTGGTCGTCCCGACAATCGAAGGGCCGCGGGCGCGCCGGGCGCGAATGGACCTCCCAGGTCGGCAATCTGTTTGCGAGCCTTCTGATCAGGCTGAACTGCCCACTCCAGACCGCAAGCCAGCTTGCCCTCGTCGCCGGCATTGCCGCCCACGATACCGTCGCCAAGCTCATCGCCTATGAGGGACGCTCGGACCTTCTGCTCAAATGGCCGAACGATGTTCTCCTCGCCGAGGAGAAGGTCGCCGGCATGCTGCTTGAGAATGTCGGCACCACGAAGAACAACGGCTCCGTGGTGGTGATCGGGACTGGCATCAATCTCGCGAACCACCCCGAGAACCTGCCGCAACCGGCGATCAGCCTCGACGCCTATGGCCTGTCGGTAGCGCCGGGCGATGCGCTGCAAGTGCTGGCGGCAACCACCCATGAATGGCTTCAGCGTTGGGAGGAGGGCGCCACCTTCCCTAGCATCAGACGCGCCTGGCTCGACCGCGCCGGGCCCACCGGCCGTCCGTTGCACGTCAAACTCAACGGCGAGGAGACCGATGGCACCTATGCCGGTCTCGACTCAGACGGCGCGCTGCGCCTCAAGACGACGGACGGAGAGAAGCGCATCACGGCCGGCGATGTCTTCTTCGCGAGCCGATAAGGCGCTTTGAACCCAGTGTCCCGAAAATCCGATCGTAAAAGCGACGAGCTCGTCTTCGTGCCGCTTGGCGGTATCGGCGAGATCGGCATGAACCTCTACCTCTACGGCTATGGCCGCGGCGGGGTTTATCAATGGCTCGTCGTCGATATGGGCGTGACCTTCGGCACCGAGTATGAGCCTGGCATCGACGTCATCCTGCCCGACATCCGCTTTCTCGAAGAGGAACGCCGCAACATCGCAGGCATCCTGCTCACTCATGCCCATGAGGATCATTTCGGCGCCGTGCCGGACCTGTGGCCGCTCCTCGGCGAAGTTCCCATCTACGCCACGCCGTTTACCGCCGAGATGTTGAAATCGAAACTCGCCGAGATGGGCCGGGAGGCCGACCTGCCGCTCAAGACCATCCAAATGGGAAGCCGGCACACAATCGGACCGTTCGACATAGAGCTCATCAGCATGTCCCACTCGATCCCGGAGCCATCGGCCGTCGCCATCCGGACGCCGCAGGGCATCGTGCTCCACACCGGTGACTGGAAGCTCGACGAGAACCCCTTGACCAGCGCTCCGACCGACGAGAGGCGCTTGCGGGAAATCGGCGAGGAAGGTCTCGCCGCGCTCATCTGCGATTCCACCAATGCGATCCGCCCCGGCATATCGCCGTCGGAAGCGGACGTGGCGGTCACCCTCACCAAGCTCATCGGCGAGGCCACGCAATGCGTCGCCGTGACGACGTTTGCCTCCAACGTGGCGCGCATCCGCTCCGTGGCCCAGGCCGCACGCGCCGCAGACCGTGAACTCGTCGTGGTCGGGCGGGCCATGTACCGTGTCATCGACGCGGCGCAGGCGACCGGCTATCTCGATCCCGATCTATACTTTCACGAGGAGACCGCGTTCGCGAAACTGCCTCCGCATAAGGTCGTAGCGCTCTGCACCGGAAGCCAAGGCGAGTCCCGCGCCGCCCTGGCGCGTATCGCCTCCGGCGAGCACCCTAGCGTCACGCTCAAGGAGGGCGATCGGGTGATCTTCTCTTCCCGCACCATTCCCGGAAACGAGAAGGCGGTCGGCCGCGTGCAGAACGCCCTGGCCGACGCCAGGATCGAGATTCTGACCGATCAGGACGACCTGGTTCACGTCTCGGGTCATCCCCGCCGCGGCGAACTCGAGCAGCTTTACGACTGGTTGAAGCCGGACGTCGCCGTGCCCATGCACGGCGAGGGCCGTCACCTCGAGGCGCACGCGGAGCTCGCCGAGAAGCTCGGCGTGAAGCAGGTCGTGCGGGCGCGAAACGGCGACATGGTCAGGCTCTTGCCGCATCCCGCCGGGATCATCGACGACGTACCTGTGGGGCGCGTCTATCGCGACGGCACGATCCTGACCCCTGTCGACGACGGCCAGGTGCGCGACCGGCGCAAACTGAGCTTCGCTGGCATCGTGGCGGTGTCTCTGGTCTTGACCACCAAAGGCGAGCTCGTGGCCGACCCGGAGGTTGCACTCACTGGACTTCCGGCCACCGACTCCCACGGCATTTCGTTGGCCGAGGTCGCTCAGGTTGCGGCGATCGGCACCGTGGAGAGCATTCCGCGCCCGCGCCGCAAGGACCCCGTGGTGGTGAGCGAGGCGGTCCGCCGCGGCGTGCGCGCCGCCATCAGCCAGGCCTGGGGCAAGAAGCCCGTGTGCACGGTCCTCCTGACGGTGCTATAGCGCCCGGTAAGGATGCTAGGGGCTCCGACAGCGCCCATATGCGCTAGGATTCCCGTTGATCTTTCGAGCCTGGAGCAGAGTTTGATGATTGGCCGTTTAAACCATGTCGCCATTGCCGTCCCGGACCTGAAGGCCGCGACCGACGTCTACCGCAATACCCTCGGGGCCAAAGTCTCGGCGGAAGAGGACCAACCCGAGCACGGCGTGACGACGGTGTTTATCGAGCTACCCAACACCAAGATCGAGCTCCTCGGCGTGCTGGGTGACAAGTCACCTATCGCCGCCTTCCTGGAGCGCAATCCCAATGGCGGCATCCATCACCTCTGCTACGAAGTGCCGGACATCAAGGCGGCGCGCGACCGGCTGACAGAGCAGGGAGCCCGGGTGCTGGGCGGCGACGAGCCGAAGATCGGGGCCCATGGCAAGCCGGTGCTATTCCTGCACCCAAAGGACTTTTGCGGGACCCTTGTCGAGCTTGAGGAGGCATAGACCATGAGCATTGCCTTTGCCGCGGCCATCTACCTCATCATCTGGTGGACTGTTCTGTTCGCCATGCTCCCCATCGGCGTGCGCACTTCCGAGGAGGCCGGAGAAACCGCAGTACCCGGCTCAGCCGACAGTGCACCGCACAAGCCCCATCTGTTGGCGAAGGCGCTGGCGAC
Source organism: uncultured Alphaproteobacteria bacterium (assembly GCA_963717875.1). Taxonomy (GTDB): domain Bacteria; phylum Pseudomonadota; class Alphaproteobacteria; order Rhizobiales; family Methyloligellaceae; genus Methyloceanibacter. Next base: position 50,119 of record CAVQXI010000014.1, read on the forward strand.
GACCGTCGTGGCGAGCATCGTCTTCGCCATCGTCTACGTGATCATCGTGCATCAGGTCATCACCCTCGACGACATTCCGTTCTTCCCGCACTTCGAGAACGTGCAATAGACTCTGGCCGCTGGGGCTGCTGCGGAAGACGCTCGGACATCAGGCGAAAAAAAAAGCAAGGCCGAATCGACCTTGCTTTTCAGTATCGTGACTCCTTCGTCTTCTCCGTCTTGCGTGCCTCGCCGTCACAAGTGACAGGCGAAAGTGCCGACAGAAAAGCGGCGGCGCCCATGCATCTGCATGATTAGCGCGCCTGGAGTACTTCCTCCCAAGACTTGGACCAGGTCCAATCTCAACGCGCGACTCCCGAGATCGCTACCGGTCCCGAACGCTCCCACGTTGTGGCGGGGACACTACCCCAGGCGCGCCAAATTGTCACCATGATTGTGACCGGTCGCCGCAGATTTGTGCTTCCCACGCCGCTGGTTCGGCATAGCGTGAGATCATGAAAGACGAATTCGGGTTGTTCTCAAATGTTCGCATCGGGCAATTCTGCCCGAAACATAGGCGACATTTGTCTGAGCCCTGAGGGACAGCACAAGACCTGCGCGACTGCCTGTTGTACAGGGCTTTGATTGGGCCCATTCACGCGAGAGGGGCGTTCCTGAACAGGGACTCGCCCGGGGCAGCGCGAATTGAAAGGGGTTGATTGCTTAGCCTTGCGATTCTGGCTATTAGCCGCGCCAAGGGCCCGGTGGGGGACTTTTCGGCTTTCCACGCCAAGCATGGCTCATTCGAAAACGGGCGGGGGTTCTCAAACCCGCTCCCAACGCCGAAAAGCAGCCAATGCGCCTCAGCCGCTATTTTCTGCCCCTTTTGCGCGACGATCCCAAGGAAGCGGAGATCGTCTCCCATCGGCTGATGCTCCGGGCCGGGCTCATCCGCCAGTCGAGCGCCGGCATCTATTCCTGGTTGCCGCTCGGCCACCGCGTGTTGCGCAAGATCGAGCAGATCGTCCGCGAGGAGCAGGACCGCGCGGGCGCCATCGAGCTCCTCATGCCCACCATCCAGCCCGCCGAGCTCTGGCGGGAAAGCGGTCGGTACGAGGCCTACGGCAAGGAGATGCTGCGCATCAGCCGACCGCCACGAGCGCGAGATGCTCTACGGCCCGACGAACGAGGAGATGATCACCGAGATCTTCCGCGCAGGCGCGAAGTCCTACAAGGACCTGCCGCGCATCCTCTACCATATCCAATGGAAATTTCGCGACGAGGTCAGGCCGCGTTTCGGCGTGATGCGCGGACGCGAATTCCTGATGAAGGATTCCTATTCCTTCGATCTCGACAAAGCGGGCGCCGTCAAGTCGTACAACAAGATGTTCGTCGCCTATTTGCGTACCTTCGCCCGTATGGGGCTTCGCGCGGTGCCGATGCGCGCTGAGACCGGCCCGATCGGTGGCGATCTATCCCACGAATTTATCATTCTCGCCGAGACCGGCAAGTCCCAGGTGTATTGCCACAAGGATCTGATCGAGATGCCGGTGCCGCCGGGGGACGTGGACTATAACAGCGACCTCACCCCTTACGTCCGTGAGCGCACCGCGCTCTATGCTGCGACCGAAGACGTGCATGATCCTAAGCGCTTCGAGCAGGACGTGCCCGCCGACATGCAGCTCACGGCGCGGGGTATTGAGGTGGGGCAGGTTTTCTATTTCGGCACCAAGTACTCCGAGCCCATGGGCGCCAAAGTACAAGGCCCTGACGGCGAACTCGTTGCGGTCGAGATGGGCTCGTACGGCATCGGCGTCTCGCGGCTGGTCGGCGCCATCATCGAGGCTTCCCACGACGAAGCCGGCATCATCTGGCCGCAAGCGGTGGCACCGTTCGACGTCGGCCTCATCAATCTCAAAGTGGGCGACGCCGAGACCGACGCCGCTTGCGAGGATTTCTACAAACAGCTCCGGGCGGCGGGACTTGAGGTTCTCTATGACGACCGCGACGACAGGGCAGGGGCCAAGTTCGCGGCGATGGACCTGATCGGACTTCCCTGGCAGCTCATCGTTGGACCTAAGGGCCTGAAAGCCGGCGAGATCGAGCTGAAAGAACGCGCCACCGGCGCCCGCCATAGTCTCACCTTCGACGCCGCTCTTAATACGCTTGTCGACAAGGCAAAGCAGGCGGGAAAGGATGGGGCATGAGCGGGACCACGAGCACGCGGGCGTTTGCACCCTTTGAATGGATGGTGGCATTGCGCTATTTGCGGGCGCGCCGCAAAGAGGGCTTCATCTCGGTGATCGCCGGCTTCTCGTTCATCGGCATCACGCTGGGCGTCATGACCCTCATCATCGTCATGGCGGTGATGAACGGCTTCCGCCAGGAGCTGTTCGACAAGATGCTGGGGCTGAACGGCCACGTCGTGGTGCACAGCCTCGGCGAATTCACCGACTACGATGAGGTGGCCAACCGCATCCGCAAAGTGCCTGGCGTCAAATATGCCGTGCCGCTGGTGGAGGGCCAGGTTCTCGTCTCGACTCCGTTGATGTCGAGCGGTGCGCTCGTCCGGGGCTTGCGCGAAGCTGACCTCAAGAGCCTCAAAGCTATCTCCAACAATATCCGCTTCGGCACGCTGGACGGCTTCGACGAAAAGCGCGGGGTCGCGCTCGGGAGCCGCATGGCCAACGATCTCAACGTCAAGGTGGGCGATCAGGTCTCGCTCATCACCCCGCGCGGGCCTTCGACGGCGCTCGGCACCGCGCCGCGCGTGAAGCGCTATCCCGTCGTCGCCATCTTCGAAATCGGCATGTCGGAATACGACGCCAGCATCATGTTCATGCCGCTCAACGAGGCGCAGCGCTATTTCAGCGAGCCGCACTCCGTCACCGTGCTGGAGGTCGTGCTGGACTCCCCTGATGAGGTTGGCGAGCTTTCGCCGAAAATCATCACCGCCGGCGGCCCGACCATCTATGTCAGCGATTGGCGTCAGCGAAACGCGACGTTCTTCACCGCGCTCCAGGTCGAGCGCAACGTCATGTTCCTCATCCTTGCGCTCATCGTCCTGGTGGCGGCCCTCAACATCATCTCCGGCCTGATCATGCTGGTGAAGGACAAAGGCCGCGACATCGCGATCCTGCGCACCATGGGCACCACGCGGGGTGCCATCATGCGCATCTTCTTCATCACCGGTGCCTCGATCGGCATTGTCGGGACGCTGGCCGGCTTCGCGCTTGGCGTGCTCGTCTGTCTCAACATCGAGCACATCCGCGAATTCATCGGCTGGCTTACCGACACCGATCTGTTCCCGGCTGAGCTGTATTATCTCTCTCAGCTGCCGGCCGAGATGGACCCGGGCGAGACCGCCTCCGTTGTCGTCATGGCGCTCGTCCTGTCGGTGCTCGCCACCATCTATCCGTCCTGGCGGGCCTCGCGTCTCGATCCCGTCGAAGCGCTGCGCTACGAGTAGGGGGGGCGGTGGACAATCCCGAACGAGCCCCGGTCTTGCGCGTGGAGCACCTTGAGCGCGGCTTTACCCAAGGCGACCGCCGCATCGACGTCTTGAAAGAGGCGTCTGCCTCCTTTTACCCCGGCGAAACCGTGGCGCTGCTCGGACCCTCGGGCGCCGGCAAGTCGACCCTGCTCCACATCGCCGGGCTCCTGGAGCGCCCCGATTCGGGCGCCGTGATGATCGACGGCATCGATTGCGGCAAGCTCAATGATAGCCGACCGCACCCGCGTGCGCCGCCTGGAGGTGGGGTTCGTCTATCAGTTCCATCACCTCCTGCCGGAGTTCTCCGCTTTGGAGAACGTCATGCTGCCCCAACTGATCATGGACCGGGCCCGGCCGGACGCCGAGTCGCGCGCCAAAGAGCTGCTTGAGCTCCTCGGCCTGCAAGATCGCTGGGACCACCGGCCAGCCGAGCTCTCCGGCGGCGAGCAGCAACGCGTGGCCATCGCCCGCGCCGTTGCCAACCAGCCCAAGATCCTGCTCGCCGACGAGCCGACCGGCAATCTCGATCCCCATACCGCGGAGCGCGTGTTCGACGAACTCATGCGGCTCGTCAGCGAGGAAGGGGTGGCGGCGGTGGTGGCCACCCACAATCTCGACCTCGCGGCCCGTTTGGACCGCACGCTCCGGCTTGCCGACGGCCATCTCGTCGAGGAGGAGATGGTCGTGGTGGAAACCCACCGCTAGCGCTTGACAGCCTAGAACAGAAAGAGAACATTGATTCCTGGACGACGGTCGTCCGGCCCGAGCCGTTCGGGTCGGGTCATGGCCAAGTATTTGGATTCTAAGCGGTGGAAAGCGGGGATAGCGCCTCGAACAGACCCGCCGAATCCGGGAGTGTAGGGCGAAAGACAAACTCCAACGGGCGAGCATTCTCGGTGTCAGACCAGAAGACCCAACCCTTTGTGCATCTTCGGATGCACTCTGCCTATTCGCTGCTCGAAGGCGCGCTCACCGTCCCGCGGCTCGTGTCGCTCGCCACGGCCGATCACGCGCCGGCGCTGGCGCTCACCGATTCCAACAATCTGTTCGGCGCGCTTGAGTTCTCGGAAGCAATGGCCGGCGCGGGCATCCAGCCCATCATCGGCTGCACGCTGGCGCTGACCTTCGCCGCTGAGCACGAGACTGCCCCCGGCGCTGACCTCCGTGGGCCGAAGGCAGACGGGCGCATCGCGCTGCTCGCCAAGGACGAGACCGGCTACGCAAATTTGATGCGTCTCTCCACCAACGCCTATTTCACCGCGGCCGAGACGGGCGAAGCGCTCGTCACCATCGATGAGCTTGCAAGCCATGCCGAAGGTCTGATCGCACTGACTGGTGGTCCCGAAGGGGTGATCGATCTCGCACTCGCGGATGGCAACCCGGAGCTCGCTCGCACCCGCCTTGAGGCGCTGCACGCACTCTTCGGCGACCGGCTTTATGTGGAGCTCCAGCGTCACGAGCTGCCCCAGGAGCGGGCGGTCGAGCCGCAGCTCGTCGGTCTCGCTTACGACTTGGAACTGCCGCTGGTTGCCACCAACGAGCCCTTCTTCGCGACCCAAGACGATTTCGAGGCCCACGACGCCCTGATCTGCATCGCCCAAGGAAGCTACGTGGCGGTGGACGAGCGGCGGCGCCTCAGTCCCGATCACTACTTCAAGACCGCCGAGGAGATGCGGACGCTGTTCGCCGATCTACCCGAGGCGATCGAGAACACCGTCGAGATCGCCCAGCGCTGCGCCTACCGGCCCGTGAAGCGTGATCCTATCCTGCCGCCCTTCCTCACCGGCGGCGAGGCGACGAGCGCACTTGCCGAGACGGAAACCGCCGAGCTTAGACGCCAGGCAGAAGCGGGTCTCAAGGAGCGCATCGCCCAACACGGCACCGCACCCGGCCATGATGCGGCTTCCTACGCGAAACGCCTTGCCTTTGAGCTCGATGTCATCACCGGCATGAACTATCAGGGCTACTTCCTGATCGTGTCCGACTTCATCAAGTGGACCAAGGGGCAGGGCATTCCGGTAGGTCCCGGCCGCGGCTCCGGCGCCGGCTCGCTCGTGGCCTATGCGCTCACCATCACCGACCTCGATCCCATTCGTTTCGGGCTGCTGTTCGAGCGCTTCTTGAACCCCGAGCGCGTGTCCATGCCCGACTTCGACATCGATTTCTGCCAGGACCGCCGCGACGAGGTGATTGCCTATGTGCGCGAGCGCTACGGCGCGGACCGCGTGGCCCACATCATCACCTTCGGTAAGCTTCAGGCGCGCGCCGTGTTGCGCGACGTGGGCCGCGTGCTCCAGATGCCCTATGGCCAGGTGGACCGCCTGTGCAAGCTCGTGCCCATGAACCCGGCGAACCCGGTGACGCTGCCCCAGGCCATTGCCGGCGAGCCGCGCCTGCAAGAAGAGCGCGACAGGGAGCCCATCGTCGCCAAGCTGCTCGACATCGGCCAGCGCCTCGAAGGGCTCTACCGCCACGCCTCGACTCATGCCGCCGGCGTCGTCATCGCCGACCGGCCCTTGATCGACCTCGTCCCGCTCTATCGCGACGCGCGCGCCCAGCTCCCCGCCACCCAATTCAACATGAAGTGGGCAGAGGCTGCGGGGCTGGTGAAGTTCGACTTTCTCGGCCTCAAGACACTGACGGTCATCGATACGGCGCGGAAGCTGATCGCCCGCGGCGGCCCCGATATCGACCCGTCTACGATCCCGCTCGATGATGCGGCGTCTTACGAGCTGATGCAACGCGGCGACACGGTCGGCGTGTTCCAACTCGAAGGTCAGGGCATGCGCGATGCGCTGCGTAAGCTGAAGCCTGACCGCTTCGAGGACATCATCGCCATCGTGGCGCTCTACCGGCCAGGCCCGATGGACAACATCGACACCTACGTGAACCGCAAGCACGGTCGCGAGGAGATCGAAGGCCTCCATCCCATGATCGAGCCGATCCTGGCCGAGACCTATGGCGTCATCATCTACCAAGAGCAGGTGATGCAGATCGCCCAAGTGCTCTCCGGCTATTCGCTCGGCGAGGCCGATCTGTTGCGCCGTGCCATGGGCAAAAAGATCAAGAAGGAGATGAACGCGCAGCGGAAGCGCTTCGTCGACGGCGCCGTTGCAAACGGCGTCGACAAGGGCCGCGCCGAGTACATCTTTGAGCTGGTCGCGAAGTTCGCCGGCTATGGCTTCAACAAATCGCACGCCGCAGCTTACGCGCTGATCGCCTATCAGACCGCCTATCTCAAGGCGAACTATCCGACCGAGTTCGTCGCTGCGTCCATGACCCTCGATATGGGCAATGCCGACAAGCTGAATGGCTTCGCGCAAGAGGCACGCCGCCTCGGCATCCCGCTGGAACCGCCGTCCGTCAATCACTCCGAGGTGGGCTTCATTCCCAACAACGGCGCCATTCGCTATTCGCTCGCAGCGCTCAAGAATGTCGGACGCCAAGCGGTCGAGCATATCTGCGCCGAGCGGGCGGAGCAGGGGCCCTACAAAGATGTCTCCGACTTCGCCCGGCGCATCAATCCGCGCCTCGTCAACAAGCGGGCCATGGAGACACTGGCCGCGGCGGGTGCGCTCGATGAGCTCGGCGTCGACCGCGCGACCGCGTATGCCAATGTCGATCTGATCATCGCCGCCGGCAATCGCTCGCTCGAGACGAGCGCCGAGGGCCAGGAGGATCTGTTCTCCGGCGCCCGGCACGCGCCGCCACCGATCGAGCTTCGCCCCGCCAAGGCCTGGGTACCCACCGACAAGCTGAGCCGGGAATTCGAGGCGGTCGGCTTCTTCCTCACCGGCCACCCCCTCGATGACTACAAGGAGGTGCTGGACAGTCTCGGCGCCGAGACCTGGGTGGAGTTCGCTGCCAAGGCGAGGCAGCGCCGCGTGGTCGGCACGCTGGCCGGCACCGTGCTCTCCGCCCGCGAGCGCAAAGGCAAGAGCGGCAATCCTTACGCCTTTGTCGCCTTCTCCGATCCCACCGGCCAGTTCGAGGCGGTGGTGTTTTCCGAGGCGCTTCTCGCCGCACGGCCCCTGCTCGAGCCCGGGACCGCCGTGGTGCTGGACGTGGAGGCCGAGGCCGACGGCGAGACCGTGCGGGTCCGGGTGCAGCGCCTCTCCTCCCTCGACAAGGCCGCTGAGGCCCGCTCCGCCGGCATGAAGGTCTATGTGGAGGACACAAGGGCGCTGGCGCCGCTTGCCGAGCAGGTGGGCGGTCAGGGCGGCGAGGGGGCGTTCCACCTCGTACTCCGCCTGGATGACCTATCGAAGGAGGTCGAGTTCGTCCTGCCGCAGGGGATCGACACCACCCCACGGCAGCGGAGCGAGCTCAAGCTCGTCGAAGGGGTGGCCTCGATCAGCGCCCTTTAGAGCCTCCAACGCCCCGTTTCCGGGCTTTTCCACCCTTGCCAAGGGGACGCCCGACCCCCTATAACCCGCACCATCTCACACGCGGGGATCTAAGCGTCACGCACGCCCTCTGAGGCTTTGCGCGCTCGCTCCGGTGACCGGTTATCCGGCTGGTCTCTTACCCCGCGGCGGCTGAACCGGAAAAAGGAGTTAAGCAGTCCCATGGCACTGCCCGATATCACTATGCGCCAGCTCCTAGAGTCTGGTGTGCACTTTGGTCACCAGACCCATCGCTGGAACCCGAAGATGGCGCCCTATATCTACGGGTCGCGCAACAACATCCACATCATCGATCTCACTCAGACGGTGCCGCTCCTTCATCAGGCGCTCGTCACGGTGTCCGACGTCGTAGCCAAAGGCGGCCGCGTCCTCTTTGTCGGCACCAAGCGCCAGGCCGCCGAGGCGATCGCCGAAGCAGCCAAGTCGTGCGCGCAGTACTTCATCAATCACCGCTGGCTCGGCGGCACGCTGACCAACTGGCGGACCATCTCTAACTCGATCAAGCGGCTCAAGTCGCTGGAGGAGCTTCTCGAAGGCGACCATCGCGGTCTCACCAAGAAGGAGCTGCTTCAGCTCACCCGCGAGAAGGACAAGCTCGAGCGCTCGCTCGGCGGCATCAAGGATATGGGGGCGCCGCCGGACCTCATGTTCGTCATCGACACCAACAAGGAAGCGATCGCGATCGCCGAGGCTCGCAAGCTCGGCATGCCGGTCGTGGCGATCGTTGATTCCAACTGTGATCCCGACGGCATCACTTTTCCCATCCCCGGCAATGACGACGCTGGCCGCGCCATTACCCTCTACTGCGACCTGTTCGCGCGCGCCGCCATCGACGGCATCGAGCGCGCGCAAGGGTCCCTTGGTGCTGATCTGGGTGCCGCCGAGGAACCGATCTCTGAACCTGGCCTCGAAGGCGCTGAAGCTTCCGCGGAGGCCGCGGCGCCGGCAAAGAAGAAGCCGGCTAAGGCCGCGAGCAAGCCAAAGACCGCCAAGAAGCCGGTAAAGGAGGCCGAGGCCGAGACCGAAGAAACCAAAGAGCCCGCACCGCAGGCAGACTAGCAGCGAGACGCCTCCCACGCTTGGCGGGGCCACACCGAAGAGGAACGCATGGCGACGATAACCGCATCCATGGTCAAGGAACTGCGCGAGAAGACCGGCGCGGGCATGATGGATTGCAAGACGGCTCTCAACGAGAACGACGGCGACATGGAAGCCGCGGTCGATTGGTTGAGGGCAAAAGGCCTTTCCAAGGCCGCCAAGAAGGCCGGCCGTGTCGCGGCCGAAGGCCTTATCGGCCTTGCCGGCAACGACAACGAGGCCGCCCTTGTGGAGGTCAACTCCGAGACCGACTTCGTTGCCCGCAATCCGACCTTCCAAGAAATGGTGGGCGAGATCGCCAACGCTGCGCTCAAGGCCAAAGGCGATTTGAACCAGCTCGCGTCGGCGACCTACGGCAAGACCAAAGCGAACGTGGCCGATACCCTGAAAGAAATGATCGGCTCCGTCGGCGAGAACATGACGCTCCGCCGTACGGCGTATCTCGCCGCCGACAAAGGCACGGTCGCAAGCTACGTGCATAACCAGGCCTCGCCCGGCCTCGGCAAGATCGGCGTCATCGTCGCCCTCGAATCCACTGGCGATGCCAAGGCCCTGGAGACGTTCGGCAAGCAGGTGGCCATGCACATTGCCGCGGCCAACCCGCAAGCAGTCGACACGACCAGCCTCGACCAGGATCTGGTCGAGCGCGAGCGCGCCGTCCTGACCGAGCAGGCCAAGGAATCCGGCAAGCCCCCCGAAGTTATCGCCAAGATGGTCGAGGGCCGCTTGCGGAAGTTCTACGAAGAGGTCGTCCTGCTACAGCAGCCTTTTGTCCACGACCCTGACAACACTGTGGCCAAGGCCATGGAGGCCGCGGCCAAGGAGGCTGGCGCGCCGATCAAGATCACCGGCTTCTACCGGTTTGCCCTCGGCGAGGGGATCGAGAAGGGCGAAAGCGATTTCGCGGCGGAGGTTGCCGCGGCCGCTTCGGCCTCTTAGGGTCGGCGCGGCTCGATGGACCTGCCGCCCGCCTCAAGCTCGAGGTCTTCCCATCGCCACTGGAGTTTGCGCTGATGGCCAAGGCTCCCACGACGAAGCTTCGCTACGGACGCGTCCTCGTGAAGCTGTCGGGTGAGGCGCTTGCCGGCGCCAAAGGCTACGGCATCGATCTTGCCGTTATCGAGCCGATCGCCAAGGACATCGCTAAGACCGCCGACATGGGCGTGCAGATTTGCCTCGTGATCGGGGGCGGCAATATCTATCGCGGCCTGATGGCGGCAGAGAGCGGCATGGACCGCGCCCGCGCCGACTATATGGGCATGCTGGCTACGGTCATGAACGCGCTGGCGCTTCAGACGGCGATCGAGCGGGCAGGGCCCACCGCGCGTGTTCTGTCGGCCATCCCCATGCCCACCGTTTGCGAGCCCTATATCCGCGACAAGGCGCTCGATCACTTGGAGAAAGGCCGGGTTGTGATCTTCGCCGGCGGCACCGGCAATCCCTTTTTCACGACCGACACGGCAGCCGCGCTCCGCGCGGCGGAGATGGACTGCCAGGCCTTGTACAAGGCAACTAAGGTCGACGGGGTCTATAGTGCCGACCCCGTCAAGGTCCCGGAGGCCAAGCGCTACGACCGCTTGAGCTATGACGACGTGCTAAGCCAGGACCTCAAGATCATGGATGGCGCCGCGATCGCCCTTGCTCGGGACAATCGGATTCCGATAATTGTGTTTTCCATCAAGAGCCAAGGCAGCTTGGCTCTTGAGTTGCAAGGGGAGGGCTCCTCGACCACCATAGACGGTGGAGAGGGGGCGTGAGGGCGCCCGGAACGCCACAGGGCCCATGCCCAAGCCTCGCTTAATCGCGGGCCGGGCGGAAAGGCGAGCAGGAAAGGCAACATGTCTAGCTTCGACCTAAGCGAGATCGAACGGCGCATGCGAGGCGCGTTCGGCGTACTCAAGCAGGAGTTCAGTGGCTTGCGGACGGGTCGCGCCAGCGCGAGCCTACTCGATCCGATCATGGTGATGGCCTACGGCAATCCCATGCCCCTCAACCAGGTGGCCACCGTCAACGTGCCGGAGCCGCGCATGATCACGGTGCAGGTGTGGGACAAGAGCCAGGTGAACGCCGTCGAGAAGGCCATCCGGGAATCGGACCTCGGGCTCAATCCCGTGATCGAAGGGCAGCTCCTGCGCCTGCCGATTCCCGAGCTCAACGAGGAGCGGCGGCATGAGATCGCCAAGGTCGCGCACAAATATGCCGAACAGGCCCGCGTCGCCGTGCGCAATGTCCGCCGCGACGGCATGGAGCACCTCAAGCGGGCCGAGAAGGACGGCGAGATGGGGAAGGACGAGCACCATTCGCTTTCAACCAAGGTGCAAGACTTGACCGATAAGATCATCAAGGAGATCGACGAGGCCCTTGCCACCAAGGAAGCCGAAATCATGCAGGTCTGACCGGACCTGCGCTGGACCCCGTCCATAGCCTTGCATTGGAGAAGCCAAACGTGACGCTTGCCATGGATAAGCCGGAATGGGGCGACCCCCCGAGGCCGATCGCGCGCCACGTCGCCATCATCATGGACGGCAACGGCCGGTGGGCGGCCGAGCGTGGCCTGCCGCGCGTCGAAGGCCATCGCCAAGGCGTGGAGAGCGTCAGGCGGACGGTCGAGGCCGCGATAGAGCTCGGCATCACTCACCTCACGCTGTTCAGCTTCTCCTCGGAGAATTGGTCGCGTCCCCAGCAGGAGATCCGCGACCTGTTCGGTCTCCTCCGACGTTTCGTCCGGCGCGATCTCGCCGAGTTGCACAAGAATGGCGTCAAGATCCGCGTTATCGGCGCGCGCAGCGGGCTCGAGAGCGACATTTTGCGGATGCTCGACGACGCCGTCGAGTTGACCAAGGACAACACCGCCCTCAACCTCACCATCGCCTTCAACTACGGCGCCCGCGACGAGATCGCTCGCGCCGCGCAGAAGATTGCCGAGGATGCGAAGCAAGGCCTCATCGACCCATCGGACGTGACTCCTGAGCGCTTCGCGACCTATCTCGACACCGCGGGCCTCCCCGATCCCGACCTTTTGATCCGCACCAGCGGCGAACTGCGTCTTTCCAATTTTCTGCTGTGGCAACTGGCTTACGCCGAGTTCGTTTTCGTCGACGTCTACTGGCCCGATTTTTCCAAGGAGCTGTTCGAGGCTGCCATCGCCGAATATCAACGGCGAAACCGCCGCTTCGGCGGAACCTCGGCGAGATCCACCGCGTGACGCCGTCCGGAGCGCCCCTCGACAACGATCAAGAGCAGGCACAGGCACACGGGACGCCGGAGATCTTGCGGCGGCTCGCCTCGGCCTTCGTTCTCGCGGCCATTGCGCTCGGCGCCGTCATCGCAAGCCCTTGGTCCTTCCTTGCGCTAGTGGTCGTCGCGGGCGGTCTTCTTGCCTGGGAATGGGGCGGGCTCACCCGCGGCAACGGCTTCGACGCCACCGCCCTGATCCAGACGGTCAGCGTGACGGCGCTGGCGATCCTCGCCGCCCTGGGCCATCCCCAACTCATTCTCATCATTCTGGGCGGCGCCGGCGTCGCCATCGCCTTTTCGGGCGTTTCACGGAGCCGCGCCGCCTGGGCTCTGGGCGGTCTCGCCTATACAGCGTTTCCGGCCTGGGCTCTGGTGTGGCTGCGCGGCGACTCCGATCTCGGCGTCGCCGCCGTGCTCTATCTGCTCGCCGTGGCTTGGGCGACGGACACGGCGTCCTATGTTGGCGGCCGCAGCCTCGGCGGCCCGAAGCTCGCCCCGAGCATCTCGCCGAAGAAGACCTGGAGCGGGTTCATCGTCGGGGCCCTGACCCCGGCGTTCGTGGGTTATGCTTTCGCACTTCTCCTCGGGGGCACGTCCCCGTGGGCCCTGGCGCTGGTAAGCGTGGCGCTTGCGCTGGCCTGCCAGATGGGAGACTTGCTTGAGAGCGCGGTGAAACGGCACTTTGGGGCCAAGGATATGAGCCAGCTGATCCCAGGTCATGGCGGGCTGTTCGACCGCATCGATAGCCTCTTGCTGGCATCGGTCGTGGCTGGTCTCATTGCCTTGCGCGATCCTGCCGCGCCCGGCGTAGGCCTTCTCATCTGGTAAAGGCGCATCTCGTGTTGACGTCCCAGATATCCTCGGACACCGAGCCGCGCGCCAAGGCGAGGCCGCCGCGGCGGATCTCGGTCCTCGGCGCTACCGGCTCTATCGGCGAAAGCACGCTCGATCTCATCGGCCGCGATCCTGACGCGTATGACGTCGTGGCGCTGACCGGCTGTAGAAACGTAGCCCGGCTCGCCGAGCTTGCCGTCCTCCATCGCGCCAAGCTTGCGGTGGTCGCCGATCCCAGCTGTTATGCCGACCTCAAAGCCGCGCTTGCCGGCACCGGCATCGAGACCGCTTCGGGAGAGCGGGCCTTACTCGATGCGGCAAGCCGCCCGACCGACTGGGTGATGGCAGCGATCGTCGGCGCGGCCGGCCTGAAGCCGACGCTTCGCGCCGTACGCCAAGGCACCGCAACGGCGCTCGCCAACAAAGAGTGTCTGGTTTCGGCCGGCGGCATCTTCATGGCCGAGGTGGCGCGCCACGGCACAACGTTGCTGCCGGTGGATTCGGAGCACTCTGCCGCGCTCCAGGCCATGATCGGCACGAAGCCCGAGCGCATCGAGCGCGTCTGTCTCACGGCCTCAGGCGGCCCGTTCCGCACCTGGAGCCTCACGCAGATGGCGGACGCAGGGCCTGAGCAAGCGCTGAAACATCCGAACTGGTCCATGGGCGCGAAGGTCACGATCGATTCGGCTACGCTCATGAACAAGGGGTTAGAGCTGATAGAGGCGCATCATCTCTTCGCGCTTCCGCCCGACAAGCTCGACATCCTGGTCCATCCTCAGTCGATCGTGCACTGCCTCGTCTATATGAGCGACGGCGCCGTGCTCGCCCAGCTCAGCTGCCCGGACATGCGTACGCCGATCGCCTATAGCCTCGCCTGGCCTGAGCGCATGCATGTTCCCAACAAGCGTCTCGATCTCGCAGAGATCGGGGCGCTCACTTTCGAGACGCCTGATCCGGAGCGCTTCCCTGCTTTGCGTCTCGCCAAAGACGTTCTTGCCGCCGGCGGCAGCGCCGGCACCGTGCTCAACGCTGCCAACGAGGTTGCGGTGGCCGCGTTTCTGGAGAAGCGCGTCGGCTTCCTCGCCATCGCCGGACTGGTCGAGGCAACGCTTGCCGCATGCGCCGACCTCACTGGGATCGTGCCGCAGACCGTAGACGACGTGCTTGAGATCGATGAGGAGGCCCGCATCCGGGCCCGCGGCTGGCTTCCTCGGTTTGCATAAGCCCTTGAGGCGGGCTAAGAAGGGCCAAATTCATTAGGTAACCAGGCGCATGGACACGATAAATCACCTTTCCAGCCTCGGCGACACCATCCTCCACTACCTTCTTCCATTCCTGTTCGTGCTCACCATCGTGGTCTTCGTCCACGAGTTCGGGCACTTTCTGGTGGCCCGGTGGTGCGGCGTGGCCGTCAAAGTGTTTTCCATCGGCTTCGGCCCCGAGATATTCGGTTTCTACGACCGCAAAGGCACCCGTTGGCGTGTGTCCTGGATCCCGCTCGGGGGCTACGTGAAGTTCATCGACGACGAAAATGTCGCCAGCGCCTCTGGCCGTAAGACCTTCGAGGCGCTTCCCGAGGAAGACCGCAAGCGGAGCTTCCAAGGCAAATCGCTCGCCCAGCGTGCGGCCATTGTGGCCGCGGGACCGGCTGCCAATTTCGTCCTTGCCATCGTCATCTTCACGGCCATTTTCAGCGTGTTCGGCGAACGGATCACTTCGGCCAAAGTCGACGCGGTGTCCCCCGGCAGCGCTGCTGAGCGTGCCGGGTTTGAGCCCGGCGACCGCGTCATCAGCATTGACGGCACGGCCATCGACAATTTCGCGGAGATGCAGCGAATCGTCGCCACGAGCGCCGATCAAACACTCCACTTCGTGGTCGATCGGGCTGGGGCCAAGGTCGACATCACGGCGACGCCCGAGCGCAAGGAGATTACCGATCGGTTCGGCAACACAATGCGGATCGGCCTGCTCGGCATTCAGCGCAGCGCCTCGCCGGAGGATTGGAAGCTAGAGCGCCATGACCCCGCGACGGCCTTCGTGATGGCCGTCAAGGAGAGCTACTTCGTCGTCTCCCGCTCCCTCGGCTATCTATACGACGTGGCGACGGGTCGAGAAGCCGCCGACCAACTTGGCGGACCGCTCCGTATTGCCCAAGTATCTGGTCAAGTCGCCAGCGCCGGCTTTGTCGCTCTTCTCAGCCTCGCCGCCATCATCTCCGTAAGTATCGGGCTAATAAATCTCTTCCCGATACCGATGCTGGATGGCGGACATCTTCTGTTTTACGGAATCGAGGCAGTAAGAGGGCGGCCACTTAGCGAATCCACACAAGAGATCGGTTTCCGCATTGGCCTCGCCTTCGTTCTCATGCTAATGATCTTCGCGACCTGGAATGACCTGATTCATTTGAAATTTTTGTGATCGGGGGGTTGCAGAACGAAGCGACTAGCGGGGGCCGCGAGGTCCCCGTCGTGTTAATACTGATTAACAAAAGACTACCAAAAATCGGCCACAAACGAGTGGCCAGTTGCGACACCAGGCGCTTTGCCTACGGGGTCGGCTTGAGGGGAAGACACCAGCAATGGTGCGGTGGACGTTCGTAAGAGGGCTGCTCGCGGCCCTCGCAGTGCTGTGTAGCGTCCCGCTTTCGCTGGGTCTCAGCGCAAGTTTTGGGGACCTATCGGCCTCTGCCCAAAGCACCGTCATCCGATCCATCGTTGTCGAGGGTAACCGTCGCGTGGAGCCTGAGACGGTCCGCTCCTATCTGACGTTCTCCTCGGGCGACACATACGACCCCGCCGAAGTCAATCAGTCCCTGAAGACCCTGTTCGCCACCGGCCTGTTCCAGGACGTCCGCATCCGGCGTCAGGGGTCGACTATATCGTCGTCGTGGTCGAAAACCCCATCGTGAGCCGTGTGGCATTTGAGGGGAACAGGGAGATCGATGACGACACGCTCGCCTCTGAGGTTCAACTCAAGTCGCGCGCGGTCTATACGCGCGCGCGCGTGCAGGCGGACGTCCAGCGCATTCTGGCCCTCTACCGCCGCCAGGGCCTGTACGCAGCCCAAGTGAACCCCAAGATCATAAATCTCGACAATAACCGCATCGACGTGGTCTTCGAGATCACCGAAGGACCGACCACCAAAGTCCGCGCCATCAACTTCATCGGCAATCAGGCCTTCAGCGATTCGCAACTTCGCTTTGTGATCACCACCACGCGGACCAATCTCCTGAGTTTCCTCAAGAGCACCAACATCTACGATCCGGACCAACTCAATCTCGACCGCGAGTTGTTGCGCCAGTTCTATATGAAGAACGGCTATGCCGACGCCCGCGTCGTTTCGGCGACCGCCGACCTCGATCGCGACGGGCGCGGATTCTTCATTACCTTCACCATCGAAGAAGGGGCGAAATACCACTTCGGCTATATCAACATCGAAAGTGCCTTGCCATCGCTGAACGTCGATGCCTTGCGCGGGGGGATCCTGACCAAGCCCGGACGGCGCTACAACGCCGAGAAAGTCGAAAAGACGGTCGAGGCGTTGACCGTCAAGGTGTCCGAGCAGGGCTATGCGTTTGGGCAGGTTCGGCCGCGTTTCGAGCGCGACCAGTCCACTCACACAATGAACGTCGTCTACGTCATCGATGAAGGCCCGCGCGTCTATATCGAACGCATCAACATCGTCGGCAACTTCCGCACTGAGGACCAGGTGATCCGGCGGCAATTCCGTCTCGCCGAAGGCGACGCGTATAACCGCTTGCTCGTCGAGGCGGCACGTAAGCGATTGAGAGCGTTAGGTTTCTTCAAATCGGTGGACATCGAGACGGCGCCCGGCAGCGCACCGGACCGCGTCGTCCTCACCGTCAATGTGGTCGAGCAGCCGACCGGAGAGTTATCCTTTGGCGCCGGCTACTCCACGAGCGAGGGCGTGATCGGGGACATCAGCATCACCGAGCGCAACTTGATGGGTAAGGGACAGTATGTTCGCCTCGGCTTCTCCGGCAGCCTTGAGCGCGCCCAGGTCGACTTCAGCTTCACCGAGCCCAACTTCCTCGACCGCAATCTGGCCGCAGGCTTCGACCTCTTCTACAAGACAGTCGACTTGCAGAACGTGGCTTCGTTCAGCCAGAGATCCGCGGGCGGCAATCTTCGCCTCGGCTTCCCCATCGCCGACAACACTCAGATGGGTCTCCGCTACCGGTTCGAGCGGGAGGAGATCTTCGACGCGAAGAGCAACGCCTCGCTGGCTGTCAGGCAAGCCGCCGACGAAGGGCCCGTCAATGTCTCCTCTGTCGGCTATACGGTCGCGTTCGACACCCGCAACGTACCGCAGTCGCCGACCACTGGCGTCTTCGCCTCCTTCTCTCAGGATCTGGCGGGCGTCGGCGGCGACGTGAACTACATCCGGTCGGTGGCCGACGCACGCGGCTACTATCCCATCACCAACAAGATCACCCTTGTCGGCCGCGTCCAGGGCGGGGCCATCGAGGGCTGGGGCGGCGACGACCTTCGTTTGACCGACCTGTTCTTCAAGGGCGGCGAGACAATCCGCGGCTTCAAGCGGGCCGGTTACGGCCCGCGAGACGCGTGCGAAAACCCGATTACGGGAACTCCCGTGTACAACTGCCAGAATGACTCCCTCGGCGGCAAGCTCTATTGGGCGACCACGGCGGAAGTCCGCTTCCCATTTCCTCTCATCCCAGACAGTCTAGGTATGCAGGGCGCCGTTTTCATGGATGCCGGTTCGCTTTGGGATCCGAGCCAAAGCGCTATCGACGCAGTCTACCCAGCACCGCCTGTTGGAGAGGGGAGTTTCATCAACGACAGCAGCCAGGTTCGTTTGTCCACCGGCTTCAGCATCATCTGGCAGTCTCCTCTCGGCCCCCTCCGTGCCGATATCGCCCAGGCGCTTCTCAAGGCAGATTACGACGAGACGGAAATTTTCCGCTTCGGCGCCTCGACAAACTTCTAAAGGAAGCCACTTCGGTTTATGGCTACGCGCCATGGTTGGTAACGCGTAGCAGGCCGTGGGAGATTTTATGGAACACCCGGGTTTTTTCGAACGGGCCGGTCCGTTCTCCTTGCGCGCCGTCGCCGAAGCGACAGGCTCGGAACTGGTGGGAGGCGCCGATCCCGAGCTAGAAATCAAGGATGTCCGCCCCCTCGACGGCGCCGCGAAGGGCGATTTGTCCTTCGTGGACAATCCAAAATACGTGCCGCTCCTCGTCAAGACCGGCGCCAGCGCCTGTCTTGTCCCTCCGAAGTTTGCGGCCAAGGTGCCGGCGGGCAGCGCCCGTCTCGTGACGCCGGAGCCTTATCGGAGCTTCGCCAAGGCACTCGCCCTGTTTTACCCCGGCTCACGCAGACCGAGGACGGCGGGTGACGGTGCCACAGGCACATCGAGCCACATTCATCCGAGCGCCACGCTCGAGGCCGATGTGATCGTGGAACCGGGGGCCGTGATCGGGCCGGAAGCCCGGATCGGGCAGGGCACGACCATCGCCTCGGGCTGTGTCATCGGCTACCGGGTGCATATCGGCCGCGACTGTTATGTCGGGCCAAACGCGTCTGTCACCCATGCCCTCATCGGCAACCGTGTGATGATCCATGCCGGCGTCGCCATCGGCCAGGACGGATTCGGATTTGCCATGGGCAAGCAGGGCCATGCCAAGGTGCCGCAGATTGGCCGGGTCGTCATTCAGGACGACGTCGAAATCGGCGCCAATTCGACCATCGACCGCGGGGCGCTCCGGGACACTATCGTCGGGGAGGGCACGAAAATTGATAATCTCGTGCAAATCGGGCACAACGTAGTGGTCGGAAGGCATTGCATTATCGTGTCCCAAACCGGTATTTCAGGCAGCTCCGAACTCGGTGATTTTGTTGCTCTCGGCGGTCAGGTCGGCGTTGTCGGCCATCTCAAGATCGGCGCTGGCGCCCAGATCGCCGGGAGCAGTAATGTGCGGGGCGACGTGCCGCCGGGCGCTCGCTGGGGTGGCACCCCGGCCAAGCCGTATAGGCTATGGTTCAGGGAGCTGACATTGTTGCGGCAGCTTGCCGAGCGTAAGGATTTGAAACTTGATCAAGGCCAAGGCGGGGAAGGCGAGTAGCCATGAATCCCCATCGAAGGAGCCCGTCCGCATGAACGAGAGCGGGGTACAACCGAAGCCGAATACGGCAGAGACCGCCGATATTCTGAAGCTTCTACCTCATCGCTATCCCTTCCTTCTGGTCGACCGCATCATCGACATGGATGGGGACCGCTCTGCGACCGGCATCAAGAACGTCACCGCTAACGAGCCCTACTTCCAGGGGCATTTCCCCGGCAACCCGGTCATGCCCGGCGTACTCCTCATCGAGGGCCTCGCACAGACGGCCGGCGCACTGTGCATGCGCTTTCTTGAGGAGTTCAAGGAGCCGCCGCTTGTCTATTTCATGGCGATCGACAAGGCCCGCTTCCGCCGCCCGGTGATTCCGGGCGACACCGTCCACTATCGCGTAGAGAAGATGCGCAACCGCGGCCGAGTCTGGCGCTTTCGCGGCCAAGCCCTGGTCGACGGCAACGTCGTCGCGGAGGCCGAGGTCAGCGCCGTGATCGTCGAGAACCAGCCGGGCTGAGCATGGCAAATATCCATGCGACCGCTCTGGTCGATCCAAGCGCGAAACTTGGGGCGAACGTCGAGATCGGCCCATTTTCTGTCATCGGGCCCCATGTCGAGATTGGTGACGGCGTCGTCGTTCATTCACATGCCGCGATCGTGGGCCGGACCATGATCGGCCAAGGCAGTAAGGTGTTTCCTTTCGCCTCGCTCGGTCACGCACCGCAAGACATCAAATATCACGATGAGCCCAGCACAATCACTATCGGCCCCAACACCCTCATTCGCGAGCACGTCACGATTAGTCCCGGCACCGAACGTGGAAAGATGGCGACCACGGTTGGGGCCAACTGTTTCTTGATGATGGGCGCCCATATCGCCCATGATTGCCAGATCGGCGACGATGTGACCCTCGTGAACGGTGCGACTTTGGCCGGGCACGTCTCGATCGGCGACGGCGCCATCATTGGCGGCCTCTCGGCAATCCATCAATATGTGCGCATAGGCGCGTACGCCTTTGTCGGCGGCATGACCGGAATCCCTGCCGATCTCATTCCATTCGGCATGGCGATCGGCAACCGTGCCAATCTCAGCGGACTCAACATTGTGGGGCTGAAGCGCAAGGGCTTTCCCCGCGAGCAGATCCATGAGCTGCGCCAGGCCTATCGCATGTTGTTTGCGACCGAGGGCACCTTGATGGAGCGGCTCGATGACGTCGACGCCTTGTTTTCGAAGAACCCGCTCGTCAAGCAGATCATCGATTTTATGAGAAGCGATTCAGACCGTTCTTTCTGCGTACCGAACAATGTCGCAACGCCAACCCGCTGACACCGGCGTGCGGAAACGCCGTGAACCGGTAATCATAGAGGGCCCGCTGGGCATCATTGCTGGCGGCGGACAAATCCCTTGTATCGTTGCGGACTCGGTAACCGCACGCGGGCTTGCTGTGCATGTCTTCGGCATTCGCGGCGAAGCCAGCGAGGCAATAGAGCGCTTCCCGCACACCTGGGTCAAATGGGGCGAGTTGGGCAAGCTGTTCGCCACCTGCGACAAGGAAGGATGCCGTGATCTCGTCATCGTCGGCGGGGTGTCGCGGCCTGACTTTGCCAACGTCAAGTTCGATTTTGGCGCCATCAAGAACTTACCCTTCATCGTCAGCCTCGGCATAGGCGGCGACGACCATGTGCTGTCCAACATCGTGCGCTTCTTCGAAAGCAAGGGATATTGCATGCACGGCGCC
Source organism: uncultured Alphaproteobacteria bacterium (assembly GCA_963717875.1). Lineage (GTDB taxonomy): Bacteria > Pseudomonadota > Alphaproteobacteria > Rhizobiales > Methyloligellaceae > Methyloceanibacter. The sequence continues at coordinate 71,004 of CAVQXI010000014.1, forward strand.
AGCGACATAGCGCCTGAGCTCTTGGCGGCTGAGGGAAGCCTCGGCAAGAGGGCGCCGACCGCAGACGAACTGGCCGATATCGAGATTGCCTACAATGTGGTCCGCGAGCTTGGTCGCCTGGATGTCGGTCAAGCCGCCGTTGTCGCCAAAGGTTACGTGCTCGCCGTCGAGGCCGCAGAAGGCACCGACGCCATGCTCGACCGCTGCGCCGAACTTCGTAGGTCCGGCCGCGCGCGTGGGCGCGCAGGCGTACTCGTCAAGGCGCCGAAACCCGGTCAGGAAGAGCGGATCGATATGCCTACGATCGGCCCGGCAACCGTCTGGCGGGCCGCCGAAGCAGGACTGGCCGGCATTGCCGTCGCCGCAGGACGCGTGCTCATGGCCGAACGCAACGCCACGATCGACGCCGCAAACCAAAACGGGCTCTTTCTACTGGGCCGGAATTGGGACGATTGACCCGAGGGTTGGCCGGAAGGGCAAACCCCTCAGCGTTTCTCCATCGGCACATAGGCCCGCTCGGTCGCGCCCGTATAAAGCTGGCGGGGCCGGCCGATGCGCTGCGATGGATCCTCGATCATCTCCATCCACTGAGCGATCCACCCCACGGTCCGGGCGATAGCGAACAGCACCGTGAACATATCGGTGGGGAAGCCGAGCGCCTTTAGGGTAATCCCCGAATAGAAGTCGATATTCGGATAGAGCTTCTTCTGAACGAAGTAGTCGTCGGAGAGCGCGATGCGCTCCAGTTCGAGGGCCACTTTCAGGATCGGGTCGTCGTGATGGCCGACGGCCTCGAGCACCTCGTGGCAGGTCTTCTGCATGATCTTGGCCCGCGGATCGTAGTTCTTATAGACGCGGTGGCCGAAGCCCATGAGCCGGAAGGGGTCGTTCTTGTCCTTGGCCCGCTGAATGTATTCGGGGATGCGGTCGACCGTGCCGATCTCCTCCAACATCGTAAGCGCTGCCTCGTTGGCGCCGCCATGGGCCGGCCCCCACAGACAGGCAATGCCTGCGGAGATGCAGGCGAACGGGTTCGCCCCTGACGATCCGGCAAGCCGCACCGTCGAGGTCGAGGCATTTTGCTCGTGATCCGCGTGCAAGATGAAGATGCGCCGCATGGCGCGCGAGAGCACACGATCGACGACATACTCCTCGCAAGGCACGGCAAAGCACATCCTGAGGAAGTTCCCCGAGTAGTCGAGATCGTTCTTCGGGTAAACGAAGGGCTGGCCAACGGAATATTTGTAGGCCATGGCGGCGATGGTCGGCATCTTGGCGATCATCCGCACGCTCGCCATCTCGCGCTGCAAGGGATCTCTGATGTCGATGAAGTCGTGATAGAACGCCGAAAGCGCACCGACCACGCCCACCATGACGGCCATGGGATGGGCGTCGCGACGGAAGCCAGTGTAGAACCGGTTCATCTGCTCATGCACCATCGTGTGCATGGTGATGCGCTGCTTGAAGGCCGTGTACTGCTCGGCCGTCGGCAGCTCCCCATAGAGCAAGAGGTAAGCCGTCTCGACGAAGGTGCAGTGTTCAGCGAGCTGGTCGATGGGATAGCCGCGATAGAGCAGCACCCCTTTGTCGCCGTCGATGAAGGTGATCTTCAATTCACAGCTCGCGGTCGACGCGAAGCCGGGATCGTAGGTAAAGCAGCCGGTGTCCTGATAAAGCGACGTGATGTCGATCACGTCGGGTCCGAGAGTCCCCCGCCGCACGGGCAGATTATGCCGCCCGCCGCGGAGCGTGAGGGAGGCCTCGTCGGTTTCGGTAGGCCGATAGTCCTCTGCGACACTCATCTCAATAACCTCCTGGCCCTTCTTCAGGGCGATCGGACCGAACGCGGCTACGACATACCATCACTTCAGCGGGCGGTTCAGGTCCTCGTAAACGGTTTTTTTGCGTTGCCGCATAATCGCGTCGAATTTGCCGCAGCGCAACACAGATGCTTGCTCAAATGTTAAGCAACGCAAGACTTAGGGAGTTTGGTCGGCGATGCGCCCAAGCGCTTCCTCGCGCCCCAGAACTTCAAGCACATCAAAGATACCAGGAGATGTCGCCCGGCCCGTCAAGGCCGCACGCAACGGCTGTGCAACCTTACCGAGCTTACGGTCAGTGGCCTCGGCAAAGCCGCGCACGCACGCCTCAAGCGCCTCCGGCGTCCACGGCTCCACCTCCTTTAGTTCCGGCAGGAGGGCGGCGAGCGTCTCGCGGCCAGCCTCGTCGAGCTGCTTCTCGGCCTTGTCGTCAACCTCAAGCGGCCGCTCCGCGAACAGATAGCCTGCGCTGTCGATCAGCTCGATGAGCGTCTTGGCCCGTTCTTTTAGCCCCGGCATGGCGCGTTCAAGCTTGCGCCAACCGTCGTCGCCGATGCGGGCGGCCAAGGCCCCGCCGTCCGGAAGGTCGGGGATCAGCGCCTTGAGTTGATCGATGATCTCGGCGTCCGCCATGGCGCGCAGATAGTGACCATTCAGGTTCTCGAGTTTGGCGAAGTCGAACCGTGCGGCCGAGCGGCCGATAGCATCGAGATCGAACCAGGCGATCATCTCCTCCGTCGAGATGATCTCGGCATCACCATGGCTCCACCCAAGCCGCACGAGATAGTTGCGCAAAGCGGCCGGCAGATAGCCCATCTCGCGATAAGCCTCGACGCCGAGCGCGCCGTGCCGCTTCGAGAGCTTGGCGCCGTCGGGGCCATGGATCAGCGGTACGTGCGCATAGATCGGCGTCTCCCAGCCGAGCGCCTTGAAGATCTGCGTCTGCCGCGCCGCATTGGTGAGATGGTCGTCGCCGCGGACGACATGGGTGATGCTCATGTCATGATCGTCCACCACAACCGAAAGATTGTAGGTGGGAGACCCGTCGCTGCGCAGAATGATGAGATCGTCGAGATCCTTGTTGGGGAAGACGACGCGCCCCTGCACCTGGTCCTCGATCACCGTCTCGCCTTCGCGCGGCGCCTTGAAGCGGATTGCCGGTGCGATGCCTTGAGGCGCCTTGCTGTGGTCGCGGTCGCGCCAGGTGCCGTCATAGCCTGGCGCGCGGCCTTCGGCCCGCGCCTTTTCGCGCATTGCCTGAAGCTCCTCCGGCGTCGCGTAGCAACGATAGGCCTTGCCTTCGGCAAGCAGTTTCTCGGCAACCTCGCGGTGACGCTCCGCCCGCGACAGCTGATAGACGGGCTCGCCGTCCCAATCGAGCCCGAGCCAGCGCAAGCCATCGAGAATGGCGAGGATCGCGCCTTCCGTGGAGCGCGCCTGATCGGTGTCCTCGATACGGAGCAGCATCTTGCCCCCTTTGGCCTTGGCGTAGAGCCAGTTGAACAGGGCCGTCCGGGCCCCGCCGATATGGAGGTAGCCGGTGGGCGAGGGCGCAAAACGCGTGATGACGGTCTCACTCATCGATCGATGCTTGGGAGCTCTTTTTCAGGTGGGTTAGGGGCAATCGCTGGCCGTGGTGTAACATAGCCCCAGGTGCGGGGTAAGGGCAGGGGCGGGGCCCCTCTGCGGGTTCTGGGTGCGGAGCGATGCCGGACCGGGACGAGGACGCGTGGGGCGGCGTCGAGAGCCCCTCTCGGCGGGCCCGGGTTGGGCTCATCGCCGAGGTGTGCGCCATTGCCGCACGGGCCCTCGAGGCCGAGGCGGAGCGCTGGTTCCTCTGGCTCCCGGTGGTCTTTGCCGTCGGCATCCTCACCTATTTCGCGCTTGCCACCGAGCCGGACCCGCGCGTCGCGCTCGCCCTTGTCCTAGGCGCGCTCGGGCTTCTCCTGACGGTCCGTCATATCCCGCTTGGGCTCGCGCTCGGCGGCGCCTGTCTCGCCTTCGCGTTTGGTTTCTCTACCGCTAAGCTTCGCACCGAGATGGTGCGCGCACCGGTGCTTACCGAAGAGCTGCGATACGTCGAGGTCGCCGGCTTCGTGGAGGAGTTCGAGCGCCGCGCCGACAGGCGCGACCGGCTCACCTTGAGAGTGATCTCGCTCGGAAATCTCGGTGCGGACGCACGGCCTTATCGTGTGCGCGTCAGCACCGCCGCCAAGGACCTCGCCCTGCGGACAGGGGACGCCGTCTCCCTGCGCGCTACTTTGAGACCGCCGCCGGAGCCGGTGGAGCCTGGCGGCTTCGATTTCGGCCGGAAGGCCTGGTTCGCCCGGCTCGGCGCCACAGGCTACGCCACGAGCGGAATCACGCCGCTTGCCGAGCCGCCGCCAACACCTCTCGATCTTCGTATCTGGGGCGCTATCGATGTACTCCGCAGACATATCAATGATCGCGTGCAGACGGCGCTCCCCGGAGAAACCGGCGCCATCGCCGTGGCTCTCATCACCGGCGAGCGCGGCGGAATCCCACAAGATGTGACCGACGCCATGCGGGATTCAGGCCTCGCTCATGTGCTGGCCATTTCAGGCCTGCACATGGTGATCATGGCGGGCACGGTGTTCTGGCTCGTTCGCGCGCTGCTGGCGCTCGTTCCCAGCCTCGCGCTCCGCTTCCCCATAAAGAAGTGGGCCGCCGCGGTCGCGCTTCTCGCGGCCTCCTTCTACCTCGTGCTGTCCGGCGCCGCCGTGCCCACGGTGCGGGCGTGGATCATGATGAGCATCTTTCTCATCGCCGTGATGCTCGATCGTCCGGCCCTCACCATGCGCAACGTGGCGCTCGCCGCGCTCGCCATCCTCATCGTCGAGCCGGAGTCGCTGTTCGATCCGAGCTTCGAGATGTCGTTCGCGGCGGTCATAGGCCTCGTTGCCCTTTATGAGTGGCTGTCGCGTCGCACACGCACACGCTTGCGCGACGTGAGCCCTGTGTGGCGTGGCCTGCGCTTCGGCTGGGGGCTCGTCTTCGGCGTCGCGGTGACCACGATCGTGGCCGGGGCGGCGGTGGCGCCCTTCGCCGTCTATCACTTCCACCGCATGAGCCATTTCGGCCTCGTGGCCAACATGATTGCGGCGCCGCTCGTCAGCCTCCTGATCATGCCCATGGCCCTGATCGCGCTGATCGCCATGCCGTTCGGCCTCGAAGCCTGGCCGCTTTATGCCATGGGTTTCGGCATCGAGCTCATGGTCGGCGCCGCACACTGGGTGGCCTCCTGGCCGAACGCGGTCTCCATCCTGCCGAGCATGTCAGGGACGGCGCTCGCGCTCATCGTGCTGGGCGGCTTGTGGCTCTGCCTATGGCAGACGCGCATGCGGACCCTCGGCCTCGTCATTGCGGCAGTTGGTCTCGCGCTCGCCCCGGTAGGGAACCGTCCGGACGTGCTCATCGAGCGCGACGGAGCGACCGCGGCGCTTCGCTCCAAGAGCGGCAACCTCGTCTTCCCGCCGGCGACGGCTGCCACCTATAGCGTGGAGAATTGGCTCCTGGCCGATGGCGACGACCGCGACACGGAGACCGCGTTAGAGGACCGCGCCTTCAACTGCGATCCTCTCGGCTGCATCGGCCGGGTGAAAGGCAAGACCGTGGCGCTCATCCGCCATCCCGGCGCGCTCGAGGAGGATTGCCGTACCGCCGATATCGTCATCGCGCCTTTCACCATCGGCAAAGGCTGCCGCGCCGCACGGGTCATCGTCGACCGGCGTCTGCTGAAAGCGCACGGCGCCCATGCGCTCTATATCGAAGGCTTGTCGATCCGCACCGAGACGGTGGCAGGCACCCGCGGCGCGCGGCCGTGGACGCGCCGCAGCAACGGCACGGCGGACGAATAGGGAAGAGCTCTTTCTAGTAGCGGCGGATGAGCCCGACCAACCGCCCCTGCACGCGTACGCGGTCAGGGCCGAAAATGCGGGTCTCATAGGCGGGATTGGCGGCTTCGAGCGCGATGGAGTCGCCCCGGCGCCGCAAGCGCTTCAGGGTCGCCTCCTCCTCGTCCACCAACGCCACGACGATGTCGCCATTGGTGGCGTCTTCGCATTTCCGCACGATGATGGTGTCGCCTTCGAGGATGCCGGCATCGATCATGGAATCGCCTTTGACCTCGAGCGCATAGTGCTCGCCCTTGGCAAGCAGCTCCGGCGGCACCTCGATGGTCGAAAGCCGGGTCTGGATCGCCTCGATGGGAACGCCGGCGGCGATCCGGCCCATGACCGGCACGGCGACCGTCTGCGGCGCGGTCTCACCTTCGGCAAGCTGCGGCACGCGGCCCAAGCTTCCTTCGATCACGCTGGGTGAGAAGCCGCGCGATCGGGCGGCGAGCCCCTGGGGTACGGACTCCGGCAGCCGGATGATCTCCATGGCGCGCGCCCGGTGGGGCAGGCGGCGCACGAAGCCGCGCTCCTCGAGCGCCGTGATGAGGCGGTGGATGCCCGATTTCGACTTGAGGTCGAGCGCCTCCTTCATCTCGTCGAAGGAGGGCGGCACGCCCGTCTCCTTCAACCGCTCGTGGATGAACATGAGAAGCTCTTTCTGCTTCAGTGTGAGCATCTGGTCCCCTTTGAGCGATCAGGAATCGGGCTGTTCGAGCCCAGAAACGATTCTCGCCCGCCTGTACAAACCATGAACAGTGTATCTGTTCTAGTTGTGTTCCGCAAGCTAAATGGCCACAAAATGCTGTGGCCGCACGTCCGTTTGCTCGCGTGATTCGGGTTTCCGCTGTCTTAATTAGTTGGAGAGCGGGAGAATTCTGACCCGCGCGCCTTCGGGCAGCGCATGCGCCCCTGGCATCCGCACGATCAGGCAGTCGGCACGCGTGAAGGCGGCAACCAGCGAGGAGTCCTGCGAGGCCAGGGGCCGCACCACGCGCATCCCGTCCTCGCGCCAGGCGGAGGTGGCGCGCATATAGTTCCGCCTCGGGCCATTGGCGGGAAGAGGCGCGCCAAGCACGGCGTCAGGCTCGGGGCGCTTCTCCTCGGCAAGCCCGAGCAGAGCGCGCAGCATCGGCACCAGGAACACAGAGGCGCAGACAAGCGCCGAGACCGGGTTCCCCGGCAGGCCGAGGAGGCGCTGGCTGCCGAGCCGGCCATAAAGCACGGGCTTGCCCGGCCGCATGGCGACCTTGGCGAAGTCGAGTTCGAGCCCCTCGCCACGCAGCGCACTCGCCACCAGATCCCGCTCGCCGACCGACGCCCCGCCCACGGTGAGGAGAATGTCGGCACCGGCGCCAGTCCGCGCCAGCGTGACGATGGTTTCGGAGTCGTCCTTGGCGATGCCGAGATGGATCGTTTCGCCCCCATGCGCCGCGATCAGCCCGGCGAGCCCGTACGGTACCGACGAGACGATCTGGTCGGGACCGAGCGCGGAGCCCGGCGGCACGACCTCATCGCCCGTGGCGAGAATGGCGACCTTCGGCTTACGGACGACCGGGAGCTCGGCATGATTCATGGAGGCGGCCAGCATGAGCGCGCGAGCGCCGAGCCGCGTGCCTTGGCGCAAGCAGACTTCGCCTTGGGTGAAGTCTTGGCCGCGCGGACGGATGTGCCGGCCGGGGCCGGCCTCTTTCACCACGACGCTCCCGTTGCTCTCTTGCGCATCCTCCTGGATGGCGATGGTGTCGGCGCCGTCCGGCACCGGCGCACCGGTGAAGATGCGCACCGCCTCGCCAAGCCCGACGCGGCCGTCGAAGCCGGCGCCGGCGGCGGACTCGCCGATCAGCTTCAGCGTTGCCGGGAGCTTGGCCACGTCGGCCGCGCGCACCGCATAGCCGTCCATGGCCGAGGCATCGAAGGGCGGCTGGGTGAGTGTGGCGGCAAGATCTGCGGCGAGCACCCGGCCATGCGCCTCGGCAATGGGGACGGGCTCCGCCTCGAGCGGCGCCAGGCCTTTCAGCACCAGCGCGAGCGCATCATCGACGGAAAGGAGCGACATCGTGATTAGGGCGCGCGGAAATGGCCGGAGCGCCCACCGGTCTTCTCGACGAGGCGGATGCCGGAGAAGGTCATAGCCCGGTCCACCGCCTTGCACATGTCGTAGATCGTGAGACAGGCAATCGACACCGCCGTCAGCGCTTCCATCTCCACGCCAGTCTTGCCTTCGACCTTGGCCGTCGCCTCGACCTTGAGACCGGACGGGTCGCGTGACGGCGTGAAATCGAGCGCGACTTGGGTGAGGGGAAGGGGATGGCAGAGCGGGATCAGCTCGGCGGTCTTCTTGGCCGCCATGATGCCGGCGATGCGCGCCGTCGCCAGCACATCGCCCTTCGGGGCAGTGCCCGCAAGGATGAGGTCGAGCGTCTCCGGCATCATCGACACGAAGCCTTCCGCCACGGCCGTGCGCGCGGTGACGGCCTTGTCCGAGACGTCGACCATGCGCGCCTCGCCCTTGTCATTGAGGTGAGAGAGCCGCGCGCTCATGACGCCGCCTCGGCGGAGACGTCCGCGCCGGTCAGAAGCGCGCGTGTGGCAGCAGCCACATCTTCGTGGCGCATGAGGCTTTCACCCACGAGGAAGGTGTGCACGCCCGACTGCGCAAGCCGCGTCAGGTCCGCATGGGTAGAGATGCCGCTCTCGGCCACCACCATCCGCCCCGGCGGCACGCGGGGTGCCAGCCGCTCTGTCGTGGCGAGCGTCGTGTCGAAGGTCTTGAGATCGCGGTTGTTGATGCCGATGAGTTTGGTGCCGAGGCGAAGCGCGCGTTCGAGTTCCGCCTCGTTATGCACTTCAGCCAGAAGATCCATGCCGAGTGCCCGCGCCGCAGACTCCAGGTCACGTGCGAGCGCGTCATCGACGGCAGCCATAATGATGAGGATGCAGTCGGCGCCAAGCGCGCGAGCCTCAAACACTTGATAAGGGTCGATCATGAAGTCCTTGCGCAAGCAGGGCAGTTCGCAAGCGGCCCGCGCCATGGTCAGGTATTCCGGGCTTCCCTGGAACGATGGCGAGTCCGTCAGGACGGAAAGACAGGCCGCGCCTCCCGCCTCGTAGGCGACAGCAAGCGTCGGCGGATCGAAATCAGAACGGATCAAGCCTTTGGACGGGCTCGCCTTTTTGATCTCGGCGATCAAGGCGAAATCGCCCTTGGCGACGCGTGATCGTAAAGCCTTGAAGAAGGACCGCACCGGAGACGACGCCTCCGCCCGGGCGCGCAAGGTTGCCTCCGGCACCGCTTTCTTAGCGGCTTCAACCTCTTCGCGCTTATAGCTGAGGATCTTGTCGAGCACGTGGGCCATGGCACTCAGACTTTATCATGGCTCAGCTTAACGAGCGCCTCGAGCGTGGCGCTAGCCTTACCGCTATCGATGGACTCTGCCGCAAGCGCCACGCCATCGCGCAAAGTCTTGGCCTTGCCTGTTACCAGAAGCGCCGCGGCGGCGTTGAGAAGCACGATGTCGCGTAAGGGCCCCCGGTTCCCTTGCAGCACGGCACGGATGTGCGCGGCGTTCTCCGTGGCGTCGCCGCCGATCAAGTCCTCAGGCTTCGCGTCAGAGAGGCCGGCGTTCCGCGGCGAGATCTTGAAGGTCGAGACCTTGCCGTGATCAAGCACCGCCACATGGCTCACATTCGTCGTGGTGAGCTCGTCGAGCCCATCGGCGCCGTGCACCACCCAGGCCCGCTCCACGCCGAGCACGCCAAGCACGTTGGCAATCGGTTCGACCCATTTCTGATCGAACACGCCGACCACTTGATATTTGGTCGCGGCCGGGTTCGCGAGCGGCCCGAGCAGATTGAAGATGGTGCGCGTGCCAAGCTCGCCGCGGACCTTCGCCACATGGCGCATGGCGGCGTGATGGGCCGGCGCGAACATGAAGCCGATGCCACATTCCGAGATGCAGCGTTCGATCGTCTTCGGCGCGCACTCTATATTGACCCCGAGCGCGGCGAGCACGTCCGCAGAGCCCGAGCGTGAGGAGATCGACCGGTTGCCGTGCTTGGCGACGGGCACGCCGGCGCCGGCCACCACGAAGGCGGTGCAGGTTGAGATGTTGTGCGTGCCTTTGGCGTCGCCGCCCGTGCCGCATGTGTCGATGGCGCCTTCCGGCGCACGTACGGGAACGGCCTTGGAGCGCATCACCCGTGCGGCGCCGGCGATCTCGTCCACCGTTTCGCCGCGCACATGCATGCCCATCAGAAGCGCGCCGATCTGTGCGTCGGTGGCGCCGCCGGACATGATCAGCTCGAAAGCCTCGGCGGCTTCGAGTTGGTTCAGGGTTCCACCCGCCGCCACCTTCCGGATGGCTGCACGGAGGTCTTGCGGCGCCGCCTCCGCGGCAGGCGCTGGACTAGAGGGCACCGACCGCTTCTCTTTGCGAGCTTCCGCGCGCGCGGCGCTCGACGCGGGCGAGATCGAGGAAGTTGGCGAGCAGCTGATGGCCATGCTCCGAGGCGATGCTCTCGGGATGGAATTGCACGCCGTGCACGGGGTAGCGCTTGTGCTGCAGACCCATGATGATGCCGTCCGTGGTCTCCGCCGTGATATCGAGATCGTCGGGGAGGGTCGCGCGATCAACCATGAGCGAGTGGTAGCGCGTGGCGGAGAAGTCCTGGGGCAGGCCGGCGAATACGCCCTTGCCGGTGTGGTGCACCTTGGAAAGCTTGCCGTGCATCAGCACGGGCGCACGCACCACTTTGCCGCCATAGACCTGACCGATCGCCTGATGGCCGAGGCAGACGCCGAGGATCGGCACCACGGGCCCGGCGCGCTCGATCAGCTCCAGGCAAATGCCGGCGCGGTCCGGATCGCAAGGTCCCGGCGACAGCACGATGGCCTCAGGTCCTTCCGCCAGCACCTCGTCGACGGTGATCTTGTCGTTGCGGTAGACCTGCGTGCTCGCGCCCAATTCCCCAAGGAAATGAACGAGATTGTAGGTAAAGCTGTCGTAGTTATCGATCAGGGTCAGCATGGCTTGGTGTTACGCCCGGGGCCGATAGGCCGTCAAGCTCAGCCGTCAGCTCCCCTTGAGCTCCTTAGGCGTGAGGAACAGGTTCAGGCTGCCGCTATTCACGGCGATACTCGACCACAGGCCGGCCGTGAAGTTGATCACCGCAAGTCCCGCGGTCGAAAACTTCTCCGTCAGGCGGTCTCGCATGTGCTTCGGCCCGGAGCCGATCAGGTCGAGCGCGAAGGCCTGGATTTCGGGATTGTGGCCCACGATCATCACGCGGCTCGCTCCCGGCTGGATCGCGCGCAGCATCTGAAGCATCTCCGCCGGGCTCGCGTGATAGAGCGAGTCCTCGTAGACGACCTTCGGCTCCACTTTCAGCTCGGGCAGGACGAGCGCCAGCGTGTCCACGGTACGGCGCGCCGACGAGCAGAGTATGAGCTCTGGGTCGATGCCCCGCTCGGCCATGGCCCGTCCCATCGCAGGCGCATCGGCGACACCGCGCGTGGCAAGCGGCCGCTCGCGGTCCGGCAGGGTCGGGTTCTTCCAACTCGATTTGGCGTGGCGCAGGAGGCTGAGTGTGAGCATCGTCCGCCCCCCTTGGCGCCGTCTATTGGCCGCGCTTGGCGCGCGCGGCAAAACGTACAGCCTCGTCGGCCGCCTTGAACAGGGCGCCGGCCTTGCTCACGCACTCGGCCTGCTCGCGCTCGGGCACGGAGTTGGCAACGAGGCCGGCACCCGCCTGCACGTACATGACGCCGTCCTTCACCACCGAAGTTCTCAGAACGATGCAGCTATCCATCTCGCCGTCCGCCGAGAAATACCCAACGCAGCCCGCATAGATGCCGCGCGCCTCATCCTCGAGCTCATCGATGATCTCCATGGCGCGGACCTTCGGCGCGCCCGACACGGTGCCGGCAGGGAACCCCGCCATCAGCGCATCGACCGCGTCGAACTTCGGATCGAGCTTCCCCTCGACATTCGACACGATATGCATGACCTGGCTGTAATATTCGAGGAAGAAGCTGTCGGTGACGCGCACGCTGCCGACCTCCGCCACCCGCCCGACATCGTTGCGGCCGAGATCAAGCAGCATCAGATGCTCCGCACGCTCTTTGGTGTCGGCGAGCAACTCCTCGGCCAGCGCCTTGTCCTCTTCGGGTGTGGCGCCGCGCGGCCGCGTGCCGGCGATCGGCCTGATGGTGAGTTCGCCCTTGCGCACCCGCACCAAGATCTCCGGGCTCGACCCCACCACGGCGAAGTCGCCGAAGTTGAGGTAGTAGAGAAACGGCGAGGGGTTGACGCGCCTGAGCGCGCGATAGAGCGCGAAGGAGGGGAGCTCGAACGGCGCCTCGAAGCGCTGGCTGAGGACCACCTGAAAGATGTCCCCCGCCGCGATGTACTCCTTGGCGCGCACCACCTTGGCCATGTAGGCCTCGGGCGCGGTGATCGCTTTCGGCGCAGGGTGCGTTGCATCCACGCCGAGCTCGCCCACATGCGGGAGAGGCTGGTCCAGGCGTTCCAGCACGACGTTGAGCCGGTCCGCGGCACGCGCATAGGCCGCCTTGGCGCTGACACCAGTGGCAGGCCGCACGGGCGTCACCACGGTCATCTCGTCCCTGACGCTGTCGAAGATGACGATCAAAGTCGGGCGCACCAAGATGCTGTCCGGCAGATTGAGCGGATCGGGCTTGCCTCCGGGCAGATCCTCGATCAGGCGCACCGTGTCGTAGCCCATATAGCCGAAGATGCCGGCCGCCATGGGCGGTAGCTCATGGGGCAAGGCGATCGCCGACTCCGCCAGAAGCGACCGGAGCGACGCGAGTGCCGAGACCGATGACGGGGCGAACGCCTCCGGATCGGCTTGCGGCGCACGATTAAGCTCGGCCTTGTCCCCCTCGGCGCGCCAGATCAGGTCGGGCTCGCAGCCGATGATGGAGTAGCGGCCGCGCGTGGCGCCGCCCTCGACGGACTCCAGAAGGAAGCTGTTCGGCCGCTCATGGGCCACTTTGAGCATGGCGGAGACCGGCGTCTCCAGGTCGGCCACGAGTCGCGTCCACACCACTTGCGGAACACCGTCCTCGTAAAGGCGTGCGAACGTGGGAAAGTCAGGCGCGATCGGAGTGGACCCACCTTCTTGCGGCAATGGCGTCACCGAGGCGGCCGCTGAGCTCATGGCTCCTCGCTGGTACCCACCAGCTTCGCGAGCGCCTGGCGATTGATGCTCACGCCGTAGCGGTTCTCGAGCGCGCCGAAATATTCAGTGACCGTGTCCTCGCTCAGAACGCGCCCGATCCGGGCATCGAGCCGCTTCAGAATGCGCTCATCGATCTTGGGCGGGGCCACGATGTCAGTCACCTGAAACACGATACGACCTTCCTCGACGCCCGAAACAGCCGAGCCGAACCCGCCCTTCGGCAGGGTGAAGGCTTGCTCCACGGCCGGCGACAACACGTTGACGGTAACGTCGGTGCGTTTCAACGCCGAGGTGGGCAATACGCTTGTATTGAGTTCCTTCGCCACGTCGTCCAGCGTCTTGCCGCCGTTGCTCAATTGGTTCACCAGGTCTTGCGCGAACTTGGCGACCTGTTGCCGGGTTTCTTCGGTCCGCCAATCCTTCTCGACCTCATCGCGTACCTGATCGAACGGCTTGAGCTGCGCAGGCGTGACGCCCAACACCTCATACCAAATGACGCCTTCATCGCGCGCATCGATGGGATCGTTCTCAACGCCGGCATCGGTGGCAAAGACGGCGTTCAGCAAGTCCTTTTGCGCCGGCAATGTGACAGTCGATCCATCGGGCTTACGGCCCTCGCGATCGACCTGGTCGATGACCTCGTAGTTGAGCTTAAGCTTGTTGGCGGTCTCGGAAAGCGTCGAGCCTGCCGCAAGCTCGTCCTCGATGTGATCATGCATGTCGAAGATGGCGCCAGACGCGCGGTCCTTGAGCATCTCTTTTTCGATGCCGCCTTTGGCTTCCTCGAATGTCTGAGTCTTGCCAGGATCGATCTCGGTCACGCGAATGATGGCGAAACTGCCGAGCTTGCCGGCAATCGGCTCGCTGACGGCATCCTTATCGAGCTTGAACGCGTCCTCGGCAACGGCCGGATCGGCGAGTTCGTCGCGCGTGACCTTGCCGAGATCGATATCGCTCTCGCTTAGCCCAAGTTCCTTGGCCGCCTCGACGAAGTCGGTGCCCGACTTGATCTTGTCATAAGTGGCCTTCGCCGCCGCCATGTCGGGAAGCGCAATCTGTTGCAGGTGTCGGCGTTCAGGCCTGCCAAGCTTATCCTTCTTTGCCTCGTAAGCCGCCCTGAGGTCGGCCTCGGTGATATTGACCTGGTCTTTCACCGTTTCAGGCGTCACCGCAAGCACACCGATCTTGCGATACTCCGGCTGCGTGAACTTGGCCTTGTGGTTGTCGTAATACTGCTTCAACTGCTCGTCGGTAGGCGCAGGGACCTCGCCCGCGGCCGACGCCGGCACAAGCACGTAATGCAGGACGCGCCGTTCCTCGTTGAAGCGGTTGAGCGCATCGATCAGCGCTTTGGGGCTGTTCGCCACCTTGCCGATCGTGGTGAGCAACTGGCGGCGCAGATTCTGCTCGCGCATTGAGTAGAGATAGCCCGCCTCGCTCATGCCGATATTGTGCAAAACGGACTGGAACGCGATCGGGTTGAACTTCCCATCCGGACCCTGAAAGTTGGGGTCCTTCATGATTTGGGCGAGCAGCGCATCGTCGCTGATGCCAAGACCGAGATGCTTGGCATGGGCGTCGACGGCGGCGCCGCCGATGAGGCGCTCCAGCACCCGCGCATCGAGACCGGCAGCGCGCGCCTCCTGAAGGCTCAAGCTGCGTCCGGCCTGCTGGCTCATGGTTCGCAATACGTCTTGCTGCGCGCGCAGATAATCCTGCGTGTTGATTTCTGTGTCGCCGACGCTGATCAGGGTCCGTTGGCCGTAGCCCCGAAAAATGTCGGCGATGCCCCAGATCGCAAAACTAATTACCAGGAGACCGACCAGGATCAGGCCGAATGTCCGTGCCGCGCCTTTGCGCAATGCGTCGAATACCACGCGTCGAAACCTTCCGTATCACTATTTGCCAAATCCGCGCTGGCGTCCGATGTTAGGACGGTCCAGCGCGGCGGGCGCATCATAGGTAGCAAGGGCCAGCGCGGCAACACGCAGAAATACCGGAAAAACCGCTTGGCGCGGGACGTTGGGGAACGGGAGGGGACGTGACTGCAATCAGGCCGCTTGTCGCCGGAAATTGGAAGATGAACGGCCTGGGCAGCGCCTTGGGCGAGCTTGTCGCCTTGCGGCAGATGCTCGCGGAAAAGCCCGTTCCGGAAACCGATGTGATGGTCTGCCCGCCCGCGACGCTTCTCAGCCGGGCCGCGGAAATCCTTGCGGGATCGGATATCGCACTCGGCGCGCAAGACTGTCATCCCTTACCGTCAGGACCCCATACCGGCGATATTTCCGCAGAGATGCTGGCCGACGCGGGCGCGACAGCGGTCATTGTGGGCCACTCTGAGCGGCGCATCGATCATGGTGAATCGGACGCGCTGGTTCATGCCAAGGCCTTGGCAGCCCATCGTGCGGGACTGACCGCCATCATCTGTATCGGCGAGACGCAAGCCCAGCACCGCGATGGCGAGACCCTCGACGTGCTCAAGCGCCAGGTTCAAGGATCGGTGCCGGAGGACGCCCACACCACCAATACCGCGATCGCCTATGAGCCGGTCTGGGCCATCGGCTCGGGGCTGACGCCCACGCCAGCGGATGTCACGAGGCTCCAGGGCGCCATTCGCGAGGACCTTAGCCAGTTGCTGGGGGAGGCCGAAGGCGGCGCCATGCGCATCCTCTATGGCGGCTCCGTGAAGCCGGCTAACGCCGCCGAACTCCTCTTTGTGCCCAATGTGAATGGGGCGCTGGTGGGCGGCGCGAGCCTAAAAGCCTCAGATTTCTACGAAATTCTCTCGGCTTACTGTGATCCTAAGGCCACGTGAGCCCACGCGAAAACCTTGGGTGCGGGGCTGCAAATCAGCTAAGCTTGGTCATACTGCCGTAATGGTCAGGGCAGGGGGGACTTTCCCGGGAATGTGATGCCGTTGCCGCGCTTCATCGCCGTCGCGTTGCTCGCCCTTTGTGGCGCCGCGACCTTTAGCCTCGGCACACGCGCGGAGCCGCTCGACCGTGACGAATGCAAGAGCCTCAAGGCGGAACAGGCAAGCCTCCTGACCAAGGAGGTCAAGGCAGCGCTGCTGCGCGGCCCTGATTGGGTGAAGGACCACCTGCACGACGCCGGAGACATCGAGAAGGTCCGGCAGTACTTGCTGATCGAGGAAAAGGTCAAATTCCGCTGCCGAACCGATGGCGTGGTGGTTCCCAAGCCGGAACCCCCACCGCTACCTGATCCCAAGCCTCCAGTCCCCATCTTCACGGCAGAAGGGCAAAAGGTTCTGGCTGGCGCAGCCGCCATATCGTTCCTGCCTCTGCGCAAACCGTCCCTGTCGGCAGTGGAGTCCGTCCAAGCTGACGCGGCGGCAGAGCAGGGCGTTGGCGACGCTGACGAGGTCCCAACATCCGGCGACAGCAAAGAAGAGGAAGCGGGGCCTAGCCAAACGGTGGCGGATTCGGATAAGACAGCGCCTTCTGAGACCAAGGCGACGCAATGATTACTGTTATTCTCCTGATTCACGTCATGGTTGCCGTGGCCCTTGTGGGGGTCGTGCTGCTCCAGCGCTCCGAAGGTGGCGCGCTCGGAATTGGCGGCGGTGGCGGTGGCGGCGGTTTCATGACCGGCCGCAGCGCGGGCAATGCGCTAACCAAGACGACGGCGATCCTCGCCGCCTGCTTCTTCGCGACGAGCCTCAGCCTCTCGATTCTGGCGAGCCACAACCGCGCCAGCACGCCATCCATCTTGCCGGCCGGCTCGGAGAACGGCCTCGCGCCGCTGCAGATCCCGGAAACACAGGCGCCAGCGGCCCCGGCCACGCCTGCGACCCCGCAAGCACCACAGTCCGACTAAGCGCTTCTCATAAGAAATCCTGCGGTAGGGCGTCCCACTTCGCACGTTTGGGGGTACGCCTCGCCGTGGACTCGGTATATGGTCAAGGCCCATGGCGCGGTACGTCTTCATTACCGGCGGCGTGGTTTCCTCACTCGGCAAGGGGCTCGCTTCGGCGGCGCTAGGGGCGCTTCTGCAGGCACGGGGCTTTAGCGTCCGGCTGTGCAAGCTCGATCCCTATCTCAATGTCGATCCGGGAACCATGAGCCCCTACCAGCACGGCGAGGTGTTCGTCACCGATGACGGCGCCGAGACCGATCTCGATCTCGGTCACTACGAGCGCTTCACCGGGCGGCCTGCGAGCCAGGCTGACAACATCACCACCGGCCGCATCTATCAGGAGATCATCGCCAAGGAGCGCCGCGGCGACTATCTCGGCTCGACCGTCCAGGTCATTCCCCACGTGACCGACGCCATCAAGGACTTCATCACCACAGGCAATGAGGGCGTCGACTTCGTGCTGTGCGAAATCGGCGGCACGGTGGGCGACATCGAGGGGCTGCCGTTCTTCGAGGCGATTCGCCAACTCGGCAACGAGCTACCGCGGGGCTCCACCGCGTTCATCCATCTGACGCTGGTGCCCTTCATCCCAAGCGCGGGCGAGCTGAAGACGAAGCCCACCCAGCACTCGGTCAAGGAGCTGCGCTCCATCGGCATCCAGCCCGACGTGCTGCTGTGCCGCACCGACCGGCCGCTGCCAAACGACGAGCGGCGCAAGATCGCGCTGTTCTGTAATGTGCGCCCCGAGGCGGTGATCCAGGCCCTCGACGTCGCCAGCATCTACGACGTGCCGGTCGCCTATCACCGGGAGGGGCTCGACCGTGAGCTGCTTGCCGCCTTCGGCATCACCAATGCGCCGGAGCCCGATCTTCGCATGTGGCAGGAGATCTCCGAGACGATCGCCGAGCCTGACGGCGAGGTGACTGTCGCCATCGTCGGCAAGTACACGGGGCTCAAGGACGCCTACAAGTCGCTCAACGAGGCGCTCGTCCATGGCGGTATCGCCAACAAGGTGAAGGTCAACCTCGAATGGATCGAGTCTCAAGTGTTCGAGAGCCAGGACGCGGCCGCCTACCTTGAAGACGTCAACGGCATTCTCGTGCCCGGCGGCTTCGGCGAACGCGGTGCGGAAGGCAAGATCCACGCGGCCCGCTATGCCCGCACCAAGAAGCTTCCGTATTTCGGCATCTGCTTCGGCATGCAGATGGCCGTGATCGAGGTCGCCCGCGATCTCGCCGGCATCGAGGACGCGAGCTCGACCGAGTTCGGCCCGACCGACGAGCCCGTGATCGGCCTGATGACCGAGTGGATGAAGGGCGAGGAGCTCGAGCGCCGCGAGCAGAACGGCAATCTCGGCGGTACCATGCGGCTTGGCGCTTATGACGCCGAGCTCGCAGGGGACAGCCAAGTCGCCAAGATTTACGGCTCGACCCACATCTCCGAGCGTCACCGCCATCGCTACGAGGTGAACATGCGCTATCGCAACAGGCTCGAAGCGGCGGGCTTGCGCTTCTCAGGGCTGTCCCCGGACGGCCTTCTGCCGGAGATCGTCGAGATCCCCGACCATCCCTGGTTCATCGGCGTCCAGTTCCATCCCGAACTCAAGTCGCGGCCGTTTGCCCCGCACCCGCTGTTCAAGTCCTTCATTGGCGCCGCGGTGGAGCAGAACCGTCTTGTGTAGCTTCAGTGCCTCATGATCACTGCACGTCGCGCCACAGCTGAGGACATGCCGCTTCTCGTTGAGATGATGCGGGAGTTTTATGCTGAGTCCGGCTTCTCCTTGGACAGTCGGTGGGCGACCGACAGCTTCTCGGCGCTTCTGGCAGATGATTCCAAGGGTGCGGCTTGGCTCGTGTTCGAGGACTCCAGACCGGCTGGATATGTCGTGCTCACTCTGCGCCACAGCATGGAATATGGCGGCAGCGACGCCTTCATAGATGATCTATATGTCCGTCCGGATTTGCGGCGTCATGGTCTCGGCAGAGAAGCGTTGAATGCGCTCTTCGCCGAGTGCGAGCAGCGTGGCGTGCACGCGGTGCATGTCGAGGCAGGCCGTGACAACGTTGCTGCGCAGGAGCTTTACAGGAGCTTTGGGTTGGGCGTTCCGGACGCCGCCCGTCAACTCCTCACTGTGCGCATCGAGCATAAAGCGCCATCCCTGCAACCACGTCCGTGACCGCCTTCTCACAAAGACCCGAAATGTCCGACACCGTTCACAAAGGCGGGTGCGCATGCGGCAAGGTGCGCTTCGAGACGAAGGGCGAGCCTTATCGTGTCGGCGTCTGCCACTGCCTGACATGCCGGAAGGCGCATGGCGCGCCGTTCAACCTCTACGCGGTGTTTCCGCCCGAGGCCGTCACGGTCACGGGCGACGTGATTGAATTCGCAAGCTCCGAACACGTGCGGCGCTGTTCCTGCGCATCTTGCGGCGCGCCGATCTATTCGACTTACGGTCGCGACGACGAGTTCTATCTCTATCCGGGATCGTTCGACGAGATCGGCCTCTTCGCGCCGACCTACGAACTCTGGACCATCAGGCGCGAACCCTGGTTGCCTAAGTTTCCGAGCGTCGTCCGGCGCTACGAGAAAAGCCGTCCGAAATGGCGGCGAACCGAGTCCGATTGAGCCTTCCGCCCTGTTGACGGGTCTGACGCTTGCGCCCATGGTCCGGCCATGAACGAAGCCATGAAGCTCGCCCCGGCGGCCACTGTCTCTGTCGGAAAAGCCAAGTTCGGCAATGACTTGCCGTTTGCATTGATGGCGGGCCCGTGCGTGCTGGAAAGCCGGGCGCATGCGCTGGAGATGGCGTCCGCCCTCAAGGAGATCGCTGACCGGCTCGGGCTCGGCCTCGTCTACAAATCCTCGTTCGACAAGGCGAACCGCACGAGCGCCGGCAGCGCACGCGGGCTTGGGCTTGAAGGAGGCGCTTCCCGTCTTCGCCGAGATCCGGGAGGCGACGGGCTTCCCGTCGTCACCGACGTGCACGAACCCGACCAATGCGCCGTCGTCGCTGAAGCCGTGGACGTGCTTCAGATCCCCGCCTTCCTCTGCCGTCAGACCGATCTCCTCGTGGCCGCGGCCAAGACCGGCAAAGCGGTCAACGTGAAGAAGGGACAGTTCCTCGCGCCGTGGGACATGCGCCACGTGGTGGCGAAGGTGGTCGGCGCCGGCAATCCGAATGTGCTCGTCACCGAGCGCGGCGTCTCCTTCGGCTACAACACGCTCGTCTCCGATATGCGCGCGCTGCCCATCCTCGCGGAGACCGGTGCGCCGGTAATCTTCGATGCGACCCATTCGGTCCAGCAGCCCGGGGGGCAGGGGACCTCCAGTGGTGGCGAACGGCGCTTCGTGCCGGTGCTCGCCCGCGCGGCCGTCGCCGTCGGCGTCGCCGGGTTGTTTATCGAGACCCATCAAGATCCCGACCACGCGCCCTCGGACGGCCCCAACATGGTGCCGCTGAGGGAGCTCGAGCCGCTGCTCGGCGAGCTGATGGAAATCGATGGTCTCATAAAGCGCTCCCGCCATCCTGGCTGAACCAGAACGCATTATCGCCGCTCAGTGAGGCGGGGGGATTAGTTTCTCGGCTCCGGCATCCCAGCGCCACAGCGCGTCCCCGGTCAGATGCGTGCCGCCCCACCAGCGGTTCACCGTGTGATGCTCCGTCCAGTCGGCCCCGCCGGCGAGCACGGCCTTGCCGAGAGAGGTAAGGGTGAGCCGGCTCGTGAGATAGGCTTTCGCCAGTTCCGGCTCGGTATGCTGGAATGGTGCCGCCTCGAGCCCGGCGACCAGCGGCTCGTCGGCAAGCGCAAGTTGATCGAGCAGGCGCCAGAAGCTCCAGTCGCCCATGAAGTGCGCATCTTCCTGCTTTTGCACGGCGACGAAGAGCGCAAGCGCAGTGACTAACTCCCCGGCTTCGATCATGGCCAGCATCTGTCGCTCGGTGCGCGACAGGCCGTCGACCCCGGGCAACTCCTCCAACATGCGGATCACGGCGGACCGCAAAAAGGGCAAGGCGGAGGTGTTCTCAGCGAGGAGGTGGGCCCAGGCTTCGGGTGTCGGCTGGCGAAGCGCCGCCCACGCGCGTTTGACAAGATCGAGTTGGGCTTGCGTCACCGCCTCGGCCGTCGCCGCAAGTCTCTCGACCGCCTCCGGTTCTTGGCGCCCGATATAGTCTTCCGCTTGGACCAGAAGCAGCGTGCCTTTGGGGCGCGGATGCCCGGCGAACCAATCGAGGACTTGGAGGAGCTGGAGCTGGTCGTAAAGATCGTGCTCGAACCACAGCACCACGCGGTCGAACTCGGCACTCATGGCGAGGCCGCGGTCGCGCGCCGTAAGCTCGAACTCGATGGCGCCGAGATCGCCGCCGCCGGCACCGGCGAGATGTTCGACCCGAACGGCGGTCAGCTCCTCGAGCCCGTCGGTGAGGGGCACAGGCCCTTCATGCAGGACGTCGCGCCACGGCAAGACCTCGGCGCCTGGCAGCGTGCGGCGAAGCAATTCGCCAGCGGCATCGCCGTTGGTGATGACGAGATCGGTCAAAGGCGATCACCCGCGCCCGCGATAGGGCGCCACGCCTTGATCGGGGATCCACACACCTTCGGGCGGGGTCCCGTGCTGCCAGAACACGTCGATGGGGATGCCGCCGCGCGGATACCAATAGCCGCCGATCCGAAGCCAGGCCGGCTCGACCAAGTCGACCATGCGCTTGCCGATGGCGATGGTCGCGTCTTCGTGGAAGGCAGCCGTGTTGCGGAAGCTGGCGAGAAACAGCTTGAACGACTTCGATTCAAGCAGCCAGCCGCGTGGGGCATAGTCGACCACGAAATGCGCAAAGTCCGGCTGTCCGGTGACCGGGCAGAGGCAGGTGAACTCGGGCGCCGTGAAGCGCGCCACATAGGCCGTGTCGGCATGGGGGTTCGGCACCCGCTCGAGTTCGGCCTCGTCCGGCGAATTAGGGACCGGCGCTTCCGACCCGAGCTGACGGAGCCCAGTGATCTTGCGCGTCATGATCTACTCCGCGGCGAGCCGCATCGGCGGCCCGTAATAGATGCAGCCTTCATGGCAGGAGTCGCGCGCGATCTCGATCTCCACGAGACCGGGAAGCCGGTTGTGCAGCCGGTCCCACAGCCACATGGTGATCCGTTCCAGCGTCGGCGCCGACAGGCCTTCGATCTCGTTCAGCATGCGGTGGTCGAGCGCGTCGCGGGCATCCGCCACGGCCGCCTCCAGCTCATCGAAATGCACGATGATCCCCGTGTCCTCGTCCGGCTCACCATCCACCGTCACGCGCACGCGGAACGAATGTCCGTGCACCCGCGAATTGGGATGGCCGGGCGGGGCAGACGGCAGGAAATGCGCCGCCTCGAAGAAGAATTCCTTGTAGATACGCATGGTCGCTGTTTAGGGGATTTTGCGTGTCCGGGCCAGGGCTTGGGCGCCTGCCAGGGTTAAGGCAGGCCCAGCATTTTGTGGGTCTGCAAGCTCAAGCGCCATTTGGGATGGGCCAGGCAATAATCAATGGCCTCGCGCACATTGGCCGGGCTGCCTGCACCAACGTCCATGGGCTGCAGAAGAAAGTGGGTGAAATCGAGCGCCTGGACCTCCTCGGGCCAAAGCTCTTCCTGCGGATAGACGAGCTTGAGCTCATCGCCCGAGCGCTGCCGCAAGGGCGCGCCGGCCTTGGGGCTGACGCAGACCCAATCGATCGACGGCAGCACGGGCAGCGTGCCGTTGGTCTCGATGGCAACCTCGAAGCCCACCGTATGCAGCGCCGCGACCAAAGCCTCGTCCACTTGCAGCATGGGCTCGCCGCCGGTCAGCACCACGAAAGGCGGCGTGCCGGAATTGCCGCGCCAGGTCTCGCGGCAGGTCTGGGCGAGCGCATCGGCATCGGCATACTTGCCACCACCCGGGCCGTCCGTGCCGACGAAATCCGTATCGCAGAAATCGCAAGTAGCTTCGGCGCGATCCTCCTCGCGGCCCGACCACAGATTGCAGCCGGCGAAACGGCAGAACACGGCCGGCCGCCCGGCCTGAGCGCCTTCACCTTGCAGCGTGTAGTAGATTTCCTTGACCGCATACATGCGCGAAACTTGGTCCTTTCCTCTTCGTGACGCAAGACACGCTAACGCCGCTCGCCGGGCTACCGCCCGCGAGGCATGAGGGGGATGGCGCGCCGCAAAGCGCAAATCCTAATGGCTCGTGCCTTACGGCACGCGGGCGCCGTCCGGCGCGCCAATCGCGGCGTCTCCAGCGCCGGGCCCCGCTTCTCAGTGGCCGTTCCGCTTTGGCCCCAAAGGCCGGCAGCGCACGACCACGTCCCAGCCAGCTTCTGGCGGGGGCTCGTAGTGGCCCCGGGGGGTGGCTCCGGCGCCGCCCGGAGGTCTCGCTGCGAACGAGACCCGCAGGCGCCGCACCCCATCCCGCGATCAAGACGCCTCATGAGCGCGCCCTCGATGGACGAGGTGATTGCATCGTAAGCGACGCTTGCGGGGGCGAGGATAAGTCTTCGGCTGGGACGTCAGCTCCGAGGAAAACCTCGGCAACTAGAGGTGGGCCACGCTCACTTCTCTTCCTTGGGCAGGACCGTGTCGGGCGGATTGGTGCCGGGAGGATTGATCGAGCGGATAAAGGCAATGATCTTCCATAGCTGGTCCGAGGTCTTGATGGTCGCCCCCATCGGCGGCATCGGCGCGTGCACGGTCCCATAGCCCAAGCGCTTATAGCCCTCTTTCTCCAGATCCACGGAGCCCAGCGTTACGAGGCGGAACAGCACGTCGTCGGTGTTGCCCCAGAACCAGACGCCTTGCGTAAGGGCCGGACAGATGCCGCCGCCACCATTGCCTCCGTGACACTCGTTGCACCCCGGCAACCGGAACTGCTTGACGAGATCCGGGTCGTCCTTCGCCAGCTTCATGTAATCCGGGTAGGGGCTATGCAGTTGTCCCTTGGGGACCTGCTTCACCAGTTCTGTGGGCGGCGTGGTGTCGCCCGCCTTGCAACAGGCAGCGTCCTTGGACGCGGTCTCCTCGCTCGGAACCGCGGCCTCTGACGGAGCAGGGGACTCTTGGTCCGCCCGGGACAGCCAAAGCACGCCGCCGATGACGCCGAGGACGACGACGCCCAGCACCAACAGTCCGACAACTTTGCCACGCATGGGCTTGCTCCTCAGGCTGACATTCCCGGATCCGGGAGCGCGGGTTGATCCTCCCCGCTTCGCCGGACCCAAGGCAAGAGGAATGTCATGCCCGCAAAAGCAAATCGCCCGGCGCGAGGGCCGGGCGATGCATCCAAATTCGGAAGGACTGCTACTCCGCTTTCTTGTCGGCGTCCGCAGGCGGCGTGTACCTTCCGGGGATCACCTTTTCCGGCGGATTCGTGCCGGGAGGATTGATCGACCGAATGAAGGAGATGATCTTCCACAGGTGGTCCGAGGTCTTGATGGTCATTCCCATCGGCGGCATCGGCGCGTGCACGGTGCCGTATTGGTACCGCGTGAAGCCCTCTTTCTCTAACTCGGCGGAGCCCAGCGTCGCGAGCCGGAACAGCACGTCATCGGTATTGCCCCAGAACCAGACGCCCTGAGACAAAGCCGGGCAGAAGCCGCCGCCGCCGGTGCCGCCATGGCACTCGTTACAGCCGGGCAGCCGGAACTGCTTGACGAGATCCGGGTCCTTCGCAAGCTCCTTCCAATCGTAGGGATTGTGCAGCCCGCCCGGAGGCACCTGCTTCACGAGCTCTACGGGTGGCGTCTGATCGCCCTTCTCGCAACACGTCTTCTCGTCGGTGGCCGCGTGCGACCCTCCCGCGGAGACGAGGCCAATAATACCCAGGATGCCCAGCGCGACTGCGGCGATCGCAATCTTCGGTGCATGAGACAGAAAACGCTGTTTCATCTTTCCTCCCTGTGATCCCCCCGTATCGGGCGAGACTCTTGTATTATGCTGTGGAGACGGAAGCACCGAAGCCATAGCGAACCGCATTCCACTGACAAAAAACCCATTTTTTTTCCATGCGGCTCTTCCGCGCAGTGCACTTGACGGGCCGGAGCCGCAGACGTTTTACCCAGCGTCCGCGGCTCTCGCCAGAGAAACCGGCTAGCACTGCCCGGTGAACAGGGCCCGCTGGCGGACGATAGCCTCGGATCGCGCCGACGCCTTGGACGTCGAGCGACACCACTGATAGTGGCCGTCATACCAGTTGTGCCAGCGAAAGCCTGTACACCCAAGATTGAGTGCCTGCATCCTGGCATATTGGTCGACGGCGAGTTTGGCATATGCGCGGCAGTCGGCCTTCGAGGCGGCCATCGCGGTCGTGGTCAGGCCGAGCCCCATCACGGCGGCGACGGCAATCAGGCCAATTCGGTTCAGCTTCGTCATGGGTCTTCTCCATTTCCTCAACGCATCCCCGAGCCCGGCTTCAATCCGTTGTTTCCCGGTTGATGGATGGAGCGTCCCACAACCAACATGAACCCGGTCTGAACCGGCAGTTGTGTTGGATTTAGCTTGGGGGACCGAACGTCAGCCGCGGCGGCGCTCAGGGCCAGACGCCTGCCACTCGGCGAAGCCTTTGGCGCGGAGCTCGCAAGCCGGGCATTCCCCGCAGCCATAGCCCCAAGGGTGTCGCGTGCCGCGCTCGCCCTTGTAGCAGGTGTGCGTCTCCTCGAGGATCAGGTCGACGAAGGCCGCCCCGCCAAGCTCCTGCGCCAGCGCCCAGGTCTCGGCTTTGGAGCGCCACATCAACGGCGTGTCGATGGAGAAGGGCACCTCGGTGCCGAGCCGGATGGCCTCTTGCAGGGCGCGCAAGGTGGCGTCGCGGCAATCGGGATAGCCCGAATAGTCGGTCTCGCACATGCCGCCCACCAAGGTGGTGAGCCCCCGCCGGTAGCCGAGCGCCGCGGCGTAGACGAAGAACACGAGATTGCGCCCCGGCACGAAGGTGGAGGGGAGGCCCGACTCCAACATGACGATCTCGGCCTCGGAGGTCAGCGACGTGTCGCCGATGGCCCCGAAGCTCGAAATGTCGATCCTGTGGTCGGGCCCGAGCCGCTCGCCCCATGGTGGAAAGCGCCGGACGATCTCGTCGCGGACAAGCTGCCGGCAGTCGAGCTCGATGCCGTGGCGCTGGCCATAGTCGAAGCCGACCGTCTCGACGCGGGCTAACGGTCTAGCGCATAACCGAGACAGACCGTGGAGTCCTGCCCGCCGGAGAAAAGCACTAGGGCACCGTCGGTAGGCACCCGCTTACAAGCTCCTTCCGTCGACCCGCTTTGTGGTCAAGGCGTCGAGGTCGATGTCGTCCAGGCACCGCACATTGATGGCGACGGTGTCGGCAAAATCGCCGCTGCCGGTGCCGAATGAGGCGACCCCACAGGTGCTGCAGAACAAGTGATGGACCACCTTTTTATTGAATTGGTAGTCCGTCTGGTCGTTCTCGCCTGAGAGTAGGGTGAACTGCGACCGGGGTACGAAGGCCAGCAAATAACCTCGTTTCTGACAGAGCGAACAGTTGCACGAATTCACTTCGTGGATGTCGGCCTCGACCTCATAGCGGACACGGCCACAATGGCAGCCACCGGTATGCTTGTCGGTCATTTTTGGTGATCCTCGCGGCTTCGGAACTTGGAACCGATATACACCTTCCGCTGACGCGCCGCCTAGGCTAAGACGGCCCCATATTCGTCTGGGGGACTGTTCGTATGACTGCCATCGCCACTATCATCGGCCGGGAAATCCTCGATAGCCGCGGCAATCCGACGGTCGAAGTCGACGTCGTGCTCGAGGACGGCCATCGCGGCCGCGCCGCCGTGCCGTCTGGCGCCTCGACCGGGGCGCACGAGGCGCACGAGCTTCGCGACGGCGGCACCCGCTATGGCGGCAAGGGCGTGCATGAAGGCCGTGGAGGCGGTGAACACGGAGATCCGCAAAGCCCTCGACGGCTTCGATGCCGACGACCAGCGGGGTCTCGATCAGCTCTTGTGCGATCTCGACGGCACCGAGAACAAGAAGCGCCTCGGCGCCAACGCCATCCTCGGTGTCTCGCTCGCCGCCGCCAAGGCCGCCGCGGACTCTCACGAGCAACCGCTTTATCGCTATCTCGGCGGCGAGGAGGCGACGCTGCTGCCCGTGCCGATGATGAACATCATCAATGGCGGGGTACACGCCGACAACAATATCGACTTCCAGGAGTTCCTGATCGTTCCGGTCGGCGCACCAAGCATCGCCGAGGCCGTGCGCATGGGCGCCGAAGTGTTTCATACGCTGAAACATGCGCTGAAAGGCGCGGGCCACAACACCAATGTGGGCGACGAGGGCGGCTTTGCCCCTAATCTCGCCTCCACCCCGGAAGCGCTCGACTTCATCATGTCGGCCATCGCCACCGCCGGCTATCAGCCCGGCAAGGACATCTATCTCGCGCTCGACGTGGCGGCGAACGAGCTTTACGGCGAGGACCGGTACTTTCTCAAAGGCGAGAAGCGGACGCTCACGGCCGATCAGCTGACGGCCTATTACGCCGAGCTCATCTCCAACTACCCGATCTTCTCCATCGAGGACGGCATGTCGGAGGACGATTGGGAGGGCTGGCGCATCCTCACGGAAGCGCTCGGCGACCGCATCCAGCTCGTGGGCGACGATCTCTTCGTCACCAATGTCACACGGCTCAAACGGGGCATCGATCAGCACATCGCCAACGCCATCCTGGTCAAGGTCAACCAGATCGGCACGCTGTCCGAGACGCTGGATGCCGTACGGATGGCGCAAGAGGCGAACTACGCCGCGGTGATATCCCACCGCTCCGGCGAGACCGAGGACGCCACCATCGCCGACTTGGCCGTCGCCACCAATTGCGGACAAATCAAGACCGGCTCGCTCGCTCGCTCCGACCGCGTGGCGAAATACAACCAGCTCATCCGTATCGAGGAGGAGCTTGGACCACGCGCCCGCTATGCCGGAACCTCGGTGTTGAGGCGTTAGCGACGCAAGTAACGGCGACTTAACCACTCCCAATCGATGTTGGTGATTCGCTGCGTATGGGAGGGGACATGCGGTTCCGGGCTTTCATCTTTCCGTTGCTGGCCCTGAGTGTCGGCGGCTATTTCGGCTACCACCTCCAGACGGGCGAGCACGGCCTGAAGGCCCGCGCCGATCTCGAGCGCCGCAAAGAGGTGCTTGAGGGCGAGCTCGCCGGCCTTCACGACGTGAAACAGAGGCTTGAGCGCGACGTGGCGCTGCTCAGACCCGAGAGCCTCGACCCCGACATGCTGGACGAGCGGGCCCGCGCGCTCCTCAACCTGGCCCACCCCGACGACCTCGTCATGATGAAGCGGCGCGAGCCCGACCCGACAGGGCCGCTGACGAAGCGCTAGCTGCGCCCGTTGATCGCGGGCAGCTCCGCGCCCTCCAAGCTTTCAGGCCACTTTCAACTCGTGCTAGCCTTTCGTGGGCGCGCGGGAGTTGAGTTCGAAGGAGGCCAGGAGTGACCAGCCCAAGCCTGACGCCGGGAGCGGCAAATTTCTGGATGGACCAGAAGCCCGCCGAGCCAGCCGCGCCACCTGAAAGTCCGCGCCTGCCCGTGGACGAAGAGCTCACCGCCTACCGCAACATGCTGCTCATTCGCCGCTTCGAGGAGAAGGCGGGGCAGCTTTACGGCATGGGCTTCATCGCCGGTTTTTGCCACCTCTATATCGGCCAGGAGGCCGTCGTCACCGGC
This sequence comes from uncultured Alphaproteobacteria bacterium, assembly GCA_963717875.1. Classification (GTDB taxonomy): domain Bacteria; phylum Pseudomonadota; class Alphaproteobacteria; order Rhizobiales; family Methyloligellaceae; genus Methyloceanibacter. The sequence continues at coordinate 99,529 of CAVQXI010000014.1, forward strand.
ATGATGATGGCGATCAAGGACGGCGATCAGATCATCACCGCCTATCGCGATCATGGCCACATGCTCTCGACCGGCATGGATCCCAAAGGCGTGATGGCCGAGCTCACCGGCCGCGCCCACGGCTACTCCAAGGGCAAGGGCGGCTCCATGCACATGTTCTCCGTGGAGAAGAACTTCTACGGCGGTCATGGCATCGTCGGCACGCCGGCGCCGCTCGGCACCGGCATCGCCTTCGCCAACAAATATCGTGACAACGATCATGTCTGCGTCAGCTTCTTCGGCGAAGGTGCGGCCAATCAGGGCCAGGTCTATGAGAGCTTCAACATGGCGTCCTTGTGGAAGCTGCCGATCGTCTACGTCATCGAGAACAATCACTATGCGCTCGGCACGTCTGTCGAACGCGCTAGCGCGGAGTGGAAGGAGCTTCATCACCGTGGGCTCGCCTTCGGCATCCCGGGCGAGGAAGTCGACGGCATGGACGTCGCGGCGGTGAAGGCCGCGGGCGAGCGTGCCCTAGCGTACACGCGAAGCGGCAAGGGGCCGATGATCCTGGAGATGCTGACCTACCGCTATCGCGGCCATTCCATGTCGGACCCGGCAAAATACAGGACGCGCGAGGAAGTGCAGGGTATGCGCGAGCATCACGACTCGATCGAGCTTGTGCGCAAGCGTCTCCTGGAAGCGGGGCGTAGCGAAGATGAGCTAAAGGCCATCGATCGCGAGATTCGCAGCCGCGTCAACGAAGCAGCCGAGTTCGCACAGAACGATCCCGAGCCCGATCCGTCCGAGCTCCATACCGACGTGACGGCGACATGAGCCTAGGCGTGTGATGTCCACCGAAATTCTCATGCCTGCGCTCTCCCCCACCATGGAGGAGGGGAAGCTCGCCAAGTGGCACGTCCAGGAGGGCGACGAGGTGCATGCCGGCGACGTGATCGCCGAGATCGAGACCGACAAGGCGACGATGGAGGTCGAGGCTGTCGACGACGGCAAGCTCGGCAAGATCCTCGTGCCGGAAGGCACCGAGCACATCCCCGTCAACAAGCCCATCGCCATTTTGCTCACCGACGGGGAGAGCGCCGGCGATATCGAGGCGCCGTCCGCCCAGCCGCAACCGACGCCCGCGCCGGCCGATGGGTTCCAACAAAAAGAGCCGCCACCCATTCTCAGCGAGGCGCCGTTGGAGGTCGAAGAAGCATCGGCCAAGCTGCAAGCCGCCCCGCCGGAGCCCAAGCCCGAGGCCGAAATCGCGCCCGGCACCGAAATGGTCACCATGACCGTGCGCGAGGCATTGCGCGACGCCATGGCCGAGGAGATGCGGCGCGACGGAGACGTGTTCGTCATGGGCGAGGAGGTCGCCCAGTATCACGGGGCCTACAAGGTCACCCAAGGCCTGCTCGAAGAGTTCGGCGCGCGCCGCATCATCGACACGCCCATCACCGAGTACGGCTTCACTGGCGTCGGCGTCGGCGCGGCCTTCGCCGGCTTGCGGCCCATCGTGGAGTTCATGACCTGGAACTTCGCCATGCAGGCCATCGACCACATCGTCAACTCCGCCGCCAAGACTCTCTATATGTCCGGCGGCCAGATGCATTGCCCCATCGTGTTCCGCGGGCCGAACGGCGCAGCGGCGCGGGTCGCCGCCCAGCACAGTCAGGATTATTCGTCCTGGTATGCCCATGTGCCGGGGCTGAAAGTCATCGCGCCTTACACCCCCGCCGACGCCAAGGGCCTCCTCAAAGCGGCCATCCGCGACAACGCCCCCGTGGTGTTTCTCGAGAACGAGCTTCTTTACAGCGACAGCGGCCAGGTGCCGAAGGGCGAGAATTTCGTGCTTCCGATCGGCAAGGCGCGCATTGCGCGGCAGGGAAACGACGTGACGCTCGTGTCCTATTCGCGGGGCATGATGTACACGCTCGAGGCGGCCGAGCAGCTCGCGAAAGAGGGCATCGAGGCAGAGGTCGTCGATCTACGCACCTTGCGGCCTCTCGACATTGACACCGTGGTGGCCTCGGTGAAGAAGACCAACCGCCTGGTTACGATCGAGCAGGGCTGGTCGGTGTGCTCCATCGGCTCGGAAGTCTGCGCCAGCGTGACAGCGCTTGCCTTCGACTATCTCGATGCGCCGCCCTTGAAGATCACCGGCGCCGACGTGCCCATGCCCTATGCCGCCAATCTGGAGAAGCTGGCGCTGCCGTCGGTGGAGCAGGTGGTCGCGGCGGCGAAGTCCGTCTGCTACCGGGAGTAACCTGCATGGCGGAAGTTCCCATGAGCTGGAAGAAGGGCGGCTGCCATTGCGGCGCCATCACCTTTGAAGTGCTCGCGCCCGACGAGATCGAGGCGCGGGAGTGCAACTGCTCGATCTGCACGAAGGCCGGCTATCTCCATTATCATGTCGGCGCGGACCGCTTCCGCCTGCTCACAGGCAAAGACAAGCTCACCACCTACACGTTCAACACCGGCATCGCGAAGCATCACTTCTGCGCCGTCTGCGGCATCAAGAGCTTCTACGTGCCGCGCGTGATGCCTGACGGCTACAGCATCAACGTTCACTGCCTGGAACCGGGCGCCGTGCGCGTCACCCGCGTCAGTGCCTTCGACGGACGGCATTGGGAAGACGCAGCCGCCGCGCTCGAAGCCGCGCAAGAAGCGCCATGAGCACACAAATCCTCATGCCCGCGCTGTCGCCTACCATGGAGGTGGGCAAGCTCGCCAAATGGCATGTGCGCGAGGGCGACGCGGTGCACGCGGGCGACGTCATCGCCGAGATCGAGACGGACAAGGCGACTATGGAGGTCGAGGCCGTCGATGACGGCACGATCGGTAAGCTGCTGGTGGCCGAAGGCGCGGAGAACGTGCCGGTGAACCAACCCATCGCCGTCCTGCTCGAAGAAGGCGAGCCGGCGTCTGACATGGCGGCTTCACCCACGCCACCGCCAAGCGCACCAGCGCCGGCCGCGAAGGAGGACGCGCATGACGGCTCGGCCGAGCATGTGATGAACCGCATCGCCGAGCAGATCAGAGCCAACGGCAACGGTCATGGCCGCACCAATGGTCACGGGACCCGCGTCTTCGCGTCCCCCTTGGCCCGGCGTCTCGCCCGCGAGCGGGGCATCGACCTTGCGGCGCTCGCGGGCTCGGGTCCTCATGGGCGCATCGTCAAGGCCGATGTGGAGCACGCGCGGCCGGGAGAGCATCCCACCATTGGAGCCGAGGCGGCCGAGGTCGTGACAGAAGAAGCGCCGCGCCGGGGCGAGATGGTCAAGGCACCGCCACTGCCCGCGCTTCACGGCCTCTCGGACAAGCAGATCCTCGCGCTCTACGAGCCCGGCACCTACGAGATCGTGCCCCACGACAGCATGCGCCGCTTCCTCGCCGAGCGGCTCAGCCTGTCGAAGCAGACCATTCCGCATTTCTACCTGAACATCGATTGCGACATCGATGCGCTGCTGGCCGCCCGGGAGCGGCTGAACGGCATGGCGCCTCATGACGGGCCACGCGCCTTCAAGCTGTCGATCAACGACTTCATCATCAAGGCCATGGCCATGGCGCTGCAGACCGTGCCCGCCGCCAACGCCACTTGGACGGAGGAGGGCATCTTGCGCCACCGCGACTCCGATATCGCGGTTGCCGTGGCGCTGGAAGGTGGCGGCCTGCACACGCCGGTCATCCGCAACGCCGAGGTGAAGAGCCTATCCGAGATCTCCAACGAGATGCGCGACCTCGCCGCGCGTGCCCGCACCAAGCGTCTCGCGCCGCACGAATACCAAGGGGGCTCGACCACCATCTCCAATCTCGGCATGTACGGCATCGATAGCTTCGATGCGATCATCAACCCGCCGCAAGCCTCGATCCTGGCCGTGGGCCGCGCCGAGAAGAAGGCGGTGATCAAGGACGATGCGGTGAAGATCGCCACCATGATGAGCGCAACGCTTTCCGTCGATCACCGCGTTATCGACGGCGCGCTTGGCGCCGAGCTGCTCGCCGCGTTCAGGGCCTATATCGAAGACCCCGTCACCATGCTGGTGTAGGGGTCGGTCAGCCGTCGCCGTCCAGCACGTCATCATTGAGGAAGTCGAGATTTGGCGTGAGACGCGGCGCCGCGAGATCGTCGCCCCGTTGCACGATCTTGCCGCCGAAGCGTGCGGCAAGCGTATCGATTGCGACCTCCAGCTGCCGCCGGCGCCCAAACTGATCGAAGAGGCCGGTCTGTGCAAAGGTCCCCGCGCGGGCAAGATCGTAAGCGGTCATGCCCACAAGCCGGAAGGGACCCGGGTGCTTGAAGGCGTCGAGCAGCTCCACGCCGACCCGATAGATCTGCTCCGCTACGTCGGTCGGCTCAGGCAGACGTTGCTGCCTGGTCAGACTCTTGAAGTCCGCCGTCTTGAGCTTCACACCGACGCCCGAGGCGACATAGTCTTTGCTCCGCAACCGCCGAGCGATCTTGTCGGCCGAGCGGCGCAAATGGAGCTTGATCTCACCTCTGTCACGCACGTCGCGCTCGAGCGTGTTTTCCGAGCCGATGCTCTTCGAGGGCCTGTGTCCTTCGACGCGCCGCGGATCTTGCGCCTGGGCAAGCGTGTAGAAATGGAGGCCGAGCTTGCCGAGCTTCGCCACGAGAAGCTTCGGGTCGGCGGCGGCGACATCGCCGATGGTGCGGAGCCCGAGCGCATGCAGCCGCGGCTCGGTCTTCTGCCCCGCTCCCCACAGGCGCGACACCGGCAGGGGCGCGAGCCACGCTTTGGCCGTCTCCGGCGGTACCACGGTGAGACCGTCGGGCTTCTTGTGTCCGCTCGCGACCTTGGCGACGTATTTGGTTCCAGACAGCCCGACCGTCACGGTCAAGCCGCCCGTCGCGTCGCGAACGGCCGCCTTCAGGCGGCGGCCCATCGTCTCCGGATCGCCGAAGAGTCCCTCCGCACCCGTCATGTCGAGGAAGGCTTCGTCGAGGCTCAACGGCTCGACCTCGGGGGAGAAATCCGCGAACACGCGCATGATCGCGGCCGAAACCTCCTGGTAGCGCTCGAAACGCGGCGGCACCACGAGCGCGCCCGGGCAGAGCCGGCGCGCGGTGACCATGGGCATGGCGCTGCCGACCCCGTAGGGCCGCGCTTCGTAGCTTGCGGTGAGCACGACGCCGCGGGCGCTCGGCGACCCGACAAGCAGCGGCTTGCCCCGCAAGGCAGGGTCATCGAGCTGCTCGACGGCCGCATAGAAGGCGTCCATGTCGGCATGGGCGACGATCCGCGGCCAGGCTCCCTCGATGCGACTCATGCGACCGATTTTAGACCAACCGGCAGCGGCCTTCTTGGGCTGAAATCGAAGACCCTGTCCTGATGCTGGTGTAGCGTGCGGCACATGACGATTGCCATCCGATCGGCGCACATTTCCGACGCTTCCGACCTTGCCGTGCTGGTGGATATCGCCGGCGAGGGCGGCCCCAATTACATGTGGAGCATGCTCGCCGCGCCGGGCCAGTCCACGCTCGAAATCGGCCGCGAGCGGGCGCGGCGCGAGGAGGGCGGGTTCTCATACCGCAACGCCACACTCGCCGAAGTGAACGGCGAGGTCGCTGGAAGCCTGATCGGCTATCGCCTCGACGACCCTTACGATCTCACCGGCCTCGATGAACTGCCGGAACTCGTGCGGCCGCTCGTTCGCCTCGAGGCGCAAGCCCCGGGCTCGTGGTACATCAACGTGCTCGCCACCTTTCCGGAGTTCCGCGGCCAGGGCATCGGCACAAAGCTTCTCGATGTCGCCGAGACGAAGGGCCGCGCCGAGGGCGTGTCTGCCATGAGCGTCATCGTCGGCAGCTGGAACGAAGGCGCCGCGCGGCTGTACGCCCGCGCGGGCTACAGCCCCATCGCCAGCGAGCCGGCACATCTGCCCGCCGGCTTTCCGCATCGGGGCGACTGGGTTCTCATGATAAAGTCAGTTTAAAGAAGGCGCCCGCGGAGAGAGGTGACATGGCGCGCTTGCGTCTGGTCCTCATGCTGCTCCTCGCGGGCGCCATTTCGCTTGGCGCAGGCCTCGGCCTCTTTTGGCTCGTGAGCCAGATGCCGTGCGAAGGCGAGCAACTCGCCTGCAATATCGACGACGCCGTGGGCGGCTATGCCGCCATCATCTGGGCCGGGCTCGGGCTGGTGGCGTTCGGCATAGCTCTATTGTTCTCCAGCAAACGCAAGGCGCTCGCCATCGCGGCGATCGTTCTGCTGGCGCCACTCGTCCTCTTCGTCGGCGGCGATCTGCTCGAAGGTTGGCGCTACGTGGGCTTCTACCCCTATGCGGATTTCCGCTCGTTCATCTCCAAATTCGCGTCCCCCGCGTTTGCAGTGCTCGTGCAATATCTGATCCTGCGCGTCGCGGTGGGCGAGGGGATGGGTTAGCCTCCTGCTATGACGGACTCAGAATTCGATCTCGTCGTCATCGGCGCCGGACCCGGCGGCTATGTGGCCGCCATTCGCGCGGCTCAGCTCGGCATGAAGACAGCAGTCGTCGAGCGCGACCGCCTCGGCGGCATCTGCCTCAACTGGGGCTGCATCCCCACCAAGGCGCTCTTACGCACCTCCGAGATCTATCACCTGATGCAGAACGCGGGCGAGTTCGGCCTGCGCGCCGACAATATCGGCTTCGACTTCGCGCACGTGATCGAGCGCAGCCGCAAAGTTGCCGAGCGCCTGTCGAACGGCGTCGCCTTTCTCATGAAGAAGAACAACATCGCGGTGATCAACGCCACGGCGCGGCTCGAAGGGGAAGGGCGCATCGCGCTCACCGGCAAGGAAGGCGCAGCCGCTGCCTGCGATCAGCCGCCAAGCACATCATCATCGCCACCGGCGCGCGGGCGCGGACGCTTCCGGGGCTCGAGCCCGACGGCAGGCTGATCTGGACCTACAAGGAGGCGATGGTTCCGAAAGACTTCCCCGGCGCGCTGCTCATCGTCGGCTCGGGCGCTATCGGCATCGAGTTCGCAAGCTTCTACCGCACCCTCGGTGCCCAGGTGACGGTGGTCGAGGTGCTCGACCGCATCTTGCCGGCGGAGGACGAGGAGATCTCGCGGCTTGCGCACAAGGCCTTCGCCAAGCAAGGCATCGTCCTCCGCACCGGCACCACCGTAGAGCGCCTCGTCACCGGGCAAGACACCGTCACCGCGACGCTCAAGGCCGCTGACGGCAGCACGGTCGAAGGCACGGTCGATCGCGTGATCCTCGCCATTGGCATCACCGGCAATGTCGAAGGGATCGGCCTGGAAGAGCAGGGGGTCAAAGTCGAGAAAGGGCACATCGTCATCGACGAATGGTGCCGCACCGGCGTCCCCGGCCTCTATGCCATCGGCGACGTGGTGGGGCCCCCTTGGCTCGCCCACAAAGCGATGCATGAAGGCGTGATGTGCGTGGAGAAGATCGCAGGTGTCGACGGCGTCCATCCCATGGACAAGACCAACATCCCGGCCTGCACCTATAGCGCGCCGCAAGTGGCGAGCCTCGGGCTGACCGAGAAGGCCGCCCGCGATACAGGGCACACGCTGAAAGTGGGCCGCTATCCCTATTCCGCCAACGGCAAGGCCATCGCCATGGGGGAGACCGAAGGCCTGGTGAAGACGATTTTCGATGCAGGAACAGGTGCTTTGCTCGGCGCGCACATGATCGGCGCGGAGGTAACGGAGCTCATTCAGGGCTTTGCCATCGGCAAGACCCTCGAAACGACGGAGGCCGAATTAATCGCCACGGTCTTCCCCCATCCGACATTGTCGGAGATGATGCACGAATCGGTGCTCGATGCCTTCGGGCGTGCCCTCCACATCTAGTCTCCCCGTAGCGGAGCGCTTGCAGAGCACGACCAACGGATGGGAGGACCATTATGAGCCTGATTATTTTTCTGGTTATCGGCCTGATCGCGGGCGCGCTCGCCTCTTACATTATGGGGCGGCAGCAGGACCTCTTGGTGAACCTGCTGGTCGGCATCGTCGGCGCCGTGGTCGGTGGCCTGCTCGCGGGCCTCGTGGGCATTGCCGCTTACGGGCTGATTGGCCAAATCATCATCGCCACGATCGGCGCGGTGATCTGCCTGTGGGTGTGGCAACGCATCCGATGATGCTGATCTGCGCATCTCATATCTAGGACTTCGTGGTGACCGGCCGCGTCTCGGGAACGCCGAAATAGAACACGAGGAAAGCGACGACCGCCCAGGCGCTGAGGAACAGAAAGCCGCCGGGATAGCTCGTCCAGTTCACCACGTAGCCCGCTGTGAAATTGCTCAGCGCGGACCCGAGGCTGACGGCCGTGGCAATAGCCCCGAGCACGAGGTTGTAGCGTCCGGTCCCGCGCGTGAGATCGGCCGCCACGATCACCCAAAGAACCCCGAAAATGCCCGCGCCGATGCCGTCCAGCAGTTGCACCCCGACGATCCAGTAAGGGTCGGGACTGACGGTGTAGAGCAGGCCGCGCACGATCAAGGCGGCGAACGCAACCAAGAAGATGGGACGCCGCCCCCAGCCGTCCGCGCGGTCTCCAGTGAACTTCGCGACGGGGATCATCACGAGCTGCGCGGCGATGATGCAAGCCGACATGTAGATCGAGCCGTTGCTCCGTGAAGCCTCCGTCATGTACTGACCGGCAAGCGGCAGCATGGCCGCATTGGCGAAATGGAAGAGCACGACCGAAAGGGCAAACATGAGGAGCGATTTTGAGGAGAGCAGCGCGGAGAAGCCGGAAATATGCGCTGGCTCTTCCTCCTCGCCCTCGATGATCTCGCTTCTGGCGCCGCGTGCGAGCTCGTTGTCCACGTCCTTCTTACGGATGAGCAGGACGGAGACGATGGAGCCGACCGCGAACATGGCCACGGCATAGAACAACCACTTCAAGGCAATGAGTTGCCCCGCAAGTCCTGCCAAGGCAGCTGCCGCCAGGTTGCCGGCATGGTTGAACACTTCGTTTCTGCCCTGCCGCCTGGAGTACTTGCGATAACCTACAAGTCCGAGCGTCAACCCCGCGATACCCGGCGCGAGGATCGCCGCGGCGACACCGATGAGAACTTGGCAAAGGACAATCGCCGCCAGCGAAGAAAAGACGGTCATGAGAACGCAGGAGACCGCGACGACAAGCGCCGCTGCCGCCATCACCAGCCTCTTGTGAGTGGTCGCGTCAATCAAGGCGCCGGCAGGGGTCTGGGCGATGACCATGGCGATGCCCATGGCCGCCATCGCCACGCCGATCGAGCCGGCGTCCCAGTTATAGGCTGAGAGAAGATAGATGCCGAGATAGGGCCCGATGCCGTCGCGAACGTCAGACAGGAAGAAATTCGACCAATCGAGCGCTCTCAGCGAGCGCTTCGTCACCGGCTTGCCGCCGGTCGCCCCGAATTGCGGATTGCCCTTGACGAGGCCGCCGGCAAGGGTCGTCGTGAGTGTGTCGTAGCTCATGCTCACCGACTGGACCGTGGCCCCAATGTGTTAACGCGAGACAAATACCGCGCTGCCCAGAGAGTCTCACGGATGATGCCGGCTAATGCCGCAGGCCTCGGAAGGCTCTATACTCAGACGATCCGGTGCAGCCCCGACTCGATCTCGGCATGCACCCTTGAGGCAGGAGGTTTCGATGGAAGGTCATGGATTGCTTTCGATGCCGGGGGTGGGCTTTTTCGGCATGCTCATCATCGGCCTACTTGCCGGCTACATCGCCGAGAAGGTGACGGCCAGCGATCATGGTCTGCTCACCAATCTCCTTGTGGGCATCGCCGGCTCGTTTGTCGGCGGCACGCTCGCCGGTCTCTTGAATGTCGAGTTCTACGGCTGGATCGGGAACCTGATCGTGGCCACGATCGGCGCGGTTCTCCTGATTTGGATTTGGCGAAAGGTCCAGGGGCCTTCAACGAACTGAGCCACTGATGGTCACAGTGATCGATAATTTGCGTGCGCGGCCGCGCCATCCGGAGAAGGCGCGGCTGCCCGACACGCCTGTGCTGCCGAAGCCGTCCTGGATCCGCGTCAAGGCGCCTGGCGCGCATGCCTTCGACGCGACGCAAGCCGTCTTACGCGAGCATCGCCTCCACACGGTCTGCGAGGAGGCCGCCTGTCCCAATATCGGCGAGTGCTGGGGGAAGCGTCACGCCACGGTGATGATCATGGGCGACACGTGCACGCGCGCCTGCGCCTTCTGCAACGTGATAACCGGCAAGCCCGCGCCCCTCGATCCCGAAGAGCCTAGGCGCGTCGGCGCGGCGATCGCCGCGCTCGACCTCACCCATGTCGTGGTCACCTCCGTCGACCGCGACGACCTTGATGACGGCGGCGCCGCGCATTTCGCACACACCATCGCGGCGATCCGGAAAAGGGCGCCGAACACCAGCGTCGAGGTGCTGACCCCGGACTTCTTGCGCAAAGGCGGCGCGCTTCAGATCGTCATCGACGCACGGCCCGACGTGTTCAACCACAATCTGGAGACGGTGCCGTCGCTTTACCGGCGCATTCGTCCGGGGGCTGACTATCGCCACTCGCTGGCGCTGCTCGAAGCGGCCAAGCGGCGCGACCCGCATCTCTTCACCAAGTCGGGCATCATGGTGGGACTCGGCGAGACGGAGGACGAGGTCGTCGCCGTGATGGACGATCTCCGTGCCGCCGACGTCGATTTCCTCACCATCGGCCAGTATCTCCAACCGACGCGCAAACATGCGGCCATTGACCGCTTTGTCACGCCGGACGAGTTTCAATCGTATAAGCACTTGGCCGAAGAGAAAGGTTTCCTGCTCGTGGCGTCCAGCCCCTTGACCCGGTCCTCCTATCACGCCGCCGAGGACTTCGCGCGGCTCAAGGCCGCGCGCCACGCGTTAGCCGGCGCCTGAGCGCCAGCGGCTTGCCATCATGCACGTCTTCGAGATCAAGCACCCCGTCGCGCACTCAGCGGACGACATGTATGCGCTGGTCGCGCGTGTCGAGGAGTATCCGCAGTTCCTGCCGCTCGTGGAGGCGCTTAACGTGACGCGCCGCGAGCAGGTGGAGGACAAGGAGGTGCTCATCGCCACCATGCAAGTGGGCTACAAGCTGATCCGCGAGCGCTTCACCACCAAGGTCACTCTCGATCGCCCCGGGCGCACGATTCTCGTCGAATATCTCGACGGACCGTTCTCGTTCCTCGAGAACCGCTGGCGATTCTTGCCCCACGGCAACGACGCATCGGACGTGGACTTCTATATCGCCTACGCCTTCCGCTCGCGCATGTTCGAACGCGTGGTGGGCGGGCTGTTCGACAAAGCCGTGCGGAAATACACCGACGCCTTCGAGGCTAGGGCCGACAAGGTCTACGGCACCAAGACCGCCGCGCTCGCCTCACACCAGTGAGCGTAAGAGCGACAGCGCCCGCTCGACGGCGCGCCGCCTGATCTCGGCCCGGCCGAGATCGCCGAACACGACCCGCTCATGATGCATGGGGCCGTCCGGGCGGCCGGCGGCGAAATGCACGAGCCCTACGGGCTTTTCCGGCGTGCCGCCGTCAGGCCCGGCAATACCGGTCACCGCCACCGCAAGGCTCGCATTGCTATGAGTGAGCGCGCCCCCGGCCATGGCCCTGGCGACGTCCTCGCTCACCGCGCCGTGCCGCTCGATCAGCCAGTAGGGGACGCCCAGCATCTCGCTCTTCGCCGTGTTGGAGTAGGTGACGAAGCCACGGTCGAACACGTCCGAGGAGCCGGGCACGGCGGTCAAGGTCGCCGAGACCAGCCCGCCGGTGCAGGACTCCGCCGTGGCGATGAGCTCGCCTTTGGCGCGGGCCGCGTCCAACACATCCGCCGCTTGCGCGATGAGGCGTTCGTCAATCTCGATCGGCTCTGTCATGGCAGCCTCACTGTCGCCGTTGCCATGGCGGCGATGCCTTCGCCCCGGCCGACAAAGCCGAGCCCCTCATTGGTGGTCGCCTTGATGCTCACCTGGCCGACATCGAGCCCGAGCGTCTCAGCCATGAAGCCGCGCATGGCATCGCGGTAAGGCCCGATGCGCGGCGCCTCGCACAGAAGCGTCACGTCCACATGAACGATCTCGCCGCCGCGTGCCTTGATCTTGTCGGCCGCGGCTTTCAGGAAGATGTCGGAGGCCGCGCCGCGCCAGCGATCGTCCGAGGGCGGAAAATGCACGCCGATATCTCCATCGGCGATGGTGCCGAGCAACGCGTCGGTCAGCGCGTGCAAGCCCACATCGGCGTCACTGTGACCGACCAGCTTCTTCGGGTGGGGAATACGCACACCGCACAGGATCACGGCGTCCCCGGGGCCGAGCGCGTGTACATCGTAGCCGGAGGCGACGCGTACCGTGCCTTCCGCGCCACCACGCGCCATCCGCAACATCTCGTCAGCGATCTTCAGATCCTCCGCCGTAGTGAGCTTGCGATTGTGCTCGGACCCTTCGACCAGCGCCACATCGACACCGAACCACTCCGCGATCGCCGCGTCGTCGGTGAACTCCCGTGAAGTATCGATCGCTGCCGCGCGATGGGCGGCAAGGATCGCATCGAACTTGAAACCTTGCGGCGTCTGCGCCCGCCACAAATCTTCGCGCGCCACTGTTGCCACGACGCGCCCCGCTTCTCCACGCTTCAGCGTATCGGTGACCGGGAGGCAGGGCAGGGCACCCGCATGAGTCATCGAGGCACGCGATCACGCGGGCGATGAGATCGGCCTCGACGAACGGGCGCGCCGCGTCATGGATCAAGACAAGATCGGGCTTATGCGCCGCGAGCGCCTCGAGACCGGCTCGCACGCTGTCCTGTCGCCGCGCGCCACCGGTGACGGGCGGGAGCAATCTCCCCGCAAAGGGGCCGCTCGCTTCTGCGTAGAGCGCCGCGTCGTCGGGGTGGATCACCACCAGGACACCGTCGATGCCCGGATGTTCGGCAAACGCGCCGATCGTGCGCGTCAGCATCGCCTGGTCGCCGATTCGGCAATATTGCTTCGGCTGCCCAGCCTCATTTGCCGCGCGGGCACCGCGTCCGGCCGCTACAATCAGGCTCGCGACTCTCATTGCGGCTGCTCCCGGAAATTGTGGAAAATCTGAGAACAACCGCGATTAACCCATTGAAGATATTTATTGTTGCAGTGCGGCAAAAGGATTGTTGCTCCCTTGCAAAAAGCCTCGTATCTTGCCCAATAATAGATCATAGGGTGGCTGTGCTTAAAATTTATGCAGTCAGGTATCAGCCATCCGCCGTCGCGCGGCCGCGAGGATATACACGTCTTTGAGCGTCTCGACCAAAAACCCCAGCCCTCGCCGAAAGGCAGATCCTCCGTCGATCCCCTGCGATGCTTTGCTCGGTGCCTTGCCGCATCCGCTCCTCGTCATCGGCAAGACTCTCGCCATCGAATACGCGAATACGGCGGCGGAAGATTTCTTTCAGATGAGCGCGGGCGTTCTGTGCCGGCATAGCCTCCCCGACGTGGTCGCCTTCGGCTGTCCTTTGATCTCGCTTGTCGAGCAGGTGCAGCGCAACGGCACCACGGTCAACGAATATGCCGTCGAGCTCGGCTCCTTCCGCTTCGAGGCACCCAAGCTTGTCGATCTCTATGGCGGTCCGCTACCCGAAGCGCCTGGCAGGGTGATGGTGATGCTGCAACAGCGCAGCATGGCGCAGATGATCGAGCGCCAGCTGACCCATCGTGGGGCGGCGCGCTCCGTCTCCGGCCTTGCCGCCGTGCTCGCCCACGAGATCAAGAACCCGCTCTCCGGCATCAGAGGCGCAGCCCAACTCTTGGAGAGCGACCGCACCGATTCCGATCGCACCCTGACTCAGCTGATCTGCGCCGAGTCCGACCGCATCTGCAAGCTGGTCGACCGCATGGAGATCTTCGGGGACGAGCGGCCCATTCAGCGCGAGCCGGTCAACATCCACGATGTGCTCGACCACGTGAAGCAGATCGCGCGCACCGGCTTCGCCCGCCACATCAAGATCGTCGAGAGCTACGATCCGTCGCTGCCGTCCGTGCCGGGGAGCCGCGACAAGCTCGTCCAGGTTTTCCTCAATCTCGTGAAGAACGCCGCCGAGGCGATTGGCGAGGACCGCGCCGACGGCCAGATCACGCTCTCGACCTCGTTCCGGCCAGGCGTCCGGCTTTCCGTGCCCGGCAGCCAAGCCCGCGTCAGCCTGCCTCTCGAAATTGCCGTGGAGGACAACGGTGATGGCGTGCCGGCAGATCTCTTGCCGCATCTCTTCGACCCGTTTGTCTCCACCAAGCCGTCCGGCACCGGGCTCGGGCTTGCGTTGGTAGCTAAGATTATTGGCGACCATGGGGGAATCATCGAATGCGAGTCACGTCCCCGATACACAGTCTTTCGCGCGCTGATGCCGATGGCCGAGAGCGAAGCGACGCAAGCGAGAGAAACAACGCAGGCGTAAACAGAATGGGCAAAGGCAATATCCTGATCGCCGACGACGACGCGGCGATCCGCACGGTCCTCAACCAGGCGCTTGCCCGCGCGGGCTATGCACCGCGCGCCACGGGCAATGCCGCAACGCTGTGGCGGTGGATCAGCCAGGGCGACGGGGACCTTGTAATCACCGACGTGGTCATGCCCGACGAAAACGCCTTCGATCTCATCCCGCGGGTCAAGAAGCTGAGGCCCGACCTGCCCATCATCGTGATGAGCGCACAGAACACCTTCATGACCGCCATCACCGCCGCCGAGCGCGGCGCGTATGAGTACCTGCCCAAGCCGTTCGACCTCAACGAGCTCATCTCCGTGGTAGGCCGCGCGCTCGCCGAGCCGCGCAAGAAGGCGCAGCGCCTCTCGGCAGAGTCGAGCGAGGGGATGCCGCTCATCGGACGCTGCACCGCCATGCAGGACATCTATCGCGTCCTCGCCCGCCTCACCCAAACCGATCTCACCGTGATGATCACGGGTGAGTCCGGCACCGGCAAAGAGCTCGTCGCCCGCGCGCTCCATGAATATGGCAAGCGCCGCAATGGACCGTTCGTCGCCATCAACATGGCGGCGATCCCCCGCGAGCTCATCGAGTCCGAGTTGTTCGGCCATGAGAAGGGCGCCTTCACCGGTGCCCAGACCCGCCATGTCGGCCGCTTCGAGCAGGCCGAAGGCGGCACGCTGTTTCTCGATGAGATCGGCGACATGCCGATGGAAGCGCAGACGCGGTTGTTGCGCGTGCTTCAAGAGGGCGAATACACCACGGTCGGTGGCCGCACGCCGATCCGGACCAATGTCAGGATCATCGCCGCCACCAATCGCGAGCTGCAACAGCAGATCGATCAGGGCCTGTTCCGCGAGGACCTCTATTACCGGCTGAACGTGGTACCGCTCAGGCTGCCGCCGTTGCGCGAGCGGCTCGAGGACATTCCCGACCTGGTGCGCCACTTCCTCTCGATCGCTGAGAAAGAGGGGCTGCCACCAAAGGGCTTCGAGCCTGGCGCCATCGAGCGCCTCAAGCGCTATCATTGGCCGGGCAATGTGCGCGAGCTCGAGAACCTGGTGCGCCGCCTGTCGGCGATCTACGCGCAAGACATCGTCAGTGTCGAGATGGTGGAAAGCGAGCTTGCCACCGCCACGCGCGCGCCCTTTCCCGACACGGCCGAGACCACGGGGGATCTGTCGGAATCCGTGGAACGCTATCTCACGGACTACTTCATGGGCTTCGGCCAGGACCTGCCGCCGGCGGGCCTCTACACGCGCATCTTGCGCAAAGTGGAGTTCCCGCTCATCACCGCCGCACTCGCCGCCACGCGCGGCAACCAGATCCGCGCCGCCGATCTACTCGGTCTCAATCGCAATACGCTGCGCAAGAAGATCCGGGATCTCGGCATCAAGGTCATCCGCACCCCTAGTGCCTGACGGACCTAGTTAATCCGCGAGCAAGCCCCCATATCCCGCTCACCAAGGCTTGGGGCCGGCGCCTGGCAGAAAATGTCGCCAAAGCGCCACATTGTGATTTTATTGCACCATAGCTGAGGCGGACGCTCCAGAAGGAAGGACCCGGCGCAAACCGGACATCCAAGGGGGAAGCCAGGGGAAAGCGGTGCGCAGCGTCTTCCAAACATCGCAAAAACCAGCCAAACGCAAGGGCTTCCTGCGTTCGCCAGTCTCCGCGACCGGCACCGATCAAGACGGAAAGCCAATCCCGGGACCCCGCACCAGCCGCCGTCTGCCTTTCACGCTCGGCCTGATCACCATGGTGCTCTCGCTGTGCTCGGGCCTGGCCACCTATCTCATCCTCACCGGGCTGACCCCCATCGTGCCCACCCACACGGTGGTGGTGGCCGTGCTGCTCATCAATCTGGCGCTCGTCCTGGCCATGGTGGGGATCATCGCCTGGCAGGTGACCGGCCTGTGGCTCGCCAGACGCCGCCATGTGGCCGGCGCGCAACTCCATGTCCGCATCGTGAGCCTGTTCAGCGTGATCGCCGTCGTGCCCGCGATTCTGCTCGCCGTCTTCGCCAGCGTCTCTCTCGACCGCGGCCTCGACCACTGGTTCTCGGTCCGCACCAAGTCGATCATCCAGAATTCCATCGACGTCGCCACCGCCTATCTCCAGGAGCACGGCCAAGTGATCCGCGCCGACACGGTCGGCATGGCCAAGGACATCGACGAAGCCGTTGAGCTCGTGCGGTCGCAGCCGCAAGGCTTCGGCAATTTCCTCAGCGCGCAGGCGGCCATCAGGGCGCTGCCTGCGGCCTATCTGATCGACGGTTCCGGCAAGATCCTCGCCACCGCCGCCTCGAGGTCCGAGCTGCCGTACCGGCCTCCGCCCAAGGAAGCCATGGAGCTCGCCAAGAAGGGGCAGGTGATCGTCATTGCTCCGGGCCAGACCAGCCTGGTCGGCGCCATCAAGAGCCTCAACAACTTCAACGATACCTATCTCTACGTCATCCGCCCGGTGAATGCGCGCGTGCTGCAACAGCTCCGCGCCACCCGCGCCAACGTCGCCGAGTATCAATTGCTCGAGCAGCGGCGCGCCGGCGTACAAGTGGCCTTCGGCCTCATGTACGTGGCGATCGCGCTGACGCTGCTCTTATCGGCAATCTGGATCGGCATGTGGTTCGCCAATCGCCTCGTGGCGCCGATCGGCCAATTGATGGGCGCCGCCCAAGAGATCAGCCAAGGCAATCTCGGCGTCGAGGTCGACGTCAACCCGGCCGACGGCGACCTCGCGACGCTTGGGACCACCTTCAACACCATGACGTCCGAGCTCAAGAGCCAACGTGATGAGTTGGTCGGCGCCAATGCCACTCTCGATGAGCGCAACCGCTTCATGGAGGCGGTGTTGTCCGGCGTGACCGCCGGCGTCGTCGGCGTCGGCGCCAACGGCACGGTCAATCTCGTCAGTCGCTCCGCCGAGACCTTGCTCGGCGTGAAGGAGGCGAGGCTGACAGGCAAGAAGCTGGCCGAGGTCGTGCCTGAGTTCGGGCCGCATCTCAAACGCGCCCAGAAGCAGGGGAGGCGGCTTGCCACCGACCAGGTCACGCTCCGCCGCGCCGGCTCGGAACGCAATTTCGCCGTTCGTGTCACCAGCGAAGGCGCCGGCCAAGGCTATGTGGTGACCTTCGACGACATCACCGAACTCGTCAGCGCGCAGCGGAGCACCGCCTGGGCCGACGTGGCGCGCCGCATCGCCCACGAGATCAAGAATCCGCTCACGCCCATCCAGCTCTCGGCCGAGCGCATCCGCCGCAAATACGGCGCCTCCATCACCAAGGACCGGGAAATTTTCGACCAATGCACCGACACCATCATTCGCCAAGTGTCGGATATCGGGCGCATGGTCGATGAGTTCTCCGCCTTCGCGCGCATGCCGAAGCCGGTCATGGAGCTTCACGACGTGCGCGAGATCGTGCGCGAGGCTGTGTTCCTGTTCCAGGTGAGCCGTCCAGACATCCAGTTCGAGCTCGATCTACCGGAGAAGCCCGTCATGACCATGTCGGACCAGCGTCTCCTGACTCAGGCCGTGACCAATCTCGTCAAGAACGCGAGCGAGGGCATCGACTCGGCGGTCGAGGCCGATCCGGCCCGCGCCGGCACGGGCCACATTACGGCGAAGGTCGCCACTAAGGGCGACCGCGTGAATATCACCGTCATCGACAACGGTTGCGGTCTGCCGAAAGAGAACCGCGAGCGCCTGGTCGAGCCTTACATGACCACGCGCGTCAAGGGCACCGGGCTCGGGCTGGCCATCGTGCAGCGGATCACCGAGCAGCATGGCGGCAAGTTGCAGCTTGCCGATGCGCCGAAGCGCAACGGCAAGAGTGAAGGGGCGTCCGTGCGAATGGACTTGCCGATCATGGGCCGCGAGGAGCTGGAGGCGGATGAGATTGAGCCCGCGCCCGCGTCGCCTGTCCATGAGAGCGAGTCTGAGCCGGCCGAGGAGGAAGAGGGAGTAACCCATGGCGTCTGACATCCTCATTGTCGACGATGAAGCCGATATCAGGGAGCTGATCTCCGGCATTCTCGAAGACGAAGGTCATTCGACACGCCTCGCCAAGGACAGCGACGAAACGCTGAAGGTGATCGAGGAGCGTCGCCCCTCGCTCGTCATTCTCGACATCTGGCTGCAAGGCTCGAAGCTCGATGGCCTCGAACTGCTGGACTGCATCAAGAAGGCCCATCCCGACCTGCCCGTGATCATCATCAGCGGCCATGGCAACATTGAAACCGCGGTCGCCGCCATCCAACGCGGCGCCTACGATTACATCGAGAAGCCGTTCAAGGTGGACCGGCTTGTCCTCCTCACTGCCCGCGCACTGGAGGCCTCCCGTCTCAAGCGTGAGAACCGCGAGCTGCGCGAGCGCAGCACCTATTCCTTCGAGATGATCGGCAAGTCGGCCGCCATCAATCAGCTTCGCCAGGGCATCGACAAGGTCGCCCCCACCAACAGCCGGATATTGATCACCGGCCCTTCGGGCTGCGGCAAGGAGCTTGCCGCGCGCGTGATGCACGCCAAGTCCGCGCGCGCCGACGGACCCTTCGTCGTGTTGAACGCCGCAGCCATGGTGCCTGACCGCATGGAGCTCGAGTTGTTTGGTACGGAGGAGGGGAGCGGCTCAGGGGCCCGCAAGGTTGGTGCGCTGGAGGAGGCCCATAGTGGCACCCTCTATATCGACGAAATCGCCGATATGCCGATCGAGACCCAGGCCAAGATCTTGCGCGTGCTCGTGGAGCAGCGCTTCCAGCGGCTGGGCGGCGGAACCAAAGTGCATGTGGACGTGCGGGTCGTGTCCTCCACGAGCCACGACCTTCAGAAGGAGATCAGCGCGGGCCGCCTGCGCGAGGACCTCTATCACCGCCTGAACGTGGTGCCGATCCGCGTGCCCGGCCTCGCCGAGCGGCGCGAGGACGTGCCCGAGCTCGTGCGCTATTTCGTACAGACGATTTCCGTCGCCTCAGGCCTGCCGCCCCGGCGAATCGGCGAGGACGCCATGGCCGTCCTGCAGTCCCACGAATGGCCGGGCAATGTGCGCCAGCTTCGCAACAACGTGGAGCGCCTGATGATCCTCGTCGGCGGCGACGCCGACAGCATCGTGACGGCTGACATGCTGCCCGACGAGATCGTGTCGCCCGTGCCCTTGTCGCCGAACGGGGCAGGGGGCGAGCATCTGATGTCGCTGCCTTTGCGCGACGCCCGGGAGATCTTCGAGCGGGAATATCTCCTCGCTCAAGTCAACCGCTTTGGCGGCAATATCTCGCGCACGGCCGAGTTCGTCGGCATGGAGCGCTCGGCCCTCCACCGGAAACTTCGGGCGCTGGGCGTCAATTCGAATGAAAGAAGCCCCGCCATGCGCTAGCATGGCAGGTGACTCGCTTCGCTTTTGGGGGACGCGCTGGTAAAAGCTATCTGCATCAGGACCCTTGCAGAATTGCCTTGCAATCGCGTCTAATGCATTCAGGTGGCCGGTCGAAGCGAGAATCCGGCGCCATCCAACAAGCGTAAGCGTGGACCAAAGGGACGGGGAAGCCCATGGCGACAGAACGCACGCAAAGCCTTCAAGACACGTTTCTCAATCACGTTCGCAAGAACAAGACGCCGCTGACCATATTCCTGGTAAATGGTGTGAAACTTCAAGGCGTTGTGACCTGGTTCGACAATTTCTGCGTCCTCTTGCGTCGCGACGGTCATTCGCAGCTCGTTTACAAACACGCCATATCGACCATCATGCCAGGCCAGCCCATCCAGCTTGCCGAAATCACCGACGCAGAAGGTGCCGCTGAGTAATTGCGTCCGACCGACCCGAGACAGCTGAAGCGTAAGAAGGGGCGGACGGGACCCAAAACGGCGGACATGCGTCCTGAGGGGCGCGTGAAGGCGGTCGTTTTCGTGCCTGTCCTCGACAAGACGCCGGCAAAAGTTGCGCGCAGTCAGGGCCTTGAGGCTCCCGACCGCTCTCCGCAAGCTCGCCTCGAAGAGGCGGTAGGCCTCGCGGCCGCCATCGATCTCGACGTACGGGCGCGTGGGGTCGTGCCCGTGCCGCGGCCGAAACCTGCGACTCTGTTCGGATCCGGCAAGGTCGAAGAGCTTGCCGGCCTGGTCCGTGCCGAGGATGCGGAACTCGTGATCGTCGATCACCCGCTCTCACCCGTGCAGCAGCGCAATCTCGAGACCGCCTGGAACGTCAAGGTGCTCGACCGCACCGGGCTCATTCTTGAGATCTTCGGCGAGCGGGCGCGCACCAGGGAAGGGCGCTTGCAGGTCGAACTCGCCCACCTCGTCTACCAGAAGAGCCGCCTCGTGCGCTCATGGACCCACCTTGAGCGCCAGCGCGGCGGCTTCGGCTTTCTCGGCGGTCCCGGCGAGACACAGATCGAGACCGACCGACGGCTGTTGGGCGAACGCATCGACGTCATCCGCAAAGAGCTCGAGCAGGTCAGGCGCACCCGCACACTCCATCGCAAATCCCGTCAGCGCGTGCCGTATCCGGCCGTGGCGCTCGTCGGTTACACCAATGCCGGCAAGTCGACCCTTTTCAACACGCTTACCGGTGCCGAGGTCCTTGCCCAAGACATCCTGTTCGCCACGCTCGATCCGACCATCCGCGCGCTGCGCCTTCCCGGCGGCTCGAAGGCCGTCTTGTCCGACACCGTGGGCTTCATCTCCGATCTGCCCACGACGCTCGTGGCCGCTTTCCGCGCCACGCTCGAGGAGGTGCAGGAGGCCGATTTGATCCTCCATGTGCGCGACATCGCCGATGATTCGAGCGCCAGCCAACGCGCCGACGTAAACGCCATCCTCGCCGATCTCGGCATTGACGCGGACGCGGAGCCTGACCGGCTGCTCGAAGTGTGGAACAAGGCCGATCTCCTCGACGCTACCGCCATGGAGCGTGCCGCCAACGAAGCCAGGCGGTACGGCGCGGTGCTCGTCTCAGCGGCGACAGGGCTTGGACTTGATGCCTTACGCGCCGAGATCGAGAAGAGGCTCAACCGGCGCCGCCAGACCGTGGAGATCGAGCTCAAGCCGGAAGAAGGCTCTCTGTCGAACTGGATCTACGAGAATTGCGAAGTCATCGCGCGCGCAGATCTCGGCGACGGCATCACATCCTTGCGCATTCCGCGTCGCACCGGACAAACGAGACCAGCTTGCACGCGCAGCCGGCGCCGCGCGGCTGCACACGGCGGCGGAGTAGGGGACGCCCTAACCTTTTCGCTCCGCCTTCTTGGCCTCGTCCCAGAGATGGTCCATCTCTTCGAGCGTCGCGTCCTCTGGCTTCCGCCCTTCTTCCGCGAGCGCTTTCTCGATACTCTGGAAACGTCGCACGACCTTTGCGTTCGCGGCGCGGAGCGCGGCCTCTGGGTCCACACCGAGATGACGCGCAACATTGGCCATCACGAAGAGCAGGTCGCCAAACTCCTCGGCGACACGCGTTTTCGACTCCGCGCCATCTTCGACAATGGCCGCCTTCAGCTCATCCAACTCCTCGTCGACCTTAGCCAGCACCGGCTCAAGGCTCGGCCAGTCGAACCCGACTTTCGCCATGCGCTTCTGCAGCTTCACCGCACGCGTCAACGCCGGCAGTCCCACCGGCACTTCGCCGAGAATACTCGCAGAGGTCTCATGACCACCGCGCTCGGCCTTCTCCTCGGTCTTGATGCGGTCCCACAGATCCGTGGACATGAACTCTTCACGCCGCGAAGGATCCTCGAACACATGCGGATGCCGGCGGATCATCTTTCGCGCGATCGCGTCAACCACGTCGGCAAATTGGAACCGCGACTCTTCTGAGGCCATCTGTGCGTGATAGACGACCTGGAGGAGCAGGTCGCCGAGCTCGTCCTTGAGCCCGTCGAAATCCTCGCGCGCGATCGCATCGGCGACTTCGTAGGCTTCCTCGATCGTGTACGGCGCAATGGTCGCGAAGCTCTGCTTCACGTCCCAAGGACAGCCGCTTTCTGGGTCGCGCAAGCGCGCCATCACAGCAAGCAGATCCTCGAGCGAGTGCTTTTCGCGCAGTCCGTCAGCCATGAGGGAGCCTGCCGCGCGGCTGCGCCGAAAGCCTAAAATTGGACGCAAAAGCAGTGCGATAGCGGGTTTTTGCGATTCCGTGCCCCATATCCCAGATTCGCATAAGGTATATTATGGAAAATATCTGATGGGCTGGATGAGCCAAGGCACTTCGACCTCGGAGGCGCGTTAACGCCGTTCGTAGCGATCCTTGATGAGCCGGTCGAGCAGCCGCACGCCGAAGCCCGAACCCCAGCTGCGGTTGATGTCGCTATCGACGGACGACATCGCCGTGCCGGCAATGTCGAGATGCGCCCACGGCGTACCTTCCTTGATGAAGCGCTGGAGGAACTGCGCCGCCGAGATCGAGCCGCCCCACTTGCCGCCCGTGTTCTTGATGTCGGCGACCTTCAACTCGATCATCTTGTCGTATTTCGGTCCGAGCGGCAGCCGCCACAGCTGCTCCCCTGTCTCCTTGCCCGCGGCGGTAAGCCGGTCCGAGAGCTCGTCGTTGTTGCTGAACAGGCCCGCGTGCTCCTTGCCGAGCGCCACCATGACGGCGCCGGTCAGCGTCGCAAGATTGATCACGGCCTTCGGCTTGAACTTGTCCTGCGCGTACCAGAGACAATCGGCCAGTACCATGCGCCCCTCGGCGTCGGTGTTGAGCACTTCGATGGTCGTTCCCGACATCGCCGTCACCACGTCGCCCGGACGCGTGGCGTTGCCGCTCGGCATGTTCTCCACCAGGCCGATGACGCCAACGGCGTTGACCTTGGCTTTGCGCTCGGCGAGCGCCTGCATGAGGCCGACCACACACGCGGCGCCGGCCATGTCGCCTTTCATGTCTTCCATGCCGCCGGCGGGCTTGAGCGAGATGCCGCCGGTGTCGAAGGTCACGCCCTTGCCGACGATGGCAATCGGCGCGCCGCCCTTGGGTCCGGCGCCCTTCCACTGCATCACCACCACGTGGCTCGGCTTGTCGCTGCCCTGTCCGACGGCGAGCAAGGAGCCCATGCCGAGTTTCTTCATCGCCGCTTCGCTCAGCACCTCCACCTGCACGCCGGCCTTGGTGAGCGCCTTGGCGCGCTGCGCGAACTCGGCCGGGCCGAGCACGTTCGCCGGCTCATTGACGAGATCGCGCGCCAGGTTGACGCCGTCGACGATGGCCCGGTCCGGTGCGAAGGCGCTCCCTGCCGCGCGCGGATCGGCGCAATGGATGACGAGCTTCTTGAGCGTCTTCTCGTCGCTCGCGTTGCCGTTCTTCTTCGGCGTCTTCGATTTGTATTTCTTGAACGTATAGCCGCGGAGCTGCGCGCCAAGTGCGAAGCTCGAAACGTCGGCGGCCGAGACGTCCCCTTTTGCCGGCTCGAGATAGACATGGGCGGACGCCCCTTCCCGGCCCGTGAGCAGGCCGCGCACCGTGCCGCCGAGATTGAGCCAGTCCTCGTGACTGAACGACGCGGGCTTGCCCATACCCACCGCGATGATGCGCGAAAACTTGACCCCCTGCGGCGCGAGGACGTCGACCGTCGTGCCCTTCTTGCCCTTGAACCCGGTGATGTGCGCCGCTTTGGTGAGAAGCCCGCCGGTCTTCTTGTCGAGATCCTGAGCCGCAGGCGAAAGCTTCGGCCCCTCCTCGGCGAAAACCACGGCGACCCCATCGCCGGCTGCAGTCTTACTAGCAAAGGACAAGGCGGTCTGATCAGTCACGGCAAGCTCCATTGATGAGTCGCACCGCCCGGCTGAGATCAGCCGACCAAAGCGCGCCGGAGAGAGGCGCCCGGGCGCTCCCTGGTGCAGTTTTGCAACAGCGGCAGGGAATATATCGACCTACCTAAGTCGTGCGTGAGGGGAAAGCAAGCCATTCCAAAACGCCGAAATTCCGCCATCTTGGGCTGGTGAGAATCCCATTCGGTACCAGCCGGTCGATGCCTCTTCGCGGGCGTCGAGGGGGCCCGGCGCAAGGACCAGTCGGGGGACCTCGGAAAGCGGGTCATGACACTCTTCAGCCGATACATGCTTCGGCAGGTGACGAATGCGTTTCTCGTCATACTGCTGACCCTGACGTGCATCGTCTGGCTCGCTACAGCCTTGAAACAACTGGACCTTATCACCTCGCAAGGCCAAGGGCTGCTGCTCTTCTTCCAGATGACGATGCTCAGCCTTCCGAGCCTCGTGGCCCTGATCGCCCCGAACGCGGTCCTTATGGCGGCGCTTTACACCCTCGATCGCATGAACGGCGATAGTGAGCTGATCGTGATGACAGCCGCCGGCGCGCCCGTTTGGCGCGTTTGTTCGTCCCTGGTCATCGTCGCCTCCATGGTCAGCATTGCGATCCTCTTGTCGAACCTATTCCTGAACCCGGTCTGCATGCGCGGCTTACGCACGTTCATCACCCAGGTCAGAGCCGATCTCATCTCGCAAGTCATTCAACCAGGACGATTTTCTAGCCCCGAGAGCGGCCTCACCTTGCACATCCGCGACCGCAGCCCAACCGGTGAGCTTCTCGGGCTCCTGGTTCATGACGAGCGCGATCCCAAGCAAGTGATGAGCTACCTCGCGGAGCGGGGCCGCATTCTGAGCAATGATGAGGGCTCCTATCTCATCATGTTCGATGGATATGTTCATCGCTACGACGCCGAAGACAAAGACAAGACCGTACAGATCGTCGCGTTTGATCAGAATATGCTCGATATTTCCGAGCTGGCCCCTAAGGAGGCGCAGGGAAGAAAACTTGAGCCAAAGGAGAAATCTATTGGCGCGTTGCTGAGTGCATCTAGCGACCCAGAAATATCCCCGAGTGACTATGGCCACTTCCGCTACGAATTACATGAACGTCTTGCAACGCCTCTCTATCCACTTGCTTTTATCTTCGTGGCCATCGCCCTTATGGGCCAGGTCCGCACCACCCGAGAGAACCGCTGGGGCCAGATTCTGGCGGCTTTCGGCATCGCCGTCGGCCTCAGAGTTGCAGGCATTACAGCCGGCAACCTGGTGACCCTGAATGCATGGGCCGTGGTGCTTGTGTATGCTATTCCGGTGGGGGCGATTCTCGTTGCGGCATGGGTGGCGCACGTTAGAATGTCGCCAGAACTGCGGTCCAAGCTGAGCTTCGAGCTCAAGCTTCAGCCAAAAAACATAAAGTTTTGGGCCGGTAGAGGGATGCAGACGGAGTGAGAGCGCAGATGCAGGGCATCAGTGCAGGGGGAACTCTTGTGCGCTATTTCTCGGCGCGATTCCTCGTCGCTATGGTGGCGATGTTCGTCATCTGTTGCGTCCTCATCTTCTTCGTCGATTTCATCGAGATGCTTCGTCGCGCCGGTGACTACTCGGGCGACATCCCCGGAATTCTTCTTGCGTGGATGACACTGCTGCGCTTGCCCTCGTTCTCTGAGCTCACCCTGCCCTTCGCCGTGCTCATCGGCACCATCACGATCTTCCTGATGTTGAGCCGCTCATCGGAACTGGTCGTGTTGCGCGCCGCCGGCGTCTCGGTGTGGCAGTTCACACTCCCCGCAATGATGGTCGCGTTCCTTCTCGGCGTACTCTTCGTTCTGCTTTACAACCCCATCGCGGCGGTGGCGCGCGGCGAGGCTGAGCGTCTTTACGCCGCCGCCTTCGGCAAGGAAGAGTCGCTGCTCAAGACGAGCAGCAAGTCCGGCGCCTGGCTCCGCGAGGACGGTCGCGACGGACCTTCCATCGTTCACGCCCTTCAGGTGTTGAACCAAGGTCTCGAGCTGAACGGCGTCACCGTATTCCAGTACGACCCCGATCACACATTGACGGAACGGATCGAGGCGAAACGCGCCGTGCTCAAGAGCGGGCGCTGGGAGCTCGATGACGTCTGGGTCAGCGCCGTAGGGCGGGAGCCCGCGTTCTACGACCACTACCTGCTGAGCACCTACCTCACGCCGACCCAGGTACGCGACAGCCTCGGCACCGCGTTCTCGATTTCGTTCTGGGATCTACCAAACTTCATCGAGCTCTCCGAGCGGGCCGGACTGCCCGCAACACAATACCGCGTGCAGTACCAACTCCTCCTGTCGCGCCCGTTCCTCCTCGTCACCATGGTGCTCATCGCGGCGACCTGCTCTCTCAAGAGCTTCCGCTTCGGTAACGTCCAGATCAATGCGATCTTCGGGCTCGCGGCAGGATTCGGCTTCTTCGTGTTCGCCGAGATATCGCGCAACTTCGCCATGGCGGGGCTGACCTCCGCCGTGGCGGCGGCATGGATACCAGTGATCATTGCGGCTTCGCTCGCGCTCACTGTGCTCTTGTACAAAGAGGACGGGTGATGGCGCGCGCACTGGCAATCCTGCTTTCGATCCGCCGGGCCCTGCCCGGCCTTGCCGCGTCTAATGGGCATCCATCTACGCGGCCGTTTGGCGTGGTCCTGGTCACGGCATTCGCCGCCTTCGTCGCGCTTTTTGCGCCCGCTGACGTGGCTTTCGGCCAGGCCCAGACGAGCGTTAGTCAGATCGTCGAGCCCCCCAAGATCGACAAGTCGGAGCCCATGCTGCTGCAAGCCGATGAGATGGTCTACGAGAACAACAACTCCCGGATCAGCGCCAAGGGCAATGTCGAGATCTATTACGGCAACTACACGCTGCTCGCTGACAGGGTGGTCTACAACCGGAATACGAACACGCTGATGGCCGAGGGCAATGTCCGCATGAAGGACCCCGACGGCGCCGTCATCACGTCCGACCAGCTCACGCTGACCGACGACTTCCGCGATGGTTTCGTCGATGCGCTGAAGCTCGTCACCAAGGACGACACGCACATCGTCGCCCAGTCGGCCACGCGCGAGGCCGGCAACGTGACGGTCTTCCGAAAGGGCTGGTTCACGCCTTGTAAGCTTTGCGAGGACAAGCCGAACAAGCCACCGACGTGGCGCATTCGCGCGGCGAAGATCACGCACAAACGCGACCAAGCCGTCATCAACTTCAAGAATGCGACGTTCGATTTCTTCGGCGTGCCGGTAATCTGGGTACCCTACTTCCAGACCGCCGACCCCACGGTGAAGCGGAAGTCAGGCTTCTTGATGCCGAGCTATAGCCATTCCGACCAGCTCGGTAACACGGTTCAAGTTCCCTACTACTTCGCGCTGTCCGATCACTATGACTTCACCTTCGCTCCGATGTATACGCAGAACGCCGGAACCTTGTTGCTTGGCAACTGGCGCCAACGCACGGCGAATGGCGGCTACAGCGTCGAGCTCGCCGGCGTGTGGAACAAGAGCGATACCTTCCTCAGTCCACTTGGCTCGCTGGAGAACGTAACCGACGGCGACTTCCGCGGCAGCGTCAAGACGCAAGGCAGATTTGCCCTCAATCCGTATTACTCCCTCGGTTGGGACGTTCTCGCAGAGTCGGATGAGACTTTCCGCCGGTACTACAATCTCGACTCAAGGATCAAGACCGATCGTGTCTCCCAGATCTACCTCGAAGGCCTGCACGACCGGAACTACCTGGGAACCCACTTCTACAACACGCAGAGCCTGTTATTCCAAGACGAGCCCTTCTCCGAGTCCACGGTCTATCCGATCGTCGATTACGACTACATCGTTAAGAACCCGATCATCGGCGGCGAGCTCAGCTTCAACTCCAACACCATGGTTTTCTCCAGCCAGGATGGCACCGACTCCAATCGAATGATCGTGGAGGCGAATTGGCGCCGTCAGATGATCGACGGCATCGGCGAAGTCTTCACGCCATTCGGCCGGCTGCGCGGCGACGTTTACGGGGTCAACGCCCCCTCTCTGAGTGATTTGAACGGCAGCGAGGACCTGGTGACGTCCGCTCCGAAGGACGGCAACTACTGGCGCGGCAATGCCGTCGGCGGCGTCGAATACCGCTATCCGTTTATCGCCACGACCGGCGCTTTCACGCACACCCTGGAGCCGATCGGCCAGATCATCGTTCGGCCCAACTCGGTCGGTGACCAGCAGGATATTCCCAACGAGGACGCGTTGAGCCTGGTGTTCGACGATACGATCCTCTTCGACATCGACAAGTTCTCCGGCTATGACCGCATCGAGACGGGCACGCGCGCCAATGTCGGCGTCCGCTACACCGCGCAACTCCCCGACGGCGCCTATGCCCAACTCGTGGCCGGCCAAAGCTACCAAATTGCCGGCCAGAACCAGTTCGATACCGCCTTCTACCAGACAAGCGGCCTTGCGACCGACAACTCGGATTACGTAGGCGGTATCTATCTGCAGACGACCACCGCGTTGGCCTTCACCGCGCAATCGCGCTTCAACCACAGCACTTTGGATATGGAGCGCACAGACCTCGGCACCAAATTGAATTACGGGCCCGTGCAAGCGGCCGTGAACTACGCCAGGATTCCCGCCGACACGCCCACGGCAGCGCCCTCTACGATCGTCTCCACCCAGGACCAGGAGGAAATCCTGGCGAGCGGCGCACTTGCCATCACCACAGATTGGTGGCTTCTCGGCAGTCTTCGCTATGATCTTCAGGCGGATCAGACGATCCAGGACGGCCTCGGCCTGCGCTATCAGGACGACTGCTTCAGACTGGACGTGACCTATCAGCGCTCCTACATCCGCGATCAGGACATCGCGCCGGATCAACGAGTCCTTGTGAACTTCGCGCTGAAGTATCTGGGTAGTTACACCACATCCACTAACACGGCCTGGGCTGGTCTAGACCCCACGGGATCTGATGGCAATTGACTAGGATAGCCCCCACCACCCCCTGGAGAGTAGCGTTGCTCGCGACGCTGCTGATCGCTACCGGCGTGCTCGGTTCAGGCCTCGTGCTGGCACAGGAAGTCGCCATCAAGATCCTGGTGAATGACGAACCGATTTCGGATTACGACATCAACCAGCGTGAGCGCTTCCTGGCAATCACGACTCAGCAACAACCCAACCCCGAGCTGAAGAAGAAGGCGACAGACCTTCTCATCGACGAACGCCTCCAGATTCAGGAGGGAAAGAAGCTCGGCTTCACGCCTGACGAGGACGACGTGACCAAGATCGTCGGGGACATGGCGGCCAAGAACAATCTCACCGTCGACGGCCTGAGCACCGCGCTCGGCCGCGCCGGCGTCAATATCAAGACGCTCAAGGATCGCATCAGGGCCCAACTCGTGTGGCAGGACGTGGTCCGCCGCAAATTCCGCCACGAGGTCCAGATCGGCGACGTCGAGGTGGACCGCGCCTTGTCCGATTCCGGTGAAGAAGGCGGTGAATCGCAAACCAAGATGCAGCTCCGCCAGGTGAAGTTCTCGCTGCCGCGCAATGCCGATCAAAGGACGATCGCCGCACGTCTCGCTGCCGCTGAGGCCCTGCGTGCCAGGTTCAGCAACTGCGCCAATGTCACCGACTTGGCTAAGAGCGCGGACGGGGCGACCATCAAGACGCTCCAGGACCAGCAGACAGCAGCCCTCACCCAGCCCGCGCGGCTCCTCGTCATGAATGCCAAAGTCGGGCAGATGACCCCGCCCACGCTATCGCCGTCCGGCGTCGAGCTCTATGCCGTGTGCGGCAAGGTCTCGGTAAAGGGCGATACCAAGTTACGTGAACAGACGGAGCGCAAGCTGCTGAACAGCGAGATGATGATCCGCGCCGAGCGGCTTTTGCGCGATCTTCGCCAGGACGCCTTCATCGAATATCGCTGACCGCATTTTTCGTGCTAGGCCCTTGCGCTATGGGCCTTTCTGACGCTCCCCTCGCCCTCACCCTTGGCGATCCCGCCGGGATTGGGCCTGATATCACCCTACTCGCCTTTGCCGCGCGAAACGGGGAGGCGATTCCGCCTTTCGTCCTGCTCGGTGACGCGGACGTGCTCTCCGCCCGTGCCGAGGCGCTCGGGCTCTCTGTGCCGGTCATCTCCGTCGCCACCGCGCACGAGGCCGCCGACCGCTTCGCCGAGGCGCTACCCGTACTCCCGATCGATGTCGCAGCCCCGGTCACAGCCGGCAGGCCTGACATCGCAGCCATGCCAGCGGTAAGGCAGTCCATCGAGCGCGCCGTCGACCTGGTGCGCAAAGGCGAGGCGCGGGCCCTGGTCACCAATCCGGTGGCGAAGTCCATGCTCTATCAGGCCGGCTTCACTTTTCCGGGGCATACGGAGTATCTCGCCGCGCTTGCCGGAGGCGACGCCGCACCGCCGCACCCGGTGATGATGCTGGTCGCAGGCCCCTTCAAGGTCGTGCCCGTCACGATCCACATTCCCTTGAAGGACGTGCCGCGCGTGCTCACCCGAGAGCTGATCCTGGAAACGATCAAGATCACGAACGAGGATCTGCGACGTTTCTTCGGCTATGTGCGCCCGCGCCTCGCCGTGAGTGGACTCAATCCCCATGCCGGCGAAGACGGAAGCTTGGGTACGGAGGAGATCGATATCATCGCGCCGGCCATCGCGGCAGCGCGTGACGAAGGCATCGACGTGACCGGCCCCTACCCCGCCGACACGCTGTTCCATGCGGCCGCGCGCGAGCGTTACGACGCGGCGCTCTGCATGTATCACGACCAGGCGCTGGTGCCGTTCAAAACGCTTGCCTTCGAGGAGGGCGTGAACGTGACCCTTGGGCTCCCCTTCGTGCGCACCTCGCCCGATCATGGCACCGCCTTCGATATCGCCGGCACCGGCCAAGCAAATCCGCGGAGCCTCATCGAGGCGCTCCGCTTGGCCGACGCCATGAGCCGCACGGCCGAGGACGAGGCTTAAGCGTGACCACGCCCGACGGCCTGCCGCCGCTGCGCGAGGTTATCCGCGCCGCAGGTCTGACCGCGAAGAAGAGCCTCGGCCAAAACTTCCTGCTCGATCTCAATTTGACGCGCCGGATCGCCCGCGCCGCGGGCCCGCTCGAGGGCACCACGATCGTCGAGGTCGGTCCCGGACCGGGCGGTCTCACCCGCGCGCTCCTCATCGAGGGCGCCGCCAAAGTCATCGCCATCGAACGCGACGAACGCTGCCTTCCGGCGTTACAGGAGATTGCCGCGGCTTATCCCGGACGGCTCGACATCGTCACGGCGGACGCACGTGACGTCGACTACGCAGGCCTTCCCCTAGCCTCGCCGGCCCGCCTCGTCGCCAACCTGCCTTATAGCGTCGGCACGCCGCTCCTGATCGGTTGGCTCAAGACGGAGCCCTGGCCACCTTGGTTCGACAGGCTCGTGCTCATGTTCCAGCGCGAAGTCGCCGACCGCATCGTCGCCAAGCCCCGCACCAAGGACTATGGGCGCCTCGCCGTGCTGTGCCAGTGGCGCACCCACCCGCGCATCCTCTTCACCCTGCCGCCAGAGGCGTTTACGCCGAAGCCAAAGGTCGAGTCTGCCGTGGTCGAGCTCGTGCCCAAGGACGCACCTGAGCCATGCAACGCGAGCCAGTTGGAGAAAGTGACGGCCGCCGCGTTCGGCCAGCGGCGCAAGATGCTGCGCGCAAGCCTCCGCCAGATCGCGCCGGACGCCGAGGCGCTGCTCGAAGGGCTCGACCTCGATCCCAAGGCCCGCGCCGAGGAACTGCAGATTGGCGACTTCTGCCGCATCGCCAATGCGCTTAGCCAGTCGAAGGCGCCCGGCTAGAGAGTGGCCAGCAGGCCCTGCACGAATCCTTTCAGACCCGTGAGGCGCTCCCGGCGGAGACGCTCCGCGGCGAGGATGGCGTGCACCGCCGCCACCGACTGATCCACGTCGAAATTGACGACCACGTAATCGTACGCGTCCCAGTGCTGGATCTCGTTGCTCGCGCCGCGCATGCGCCGCGACACCACCTCATCGGAGTCCTCCGCCCGCGTCTTCAGCCGCTCCTCGAGCGCGCCCGCCGACGGTGGCAGGATGAACACCGAAACGACGTCGTCGGGCGCCGAGTCGCGCAACGCATCGGCCCCCTGCCAATCGACATCGAACAGCACGTCACGGCCCTCACGCAACGCCTGCTCGACCGGCTCGCGCGTCGTGCCATAATAATTGTCGAATACCACCGCCCACTCCAGGAACGCGCCCCGATCGCGCATCTGACTGAAAGTGTCCTTGTCCACGAAGTGGTAGTCCTTGCCGTTCACCTCCCCCTTCCGCTTCTCGCGCGTGGTGTGAGAGATCGACGGCGCGATGCCGTTATCCTCATCGAGAAGGCGCCGGGCGATGGTCGTCTTGCCGGCGCCGGACGGCGACGACAGAACCAGCATGAGCCCTCTGCGGGCGATCGTCTCCATCGGCGCCCTCACTCGATGTTCTGGACCTGCTCGCGCAACTGGTCGATGACCGACTTGAGCTCGAGCCCCGTTCGGCTGATCTCGATGTCCGAAGCCTTAGAGCAGATCGTATTGGCCTCGCGATTGAACTCCTGGGCCAGGAATTCGAGCTTGCGCCCGGCCGGCTCACCGCTCGCGATCAACTCGTTCGCCGCCGCCACATGGGCGCGCAAACGGTCGAGCTCTTCCTGGATATCGGCTTTGGCCGCGAGCAGCAGCGCCTCCTGGTGCAGCCGCTCGGGCTCGAGTGACGCACCGGTCTCGCTGAGGCGGGCGATCTGCTCTTTTAGCCGCGTCGCGAGCATCTCCGGTTGCCGGGCAACTGCTGCCGCGGCGCGCCCGACAAGCTCGTCGATCATCGCAAGCTGCTTTTCGATGACGCGCTGAAGCCGCTCGCCCTCGGCCGCGCGGGCGTCCACCAATTGGTCGAGCGCCGCCGCCAAGCCGGCGAGCAGCGCATGGGTCAACGCCGCTTGCGCCTCCTCGCTCTCTTCGGGCTCGGCGGTCTCCACCACCCCGCGCATGGCAAGGAGCGTATCGAGGCGCGCAGCCTTGAGATCGGTCAGGCCGCGCGCACGCTCGGCCACGGCAAGCGCTTGAGCGAGCGCCGGCTCGTTCAGCCTGATCTCCATCTGCCCGGTCTCGCGCTTGATACCGAGACTGACCGTGCAATTGCCGCGCGCGAGCCTCTCCTGACAGAGGCCCCGCGCGCCGGCTTCGAGCCGCTCCATCCCAGACGGCAGCCGCAAGCGAAGGTCGAGCGAGCGGCCATTGACGCTGCGCACTTCCCAGAACCAGCTCGTGTCCCCATGCACCCCATCGGTGCGGGCAAAGCCGGTCATGCTCTTCAGGGTCATAGACTGTTGCCTCGCATCGCTGGGCGGCCTTTCCGCAACCGCTTTATAGCCGAGTCGCAAGCCAAACCAGGGCCTAAGCCCGTCAAAGCTAGGAACGAGGTGAACGCGAAAAAGGTTGCCCGGCTAACGACTTGGGTTCCGGATGGGAAGTGAGGGCGGCCCCTCGACAACCGTAAGGCCGACCTCGCCCTCAGGAAGCAGCGCGCCGAGATCTTCGGCCGCCGCCGCCGCGGCCGCCTCCTGCTCTTGCCGGGCCCGGATCTCGCGCTCAATCTTGCGCCACTTCGCGACTTTCTTGTTGTGCTCGGCAAGGCTCGCCGAGAACGCGTGACCACCCGTACCGTCGGCAACGAAATAGAGATCCTTGGTCTTGGCGGGCTTCAACACCGCCTCGATCGAGGCCCGGCCGGGATTGCCGATCGGCGTCGGAGGGAGGCCGTCGATCTTGTACGTGTTGTAGGGATTGGGGCGCTCAAGCTCCTCCTGCGTGATCGGGTGATCGCGCATGCCGGACCCGCCGAAGAGTCCATAGATGATGGTCGGGTCCGACTGGATGCGCATATGCTTTTTGAGCCGGTTGTTGAACACGGCTGCGATGTGCGGCCGCTCGTCGGCCCGCGCCGTCTCCTTCTCCACGATCGAGGCCAGGATCACCGCTTCCTCCGGCGTCTTGACCATGATGTCCGGGTCCCGCTCCTTCCACATCTTCGCGAGGAATTTCTGCTGGGCGTGCTGCATCCGCGCCAGGACGTTCTGGCGGGTGTCCCTGGTGCCGAAGCTATATGTGTCGGGAAGCAGCGAGCCTTCCGGCGGAATCTCGGAGATTTCTCCGTGAAGCTCAGGCTGCGCCATCAAGCGCGCCACGATCTGTTGGCTGGTCCAGCCCTCCGGCAAAGTCACCTTGTACTGAATGGACTTGCCCTCGACCAAGGTGTCGAGGACCTGGCGCATGGTCGCCTGCTTACCGAACTCGTACTCGCCGGCCTTCAGCGAGCCCTGCCCCTTGACATACATAAAGTAGAGGATGCTGGTCATGAAGATGCGCCGGTCGGCAATCACACCTTCGTTGTCAAGGCGATCGACGATAGCGGACACGCCTTCTCCCTTCGGCACCACGATAACCGTCGATACCTGGAGCGGCCCGGGCCGGTCGAACTCCACGCGCACGAAATAGAAGACCACCGCCGCGGCGCAGGCCACGATAAAGATGAAGTTGAAGAAGCCGTCGAACATCCGCAGGAACGGATGCGGATCGTCCTCATACTCCTCATGCACGGGAGGCTCGGGCGGGCGCTGTGGCTCAAGCGCCTCGGTGGGACTGCGCGGCAACACATGGCCCACCGGACGTCCGGCCACATGAGCCGCCGGGCGCCCGGCCCCATGACCCGTCATATGACCGCCTGGCGTGTTAGCCGAGGGAGGAGGTGGAGGAGTGTTCCTCGTCAAAGTCATGCCCGATTAGCGCGCGCCCCGCGGATAACTTAATCCACTTTGCGTCGAAATATGGCGAAAGGGAGGTTCGTCTGACAAGCAAAACGGCACGCGATCAAGCGGCGTATCGGCGCATGATCAGAGAGGCATTGGTCCCGCCGAAGCCAAACGAATTGGACAGCACCGTATCGATGGTGCGGCGCCGCGCTTGGTGAGGCACCAAATCGATGGCCGTCGCCACGGACGGATTGTCGAGATTGAGCGTCGGCGGCGCCAAATTGTCCCGAATTGCCAGCGCCGAGAAGATCGCCTCGACCGCGCCCGCGGCGCCAAGCAGATGCCCGGTCGCCGACTTGGTGGACGACATGGACACCTTGCCCGCCGCATTGCCGAACAGCCGCTCCACCGCGGCGAGCTCGATCTCATCGCCCATGGGCGTCGATGTCCCGTGGGCATTGATGTAGTCGATATCGGCAGGGTCGATGCCGGCCCGCTTCACCGCCGCCGACATGCAGCGGAACGCGCCGTCGCCGTCCTCGGCCGGCGCGGTGATGTGGAACGCATCGCCAGAGAGCCCATAGCCGATGATCTCGGCATAGATGGTCGCGCCCCTCGCCTTGGCGTGCTCGAGCTCCTCGACCACCACCATGCCGGCCCCGTCGCCCATGACGAAGCCGTCCCGGTCCCGGTCATAGGGCCGCGACGCCCGCTGCGGCTGATCGTTGAAATTGGTGGAGAGCGCCCGGCAAGCCGCGAAGCCCGCGATTGCCAACCGGCATACCGGCAACTCCGCGCCGCCGGCCAGCATCACGTCCGCATCGCCGAAGGCGACAAACCGCGAGGCATCGCCGATGGCATGCGCGCCCGTCGAACAGGCGGTGACCACCGCGTGGTTCGGGCCCTTGAGCCCATGCTCAATGGAGACGTAGCCGGAGGCCAGATTGATCAGCCGCCCGGGAATGAAGAACGGGCTGACCCGCCGCGGCCCCTTCTCGGCGAACAGCAGCGAGGTCTTCTCGATCCCCTGAAGCCCGCCGATACCTGAGCCGATCAAGACGCCCGTGCGGATCTGATCCTCGTACGCGGTCGGCTTCCAACCGGCATCGGTCAGCGCCTGGGTGGCGGCGCCCATGGCATAGATAATAAAGTCGTCGACCTTCCGCTGCTCTTTGGGCTCCATCCAATCGTTAGGATTGAAGGTGCCATCGCTGCCGTCACCACGCGGGACTTGGCAGGCAACCTGGCAGGAGAGATCGGAGACATCGAAGTCTTCGATACGCCGCGCGGCGTTCTCGCCTGAGGTCAGCCGTTTCCACGCGATCTCGTGCCCGCAGCCAAGCGGTGAGACAAGACCCAAGCCTGTGATGACGACACGTCGCATCGCGCCTTCGCGTGACCCTCGCGGAAATCTGTTGTCGAGCCGTTAGGGGCTACTCTTGTCACGACGCGGGGCGCCTGGCACGCCCGCATGCGGTCGCGTCAAGCGGCAGTATTCTTCTCCAGGAACTTGATGGCGTCGCCGACGGTGAGAATGGTCTCTGCGGCATCGTCGGGGATTTCGCAGCCGAACTCCTCCTCGAACGCCATCACCAGCTCGACGGTGTCGAGGCTGTCGGCCCCGAGATCGTCGATGAAGCTTGCATTGTCGGTGACCTTGTCGGCCTCAACGCCGAGATGCTCCACCACGATCTTCTTTACGCGCTCAGAGATATCGCTCATGTCCTCGTCACCGTCCCTTAACTGTCAGTCCTTCGGCTCGCGTACCCCCGAGCTTGCGGCTCATGGCCCAACACACCCCCGAGTGGTAAAAAGTTAGGAGGGTTGATCGCGGTGGGATTGTCCTTTGTCAAGCCCCCACAGAGCGGCCGTTTGGGTAGCATACTCTATGAGACTTTGCCAGAAGCCCTCTCCGGGGAAATCGGCCTGCCAAAGTTGCTGAAGCCGTTGTCCCAACCTATTGTTCAACCAGTACTTAAACCATGATCATGCCGCCGTTCACGTGCATCGTCTCGCCCGTGACATAGGCCGCTTCGTCGCTTGCGAAAAAAACCGCTGCCGCGGCGATATCTTCGGGCTTGCCGAAGGTCTGCGCCGGGATGGCGGCGGCAATAGCCTCGACTTGCTTCGGCGTCAAGGCATCGGTCATCGCAGTCGAGATAAAGCCCGGGGCAATGCAGTTCGCCGTGATGCCCCGCGAGGCCACTTCGCGCGCGAGAGACTTGGTCATGCCCACCAGCCCGGCCTTTGAGGCCGCATAGTTGCCCTGCCCCGGATTGCCGAACACGCCCGAGATCGAAGCGATGTTGACGATGCGTCCGTAGCGGCGGCGCATCATGTTGCGCAAGATGCCGCGCGTCAGGATGAACACGGAGCTCAGATTGACGGCGATGACGTCGTCCCACTCCTCGTCCTTCATGCGCATAAAGAGATTGTCGTGGGTGATACCGGCATTGTTGACGAGGATGTCCACCTGCCCGAGCGTCTTCTCCGCCGTGTCCGCAAGCTGCACTACGGCCGGGCGGTCGCGCAGATCGCACGGCAGCACGAAGACCCGCTCGCCGAGCTCGGACGCGAGCGCCTCGAGCTTCTCGGCCTTGGTGCCGGAGATCGCCACCGTAGCGCCTTGCCCATGGAGCGCCTTGGCGA
The DNA here is from genome assembly GCA_963717875.1 of uncultured Alphaproteobacteria bacterium. Lineage (GTDB taxonomy): Bacteria > Pseudomonadota > Alphaproteobacteria > Rhizobiales > Methyloligellaceae > Methyloceanibacter. The sequence continues at coordinate 137,102 of CAVQXI010000014.1, forward strand.
TGGCGCCGCCAATGCCGCCCGTCGCGCCGGTGACCAGCGCCGTTTTCCCCTTCAGGTCGAACATATCGAAGCTCTCCTTTCCTGAGGAGCTTAGCCTTGTAACGCCACCGCCGTGGCCTCGAGCTCTTCGGGCGTGCCGACGCTCCGCGCCTCGATGCCTTCGAAACGCCGGGCAATCCCTGTCAGCACGCGCCCGGCTCCAACCTCATAGACCGTATTCACACCATGGCCCGCCAAGAACAGCATGGTCTCGCGCCACCGGACCATGCCCGTCACCTGCTCCACCAGTCGGGCTCTGATCGCCTCAGGCTCGGAGATCGGCTCGGCCAGCACATTGGCGACCACAGGCACCGCCGGCGTCTTGATCTCGACAGCGGCCAGGGCCTCGCGCATCGCCTCGGCCGCCGGCTGCATCAGCGCGCAATGGAACGGCGCGCTCACCGGCAAGAGGACGGCACGGCGCGCGCCATATTTCGGGGCAAGTGCCACGGCGCGCTCGATCGCGGCGCGCGCGCCTGAGATCACGACTTGGCCGGGCGCGTTGTCGTTCGCCGCTTCGCAGACGTCGCCCTCGCTCGCCGCCTTCGCCAGCTCCTGGGCCTGGACAAGATCCGCGCCGAGCAGCGCCGCCATGGCCCCCTCGCCCACCGGCACCGCCTCCTGCATGGCCCGGCCGCGGGTCTTCAAGAGCCGCGCGGTATCGGCCAGGCTCAAGGCGCCAGCGGCGGCCAGCGCCGAATATTCGCCGAGCGAATGGCCCGCGACATAGGCGACCTTGCCCTCAAGCGGCACCCCTTTGGTCTCTTGCAGGACCCGCATCGCCGCCAACGACACCGCCATGAGAGCTGGCTGGGCATTCTCCGTGAGTGTCAAATCGGCCTCGGGCCCTTCCCACATCAGCTTTGAGAGGTCCTGGCTAAGAGCCTCATTCACCTCAGAAAACACGGCTTGCGCGGCAGGATAGGCCTTGGCCAGCTCGGCTCCCATGCCGACGGCTTGGCTTCCTTGGCCGGGGAAGATGAAGGCAGTGCTCATATGCTGGAAGAATTTGGCGTTGACAGAAGGGGGCCAAAGACACCGTTTCAATCTTGCCTGTCAAGCGAGGGGGGCATGGCGGGCCTGACGCCCCTTGCGATGGCCTTGCAAAGTGCGCGCGAAACTCTATAAAGCGGCCACCAGCAACCGCTCCGGTCGGAGGCTGAACGGAGGACCGCTTCGAAGCGGCAGGCTAAGGCGCCGCCCTCCCGTGTCTCCGCTCTCAAGGGCTTTCGCTCTCAAGAGCTTTTTCTTGGGCCTTTCCTTCTAAAGTGCCCATGTGAGGCTTCGCGCCGGAGCAAAGAAGAAGGAAAGGCACTTCATGTCTCTCTACGAGCATGTGTTCTTGGCGCGCCAGGACATCTCGGCGCAGCAAGTGGAAGGTCTTGTGGACACCTACCGCGCCCTCCTCGAGGAGAACGGCGGCAAGGTTGGCAAGACCGAGTATTGGGGCCTCAAGTCCCTCTCTTACAAGATCAAGAAGAACCGCAAGGCACACTACACGCTGATAAACATCGACGCCCCACATGAAGCGGTGGCCGAGATGGAGCGCCAGATGGGCCTCTCGACCGACGTCATTCGCTTCCTGACGATCAAGGTGGCTGAACACGAGACCGGACCCTCGGCGATGATGCGCCGATCCGACCGGGACGACCGCGATGGCCGTGGTGACCGTGGTGACCGTGGTGACCGCGATGGACGCCGTGGCGGCCGCCGCGATCGCGATCGTGATTACGCCCCCCGCGAGGCGCGCGCGGAGAGCGATGACAACACCGCCGGCAGCGGGGAGGATAGCGAATGAGCATGACCTCAGTTCAGGCCCGCCGCCCCTTCTATCGCCGGCGCAAGACCTGCCCGTTCTCCGGCGATAAGGCGCCGAAGATCGATTACAAGGACGTGAAGCTGCTCCAGCGCTACGTGTCCGAGCGCGGCAAGATGGTGCCGAGCCGGATCACTGCGGTGTCCGCCAAGAAGCAGCGCGAGCTCGCCCGTGCCATCAAGCGCGCGCGGTTCCTCGGCCTGTTGCCGTATCTCATCCAGTAGGTGGGAGATCCGAGCCGCAAGGCTCGCATGACGGCTTTTGACAGAAAGTTGGGGTGGGCTCGGGCCCTCCCCTAACCGCACTTCAAGGAGGCGGGACAGCGCAACCGATGCCGACACACCTTCTCATTGGCGCAGGCGCAGGCCTGGTTTCAGCAGCGCTCTTTGCGTCTGCCGCAACCACAGCGGCACTCGCAGGCATCCTTCTCTACCTGTCACCCCTGCCGCTCTGCCTGGCCGGACTGGGCTGGGGCCGTTCCGCCGTGGCGCTCGCGGCCCTGACCGGGACCGTGGTCATGGTTGTGAGCCTTGGGCCCGGCCCGGCTTTGGCCTTCGCCCTGGTGATTGCCGCACCGGTTGCCGTACTCATCCATCTCCTTCTCCTGTCGCGGCCCGGCCCCGTGCCTCAGGGCGAGGCGACCGCCGCGATCGAGTGGTACCCGCTCGGACGGCTCGTCGGCTGGGCGGCGTTGATGGCGGGAGTCCTTGCGGCCCTGCTCGTCCTCGCACTCGGCCCGGGCATGGAGAGCTACCACCAGTGGATCGATCAGACCCTTGTACCGAATGTCCTGAAGCTGCTCGGCCCCAACGGGTCCGACGTTACACCGGAAATGGTCGAGAGCCTGAAGGCCGTCCTCGCCAAGGCGCTTCCCGCCGCCTTTGTCATCGTCTGGCTCACCCTGATGCTGTTCAACCTGTGGCTCGCCGGCCTCATCGTTGAAGCGTCCGGCCGTGCGCTCCGCCCCTGGCCAAACCTGCACGCTCTCGAAGTGCCGAACGTGTTCGTGGCGGTCTTCGCCGGCGCCTTGATCGCCTCGTTCGTGCCGGGGCTGATCGGCCTGCTCGCGACCGGCCTCGCCAGTGCAATGCTGTTCGCTTACATGCTGCAAGGCTTGGCGGTGATCCACGTCTATAGCCGCGGCGTACCCTTCCGCTGGCTTCTACTTGCGGTGGTTTATCTCGGAATTCTGTTTCTCGGCTGGCTCGCCATCCTCGTGGCCATCATCGGCCTCGGCGAACCTCTGTTCGGCTTGCGGGCGCGGAGCATCGCCGCGAGCAACCAGCCCCCTACAAATGACGGAACGGACTGACAACGATAGGAGTACAGAGACATGCAAGTCATTCTGCTGGAGCGCATCGGGCGCCTCGGACAAATGGGTGACGTCGTCACCGTCAAGGACGGCTTTGCCCGCAACTTCCTCCTGCCCCAAGGCAAGGCGCTCCGCGCCACGGAAGCGAACCGCAAGCACTTTGACAGCCAGCGGGCTCAGCTCGAGGCGCGCGATTTGGAGCTCAAGACCGAGGCCGAAGCCGTGGCCGAGAAGCTCAACGGCCAGAGCTTCATCGTCATTCGCCAAGCGGGCGACAACGGCCAGCTCTACGGCTCCGTGTCGACCCGCGACATCGCCGAGGCCGTGACCGAGGGCGGTTTCTCCATCGAGCGACCGCAGGTTCGGCTCGACCGGCCGATCAAGACGCTTGGCCTCCACGAGGTGCGCATTTCTCTGCACGGCGACGTCGTGCCACACGTCTTGGTCAATGTCGCGCGTTCTGCCGATGAGGCCGCACGCCAAGCCCGCGGAGAGGACGTGACGCGGACCTTGACCCAGGAGGAAGAGGACGCGGAAGCCGCGCGGATCGCCGCCGAAGGCCTTTTCGAGGAGGGCGCAGCCCCCGGCGAGGAGGAAGAAGGCGAGACGGAGGAGACAGCCACCGACGAGGACGCCGCCTCGTAAGGGGAGACAAAGTTTTAATGAACAGAGGGGCAGGTTGTTGTCTCGCCTGCCTCCAATCCATAAGATGCCGGGGCTCGATTTTGGCGAATCGATGGAGCCCGGGGCATGACTCGGCGTTCGAAATAAATGTTTCGCCCGCTCCGCCGTCTCCTAGAGCGGACCGTGACGACCGGCCACCTGAGACTGGTCGATGCCGATGGTTGCGCCTACGGGTTTGGCGACCACGCCGGCAGCCCTGTGTCGGCCCGCATCACCGACAAACGGACCGAGTGGCAACTGGCCCTGAACCCGCCGCTCGCCATCGGCGAGGCCTATATGGACGGCCGCCTCGTCATGGAACAGGGCACGATCTACGAGTTTCTCGAGCTTCTCTTGACCAACATGTCCCGGCAACGCTGGCCGCGCTGGCTTCATGCCCTCGATCGCCTGCTTTTCATCACGCGGCGCCTCCAGCACTACAATCCGGTCGGCCGCGCGAAGCGCAACGTCGCCCACCACTACGATATCGACGGCTCGCTCTACGATCTCTTCCTCGATCCCGACCGCCAATATTCATGCGCCTATTTCGAGCACGACGGCATGTCGCTCGAGGAGGCGCAAGAGGCGAAGAAGCGTCACCTTGCGGCCAAGCTCGATCTCGCCGACGGCATGCGCGTGCTCGATATCGGCTCCGGCTGGGGCGGCCTGGCGCTCTATTTGGCCAAGACCGCTCATGTCGATGTGACCGGCATTACCTTGAGCGAGGAGCAGCTCAAGATTGCGCGCGAGCGCGCCAACGCCGAAGGGCTGTCGAAAGCCGTCAATTTCGAGCTGTGCGACTACCGCAATCTCGAAGGTCAGTTCGACCGCATCGTATCGGTCGGCATGTTCGAGCATGTCGGCACGGCCCACTACCGCAGCTTCTTCCAGCAGATCGATAGGCTCCTCGCCGACGACGGCATCGCGGTCATCCATTCCATCGGCCGCTTCGACGGTCCGGCGGCGACGAATCCCTTCATCGCCAAGTACATCTTCCCCGGCGGCTATATCCCGGCCTTGAGCGAGGTCCTGCCGGCAGTCGAGCACGAAGGTCTTCTGGCCACCGACGTGGAGATCCTGAGGCTCCATTACGCCATGACCTTGCGCCACTGGCGTCAGCGCTTTCGGAGCGCTTGGCATACGGCGGCGGAAAAGTTCGGCGAGCGCTTCTGTAGGATGTGGGAGATGTATCTCGCGGGCTCCGAGACGGCGTTCCGCTATCAGAACCTCATGGTCTTCCAGATTCAATTGGCAAAAGACCAGAACGCGCTGCCGCTCACCCGCGACTATATTTATGACAGCGAGCGCGAGCTTCGTGCTCGCGAGAGCCATCAGCACGCCACCTCGCGGAAGCGCCGGACGAGCCGCTAGCCGCCAAGCTATCCCGGCTTGTTGCGCCGCAGCTGTGCACAGCGGTAAGAAGTACTCGATGCTTGCGGTTCGCCATTTCCTATGGCTCCGAATCGCCTAGTCTCCGCCCCATGAGCAACGCGCTTACCCTCCAGCGCCCTGCCCCGGAAACGCCCGTCTTCCGGGAGGAGCCACACAATCTCGAGGCTGAGCAGGCCCTGCTCGGCGCCATCCTCGTCAACAACGAGGCCGTGGACCGCGTGTCGAGCTTCCTGAAGCCGGCACATTTCTTCGATCCGCTGCACGGCCGCATCTTCGAAACCGCCTCCAAGCTCATCATGGGCGGCAAGCGCGCCACGCCCATCACCCTCAAGACGTTCTTCCAGGCGGATGAGCCTGTGGGCGAGCTTTCCGTGCCGCAATATCTCGGGCGGCTCGCCGCCAACGCCACCACGATTATCAACGCCGAGGACTACGGCCGCACCGTGTACGACCTCGCCGTGCGCCGCCAGCTCATCGAGATCGGCGAGACGATGGTCAACACGGCCTTCGACTCGCCCATCGATGCGCCCCCATCCACCCAGATCGAGGACGCTGAGCAGCAGCTCTATGAGCTGGCCGAAACCGGAAAATACGGCTCGGGCTTCGAACCCTTCTCCTCGGCGCTGACCGATGCCATCGACATGGCCGCCAACGCCTACCGGCGCGACGGGGGGCTCTCAGGGCTGGCTACGGGCTTCGCCGACCTCGACCAACGCATGGGCGGCTTGCAGCCTTCCGACCTCATCATCATCGCCGGCCGTCCCTCCATGGGTAAGACCGCGCTTGCCACCAACATCGCCTATCACGTGGCCAAGGCCTACACAGCCAATGCGGAAGGCGACGCGCCGCCCGATGGTGCCGTGGTAGGCTTCTTCTCGCTCGAAATGTCGGCGGAGCAACTCGCCACCCGCATCATCGCCGAGCAGTCCTACATCCCCTCGGAGCGCATCCGCCGCGGCCGCATCGATTCCGACGAATTCGACCGTATCGTCGAGGTCTCTCAGGAACTCCAGAACGTGCCGCTGTTCATCGACCAGACCGGCGGCATCACCGTCGCTCAGCTCGCCGCCCGCGCCCGGCGCCTGAAGCGCCAGCGGGGGCTCGGCTTCGTCGTGGTCGACTACCTCCAGCTCCTATCGGGCTCCTCCAGGCGCGCGCAAGAGGGCCGCGTCCAAGAGGTCTCGGAGATCACCACCGGCCTCAAAGCCCTTGCCAAAGAGCTGCATGTGCCGATTCTGGCCCTCTCCCAGCTCTCCCGCCAGGTGGAGCAGCGGGAGGACAAGCGGCCGCAATTGGCGGATTTGCGCGAATCCGGCTCCATCGAGCAAGATGCCGATGTGGTAATGTTCGTGTTCCGCGAGGAATATTATCTGGAACGCAGCCAACCCCGCGAGAACACGGAAGAGCACAGGAAGTGGCAAACGGACATGGAGGCGGTCACCGGCAAGGCCGACGTGATCATCGGCAAGCAGCGGCACGGGCCGACCGGCACGGTGACCCTGCAGTTCACTCCGGAGTTCACGAGGTTCTCCAACCTCGCCGCGTCGGAGCGTCTGCCGGAGCCGCGGGATTGAGCCACGCGCGTCCGCGCGACGTCACCCAGAGCCAGCCAGCGATCGACGCAGACGACACCGCCGTCCTCACCATCGACCTCGACGCGCTCGCCGCCAACTATCGTCACTTGCGCGATCTCGCCGCGCCGGCCGAATGCGCCGCCGTGGTCAAGGCCGACGCCTACGGGATCGGTGTCGCGCATGCCGCGCCGGCATTGTGGGGTGCCGGCTGTAAGACCTTCTTCGTGGCGACCCTGACCGAGGCCGAGACCCTACGCGGCCTTTTGCCCGAGGCCGTCATTTATGTCTTCGGCGGGCTTCTGCCCGGCACGTCCGAGACGTTCCACACATTGGGCGTCCGCCCCGTTCTGAACAGCGCTGCGGAGATCAGGGAGTGGGCGGGCTATTGCGCCCGCGTCGGCGAGAGGCTCCCTTGCGCCGTCCATATCGATAGCGGCATGAACCGGCTCGGCCTCACGGAGAGTGAAGTCGATGCGGTTGCGCAAGTGCACGATCTCTGGTCGCCTCTCACATTGTCTTTGGTGATGAGCCACCTCGCCTGCGCTGACGACGCCAGCCACGCCAAGAACGAAAGCCAGCGGCGCCTGTTCGACAGCTTGCGAGCCCGCCTTCCTAAGGCGCTGACGAGCCTTGCTAATTCTGCTGGCATCCTGCTCGGCCCCGACTTCGCGTACGACCTGGTACGGCCTGGCATCGCGCTTTATGGCGGCCACCCGCAACGGCACGGGCAAAACCCGTTCCGCCGCGTAGTTCATCTCAAGGGCCGCATCCTCCAGGTGCGCGACGTGGCGCCTGGCGAGACAGTCGGCTATGGCGCGACACGGACGATTGGGCGCCCCTCGCGCGTTGCCACGGTCGCGGTCGGGTATGCGGACGGCCTCTTCCGGGCGCTCTCCACCAAGGACGGCGAGGAAGGGCTCGTCGTCTATGTCGGCCCGCATCCTGCGCCCATCCTCGGGCGCGTCTCCATGGATCTCGTCACCATCGACGTCACCGGCATCCCCGAGACCATAGCGCAGCGGGGCGAATGGGTCGAACTTCTCGGCCCCAATGTCAGCGCCCATGAGTTCGCCATGCACGCCGGCACCATCGACTACGAGGTGCTGACCAGTCTCGGCCCGCGCGCCGTCCGGCACTATATCGGCGGGTAAGCTTCCTCATGGCCAAAGCCTCCAAAGCTTACGTCTGCCAGTCTTGCGGCGCGGTCACCGCCCGCTGGTCCGGCAAATGCGCCTCTTGCGGCGACTGGAACTCGATCATCGAGGAGTCATCAGCCCCCGCTTCGAGCTCCCCTGCCCTCGTCGCCATCAAAGGCGGCAAAGGGCGTCTGGCCGCCTTCGAGACGCTGTCCGCCGAGACCCTCGACGCCCCCCGCCTCAAGACCAGCATCGCCGAACTCGATCGCGTGCTCGGCGGCGGGCTGGTGCCCGGCTCCGCCGTGCTGGTCGGCGGCGATCCAGGTATCGGCAAGTCGACGCTTCTGCTCCAGGCGGCAGCCGAGCTTGCCCAAGACGGCGCCCGCGTCGTCTATCTTTCGGGCGAGGAAGCGCCGGCCCAGGTCCGCATGCGCGCGACGCGCCTCGGCCTTGCCGAAGCTCCCGTGGCGCTCGGCACCGAGACCAATATCGCCAATATCATCGCCACCCTGGGCAGCGGCCCGGCCGCGGCTCTGGTCGTCATCGAACTCGGTGCAGACTTTGTGGTCGGAAGGAATCGAATCCGCCCCGGGTACCATCTCCCAGCTCCGCGGCTGCGCCGCGGCCTTGATCAGCTACGCCAAAGCCAGCGGCTCCACGCTCGTGCTCGTGGGCCACGTGACCAAGGACGGTCAGATCGCCGGCCCCAAGGTGATCGAGCACATGGTCGACACGGTTCTCTATTTCGAGAGCCTGAGCGGCCATCAGTTCCGCGTCTTGCGCGCGGTCAAGAACCGCTTTGGCCCGACCGACGAGATCGGCGTGTTCGAAATGCGCTACGAGGGACTGAAGGAGGTGGAGAACCCCTCCGCCCTATTCCTGAACGACAGCGACCGCGGCACCCCAGGCACGGCCGTGCTGGCCGGCATGGAGGGCAGCCGGCCGATTCTCGTGGAGATTCAGGCGCTGGTCGCGCCATCTGCGCTCGGCACGCCGCGGCGCGCCGTGGTTGGCTGGGACCCCAACCGGCTTTCCATGCTGCTCGCCGTGCTCGAGGCCCGCTGCGGCGTGCGCCTTGGCAGCCATGACGTTTATCTCAACGTCGCCGGGGGGTTGCGCCTGACCGAGCCCGCCGCCGACCTGGCTGTGGCGGCGGCGCTGCTCTCCTCCTTCGCCGGACGCCCGGCGCCTGACGATGCCGTCTATTTCGGCGAGGTGAGCCTGACCGGGGCGGTCCGCGCCGTGGGCCACACGGACCAGAGGCTGAAAGAGGCCGCCAAGCTCGGCTTCGCCCGCGCCATCCTGCCCGCCGCTTCCCTCTCGGGCGATCGCGAGATGGAGGGCATTGCCCTCAATCCGGTCTCTCAGCTCGACGAATTGGTCGTCTGGTTCGCCTTGCCCTCAGAATAGCCACACCCCCTGCGACAATGCGCCGAACGTTACGCTTCGGTCATTGCCCGGCGGGGCCAGATATGCTTCATCCGGGGGAATCGTGATAGTCTGAAGTCATCACCCGAGGGAGCCTCGCGGCATGCCAATCTCCTGGCTCGATATCATTTTGATAGTGATCATGCTCGTCTCGGGCTTCCTGGCCATGGTTCGCGGCTTCACCCGCGAAGTCCTCTCCATCTTCTCCTGGGCCATGGCCGCGGTCGCCGCACTCTATTTCACACCACGCTATTCGAGCCTCTTGGCCCCCTACATCGACAATCCGAGCGTTGCTCAGATCGCCTTCGCCGCCGGCGTCTTCATCGTCACCCTGATCATCGTGAGCCTGATCACCTTCCGGATCTCCGACAAGGTGCTCGACAGCCGGGTCGGCGCACTCGACCGGACCTTGGGCTTCATCTTCGGTTTGGCGCGGGGGTTCCTCCTCGTTGCCATCGTCTTCATCCTGTTCACCGCGCTTGCCCGAGACCAGCCAGAGTGGGTCCGCAATGCGCGCTCTTACCCCATTCTCCAGAGGACTCAGGTGGCCATCGAATCTCTGCTGCCGATGCATCCTGAGGAGTATCTGCCCGGCGGCCACGACGAGCAGCCTGACGCCCAGCCGGGAACGAATAGCGCGCCGGCGCAGCCTGATCAGCCGTCGTAAGCGCGCGCGTAACGTAAACAGTTGCGTGGCATTGAAGCCCTCGCCAGGGCGCCTATTTATGGGGAGGAGGCCCATGCCCGTGACCGAACAGGCCGACGTTAATGATCCCGTCTTGAGCTGGCTTGAGGAAGACCGGCTGCACGAGGAGTGCGGCGTGTTCGGGGTTTTCAACCATCCTGACGCCGCCGCGTTGACCGCGCTCGGTCTGCATGCGCTCCAGCACCGCGGCCAGGAAGCCGCAGGCATCGTCAGCTTCGACGGCGAGCACTTCCATACCGAGCGCCGCGTCGGCCTGGTCGGCGACCATTTCACCTCCCGCCCCGTCATCGATCGCCTCATGGGCGACATGGCCGTCGGCCATGTCCGCTACTCGACCTGTGGCGATCCAGTGCTGCGCAACGTGCAGCCCCTCTTTGTCGATCTTGAGTCTGGTGGCTTCTCCCTTTGCCACAATGGCAACCTCACCAACGCGCTGACATTGCGCGAATCTCTCGTCAAGAAGGGCGCTATCTTCCAGTCCACCACCGACACCGAGGTGATCCTTCATCTGGTCGCCCGCAGCGAGAAGCGTTTCTTCGTCGAGAGGTTCATCGAGGCGCTGCTCCAGGTGGAGGGTGCCTACGCGCTGGTGGGCATGACCAACAAAAAGCTCGTCGGTGCACGCGACCCTTACGGCATCCGCCCCCTTGTCCTTGGCCGGCTCGGTGATGCCTGGGTGCTCTCCTCCGAGACCTGCGCTCTTGACATCATCGGCGCCGAGTTCGTACGCGAGGTAGAGAATGGCGAGGTCGTAGTCGCGACCCACGACGGGCTGGAGAGCCACCGATTCGTACCCAAGCATCCGGCTCGGCTCTGCATCTTCGAATACATCTACTTCGCCCGGCCCGATTCCATCATCGGCGGCCGTTCTGTGTACGACGTACGGAAGGAGATGGGGCGGCAATTGGCCCGCGAAGCGCCTGCCGACGCCGACATGGTCGTTCCCATTCCCGATTCCGGCGTGCCCGCGGCCATCGGCTATGCGCAAGAATCCGGTCTGCCCTTCGAATTCGGCATCATCCGCAACCACTATGTGGGCCGCACCTTCATTGAGCCCGAGCAGCGCATCCGCCAGCTTGGCGTGAAGCTGAAGCACAGCGCCAACGAGCTTCAGGTCAAGGGCAAGAGCATCGTGCTCATCGACGACAGCGTCGTGCGCGGCACCACTTCGGTGAAGATCGTGCAGATGATGCGCGAGGCGGGCGCCAAGGAGGTGCATATGCGCGTCTCGAGCCCGCCCATTACCCATCCCGATTTCTACGGCATCGATACGCCCGACCAGGACAAGCTCCTCGCCGCTCACCGCACGCTCGAGGAGATGCGCGCCTTCATCGGCGCCAACTCGCTGGCCTTCATCTCTGTCGACGGCATCTACAAGGCCATGGGGTACGAGGGCCGCGACGACGACCACCCCCAATTCACCGACCACTGCTTCACCGGCGAATATCCGACGCGACTCCGCGACCGTGAGGGCCCGCCCCAACAGAAGCAGCTTTCGTTCCTCGCCGAGGTCGGTTGAACGAACTGCGTCTCAAGAATCGTATCGCGCTCGTCACCGGCGCCTCGCGCGGCATCGGACGTGCCACGGCGCGTGCGCTCGCCCGCGAAGGCGCGCACGTGCTGTTGCTCGCGCGGACGCAAAAATCGCTCGAGGCCGTAGACGACGAGATCAAGGCGGACGGCGGCAAGGCGAGCCTCATTCCCCTCAATCTGGAAGATGGCAAGACGATCGACGCGCTCGGGCCAACCCTCTATGAGCGCTTCGGCAGGCTCGACATCTTCGTCGGCAATGCCGGCATCCTCGGAGGCTTGCGCCCGCTGACCCATATCCCCTCGGAGACGTGGGAAAAGGTGCTCGCCGTCAATCTCACCGCCAATTGGCGCCTGATCCGGACGCTCGATCCGCTGCTGCGCCGCTCCGATGCAGGGCGCGTGATCTTCGTCACGTCGTCGGGCGTCGCACACTCAGGCCGCGCCTATTGGGCGCCCTACTCCGTCTCCAAAGCGGCCCTCGAGACACTCGCCAAGACCTACGCCAACGAGACGGCGGACAGCCCCATCAAGGTCAACATCGTCGATCCTGGCGCCACGGCGACGGCCATGCGGGCCGAGGCCTATCCCGGAGAGGATCCAGGCGACCGTGCAGAGCCCCGAAGACGTGGCGGATGTGATCCTTCGCCTTGTCATGCCCGACTATACGGAGACCGGCCAGATCGTCGACGCCTGAGGCAGTCACGAGGATGGTCAGCACCATGCCGTCATAAGCGGGCTCGACATTGTCGGGCAGCTTGCTCTTGAGCGTGTCATAATCGATCTCGATGTTCATGTGCGTGAGGATCGCGCGCTTCGGACGGACGCGCTCGATCCAGGCAAGGGCCTGGTCCACGTTCAAATGACTCGGATGGGGCGTGTAGCGCAACGTATCGACGATCCACACATCGAGATCCTCGAGAAGCGGGAGCGACTCGGCCGGCAGATCGCTCATGTCGGGTGAATAAGCCAGGTCACCAAAGCGGAAGCCGAGACTTCCCGACGCGCCATGGGCCTGCTCGAACGGCATGACTTCGATCGTCCCGCCGGCGCCCTCGATCGCCACTGGCTTGCCAGGGCATATGTCGTGCGGCTTGAGAATCGGCGGATAGTCGCTTCCCGGCTCGGTCTCGAAGCAGTAAGCGAACCGCCTTCGAAGCTTCTGCCCGGTCTCCGCGTCATGATAGACGTTGACGCGGCGGCGGCCGAAGAACGTCACCATGCGCAGATCGTCGATGCCATGGGTATGGTCGGCATGATCGTGGGTGTAGAGCACGCCGTCGAGCCAGCCCACGCCAACATCGAGAAGCTGGGCCCGCAGGTCCGGCGAGGAATCGACCAGCACCGCCGTGGCCTCGTCGCCCTCGCCACGCTGCGCCAGGATGGAGCAGCGCCGCCGCCGGTTCTTCGGATTGCTGGGATCGCACGCACCCCAATCATTGCCGATACGGGGCACGCCACCCGAGGTGCCGCAGCCGAGAATGGTGACTTTCAGGCTCATGCGGCGGTCGACGACTCTTTCAGCGCCGAACGCGGCACCTTCTTGAATAGGTTGAAGAAATTCTCTGTGGTGATGCGCGCCATCTCCGCTTCGCTCGCACCCCGCAAGGCCGCGAGCCGCGCGGCGGTCTCAACCACGAAGGACGGCTCGTTGGTCTTGCCGCGGAACGGTTCCGGCGCGAGATAGGGCGCGTCCGTTTCGACCAATATCCGGTCGTAAGGAACGGCCATGGCGATATCGCGCAAGGCGTCCGCCTTCTTGAAGGTGACCACGCCGGAAAACGAGATGTATCCGCCGAGCGCGAGCCCGCGATGGGCGAGATCCGCGCCGCTCGTGAAGCAATGGAGCACGAAGGGGAACGCGCCCTCCGCCGTCTCCTCCTCGAGGATCCGCGCCACGTCGGCGTCGGCCTCCCGCGCATGGATAACGAGCGGCAATCCGGTCGCCCGCGCCGCGGCGATATGGGTCCGGAAGATCTTCTTCTGCACGTCCCGGGGACTGTGGTCGTAATGGTAGTCGAGCCCCGCCTCGCCGATCGCCACCACTTTGGGATGGCGCGAGATGTCGACGAGCTCCTCGACCGTAATGTCCGGCTCTTCCGCCGCGTTGTGCGGGTGGGTGCCGATCGAGCAGAACACGTTGTCGTTCGCCTCGACGATCTCCTTCAGGTCCTTGAACTGGCCGACCCGCGTCGAGATGGTCACCATCAGTGCGACGTCCGCCGCGCGCGCCCGCGCCAAGACCGCGTCGAGCTCGGACCTCAGCTCGGGAAAATCGAGATGGCAGTGGCTGTCGATGAGCATCACGGAAAGATGAAATACCTTTTCTCTTCAGGCTGCTAGGTTAACGGAACGTCCACCCGGCTGGGCCCTTATGTGCAGCATATGAACCGAGGAAACAATAGGGCCTGCCCAGACCATTGGAGGGCGCGGCCAGTGGAGAGGAGTGCAATGGCACCGAGCATAGGCCTTGCGCGTCGCGCATCCATCATTGCCGCGGCCGCCGCGGTTGCCCTGGTCTGTTTGGCTGCGGCACCGGCCGAAGCCGGCTGCAGCAAACGCGTGTTTCTGTACAGCGCCTCTTGGTGTCCCTATTGCAGGCAGGTCAGAGCCATCCTTGCCCGCAACGACATCAGATACACCCTTCTCGACGCGACGACCGCGCGAGTCCAAGCCGACATGATACGGCGCTTCGGCGACACCGCCGTGCCGCGGATCCTGATTGGCGGCAACCTTGTCGAGGGCGTTGACGAGGCACGTATCAAGCAGCTGTGCCGCGGACGGCCGCCGCGCGAGCTCAACCAGACACGGTCAAGCGTTTCGGTGACACGCCGGTCCTCGGGACCATCATAGGGGCTACGAGGCCGCCGCCTCGCTGTCGGCCTCGACATGGCGCGGGAACACTGGCGCCGGTGCCGGCAATTCCGTCCCGGGCACGAGCCGCCCCTTCGGCCCAAGACCTGAGAAGTCGCGCGCATCCGCAGGCGCGCCGAGCTGATCAAGCAGCTTGGCCCCGCTCTCCGGCATCACCGCCTGCACCAGAATGGCGATCTGCCGGGTGACCTCGGCCGTCACGTAGAGAATGGTCTCCATGCGCTCCGGATTGGTCTTCTTGTGTGCCCAGGGCTCCTCGCCGGCGAAATAGCGGTTGGCGTCGGCGATCAACCCCCAGATGATCTCGAGCGCCCGATGGACGGCGAACACATCGATCTCTTCCTCGATGCGGGACAGTGCGCCGTCCACAGCGGCAAGGATGGTTTTGTCAGCCGGCGTGAGCGCACCCGGCGCCGGCACCTTGCCCCCGCAATTCTTGGCGATCATGGACAGCGAGCGCTGGGCGAGATTGCCGAGGTCGTTGGCGAGGTCGGCGTTGATGCGTTGGACGATGCCCTCGCGGCTGTAATTGCCGTCCTGGCCGAACGGCACCTCGCGCAGAGAGGAAATAGCGGATCTGGTCGACACCGTAGTCGGATGCGAGCACGAAGGGATCGACCACGTTGCCGACCGACTTCGACATCTTCTCCCCGCGGTTATAGAGAAAGCCGTGGCCGAACACCTGCTTCGGCAGCGCCACCCCCGCCGACATCAAGAAGGCCGGCCAATAGACGGCATGGAAGCGGATGATGTCCTTGCCGATGATATGCACATCGGCCGGCCAGTACTTCTTGAAGGTCTCTAACTCCTCGTCCGGAAAGCCGACGCCTGTGATGTAATTCGTCAGGGCGTCGACCCACACATACATGATGTGTTTGGGATCGCCCGGCACGGGAACGCCCCAATCGAACGTGGTGCGCGACACGGAGAGATCCTGAAGCCCGCCGCGCACGAAGCTCTTCACTTCGTTTGCGCGCGTCTCGGGGCCGATGAATTCGGGATGCGCTTCGTAGTGCGCAAGCAGCCGGTCCTGGAACGCCGAGAGCCGGAAGAAGTAGCTCTCCTCCTCCACCCACTCGACGGGCGTGCCTTGCGGCGACAGCTTCTTTCCGTCGGCGCCGTCTTTGAGCTCGCTCTCGTCGTAGTAGGCCTCGTCGCGCACGGAGTACCAGCCGGCATATCTGCCGAGATAGATATCGCCCGCCGCCTGCATACGCCGCCACAGCTCCTGCGTCGAACGGGTGTGGCGCTCTTCGCGCGTGGTGATGAAATCGTCGTTGGAGCAGTTGAGCACGCGCACCATCTCGCGAAACTTGGGCGTGTTGCGGTCGGCAAGCTCCTCAGGCGTGATGCCTTGCGCCCGCGCCGTCTGCAGCATCTTGATGCCGTGCTCGTCGGTGCCGGTCAGAAAGAACACGTCCCGGCCCTGCAGGCGCCGGAAACGCGCCAGCGCGTCCGTCGCGACGGCCTCATAGGCATGGCCGATATGAGGCGCGTCGTTCGGATAGGAGATGGCCGTGGTGATGTAGTAGGGCCGCTTGTCAGCCATGGCGAGAGACATAACCTCGCCCGCCTTCCCCGGCAAGCGTGCTCGGCCGATGCCCTAAACAGGATACTCATGCACGAGTTGCTGGAGGCGGAACCAGGTATCCAGCACCAGCAGGCTGCGGTCCAGGTTGAGCGCGAAAGCCTCGGCCCGGGCCTCGGAGATCGCTTCCCAGGTCTCTGCCCATCTGGCGAGATTGTCATTTGAAATGAAGCGCTTGGCGAGCTTTCCCTCCTCCTCGCCAGCGCCCTCGCCCGTAGCCGCATAGCGGATCAGCCGCTCGATGAGGCCAAGCAAAAGCGCGAGGTAAAGCTCAAGCTGTTCGGTCTCGCCTGCGCCGGTTAGCCGCTCTACCTGCTTGTGCAGCGCCGCCCCGTCGAGCCGCGGCAACGCGGCGAAATTGGCGAGGATCTCGTTATAGAGTTCGATGCCTTCGCCCGAGACGAGCTCCAGCGCACGGCGCACACTTCCTTGGGCGAGCGCAAGCGCCACCCGCAGCGCGTTGGCGTCGGCCCTCAGCCCGTCGCGGTCGAGCGCCGCACGCACGGCGCGTTCCAGATCCTCTTCGTCGAGCGCCGCGAGGCGAAGCGTCCGAGCCCGCGAGCGGATGGTGACGGGAAGCCGACCCTCGGCACTCGACACGAGCAGAAAGAGCGTCCGTGGCGGCGGCTCTTCGAGCGCTTTGAGCAGGGCGTTGGCCGCGTTCTGGTTGAGCTCGTCGGCGCGGTCGACGACGACCACGCGCCATCCCCCCTCTCCGGCGGTGTTGCCGAGAAACGCGCGCAAGCGCCTGACCTCATCGACGCCGATCCATTGCGAGTAGCGCTTCGACTTCTCGACCCAAGAGCGCCTGATGAGCAGAAGGTTTGGATGCGCGAGGCTCGCGACTTTGCGGAACAAAGCGTCGTCCGGATGGACGTCGCGCGCCTCGCCGCCCGGCTCGGCATGGGCCAAGACGGTCCGGGCAAAACGGTAAGCCAGCGTTGCCTTGCCGACCCCCTCGGGCCCGACCAGAAGCCAGGCATGATGCATACGGCCGCTCTTCAGCGCACTTTCGAACTCGGCGACAGCGGCGTCGTGGCCGAACACGCGGTCCACTTCGCGCGGGGTGGAGAACGGGTCGAGACGGTCCGGCTCGACGGAGGCGTTCCGCGAACGCTCGGCCGCCAGACTCATGGGTTCAGTCGCTGCAGAACCGCTTCCCACACATCCTCGGCCACCATGGCCTCAGGCTGGCTCGCATCGACGACGATGCAGCGGCCCGGCTCCTCCTCGGCGATGTCGAGAAACGCCCGGCGGATGCGCTCATGCATCATGAGATCCTGGCCCTCGAAGCGGTCGGGCTCGGCGCCCTCGTCCCGTTCCCGCGCGCGCGAAAGCCCCTCCTCGGCCGGAATGTCCAGAATGAATGTGATGTCCGGCGACAGAGCGCCAACGGTCAAGCCGCTCAAGCGCATTGATCAGCCCGCGCGGCACGCCGGCGGTCGTCCCTTGATAGGCGCGCGTGGAATCCACGAACCGGTCGCACACCACCCATGTGCCTTCCTGGAGCGCGTCCCGGATCGCATTGTCGACGTGGTCGGCCCGCGCCACGGAGAACATGACGGCTTCCGCCAAAGGTCCGAACTGCGCCACTTGGCCGGAGAGCAGCGCCTCGCGAATTTCCTCTGCTGCCGGAGACCCGCCTGGTTCCCGCGTGGAGAATACGGGGCGCCCGGCCCGCGTGAGCCGGTTGGCGAGGATGCCGGCTTGGGTGGACTTCCCCGAGCCTTCGCCGCCCTCGAATGTGATGAACCTTCCGATTTCGATGCCGCGCTGCATGTGAGTGGCTAGAGCAGCCAGCCAAAGGCAAGTACGAGAAGCGAGTCGATGCCGCGCATAGCGAAACTGCTGCTCCCAATATCCTTGCCGGCGTAGAGAGGGATTTCGTTGGTCGCTGTGGATTCCTTCGCCTTGACCCGCAAGGTTGCGATCTGATCGCCTTTCTTGATCGGCGCCTTGATGGGCCCGTCGTAGATGATCTCCGCCGAAACCGCCCCTGTCGCGGTGACGGGCAGCAAGAGATCGACATCGCCATCGCCCACCAGAGGCACATAGTGTTGCGTGCCGCCCCACACCAGCGCGTCACTCACCTCCTCACCTGCATCGAAGAGCCGAAACGGCTTGAAGTTCTTGAAGCCCCACTCCAGCAGCTTGCGGAACTCGTTCAGACGATCATTCTTCGATTCGAGACCGTTGACCACGAGGATCAAACGCTGGTCGCCGCGCTTGGCGCTCGCCACGAGCCCATAGCCGGACTCTTTGAGATACCCGGTCTTAAGGCCGTCCACGTTGAGATCCCCCGCCCACACGAGCGGGTTGCGATTGCGGAACGTGAACTTGTCCCGATACCTGAACTCCTTCTCACCGAAATAGTGGTAGTACTCAGGATACGTATCGATCAGATACTTGGCGAGGATCGCGAGGTCGCGCGCCGACATCACATGGCCTTCCGCCGGCAACCCATTCGAATTCTCGAAATGCGATTGGGTGAGACCGATCTCCTTGGCGTAGTCGTTCATCATCTTGACGAAGGCAGGCTCCGAACCGGCGACGCCTTCCGCCAAGATGATACAGGCGTCGTTGGCCGACTGGATGGTGACGCCTTTGATGAGGTCGTCGACACTGACAGGATCGCCAAGCGGGGCAAACATGGCTGCCGTACCCGACGGCGCGCCGCCTGTCCGCCAAGCATGCTCGCTGACGATGAATTGATCGTCGGGCTTGATCCGCCCCGCCTTCAGCTCGCGGAACACGACCGCGAGCGTCATCAGCTTGCTCATGCTCGCCGGCACCATCGGCGTGTCGGCATCTTTCTCGAAGAGCACGATATTCTCGCCGGAATCCATCAGGATGGCGTGCTGAGCCTTGGTCTCGAAGCCCTCATCCTTCTTGGATGCGGCCTGCGCACTTCCAGCGATAGAGACCGCGCCGAGGATTAGGGCGGCGCAGACCACGGCGCTTCTTATCAATCTACGCGGGGCGTACACGGGCGGAATGGTTCGGATAGAGCTGGGTTCGAAGCCGCTGATCGACCGCGGCAGGCTGTACCCACTATCGAACGCTAAGGCCCAAAAATCAACCGGCTGGGCCCCAACGCTCAGTTTCGCATGACAATTTTGGCGCCGTCATAGCCGGCCTCCGTCACCCTCGGAAGCGCTGCAGCAGCCTCAATTTCGTCGGCGAAGGGGCCCACGCGGACGCGGTAATAGAGCTCGCCTCCGACATCGATTTCAGCCACATCGACCGGCGCGATAGCCGAAAGCGTTGCCCGCGCGCGTTCGGCATTATCCCTGTTCTTGAAGGATCCCGCCTGGATCGCCGGCCCATTAGGCGGCGCCACCGCACTTGCCTGTGCGGGACGGCCTATCGATCCCGTCGACTCCGGCGAGGCCTTCAACTGCGTCTGCCAACCGAGCCGCCCTGCATCACCGGACGGCGCCCTAGGTGTTACCGGCAACGCAGCCGCCACGACCGGCCTCTCAACCCTTTGCGGAAGTGGCGGGTCGCTTTTGCCCGGAAGGCTCGCCAAGGCGACTGGGTCTTGGCTGCGGAGATTAGGTTTCGATGTCGACGCGTAGCGCTGCAATCCGCGGCTTGCGAGAAAGCGCTGCTCGTAGCTGTCGTCGCCGTTCAAAGGCGCACGGCCGAGATATTTCACCCGCACCGGCGCCGTGCCCTTCCGGCGGAAGCCGAGCGCCTCCGCCGAGCGCTGCGACAGGTCGATGATCCGGTCGTTGGCATAAGGCCCCCGGTCGTTGACCCGCACGATGATGGTGCGCCCGTTCCGGAGATTGGTGACTTGCGCGTAGACCGGCAGCGGCAATGTCGGGTGCGCGGCCGACAGGCGGTCCATGTCGTAGATCTCGCCGTCGGCGGTGCGGCGGCCGTGGAACAACTCGCCGTACCAGGACGCCCGGCCCACTTGGTCATAGCCGGGCTGCTCGCGCGGACGGTACCGGACGCCGGCAACTTCGTAAGGCTCACCGATCGTATAGTGGCCGCCACCTTTCGGCACCGGCTGTCCGAGGGGAATGACCCGCTCACCCAGTTTTTGGTTGTCGCGGCCGCAAGCCGAGATCGCGAGTGTCACGCCTGCGATGAGCACAACGGCGAGGACAAAGCGCGCAGAGACGCAAAGGCCCAAACGGCTCTTAAGCCCGCCCGCATGATGCGCAGGCACGCATTCACCCACCCCACGATGCAACGACCCGATCCCCGGAAGGGCTTACGAGAGATGCGCCGGAGAGGCCTCGTACGCAGAACCAAGCGGGTCTCTCCGGCGCGACACCACTTTCCGGCACGACGCGTTAGCAAAGGATGAATAGGGACGGGGATTAATCGTCGGCCGCGATGCGTTCGAGACAGAGCGCAGCGACGTCGTCGAGGGAAAGGCTCGCATCGATGCGGTCGAACGCCATCGGCCCGAGAGTGTAGGCAAGCTGCGCCTCGACCACTTGCGGCGTCGCGTCGGACACATCGCCGGCCCGCGCACCCACGCGCGCCCGCATGACCTCCGCCGGCGCCTCGAGCCACAGCCCGGCAAAGGGAACGTCATGGCTTGCGGCAAGCGCCGCCACCGCGTCCCGCTCCTCAAGCCTCGCGTGCACCGCATCGACGATCACCGACCAGCCGGATCGAAGCGCAAGCGCGGCCCGCTTGCGGCACATGGCATAGACTTGGGGCGAGACGCCTTGCGCATAGGCACGCGCGGGCAATCTCTCGCGCGGCGAGACGCCGAACAGGCGCTTGCGCTCCACATCGCTCCGCACGATCACCGCACCCGGAAAGGCCCCAATCTCAGGCGCAATTGCGCGGGCCACGGCCGACTTGCCGCTGCCCGACAGCCCGCCAATGGCGACGAGGCGCGCGGGCACGGGGGCAAGAAACGCGCGGGCCAGATCGAAATAGGCGCGGACCTCGGCGAGCGCCCCTTCCCTGTCGTCTGGCCCCGCGTTGCGCGCACGCAACAGCTCGACCTTGGCGCGGATCATCGCCCTGAGCGACAGAAAGAACGGCAGCGCCGCAAGGCCTAACAGATTGCCGCTGTCGCCGCGGTCGAGATAGGCGTTGAGCACGGCGTTGGCGTGCGCGCCGAGCCCGCGCTTGCCGAGATCCATCAACAGGAAAGCGAGATCGTACAGGACGTCGATCGTGGCGAGGCTGTCATCGAACTCGATCGCATCGAACAGCACGGGGCGCCCCTCGATCTCCACGATGTTGCGCAAGTGAAGATCGCCGTGGCAGTGACGCACATAGCCGTCTTGCGCCCGCGCGCGCAGCAGCGGGGATAGCGCGGTGAAGACGTCGCGCATCGTCTGTGCGAAATCGCGCGCCGACATGTCGGAATTGCGCGCCGACATATCGGAATCCCCCGCGAACACATCCAAATTGCGCGCAAGAACTGTTTCATTGTCCGCAATGATCTGCGCCAACGGCGCAACCGCTTGGCTCTGCGTGAGCACCCGGTCGGCGGCGTCGTGGAAGTCACCGATCACGCGGGCGAGCGGTCCCATGGCCTCCAGAGGAGCCGTCCCTCGGCGGCCATGCGGTCGTAAAGCCCCTCTTGGCCGAATCGGCGCATGACCAGCACCCACTCGACGGGCTTGCCGCGCCCGCGAAGCCGTAAAGTGCCGTCCGGCTCTTGGCTTATCGGCACCACTTCAAGGTAAAGATGAGGCGCGGTCCGCCGGTTGATGCGCAGCTCGTTGAGACAGGCCTGGTGGCGCTTCTCGAGGGTGGAGAAGTCGAGAAACGGGTACTTCACCGCCCGCTTCACCTTGTACGCGAAATCCCCGGCCAGAAACACGTGAGAGGCATGCGTCTCGATACATGCAACGGTTGTAGGCGCCGGGTCGTACGTTTCTGGCCGCCCCATAGATTTCAACACGTTGGCCTGTCCCAAATCGGTCTCCCCTCGATGGTTAACCATGAAATGACAATTCCGTGCCCCGGCGGCCACAGAGTCATTGAAAACACTAAAGAAACGCGCGTCTCCCCTTGCCGCAATTAGGTTAACTAGCTAACGTTTTTTCGGGATGGGGCGGAGCTCTGCAGGAGCGGCCTGCAAACGCCCCTCGAAAAGGCCGAACGGGGCTCATAATGCGGTTGTGGGCAAAGCTGGCGATCGCCGTGGCGGTGGCCGCTCTTGTTGTGGGCGGCGCTACCCAGAGCTTTGCCGCGCAAGCCACGTCGGAGTCGCGCCGCGACGCCCTGCTCCAGCAGATGCTGGCGCGCCCCAACGATCTCGATCTCGCATTCGAATACGCCAAGCTGTCCTCCGAGGCCGGCGACTACGAGGGCGCCATCTCCACGCTCGAGCGCATGCTCATCTATGCGCCGAACACGCCGCGCATCCAGCTCGAGCTCGGCGTGCTCTATTACCGCCTTGGCGCCTATGACGTCGCCCGCAGCTATTTCAATCAAGTCCACGCCAACCCGAACGTCCCGCCTCAAGCCCGCCAGCAGGTCAATCTCTATCTGCAGCAGCTTTCGCTGGCCGCCGATCCGCCGCCCTTCTCGGCCACGATCTTCAGCGGCATCCGCTATGAAACCAACGCCAATTTCGGGCCCGGCAGCAGCAGCGTGACCCTGAACGGCATCAACTTCACGCTCGACGATCAGTCCGTCAGCAAGCCGGGCTGGAGCGCGCTGAACATCGGCACGCTGCATTACAACTACGATCTGAAGAAGCAAGGCGACCGCATCGAGTTCGACTTTCTCGCCTATTCCACCGCCTATTTCGACAGCGACCTGCGCGATATCGATCTCGACTTCTTCGAAGCGACGCTCGGCCCGAGCTTCAATCTGAAGCGTATCGGCTGGGATCAGACCCGTCTCTTCGTTTACGCCATCGGCGACCTCGCCTATCTCGGCTACGACCCGTATTTCAGCGCGCCGGGCGCCGGCATTCGCCTCCTGAGCTTTTCCGCCAGTCAGAGCGTGCTCGACGCGCGGCTGGAAACGCGCGTCCGCGATTTCCAGGACAGCTCGGACCTGCCTTTCAACTCGCTGCGCAGCGGCGCCCAAACCCGCTTGGGCATGAACTATTCTTATTACTTCACGCCGGGCTTCGTGGTGACGACCCAAGGCTACGGCCAGCGGGAGGACGCAGACGCGGATTTCTACGCCGACTGGGAGATCGCTCTATCCGGCGGCTTCGCTTGGACCTTCGACAACCCGCTATGGCAGTGCAAATACCCGTGGACCTGGCAGGTGGGCGGTGGCGTGATTCTCAGGAATTACGACGCCCCGGACCCCACCATCAACGTGTTCGAGGCCGAGAAGGACGAAACCTGGTGGGGGCGCACCGCGCTGGTGCTGCCGGTCGCCGAAACCTGGGCCCTGGTGCCACAGGTTGAATATCGCAACCAAAACTCTAACTATGATATAAGGGCATACGACGATCTGACGACTCTTCTCGGGGTACAGAAGAGGTTCTGAGGGATGGCACAATCACACTCGTCAACAGGCATGGCTAGGACGCGCGGCGCGCGCGCGCCGCTTTTGCGCTTGGGGCTTGTCTTGCCCTTGCCGCTGGCATGGGCCCCGCCCGGGCCGACAAGGTCGGCGTCGCCGCGGCTGTCAATCCGGACGCCTTCTCGAGCCTCTCCGGCACGCCGAACAAGCAGCTCAATATCGGCAAGTCGATCTTCTACAACGAGCGCATCAACACCACGGCGAGCGGCCTGGTCCAGGTGCTGCTGGTCGACGGCTCCACCTTCACGGTCGGGCCGAACTCCAATCTCGTCATCGACAAATTCGTCTACGACCCGCGGAAGAAGACCGGCGCAGCTCGTCGCCACCTTCTCCAAGGGCACCATGCGCTTCATCGGCGGCAAGCTCTCCAAGAACGAAGGCGGCGTCAAAGTGAACACGCCGGCCGGCGCGCTCGCCATCCGCGGCGGCATGTTCCAGACCAATGGCAAGGTTTATTCGTTCCTCTTCGGCGAGCACATGACCCTGACCGGCAGGAGCGGCCAGAGTTACACGGTCTTCCAACCCGGAAATTCCATCGACACAACCGGCGGCACGACAACAATCAGGCCGACGACCGCTGCTGATACCAATTCGATCATGGGGCAGCTCACGAATGGCAACACCAACGGGATTGGCAGTACTAGTCCCTCCGAGACGACGCCGAAATATACGGAGGTCCAGACTCTCAACCTGCAAGACCTGCTCTCGGAGGCGACCGACACCCAAATCAACGATGAGCTGAACAATCAAGAGCAGCAGGATCAAACCACGCCCACAGGTACAACTCCGACCGGAACTCCGGGTGAGCCAGACGGCACCCCGACCTCCATACCGGTCAATGCGCGAGTTCTAACGTCAGCGGACTCATTTACGGCTTTCGGCACCAACTACCCCGATCCAAGCGAGGCCGGAATCCTGGGCGGCGATAATCGCCCAGAGGTCAACGCCGATGACTTCGTCTGGAAGTTCGACCTGGGCACGGGCCGCTTCAAGGGGATCGTGACCGGCCTCGAGGACGGTTCTGGAAACTTCCTGCCTGCGACAGTCGACTTTCCATTCGTCGGACTCCCCGGTCAGAACGGCATATTTGCGATCAAGCCTGCGAACAACGCAACGATCACCCAGGCTGGCCAGAAAGCGACCTATGTCGGCTATGTCGTCGTCAAAAACAACTTCTTCGCCTACGATGTCGTTGCCAGTGTTTCCTCCGGGGATCATCCCGACAGGCTGCTTGCCTTCGGCGGCAAGGGTTACAAATTCGGCACCCCCAGCGGGAAAATCTATAGCTTTGACCTGACGCCTGACACATTCGAGACTGGCGCTTTCGGGCCTTTTGCGTCGACCAAGTCTTCGCCGGTGCCCTCAGCATTCACAGGGCTGCAGTCTTACGAAAATTCTGACCACGAGAGCCAGGGAATTGGCTACGTCTCGCCCTTGGTGCTTCTCGAGAAGGACGGTGGCCCTGGCGATCAAAGTCGCGCCGTTTGGATGCAGACCAATTTCTTCGTGGGAGATGGCGACAACAAAGGCTCATCCTTCATCAATGTCGCGCTCGGCGAATGGGATCCACAGACCGGCATCAAGGGCTTCCGGCGCGGCGGCTCGATCGTCCTCGGTCCGAACGAGAAGAGTACTTATAGCTTCAGCGGCGATATCGCGAGCCTTGCCGGACCCGACAGCAAAAACAATCTTTCGCATTTCATGGGCAGCGCCAATCCGAACATCGTGATCGGAACCGACACCACAGGTCCCGGCGACCACACGATCTTCCGGGATACCCCGCTCAATCCGGGCGAGTCCTCGGCGCAAGATCAATCGGGCGCGACCTACCACGTCGGCGTCGGCGCCGGGCCGGTGACAAATCCCGTTGGGCAAACCAGCGGCACATTTACTGGCTATGCGGCGGGATTTGCCCAACATCCTGGCGGAAGTTCCGACTTCGTCGCCAACTTCTCGCCGAGCGACGTCACGATGAATTTCCACGCTGCCACCAATACCATGACCGGCTCCTTCAAGCTCAGGGAGATCAGTCCTACGGTACTAGGGGCACTTCAAGGCCTGCTGGGCCACACCCCGCAATTCAATCTCGGCTTTGGCGGCGATGGCCGCTCCGCCTTCATCGACGACAAGACCTTCGCTGCGATCGAGAAAGACGGATCGACGGTTGATGAGAACCTCCCCTCGGGATTTCTTGGTCTCGGCACAAAAACATATACGCATGACGCCACCGTCGAGGGCTTTCTCGTGAGTGCCGACGCGATCCAGGCCAACGCAATCTTGTTCCCCGGCCAGACGGTGCCTGACAGCCAGAACTCCGATAAACTGGTTCAGAAGCGCGCCTTCTGCCAGGACTGCAGCTTCATCAGGTGGGGCGCATGGGGCGCGCGTGTCAGGTATCAGCAGCACAACGAGGAAACCGCGACCGCCGATGTGCCGCTCGGCTGGTGGATCGCCGGTGACGTCGTGAATAAGAGCGACATGCCGACATCGGCAATTTCGGCCACTTATCTCGGCGACGCCATCGGCAATGTCAGAACGGGCGGAAAGCAGTATGTAGCGACCGGCTCTATGGATATGACGTGGTACTTCAAACCCCGGACAGGCACGCTGAATATCAACAACTTCGACGGCGACAAGAATTTCAGCGGTCAAATGAACGCGAGCAGAAGAACGCCTCAACAGTTCAACGGCATTATTGGCGGTTCCGGCACGGTCGGCGCGGCCAACGGTGCGTTTGTTGGGGCCGGACCCAGAATCGAGGGCGCCCCCACGGCCCCGCGAGGCGTGATCGGCAATTTCGGCGTAGCCAAGCAGGGTTACCAGGCCACCGGTATCTTCGGCGGTGTAAGCGGTATAAGGTAATAAAACCCAAACTCCGCTTACAACTGTTTCCCTTGACCCGCCGCAAGACGCCTCTCCCGCAATCCTGAAGATTTGGAAGATGACAGTGCGCTCCCTTACGCTTGGGGGAGACAAACCATCTTCTGTTGCGGAGTTCCCTCATGAGACCCCTGCTCGCCGTTGACGCCCGTCCTCGCGCGGGCCGAGCCCACCGAGATCATCGTCCGCGTGATCGGCAAGGACTCCAAGTTCATCATCGTCAGCGTCAAATAGATAGCCGAATCAGAGGCTTGGAGTGAGCGGCAAGGGGTTGCCGAGCCCGCCTGGCGCCCCCATATACCGACCTGTCGATTTGTACGGGGACCCATGCAGACATCAGCGATCGTGTCGGGCGTATCTTCCGCATTCGCCGCACTCCTTCTTTCGGGATTGCAGACCTGCCGGCCGAGGCCGCAGAGCGCGTCGGTGTCGCCGCCGCGGTGACGCCGCAAGCCACGCGCAAGCCGCCGGGCGGCGACATGAAGACACTGAAGATCGGCGAGTCCGTCGTCTACAACGAGCGCATCGAGACATCGGACACCGGCGTGGTGCAGGTGCTTCTGGTCGATGGCTCCACCTTCACGGTCGGCCCCAAGTCGAACCTCGTCATCGACAAGTTCGTCTACAATCCGAGGACCGGCACCGGCGAGCTCGCCGCCACCTTCTCCAAGGGGGCGCTGCGCTTCGTCGGCGGCAAGCTGTCCAAGACCGAGCCCGGCGTGAAGGTGAGGACGCCGGCCGGCACGCTCACCGTGCGCGGCGGCATCTTCCACGGCATCGTGCGCAACGCAAATCAGGCCGTGTTCGCCTTCGTGTTCGGCCATTATCTGTCCCTCGACCGCGCCGGCCACCGCTACACGCTGGGGCAGAGCGGCAATCTGTTCGCCATCGGCCGGCCGGGCGCCCCGATCATGCGGCTGACCACGCAAGCCGACACCAATCTGATCCTCGCCGCCGTGTCGGGACAGAGCTTCGGCACCAGGCTCTATAAGATCAAGGGACAGCCCTGGCCGTTCTATTACGGCATCCAGCCCACCGGCACCTATCCCGACCAGCCCTTCGTCAGGCAGCTCTATTACAACGGCGCCAACCCGATCATCTTGCACCGTGTGCCGCAGGCGCAGGTGCCGCACGTGACGCACGTGACGCCGCATATCGATCCGCCCTCGATCACGGTCTACCAGCCGCCGCCGGTCCGGACGCCGGGAACCGGCCCCAACGTCTTTACCCACGGCCCCCTCACCAACCGACCTTAAACGGGCGTATCCTCAGTTTGCGGGCGCCCCGCATGCGGGCCTGATCTTGCAGGATCGCGCCGGAAAACCCAGATATGGGGTCCTGCCCGCGAACCGAGGCCGAGCTTTGCGCCCCCGCCACGCTGCTTTGACTTTCCTCATTCATGGGGCTTTTGCCGGACGTTAAGATCGCTCAGGCAAAGCGGACGGAAGACCAAGAGCGAGGCGTGATGCGCGACCCCAAGAATCAGATGTTTGCGGAGGCCTGCTCTCTGCTCAAGCAGGCCGAGCAGCTGCACCGCCAATTCTTCGAGCCGTCGCCGGGTGCCCGCGCCGCCCGCTGGGAGCCGCCGGTCGACGTGTTCGAGACCGAGCGCGAGCTCGTGATCATCACCGCGCTCCCGGGTGTCGCGCCGGAAGCCGTCCGCGCCGAGGTCGAGAACGACGTGCTGATCATCTCCGGCACGCGGCCCCTGCCCAAGGGCCGCATCGTGCGGCTGGAGATTCCTTACGGCCGCTTCGAGCGGCGCATCGCGCTTTCGAACCGGCTGCAGCTCGCGGCCCGCGAACTCAAGAATGGTTGCCTGGTGTTGACCTTCACCAAGGCCGGCTAACCTTAAGACCGAAGTCCAGACCATGAACGACCGAGAACAAAGTCTGAAGACGGAAGAGGCAGCGGCGCCCGCGCCGGAGCAGAAGCCGGACTCCGCGCCGCAAGCCGAGGCGACGCCCGCAAGCTGGCGTTGCCCGAGGGCGCGCTGATCGTGCTGCCCACCCGTAACGCCGTGCTCTTTCCGGGCATCGTGGCGCCGCTCACGCTCGGCCGCCCCGGATCGATCGCCGGCGCGCAAGCCGCCGCGCAAACCGACAAGCCCATCGGCATTCTGTTGCAGGCCGACGCCTCGGTGGACCTCCCCCGGGCCGGCGACCTCAACCGTGTGGGCACCGTCGCCGAGATCCTGCGCTACGTGACGGCGCCGGACGGCAGCCATCATGTGGTCGTCCGCGGCACGCGGCGCTTCAAGGTGATCGAGTTCCTCGACGGCTATCCTTTCCTCGTCGCTAAGGTTGAGGAGATCGGCGAGGCGGAGGTCTATTCGACCGAGCTCGCCGCGCGCACCCATCAGCTGCGCGAGCGCGCCCGCGAGGCGGTCTCGCTGCTCCCCAACGTGCCGCCCGAGATCGCCGGCGCCGTCGAGCAGCTGCAATCGCCCTCGCAGCTCGCCGACTTCATCGCCAATGTCGTCGACATCAGCCCGCCCGAGAAGCAGGACCTGCTCGAGACCTTCGACGTCTCGGAGCGCATCGACAAGTTGTTGCGCGAGCTCGCCCAGCAGATCGAGGTGTTGCGCCTGTCGAAGCAGATCGGCGAGCAGACCCAGGAGACGCTGGCCGGCCGCCAGCGCGAGCACATCCTGCGCGAGCAGCTGCGCCAGATTCAGAAGGAGCTTGGCGAAGGCGAGGAAGGCGCAGGCCGAGATCGAAGAGCTGCGCGAGGCCATCGACGCGGCGGAGATGCCCGAAGAGGCCGAGAAGCAGGCGAAGAAGGAGCTGAAACGGCTCGAGCGCATGCCCGAGGCGTAGCGCCGAGCACGGCATGATCCGCACCTATCTCGACTGGCTGATCGAGCTGCCCTGGTCGAAGCTCTCCGACGACCGTCTCGACATCGCCGAGGCCCGCCGCATCCTCGACGAGGACCATTACGGCCTGCCCAAGGTGAAGCAGCGCATCCTCGAATATCTCGCCGTCCGCAAGCTGAACCCGGACGGCAAGAGCCCGATCCTGTGCTTCGTCGGCCCGCCCGGCGTCGGCAAGACCTCGCTCGGCCAGTCCATCGCCCGCGCCATGGGCCGGAAATTCGGCCGCATCAGCCTCGGCGGCGTCCACGACGAGGCGGAAATTCGCGGCCACAGAAGGACTTATATCGGCGCGCTGCCGGGCAACATCATCCAGGCCCTGCGCAAGGCGGAGACAAGGAACCCGGTGTTCATGCTCGACGAGATGGACAAGCTCGTCCGCGAGCTTCCACGGCGACCCGTCCGCGGCGCTTCTGGAAGTGCTCGACCCGGCGCAGAACTCGACCTTCCGCGACAACTATCTCGGCATTCCCTTCGACCTGTCGAAGGTGATGTTCATCGGCACGGCGAACGTGCTCGATCAGATCCCCGGCCCGTTGCGCGACCGCATGGAGGTCATCGAGATCCCCGGCTACACCGAGGAGGAGAAGGTCGAGATCGCCAAGCGCTACCTGGTCAAGCGCCAGCTCGAGGACGCAGGGCTCACGCCCGGAGCAGTGCGACATCACCGAGGACGCCATCCGCGCGATCATCACCGACTACACGCGCGAGGCCGGCGTGCGCAATCTCGAGCGCGAGATCGGCGCCATCTGCCACCGCGTCGCCATGCGCGTCGCCGAGGGCAAGGACACGCGTATGAAGCATCGAGGCGAAGGATCTGCACGACATCCTCGGTCCGCGCAAGTTCGAGAGCGATGTCGCCATGCGCACATCCGTGCCGGGCGTCGCCACAGGCCTCGCCTGGACGCCGACCGGCGGCGACATTCTGTTCATCGAATGCGCCCGCGTGCCCGGCCACGGCAAGCTGATCCTCACCGGCCAGCTCGGCGACGTCATGAAGGAGAGCGCGCAGGCCGCGCTGTCCCTGGTCAAGGCGCGCGCCGACACGCTCGGCATCGATCAGAGCCTGTTCGAGAAGTCGGACATCCATCTGCACGTGCCGGCGGGCGCGATCCCGAAGGACGGCCCCTCCGCCGGCGTCGCCATGTTCATCGCGCTGGTGTCCCTGCTCACCGGCCGCACCGTGCGGAACGACGTCGCCATGACCGGCGAGATCTCCTTGCGCGGTCTCGTGCTGCCCATCGGCGGGGTGAAGAACAAGGTTCTGGCGGCGGTGCGCGCCGGCATCACCACGGTGATGCTGCCCGAGCGCAACCAGAAGGACTTCGAGGACGTGCCGGAAGCGGCGCGCGAGGAGGTCAAGTTCGTGTGGATGTCCACCGTGGACGAGGCGATTGCAGCGGCGCTGGAGCCGGCGAGCGAGGCGGCGCCGTCCGAGGTCCCCGACCTCTCCGACGAAGAGCGCCGCAGCGCCTCGGGCTAGGCAGGCAGAATTGAGGACTAAACGATGCGCGCAACCGTCATGTACAAAGCCCACGACGTTCGGATCGAGAACGTCCCGGACCCCGTGATCAAGAACCCCACCGACGCAATGATCCGCGTGGCGCGGGCCTGCATCTGCGGCAGCGATCTGTGGCCCTATAACGACGGGCCGAATGTGAGCGGCCAGCAGATGGGCCACGAGGCGATCGGGGTTGTCGAAGAGGTCGGAAGCGACGTCCGAAATCGTGAAGCCCGGCCAGGTTGTCGTCATGCCTTTCGCGTATTCGGACGGGACCTGCATCTTCTGCGAGGACAGACTTCAGACGTCCTGCCTCCACGGCGGCTTCTTTGGTCAGGGCGGCGAGATCGGAGGCGCGCAGGCCGAGGCGCTGCGCATTCCGCAAGCCGACGGCACGCTCTATCCGTTGGCAGTCGGCGAAGACGATGCGCTCATGCCGTCCCTCCTCACGCTTGCCGATGTGATGGGCACCGGCCACCATGCGGCGGTGGCCGCCCGGGTCGCGCCCGGGCATAGCGTGGCGGTCGTCGGCGACGGCGCCGTCGGGCTTTGCGGCGTCATTGCTGCAAAACGGCTCGGGGCCGAGCAGATCATCATCATGGGGCATCACAAAAGCCGCATCGAACTCGCCAAAGCGTTCGGCGCCACCGACGTGGTGAGCGAACGGGGTGAGGAGGCGATCGAGCGCGTGCGGGCTCTGACCGGGGGATTTGGCGTGCACTCTGTCCTCGAATGCGTCGGCACGGAGCAGGCCATCGGAACATCGATAGGCATCGTTCGCCCCGGCGGCGGAGTTGGGCGTGTCGGCGTCCCCCACTACGAGACGATGCCCGAGGCGCAGCAGACGTTTTATCAGAACGTGAGCATTGCCGGCGGCCCAGCACCGGTGCGCGCCTATATCGATGAGCTGCTTCCAGACATCATGGAAGGCCGCATCGAGCCCGGACGGGTTTTCGATCAGACCGTGGATCTGGATGGCGTTCCCGAGGGCTATCGGGCGATGAACGATCGCAAAGCGCTGAAGGTGATGGTCCGGCCCTGACATTCTGCGTCAGAGCCGAAAAGAACGTGCTCGAGGCTCTCGGCAACCGGGCTCGTGTTTCAGCAGGCCGATGGCGTGAAGATCAGTTTCACAATTCCGCCGAAGGAGAGGCCTGCCCAATAGGCCGTGCCGGCGGGCCTGTCGGGCGCGTAGAACGTATGCCTGCCGATCGCGTATCCTCCGCCAGCCGCCCACGCCGGGAGCGAGCCCCCGCGCCTCTGCCGAACAACGATCGGATTGAGAAAATGTGTTGCGCCCGCAGTGGGATCGGGAACGTCCCCGCTGAAAACGGCATCGGCAATGCGGGCGGCATCCTTATAGCGCGGATCATCCGGAGATAGGTTCTCCATCTCCTTGCGCCGCGTCATCCAGGGCTCAAACTGCCATGGCTGCGTCACCACGTCTTTGACGTTGTCAGCCCATCTGCGGCTGTTCTTCCGATTGAGAACGACATAGGCGACGGCCGCCTTGCCTTTGTCGGACTCATGAGGAGCCTCGAAGGCGATCGTTTTGATCAGGTAGTCACGCTCGACCAGATTGTACGTTCGTGGCGTTTGGCGGGTGCCGACGGCAAACCCCGCTGGCGCAGCGCATAGAGAGGCACCGCCCTCGAACAGAGGCAGTGCGCCGGCCGAGAAAACAAGCGCAAGAGCGACCCATACACCCCGACCCTGCACGCACCCACTCCTTCACGACACCGCACGGACGTCTTCCCCCTGCGGATTCGACGCAAAAAGGCGTCCACTTGATGGCGAGAAAGGAGCAATCTTGCGACGGGAAACGGCGGCGCCGTCCGAGGTCCCCGACCTCACAGACGAAGACCGCCGCAGCGCCTCAGGCTAGGCACCAACCTGATCATTAGTGGCCGGGGATCCACGGCCTTTCGCTATAGGCCCCGCACGAGCCCTTGAGCCGGTTATCGCCGCCGAACCGCTGGCAGAGATAGACTTTCGTATTCGGGTTGTTGTGAACTTGCGATGCCGTGCCACCCCAGCCGTAGCTGCGGGCGACGCGGGCAATCTGCTCTTCCTCGCAATAGGGCGTGGCGATCAGCCCCTGTGAGGTGACCTGAAAATTGCCCTTGCACTGGATTTTGGCCGCCGCCGGCTCCGAGCCCACGGGCGCCAAGAGAGCCAGAGCTGCCAGGACGACAAAGCCTCTTCGCATGTCACGCATGTGTAACAAACCACTGAAACGACGGCCTGTTCCGCGTCGTAAGAATAGCCCAGTGGCAGGGGCTGGTCTCGCCAAATTGAGGGAGCTATGGTGTCTTCGCACTGATCCAAAGGCCGAAGACGTAAGCGCGTAGGGAGTTCCGGGTCGAGCACCCGACGGGGAGAACCGTGAGACAGGGCCTCGGCGCCGGTGTATTGGCAGCCCTCATAGCGGCGATCGTTTCATGCGCGGTGGACGCATCGCCGCTCGTGACGGGCCGCTCCCCGGCTGAATCCATTTCCTCGCAAATCTCGCTGCTCCACCGGGTCCTCATCTACGCCAAGGAAGGCAGCCGGAAGCTCGTAGACGGGCGATGGAATCTCGGCCAGAGCAAGTCCAAGCTCGGCATCGAACTTTCAACCGAAGAGACGAAACAACTGATGGCGTGCACCGGCAAGATCGTGTGCGAGAACCATGGCGACGAGGTCTATGCGTCCGCGGTGAGCGTGCTGAGGCCGGACTTGCTGGTGACGGCAAAGCACGTCTTCACCCAAGGGAGAGGCAGCGCGGTGTCCTTTGGATGGTGCAGCTTCCGCAGCTTCTTGCATCGGAACGTCGCCATTCCCATTCGCGTCGAGAAGGACCAAAGGAAGGGATTCTTCTTGAACAATGAGGACTTCATCGTCCTTCGCCTCAAGCGCGAACTGAAGGACTGCGATCCGTTGGCGATGACCGAGTCCGACTCGTCCCTGTCCGAGGGGGATCAGGTCTTGTCGGTGACCGGCTACCAGCGTCATAGCCTGAACAGGATTTCGAGCCGCGAGCCGGTGCTCGCCAAGGGACAGATAAGAAGCGTCTCCAGCGGACTCTTCGGGGGCCCGCCCTTCTACTACGCCGACATCGATCTCGACGAGGGAGGCTCGGGGGGCGCGCTGTTCGCCCTGAAGGATGGGCGCCCGGTCTCGGACGACGAAGGCCGCCTCGTCCTGCGAGGCATATTGGTGGGCACCGGACCGCAAGGGCGGAACGGTCGGCCCTACAGCGAAGAGCGAAACTACACGATCGTCATCGGCCTGCAGGGCGAATTTCGAGACCTGGTCGAGGGCAAGGCCCATCGGCCGCCGGCTGTCGTGGAACAGGCGTTCTGTCTCCAAGACGAGGCGGCTAAGATTGATGTGATTTCAGAACCTGTTCCGGCGCCTCGGCCGGAAACGCTTGCCTCTTTCCCTGAGGAAGACGCGTGCAGCGGCGAGGCTGGAGAGGACAGCGCCAAGTGCGCCAAGATCGCAAAGGAGCTGAAGAAGCTCGCAAGAGGCATTGAAACCTTGGCCGCATCGTCGCGCGCAAAAGACGAACATCAGTTCAAGCTGAAGAACGACACGAGCTGTCCGATTTGCTTCACCTATGAGCGTTGCAACGACTACGGATGTTGGGACGAAGTGGTGAGGGCGAGCGGCAACTCAACGCTTTTCGCCGGCGTGGGAAAGCGGGCGCCTAAGATCAAGAACCCGCGATTCTGCGCGTCGGGACAATTGCTCGCCGATTGGCGGCCGCCACTCCCGCCAAAGAGGCCTGCGCCGCCGCCGCTTCCGCCACGGAGATCTGTCGAGACCGAAGCCGTGTTCTTGGCCGCCAAGGAAAAGGCGAAGCGCGACGGCGTTTGGACGCTGACGGACGACGACATTCGCGGGCTGAGCCTGGAGCAAATCAAGGCGCTGCGCGGCTACTAAGCTGCGCGCGACGAGGATAGAAGGGTGAGTGCGGATCCAAGGAGACTTATTGCCGTCATCGCGGTGACACTTGCGCTGCTCGTGTGCGCCCTCCCCGCGCGCGCCGGCGATTGGGAGCGCTACGCCAATCCCCGATTTGGCACCTCTGCCGAAGTTCCGGTCGATGGATTCGCCCCCGACCCGGCGCCCGAAAACGGCGATGGGCAAGGCTGGACCTCGACCGACGGCAAAGCGCAAATCCTTGTTTTCGGATCGTTCGTCCTCGTGGACGAGACATTCGGCGGCTATCGAGACTCCGAGATGAGCGCCGCGCAAGAAGATGGCCTCGATGTCACGTACTCCGCCGGCGGAAAAGATTGGTTCGCCTTTTCGGGAACGCAAGGCGACGACATCATTTATGAGAAGGCAGTGCTGTCGCGGAGCTGCTCCACGCCAATCGCGAACCACATCTATCTGAAATATCCGGCAAGCCAGCGTGCGCGCTACGATCCGATCGTCCAGCGCATGGCGAAGAGCCTGCGCGGCGGCCGCGCCGGGGCGTGCCAATAGCGGACTATCAGGCATGGTCAGGCTACGGCCTTGGCACCAGGCAGATCGGCGCCGGCGCCTAACGCAAACATTGCCCGAGGCTGCCCCCTGCGGTAGCCTCGGTTCTGTTCTCGACCCGCCCAGAGGAGAGGCCCCGTGGCAAAAGGCCAACAGAAGAGCAACCGCGAAAAGAAGAAACCGAAGCAGGACAAGAAAAAGGTGACGCCGCCGTCGGCTTCGCCGTTCGCGTCATCCGGACCGCATGGCAATCCGGCCCAGAAGGGCGTCCCCAAGAAGCACCGCTGACGTTTTCCCGAGCGAGCTGAAAAGAGCCTCTTGCGCCCGCGCTGCGCTGATGTCACCGGGGCAGGTCGGCGTCCCGCTCTTGTGCCGCCTCGAGATCCGCAGGGTCGATGGTCACCATCTCGACCGCCGATCCGGACGGCGCCGGCACGAAGATCACCGTCGATACGCGATGGTAGGCGGGAAACGACACACCTTCGATGAGCTCTTCCTCCGTCACCACCCATGCTGTTCCAGCTGACCCACGTTAAGCGGATCGCTTTGGTTTAGGAATGCAGCATGAAGTTGTTCGAATGCCAGCACTGCGGCCAGCTGCTTTATTTCGAGAACACGCAGTGCGAGCGCTGCGGGCACGTTCTGGGCTATCTGCCCGATCGAGAGATTTTGAGCGCCCTGACGAGCGAGGGTGGCGGCCGCTGGTATCCTTTGGCCGCCCCCGAAGAACCTTTTGGCTTCTGCGCCAATGCCGCTTACGACGCCTGCAACTGGCTGGTGCCGGCGGGCAGCCGGAACACACATTGCCCCGCTTGCCGCCTCAACCGGACGATTCCCAACCTCGATGCACCCGAGAATCTCCTGCTCTGGCAGCGCCTGGAAGCTGCCAAGCACCGCCTTGTTTACGGGCTGCTGCGCCTTGATCTGCCGCTGGTAAACAAGTTCGACGACGCCGAGAAGGGGCTTGCCTTCGATTTCCTCGCCGGTTCGGGCACGACGTTCCGGGAGGGCCCGCAGATCATCACGGGCCATATCCAGGGGCTGATTACCATCGACATCTCCGAGGCCGACGACGCCGAACGCGAACGCCATCGCCGAGACATGGCGGAACCCTACCGCACGCTCCTTGGACATTTCCGCCACGAGGTCGGCCATTATTACTGGGAGCGGCTCGTCCGGGGCGGTGTCTGGCACGGAGCATTCCGGGAGATGTTCGGCGACGAGCGGCGCGATTACCGCTCCGCCTTGCAAGCGCATTATGCGAACGGCCCGCAGCCCGGCTGGCAGGAACGGTACGTCAGCAGCTACGCCAGCGCCCATCCCTGGGAGGACTTCGCCGAAACCTGGGCGCACTATTTGCACATGGTCGATACGCTAGAGACGGCCGCCGCCTTTGGCCTGCGCGTGCGCCCTAAGGCTGGCCGCAATCCCGTGCTCGAGATGGAGATCGATTTCGATCCCTACCGCCAGGACGACTTCGATGCGCTGGTCGCAGCATGGCTGCCGCTCACCTACGCGGTCAACGGCCTTAACCACAGCATGGGCCAGCCGGACCTCTATCCCTTTGTCCTGGCACCGACGGTCATGGGCAAGCTCCGCTTCGTCCATGGGCTCATCCGCGGGAATAGTGGCGCGAAGCGGAAGGAGTGAAAAATGCCTGAGAGTGCGAACTGCGCTGAGCCCAAGCGTAATGCAGAATTGGAGAGGCAGGATCATCTCGTCAGCCAAACGAGGCTGCCGACGAGCGCTATTATGATGAGCGGCGAATACTTTAGCGCCTAAGCAGCCCTGCGAACAGCGGATATCGGAATTGAGGGGGATTCACGTTAGGATCATAGTCTTCCCCGAAGGCGGGGCGCCCGGGGCCAAACGTCGGAGGCAAACCATGAAAAGCTTCTTATGCGCATCGTTTTTGATCCTGCTGACGCCGAGCGCTTATGCCGCCTCGTTGCCGGGCGACAGCGCCGAGGGGAAGCGCTTGCTTGAGGCGAACTGCATGGAATGCCACCAGACCGACGTCTTCACCCGCAAGGACCGAAAGGTTCAGTCGCTTGGATGCGCTGAAAGAGCAGGTGACCGGCTGCACGCATATGGCAACAAAGGAATTCTCCGAGAGCGAAAGGCAGGACCTCGTCAAGTACCTGAACGACCAGTTCTATCATTTTGACTAGGCCCGGCGCTGAACTCGCCATGTGGTTTCGCCTGCTCGTCCTCGCCCTGCTCCTGCTGCCCGCCCCTGCCCTGGCCGACGCCGCGAAGACGGTCAAGGCCCTGGCGCCGTCGGGGACTGGTGTTCGTGATGGACGAAAAGGGCAACGAGCTCATCGCCCAGAACGCCGACAAGCCCTTCGTCCCGGCCTCCGTCACCAAGATCGTGACCGCGTGGCTGGCGATGGAGGTCCTGGGCGCCGACTACCGCTTCGAAACAAAGTTCTACCTGGACAAAGACCGCGTGCTCTACGTGCGCGGCGGCGGCGATCCCTTCCTGATCTCCGAGGAGCTGGCGCCGCTCGCGAAGGACCTGGTCGAAGCGGTCGGCAAGGAGCCGATCAATGGAATCGTGCTTGACGCGAGCTACTATCCCGCGGATCTCCACATCCCGGGCATCGAGGACTTCAGCGAGTCCTACGATGCGCTGAACTCGGCGCTCGCGGTGAACTTCAACACGATCCACGCCGTGCGCAAAGGCAACAAGGTCTACTCCGCCGAGGAGCAGACCCCGATCACCCCGCTGGCGGTCAGCCAGTTCAAGGCGCGGGGCCCCAGGGGCCGCGGCCGTATCAGCCTCGCCCAAGACCGCGCGGTAAGCCTGCAATATGCCGGCGAGCTGATCGCCGCCTTCATCGAGCGCGCCGGCGGCAGCGTGAAGGGCGAGATCACTGTCGGAACGGTTCCGCAAGGCCTGGAGCCGGTCTATGTGCACCGCCAGTCGCGCTACCTCGCGGAGATCATCCGTCAACTGCTCATCGCCTCGAACAACTACATCGCCAACCAGGTCTTCCTCGAGATCGGCGCGCACCGCCTGGGCGGGCCGGTGAGCCTCGAGAAATCGCTCAAGGTCGCCAACGAGATCCTCGCCGAGCACGGCCTCGAAAAGGAAATCCATCTCGAGGAGGGCTCGGGCATCAGCCGCGGCGACCGCTTCACGGCCCGCGGCCTCGCCAAGGTGCTCAATCTCTTCGTGCCCTATGCCGAGCTGCTCCATGGCCATGACGGCGGCACGAACAAGACCGGCACCATGTCCGGGATCCGCACGCTGGCGGGTTACGCCGACACCAAGACGCACGGGCGGGTGCGCTTCGTGATCTCGCTATCGGGCAATAGCGGCGGGACGCGCTTCCAGGTGCTGCGGGCGATCGAGCGCGGGCTGTAGCCGAAAAGCCGACCTCACTTGCAAATCGGCAGCGGCCGCCACGGCGGTGGCGGATGATCCTTCTTGTATTTGACGATGATCGGCTCGAGGGTTTCCTTCGGCCAGAATTTCGGGACGCGGATTTCCCTCAAGCAGGAGGCGTTCCAATATAATCCCGCGCGCGACGGCGACTTGCCGGCCTTCACCGCCTTCGCGACGGCGTCGATGTCTTGTGATTCAGGATAGATGTAAAGCGTCGTCGGATTGTCCTTCACCATTGCGGTAATTCGCTCGGCCTCCGACGGCGACCAGCTGGTGCAGCCGTTGCTGCGGCCGCCGGTGTAGTTCACAAAATTGCCGAACGGAACGTAACCGTCCTTGTTGGCGTATGGGCTGTCCGGATCCTTTCGGCGGCACCGCACCCGCAACAACACGGCGGGATGCCCGCCGATGGCGCGCGGTCTGGCGTTTGCGGTGTCCCCTTCGCCGTCAAACTGCACGAACGTGCGCAACAAGGGCGTGAGTTTTCGCCCCGAGCGATAGTAGCCTTTGAAAGACGTTTTCTCCTCGCTGGTCACATAGGGCCCGCCGGTCGTCAGCTTGGACCCCTCCGCGTTGCTGAAGTTCTTTGCGCACCGTATGCCGTTCGCGAAATTCGCGAGGCCTCTCAAATTGCGGCCGTTGCCGTGCCCCGACGAAATCGCACGAAACGTTCGGTCGGCTTCGCAGACAACGTAAAACCGTCGCCCAAACCCGGCGGGGCGCGTCGCGTCCATGGCGAAGTAGCAGGGATTTTTGACCGCGCCTTCGCTCACTTTTTGCAGGTAAAGCGCGCGCGCCCTCTGCAACACCACGGGGGCGATTTGGCCTTCGCCGTTGCCGACATGGGCCCGCAGCCAAGCCGGAACCTCCGGCGCTTGCTCCGCGGCAATGGACAGGGGCGAACCCGAAAAGGCGATGACGACAACGACGATAAGGCTGACGATAGTGACGACAGCTGGAAGGAGCGGTCTTGGCTGCAACGGATCAATTCCCCCGTCGACGGATTTGCAATTGGCCCGATGTCGCGAGGGCCCCGACTCGGCCAATGCAGGCGCCCCCACCCCTATCAGACAAGCAGAAGAGGGCCGCAGGAACAAGGGCTTCCAAAGATGGCATGGGGATTAGGAGATTGTTTATCGGTTCAGGGAAGAGTCCCGAAGCAAATGAAGTCGTCGACACAGCTCATCGAAGAAATAATCCGCGCCAAGACAGCTTTGCACCTCCAACTCGCTGCAGATCGAAGCCGTGGAAAGCGCGAGGTTGGCGGAAGGCACATTGATGACCTCATCGCTGAGGTGGATGCCGGCCTTTCGATCTACGAGCAGACGCTCGTTCTCTTCAAGAACGAAGACGCCGCCCTCGTCATGATGGCGTCGATTCAAATGGACGCCGACGAAGAATGAAAGGGCGCCGTCCGAAGTCCCCGACCTCTCGGACGATCAGCGCCGCACCGCCAGCGGCTGACGGCGTGCCCTTGCTGAGGTAGGCGTGGCGATGGCAATGAATCCAGACGATAGCGAGCGCCAGCTCGTAGGCCAGATCTTCAGCGGCATCTTGGCGCTGTTCGGGATCCTCATTGCCGTCATCGGTATCTTGGTCGGCCTTTATGCTGACACGCAAGGGGACAGCACGGAGACCTATCTGCTTTGGGGACTCATCGTTGCCACCATTCTGGCGACGGTCCTATCGAGCATCACGGCAGGATGTGCCTTGGCCCGCATGGCCGGACAGGACGTTCCACTCAGCAGCATCCAAGGCATGGTGTATTTCATCCTGTTCCTTGTGACGACCTGTGTGGTGATCGTTGCGGTCGGCGCGTTGCACTATCTGTGAGCCACTGCCGCATGCTCATTTAGTAGGCAATGCGGAAAGCTGCGGCTCTGTTCCGGGCTCTTCCGGAACGGGTGATCCGCACAACTCGATGGACCGACAAATCCACTCAGGGTAAAAAGCTAGACGGTGCCCACGGTGATCCAGGTTCGAG
Organism: uncultured Alphaproteobacteria bacterium; assembly: GCA_963717875.1. Lineage (GTDB taxonomy): Bacteria > Pseudomonadota > Alphaproteobacteria > Rhizobiales > Methyloligellaceae > Methyloceanibacter. The sequence continues at coordinate 177,741 of CAVQXI010000014.1, forward strand.
AACAACCGACAATGGAGCGCAAGCATGCGGAAGATCCTAACTCTGATAATTGCTCTGGTTGCGTGTGGCCTCATCGGCGTCCTTCTGTCATCGGACGCGAGCTGGGCAAGACCGAAAGGCGGCAAAACCTGGCTGCTCTGTAAGTGTACCTGCTTTGCCCAAGACTCGCAGGGAAACGACCACTGGGGGAATCACGGGGGCATCTGGTACACGACATCGCATGAGGCCTGCGACCTCTTCCTCAAGTGCAAAGTCGGCCAGCTCACCGGCATCGCGAACGACTGCTCCGGACATCAGTACTCAGATATAAAGTCGGGACTGAAGAAGGCACCGTCCGCCACCATCACGCGATAGGCCGTGATCACATCGAACTCACGGCGCGCGCGGACCGTCGCGCGCGCCGTGTCGCCCTCGCCGAGCGCCGAAAAAGCATCCAACTCCAGAGCACGCGAAAGCCATAATCTGGTGTCAATCTGACGCGTAGCTCAAGGGGACCCCAGTCATGAAAGACACTTTCATCATTTTGGGTAGAGCTCTTGCGTTGGTGCTGACCTACTCACTTCTTTTGGTGCTGCTCGGCGTGCTGGCCGAGGATTCTCACGCGCCAACTGCGATGGCCAGCGCGCCGACATCTGTCGTGATCCACTAGGACCGCAGCAAGAGCCCCGGGAAGTGCGAGTTGCAGGCCATCACATGGGTGATGGCCGCGCGGTCGTATTCGTCGCCCGAGCGGTAGCGGTCGAAATAGGCATTGAGTCGCATCCACGCGGTCGGGCATGGCGTCCACCGCCTGCAAGCCCACGGAGACGCCGTAATTGGCGAACGCGATACGGACTTGCGGCAGATACGGCTCGCGGGCGAAATAGCCTTCCTCCATCCACATGCGGTCCAGCATGGCGAGCGAGCGCTCGCGCTGGATCACCGCCCAGTCTTCTTGCGGGAAGAACTGCGTCATCCACAGCATCATGCCGAGCCCGAGATCCTGGGTGATGACGAGCTCCCCGGCCATTGCGTTGATGAGCTCCCGCATCTCGGCGATCTCGGGCTCCAGCGCTTCTTCGTCGAGAAGCCGGTAGGACACGTAGCCGTCGAAAGCGTCGAGCGCGCCGAAGCCATAGCCGGGATAAGGCCCGCTCAGATCTTCCTGCATCTTCCAGATGACGCCGCGGCCCGGCACGACGAAGGGCGCGTGAATGTCGCGCGCGAGCGCCACCCCCTCATCCTTGAATTTGGGGTCGTAGCGCGACAGCACGTGCAGCGCGTAGAGCCACATCGAGAGATAGTGAAAATACTGGCCGTCGCGGTCGGGCTCCTCGCCGATGCGGATGCCGCGCTTGCGGCCAAGCACGCGCTTGACCTCCGAGACGACCCACAGCGCCTCATCGAGATATTTCTGCTCTTTCAGGTCCTCGTAGAGAGAGGCGAGCAGGACGACGCCGAAGGCGTCCGTCCACAGATAGCGCAAGCCGTTCGGCCAGATCCGCTCGGCGCGCATCCAGGCGAGCTTCTCAAGGACATAATCGATGTCCTTGAGGCCGCGCATTAGCTGCTCTCATCGTCCGGCGGCTCGTCCTCGAGCGCACGATAGGCGGCGCCTTCGAGATCATCGAACTGACCCGAGCGCAGCGCCCACAGGAAGGCGGCGAGGCCAAGTCCGGCGAGAAGAAGTGCCGCGGGGATCAGCCAGGCAAGCGCCGTCATGAGCGTCCCTCCCCTGCGAGCCGCGAGGCATTCAGCGTCACCAATATGGAAGATGTCGACATGACGATGGCCGCGATCAACGGCGTGACGAAGCCGAGCATCGCCAGCGGCACGCAGATGGCGTTGTACACCGCCGCCACGCCGAAATTCTGCAAGGCCATGGCGTGCGCCCGGCGCCCTGTCTTGATCGCCTCGACCACCGGCTTGAGCTTCGCGCCTTGGAACACGAAGTCGGCGGCGCGCTGGCTGATATCGGCGGCGGTGGCCGGCGAGATGGAGGCGTGCGCGGCAGCAAGCGCCGGCGCGTCGTTCAGCCCATCGCCGGCCATGAGCACTTTGCGCCCTTCGTTTGCGCGCGCTTCGAGCCAGGCGATCTTGTCGGCGGGCTTCAGCGCGGCGTGCCAATTGTAGATGCCGGTGACGCGCGCCGTCTCCTCGACCACGCCGGCCCGGTCGCCGGAGAGAAGCGCAATTCTATAGCCCTGCCGCTTCAGCGCCGCGACCGTCTCAGCCGCATCGGGACGAATGGCATCGGCAAAGCGGAAGCGCACCGGCGGCTCCGTGTCGCGCCGGTACCAAACCTCCGCCCCGTCGCTGCTCTCGAGTTCCACGCCACACCATGCCGCCGAGCCGAGTCGCTCTTCTCCTTGCCCCGACTTGCGCGCCAAGCCCTCGCCCGGCGTCTCCTCGATGCCGGAGGCGGGCTGGACGGCGCCGAGGCGCCGCTCCGCCGCCACCACGACGGCGCGCGCGTAAGGGTGGTGGCTGGCCGCCGCAAGCGCCGCCGCGGCCGACAAGTCGATGTCAGAAATATCCGTCTCGTCAATAAGTTGCGGCTTGCCAAGGGTCAGCGTGCCGGTCTTGTCGAACACCACCATGTCGATCTCGGCGATGCGCTCGAGCCCGTCCGGCGCCTTGACCATGATGCCCCGCTTGAACAGGCGGCTCGCGGCGGCGATCTGCACGGCCGGCACGGCAAGCGCCAGCGCGCACGGGCAGGTGATGATCAACACGGAGATGGCGTAGGTGAGCGCCGTCTGCCAGGGCGCGCCGAACGCGAGCCAGCCGAGGAACGTCGCTAAGCCAAGGCCGTGCACCGCCGGCGCGTAGATTTGCGCGGCGCGGTCGGCGAGCCGCCGGTAGCGCGCCTTGCCTTGCTCCGCCGCCATCATCAGCCGGCCGATCTCGGCAAGCAGCGTCGCGTCGTCAGCCGCGGTGACCTCGATCTTCAAGCTTTGCGTCAGATTGAGCGTGCCGGCGTAGACCTGATCGCCGGGCTTCACCCCCGCCGGCAACGTCTCGCCGGTGATGAGGCTCTGGTCCACTTGGCCGCGGCCCTCACGCACGACGCCATCGGCCGCGACGCGCTCGCCGGTCCCAACGAGCAAACGGTCGCCGGGATGGAGCGCATGGGCCGCGACTTTGCGCTGCACGCCGTCCGCATCGAGCACCGTGGCGATGCCGCTCTGCAGGCTGAGCAGGTTCTGCGCCTCGCCCCGCGCGCGCACCCTTAAGGTCTCGTCGAGATACCGCCCCACCAGCAGGAAGAACAACAGCGTGACGGCGGCGTCGAAATAGACCTGCTCGTGGTTGAGCATGGTCTGATAAAGGCTCATGCCTGTGGCGAGGATGATGGCGAGCGAGATCGGCACGTCCATGTTGAGGCGCCGGCCTTTCAGCGCGGCGAAGCCCGACGCAAAGAAGGGTTGGCCCGCATAAACCACGGTGGGGAGCGCGATCAACGCCGACAGCCAGCGGAACAGCGAGGCCAGCGCCGGGTCCATGTCGCCCCCCTCCCCGGACCACACGGAGATCGACAGCAGCATGATATTCATGGCGGCGAAGCCTGCCACCGCCACGCGCCGCAGCAGATATTTCTGCCGTGCGTCGCCACGGTCCTGCTGCACGGCCTCTATGGGTGCTGCGGAAAAGCCGATACGGTCGAGCGCCGTGATCACGTCCACCTCGCCGGCGCGCGCCGGATCGTAGGTGACGGCGAGCCGCTTGGCGGCGAGCGATGCCCGCGCGCTCTCCACGCCGGGCACACGTAGCGCCGCGCGCTCCACCGAGCGCAGGCAGGCGCCGCAATGCATCTCATCCACGGCGAGCACGAGTGTGGCGGGCGCCGCCGCCGGAGCCTGCTGCTTCGCAAGCTCGGTCGGATACGCGGTCATGGCCGGTCCGCGACGAAAAGGCGCCGCTTCAAACGGTAAACCGGATCGCCCCCCTCCACCTTCCGCGACTCCAGGGCGACAACCCATTGCCCCGGCGCGAGCTCAATGTCGCTCGCATAGACGCCGTGGGAGATCTCCTTGAACGCGACCTTTTGGTCCTCCCGGTAGGTGGCCCCGCGGCCGACCGTTCCGCCGAGCTTGAGGCCCGTGACCGGCGCTTGCGTCTTGTCCAGGAAGCGAACCGTCAGCCGGCCCTCGGCGTCGTCGTAAGCGATATCGGTCGTCCAGCCGAGCGCGTCCTGCTTCTCAGCGGCGGCAATCGTGTCGTTGTAGTTCAAGCCGGCACGGTAAGGATCGGGCCTGTCGCCTCCGCTAAACGTGTCGAGCGCGTAATAGACGAGCATCGAGTTGGCGACCAGCATCACGCCGAAGAACACGATGAGCCCCAGGAGCACATGGCGCCCGCTGATGCCGTCCGGGAACCAGCCTTCAGTGCTCATGCTCAACCTCAGGCCCATTAAACTTGGCTTTGTGCTCGACCGTCGTGCCGTCGGCGATATCGGTGATGACGAAAGAAAAGTGCGTATCGTCATCATGCAGGGCCTTCACGCCCGGCTTGTCGAGGCTGACGTAAAGCGTGACCGACTGGAGATTGTCCGGCGGCACCGGCACGACGCCCCCTTCATGGCCGATCATGTCGAGCTTCGCGCCCGCAGGCAGACCTTGCACACTGATCTTGAAGGCCCGCGGCGCGTAGCGCTTGTTGAGCAGCCTCATGGTGAAGCCGTTGCGCACGCCGCCGTCGGACAGCCGCACATAGAGCGGGTTGCGGTCATGCAAGACATTCACGTCGAGCTCTGGCCGGATCGCCAAGGCGACGAGCATGATCGCCGCGACGACCACCATGGCCACGGCATAGAGGACCACCCGCGGGCGGATGAGCTTGATCGGCTCGGCGCCCTTGTCGCCCACTTCGAGGTTCCGCACCGTATCGTAGGCGATGAGACCGGTCGGACGGTCCACTTTGGTCATGATCGCATCGCACGCATCGATGCAGAGCGCGCATTGAATGCATTCGAGCTGCGGCCCGTTGCGAATGTCGATGCCGGTCGGACACACGGCGACGCATTGGCGGCAATCGACGCAATCGCCCCGCCCTTCCCAGGACTGTCCCGTCTTGTGCGGCCCGTGCGGCTCGCCGCGCCACGCGCGATAGGAGATCAGCAGCGAATCCCGGTCGAACATGGCGCCCTGGATGCGCGGCCAGGGGCACATATAGACGCACACCTGCTCACGGGCGATACCGCCAAGCACATAGGTAGATGCGGTGAAGAGACCGACGAACAGATAGGCAACCGTCGGTGCCTGGAAGGTGAGGAACTGCTGCGCGAGCGTCGGTGCGTCGGCGAAGTAGAACACCCAGGCGCCGCCCGTAGCCACCGCGATCAAGAGCCACGTCACATGCGTGGTCGCCTTCTTCCATAACGTTTCGAAGGCCCAAGGATGCTTATCGAGCCGGAGCCGCGAATTGCGGTCGCCCTGCCAGAACCGCTCCACCGCGATCATGAGGTCTGTCCACACCGTCTGCGGGCAGGTATAGCCGCACCACACACGCCCCGCGATCGACGTGACGAGGAACAGCGCAAGAGCGGCGAGCACCAGGAGGCCCGTGACGTAATAGAACTCCTGCGGCCAGATCTCGAGGAAGAAGAAGTAGAAGCGGCGCGCCGGGAGATCGATGAGCACAGCCTGGTCGGGAAGATAGGACCCGCGGTCCCAGCGGATCCACGGCACGAGATAATAGATGCCGAGCGTCACCGCCATGACGATCCATTTGACCGTGCGGAATGTCCCGTGAGCCTCTTTCGGGTAGACCTTGGTCCGGCCAGCATAGAGCGACTGCCGCTCGTCACTGACGGTAGGTACATCGCTCCGAATGACGCCGGGCGCGGCCTCCTGGGGCCCAGAATCGCCGTTTCGGCGCCCAACGGGTGCGCTGGTTCGTTCCTGCACTTCGGTCATGGCCATCACTAAAAAACGAAAGGCTACTGACCGCCGCCAAGCGAGTGGACGTAGATGGCGAGTTCCTTGATCGTCGCAGGATCCAGACGCCCAGTCCAGGCGGGCATTACACCGCCGCGGCTATTGGTAATCGTCTCAATGACGGTAGCCTTATCTCCGCCATAGAGCCAGAGCTCGTCAGTCAGGTTTGGCGCACCGAGCGCCTGGTTGCCCTTGCCTTCCTTCCCGTGGCAGGGCGAGCAATTGGCGGCGAAAATCGGCGCACCGCGGCCCGCGGCCGCCTGATCGTCGGCATTGCCGGACAAGGAAAGAACGTACTCGGCGACATCGTTGACCTGATCCGACTTCAACATGCCGAGCTTGCCGAAGGCGGGCATCTGCGTATTGCGCATCTCGGGATCGCCGGACCGGATGCCGTGTTGAATCGTCTGGTGAATGGCATCGAGCGAACCGCCCCACAGCCAGACATCGTCGCGCAAATTGGGATAGCCGAACGCGCCTTGCGCGCCGCGGCCATGGCAGGGCGCGCAGTTGTCGCCGAACGCCGCCGCACCGCCGGCCAGCGCAAAGTTCAGAAGCTCAGGATCGGCCTGGATCGCCGCGAGGTCGCTCGCCGCAATCTTTTTGCGATAGGCCGCCTGCGCGGTCTGCGCTTGCGCCAAATCCTCCGCCACCCTCTCGCGCTGGCTGTAGCCCAGATAGCCCTTGGTATAGCCAGACACGAGTGGCCACGCCGGATACAGGATCCAATAGCCGATCGCCCAAATGATGCAGGCATAGAAGGTGTAGAGCCACCACTTCGGCAGCGGCTTGTTCAGCTCCTCGATGCCGTCCCACTCATGACCGGTCGTTCCGACATCCTCTGACGTGTCGCCGTGTTTCTTGGTCATGACCTTTAGTCGTCTTTCTCGTTCTTAGACTCGGGGTCCCCCTCGAGGGGAAGCTTCGACGCCTCATCGAAACGCTTCTTGTTGCCGGGCCAGAACGCGTAGACCAGGACCGCAACGAACAAGCCGATAAAGAAGAGAAGCGCCAACACTTGGCTGATCGACGCCACTTGCTCGTAGTTCATGGCTCAATCCTCACCTTAGATTGGGTCCTTCGGCGTCGAACTTCGCGAAGTCGACCAGGGTGCCTAGCATCTGCAGATAGGCAATCACCGCATCGAGCTCGGAGACGTAGCTCGGGTCGCCGTCGAACGACCGCACCTGGGCCTTCGGATAGCGCGCGAGGAACGCCTTGAGCTCGTCGGCACTGCCACCCGCCTGCAGCTCGATATCAGCCTTTGCGTCCTTAATATCCTCGTCGGTATACGGCACGCCTTCGATGCGAAGCACGTTCAGCTTCTCCTCGATGTCGCCATACTCGAGCTCGCGCTTGGCAAGGAACGGATAGCCCGGCATCACCAATTCCGGCACCACGGCGCGCGGATCGATCATATGCGCCCGGTGCCACTCATCGGAGTATTTGCCGCCGACCCTGGCGAGATCGGGGCCCGTGCGCTTCGATCCCCATTGGAAGGGATGATCGTACATGCTCTCGGCCGCCAGACTGTAATGTCCGTAGCGCTCCACCTCATCCTTGAGCGAGCGGATCATCTGGCTGTGACAGAGATAGCAGCCCTCGCGGACATAGATATCGCGCCCGGCCAGCTCGAGCGGCGTATAGGGCCGCATGCCTTGCACCTTCTCGATGGTCGAGCTCAGCCAGAACAGCGGGGCGATCTCCACCAACCCGCCGATGGCAACCACGATGAGAATCCCGATGAGCAGGAGGATCGAGCTCGTCTCAAGGATTTGATGCTTTGCCCAGTCCATCTACCCCCCCTACTCGGCCGGAGCCGTGTATTCACCGGGGCGGAACTCGGGCGCGGCCGCCACCCGCGGCTGCTCCGCCGCATCCACCGGCTCATCGCCCCGCGCCGTCCGCCACAGATTATACGCCATGATCACCGCACCGGTGAGGAACAACAGCCCGCCGGTCGCCCGGATCACGTAGAAGGGATGCATCGCCTCGACGGTCTCGACGAAGGAATACTCGAGGAAGCCTTGGGAATCGTAGGCCCGCCACATCAGCCCTTGCAGGATGCCGGACACCCACATCGAGGTGATGTAGAGCAGGATGCCAAGCGTCGAGATCCAGAAGTGCCACTCCACCAGACGCTGTGAATAGAGCGCCTTGCGATGCCAGAGCCACGGCACGAGGCAGTAAAGGGCGCCGAACGTGATGTAGGCGACCCAGCCGAGGGCGCCAGAATGCACGTGCCCGATCGTCCAATCGGTGTAGTGCGACAGCGCGTTCACCGACTTGATGCTCATCAGCGGGCCCTCGAACGTCGACATGCCGTAGAAGGCGACGGCGACGATGAGCATGCGGATGACGGGATCGGTCCTGAGCTTGTCCCAAGCGCCCGACAGCGTCATCAGACCGTTGATCATGCCGCCCCAGGACGGCATCCACAGGATGATGGAGAAGGTCATGCCCAGCGTCTGTGCCCAGTCGGGCAGCGCCGTGTAGTGCAGATGGTGGGGACCGGCCCAGATATAGATGAAGATCAGTGACCAGAAGTGCACCACCGATAAACGGTAGGAATAGATCGGCCGCTCGGCGCGCTTCGGCACGAAGTAATACATCATGCCGAGGAAGCCTGCCGTCAGGAAGAATCCGACCGCGTTGTGCCCATACCACCACTGGGTCATGGCGTCTTGGACGCCGGAATAAAGGATGTAGCTCTTCGAGCTGACGAGTGAGATCGGCACCGCCAGATTGTTGACGATGTGCAACATGGCGATGGTGACGATGAAGGCGAGATAGAACCAGTTCGCCACGTAGATGTGGGGTTCGCGCCGCTTGGCGATCGTGGCGATGAACACCAAGAAGTAGGCGACCCAAACGAACGTCAGCCATAGATCAACGTACCACTCGGGCTCCGCGTACTCCTTCGATTGCGTGACGCCGAGGACGTAGCCGGTGGCGGCGAGCACGATGAAGAGCTGATAGCCCCAGAACACGAACCACGGCGACCATTTGCCCGCGAGCCTCGCCCGGCAGGTCCGCTGCACCACAAAGAACGACGTGGCGATCAGCGCGTTACCGCCGAAGGCGAAGATGACGGCCGAGGTGTGCACCGGGCGTAGCCGCCCGAAATTGGTCCAAGGCAGATCGAGATTGAAGACCGGAAAAGCGAGCTGCCAGGCGATGATGTCGCCGATGAGGAAGCCGGCGAGTCCCCAGAAGACGGTGGCGATGACGCCGGCCCGGATGACGCCGTCGGCATACGCGGTCGCGTCCCGAGGCTCCTTCTTCTCGATGATCTGCGTGAGCATGTAGAGAAAGGCGAGGCCCGCCGCGCCGAGCAGGAGGCAGCCGTGAAAGGCGATGACCCTGTCCTCGCCGGCAAGCGCCAGGATGAGCCCGATGATGACGCAGACGCCCGCCGCCGCGAGCGCCAGGAAATCGGAAAACGCCTTCCACTCGTCACGCTGGAGCATTGCAGCCATACGCTTATCCCCTCTCTTGCCTGACTGATGCTCCAGGCAGCCCGGTCTAACCTTGACCGGGATCAAACTCTTGCTCAAGAGCCCTGTGACACACAATTCGACTTTCGTCCGCCAGGCTCGCCTTAGGAGCGCAAACGAGCCCGAGGACAACCGGCAGCAGCCGGGAATCCCCGAGAAACCCCCCTTATCTCACTTCCTCTTGTCATCTGGGCGACCTATGATTGGAGGTCTCTGGGTGGGTGCTATGCGACTTTTTCTTGGAATCGTGCTCGGCGCGTTACTCACGATCCTCGTCGTTTACATTGTCGATCTCGGAGCCGACGGCGTAGAGCAACGGCATATCGTCAATTGGGACGTGGTTGGTGAGAGGCTGAGCAGCCTGACGACAGGCCTGCGCGCCATGTGGGCGGACTTCACACGCGAGATGACCGGCCCGTCATAGCCCTCTCCCGCAGCTAGACCTTCTCGATAGGTGCGGGCTTGGACGGCTTGTCCTGACGCGAGCCTTTGGGGTGCGAGCTCGATTTCTCGGTGGAGATCGCCCCCACCATGTTCATCCCCGTGAGGAAGGCTGCGCCGCTGCCGACCACCGCCGCCACCGCGAGCCCCCGCAAAGCCCGCCTGAGGCTCTCGCGGGCGGGCGCCTGCATCCGCACCGTCCGGTTGACGTAAGCGAGGAAGGAGCTGAACAGGGCCGCGATCGCCCCGCCCTGAGAAGAACATCATGGCGGCGGCAAGCTTGCGGTCCAAGCTCAATTCGGGCGCCTGCGCCATGATGGTCAGCAAGACGAGCGCGGCAGCCCCATTGAGCAACACGAGATACGACAGCGCCCGGTTGGCGAAGCGGTTCCGCTCGCGCTCGATGAACATGCGCTCAAATTGCGGGTCAGTGGGCTCGGAAGAACGGGACTGATCCTTGACCATCCTCAACCTCCGCGCTTCTGCGCCAGGCGACCAGACGCGCCCTTGGGCGCCAGGATGGCGGAGACGGGGGGATTCGAACCCCCGATACGGCTTTGGACCGTATAACGGTTTAGCAAACCGCCGCCTTCAGCCTCTCGGCCACGTCTCCGTCAGCGCAAGGCTTAATGATCCGGCGATGGACGGTCAACACAGGCCGTCGCGCGGGAACCGAATGACGCGCGGGCGCGTTTTCCGACCTGATCTTGGCGTGCAGCCCGAAAATGGGGTGCAAGGCAATGATTATCGAGGGACGCCCCAAAGAGAATGGGCCGAAACGGCCCTTTATCGGCCCTGGAGCCTCGCGCCCAGGCCCCGCGGGCGTATTTTGCTCGCTCCCCCAATATGCTAGGACTCTGGGCATCGCCTACGGGGATGACACCAACACTATGGGTCAGCGTGCTTACCCAAGATCGCTTGCCTTTGCGCTGCTCGCCGCGGCCGCCTTGGCTTGGCTTGCGCCCTCAGCGCAGGCCGCCAATGTCGACTACTGCGTCACCTGCAAGAGCCCCGACGAGGTCTATCGCTGCCGGGTCACGGGCGTCGACGCGAGGGTGGGTGACGCGCTGAAGCTCTATTGCGTGATCCGCTTGGCCAAGGAAGGCAACCACGCCTCCTGCGCCGCGGAGGCGGCGACGACGTCCTGCGTCGGCTTGGTCAAGGTCTACAATTACGACGGCCCCGCCCTGCCCGACAATCTCACCGCCGACCCGCGCGTGCGGAAGCTCCAACAGAAGGTCGAGCGGAACCAGCGCGACTTCGCACCGCCGGAAGGCAACGAACCGAAATCGTTGTTCGAGCTGGGCGGCCGCGCGGTGAGCGCCTCGAAGAAAGGCCTGCGCAACGCGGGCTCGGCGATCGGCCTCACGTCATCCGATAGCGAAGCGGCGCGACCTGCCGCGCAGCCTTTGCCGCGCACTTCGTCGACCAGCGCGCTACCGACTCAGCCGGCACCACGGACGGCGGCGCCCCCGCCCACCGAGAGCGTGGGAACGGCGACGCGCGTCAAGCAGGCAGCCAAGAGCGCAAGCTCCGCAGTCGGCGGCTTCGCGCGCAAGAGCTACCACTGCATGCTCTCCCTCTTCCGCCATTGCAGCGAAGAGGAAAGCGGAGCGCTGGAATAAATCCAGCGCCCCTCCTCTCAAGAAGCGACCTGAAAATCTGAAAGCTAGTGAGTTTGCAGCCACTCGCGCGCGAGCTTCTGCGCCTCGGCGACCTGCTCCACCGACATCTCCTGGGCAAGCTCGATACGATAATTGAGCGCCGAAGCGTTCCCCCGCGCGGCGGCGAGATTGAACCACTTATGCGCCGTCACGAGATCCGCATCCACATCGCGGCCGGTCGCGTAAAGCATCCCCAGCTCGAACAGAGCATCGGGCGCACCTGTCTGCGCCGCGAGCTCCATATGGCCTGCCAGCCCCGTCGAAATATCCAAGCGAGCCATTTTACGTCCCCCTATTCGCCCGCATCAGAACCTGCCATTTCCCTCGCAAGTTCATCGCGTGTTGTTCAGCTCCAAACACGGGAGATCATCAAGCAGCACTTTCAACAACGTCTGAATCGGCATGATTAATGTAAAATCACCAAATCTAAAAGGCACGGTAACTTTGGTTTACATTGCACGCGTCTGCGCGGCTCAATGATTAACATCGGCGCTTTGCAATACTTCTTTGACCATTTCAGGTGACGCGCCGATAACCACGCCAAAACTTCGCGCGAAAGATTTTGCGCGCGTCAGGGGATGAGCAGCGTCGATCCCGTGGTCATCCGGCCTTCGAGCTCCCGGTGGGCGCGCTCGGCGTCTTGAAGCGGATAGGTCTGGTTCACCGCGATCCGGACCTTGCCTTTGGCGATGACGCCGAACAGGTCGTTGGCCGTAGCGACGAGCTCCTTGCGGGTGGCGATATAGTCGCCGAGCGCGGGCCTCGTGGCGAACAGCGAGCCCTTCTGCGCCAGGAGATTGATCCGGAACTCCGGCACCGGCCCGGACGCCTGGCCGAAGCTCACCCACATCCCGCGCCGCTTGAGGCAATCGAGCGAGGCCGGGAACGTGTCCTTGCCGATGGAGTCGTAGACCACGTCGACGCCCTCGCCCTTGGTGTAGTCCTTCACCTTGGCGACCACATCCTCTTCCCGGTAGTTGATGACGTGGGTGCAGCCGTGGGAGCGGGCGATGAGCGCCTTCCCCGCCGAGCCGACCGTGCCGATCACCGTGGCGCCGAGCGAGGCCGCCCATTGGCAGGCGATCATCCCGACCCCGCCGGCGGCCGCATGGAACAGCAGTGTCGTGTCCGGTCCGACCTTGTAGGTCCGGCGCAGCAGATATTGCGCCGTCATGCCTTTGAGCATGATCGCCGCCGCTGTCTCGTCGCCGACACCTTCGGGAATCCGCACCACGCGGTCGGCGGCGATCAGCCGCTCTTCGGCATAGCCGCCGATGGGACCGGCATAGGCCACGCGGCGCCCGACCTTGAGGTCGCGCACGCCCGCACCCACCGCCGTGACCACGCCAGCCCCCTCCATGCCGGGAACGAAGGGGAGCTCGCCTTGCGGGTAGAGCCCGGTCCGCCCATAGACATCGATGAAGTTGAGGCCGATGGCCGTCTGCCGAATGCGCACCTCGCCCGGCCCGGGATCGCCGACCTCGACCTCTTCCCAAGTGAGGACTTCGGGCCCGCCGTATTCGTGAACGCGGATCGCGTGGGTCACCGTTCGCCTCTATTCATCTTTCTCATGCTCAAACCAGAGGGCGCTGACACGTGTGGCTCTCCCCCGCTCCAAAAATCGACAACGCATGGGACTTTGGTCCCCGCCTCGCTCGGCCTCGGTCAATAGGGTTTCGACATCGGCCAACCTATCAAACGGAGAGCGAACATGTACAAATCGACCATTCGTGTTCTGGGCTTATGCTTGATCGGCGCGGCAAGCGTCGCGGGCATAGTTTACAGCTCAGCCACATACGCCTGTGACGGACTTGCGAACCCCACAACCTGCAACGCCGACGCGGCCAAACTAATCCCGGTTGCAAACCTTGCTCAACTGACAGACGGCGAAATCGCCTACATCTACCTTCAAGCCAACCAGTTCGACGTGGAAGAGGCCGAACTCGGCGCCGTTCGCGGTACCGCATCAGGCGTCAAACAGCATGGCGAAATGGTGGCCAAGGATCACCGTGGCGTGGTGGTCGCCTTCCAGGGCATCCTGACCCAGAACAACATCGAGCCTGTGGCACCCGCTGACGATAGCGCCACGGTCCAGCACCACCTGGCGGTCATGAAGGATCTCCGGGCCCGAAGTGGAGCCGACTTCGACCGCGAATACCTCACGCAGGCGATTATCGGCCATCGGGCGTTCATCGAGTTGGTGAGCCAGACACTTCTTCCTGCCGCGCGGAATCCTAGCCTCGCATCTCACCTCAAGGCCGTTCTGCCGGCCTTCAAACAACATCTGGCGATGACCATGACGGCTGCCAAGTCGCTCGGCTCCGACAAAGATTGAACGCAGGCGCTTTGAGATTGTGGACGTCCCATGCACTGCCTCAGCACGGCTCGACCAGGCTGCGGAGCTTGGCTTCGTCCACAATCACAACCGACCCGGTGGACAGTTTGATCGCGCTGCTCCGAGCCAGATTGCGCAGGACCCGCGATACGACTTCACGAGAGGACCCCAGATGATGCGCGATCTGCTCATGCGTGGTCTCCACCACACGATCCTGTCCTGATCGCCGCAAGAGGAACGCGGCAACGCGCTGCTCCAGGCCAAACGATACCGTCTCCTGCAGCAGGGTCATAAGCTCGAATAGCCGCGCCGAAAGGGTGGCGAACGCAAAGCCTTGAAGCGACGGCTCCACCGCATAGAGCTCGCGGAAGACTTCTCCAGAAACGACCGCAACCCTCGTCTCGGTCTGGTCCGTCTCGACCCAAGCCGGATAGGCCAACCGGGAAAACAGCGAATTCAGCGCGAGAATGCAGGACTGACCCGGATCGACCCAATAGAGCGTCCCTTCGCGGCCATCCGCGCTGATGTAGTAGATCCGCAAGGCGCCCCCCTCCACGAGATAGGCCCCCGCAACCTCGTCGCCCCGTTCGATGACCTTGGAATAAGGAGGCAGCGTTACGTAACGCGTGGCAGCCAGCAGCCGTGACCGGCCAGCCGTGCTCAGCTCCGCAAGAAACGGAAACTGAGACAGCCTCTCCGGATCATGCATCCTGGTCGCTTTTCTCGATACGGCTACTCGATGCCGAGCTTGTCTTTGAGCAACGCGTTGACGGCCTGCGGGCTCGCCTTGCCTTGGGTCGCCTTCATCACCTGGCCCACGAACCAGCCGATCAGCGCGGGCTTCGCCTTCGCCTGCTCGACCTTGTCCGGGTTCGCGGCGATGACCTCATCGACCGCCTTCTCGATGGCGCGCGTATCAGTGACCTGCTTCAACCCGCGCGTCTCGACGATCTCGGCCGGGTCGCCGCCCTCAGTCCACACGATGTCGAACACGTCCTTGGCGATCTTGCCGGAAATTGTGCCGGCCTTGATGAGATCGACGATGGCGCCGAGCTGATCCGCGGTGACGGGGCTGTCGACGACGTTGCCGCCTTCTTTGTTCAGACGGCCGAACAGCTCGTTGATCACCCAGTTCGCCGCCTGCTTGGCGTCGCGCCCCTTCGCCACCGCCTCGAAATAATCGACGCTCTCGCGCTCGGCGACGAGCACGTCGGCATCGTACGGCGTGAGCCCATAGTCGGCGATGAAGCGCGCGCGCTTCTCGTCCGGCAGCTCGGGCAAGTCCGCGGCAAGCGCATCCACATAGTCTTGGGTCAGCTCGAGCGGCAGCAAGTCCGGATCGGGGAAATAGCGATAGTCATGCGCCTCCTCCTTGGAACGCATGGACCGCGTCTCGCCCGTCTTGGCGTCGAACAACCGCGTCTCCTGGGTAATTTCGCCACCTTCCTCCAGGATCTCGATCTGGCGCCGCGCCTCGTATTCGATGGCCTGGCCGATGAAGCGGATCGAGTTCACGTTCTTGATCTCGCAGCGCGTGCCGAGCGGCTCCCCAAGACGCCGCACCGAGACGTTCACGTCGGCGCGCAAAGACCCCTCCTCCATGTTGCCGTCGCACGTGCCGAGATAGCGCAAGATGGTGCGGAGCTTCGACACATAGGCTTTGGCCTGCTCGGACGAACGCAAATCCGGCTTCGACACGATCTCCATGAGCGCAACGCCCGAGCGGTTGAGATCGACATAGGAGTATTGCGGGTGCTGGTCGTGCAGGCTTTTGCCGGCATCCTGCTCGAGATGCAGCCGCTCGATGCCGACGATCACGCGCTCGCCGGAGAGAAGATCGACGATGACCTCCCCCTCGCCCACGATCGGGTTCTTGTACTGGCTGATCTGATAGCCCTGGGGCAGGTCGGGATAGAAATAGTTCTTCCGGTCGAACACCGAGGTGAGGTTGATCTGGGCCTTCAAGCCCAGCCCCGTGCGGATGGCTTGCGCCACGCAAGCCTCGTTGATCACCGGCAGCATGCCGGGCATGGCCGCATCGACCAGGCTCACATGAGAGTTGGGCTCGCCGCCGAACTCCGTCGACGCGCCCGAGAACAGCTTGGCGTTGGACGTGACCTGGGCATGGACCTCCATGCCGATGATCACCTCCCAGTCGCCGGTGGCGCCTTCGATGAGGTTCGATTTTTCCGTCTTGGCGTCCATGAGCCGCCGCTACTCCTTGCGCTCCGTCTGCTGCTGGAGCCTCTCCTCCTCATACTGGATGAACCAGCCGATCATTTGACGCCACAGCGCCTCGACCAGTTCCGGCGGCAGGCCGGTCTCCGCCGCCCGCGCCCGCACCTTGTCGATCACCTGCTGGATGCGCCACGGCACGCGCGCGTCCGCCGGCGAGTTCTTGAGCTGCCAGGCGCGGTCCACATAAGCGAAGCGCTCGCAGATGAGGTCGACGAGGGCCTGGTCGATGCGATCGATCTCGATCCGCACCTCCTCCATGTTCTGACACTTCAATGCTTCGCGGGTCGCCATTATGCTGCTTTGCTCCACCAATCTGCCGGCTTGGCCGAGGGCCCCGCCGCTTCCTCGATGACTTGCGCGGTACGGAACAGTGTCTCCTCGTCGAAGGCGCGGCCGATGAGCTGAAGCCCCAGCGGCGTGCCTTCCGACGACAGCCCCGCCGGCACCGAGATCCCCGGCAGTCCCGCCATGTTCACCGTCACCGTGAAGATGTCGTTCAGATACATCTCGACCGGATCGCCGGATTTCTCGCCGAGCGCGAAGGCCGGCCCCGGCGTGGTCGGGGTCAGGATCGCATCGACGCCCTCGAAGGCTTGATCGAAATCGCGCTTGATCAAAGTCCGCACCTTCTGCGCCTTGAGGTAATAGGCATCGTAATAGCCTGCCGACAGCACATAGGTGCCGATCAGGATACGCCGTTTGACCTCGGTGCCGAAGCCCGCCTCGCGCGTGTTCTCGTACATGGAGATCACGTCGGAGCCCGGCTCGCGCAAGCCATAGCGCACGCCATCATAGCGGGCGAGGTTCGACGAAGCCTCCGCCGGCGCGACAATATAATAAGACGGCAGCGCATATTTGGTGTGCGGCAGGCTCACCTCTTTGATCTCGGCGCCCGCCGCCTTCAGCCATTCGATGCCCTGCTGCCACAGCGCCTCGATCTCCGGCGCCATGCCGGGGGCGCGATATTCCTTCGGAATGCCGATGGTGAGCCCTTTGACGCCTTGGCTCACCGCCGCCTCGAAATCGGGCACCGGCAGATCGGCGCTGGTCGTGTCCTTGGGGTCGTGGCTCGCCATGGCTTTGAGCAGGATGGCGGCGTCGCGCACGGTGCGCGCGATCGGCCCGGCCTGATCGAGCGACGAAGCAAACGCGACGATCCCCCAGCGCGAGCAGCGGCCATAGGTCGGCTTGAGGCCGACCGTGCCGGTGAAGGCGGCAGGCTGGCGGATCGAGCCGCCGGTGTCGGTCGCCGTGGCCCCCATGCACAGACGCGCCGCCACTGCGGCCGACGAGCCGCCCGACGAGCCGCCGGGCACGAGCGTCGCCTCGGAGCCTTCGCGCCGCCAGGGATTCGCCACCGCGCCGTAAGTGCTCGTCTCGTTGGACGACCCCATGGCGAACTCGTCGTTGTTGAGCTTGCCGAGCATCACCGCGCCTTCCGCCCACAGATTGGCGGTGACCGTCAACTCGTAGGTCGGCGTGAAGCCGTCGAGAATATGCGAGCAGGCCGTGGTGCGGACGCCCCTCGTGCAGAACAGATCCTTGATGCCGAGCGGGATGCCTTCGAGCGCACCGCCCTCGCCCTTGGCGAGGCGCGCATCGCTCGCCGCCGCCATTTCAAGCGCCCGCTCCGGCGTCGGCAGGACATAGGCATTGAGCGCCGCGTTCGCCGCCTCGATAGCGTCCACATGCGCTTGCGCCAGCTCGCGCGCGGAGAACGACTTGTCACGCAATCCGTCGCGTGCGTCGGCGATGGTGAGATCTGTCAGTCTGGTCACGAGCAGTCCTTACTCGACGATTTTCGGCACGACGAAATAGTGATCGTCGACTTGGGGCGCGTTCTTGACGATGTCGTCGGCGCAGAACCCGTCGGTCACCACGTCCTCGCGCTTCTTCATGGTCATGGCTTCCACGCGCGTCATGGGCTCCACGTTGGACGTGTCGAGCTCATCGAGCTGGGCCACCCAATCGAGAATGCCCGACAGCTCCGTCTCGAGCCGTGCGGCCTCCTCATCGGTGATGGCGATGCGGGCAAGGCGGGCGATGCGGCGGACTGTGGCGCGGTCGACGGACATGGCTTTGGCCGGTTTTGGCGGGGGTTCAAGGTTCCGGCGTTCTGTACCACCGGGTCGAAAAGGCGGCAACTTGGCTTCTCGCCACGCCTCAAGGGCCGTTTCAGGCCTCGAACGGCACGCCCACCTCCGGCACCAGGACGCGGTTTCCGGCCATTTCGGCGACGAACTTCTCCGCCGTCTGGTCGATGACCGGGAAGGTCCCGTAGTGGCAGGGCACCACCGTCTCGAACTCGAAGAAGCGCTTGCAGGCCAGCGCCGCGGTCCTGGCGCCCATGGTGTAGCGGTCGCCGATGGGCACGAAGCCGATGGTCGGCGCGTAGAGCTCGTTGATCAGGGCCATGTCGGAGAAGATGTCCGTGTCGCCCATGTGGTAGACGGTCTTGCCTTCGCGTGCCGCGATCACCACGCCGCAAGGATTGCCGAGATAGAGCGGGCGCCCGTCCACCATGTTCGACGACGAATGCAAGGCCGGAACGAAGGTCAGGTCGAAGTCCTCGTGGGGCTGCGTGCCGCCGGTATTGCCGGGATCGGTGTTCTCCACCCCTTGGTTCTGCAGATAGGTGGCAAGCTCGTGCACGGCGATCAGCGTCGCGCCCGTCTCCTTGCAGATGGGAATACTATTGCCGAGATGGTCCTCATGGCCGTGGGTCAGCGCCACATGGGTCACCCCCTCCGTCACCGTGCTCAAGGGAATGCCCGCCTTCTCGAAGGTGGCGTTGCCGGTGAGAAAAGGATCGATCAGGATGCGGCTTGCGCCCGTGTCGATGCGGAAGCAGGAATGACCGAACCACGTAATCTTCATCATCTCACCCTTTAGATCGACTCTGTGACAGCAGCACCGCCCCTTCCTATCGAAGACTTACCGTCGAGGCTACAGCCCGAGGCGCGGCTGCTCGGCCTCGATCTCGGCACCAAGACCATCGGGCTTGCGCTGTCGGACGTCACCCGCTCGATCGCCACGCCTTACGAGACGATCAGGCGCACCAAGTTCACCGCCGACGCCAAGGCCCTCGCCGCGATCGTCGCCAAGGAGGGCGTGGGCGGCCTGGTCATCGGCCTTCCCATCAATCTCGACGGCTCCGAGGGGCCGCGCGCCCAGTCGACGCGCGCGTTTGCCCGCAATCTTGCCGGTCATGTGGACGTGCCCATGGCCTTCTGGGACGAGCGGCTTTCGACCGCGGCCGTCGAGCGACACCTGATCGAGGCGGATGCCTCCCGCAAGCGCCGCGCGCAAGTGATCGACCGCATGGCGGCCGCCTATATCCTGCAAGGCGCGCTCGACCGGCTCAGAAACTTGAGCTGACTAGATCGGCGTGGTCTCGAACAGCAGATACTCGTGTGGGCTGTCCGGGCAAAGCCCGCCGCCGCACAGCGCCACGGTCGAGACCACGTTGGCGATTGCGAGCGTCAGGAACAGGAGAAGCGCCGAGAGCGGCAGCGCCTTGAGGCGCACCGACATCGGCTCGGCCCGGGAAAACTGCCGGTCGTCCAAGAGCATGATCGCGCAGCCGACAACGATGACGGCGAAAGCGATGAAGGCCCAGGTGTAGAGGTGCAGCCCGAACATGGGATTGCCGTACGCGCCGGACCCCGGAACGATGTGGAGCAGGATCTGGCGCATCGAGATGGCGCCGCCGGCGACCGCGCCGATGATGGCGACACCGTAATGGCTCGGCTTCGGCCCGAAGATCAGATTGAGCGCGATGCCGAAGCCCGCGGCAAAGAAGCCCCCCCGCTGCAGAATGCACAGCGGACACGGCAGATCCTTGAACCAAACTTGATCGATGAAGGCGAGCGTCAGAACCGTGCTGATGCCTAAGAGCCCGATGGCATTGAGCAGCCGCGACAGGTCCGCTGACACGCCTTTTCCCCCTTACGTCAGAGCCCGATATTCAGCACTTCGGTAGCATGGAAACGGAAAAGAACAAGCATCGCCACGAGCCCAATGACCCAAAAACCCATGGCTACGCCGCGCTGCCGCAGCCAGGCGGCACCGATGGCGCAAGCAAAGAGGACAAAGGGTAAGCTCATCATTGCGCAGCCCTCTCGTTTTTCCCCCTGCCGGATCTCATTCCCTGCTGGCCCCTCAAGTCTTTTGATTCGCTTAAGCTGCAAGGTATTGAAATTTCAGACTCTGGCAAGCCCCCACCGGCCGGGCCGAAGGATGAGGCCGCCGGAAGCGGCGGCCTCACAAGTCACTTACGATCGAAGCATCAGCCGACTAGCAGGGCACTGCACCAGCAGCGCAAGGGACCACAGACCCGGTACCGGCCCCAGCCGCACGCGCCCCGGCGCCGGCAGCCGGTCTGCTCGATGGGCGAATAGTTCTTGGCAACACCGGGGAGGTTCACCGTCGCCGAATTCCAGGTCAGCGCTTCGGCCTTCCACGCAATACCGCCGGCGAGCAGCACCGCCGCCGCCAATCCGATGGCAACTGCAAGCTTATGCATCTCAAGCCTCCTGCGTAGAGAATGCCCGTCCTAAAGGGCGGATGGGCTATCTTAGAATACGCCTCGTGGCGGTCTCATGTCAGCGGCAAGCCTTGGCAGCGTTCTCAAACGCTTAAGGTGTGGAAAGCCTTACGGCGCCGCACGGTCGAGGATGGCGCGCGCATCGCCGCCGATCGCAGCGGCGCCATAGGTGCTGCGCCACTGACCGTCGAGCCGTGTGGCGAGGAACGCATCGCTCACCTCTTCTGGCGCGTGCGCCAGAAGGAGCGCGGCCCCTTGCGCCAGCGCCAGCTGCTCGACAAGCGCGCGCGCCACGCTCTGATCGCGCATGGCTTTTCCCAGCAAGGTCTCGATGTGGTCGAGCGCCGCCTTCACGCGCGGCTCGCGTCCGGCGATGTCATCGATCTCTTCGAGCACCTGCCGCACAGTCTCCGGCGACCGCTCGAGCACGCGAAGCACGTCGAGGCCCATGACATTGCCCGAGCCTTCCCAGATGGCGTTGACCGGCACCTCGCGATAGATGAGCGGAAAGCCGCCCTCCTCCACGTAGCCGTTGCCGCCCATGCACTCCATGGCCTCGTAGGCAATCGCCGGCGCGGTCTTGCACACCCAGTATTTGGTCACCGACGTCATCAGACGCCGATACGCGGCTTCGTCCTCGTTCGTGCCGCCGTCGAAGGCACGCGCCAGCCTGAAGGCGAGCGCCGTCGCCGCCTCCACGTCGAGCGCCATGTCGGCGAGGACCTGGGCCATCAGCGGCTGATCGATCAAACGCCGCTGGAACACGGAACGATGACGTGCGTGATGGATGGCGCGGGCCACCGCCTGTCGCATCAGACCGGCCGAGGACACTGCGCAGTCGAGCCGCGTCAGCGTCACCATGTCGATGATGGTGGCGACGCCGCGTCCCTCCTCGCCGACGAGAAAGCCGACCGCGCCGTCGAACTCCACTTCGGAAGAGGCATTGGAGCGGTTGCCGAGCTTGTCCTTGAGGCGCACCAGGCGGAGCCCGTTGAGCTCGCCGTCCGGCGTGAGGCGAGGCAGCAGGAAGCAGCTCAAGCCGCCTTTCGCCTGCGCCAGCACCAGAAAGGCATCGGACATCGGCGCCGAGAGAAACCATTTGTGCCCAGTGATGGCGTAGGCCGTGTCGGGTCCGCCACCGTCGAGCGGCTCCGCCCGCGTCGTGTTGGCGCGCACATCCGTGCCTCCCTGCCGCTCGGTCATGCCCATGCCGAGCGTCACCGCCGATTTGACGTCCGCCGGCGCGGTGCCCGGGTCGTAAGTCCGCGCCAGGATCTTGGGCAGCCATTCCGCTGCCAGCTTCGGCGCATAACGCAGCGCCGCGACGGAGGCATGGGTCATGGTGATCGGGCAGCAATGCCCGGGTTCCATCTGCGCCGCCATATAGCTCCCGGCCGCACGCGCCACGTGCGCCCCGGCCAGCGGCGGCTCGCCGCTGAGCAGGTGGTCCCAAGTCGAGCAGTGCAGGCCTTGGGCCATGCTGATGGCCATGACCTCGTGATAGGCGGGATGGAACTCGACGTGATCGATGCGGCGCCCTTGCGCGTCGAGGCTGTGCAGCTCCGGCGGATGGGCGTTGGCCCGCCGTCCAAGCTCGATGGCTGTGGCGCTCCCGGCGACCCCGCCGAACACGTCGAGATCGTCCGCGGCCCAGTCCGCCCCTTCGCGCGAGACCGCCTCGCGCAACCCCGCGTCGGACGCAAACAGGTTCACGTCGACGAAGGGCGGGCTCTGGTTGAACGCCGCATCGTCCCGGGAAGGATCGGCCAAGGGATTAGCCATGCCTCACACTGCCAGAGGGTCCGTTACGGCGAGCTTACCTTAAATGTGCGCGCATGCTTGATGCTTGCATCGACCAAGCTTATACAGTGCCCTTTAATGAGCATCGCGGCTGAAGCTCCCCCCTCGTTCCCTCATCGCCATCTGCTTGGAATCGAAGGTCTTTCGCGCGCCGAAATCACGGCGCTGCTCGACCTGTCCGAGGAGGCCGCCAAGCTCGGGCGCCAGATCGACAAAAAGCGCGACGATCTCCGCGGCCGGACCCTGATCAATCTCTTCTTCGAGGCCTCGACCCGGACCCAGAGCTCGTTCGAGCTGGCGGGAAAACGGCTCGGCGCCGACGTCATGAACATGTCGATCCCGACCTCCTCGATCCAGAAGGGCGAGACCCTGATCGACACGGCGGTGACGCTCAACGCCATGCGGCCCGATCTCCTCGTCGTCCGCCATCACGCCGCCGGCGCCGTCGAGCTGCTTTCCCAGAAGGTCGACTGCTCGGTGATCAATGCCGGCGACGGCAGCCATGAGCATCCCACCCAAGCGCTCCTCGATGCGCTCACCATCCGCCGCCACAAGAACCGTATCCAAGGGCTCGTCGTGGCGATCTGCGGCGACGTCCTCCACTCGCGGGTAGCCCGCTCGAACATCATCTTGCTCAACACGCTCGGCGCTCGTGTCCGCGTCATCGCGCCGTCCACGCTGCTCGGCGCCGGCATCGACCGGCTCGGCGTCGAGGTCTTTACGTCCATGCGCGAGGGGCTGGCCGACGCCGATGTCGTCATGATGCTGCGGCTCCAGCGCGAGCGCATGGTGTCGAGCCTGATCCCGAGCCAGCGGGAGTATTTCCATTTCTTCGGCCTCGACTACGACAAGCTCGGCCACGCCAAGCCCGATGCCCTCATCATGCATCCCGGCCCCATGAACCGCGGCGTGGAGATCGACTCCAACGTGGCGGACGACGCCCGCAGCGTCATCCGCGAGCAGGTGGAGATGGGCGTTGCCGTGCGCATCGCCGTTCTCCAGGCGCTCGCCCGTCACCTGCCGAACGAGTGACCGCCATGCAAACGCACGACGATCATCGCCGCCAACACAAGCCGCTCGCCCTGGTCAACGCGCGGCTCATCGATCCCGCCACGGGACTCGATGCTTTCGGCGGGCTTTTGATCTCCGGCGGCGTGATCGCCGATCTCGGCATGCACATCACAGAGGGCTCGGTCGAGGACGCCGAGTTCCTCGATTGCGGCGGCCGCACCGTGGCGCCCGGACTGATCGACATGATGGTGTTCGCCGGCGAGCCGGGGCACGAGCACCGCGAGACTTTGGCGACGGCGAGCCGCGCGGCGGCGGCAGGCGGTGTCACCACCATCCTATGCATGCCCAACACCGATCCCGTGATCGACGACGTGGCGCTGGTCGACTTCATCTTGCGCCGCGCGCGCGACACAGCCCTCGTCCACGTCCATCCCATGGCCGCCATGACGCGGGACCTGAAGGGCGAAGAGATGGCGGAGATCGGCCTCTTGCGGGAAGCGGGCGCCATCGCTTTCACCAACGGCAAGACGAGCGTCGCCAATGCGCGGCTCATGCGCAACGTGCTCGCCTACGCCAACGACTTCGGCGCGCTCGTCGTGCATCATCTCGAAGACGCCTCCCTCACCCAAGACGGCGTGATGAACGAGGGCGAGGTCGCCACGCGCCTCGGGCTCAGAGGCATTCCGACCGCGGCCGAGACCATCATGCTCGAGCGCGATATCCGCCTCGTCGAGCTGACCGGCGGCCGCTACCACGCGGGCCAGATCTCCTGCCGCGCCTCGCTCGACGTCATTCGCGCCGCCAAGGCGCGCGGGCTCCCCGTGACCTGCGGCGTCTCCATCAATCATCTCACCCTCAACGAGAACGACATCGGCTCCTACCGCACCTTCTTCAAGATGAAGCCGCCGCTCCGCGCCGAGGACGACCGGCGTGCCATGATCGAGGGGGTGGCGAACGGCGATATCGACGTGATCGTCTCGGCCCACGATCCGCGCGGCGCGGAAGGCAAGCGCCGGCCCTTTGCCGAGGCGAATGACGGCGCCGTGGGGCTCGAGACCCTGTTGGCCGCGTCCTTGCGCCTCTATCACAACGGCGAGGTCACCCTGCACCGCCTGCTTGAGGCGCTCTCCGCCAACCCGGCTAAGCTCTTGGGTCTCGGCGGCGGCCGCCTGGCACGGGGCGCGACCGCCGATCTGGTGCTCATCGATCTCGAAATGCCCTGGACGGTCGAGCCCGAGCAGCTTCGCTCGAAATCCAAGAACACGCCCTTCGACGGGGCGCGGTTCGAGGGCCGGGCGCTCGTGACATTCGTTGCTGGACGCCCCGTCTACCACTACGGTTGATCAATCGTGGGGTGGACAAGGGGGATGATCGATGCCGCCGTCAGAGGACTGGAGCACCGTCACCCCGCTGCTGCTCGGGCTCTGCCTCGTTAGCTTCGTCGTCGGCTATCTCCTCGGCTCGATCCCGTTCGGCCTGATCCTCACCAAGCTTTCCGGCCGCGGCGATGTCCGCAAAATCGGCTCCGGCAATATCGGCGCGACCAACGTGCTGCGCACCGGAAGCAAGGGGCTCGCCGCCCTCACCCTCCTCTTCGACGTCCTCAAGGGCACGGCCGCCGTCTGGATCGGCTGGCATTTCGGACCTTACGCCGCGCTGGCTGGCGGCCTCGGCGCTTTTCTCGGTCACCTATTCCCCGTCTGGCTCGGCTTCCGCGGCGGCAAAGGTGTGGCCACCTATATCGGCGTGGCCCTTGGACTCTACTGGCCGGCGGCGCTCGCCTTCTGCGTCGTGTGGCTCTTGGTGGCATTCACCACACGCTATTCCTCGCTCGCAGCCCTGGTGGCGAGCGCAGCCACTGTGGGCGCGCTCGTTGTCACCGGCAAATGGCCGCTCGCGGCGCTATTCTTCCTACTCACCGTCCTTCTCTATCTCCGCCACGCCACCAACATTCAGCGGCTCATGAAGGGCGAGGAGACGCGTATTGGCGAGAGCAAGCAAGGAGCCTAAATCCGGCGCGCGCCTGAACGGGCGTCAGCGTCTCGCCTGGCTGAGGCTGATCCGCAGCGAGAATGTCGGCCCCGCCACCTTCCGCGCGCTCGTCAACCAGTTCGGCGGTGCGGAAGCGGCGATCGAGGCGCTGCCGGCGCTGTCCCGCCGTGGCGGCCGCGCGCAAGATATTCGTCTGTGCACCATGGGCGAGGCGGAAGCCGAACTCGAAGCGGCGGACCGCATCGGCGCGCATCTCGTGGCGGTCGGCGAGCGGGGCTACCCGCCTTCCCTTGCCCAGGTCGATGCGCCGCCGCCCCTCATCTATGTGAAAGGCCGGATCGAGCTTGCCGAGATGCCCATCGTCGCCATTGTCGGCGCGCGCAACGGCTCCGCCGTCGGTCAGAAATTCACCCGCCAGATCGCGAGCGCGCTCGGCCTTGAAGGATTCGTCATCGCCTCAGGCCTCGCCCGCGGCATCGACACCGCCGCGCACACCGCCGCCCTCGAACACGGAACCATCGCCGTGGTGGCGGGCGGTATCGACATCACCTATCCGCCCGAGAACGAGGCGCTGCAGAAAGCCATCGGCGAGCGCGGCCTTCTCATCAGCGAGCGGTCGCCGGGCTTCTCGCCCCGCGGCAAGGACTTTCCCCGCCGCAACCGGCTGATCTCGGGAATCGCGCTTGGTGTCGTCGTGGTCGAGGCGGCCGAGCGCTCAGGCTCGTTGATCACCGCGCGTCTTGCTGGCGAACAGGGACGCGAGGTCTTCGCCGTGCCGGGCAGTCCGCTCGATCCGCGCGCCGCCGGCACCAACAATCTCTTGAGGCAAGGCGCGACCCTCGTCACCGGCGCAGAAGACATCATCGAGGCGCTGGCGCCGATCCTCGGCCGGCCGCCTACCCCTCCCCCGACCGAGCTCGCCTCCTCCGACGAGGCCGTCACGCCAGCGCCACTGCCGGATATCGGCCAGAGCGAACGCGACCGCGTCATCGAAGCCCTCGGCCCCAGTCCCGTCGACATCGATGAGTTGATCCGCACGACGGGCCTCGCGGCACGAAAAGTCCATATCGTCCTCTTGGAACTCGACCTTGCCGGACGGCTGCAGCGCCACGGCCGGCAGCTCGTCTCGTTGGTCGAGCCATGACGCGCTTTAGTCGCGCCGCGCCTTTTCGTCGTTGGCTTCTTCGAGGGCGACGCTGATCAAATAGGCGAGGAACGGCAATTGGGACTCGTGCGCCACGCGGCGCAAGCCCTCGAGCAAAGACGCGATATATTCGGCGGCCTCCTGGCGCGACGGCTCTGATCCTTTGCCAAACGAGCCGATATCTACCGGAGGCGGGGCGCCCGACCCTGCCATGCCATTCTGCCTTACTTCGCGCCTATTGGTTCCCATCACCGTCACCCCACAAAATGGAGTATCCGGGGCCGGTTGACGCACCAGGAACATACTTCAGATTAACAGCTTATGGTTGTCTTTAGTTAGTATAGACAGCTAGAAGTTGTCAATCGTCCGCGCGCTGAATTTGACAGCGGAGGGCGGAGACACCATTTTCGGCGCGTACCAGGGTCGATTCCGGACCTGCGGCCCTCAGCCGGACGCATTTTGCGCGGCTAGGAAGTCTCAATGAACATCGTCATCGTCGAATCGCCAGCCAAGGCAAAGACCGTCAACAAGTACCTCGGGCCAGGTTACCGCGTGCTCGCATCCTACGGGCATGTGCGCGACCTGCCCTCGAAGAACGGGTCCGTCTTGCCGGACAACGACTTCGAGATGCATTGGGATGTCGATCCCAAATCCGCCAAGCGGCTGAACGAGATCGCCCAAGCGGTCAAGGGCGCCGACAAGCTGATCCTCGCCACCGACCCCGACCGGGAGGGCGAGGCCATCTCCTGGCACGTGCTTCAGGTGCTCGACCGCAAGAAGGTCTTGGACAAGATCCCCGTCGAGCGGGTGGTGTTCAACGCCGTCACCAAAGAGGCGGTGCTCGAGGCCATGCGCCATCCGCGCGAAATCGATGGGCCCTTGGTCAACGCCTACCTCGCCCGCCGCGCGCTCGACTATCTCGTCGGCTTCACCCTGTCGCCGGTCCTGTGGCGGAAGCTGCCGGGCGCCCGCTCTGCGGGGCGCGTGCAGTCGGTCGCGCTGCGGCTCGTGTGCGATCGCGAGCTCGATATCGAGAAGTTCAAGGCGCAGGAATATTGGTCGATCATCGCCGAGCTTGCGACCAACAAGAATGAGACCTTCCAGGCGCAACTCGTCTCCGCCGAAGGCAAGAAGCTCGAGAAGTTCGACATTCCTGACCAGGCGAACGCCAATCGGCTCAAGGCGGCGCTCGAAGGCGGCCGCTTCACGGTCAGCAATATCGAGAGCAAGTCGCAGCGCCGCAATCCTGCCGCGCCTTTCACCACCTCGACACTTCAGCAGGAGGCCTCGCGCAAGCTCGGCTTCTCGCCGCGCCAGACCATGCAGCTTGCCCAGCGGCTCTATGAGGGCATCGATCTCGGCGGCGAGGCCGAAGGCCTCATTACTTATATGCGGACCGACGGCGTGCAGATCGTGCCCGAGGCGGTCGCCGCGATCCGCAAGCTCGTGACCGGTCTCTTCGGCAATCGCTATGTGCCGCCCTCCCCGCGCGAATACGAGGCCAAGGCGAAGAACGCTCAAGAAGCCCACGAGGCGATCCGCCCCACCGATTTCTCAAAGGCGCCCGAGACGGTCAGCCGCTATCTCGATAACGACTCGCTCAAGCTCTACAAGCTGATCTGGCAGCGCACGCTCGCAAGCCAGGCCTCGAGCGCCGAGATCGAGCGCACCTCCGTCGACATCGACGTGGCAGGCACTGACGGCAAGCCTTACGGCGTCCGCGCCACGGGGTCCGTCATCCGCTTCGACGGTTTCCTCAAGATCTACGAGGAAGGCGTCGACGACGCGGTCGGCGAGGACGGCGCGCTGCCCGCGCTCAACCAGGACGATGCGCTCAATCCGCGCGCCATCGAGGCGAAGCAGCACTTCACCGAACCGCCGCCCCGCTACAGCGAGGCGACCCTGATCAAGAAGCTGGAGGAGCTCGGCATCGGCCGCCCCTCCACCTATGCCTCGACCCTCAACGTACTTCGCGAGCGCGAATATGTGCGCATCGACAAGAAGCGGCTTTACCCTGAGGACAAGGGCCGGCTGGTCACGGCCTTCCTCGAAAGTTTCTTCAAGCGCTACGTGGAGTACGACTTCACCGCCGATCTGGAAGAGAAGCTCGATCTCATCTCGGCAGGCGAGCTCGAATGGAAGGACGTGCTCCGCGACTTCTGGCGCGACTTCATCGGCGCGGTGAACGACATCGGCGATCTCCGCATCGCCGAGGTGCTCGAGGCGCTCAACGATCTGCTCGGACCGCACGTCTTTCCCGATACGGGCCAAGGCGGCGACACGCGCGCGTGCCCGGCTTGCAACGAAGGCCGCTTAAGCCTGAAGGTCGGCAAGTTCGGCGCCTTTGTCGGTTGCTCCAACTATCCCGACTGCCGCTACACACGCCAGCTCGCCGAGACCGGCGACAAGGCGGCGCTCGCCGAAGGCAAGGTGCTCGGCACCGACCCGGAGACGGAGCTCGAGGTAAGCGTCCGCACGGGACGCTTCGGACCTTATATCCAACTCGGCGAGGCCAATGGCAGCGAGAAGCCGAAGCGTGCCTCAATCCCCAAAGGCACGGACCCCGAGAGCATCGAGCTGGAGCGCGCGCTGGCGCTGTTGTCGCTGCCGCGCGAGGTAGGCCTCCACCCCGAGACCGGCAAGCCGATCACCGCCGGCTATGGCCGCTACGGGCCTTACGTCCAGAGCGACGGCAAATATGCGAGCCTCAGCACGCCCGAAGAGGTATTCGAGGTGGGTGCCAACCGCGCCGTGGCCCTGCTGGCCGAGAAGGCCGCGAACCGGCGCCCGCGCGGTGCGAGCGTCATCAAGGAGCTGGGCGAGCATCCCGAAGGCGGCGGCAAGGTCCAGGTCTTGAGCGGCCGCTACGGTCCTTATGTGAAGCATGGCAAGATCAACGCCACCTTGCCCAAGGACCGCGACCCAGAGCAGGTCACCATGGAGGACGCCGTGGAGCTGATCGCCGCGAGGGCGGCGAAGGGACCTGCCAAGAAGAAGCCAGCGAAGAAAGCAGCCGCCAAGAAGACCGCGAAGAAATCCCCGCGCAAGACCAGCAAGACCAAGGAGGCCGCCGAGGAGGCGGCGAGTTAAGCGGCACACGTGGCGAAACCAAAGAAGGCTGCCCCCAAGAAGAAAGCGCCCCCCGCTAGAAGCGCGGGCAAGCTTCCCTCCAAGCAAGAGATCATCGATTTTCTGGAACGATCGACCGCGCAAGCCGGCAAGCGCGAGATCGCCCGCGCCTTCGGCGTGAAAGGCGCTGACCGCATCACACTAAAAGCGCTGCTGCGCGACATGGCCGATGAAGGCCTCATCGCCGGCTCGCGGCGCAAGCTGACGCGGCCCGGCACACTTCCGCCGGTGACCGTGCTCGATATCGTCTCCCGGGATCCCGACGGCGAGTTCGTCGCCCGGCCCGCCACATGGGACGAGGAGCATGGCGCTCCGCCCCGCATCCTCATGGTCGAGAGCAAGCGTGAAGCGGGCCCAGCGGCCGGCATTGGCGACCGCGTGCTTGCGCGCATCACCGCGCTTGGTGCTGACTCGGACTATCCCTATCAGGCCCGCACCATCAAACGCCTGCCGCGGACAGCCAAGCACCTGCTCGGCATTTTCCGACCGCTCAAGGACGGCCGCGGTGTCATCGATCCCGTCGACAAGAAGCAGTTGAAAGAGTGGACCGTGCCGCGCGGCTCGACCGGCGATGCGGAGGACGGCGAGCTCGTTCGCTTCGAGATTGCCCGCGCCGCACGCTACGGCGTGCCCACCGCGCGCGTCACCGAGCGCCTCGGCAATCCGGCGGCGCAGCAGGCCATCAGCCTGATTGCCGTCCATGCTCACGGCATCCCCGACGTCTTCCCGCCCGCGGTGCTGGCGGAAGCCGATGCCGCCAAGGAGGCCGAGCTCGGCCGCCGCGAGGATCTGCGGCACATCCCCTTGGTCACCATCGACCCGTCGGATGCCCGTGACCATGACGATGCGGTGTGGGCGGAACCGGACCCCAACCCGAAAAACCGGGGCGGCTGGGTGGCGATCGTCGCCATCGCCGACGTCGCTCACTACGTGACGCCCAAGAGCGCGCTGGACAAAGAGGCGCGCAAGCGCGGCAACTCGGTCTACTTCCCCGACCGCGTGGTGCCGATGCTGCCAGAGCGCATCTCCAACGATCTATGCTCCCTTAAAGAGGACGTGCCGCGCCCCTGCCTTGCCGTGCGCATGTTCTTCGACAAGGACGGGCGCAAGCTCAGCCACCGCTTCTTTCGCGGGCTGATGCGCTCCGCGGCAAGCTTGAGCTACGAGCAGGCGCAGGCCGCCATCGACGGCCGCACCGATGAGGCGACAGGTCCCCTGCTCGACACGGTCTTGCGGCCACTCTGGGGCGCCTATGCGAGCCTCCAGCTCGCGCGCACCGAGCGCGGGCCGCTCGAGCTCGATCTGCCGGAGCGGAAGATCCTGCTCAACGAGAAGGGACAGGTGCGCAGCGTCATCACGCCGCCGCGCCTCGATGCCCACCGGCTCATCGAGGAGTTCATGATCGCCGCCAACGTCGCCGCCGCGGAGACGCTGGAGGCCAAGCGCTCGACGCTCATCTACCGCGTCCATGACGCGCCATCGAAGGAGAAGCTCGCAAGCCTCGGCGAGTTCCTCACGACCATCGGCATGAAGCTGCCTAAGGCGGGCACGCTGAAGCCGGCCCAGTTCAACCGCATCCTCGCCGCCACGCGCGCAACGCCTACCGCCGAGCTCGTCGGCGAGGTTGTGCTGCGCAGCCAATCCCAGGCGGAGTACAGCCCGCATAATTTCGGGCACTTCGGTCTCAACCTGCGCCGTTACGCGCACTTCACCTCACCGATCCGCCGCTACGCCGATCTCATCGTGCATCGCGCCCTGATCCGCGCGCTGGACTTCGGCGCCGGCGGCCTGACCGATGTGGAGATGGGCGAGCTCGAGGAGATCGCCGCCGCCATCTCCGACACGGAGCGCCGCGCCATGGCGGCCGAGCGCGACACCACCGATCGCCTTATCGCCGCCTATCTTGCCGACCGCATCGGCGCGAGCTTCCACGCCCGGGTCTCGGGCCTCGTGCGCACGGGCCTGTTCGTACGCCTGATGGAAACCGGCGCCGACGGGTTCGTGCCGGCCTCAGGGATCGGGCACGAATATTTCTACCATGACGAGGTCCGCCAAGCCTTGGTGGGCGAGGATACCGGCCTCTCCTACCAACTCGGCGACCCCGTGGAGGTGCGCCTGGTCGAGGCGATCCCCACCGCCGGGGCGCTTCGCTTTGACATGTTGAGCGAGGGACGCCACATCGGTATCAAACCTGGACGCCCGGCCAGCAAAGGGTTCAAAGGGCGCCCACCAGGTCGGGGAAGAGGCCGCGGCGGCAAGCCTCGCGGCGCCAAGCCCGGCAAGCGGCGGTAAGTAAGGATTGGAGTAGATGCAAAAGAGTCTGGGCCCCTCGGGCCCCCATCATCATGACGGCCGCTCGACCGGTCCGCGCCCGCTCCTGCAATCGCTGTTGCGGGGCGCGCGGCTCAGATGCCCGGCCTGCGGGACCGGCGCTTTGTTCTACCGTTACTTGAAGGTCGCGGACGCCTGTCCCCATTGCGGCGAGTCCCTCCACCATCACCGGGCCGACGATGCGCCGGCCTATTTCACCGTGGTCGTCGTCGGCCATGTGGTGGTCGCCATGGTGCTGGCGGTTGAGATGGCCTTCCGGCCGCCTCTGTGGCTGCATGCCGCCATGTGGCTGCCTCTCACCATCATCCTGGCGCTCGTTGTGCTGCCGCCAATCAAGGGCGCGCTGGTGGCCTTACAATGGGCCCTCCTGATGCATGGCTTCGATCCGGAATACGAAGGCGAGATTGGCGACCAGTTTGCCCCACCCTCAGCTTGACTTCCGCCCGCGACCGATTAGGTTTCGCGCCAATTCATTGATAGCGTTCATCCGAGGACGATATGGCAAAGCCCGTCACCCAGAAGATCAAGCTCGTGAGTAGCGCCGGAACGGGCTACTACTACGTGACCAAGAAGAATCCGCGCAATCAGACCGAAAAGCTCGTCTTCAAGAAGTACGACCCGGTGGCGCGCAAGCACGTCGAGTTCAAGGAAGCCAAGATCAAGTAACACCAGGCCGGCGGGCCCTCCGCCGGCAGGTTCGGTCGTACGCCTTCTCTACGCGCCATAGACGCCGCCCCTCCTTAGCTTGAGGGCGCGCCAGCACATCGAAGACATCGAAAGAAGAGGTGGGCCGCCTGAATAAGGTGGCCGGCCGAAACGCGGCGCTAACGAGGAGGCCACTCAACCGCGCTCCGGCCGGCCGAACCCCACGGACCCAGGAGATGCGGCGGACCTGAGCATTCCGTAGGGTTATTCTGGTCAGGGAAGGAAAAACTCAGCAAGGCGCGCTTACCTTGCGCTGGCCCCCTCGCTCATTTTTCGCCTCCCACGCCAATTCGTCGGAACCAAGTCAAACCATAAAAAGAACCGACGGAGGAACGAAATCAATCAATCTATTTAGATTAATACGACAAAATATTAGGCATTGTAAAGTGTTAAGCATAGGGCCTCAGTTACCAGATAAAGAGGGAAACTGAGACCTTTAGCCCGCCGAGGGGCCTTGGCGAGCCAGTCGGGACGCGTGATTCGCCAAACCACAACCCTAGGGCCGTGGCAGCAAGGCCGGGAGGCTGGCTTACGCCGCGTCGGCGACGACCCGGTTGCGTCCGTCACGCTTGGCGCAATAGAGCGCTTGATCCGCCCTCTTCAGAATGAGCTCGGGCGTGTCGTCCGGAAATTCCAGCGCCGCCACGCCCACGCTTGCCGTGACATCGAGGCCGCCGACCCGCTCGCCGGCGAAGAACGGCGCCGTGGCGATGCACTGCCGCAAGCGCTCACCCACCAGATAGGCCTTGGCGAGATCGGTGTCGGGCATCACCACGACGAACTCCTCGCCGCCGAGGCGGCAGGCAAGGTCGATGCCGCGGATATTGCGCCTGAGCCGTATCGCGAATTCGCGCAGCACGGAATCGCCGGCGTCATGGCCGTGGCTGTCATTGATCGTCTTGAAGTGGTCGATGTCGAGCACCAGCACCGAAAGCGGCTTGCCCCGCTGGGCCGCCTCTTCGAACAACGTCTTCAAGTGGCTGGTCATGTAGCGGCGGTTATGGAGCGCCGTGAGGGGGTCGAGGATCGCCATCTCGACAGTCTCTTCAAGCCGCGTGCGCAAATGGTCCGTGTACCGCTTGCGTTTGATCTGCGTGCGCACCCGCGCCAACAGCTCGTTCGGGTCCACCGGGCGAACAATATAGTCGTTCACGCCCATATCGAGGCCTCTGAGCAGACGCCCCTCCTCGCCCGGCTCGACGATGATCATGATGGGCAGGTGCCGGGTGCGGTCGAGCGACCGCACTTGCGAGCAGAGCCGCAAGCCGTCGGCATTCTCCAGGCTGAGGCTCACGGTCATGAGATCGAAATTGCCGTCGGGAACCTGCAAAAGGGCCCGCGCCGGGTCGGCCTCCCGCTCCACATATTGCTCGGCTTCGAGCGCGTGAATAATGCGCTCGGCGGAGCGCTCGCGATCCTCGACCAAAAGGATGCGTCCGTCGCGCCCGGCTTCCTCGAGCTTCGCGCCCATGGCGGCGGCAAAGCCCATCTGTTCCTCCGTCGAGGCGCGCATCAGCATCTCGTCGGTCAGCAGCTTGAGCCGCGCCAGATTCTTGACCCGCGTAATGAGGGCAAGGTCGTCGACCGGTTTGGTAAGGAAGTCGTCGGCGCCGGCCTCCAACCCTTTCACGCGGTCCCCCGGCTGATCGAGCGCCGTCACGATGATGACCGGAATATGCTGCGTGCGTGGCTCGGTCTTGAGCCTGCGGCAAACCTCGAACCCGTCCATGCCGGGCATCATCACGTCGAGCAAAACGACGTCCGTCCCCTCACGCGTGCAGATCTGGAGCGCCTCCGGACCGCTACGCGCCGTGCGCACCTCGAAATACTCGGCCGAGAGCCGCGCTTCGAGCAACTTGACGTTAGTGTCGACATCGTCGACCACGAGAACGCGCGCGGTCATATCCCCCTACCGTGCTTCGCCGATGAACTGTCTGACGGTGTCGAGGAACATCGACACGGAGATCGGCTTCGAGATGTAGGCCTCGCAACCACCCTCGCGAATGCGCTCCTCGTCGCCCTTCATGGCGAACGCCGTGACGGCGACCACCGGGATTTCGCGCAGGTGATCGTCCTCCTTGAGCCACTTCGTCACTTCGAGACCCGACACCTCAGGCAGCTGAATGTCCATCAGGATGAGATCGGGGTGGTGTTCGCGGGCGAGCTCAAGCGCCTCCATGCCGTTGCGCGTCTGGAGCGTCCGGTAGCCATGCGCATCGAGGAGGTCGTGGAAGAGCTTCATGTTCAGCTCGTTGTCCTCGACGATCAAGACAGTCTTGGTCATTGGCATCGGTCCCGGCGATTCGGTCCGTCCATGATCGATGATCTGGTCATAATGTTCCATGGCAGTCGAGGCCGGCCTGACCCTCCAGAACATTGTGGCTCTCCCCCCGTGTTGCGGCGAGTGTCGCCGCAAACCCGTAACCAAACCCTTTAGAGTTCAGGTGAGACGGGGCGGAAAACTGGCCTTTTTGCTGACTCTGCGCAGTTAGCTGCACGTATTGCGTGCGTGTGCTCGATCTGCGACGGAAGCCCCTCGGCGCGTCGCCACGTGAGCTATTTGCACTCTTTGGGTGTGAGATATTCCAAAGAGGTGAGCGTGCCCTGGATCGAGAAGTCACCGTAGTCGATCAGGAGATTACGGCTGACGCCGTTCTCATAGAGACGGAAATCGATCTGATAGCTCGGCATCAAGTCGCCGCTCTTCGGCTCGAAATAGCCGATCGACACAGGCCACGAAGGAAGCTCGCCGAGCTTCTTCTCCTTGGCCGGCGCTTCGAGCTTCTCCTCGTCGGTGCCCGGCTTGACCAGCTTCCCGATAAAGGCGGTCGTGTCGTACACCTTCCGCCCTTTCTCCGATCCGTCATAGATCCTCGCCTGGAACACACTCTGTCCGGCGAGCGCCTTATCGATCAGCGCGATGCTGTGCTGCGTAGGGAAGAAGATCGAGCCCGAGAGATCGAGCTCGGCGCGGGACGGCTGGCTCAAATTGACCTTGACCGTCTCCTTAGGGGTCGCGCGCACCGCCCGCCCCATGGTGACGTCGCCGAGCTTATCGTTCAGATATTGCGCCGACTGAAACCGGAACTTCTGGCCGTCCCCCTGCTCCCAGGTCGACGACCTGAGATCGGTGAGATTGGTTTGGCCCTGAGAGTCAGTCATCTCCGTGACCATGCGCATATTGAGCGAGTAGCCGTCGCACGGAGAGCCTGTGAACTCGAACACCATGCGCCCGTCGATGCCGGTGATGCCGGATGCGGACCGCGCCTGGTCGAGAGTCATCTCGTAGATGGCGCGATGGGGAACGAGCTTGCTCGCAGCGAATGCCAACGCCTGCTGGGGAACCGCGCAAGCGACGCCGAGGACCGCTATGAGCGCCTGCGCCCGAAATCCAATTCTCATGCCTCTTCCTCGTTTCTCCCCAGGCCGTCATACGGCAGGACGGAGATTTTTGACACCAACCGGGACGCCCCACAAGAGCCCCGTTCATGGGGGAAATCCTCTAGGGACGCTTGCAGGATGGCCTGATTTGCTCAATCTTCGTCGGAACTTCGCCAGGGGAGGCAACATGGCAGGCACGATAGAAGCCAGGTTGAAAGCGCTCGACCTTGTCCTTCCCGA
This sequence comes from uncultured Alphaproteobacteria bacterium, assembly GCA_963717875.1. Classification (GTDB taxonomy): domain Bacteria; phylum Pseudomonadota; class Alphaproteobacteria; order Rhizobiales; family Methyloligellaceae; genus Methyloceanibacter. Next base: position 214,113 of record CAVQXI010000014.1, read on the forward strand.
GGCCAAGGCCGCTATCGGCACCTATGTGCCTTTCGTCCATCTCGGTGGCCAGCTCATCGTCTCGGGACAATTGCCCCTAAAGGATGGCGCCATTGCGGTCACAGGCAGGCTCGGCGACGGCGTCGACCTCCCGGACGGCCAGTTGGCGGCGCGGCTCTGCGCCCTCAATATCCTCGCCCAGGCGAAGGCGGCCCTCGGCGACCTCGACCGCATCGTGCAGCTTCTGCGTCTCAATGGCTTCGTCGCCGCCGCGCCCGGCTTCGCCGACCATCCCAAGGTCATCAACGGCGCCTCGGACCTGATGGTGGAGATCCTCGGCGACAAGGGGCGTCACACCCGCATCGCCGTGGGTTGCGCGAGCTTGCCCCTAAACGCGGCTGTCGAGATCGATGCCGTTTTTGCCATAGACTAGTCCCCGAACGGGGGACCGATGAGATGGCCGAGCTCTACTGGCTAAAACGGCCGATCGCCCATCGCGGCCTGCACGACGCCGCGCGCAGCATCATCGAGAACAGCGCGTCCGCAGTCACCGCCGCCATGGGCCGCGGCTATGCCATCGAGGTCGACCTGCAATGCGCCGCAGACCACATGCCGGTCGTGTTCCACGATGCCACGCTCAACCGCCTCACCGGTGAGACGGGCCCCGTGGCGGCGCGCGACGTCGAGACCTTGCGCGCAATTCCCCTGAAGGGCTCAAGCGACCACATCCTCTCTTTGCCGGACCTCCTGGAACGCGTGGGCGGCTACGTGCCGCTGGTGCTCGAGGTGAAGAGCACCTGGGCGCGCGACGGCAAGTTCGAGGCGAACATCGCACAAGCGCTCAAGCCCTATACCGGGCCGGTCGCGGTGATGTCGTTCGATCCCTACTCGGTGGCCGCCTTCCGGGCGCTGGCCCCGAGCCTCCCCCGGGGTCTCGCCGCCGGCCGCTTCGACCAAGAGCACTGGCCGGACCTCACCCCCATGCAGCGCTTTACCATGCGGCATCTCCTCACATCCGCCTTCGCACGCCCCCACTTCATCGCGTACGATATCGCGGCGCTGCCGGCGCTTGCGCCGCTGATCGCGAAGGTTCTGTTCGGGTTGCCGCTGTTGACCTGGACCGTGCGGACTGCGGATGATCGCGAGCGCGCGCTTCGCTATGCCGATGCCATGATCTTCGAAGGGATCGAGCCCTAGCCATGGGCGATATCGAGAGAGCTCCAACGGACCGCGACGAAGCGCGTGCCGAGCCGCAGGTCGTGGTGCGCGTGGCGCGGCGCATCGCCGACGTGGCCGCCGAAGACTGGAATGCCTGCGCCGCTGGCGGCACGGAGTTCCAGCCGACGTCAATTCGCCCCCCTAACCCATTCGTTTCCCACGCCTTTCTGAAGGCGCTGGAAGAGAGCGGCTCGGCTACGCGCGAGACCGGCTGGCTCCCCCAGCACCTCCTTTACGAGGACGGGGACGGCCGCTTGCTCGCCTGCATGCCCTGCTATCTGAAGTCCCATTCCCAAGGCGAGTACGTCTTCGACCACGGCTGGGCGGAGGCCTATATGCGCGCCGGTGGCCGCTACTACCCGAAGCTCCAAGCGTCCGTGCCCTTCACGCCGGTCACCGGCCCCCGCCTGCTGGCGCGCGCCGGGTCGAGCCCTGCCGAGCGCCAGGCGATCCTGCTCCAAGCCGGACGAACGCTGACCGAGGAGCTCGGCGTCTCCTCACTCCACATCACCTTCATGACGCGCGAGGAATGGGAGCTCGCCGGCGCGCTCGGCTACCTCCAGCGTACCGACCAGCAGTTCCACTGGCTGAACCAGGGCTACGACACGTTCGACGACTTCCTCGCCGCGCTGTCCTCGCGCAAGCGCAAGACGATCCGCAAAGAGCGCCACGCGGCGCTCGAGGACGGCATCGACATCGAATGGGTGACGGGGCGCGACCTCACCGAGGCTCATTGGGATACGTTCTTCGACTTCTACATGGACACGGGTTCGCGCAAATGGGGCACGCCCTACCTGACCCGCGAATGCTTCAGCCTGCTCGGGCAGACCATGGCCGACGAGCTCCTGCTCGTGCTTGCCAAGCGGGGCGGCCGCTACATCGCCGGCGCGCTCAACGTCATCGGCGCCGACACGCTCTACGGCCGCTATTGGGGCGCGACCGAGGTGCATTATTTCCTGCATTTCGAGGTCTGCTACTACCAGGCCATCGACTATGCCATTCAGCATCGCCTGGCGCGCGTCGAGGCCGGCGCGCAAGGCGCCCACAAGCTCGCCCGCGGCTACCTGCCGACCGAAACCTATAGCGCGCACTACATTGCCGACCCGGGCCTCGCCCGCGCCGTCGCCGATTACCTCGTGCGCGAGCGGCACGCGGTCGCGCACGAGGCGGAACTCCTCAACGAGGAGTCACCCTATCGCCGTGATGAAGCGTGATCTGGGAGGCCGCGCTAGCCGTCGAGCGTGAAGGAGATCTTGGCGTTGATGCGGTATTTCTTGATCTTGCCGCCCTCGACCTGCGCCTCGAAATTCTTGATGTAGATCGAGCGCACGTTGCGCACGCTCTTATTGGCCGTATCCACGGCGAACTGCGCGGCGTCTTCCCAGCTCTTGTCGGACTCGGCCAGGACTTCGATCACTTTCAACATGGACATGAGGCTCTCCTTGGGTGCCGGGGTTGAGGAAATCTTCGTTGTGTTTCCTTCCGTTACGTAGTTGAGCACCAATCTCTCGGCTTTGACAGGGATCAATCGACGGAATGGGGCATTCGTTCCCGCTTATGCTCATTATCCGGTTGACCTCGCAGGCCTAAGGAATCGAAATGATTCCGAAAAATGCGCGGGACGGAGGAGCGATCGCCATGGCGGCTTACGATCCGGACAACATCTTCGCCAAGATCCTGAAGGGCGAGATCCCCTGCCACAAGATCTATGAGGACGATGACACCCTCGCCTTCCTCGACATCATGCCGCGCACCGAAGGCCATGCGCTCGTCATCACCAAGGAGAAAGCGGCGGACCTCTACGGCATCTCGCCGGAGGGCTTAGGCAAGCTCATGGCGGTCGTCCAGAAGCTCGCGCCCAAGATCAGCCAGGCGGTCGGCGCCGACGGCGTGCTCGTCCAGCAGTTCAACGGCGCGGCCGCCGGCCAGACCGTGTTCCACCTGCACGTCCACATCGTGCCGATCAAGGAAGGCGTGCCGGTGAAGCCCCATGCCGGCGACATGGCCGACCCGGACGACCTCGCCGCCACGGCCGAGAAGATCCGGAACGTGCTTTCGGCTTAGTCTTCGCCGAGAGGGACCTTGGGCACGATGCTCGGGCCGGCCTTGCTGGCGCTACGCGGCTTGCGCGCCCGCTTGGCGCGCGGCTTGGCCGTCTTGCGCCCTCGCCGCCGGCACCCTGGGGATCGCGCGGCTTGATCGGCGCATCCGGCTTGATGTACTCGAAGCCGAGCGCCTTATCGCCGTCCTTCTCCTCGACCAGCACGCGCACCGTGCCGCCATCCCTTAGGCGGCCGAACAGGATCTCTTCGGCCAGCGGCTTCTTGATGTACTCCTGGATGACGCGGGCGAGCGGACGCGCGCCGAACTTGTCGTCGTAGCCGCGCTCGGCGAGCCAGGCATTGGCTTCCGGCGTGAGCTCGATGGTGATGTTGCGGTCGCCGAGCTGCGCCTCCAGCTGGAACACGAACTTCTCCACCACCTGCGAGATGACCGCCGGCGGCAGGCTGCCGAAGGGGATCACCGCGTCGAGCCGGTTGCGGAACTCGGGCGAGAACAGGCGGTTGATCGCCTCCTCGTCGTCGCCCTCGCGCTTGGACCGGTTGAAGCCGATCGCCGCCTTGGCCATGTCGGTGGCGCCGGCGTTGGTGGTCATGATCAGGATCACGTTCTGGAAGTCGATATGCTTGCCGTTGTGGTCGGTCAGCTTGCCGTGGTCCATCACCTGCAACAGGATATTGAACAGGTCCGGATGCGCCTTCTCGATCTCGTCGAGCAGCAGCACGCAGTGCGGGTGCTGGTCGACCCCGTCGGTCAGAAGACCGCCCTGGTCGAAGCCCACATAGCCCGGAGGCGCGCCGATCAACCGCGACACGGTGTGGCGCTCCATATACTCGCTCATGTCGAAGCGCAGCAGCTCGACGCCGAGCAGCAATGCGAGCTGGCGCGCGACCTCGGTCTTACCGACGCCCGTGGGGCCGGAGAACATGTAGCAGCCGATCGGCTTGCCCGGCTCGCGTAGGCCCGCCCGCGACAGCTTGATCGCCGCGCCCAGCGCCTCGATGGCCTTGTCCTGGCCGAACACCACGCGCTTCAGGTCATCGTCGATGGCGCGCAGCACCTCGGCATCGGTCTTGGAGATCGTCTTCGGCGGAATCCGCGCCATGGTGGCGATGGTCGACTCCACCTCCTTGACGCCGATGGTCTTGCGCCGCTGGCGCTCGGGCACCAGCATTTGCGACGCGCCGGTCTCGTCGATGACGTCGATCGCCTTGTCCGGAAGCTTGCGGTCGTGGATGTACTTCGCCGACAGCTCCACCGCCGACTTGATCGCCTGGCTCGTGTAGCGGACGCGGTGGAAGTCCTCGAAGTAGGGCTTGAGCCCCTTCAAGATCTCGATGGCATCGGGCACCGACGGCTCGTTCACGTCGATCTTCTGGAAGCGCCGGACGAGCGCCCGGTCCTTCTCGAAGTGCTGGCGGTACTCTTTGTAGGTGGTCGAGCCGATGCAGCGCAGCGAGCCGGACTGAAGCGCGGGCTTCAGCAGGTTCGACGCGTCCATGGCGCCGCCCGAGGTGGCGCCCGCCCCGATCACCGTGTGGATCTCGTCGATGAACATGATGGCGCCGGGGAAGGCCTCGATCTCGCGCATCACCGCCTTCAGCCGCTCCTCGAAGTCGCCGCGATAGCGGGTGCCGGCGAGCAGCGCGCCCATGTCGAGCTGGAAGATGGTGGAGTCCATCAGGACGTCGGGCACGTCGCCCATGACGATGCGCCGTGCGAGACCTTCGGCGATGGCTGTCTTGCCCACGCCCGGATCGCCCACGAAGAGCGGATTGTTCTTCTGGCGGCGGCACAGCACCTGAATGGTGCGCTGGATCTCCGGCCCGCGCCCGATCAGAGGATCGATGCGGCCGGCGCGCGCCTTCTGGTTCAGGTTGATGCAATAGACCTCGAGCGCATCGGCGCCGCGCTTCTTCTCGTCGGCGCCCTCGACCGTGGCCGCGTCGTCGTCGACGCCGCGCACCGTGCGCGGCTCGGACATGCCGCCGCGCTTGGCGATGCCGTGGCTGATGTAGTTGACCGCATCGAAGCGGGTCATGTGCTGCTCTTGCAGGAAGAACGCGGCGTGGCTCTCGCGCTCGGCGAAGATGGCGACGAGCACGTTGGCGCCGGTCACCTCCTCGCGGCCCGAAGACTGCACATGGGCAACGGCGCGGTGGATCACGCGCTGGAATCCGGCCGTCGGCTGGGCGTCGCCATGGGTATCGAGCACCAGGCCCGAGAGCTCGTTATCGATATAGCCAGTCAGCTTGTCGCGCAGGAGATCGAGGTCCACGTCGCAGGCGCGCATCACCGCCGCCGCGTCGCGGTCGTCGATCAACGACAGGAGCAGATGCTCCAGCGTCGCATACTCATGGCTGCGCTCGTTGGCATACTGCAGAGCGCGCCTCAGAGCTTGCTCAAGACTGGTCGAAAACGAAGCCACCTAAGTCCTACTCTTTCTCCATCGTGCACTGTAACGGATGCTCGTTCTGACGGGCGAAGCTTGTCACCTGCGCTACCTTAGTCTCGGCCACCTCATAAGTGTAGACCCCGCAGATACCCACGCCCTTTTGGTGCACGTGGAGCATGATGCGGGTCGCCTCTTCCGGCGGCTTATTGAAGAAGCGCTCGAGCACGTACACGACGAAATCCATCGGCGTGTAGTCGTCGTTGAGCAGCAACACCTTGTAGAGGCTCGGCCGCTTGGTCTTCGGCCGCGTCTTGGTGATGATGTGGGTGCCGGTGTCGTCGCCCCGGCGATTGTCGCCGTTTCGCGCCATCGTCAACCCCTATGTGGCGTCGCGTTTATCATCTTCCAAGGGGAGCGAAATCGCTCATTCGTAAGACCATCCAAAGGCCATTCTAGCTTCATCGTGCCGGGACCGGCAAACTGACCAGATGCCTCATCCATAACATAGAGTGTGTTGCCGACAGGAAAACGGCAACAAAAAAGGCCCGGTGCGAACCCGGGCCTTTTCCGTTGGGAGAAAGATGGAGCTTGATTCGCGCGTCCTACGAAGCCTTCTTGGTCATGGCAGCCTCGACCGGCTTGTAGGCGTCCTTGGCCAGGCCGACATACATCTCGCCGATCTTGGACATCTCGGCCATGTAGGTGTCGTAGGCCTTCTTGGCGAACTGGGACTGAATCTCGATAGCCTGCTCAATCGACTTGCAGCCGACGAGCTGCTCGAAAGCACGGGTGGAGTCCTCGAACGCCTTCTTGGAATAATCGGTGACTTCGGCGGCGATCGCCTGGAAGCCCTTGTTCATCTCTCCGAACGAACGGACGTAAGCATCGAAGCCGTCTTTGCCTACTTTCTGGAACTCTTCAAAACCTTTGAGCATATCGCCCTCTTCTAGAATCGGGTTGGCTGGGATTGCTGCGAACGCGAAGGCATATATATGCGATGCACAAAAAACGTCAACGATAAATTTTTGCACTGCACAATTCGTTCGCGCCCCCCAGCTTAACGCTTTGGCAATCGCCAGATTTTAGCCTTTCCCCTTCACCGGCCTCGGAATCCGCGGACGCCTTCGACGCGGTCCTAAAGGCCGGAACGCGCAACGGAATCGCGCGAGGGATGGATGTCAGACGGGGGAAGGCTCAGGCCTTCGAGGGGTCGTGGAAGTCGAAAAGCGTAAATTCTGGGCGTGGTTGCGCGGGTTCGCCTGCCTCAACCTTACGCTCCTGCTCAGCTTTGGAGCAATGCTCGCTCCGGTTGGCGAGGCGGCCGCCAGCAGCTCGATCAAGGCTGCCATCATCGTCGACGCCAATACCAACCAGGTCCTCTATTCGCGGTCCGCCGATGACCTCCGGGCGCCGGCCTCGCTCACCAAGATCATGACGCTCTATGTGCTGTTCGCCTATTTGCGCGCCGGCAAGCTCACCTTCGACACGGATCTCGTGGTCACGCCCCACGCAGCGAGCCAAGCCCCGACCAAGCTCGGCCTGAAACCGGGGTCCACCATCAAGGTTATCGACGCCATCAAGGCGCTGGTGACCAAGTCGGCCAACGACGCTGCTGCGTGCGTTGCCGAGAACCTCGGGGGCACCGAGACGAACTTCGCCCGCATGATGACCCAGACGGCGCGGAACCTCGGCATGAAGAACACGACCTTCCGCAACGCCTCCGGCCTGCCCAACGACGAGCAGCTGACCACGGCGCGGGACTTGGCCATTCTCGCCATGCACATCATGCGCGACTACCCCGAGTATTACGGGTTCTTCGAGACGCGCTATTTCACCTATAAGGGCCGGCGCTACCGCAACCACAACCGGCTGCTGTTCGGCTACAAGGGCACGGACGGCATCAAGACCGGCTACACGCGAGCCAGCGGCTTCAACCTGACGGCCTCGGTCACGCGCGGCGACAAGCATCTCGTCGGTGTCGTGCTCGGCGGCCGCACCGGAGCCCAGCGCGACGCCGCCATGCGCGCGCTCCTGGACAAGCATTGGGCCAAGGCCTCCACGGGCAAGTCCACGGCGAGTTCCCTGATTGCCTCGGTGTTCGGCTCGTCCTCACCGCCACCCCCGGATCGGAAACCGCGCCCCTACGCCCTTGCCGCGGCAACGCCGTCATCCGTCATGCCCCTCTCTTCCACGGAAGCGCCCATGGAAGAAGGCGACACCAGCGGCCCCGGGGACAGCGTGCGGGCAAGCCTCTCGCCGAACCGGCCCGCGCCCCGCGGGAGCGCGAACAGGCCCCGCTACGCCGGCACCTACCATGTCCAGGTGGGCGCCTATACCTCCGAGACCGACGCCCAAAATCGCCTCGGCATGGTGCAGCAGCGCGCCTCGAGCCTGCTCGACGGGCACATGCCCTTCACGGCCACTTTCACGAGGGGCGATACGGAATGGTATCGGGCGCGCTTCGCCGGCTTCTCCAAGAACGACGCCCAGTCGACCTGCGCGGCGCTGAAACGCATGTCGCTCGACTGCATCGCCATGTCGGCCGAATAGCGCAAAGGGGCTTTGCCGGCGCGGTCTAGCGGCCGAGCAGGACTTCCTTCGCCTCGTTGATCCGCGCCGCGAGATAGGTGGAGCCGCCCTGATCGGGGTGCATCTTCATCATCAGGCGGCGGTGCGCCTGACGGATGTCTTCGTCGGACGCCTCCGGCCCTACTTCCAGCACGGCGCGGGCCTCCTCGCGGCTCATGCGGCTCCCTTTGGACCGCGCCCGGTCCCGGTCGGCCCGGGCACCGAACTCGTCTTGCCGGTCGCGCCAGCCGGAGACGCGCCAGTCGAGATAGGCCTCCATCAGCGCGGCCTCTTTGAGGCCGTCAGCTTCGAACTCCAGATAGAGCTCGATCGCCTCCCGGTCGCTCAAAGAGGACAGGGTGCGGCCGGCAAATCGGCCGGTGAGGCACTTGCCGTCCATGTGGCCGCTGTCGTGATCGAGCTCCATTTCCAGGCGCTCGGTCCCGACATGGGAGGTCTGCCCCGGCGACTTGTGCGAGGCGCCGCCGCCGAACATGCCGCCGAGACGGCTTGCGCTCCCGCCGCTGACCAGCGCCAGACCGAATGCGGCAAGGGGGATGGCGATGGCAATCGCGCCGCGGATGGCCAGGAACCCCGCCACGGCGAGGAGCCGCCACCGCCGCCTTTTCGCAAAATGACAGCGAGCTTGCGCGGATCGATGGTCCCAAGAAACCGCGCGCCGAGAATGAGAAGCACGAGAACCGCGCACCCGGCCAGGAAATAGACCATGGCACCCGTCAGCCGAGCTGCTGAAGCAGACGCACCGCCGCGTCGCTCTTCGACGTCTCGAGCGCCTTGCGGCCGCCCGTGGCATAGACCGCCACGGCCGTGAGCAGCTCGCGAAGCTGCCGTGCCGAGCCTGCGTCGAAGCGGCAATAGGCGCCACGCGAGAGCCGGGCGATCTCCTTGAAGGCCCGCTCGGCCCGCGGATCGTGCCCTTCCTGGAACAGGAACACGGGCACGCCGATCATCCCGAGCTCGCCGGCAAGCTGGCTCAGCTGGTCGATGTCCTCCTCCATGCAGTCGCCCACATAGACGAGCGCGTTGACCTTCTGCTTCCCTTTCTCTTGACGGGCATGGGACAGCACTTTGCGGATCTGCGTGTGGCCGCCCTCGCAATGGACCTGGCGCATCAGGCGCGCCAGCGCGTCCGGATCACCCACCCAGCTGCTTGCCTGGCACTCGTTGAACCCACGGAAATAGACGAGCTGGACGTCGAGGCCGCCGACCGCCTTCACCGCCCGGAACATGTCGCCCTGAAGCTAGAGCGCGAGATCCCAAGTGGGCTGCCGGCTCATGGTCGCGTCCATGGCGAAGATCAGACGGCCCCGGCCCGACGCAGCGGGCTGAAGCCCCCGCACCTGCTCCAGGAACGCATCGACCTCGGCGCGGGAGGAGGCTTTTCGCGCCACCTCGCCGGTCTCGGTCTTCGCTGGGGCTTTCGGGTCTGCCATGCGGCTCAAACTCCACGGCAAAACTAGTCTCTCGCTATAGATGGACCCTTAATCCGCCCGCGACAATGCCGCCGTTCACGCCTCGTCGCCGCCGGCCGCGAGCAGGCTGGCATTGCCGCCCGAGGCGGTGAGGTCGGTGGTCCGCACCCGCTCCACGGCGAAGGCTTCCAGGTAATGCGGTCCCCCCGCCTTCGGTCCGGTGCCGGACAGGCCCTCGCCGCCGAAGGGCTGGACGCCGACCACGGCGCCGATCTGGTTCCGGTTCACATACATGTTGCCGACCTTGACCCGCGCCGCCACGAAGTCGGCCGTCGCCTTGATGCGGCTGTGCAGGCCGAGCGTCAGCCCATAGCCTGTCGCGTTGATGGCCTCGCACACCGCGGCGAGGCGCTCCCCATCGAAGCGGACCACATGCAGGATGGGCCCGAACACTTCGCGTTCAGCATGCCGATCTCCGGGATCTCGTAGATAGCGGGCGCCACATAGGTGCCGTGCGCGTGGCCGGGCCCAAGCGGCAGGTCGAGCAGCTCGCGGGCCTCGGTTCGCATCTTCGCCTTGTGGGCCTCGAGCGCCGCCTTGGCGTCTGCGTCGATCACCGGGCCGATATCGGTGGCGTAATCGAGCGGATCGCCGACGGTGAGCTCCCGCGCCGCGCCGACCAGCATCTCGATGGTCGCATCGGCGATGTCCTCTTGCAGAAAGAGCACGCGGAGGGCCGAGCAGCGCTGGCCGGCGCTGTCGAAAGCCGAGCGAAGCGCATCGTCCACGACCTGCTCGGGCAGCGCCGAGGAATCCACGATCATGGCGTTGAGCCCGCCGGTCTCGGCGATGAGCTTCGGGATGGGTCCGTCGCGCGCGGCGAGTGCCTGGTTGATGGCCCGGCCGGTGTCGGTGCCGCCGGTGAACACCACGCCGTCGACACGGGGGTCGGCAACAAGCGCCGCGCCCACCACCTCGCCACGGCCCGGCAAGAGATGCAGCACGTCCCCCGGAACGCCGGCCTCGTGCAGGAGCCGTACGGCGCGCGCCGCGACCAGCGGCGTCTGCTCGGCGGGCTTGGCCACCACGGCGTTGCCGGCGGCAAGCGCGCCCGCGACCTGGCCGGTGAAGATGGCGAGCGGGAAGTTCCACGGCGAGATGGCCGCGAACACGCCGCGCCCGTGCAAGCTCATCGCGTTCCGCTCGCCCGTCGGCCCCACCATGACTTGCGCGGCATCTCGAACTTGGCGCGGGCTTCCGCCGCGTAGTAGCGCAAGAAGTCGACCGCCTCGCGCAAGTCGGCTTGCGCGTTGGCGAGCGTCTTGCCGGCCTCGCGCACCATGAGCGCCATGAGCTGCGGCGCGGTCCGCCTCGAACAGATCGGCGGCGCGTTCCAGCAGTTCGGCCCGGGCCACGCCGCCGCGGCGGTCCCAGGCCTCGCTCGCCGCCTTCGCCGCGTCGAGCGCCGCATCGATGGCGGCCTGGTCGGCGGTACGGCAGGTGCCGACGACGACGCGCCGGTCATGGGGCGAGGTGATCTCGATCACCTCGCCGCCGGTCTCGACCGCCCTGCCCGAGACGATGGGGCTTGCGGTCGCCGGCGCTTTGAGCGCATCCGTAATCGCGCCGGTCAAGCGGCGCGCGGACCGACGTCTCCCACAGCGGCAGACCGAGGCTGTTCTTTCGCGCCGGCGCGAACAGCTTGGGCGGCCGCGGGATCAGCGGGTTCGCTTTCTCCGGCAGCGCCGCCGCCTTCTCCACGGGGTCGGCAACGATGCTTTCGATCGGCGCCGCGTCGTCCGCCAGGCGATTGACGAAGGAGGTATTGGCGCCGTTCTCCAGCAGCCGGCGCACCAGATAAGCGAGCAGATCCCGATGGCCGCCGACCGGCGCATAGATGCGGCACGGTCTGCCCAGCGCCTCGGGGTGCACGACCTCGCGGTGGAGCGCCTGGCCCATGCCGTAGAGCCGCTGGAACTCGTAAGCCCGGTTGCCGGCAAGCTCGGCGATGGCCGCGATGGTCTGGGCGTTGTGGGTGGCGAATTGCGGATAGAAGCAATCGGGCCGCGCCAGCAGCGCCCGCGCCGCGGCGAGATAGGCGACGTCGGTATTCACCTTGCGCGTGAACACGGGATAGCCGGCAAGCCCCGCCTCTTGCGCCCATTTGATCTCGCTGTCCCAATAGGCGCCCTTCACCAGGCGCACCGGGATGCGGCGCCCCGTGGCTCCCGCCACCCCCGCCAGCCAGTCGATCAGCGGCAGCGCGCGCTTGGAGTAGGCCTGCACCGCGAGCCCGAGCCCGTTCCAGCCGGCGAGTGCTGGATCGGTGAACAGCGGCTCCAGCATCGCGAGCGAAAGATCGAGCCGCTCCGCCTCCTCCGCATCGATGGTGAGCGGCAACCACGCGTCCCGCATGGCGCGCGCGAGCGCGGTAGCCGCGGCACGAGCTCCTCAAGCAGCCGCGCCTCTTGCGACGGGTCATAGCGGGGATGCAGCGCCGAGAGCTTCACCGACAACCCGGGCCGGGCGTGCAGCGCCTCATCGGTCCGCGCCTCAGGGTCCCCGGCCCAGGCGGCGATCGCCGCCACCGCCTCCTCATAGCGGGCCGCGTAGCGCGCCGCGTCCTCGCCGGTGCGGGCCGCCTCGCCCAGCATGTCGAAGGAGAAGCGGTAGCCCTCCCGCGCCTCGTACGCGGCGTTCGAAAGCGCCGCCTCGATGGTCTCGCCCAGCACGAACTGGTCGCCGAGAATGCGCATGGCCTGGCGCAGCGCCTGGCGGATCACCGGCTCGCCGCTCCGCGCGATCAGGCGCTGGACCCGGCTGCCGAGGTCCCTGACCTTGTCCTCGCCCCAGTCGACGATATGGCCCGTCAGCATCAGCCCCCAGGTGGAGGCATTGACCAGCACGGAGTCCGAATGGCCGAGATGGCGCGCCCAATCGCCAGAGCCGATCGTGCCGGCGATCAGTCGGTCCGCCGTGGCGGCATCGGGGATGCGCAGCAGGGCTTCGGCGAGGCAGAGCAGAAGCACGCCCTCCTCGCTGGACAGCCCATATTCGGCGAGGAAGGAATCGACCCCGCCGGACTCGCGCCGCCCGGCCCGCGCCGCCTCGACCAGGCGCATGGCGACCGTCTCGATGCGCTGCCCGCTCGGCCTCGCCGAAACGCGCCTTGTCGATGAGCGCCGCGACCAGCGCGTCCTCGTCGGCGAGCAAGGCTTCGCCGATCGCCTCGCGGCTTGGCAATTGGGCAGTGGCGGCGATGTCTGCTCGAGGCGCGCCCATGGCGTCAATTTAGTCCTTCCGGCCGCATCCTTCGAGACGCTATGGTCGCGGCCCGCTGGAGACCGGTATGACACGCGCCATCGACATCGTGAGGACCGTCCGCGACTTGCGGGCCCGTGTCGCCGCATGGCGCAAGGCGGGCGAGACGGTCGCGCTGGTGCCGACCATGGGCGCCATCCATGCCGGCCATCTGTCCTTGGTCAAGCTCGCCAAGGGCCATGCCGACCGCGTCGTCACCTCGCTCTTCGTCAATCCGCTGCAGTTCGGCCCGCGGGAGGATTTCCACGCCTATCCCCGCGACGAATCCCGCGACGCCACAGTCCTCGCTGCCGCCGGCAGCGATCTCCTCTACGCGCCTGAGGCGAGCGAGATGTATCCGCCGAATTTCTCCACCAAGGTCAGCGTCGGCGACCTCACCGAGGATCTGTGCGGCGCCGGCCGGCCCAACCATTTCGACGGCGTCGCCACCGTGGTCACCAAGCTTCTGCTGCAATGCGCGCCGGACATCGCGATCTTCGGCGAGAAGGACTATCAGCAGCTCCTCGTCATCAAGCGCTTCGTCCGCGATCTGAACATTCCGGTCGAGATCCTGGGCGGGCCGATCGTGCGCGAGGCGGACGGGCTCGCGCTCTCCTCCCGCAACGCCTATCTCTCGCCGGCGGAACGCAACATCGCGCCGGTGCTCTATCAGACCATCCAGCAGGTCGCGGCGAGCTGGCGCAAGGCCGCGGCGCCGACGATGCCTCGGAGGCCGGACGCTTCAAGCTCGAAGCGGCGGGCTTTCGCGTCGACTACGTGGCCGTGCGCGATCCTGACACGCTGAAGCCCTTGCACGGGCCGGTGAAGACGGCGCGCGTGCTGGCGGCCGTCCATCTCGGCAAGACGCGGCTGATCGACAACGT
>CAVQXI010000015.1:0-137500 GCA_963717875.1 uncultured Alphaproteobacteria bacterium
AAGCTGAGGAACTACGCCGTGACGCCCGTCCCGATGGGGCAGGAGACGCCGGTGCCGCCGAGCCCGCAATAGCCCGCCGGATTCTTGGCGAGATACTGCTGGTGATAGCCTTCGGCGAAGTAGAACTCTGGCGCCGGCGCGATCTCGGTGGTGATGGGCGGCAGACCTTTCGCCTTCAGTGCCGTCTCGTAAGCGGCCCTTGAGTCTTCCGCCGCCTGGCGTTGCGCGTCCGAGTAAGTGTAGATGCCCGAGCGGTACTGCGTGCCGACGTCGTTCCCCTGGCGCATGCCTTGGGTCGGGTCGTGGCTCTCCCAGAAGGTCTTGAGGAGTTGCTCGTAACTGACCTGCTTCGGGTCGAACACCACGAGCACCGCCTCGGTGTGCCCGGTAAGCCCCGAGCACACCTCCTCATAGGTCGGGTTCGGCGTCGAGCCGCCGGCATAGCCCACCGCCGTCACGATGACGCCGGGCATCTCCCAGAACTTCCGCTCCGCGCCCCAGAAGCAGCCGAGTCCGAACAGCGCCTTCTCCGCGCCTTGCGGGTAGGGGCCCTTGAGGGCCGCGCCGTTCACGTAGTGGGTGGGCGCCGTGGGGATGGGCTCTTGGCGGCCGGCCAGGGCCTGGTCCGGCGAGGGAACAGTGAGGGGCTTACGCTTGAATGAAAACATGGAGGTCTCCGTAGGTTACTCCCCCGAAAAAGCGCCCCCGCGCATCCGCTAATTAATGAACACCTCGACGGGTTTACGCTTTTGGCCGAGCCAGTAGAGGAACACGCCGAGAATGCCGAACACGACCCAGGTGGGCGCGGCGATGATCGATAGGATCACCGGGTCCCACAGCCAATTGCCGGCATTGGTCTCGATCCACTTTTTCGCGACTTCGATCGTATCGGGCGCGATCTGGCGCCATTGGTCGCCCATAGGCGTCACCACCCACGCGCCGCCCCCCGCCAAACTCTTGGTGGCGTCGACAACGGCGGCGACCATGGCGAGCAAGAGCAGCCAGACGCCGAGAATTCGAAGGAAAAAACGCATGAGCGAGAGTGGCAAACCGCGGTTCCCCGCTTACATAAGCCATCGCTCGATCACGTTCAAACGGTCCTTTAGTCACGTTCCAGCGAGCGGAAGGCTTGCTTGAACGGGGAGGGCGCTTCGCTATAGTGCGGCGCTTTCGTGAGCCTTTAGGAGAGGTGGCCGAGTGGTTGAAGGCGCACGCCTGGAACGCGTGTAGGCGGGTAACCGTCTCGAGGGTTCGAATCCCTCTCTCTCCGCCACGCCTCAAGCCCTTCGGGCTTCGGGTGGCGGCCCAACCCCGCAATGCCAACGCGTCGCGTTCCAAAAGCGGCGGGAAGCGGCTAGAACCGCGCCGGCTGAAATCTGCGGCGGTCTCCGAAAATGAACCAAGTCATCGAAAACGTATCCGACACGGCCTTCTTGGTGGCCGGATTCCGGGGCATGGAGACGGATCGCCCCGATCCACTGTTCCGCGATCCTTTGGCTTGGAAGCTCGCCGGCGAGCATGGCCGCAAGATCGTCGCCACCGTGCCGCGACGTTTTCTCGGCGCCTGGTCGGTGGTGATCCGCACCGTCATCATCAATTCCTTCATCCAGGACGCCATCGCAGGCGGCGTCGACACTGTTCTCAATCTCGGCGCCGGCCTGGACACCCGCCCCTACCGCATGGACCTGCCAAAAGATTTGCGCTGGATCGAGGTGGACTATCCGCACGTCATCGATCTGAAGGACGAGCGCCTCGCCGGCGAGCAGGCAAGTTGCACGCTCGAGCGCGTCAAGCTCGATCTCACCGACCGCGCCGCGCGGCAGAAATTCTTCGCCGAGGTGAACGCCCGCGCCGGCGGCCTCCTCGTCCTCACCGAAGGCGTGACCCCTTATTTGACCGAGGACGATGTGGCCGTCCTTGCCGACGATCTAAGAGGCTTGGACAAGGTGCGCGGTTGGATCATCGACTATTTTTCGCCCAAGGCGCTCAACTATGGCCGGAAGCTCCGCGCCCGCTTCATGCGGGCCGCTCCCTTCCTGTTCCAGCCGAAAGACTGGTTCGGCTTCTTCGAAGAGCATGGCTGGCATGCGGAAGAGACTCGCTTTCTCGGCGACGAGGCCGAGCAGCTTCATCGGCCGATGCCCTTGCCACCTCTGATGAAGGGCTGGCTCAAGCTCGTCAGCGTGTTCGTCTCGCGCGAGCGCTGGCGGGCGATGCAACGCCACGTCGCCTACGTGCTTCTCGTGCCGAAATAGTCGGGAGCGCTCCGGATCAGGCCGCCTTGAGCTCGATCACCATGTCGGTCGGCTCCGGCGGATGCGGCGCCAGACTGGTGCGGCTCTCGTCGCTCCAGCTCGCGAGCTTCACCACCACGCCGTGCTGTGAGCCGGAGTCGGTCGCCTCGGTCAGCTCCACGATGTGCAAGCCGGTGCCGTCCAGAAAATAAGTGTGGTCGCCGAAGATTTGATTGAGCTGGGCCACCGCCGGATGATTGTCGGGAAGAGGCTCGGCCTCGAACTGGGTCAGCGTCTGCTCGACCGCTTCAGAGGACAGTTTCATCGGAACTCCTTTCGCTCGGCGCCGGACAGCCGACGCAGTCTGGAGATTCCCCCCTTGGATCAGTCCTCGATCCCGCGTCCACCTTAGAGCCTGTGGCACGCATGGCCAAATCTGGGCCCGAAATGGGAGATTCCCGGGAATCTGCTTTTGCACTTCGCGTGCTTTGTTGTTCAACCAAAGCGCCCGCAAATGGTTGCGGAGAGATTGCGCGACGTTGCCGCCGCGAAACCATCGGAGAAATGAAGCCTTGCTCTTGAAGCGCCGTTTGGCCCAATTCTGCCCCTAGGCAGCGTCCTTGAGGTCCGATGTCCGAGAAAGATGTTCTGGCGATCCTGGAAAAACGCCTCGGCCGGCGCCATGCCCGCCAGCGTCTCGGCATCGAGAAGGACCACGAGGCGCAGATTTTCGGCCAAGGCATCACCTTCTTCCACATCGAGAATCTGCAAGTCAGCCATGCCGTGATCCGCGCGAGCCTCATGGCGAGTGGCCTCTATTGGCGCGGCTTGCGTAACGCCGCCAAGGTCGAGCTCCGGCACAATCCCATTCACGTCCCGCACCTGCCCGAGGCCTTCGACGGCTTCACCATCCTCCAACTCAGCGATCTCCATGCCGACATGAGCGAGCCGGCCATGGCCCGCACGGCTGAGCTCGTCCAGGAGCTGCGCTACGACATCTGCCTCCTGACCGGCGACTACCGGGGCAAGACCTGGGGACCCTACGAGCCGTCGCTCGCCGCCATGGCTGCGGTCTGCGCCGCGTTGAAGGGTCCGGTCTACGGCGTGCTCGGCAATCACGACACGATTTGCATGGTGCCGGGGTTGGAGGCGATGGGTGTGACAATGCTGATCAACGAAGCCGCGACCGTCGAGCGGGGCGGTGCGCGCATCCATCTTGCCGGCGTCGACGACGCCCATTTCTATCGCATGGACAATATCGAGAAGGTCGCCGACCAGATCCCCAACGAGGAGTTCTCGATCCTCGTCACGCACACGCCGGAAATCTATCGGCAGGCGGCGCACGCGGATTTCGACGTGCTGCTGAGCGGCCATACTCACGGCGGCCAGATCTGCCTCCCCGGCGGCAGGCCCATCACGCTGAGCGCGGTCTTGCCGAGAGGCTTGGGCCGGGGTGCTTGGCGCCATCACGGCATGATCGGCTACACCTCGACCGGCACGGGCTCGTCGATCGTGCCGGTGCGCTTTAATTGCCCGCCCGAGATCACGCTCCATGAGCTCCGCCGGTCGCCTTCGCGCTCTGATCAATAGGGCTCGTCGCGCATGCGGAGCTTGAACAGAAGGCGGGACAGCGCGATTCCGCACACAAAGAAAATCGCCGTTCCCGCCGCCATGTCGAGAAGGGTGACGGGGAGTAACCATCGGGCGGCAATAAGCGGGAAGAGCGATTCCGGAATCTGATCGAGACCGACGGCCATGCTGCTTGGCGGGAGTCCGAGCCGCCGTTTCACGAAGCTCGAAAACAGGTCTCCGGTCATGGCCGCAATAGCGACCAGGAGACCAACCTGCCATCCCAGTCCCATCAAGACCGCAACGAGCGGCGTCATTAGCAAGGTGAGCACGATCCCGCGGACGGTCTTCGATGGACCAAACAGCGGTCGGCTATCGGCGAGCCTGGCGTCGCCGTCGAGCGGCCAGGCGAAGGTCTCGCCCAGGACTTTCTTGGCAACGATGGGCGTCGCGTTCGCCACGGCCACCAAGATGAGGAGTTGAACGACCAGGGTCGGATGCATGAAGGATTCCCTGCTCACCCGGAGGCAATTACCGGACCATGCAATCTATAGGCCCTGGCCTCCCGAGGGCTACTCAGCGTCCCGCGAGGAAATGACCTCTTGCCCTCGATCTGGGGTTTGGGCCAATTCTCCGCCTCATCCTTGAGCGGATCTTGAGACATGGCGATCGAAGTCGAGAGCGGCACACAGCAGAGCGCGGTCCAACGGACCGCGGTGGCCGTGCTCGTCGCCATCAGCGTCTGTCACATGCTGAACGACGTGATCCAGTCGCTGATCATGGCGATCTACCCCATGCTCAAGACGAGCCTCGCGCTCGACTTCGCCCAGATCGGCCTCATCACCTTCACCTTTCAAGCCACGGCATCCGTGCTCCAGCCGCTGGTCGGCTACCTCACCGACCGCTACCCGACGCCCTACTCGCTGGTGATCGGCATGGGCTCGTCGCTTCTCGGCCTGGTCCTGATCGCGTTCGCCTCGACCTATATGGCGGTGCTTGCCGCGGCGGCGCTGATCGGCATGGGCTCGTCGGTGTTCCATCCGGAGTCCTCGCGCGTGGCGCGCTTGGCCTCAGGCGGGCGTCACAGCACGGCCCAGGCCGTGTTCCAAGTGGGCGGCAATTTCGGCACGGCGCTCGGGCCGCTGCTTGCGGCCTTCATCGTGCTCCCTTACGGCCAGCACACCATCGCTTGGTTCTCGGTGGTGGCGCTGCTCGGCATGGTGCTGCTTGCCGGCGTCGGCACCTGGTACGGCAAGAACCTGAAGCTGAAACCCGTGTCGCACGCGGAGGAACGGAAGGCGATTGCCGAGCTCGGCCGCCGCAAGGTGGCGAAGTCGGTTGCGATCCTGATCACACTCAGCTTCTCCAAGCACTTCTACTTGGTCTCGATCACGAGCTTCTACATTTTCTATTTGATCCACACCTTCGACCTGCCGGTGCAGACGGCGCAGCTCTATCTGTTCTTATTCTTGGGCTCGGTCGCCGCCGGCACCGTGATCGGCGGCCCCATCGGCGACCGCATCGGCACGCGCCGCGTCATTTGGTGGTCGATTTTCGGCGTGCTGCCGTTCACGCTGGCGCTGCCTTACGCGGGGCTGGTCGGAACGGCGGTGCTGAGTGTGATCATTGGTCTCATTCTGGCCTCGGCCCACCCGGCCATCATCGTTTACGCGCAAACCCTTCTGCCGGGCCGGGTCGGCATGGTGGCAGGCCTGTTTTTCGGGCTCGCGTTCGGTATTGCCGGCATTGGCGCCGCCCTGCTCGGCCGCCTCGCCGACGCCACCAGCATCACCTTCGTCTATCACGTCTGCGCCTTCTTGCCGGCGATCGGCCTGCTCGCGGCCTTCCTGCCAGAGACGGCAAAGCCAAAGCCGCGCCGGCGCCAGAAAAGCGCCACGACCCCCGCTTAGCAGCCCTACGAGTTGACAAGTTGATGACGCCACATCTGCCGGCCTCGTCGCTTCTGTTCAAAAAGCGTCTTGGTTTTGACTTAGGAGTTTGCTCCCGAGATGGCCGCAGCGGCAGGAGGGGTCGCCGCAATGCTCGGCGAAAATTCGTGAATCGGCAAATGCGAGAACTCGGCAGATGGGTTAGGGGTAGTATGACGGCCAGTAGCGCCGATGCTGAGGCTGTGTTCGGCGCTTTTCCGTACAGTTTCGCGTACTTGCCGGGCGGCGGTCGGCGGGCCTTTTTTGTGCTTGCGAGAACCTTCTGTCCGGCCTGTCGTTCTGTTGAGGTCAGTGATCCAGGGGGCATTCGATGCGTGATATTCGCGGGGACCTACAAGACCGTGCCAGCTTCCTCGAGGAGCAAATAAACGCGGCCGAGGTGCAATTCGAAAAACGGATGGAGCAGTTGAAGCGCGACCATCAGGCGAAGATCGAGGATCTTCAGTCTGAGCTTGAGGCCGTGACGACGCTCATAGAAGGCGAGTACCGGCGGCTGACCAGCGCGCCGGTGCAAGACGATCAGCGCCGCGCGGCGCCACCGGCCGAGGCCGCGCCGCCGCGCCGTCAGGCGAGCATGCCGCCGGCTCAGGAGGCGGAGCAGCATCACCGTCCGAGAATGGCCGAAGCCGAGCCGCGCCGTCAGGCGCAAGAGGCCGAGCCCTATCGCCGGCCTGTCCAGGCCGAGCCGGCGCCGCAGCGCCGTCAGGCGCCCGAGGACGAGCAATACCGCAGGCCAGTTCAGGCCGAGGCCGAGTACCAGCGCCGTCCGGCGCCTGAGCCGGAGCAATATCGCCGGCCGATACCAGCCGAAGCAGAGCATCAGCACCGTCCGGCTCCCGAGCCGGAGCAATATCGTCGGCCGATGCCGGCTCAGGCAGAGCATCAGCGCCATCCGGCGCCGGAGGCCGAGCCGTACCGCCAGGCCATGCAGGCCGAGGCCGAGTACCAGCGCCGCACCGAGCCTGCGCCGGCCCCTGAGGCCGAGCACGAGCGTCGGCCCACTGCGCCTCAGGTCTACCGCCGCGCGCCAATTGCTGCGGCACCTGAGACCGAGCCGCGCCGGCCTGCGGCCAGGGCGCCCCAACAGCCGCAGCAGCCGCCGTTGGCTGACTTCCTCATCCGCAAGCTGGGCGAGATCGGGGTCATGACCCTCGACGAGCTCTGCCAGCTCGCGGTGCAAGAGGGATATTTCGCCGACGGCGAGATCGCCGACCGCGGGGTCCACGTCACCCTCACGAACGTCGTGAAGGCGGGCTTCATCCGGCAACTGCCGAATGGGACCTTCGCCCCGGCGACGGTCATGGACACCATCCGCCTAAGGCGCGCGATTTAAGCCTCGCGCGCTTCTGCTCTGGGCGGGGGTTGGCCGTTTACGGGCCGTCCGCGCAAGAGTTCGACGACGTCTTTCCGGACCTTCTCCTCCGCATAGCGCGCAAGCGCTTTGCGGTCGGGGAAGTCGTCGAGCGGCACAGGCGGCCCGATGCGGATGTTCGCATCGAGCGGACCCAGGCCCAGCAGCTGCCAGGCGTGGCTCGCCATGTCCATGTCGCCGTACCAAGCGACCCGGTAGCGCCCACGTCGTCCGAGCGGCAGCCCATAGACCTTGGTGTAGGTGAGCGCGAGCGTCTGCGCCGAGACCTTCGCTCCCATCTTCCGACCGCCGGACGGCTTCGCCGCGGCGAACAACGCGGTCCGGAACGGCAGCACGCCGTTGCCGTCGCTCGACGTGCCTTCGGCGAACAGCACGATGTGGTCGCCGTCTTCGAGCCGGGTCAGGATCTCGTTGGCCTTGGCGCCCACCTCGTTGCGCCGCTCACGGTCGACGAACACGGAGCGCTGCAGCTTGGCGAGCCAGGAGACGAACGGCCAGGTCGAGACCTCCTGCTTGGCCACGAACGAGACTGGCGCCACCGCCGATAAGACGGTGATGTCGATCCACGAGACATGATTGGAGATGAGAAGAACGCCTTGCTCCTCGGCGACCTCGCCCTCGATGTTCAGGCGAACGCCGATGATCTTGCACACCTGGCGGTGATACCAATGGGGGAAGGTGCGGGCGTAGCGCGAACCCGTCCACACGAACAGGAGCTGAAGCGGCATCAGCGGAAGGGTGAAGGCGAAGAACGCTGCCAGCACCAGGAACGCACGCACGCTTCTCATGAGCCTGCCGTCAATGGGATCGCGGGCCGAAGATCAATAGCAGGCGCGGTGGCCGTAACGCGTAATGCACAGTCCGCGTAGCGCCGGATCGCTGCGCCGCACCGGGACTGGCTCCGTGCGGCAATCTCTGCGGATCTCACCGAATCCCCACTCGCTGACCGTGCAGACCTCGCGGGTGGCCGCCGGAACGAGGTAGACATCGAGTTCTGACGGTAAGGCGACTTGGGCTTGCGGTGCCGGTTGCGGCACTGGCGCAACCGCTGGCGGTGTCGCCGGCGCTTGTGCGGCCGCAGGCGCCGTGCCGGGCTCTGCCGTGCTGGGCTCTAATGTGAAGGCATGTTCCGCAAAGGCCGTGCTGCTCAGCAACGCCACTATTACCGCGAGAAGAACCCGCTTTCCCATCACGCCACCCCCTTATGTTTTTAGCGCAGACGTGCCCCCACGTTGTCCCCGTGCGGGCGTGAAGTCAAACGGGCTCAGGACGCGGGCCTATTTGCCGTTCTTGAGGGGGATGCCGAACAGCTCGAGCCGGTGCCCGGTGAGACGAAAGCCGAGCTCCTTGGCGACGCGCTCCTGCAAGCGCTCGATCTCTTCGTTCTTGAACTCGATGACCTCGCCGGTCCTCTCATTGATCAGGTGGTCGTGGTGGCCGTGGCCTGCCGGCTCGTAGCGCGCGCGGCCGTCGCCGAAGTCGTGACGCTCGACGATGCCGGCGTTCTCCAGGAGACGCACGGTCCGGTAGACCGTCGAAAGCGAGATGCGCGGGTCGCGGGCGCTCGCCCGCCGGTAGACCTCCTCAACGTCGGGATGATCGTGGGCTTCAGACAGCACGCGGGCGATGATTCGCCGCTGGCCGGTCATGCGCATGCCCTGATCGGCACAAAGACGCTCCAGCCTGCTTTCCCGTATCGCTGGCCCGGACATAGACCTCTCGCTATCGCTGGTCTTCATGTGGTTCCTCGGCGATTTGCCCATCATCGGAGGCTGACTCTGAAAGGGCAAGGCTGAAGATCACGGCATTGGCACCGCTTTTGTAGTACCCGGGGCGGCGCCCCACCGGACGCGCTCCGAAAGCGCGGTAAAGCGCTAGCGCGGCCGCGTTGCCTTCATCCACCTCCAAGAAGAGCTGCCGCGCGCCGCTTGTGCGCAAATCGCCGATCGCCTGCGCCAGGAGAGCGCGGCCAAGGCCTGCGCGGCGGCAAGGCGGGGCCACCGCGAGCGTCAAGAGCTCGGCCTCGTCGGCGGCCAGGCGCGCGATCAGGAGCCCTGCGGGCGCCGCCACGATCTCTGCCGCGGCTCCGAGCAGGCAAAGCACGCCAGGGCTTGCGAGGAACTGCATCATGGCGGCCTCGTCCCAGGGCGGGCTGAAGCAGGTGGCATGGATCGCCGCCATGAGCGCCGCATCAGCCGGCGTGGCACGATGCACGGCGAGCGCGGCAGCGGCGGTCGGCGCGGGGCGCCATCAGCGCCGCTCCACCGCTTGCGCCTGCGGCTTGGCGTCGGGCGGCCGCAAGTAGAGCGGACGCAAAATCGCGGTCGTCTCGCCGCCTTGAAGCGCGATCTCGGCCAGCGCCGCGGCGCCCGGCTGAAGCGCGGTAAGGAGAGGCTCGAGCTGTCTGCCCTGAGCCGCCGCAGCGTCGGCGAGAATGGCCCGCCGTTTCCGACCACGACGCGAAGCTCCGGCGGCAGAAGCCTCACGGCGTCGTCCGGCGCGATGAGCAGAGGACCATCGAGCGTGCGCGCGTCCTCGTCGTAGAACCCGAAATAGAGCATGCCGCGCCGTGCATCGACGGCGACGGCGAAGGGCCCGCCCGGCGCCATGACCTTCCATCAGCGCGGCGCGCGCCATCACCGTGAGGCTGTCCGTCCCGAACAACGTGGCCTGCGTCACCAGCGCGAGCCCACGCGCCGCGGCAATGGCGATGCGCACGCCGGTGAAGCTGCCGGGTCCGACTGTGGCCGCGATGAGATCGAGATCGCGCGCCGCCGATGGCCGCCTCGCGCATGACTTCGTCCACCATGGGCATCAGCGCCTCGGCATGGCCGCGCTGCATCTCGACTTGGAGCGCATTGAGCCGCCGCGTTCCGTCGGAGACGCAAAGCACGGCGGCGGAGCAGGCGCCCATGCTCGTGTCGAGCGCGAGGATGTTCACAGGCGCCTCTTAAAGGATGCGGGCCATCTCGTCGAAGGCGAAGCGCGGCGAGCGCGGCCTCAGACTTCGAGCCGTCGCCATAGCCGAGATTGCACAGGAAGTTCGATCTTGTGTTGGTGTCGGCGAAGAATTCGCTGGTCGACGCCGTCATTGTCGAAACCCGACATGGGCCCGCAATCGAGCCCGAGCGCCCGCGCCGCCATGATCAGATAGGCGCCTTGCAGCGAGCCGTTGCGAAACGCCGTCTCCTCGATCTTCTTGGGCTTGCCGGCAAACCAGCTCCGCGCGTCGGTGTGCGGAAACAGCTTGGGCAGGTGCTCGTAGAAGTCGAGGTCGTAGCCGATGATGGCGCAGACCGGCGCCTTCATGGTCTTGTCGCGATTGCCTTCCGACAGGTGCGGCTTCAGCCGCTCCTTCGCTTCGCGCGACTTGAGGAAGAGAAACCGAGCCGGGCTCGCAATTCGCCGAGGTCGGCCCGAGCTTCACAAGATCGACGAGCTCGTGCAGCAAGGAGTCTGGGACGTCCTCATCACGCCACGCATTATGCGTGCGCGCGTCGCGGAATAGTTGAATCGAGGGAGGCGTCTGGCAGCTTGTCCGTCAAATCGGACGGACCTCTTGCACCTCGGGGATGAAGTGCCGGAGCAGGTTCTCGATGCCGTGGCGGAGCGTCGCCGTCGAGGAGGGACACCCCGAGCAGGCGCCGCGCATATGCAGGAACACGACGCCGTCGCGATAGCCCTGGAAGGTGATGTCGCCGCCGTCCTGCGCCACGGCCGGGCGCACGCGCGTGTCGAGCAGCTCCTTGATGGTCTTGACCGTCTCCTCGTCCTCGGGCGCGAACGAACTCGTTGACGCCGTCATACTGATCTGGCGCGCCGTCCGTCATCGCCTCGCCGGACAGGTAATGTTCCATGATGGCGCCGAGGATGGCGGGCTTCAGATGCTGCCACTCGCCGTCGCCCTTGGTGACGCTGATGAAGTCGGAGCCGAGAAACACGCCCTTCACGCCTTCGATGTCGAACAGGCGCTGGGCGAGCGGCGAGCCCTCGCTTTCGGCGCGGTCGCGGAACTCGATCGCACCCTCTTCGCCGAGCACGGGCCGGCCCGGAAGGAACTTCAGGGTGGCGGGATTTGGCGTGGCTTCGGTCTGAATGAACATCGTGGATGCCTCTTTGGCCCTCGCTCACGGCCCTGACAAAGGCCGGAATAGCTTAGAACCGTTCTATTCCTTAATTGAGCCCGCAAGGGCCCAAAGTCAAGGCGGCGGGCGCCATTATACCACCATCCCAGGAAGCAGACGGTCTGCAGCTCGCGCCCTCATGGACGAGGGATGCGGGGCACTGTAACCCCGCCACGAGGGCCGGGGTAAGTCTCGCCAGACCACCGCGAGAGGCGCGTAACCGTTTGTTAACCATAGAGGCACACGGTTGATTTCGAGGGAGATATGAGCGCCGCGCGTGCAGTCCAGGCGCCCGAGACATTCGGGGGGAGGTATGGGCGCACACACAAGGCGCCAGCGATTCCGTCCAGCGACTGCAACTCTCTTCGGCGCCCTGGCAATTACGGCGGGGGTCGGGCTATGGGCCAAGCCTGCCTGGCCTCAGGACGCCACGTGGCTCGCCAACCCCGGCTCCAACGACTTCAACACCGCGGGGAACTGGGACCCGAACACCCAGGTGCCGACCGGCACGGCCTTCTTCGATGCATCGGGCACCACCGATCCGATCATTTCAGCTGACACCTCGATTGGGGGATGGACCTTCAACGCGGGAGCGGACTCGTATTTCTTCACCACCGTCAACTTCGCTCTTGCGTTCACCGGCGCCGGTATCGTGGTGAACGGGGGCGGCGCCAGCTTCAACAACAACAACGACATAACTTTTCAAAACAGCAGCACGGCGGGTAGCGCCAAATTCTTCAACCAAGACGACCTGATTTTCCAAAACAGCAGCACGGCAGGCGGCGCCGACATCACCAACAACGAACGTCTAACTTTCCAAAACAACAGCACCGCTGGCAGCGCCAGCATCGTCAACCAGGACACCACAACCTTCAGCGACAGCAGCACGGCAGGCGGCGCCGACATCACCAACAACCTCGACCTGATCTTCCAAAACACCAGCACCGCTGGCAGCGCCAGCATCGTCAACCAGGACACCATAACCTTCAGCGACAGCAGCACCGCCGGCAGCGCCAGCATCGTCAACCTCACCAAAGGCAGCAGCCCGAGCACTATAACCTTCAAAGGCAGCAGCACGGCAGGCAGCGCCGACATCACCAACTTCGTAAGCCAGATTCTAAAATTTAGCGGCACCAGCACCGCAGGCAGCGCCAACATCACAAACGGCGGCGAACTCGACTTCGTCGGCAGCAGCACCGCCGGCAGCGCGACAATCGTCAACCGCTTGCTGGATTCGTTCGGCCGCCTAAACTTCTCCGGCAACAGCACCGCAGGCAGCGCCGCGATTGACAGCGACTTCATTGTCGACTTCTCCGCAAGCGACGGACCGCTGAACACTGGGGAACTCACGGCGGGTTCTCTGGCCGGCCGGGGGGACTTCTTCCTCGGCGCCAACGAGTTGACGGTTGGCGGCAACAACCGCTCCACCGACGTCGGCGGCTCCATTAGCGATTGCGGCCTGACGGGCTTCAATTGTCTAGACGGCGGCGCGACGGGCGGCTCTCTGGTCAAGACGGGCACGGGCACGTTCACGCTCTCTGGCGTTAATACGTACACGGGCCCCACGACGGTCAATCAGGGCACGTTGGTGGTGAACGGCTCCATCGTCTCCGACGTCACGGTGAACAATGGCGGCATGCTTGGCGGCACCGGTCAACTCGGCGCACTCACGGTCGCTAGCGGCGGCATCTATGCTCCGGGCAATTCCATCGGCACGCAGACGGTGGAGGGGAATTTCACACTTGCCTCGGGCGCGACCTTCGAAGTGGAGACGAACGCAGCGGGAAAAAGCGACAAGGTTATCGTCAATGGCACAGTGAACCTCACGGGTGCCACTCTTCGTGTGCTCGCGGCTGGCGGCAACTACGCGATCAATACCAGCTACACCATCATCGACAATGACGGCACCGACGCGGTCAAAGGCGAATTCGGGACCGTGACCAGCAGTCTCGCCTTCCTCACGCCGGCCGTGGCCTATGACGGAGGCACCGGCAACGACGTGGTGCTGATCCTGGTCCGCAACGACCGCGACTTCTGCGACCTGGCGAAAACCAGCAACCAGTGCGCCACCGCCAAGGCCGTGGCACAATTTCCCATAGACGACGCACTATATCTCGACGTGCTCAACCTGAGCGAAGCCGAGGTCGGGCAGGCGTTCGATGCACTTAGCGGCGAGATCCACGCGACGCTGTCAGGCGTGCTCGCCGACGACAGTCGCTATGTGCGCGACGCGATCCTAGGGCGCCTGATGCAGGCGACCTACACCAACAACGCCGGCGCGCTTGGCTCGCTCGGGGCCGGCGGACCGCAAGTCGCCTCGCTCGACAGCCAAGCCATGGCACTAGGCTTTAGCGACAAGTCCTTGAGCGCGCCCCACGTGCCGCTGGCGTTCTGGACGCGCGCGTTCGGCGCCTGGGCAGACTTCGACGGCAACGGCAGCGCGGCGACCGCAGACCGTAATCTCGGCGGCTTCATCTCGGGCATGGACGCACAAGTGGGCGGAAGCTGGCGCGTAGGTCTCGCCACCGGCGCCTCGTTCTCCAATGTGGGCGTGGATGCGCGCTACTCTTCCGCCGACGTGAAGAGCTACCACCTCGGCGGCTATCTCGGCGGCATGGCGGGCGCCTTTGCGCTGCGTGGTGGCGGCATGTGGGCGTGGAACAACATCGACACCAACCGCGCCGTGATCTTCCCGGGCTTCTACGAGCGGCAGAAGGCTTCCTACGGTGCCGACACGGGCCAGATCTTCGGCAAGGTCGCATACCCCGCCGCAATATGGAACATGGCGCTGGAGCCGTTCGCCGGTCTCGCCTACGTCTCTGTGAATACCGAAAACTTCCACGAGCACGGCGGTGCCCTCGCGGCCTTGAACGGCCGGGGCACGGATGAGAACGTGGGCTACTCGACGCTTGGCTTGCGCGCCGCCACCAAAATGCAGTGGGGCGCGATGCAATTTGTGCCTCATATCTCGGCGGCGTGGCAGCATACCTTCGACGACGTGATGCCGGATGCGGCGCTTACCTTCGCTTCCGTCGGGATCGGCTTCGACATCACCGGCGTGCCGCTCGCCGAGGACAGCGCCCTCATCGACGCCGGGCTGGACTTCGCACTTAGTGAGACGACATCGGCAGGCGTGTCCTATTCCGGCCAATTCGGTAACGGTGTCAGCGACAACGGCGTCAAGGGCCGCTTCGCCTGGCTGTTCTGAGTCCTGCTCAAGCCAGCGCGAGGATTTCCTCGGTGGAGAGATGGCCGGGGACGACCGTGATCGGAATGGGGAACACGCCGGCGAGCTTGCCCCCGGCAAGGCTCGAGACGAGCGGACCGGGCCCTGACGGGTCCTTCGAGGCCCCGAGCACCAGCACGCCGATATCCGCGTCCTCCTCGATCAGCTTGGTGATCTCCTCGGCCTTGCTTCCCTCGCGGATGATCTCTTCCGGCGCCAGGTTCTCGAAGCCCATGGCCTTGAGTTTACGGCCGAACAGGCGGAACACGGCCTTGGCCTTGTTCTGCCCCTCCTCGCGCGCGATCTCCTCGACGCCGAGCCAATGCAGCGCCTCGTCTTCCTGCTCGATGACATAGAGCAGCGCGAGCTGGCCCTTGGTGCGCTTGGCGCGGCTTGCGGCGAAGGCGAGCGCGCTTTCGCATTCCGGGGTTTCGTCGACGACCACCAGGAATTTCCGCTTGTGGCCTTCCAAAAAGATTTGCCGCTTCCTGCGCGGCTTCGGTGCCGCGGCGGGGGCGCTCTTCTTCGGGGCCGTCTTCTTTGCAGCCGGCTGCTTCTTTGTGGCCATGCGGGCCATGCTGCCACCTCCGGGCATCACCAACAAGACGGGTTAGAGAGGCGGGCGACGCCTCAGGTCAGGCCAATTTGGAGCGAGGGCGCATCACGCCAAGTCGATGGCGTAGCGCTTGAGGTCCTCGAGATCGACGACCTCGAGCGTGGCCTCATGGGTCGCGGCGAGGACCACGCGCGGCGGGCTGCCGGCTTCGAGCGCCTCGCGCCAGCGCGCCGCGCACAGGCACCAGCGGTCGCCGGGCTGAAGTCCGGGAAAGCCGAAATCCGGATGCGGCGTGGAGAGGTCGTTCCCCCGCGCCTTGGAGAACGCCAGGAAGTCCGCCGTCACCTCGACGCACACCGTATGCAGGCCGAAATCCTCAGGCCCCGTGTGGCAGCAGCCGGTGCGGTAGAAGCCAGTCACCGGCCTGTCGGAGCAGCCTTTGAGCGGCTCGCCGAAGACGTTCTTCTGACCTTCGAAAGGATTTGCCCGCCGCTGCAACATGCTCGGATTGTGCCCGATGCGACTTGGGAGGTGAAGAGGGCGCGACCGCTGCGATTGTCGCGGAGACTTGCCGCGGTGGCGAACTCACATCGGGGCCGCTGCGAGCTGGCCTTTGCGCTGAGGGTTGCGGTCCGGCAGCGGCATGCTGAGCTGGCCGCCGTTGAGCAGGTCTGGAGCTGCGCCTCGGTGAGAATCTGGTAGTGGGGCCCGCCTCCTTGCTGCGGCCGCCTGACCGCCTCGGGCGGTAGTCTTCGTCATCGACGCTCAGCGGCTCGTACCCGCCGGCGGTGAGCACGGTCCGGCAGTCGCTCGGCAGATCCTTGAGAGGGAACGGCTTCTTCTTTCCTGCCGGCTTGGCGTCCGGGTCGATCGGTGCTGCTGCGCCTGCCAGATCGCGGACTTCCGCATCATGGCGTACCAGTTGTCGAGCTCCTTGCCGTCGCAGCCGGTCATCGCCGGTCACCGGCTGCTGATTCTCGCAGCCCTCCATGCCGGGCGGACAGACGAGGCGGACGTGGAAATGATAGTGGTGGTTCCACCACGGCCGGACCTTGGCGAGCCAGGATCTGTCCTTGCCCACGTCTGCTGCGCGCTGGCATAGCGCCTTCTTGATCGCCGGATGCACGAAGATGCGCGCCACTTGCGGGTATGATGCCGCGCGCTTGATGAGCTTGATCTGCATAGCGTGAACTTCGCCGGATCGACGTGCAGCGGATCCTTCAGCATCGACACCGCGGTCATGTCCTCGCGCTCCTGCGGCGTGAGAATGTGGTCCGGCATCGGGGTGAGCCAGATGTCGGCGTCGAGCCCGACCTGGTGGCTGGTATGGCCGGTGAGCATCGGTCCGCCGCGCGGCTGTGACATGTCGCCGACGAGAAGCCCCGGCCAGCCGTCGAACGCCCGGGCGTCGCTCGCGAGCCGTTCCAGGTAGTCGACAAGTTGCGGGCTGCCCCAGTTGCGGTTGCGCGAGGTACGCATCACCTGCCAGTCCGGCCCGTTGAGCGGGAGCGGGAGGCCTCCGGCGAGGCAGCCTTTGGAGTAGAAGCCGATCGACCTTGCCGCGAGCGGGGCAGGGCCTGGGACGGAGCCGAACAACTCCCGGGCGCCCGGCAACTTGTCCGACTTCGGCTCCGGGGGCTTGGCAGGCTTCCGCTCCGGTAGTTCGACGGCTGCGGTCTCGCGACAGACTTGGCGGCCGCCTGGGGCAAGCTTCGTCTGCCCGGTGGCCACGCTACTGCAAACCAGCAACGCTACAAGGCTCAGGATTAGCCTACGCATCGCCCTCGACCCGTTTTCCGAGAAGACTAGCACAAATGACAAAGCCAATTGGAGCCCCTTACCCTTTATGATTGTTTTCCGCGCGCACCAGATCGGGCGTTCAGAAGATGTTCAGCCGCTAGCCCTTAGGCTGAGCCCGTATCTTGAGTGAGGAGCCGCCGGGTGTCGGCACGCATCCGGCGATGGGCACCGCCGACCCTGAGGGAGGATGATCATGAGACGTTGTTTGTTCCTAGCCGCGCTCTTCAGCCTGGCGCTGGCTCTGCCTGGCGCGGCCTTCGCCGGTGTCGTCGCCCAGATCAGCCTCTCCAACCAGCGCATGCAGGTCTACGTGAACGGCCAGCCGACCTATACCTGGAAGGTGTCCACGGCGCGGCGCGGCTACCGCACGCCGACCGGCACCTTCAAGCCGCAGGTCCTTGCCCGCAAGCACTACTCGACCCTCTATCACGGCTCGCCCATGCCCTACTCGATCTTCTTTTATAAGGGCTACGCCATCCACGGCTCCTACGAGACCAAATATCTCGGCAGCCCCGCGTCTCACGGTTGCGTACGGCTGCATCCTTCGAACGCCGCGAAGCTCTACTCGCTGGTGAAGCAGTACGGGTCGGGCAACACGACGATCAAAATCACGCAATAGGAGGACGAGATGGGTCTTCTCAAATGGGCGCTCGTCGCGCTGGTGATCTCGCTGATTGCTGGCGCCTTCGGCTACACCAAGCTCGAGCGCGGAGCCGCGCAGGTCGCGAAGGTCCTGTTCTTCGTCTTCCTGATCATCTTTGTGGTGATTCTGATCGCGGCCATCCTCTAGCGCGCGACCGCTATCGCCCGCATGACGTCGGCGCCGGCTCGCCCCGGAACCGGGCGTCCATCCATTTGAGCGCCGCATTGACGCTGTCGCGCGCGGCGAAGGTGTGTGTCGTGCCCGGCAACTCGACGAACATCACCTTGGCGCCTTGCTTGCACAGGGCATCGCCGAACTGCTTGGTGATGGCGGGGCGCACGGTCGTGTCGGCCGTGCCTTGCGCCAAGAACACCGGCGCGCCGGCCGACGCACTCCCCGGCGTGTTGCGCTTCATGATGGATTCCCACGGCTCGGTCTTGGCGGGGTTGGCCTTCAGAAACTTCTCGTGGGTGAGTGGCTTCTCGGCCTTGTCGAGGGCCTCGAACTCCGCGACCGACTCGATGCAGTCATGCGCCATTCCCTCGTAGACGCTCGTGGCGTCGGCTTCCACCAAGGTCGAGGCCGGGTCGTGATAAAGGTTCGACCACGACCAGATCGCCATGGCGGTGAGTTCTTTGCCGGTGGCGCTCGATTTGTCGGCATCGAACAGCTCGATGAGATAGGTGGCGGGCGCCGCCGCGGCGACCCCGCGCAGCTCTAATTCCGGGGCGTAGGACTTGGCGAGCTCGCCGGTATAGAGCGCCGCATGGCCGCCCTGGCTGTGGCCCCAGACCACGAACCGGTTCGAAGCGCTTGAGTGCGGCATGGCGCGGGCGGCGCGAACCGAATCCAGCACGGCGCGTCCCTCGCTCACGCCGATGAGATAGGGATGGATGCCGGGCGTGCCGAGCCCCGGGTAGTCGGTGGCGACCACGATGTAGCCTTTGGCGAGCATCGACTGGAGGCCCCAGATCATGCCGGCCGTGTCCGGCATCAGGGACGGCGCGCATTTCTGGACGACGCCGGAGGTCGGGTGGGCCCAGGCGATCACGTCGCGGCCGCCCGCCGGCGCTTTACCGGGGGGCATGAAGATCGCGCCGGACACCTCGATGGGCTCGCCTTTGAGGCCGGTTGACCGGTAGAGAATGCGAAACGCTTCGCCATCCGAACCGTCGCCCGCGCTCGGGCCACCGCCTTTGAGCGGCCAGATATTGAGGATGGCGCCGGGCTTGTCGGCGTGGGCTTTGGGGACAGGGGCGAGACTGAGCCCAAGCGCGACGGTGGCCGTGACAACAAGCCTCAGGCAGGACTTCATACAATGCATGCTTTGGAACCTTCTTCTGACGGCGCGGGCGGGATCATAGCCCGGGAACCGGGGACTTCCGCAACAGCCGGGGCCACAAACGTCGGATCGCGGGCATTTCATTCCGCCCGCTTCCGGGGCACAATCGCCCCCGAACGCGAAGAACATCTGCCTGCGGACGCAAGCGGGCCCGAAACAATGCCGGGGGATTTTCGAATGCCATCAGCCGCAAGCACGCTCGACGCCTTCATCAGCCGTGTCGGCGGGATCGCGACGCCCTTCTCCATCGAGTTGCCGGACGGCGCGAAGCGGAACGTGGGCCAGGGCGACCCCGAGTTCCACGTGGACCTTCACAACGAGCGCGCGATCAAGGCGCTGCGCACGCTTGACGAAGGCGACATCGCCGAAGCCTATCTGCAAGGCGATATGGACATCGAAGGGGACATGCTGAAGCCGTTTGCCTTGAGCGCATCCCTCGACGACAGCCATCCGCTGGTCGCCGCCTGGCGCTTCGTCCAGCCGCTGCTGTTCGGACAGGTCTACACCAACAAGCAGGCCATCGCCTCTCACTACAATCTCGATCCGAAGCTGTTTCTGAGCTTCCTCGATCCGGTGTTCCCCGCCTACAGCCAAGGCATCTACGAGAATGACGACGAGCCGCTGTCGACGGCGCTTCAGCGAAAATTCGATTGGGCCATCGAGAAATGCGAGCTCGGACCGGGCAAGCGCGTGCTCGAGATCGGCCCCGGCTGGGGCGCGTTCGCCGGACACGCGCTGCAATCCGGCATCCGATACACCGGCATCACCAACTCGGAAGTCTCGCAGACCTTTCTGCGCGACAAACTCGCCAATTTCGGCGACCAGTTCGACATTCTGCTCACCGACTTCTACGACTTCGAGCCGAAAGAGCCGTTCGACGCCATCGTCATCATGGGCGTCATCGAGCATCTGCCGAACTACGAGAAGGTGCTGAGGAAATTCTTCCGACTCTTGAAGCCGGGCGGCCTCGTGTTTCTCGACGGCAGCGCCGCGCGGAAGAAGTACGAGCTGTCCACCTTCATGGTGCGCTACATCTATCCCGGCAACCACTCCTTCCTCGTGCTCGACGACTTCCTCAACAAGATGAACAAGACGGAGTTCGAGGCCGAGGAGATCCACAGCGACCGCTGGAGCTACTACCTCACCTTCAAGCAGTGGGCGGAGAACCTCGAGTCCAACAAGGACTACGTGATGAAGACGTTCGGCGAGTTCGAGTATCGCCGCTTCCGGCTCTATCTGTGGGGCGCGACCTACGAGTTCCTCGCGCGCAATCTCGATTGCTATCGGATGATCCTCTCCAAACCGAAAGCAGCCTGAGGGCAACACTTCGGCAAGAACACTGCGGCACTGTGTGCTCCCCAAGGTCCGAGATGGGCCGAACCAAGGAGGAGACACCCATGTGCGGAAAACACGACGTTTCCAACCTGTCGCGGCGCCATCTCATGGCCGGGGCCGGTTTGCTGCTCGCCGCGAGCACCTTGCCCGCGATGAAGGCGCGCGCCGCTGATGACAAGCCGGCGCCGAATGCCATTCCGCCGGAAGACGCGTTCGAACAGCTGAAGCAGGGCAACGCCCGCTACCTCGCCAACGAGCCGAAAGAGCGAGACTTCTCCGTGGACCGCGCTGCCCGGGCCGAGGGACAAGCGCCTATCGTTGGGGTTCTCGCCTGCGCCGACAGCCGCGTCCCGCCGGAGATCATCTTCGACCAGGGCCCCGGCAAGGTCTTCGTCGTGCGCGACGCCGGCAACGTGGTGAGCACCTACGGGCTGGCAAGCCTCGAATTCGCGGTGGCGGTTCTCGACGTGCCGCTCATCCTGGTGCTCGGGCATTCCAGCTGCGGCGCTGTCGCCGCGGCGCTCCAGTCGGCGCGGGAGCGCAGCAAACTGCCGGGCCATCTCCCTGAGCTGGTGGAGGCGATCCAGCCCGCGGTCAATGCCGCCCACGGCAAGCATCCGAGCGATCTCCTTGCCGCGACCATCAACGAGAATGTCCGGCTCGGCATGAGAGAGTTGAAGACGCGATCCGATATCATTGGCAAGGCGGTGAGTTCCGGGAAAGTCGGCATCAAGGGCGGCGTCTATGAGCTCGCCACTGGTAAGGTGAGCATGGTCTGATTGGGGGCAGGGGACGCATGCAAGACACGCTTCAACGTTGGCGGTCGGAGAAGACGGCCGCCTATCTCTCGGACGCCGTCGCTGCGGTCGAGCCGGACCCGACCCGGGCCAAGCTGTTCCGGGACATGGCGGCGTCCGCCGAGGCGCAAGCGGCGATCCTCGCCAAGGATCTGAAGACGGTCCCTACCTTCGCGCCCTCGCTCCGATCACGCATCACGGTCTTCCTGCTCGGCATTTTCGGCCCGCGCGCCATG
Source organism: uncultured Alphaproteobacteria bacterium (assembly GCA_963717875.1). Lineage (GTDB taxonomy): Bacteria > Pseudomonadota > Alphaproteobacteria > Rhizobiales > Methyloligellaceae > Methyloceanibacter. The sequence continues at coordinate 21,184 of CAVQXI010000015.1, forward strand.
CGTCACGTGCTGTCCGCCTCGAAGGTTCGCGGCGTCTCGGTCTATCGCGGCAAGGCGACATCCTCGGGAGAAGAGAGTGCGGAGGGTCATCCTTGGCCGACCTCCGCGGAAGAGGTCGGGCGGCGTCACAAGAACTATGGCAGCGGCACGCTGCGTGCCGGCGTGTTCGGCGTCAATGACGGCCTCGTCTCTAACACCTGCCTGGTCATGGGCGTTGCCGGCGCCGGGACCAGCGCGAGTGTCATCCTCTTGACCGGCGTGGCCGGTCTCCTCGCCGGCGCCTTTTCCATGGGCGCGGGCGAGTTCATCTCCATGCTGTCGCAGAAGGAGATGTTCGAGCACCAGATCGGCCAAGAGAAGGACGAGCTCGAGCGTTATCCGAAGGAGGAGGCCGAGGAGCTTGCGCTGATCTATGCGGCGCGCGGCATTCCCCTTAAAGAGGCGCGCCACGTCGCCGACCATCTCATCGCCAACCCCGAGAAGGCGTTGGACACGCTGAGCCGCGAAGAGCTTGGCCTCAATCCCGACGAGCTGGGCTCGCCCATGGGCGCGGCCGTCTCCTCCTTTCTCACCTTCTCCGTCGGCGCCAGCCTGCCGCTGATCCCTTACGTGTTCGGTCTATCCGCCCACGGCATTCTGATCGCTTCGCTCATCTCGGGCACGGCCCTGTTTTGCGTCGGCGCCGCCTTGAGCCTGTTTTCGGGGAGGAATGCCTTTATCGGCGGCGCACGCATGCTGGCGATCGGCGCGGCGGCGGCGGCGGCGACCTACTACATTGGCTCCCTGTTCGACGCCGTGGTGTAGAGCAACATTGCCGCAAATCCTCTGGACTTCCGCCACGCGCTCTTAAGCCTGAGGCAAAGCTCCGGCGCGTGCTTAATGGCACTTTAAATCGCCGGCCCGATGATCCTCTCCAGGTTATCTTGGGAGGACACCATCATGTTTCGCCGCGCTGCGATTCTGACGCTCGCCGCGTCTCTCGCCTTCGCCACCACACCGGCCTTCGCCTGCACCGGCATCAGCCTGAAAGCCAAGGACGGTGCCGCCATCAGAGGCCGCACGCTCGAATTCGGCTTTCCGCTTCAGTCGAACGTCATCGTCGTCCCTGTCGGCAAGGAGTTCTCCGCCGCGCTGCCTGACGGCGGCAAGGGGCTTTCCTACAAGACCCGCTACGGCATCGTCGGCGCCAACGCCTTCGACCAGACGATGATCATCGACGGGCTGAACGATCAGGGCCTCTCCATCGGCCTGTTCTATTTCCCGGGCTACGCCCAATACGCGCAAGTGACCAAGGAGAACGCCTCGCACGCGCTGGCGCCCCAGGACTTCGGCATGTGGGTGCTCGGGAACTTCGCCACGATCGATGAGGTGAAGCGCGCGTTGAAGGATACCGTCATGGTCGGGACGGCGTTCCCTGGCCTTGGCAGCGCCAAGGGCATGGTCGCCGACGTGCACTTCTTCATTCAGGACAAGTCGGGCAAGTCGATCGCCGTGGAGCCGCGCGACGGCGTGCTCAAAGTGACCGATGCGCCGCTCGGCGTCATGACCAACGCGCCGACTTACGATTGGCACGTGACCAATCTCGACAACTACATGAACCTCACGGCCAAGGACATCACCACCGATAAACTCGGTCCGGTGACGTTGAATGCCACCGGCTCCGGCTCCGGCATGCTTGGCCTTCCCGGCGACTTCACGCCGCCGTCGCGCTTCGTCCGCGCCGCGATGTTCAGCCAGGCGGCCACGCCGAACGCGAACGCCGAAGACGCCGTGCTGAGCGCCTTCCATATCCTCAACCAGTTCGACATTCCCAAAGGCTCGGTGATCAACGGCTCCGTCGGCCAGCCGACGCCTGAGATCACCGAGTGGACCAGCGTCAACGACCTCAAGAACCTTCGCTGGTACTTCCGCACCTTCCAGGATCAGTCGATCCGCATGGTCGATCTGAAAGAGGCCATCAAGGCCGCTCGTGGCGAGATCCGCACCATCGAGATGGAGCAATCGACCCAGCCGGTCGCCGACGTCTCGGCCGCGGTGAAGACCCTCAAAGAGGCGTCGAACTAGGCAGCCTGGCTGAACCCGCGTTCTTTGCGGCCTCGGGGTTTCTCCGGGGCCGCTTTTCTTTCGCGGAAGATTGGCCGCGATGTGTCCCATTTAGAGACGGAAGAAAAGAAGTGCGCGGCCGGTGTCGTTGAAGGCGAGACAACCGGCCTTTCGATGAATAGGATGCGGCGCCAGGGGACAAATTCTTTAGCTGCGCATCGTCATGACTCATCCTTTCCTGCCTTATCCGTCCGCATGCCTGCGTGCTGCCGCGGCCGCGATCTCGCTCTCCTTCGCCGTTCTTACGTTCGCGCCGCCTGTCGTCTTGGGGCAGGACGCGCCGGCCGAGGATCTCACGCCCGAGGACGCCGCGCCCGAGGGTACCGCGCCGGCCGAAGCCGCAGCGGAGACGCCTGCCGCCGAAGAGAGCAAGGCATGGGATATCGCCAAGCCTTGCGAGAACGCCCAGCATCCCTACCAGGCCGATCTCTGCCAGCAATGGCGCGCGGCCGAAGCTGCGGAGAAGACCGCCGCAGCCTCTGAGCGGTCCCTCGGCCTCAACCGGCTCCTGATGCTGATCGGCGTGCTCGCGACCGGGCTTCTGCTTTTGATGTTCATCCCGCTCTTCATGGCGGCGTCTGGCGCGCGGCGCGCGGCGCGCAATGCCGGCGGCGGGGCCACACCGGCCAACGATGGAGACCGCGAGGAGGAGCTGCGCGCCTATCTCGACGTCGACAAGCTCGAGTTCATCGAGACGCCGGAGTCCGAAGGCGTCGTCAAGGTGAAGGTCGCGTTCCGCAACTCGGGCCAGACGCCGGCCTTCAAGATCAGAAGCGCCACCGAGGTCGGCATCCGCGACGTGGCCGACGAGGATCTGGTGCCCACCATGCCGCTGCCCGACCGGGCGAAGGGCGCGACTAAGCCCCGGCTCGGCCGCGACGCCACGATCGTGGACATCGCCCAGTGCGATAGCACGCCGAGCCTCGCCGACCGCGTCATGAACGGCGATGCCACCATCGTCGTGTGGGGCTTCGCCGAATACATGGACATGTTCGACCGCAAGCGGCGCACGAACTTCCAGTATCTGTGCAATGCCGGCACCCTCGATACGGGTCAGATCTTCAAGCCCATGACCCGCGGCGACGAGGAAGCTTGAGGCGCGCAGGCTGGGGACAGCGGGCGGCCCTGAAAGAACGGCCCTCACGCTTCAACGGTTTCTTGGCGTATTCTGTGTGAGATGGTGATCCCTGGGCTTTGAGGCTCCAGGATCGTCCGCCGGGAGACCGTCATGCCGCCCCGTCCGTCCCTGTTCGCAAGCACGACCGACAATCGCGCCGGCATCCTGCAAGGCCTCCTGATTGCGACCATCGTCATCTGCGGGCTCTATTTCGGGCGCGAGGTGCTGCTGCCGCTGGCGCTCGCCATCCTCTTGAGCTTCGTGCTGACCCCGCCGCTCCTTCTGCTCCGCCGCATCAAGGTGCCGCGCGTCCTCGCCGTCGCCATCGTGGTCATCACCGCCTTTGCCATCATCGGCGGTCTCGGCTGGCTCATCTCGCGCGAGGCGACCAAGCTCGCCGCCGATCTCCCGAATTACCGCATCACGCTCTCCCAGAAGATCGCCTCGCTGCGTGAGACCACGAGCGAATCGAAAGTGCTGGAGAAGGCAGGCGACGTCCTCACCGATCTGCAAGCGGAGCTCGACCAGCCGGCGCCGGAGGCAAGCTCGGACGGGCCGGATGTGGGTGAGCCCGCCCACGTACCCAAACGCGAGCCGGTCCCCGTCGTGATCCAACAACCGGCACCCACCGGGCTCCAGCTCTATCAAAACATCGCCGGCACGCTGCTGCCGCCGCTCGTCACCGCCGGCATCGTGCTTCTGTTCGTGGTCTTCATCCTGCTGCAGCGCGAGGACCTGCGCGACCGCCTCATCCGCCTGTTCGGCGCCTCGGACCTGCAGCGCGCCACCTCGACCATGAGCGACGCGGCGTCGAGGCTCTCCCGCTACTTCTTGAGTCAGGTGCTGATCAACGCGGCCTATGGCGTGTTCATCGGCCTGGCGCTGTGGGCCATCGGCATGCCGAGCCCCGTCGCCTGGGGCATCCTCGCCATGCTCATGCGCTTCGTGCCCTATGTGGGCTCCTATATCGCCGCCGCCGTCCCGGCGCTGATCGCCGCGGCCATCGATCCCGGCTGGACCACGGTGCTCTTGGTCATCGGCCTGTTCGTCGCCGGCGAGATGACCATGGGCCAGGTGGTCGAGCCGCAAGTGTTCGGCCGCGGCACCGGCGTCACGCCCATCGCCGTGATCGGCTCCACCATCTTCTGGACCTGGCTATGGGGCCCCCTCGGCCTCTTGATCGCCATGCCCATCACCGTCTGCCTCAACGTGCTCGGCCGCCATGTCGAGGGCTTGCGCTTCCTCAACGTGCTGCTCGGCGACCAACCCGCCTTGACCCCGGAGGAGAGCTTCTATCAGCGCGCGCTGATCGGCGACGCGGCCGAGGCCACCTATCAGGCCGAGCTCGCCTTGCGCGACCAGAGCCTCGAAAGCTACCTCTCCACCGTGGCGCTGGGCGGCCTGAAGCTGGCCGAGCGCGATGCGGCCCGCGGCGCTTTAGGCCCCAACCGCTCCGAGCGCATCGCCTTGACCGTCAACGAGATGCTGGAGAACCTGGCCGACTTCGCCCCGCGCCGCTGGTTCGCGAAACTTCGCGGCAAGCCTGAGACGGAGGGCGAAGGGCGCAGCACACGCGAAGGCCTCGCTTCGCTCGATGCGCACGCGGAAGAGGACGCCGACGCCGCCCATGTCATCGCCAGAGACGCGCTCGCCCCCGGCTGGGACGTGGAGACGCCGGTCCTATGCATCGGCGGCCGCTCGATGCTGGACGAGGCCGCCGGCGCCATGCTCGCTGCCGTCTTGGCCAAGTGCGGTCTGGGCGCCAAGTCGTTCCCGCCCGAGGAGATTTCCGCCGGACACATCACCACGCTCGCCGGCACCGAGGCCAAGGCCGTCTGCTTGTCTTATCTCGGCCTCGGCACCGGCCCCGCCCACATCCGCTATCTGGTGCGGCGCTTGCGGCGCATCCTGCCCAAGGGCACGCTGATCCTTGTCGCTTATTGGTCGGACGAGCACGACAAAGCCAGCGTCAAGGATCTGCTCGAGACCGCGGAGGCCGACGCCTACGCCACCACGCTGCACGAGGCGGTGGAGATTTTGACGGAGGCTGCCAAGGGCAAGATCTTCGGCACGGTGACTGCGAAGGCCAAGCCCAAGCCCGAGCCCAAAGGCAAGAAGGCTACGGCACCGGCGGCTTGAAGCGTTGAACGACCGTTCAACGCAAACTCCCCGCGGAGCTGCGGCAATTTCTGCGAGGGCGTTTCGCCGCTCAGGCGGCTCCTAGCTCCAACGCCGAATTCGCAAAGGGGATCGGTCGGGGACGAATATCGCGTCCATTTGATGGAGCGCGCCATCGTATGGGCGTCTCACCAGCGCACCAATATCGTAGAAAGAGAACCCCTGCTCAGACATGTGGCGCACGATTTCGTCGAAGTCGGGTCCGTTCTCATAAAGCGAGTTCATCGACGTCTCGATGATCAGGGCGTCCAGGGATCGGATCCGTTCCCCCATGCCCCTCAGGACCATGAGTTCAGCGCCCTCCACGTCGATCTTGCAAAGGACGGGGCCATCCATGTCGGAGAAGACTTTATCGAATCGCTGGACTGAAACCTTGTACTTCCCTTGGATGGGGTTGGCCGTGCCGGGGACCAAGTCGAGCAACGTGTTATTGAGCAGCTTCTCCGTTCTAGCGAGCTCCAGCGAACCCTCTTCACTTCCCAGGGCAATGTTGTGAATCTCTGCGTCGAGCTTTTGAGCCCACGCGTTCATGTAGGGCAAGGACTCGGCGGTCGGATCGACAAGATGGAATTTCGCGCCGGGAAAGGCGTTGTAAAGCCAGTCCGTCCCATAGGCGACGCCAACATCGATGACCGTTCGTGGCGTGAGGTTGCTACGGCGCAAGGCGGAGAAGAACCGCTCAAGCGATGGCACGACATCTTCGCGCGCGATCGCTAGATCGAGATGAGCCAATTGCGAATTTACTGCGCGTTTGACTGCACCTCTGATGGTACCGAGACGAAGCATTGGCCTGAGTGTCCTCGACTGATGGGTTCCCAACTTGCGACTTTGACGCGACTTCCCCAACGGGGGCCAGTTCAACCCTCTGTTAAGGTTTACCGCTAGCCTAAGCGGATCGCCTATTGGTCGGACGAGCACGACAAAGCCAGCGTCAAGGTCCTGCTCGAGACCGCGAAGGCCAAGCCCAAGCCCGAACCGAAAGGCAAGAAGGCCACCGCCCCGGCGGCTTGAGCCACGGGCTCGCTATGGAGCTTGAATTACGCGGCGTCTTCCTGGCTCAAGAAGGACAGCTTGTCCGTGTGATGGCCGATCATCTTCCACGTGCCGTTCTCCTTGCGGAACAGATTTGTGGCGCGGATCAAGACCGATCCTGGCGCTCCGCCAGTATTGATGTTCGTGCCTTTTTCGTAATTGTGCGTGACGGCAAGATCGCGACCTGCGGCAATGCGCATGCCGTCGGGCGCGACATGCCCGCCCAGCTTCTTCGCCGCCTGTTTCTCCCACTCGGCGAGAACGTCCTTCCAGCCGACCTGGAAGCCGCCGTCGGGGCCCATATAGGTCACGTCGTCTGCATGTGACCAAACCTCCGCCATCGGCGCGGCGTCACCTTCGAACAGGGCATTCAGAGCCGCATAGAATCGCGCGCCCGCGCCCGCTATCTCGTCGTGATCGCTCATGTCCCAACGTCTCCTCGCAAAGGGATGCATCCAAGTCGGCCAGCCTATCAAATTTCGCCGCGACAAGCGGCCGTTCTGGAGGAGATTGCCAAGGGCAAGATCTTCGGCACGCTCAGCGCGAAGGCCAAGCCGAAGTCCGAACCGAAAGGCAAGAAGGCTCCGGCCCCGGCGGCTTGAGCGCGCTCGCAGCAAGAAAACCAGGACTATCCCCATGCGCGCCTGGACGGCGCGCCGCCGGTCGACTAACTCCAAGCCATGACCGAGACCCCTGCCGCCTCCGACTGGGCCGCCGCGCGCGGCGAGAAATGGCGCGCCCAGCTTCCGCGCATGGAAGCCATGCTCGCGCCCGTCGACGCCCCGCTGATCGAAGCGCTCGCGCTCGATGCGCCGTTCAGAATTGCGGATATCGGCTGCGGCGGCGGCGGGACGACGCTTGCGATCGCGCGCCGCGCGCAAGCCGGAAGCGCCGTGCACGGCTTCGATATCTCGCGCGCCTTGATCGAAGCGGCCCGCGCCCGCGCGGGCACCGACCCCGCCATCGCCTTCTCGCTTGCCGACGTCGGCACGGCGCCTGTGCCGCAACCGCCATACGACCGGCTCACCTCGCGCTTCGGCATCATGTTCTACGACGATCCGCCTTCTGCCTTCGCGCGCCTTGCGCGCTGGCTTGCGCCGCACGGCCGCTTCGCCTTCGCCGTCTGGGGGCCGCCGGCCGACAATCCGTGGATGACGAGCGTGCGTGACGTGGCGTCCGAAATCATCGACGTGCCGCCGCCCGATCCCGACGCGCCGGGCCCCTTCCGCTATGCCGGGGCCGAGAAGCTGCTCGCCCTGCTCGATCAGCGCCGGTCTTGGCGATCTTGAGGTGCGTGACTGGCGCGGGCGCCTTCCGCTCGGCGGCGGGCTGCCGGCCGCGGACGCCGCGGATTTCGCGCTTGCCGCCTTTGCCGCCGGCGATCTCGTTGCCGAAGCGGGCGAGGCGGTGCGCGCTCAAGTGCGCCAAGCCTTGATGGAACACTTCGCCCGGCATGGAAGAGGATGGCGCCGTCCGCATGGACGCGCGCGTCCACATCGTCACCGGCGGGGCGTCTCAGAAATGAAGAAGCCCCGGTCGGGGGGGCACGGGGCTTCTTCGGTCCCTCTTACGGGAACCTGGTGATGGGGGGAGGGAGAGGTCCCATCACTGTTGCATAAATATGACAGTGTGACCCGAAATCAACCCAGCCGAATTTGCCGGTTTTCCGGGGTCTAGAGGGGGGTCTCCTCCGCGCGCGCCCCCGCGAATGAGTTTGGTCACGGCCTCAATTGAGCGGGGGGCGAGTGCTAAAGCTGCCTTGGGAATCGGTAGAGACGTATTTCTCCCTAGCGATACGCTCGCAAACCGACCCCCCGACTGAGCTGTTCTGCGTCAGAAGGCCCCCTTCGTTTTGGTGGGGGCCTTTTCTGTGGTGCTCTTTGTCACCCCGCCCGGCTCAAGGAGAGGGAGACTCAAACGTCTCGGGCTCCCGGAAGAACAGCGCCATGAGGCCGCCAAGCGCCAGCGCCGCCGCCAGGAACAAGCAGCGCCGCCGAGAAGCTGCCCGTCGCCTGCTTCAACAGCCCGACGATATACGGCCCGGCGAAGCCGGCGGCGTTGCCCATGGAGTTGACCAGCGCGAGGCCTGCCGCCGCGCCCGTGCCGGTGAGCAGCGCCGTGGGCAGCGACCAGAACGGGCCGAACGCGGCGTAGAACCCGAGCGTGGCGAGCGTCAGCGCGATCATGGTGGGGAGAAGCGGCCCCGAGTAAGCGGACCAGCCGAAAGCGGCCGCCGCCAGGAACAGCGGCAGCGCGATGTGCCAGCGCCGCTCGTTCGTGCGGTCCGAATGCCGCCCCCACAGCACCATGGCGATCGCCGCGAAGAGATAGGGGATCGCCGTGAGGAAGCCGATCTGCACGGGATCGAGCCCGAAGGTCTGGATGACTTGCGGCATCCAGAAGCCGATGCCGTAGAGCCCGATCACCATCAGGAAATAGAGCAGGCCGAGCGCGAGCACGCGTGGCCGCGTCAGCGCCGCGCTAAGATCCGAATAGCCCACCACCTTCGTCGTCTCCGCTTCCGCGTGAAGTGCGGCCTCAAGCGCGCTTGCCTCGTCCTTGGTGAGCCAGTCTGCCTGCCCCGGCTTGTCTCTCAGAACGAAGAGCGCGGCCAGCCCAAGCAGGATCGCCGGCACGCCCTCGATGATGAACAGCCAATGCCAGCCGGCGAGCCCGAGCACGCCGCGCATTTCGAGCAGCGCGCCTGAGACCGGCCCGCCGACCACGGTGGCGAGCGGCACCGCGGCCATGAACAAAGCGACGATGCGCGCGCGGTTCTCCGCCGGGAACCAATAGGTGAGATAGAGGATGATGCCGGGGAAGAAGCCGGCTTCCGCCACGCCGAGCAGGAAGCGCATGACGTAGAAGCCGGTCTCGCTGCGGACCAGCGCCATGGCGCAGGCGATGATCCCCCAGGAGATCATGATGCGCGCGATCCAGATGCGCGCCCCGAAGCGCTGCAGCGCCAGATTGCTCGGAATCTCGAAGGCGATATAGCCGAGAAAGAAGATGCCGGCGCCGAACCCGAACACCGAGGGCGAGAGCCCCAAGTCCTTGTTCATGTGGAGCGCGGCGAAGCCGATATTCACCCGGTCGAGGAAGTTGACCGCGTAGGCGAGGCACAGGAACGGGATGAGCCGCCGTGTGGCTTTGCGGATCGCCGCGTCGCGCGCAATGTCGTGCGGGGTGCGCGCAATTTTACGCTGATTGCGCGCGTCTTCGCGCATATCTTGGCGCATTCCCTCGAGCCCCTACCCTTGCGTCTTTGGCGTATGCTGCCTCTGCGGCCGCAGACTGATTCGGCCGCCAGCCTAGAGGAGGGCTCGAGACATGGCCATTCCGATGGATGCCGCCGCGGCGGCGCTCCGCGAAGCTATGCGTGAGACGGTGAAGCGTTATTCGTTCTGGTATCTGATCCAGGGAGTCTTGTTGGTGGTAGCGGGCGTGCTCGCACTGATCTACCCGTTCATCGCCTCGGTCGCTGTCGTCTTTCTGCTCGCCTGGATCCTCATCATCAGTGGCGTGCTGCAGGGCATCGGCCTGATCGGCGCGAGCAACGTGCCGCATTATTGGCTGCAGCTCATCTCCGCCGTGCTCGCCATCTTGATCGGCGTGCTCTTGCTGAACTCACCCGACAGCGGCCTCCTGATCATGACCGTGCTGCTCATCGTCTATTTCATGGTCGAGGGCATCGCCAAGATCATCTTCGCGCTCACCATCAGGCCGTTCCCCAACTGGGGCTGGATTCTGGGCAGCGGCTTCGTCGGCATTTTGTTGTCGCTCATTCTGTGGGCCAACATGCCGCTCAGCTCCGATTGGGTGCTCGGATTGATGCTTGGCATTCTTCTGGTGTGCGAAGGCGCGGCGCTGACCTATCTCGCCTGGCACGTGCGCACCGCGGCGTCATAGCGCAACGGCATCGGCGCGTTAGGGCGCATCCGTCTCTTTCAGGAAGCGGGTGTAGATGTAGCCTTCTTCCGAGGTCTCGGGATTGGCGACCTGGATCCAGTTGCCGTCCCGTCCCTTGACTTGGAGCTTCGTGCCCTTCTGCACGACCTTCAGAATCTTGCCGTCACTGGATGCGTCTTCCCGCATGATTCACGGCGCTTGCCACTTCGACCCACTGAGCTTTGCGCGTGAGCTCGCTCGCCGCCGCCACCAGCCGGCCGAGCGGGCCGGGCTCCGGCTCTTCGCGCGCCGTCTTCGGTTGCTCTACCGGCGCCGGCGCCGCCTCTTCCGGCGCGACGACGGTCACGCTCTCTTCATGTGGCGCGGATGGTTTCGCCCAGGCGTGCTTGAGCGCGGCGAGTTTCGCGTCGCGGTCGGTGAGGCCCAGCGCTTCGGCCCGGTCGTACCACGTCTTCGCTGCGGCAGGATCGGGCTTGGCGCCATGCACGCCGATCTCGGCGACGAAATCGGGGTCGTAGGTGGCGCCGAGCGCCAGCGCCGCCTCGCCGCTGCCGGCCTCCGCCGCGCGCTGGTAATAGGCACGCGCGCCTGCGAGATAGCCGACATCGACCATCTTGCGGCCATGCGCCATCAGGTCCTCGACCCGGTCCGCTTCGCCCGACCGTACGACGAGCCCGGCTGTCGGCGCAGAATTCGGCGCAACCTCCAGCCGGGTCGCCGTACGGGCCAGCACGGCTCCGTCGGCCGAGACCAGCTCGACCTTGATGTCGGATGCGCCGCTCTGGTCCTCAGGCAGGCGCAAAGCGAGCCCGGCGATCTCGTCGGGCCGCAGGCTCCATTCATCCGTGCCGTAGGGGCGTCCATCCGAGAACGTGGCACCTCGCGGGATGTCGCGAATGGCGATGACGCTCCGCTCGGGCAGCGCCTCGTCCGTGTCGATGGCGATGGCGAAGCCGACTTCATCGCCCGCCTTGGCCACGATCTCTTCGGGTGCCGTGAGCGCGATCTCAGGCGCCTGCGGCGCCGGACGGAGCATGGGTGTAGCGGCAAGGGCCGCCTCCTGGGCCGGCGCGGTGCCGTGCCCGCTCAACTCGAGGACCGCCTCAGGCTTGCTGATGGCGCCGAGCCACAAAAGGCCTGCGAGGATCGTGGCTGGCGCGAACGCGACCGCCGTCAGCACGATGATGACCCCCCGCGCCGGCGCGGAGAATCGTGGCGCTTGCGGGGACCTGCTCGCCAGCGTGGCGTCGCCCACGAGCGGGCGTTGCGGGTCGGGCCGCGTGGCCCGCAGCCCATCGGGCGCGAAACGCTCGGCCATCGACGATACGGTCGGCTCCGGCTTCGCCACCCGAGGCAACTCTGCCTCGATGCGCTCCGCCAAGCTCCGCGACTGCGGCCGTTCTGGCATTTGAATTGATCTGAGCGCCGGCTCGACCATGGCACCCTCCCTACGCGTGACACCAAACTTGAAGCGCCGTCAGTTCTGCTCGTGCGTCTTGCTCCATTCGAGAAAGGCGCGGAATAATTTCGCCCGCTCCGCCTCGGATGAGGCAGCAGTCTTCGTATCGGCTTGCGCCAAGAACGTCTCGAAGCGCGCCCGCGCGTTCGGATCGGCGGCGAGCGTCGTCTTCGCATGGTCGATCCAGGCCTGCGCCAGCGGCGAGCGCTGCCAGCCTTCCAAGGTCGCGGCGAAGTTCACCTGCTGCCATTTCGGATGGCGGGGCGGCGCCAGGAACGCATCGAAGTTCGAGAAGAAGCGATCGACGAAACGATCGAGCTTCTTCGTGCGCGGGCTGTCACTGTCCCAGTTGAACGACACGAGCACCGCGCACACGGCAACGGTATCAATCCGTGCGCCGTCGCCGATCAGCTGCGGATAGTCGTCTTGGGTGAGCGTGGCCGGGTAGTAGTTGTCCTCGAGACCTTTGGCGTAGGGCACGCTGAGGAGCTTGAGGCCGCTCGGCGCATCGAGATGGGCGAGGCCCGGCGCGGGCTTGCCGGCCACCACGACCATGGCATCGATGTCGCCCGCTTTCAGTTTCGCCACCGCGTCGGCCTGATCGAGATGCGTCTCGCGCACGGTGATGCCGAGCGCGGAAAAGACGGCGCGAGCCGTGATCTCCGCGCCGTTGCCCTCGGGCCCCATGTTGACGGTCTTCCCGTCCAGCGCGCGAATGTCTGCCACCTCGGCTCGCGCCAGCACGTGCATCTCTTCGTTGAACAGCTTGGCGATGTAAGCCACCTGTTTTTCAAGATTGGGTCCGAGCTCGCCAGTCTTGGCGAAATGCTTGAGCACGTTCGCCTGGGTGATGCCCATGTCGACACCGCGCATGAAGAGGACGTCTTTGAGATTCTGAGACGGACCTTTGCCCACCATGGGCACGATGCGTAAGTGTGAGCCGTCGTCGAGCACGGCCGCGATGTCCTGGACGATCGTCAGGTCGGTGCCCTCGGCGCTTCCGGCCATGATCGTGACGGAGTTGTCGTTGAGCTGCGCGCGATAGCTTTCGCGGATGGATTGCGCCGACGGCCCGTCTTCGGCCCTAGCGTTCTCTCCAGCGGCGGTGGAGACGACGCCGAGCAGGCACAGTCCGATGGCGAGGGCGGTACGCATCACTTGCCCCTTCAGACGAGCGCCTCACCCCGTACATGGCCGCTCGCTCGAAGCGCGAAAGTCGAGACGACCCTGATGCAGCATCTTGCTTTTGCTTGCGGGAGGAGGTGGCGCGAGGGTTTTGGGCCCCAGCCCGACTCCCCCGTCGTGCTGCTATCCCTGAGGCGCCGATGGAAAGTGATACGTTAGCCGCTGTCAAGAAGATAACTCAACAAGACATAACAATATCAAGAGATTGCCATAACTATGGCAACGACGACTGGAAAGCGGCAAGAACAGGGCAAGTCATTAGCAATGCATTAACCAATAACAATTGTCCGCCGACGGCATAAAGCCGTGACGTTGTCTTGGCGCAGCGGTGCAACCGGCCGCATAAAGCGGCGCGCCCACTCACAACGCCCATACGGCAAATTGGTTTCCTGGGGAGTGACGCCTAATCCGCGTCCATCTTCAGCGCAGCGATGAACGCCTCTTGCGGAATGTCGACCTTGCCGAAGCTCCGCATGCGCTTCTTGCCCGCCTTCTGCTTCTCCAGAAGCTTGCGCTTGCGGGTGATGTCGCCGCCATAGCACTTGGCCGTCACGTCCTTGCGGAGCGCGCTGATGGTCTCCCGCGCGATCACCTTGCCGCCGATCGCCGCCTGGATGGGGATCTTGAACATGTGCCGCGGGATCAGGTCCTTCAGCTTTTCGACCATGGCGCGCCCGCGCATCTCGGCGCGTGAGCGGTTGACGATGATCGACAACGCATCGACCGGCTCGTCGTTGACGAGCAGCGCCATCTTCACGAGGTCGCCTTCCTCGTAGCCGGTGATGTGATAGTCGAACGAGGCGTAGCCGCGGGAGACCGACTTCAACCGGTCGTAGAAGTCGAACACCACTTCGTTGAGCGGCAGCTCGTAGACCAGCATGGCGCGCGAACCTGCATAGGTGAGCGTCTTCTGCCGCCCGCGCCGGTCTTCGCACAGCTTGAGCACGGCGCCGAGATACTCGTCGGGCACCAGGATCGTCGCCTCGATCCACGGTTCCTCGATCTTGGCGATCTTTTGCGTCTCCGGCATGTCGGCCGGGTTGTGCAGCTCGATCATGCTGCCGTCGGTGAGGTAGACGCGGTAGATGACCGACGGCGCGGTGGCGATGAGGTCGATATCGAACTCGCGCTCCAGCCGCTCGCGCACGATCTCCAGATGCAGCAGTCCGAGAAAGCCGCAGCGGAAGCCGAAGCCGAGCGCGGCCGACGTCTCCATCTCGTAGTCGAAGCTCGCATCGTTGAGGCGGAGTTTGCCGACCGCCTCGCGCAAATCCTCGAACTCGCCTGAGTCCACCGGGAACAGCCCGCAGAACACCACCGGCTGCGACGGCTTGAAGCCGGCAAGCGGGGCGGCCGTCGGCTTCTTCTCGTCGGTCACCGTGTCGCCCACGCGGGTATCGGCCACCTGGCGGATCGAGGCGGTGAAGAAGCCGATCTCGCCGGGTCCGAGCGAACTCCGCATTTCCTGTTTGGGCCGGAAGATGCCGACGCGGTCCACTTGATACGCGCCGCCGGTCAGCATCAGGCGGATGCGCTGTCCCTTTGACAGCGTGCCGTCGATGATGCGCACGAGCACGACGACGCCAAGATAGGCGTCGTACCAGCTGTCGACCAGCAGCGCTTTCAGCGGGGCATTGCGGTCGCCCTTCGGCGCCGGCAGCCGGTGCACGATAGCCTCGAGCACGTCCTCCACGCCCAAGCCGCTCTTGGCTGAGATCTCCAGCGCGTCATGCGCGTCGAGCCCGATCACGTCTTCGATCTGCTGGCGCACCCGCTCGGGCTCGGACGCCGGCAAATCGATCTTGTTCAGGACGGGAACGATCTCGTGGTTGTTGTCGAGGGCTTGGTACACGTTGGCGAGCGTCTGCGCCTCGACGCCTTGGGTGGCGTCCACTACGAGCAGGGAGCCCTCGCAGGCCGCGAGCGACCGGTTCACCTCATAGGCGAAGTCCACGTGGCCGGGGGTGTCGATCAGGTTCAGCTCGTAGAGCTGCCCGTCCTTGGCCCGGTAGTTGAGGCGCACGGTCTGGGCCTTGATGGTGATGCCGCGCTCGCGCTCGATGTCCATGGAATCAAGCACCTGCTCCTTCATCTCCCGTGCCGTAAGGCCTCCGCAGAGCTGGATCAGCCGGTCTGCGAGCGTCGACTTGCCGTGGTCGATATGGGCGATGATGGAGAAGTTGCGGATGTGAGAAAGGGGCGTCGCCTGGGAAGGACTCATGGGCGGCTAGGTAGGGGAGCAAACCGCACCGGGTCAAGCGGCCCCCTGCGACAATAAAGGCGAAACCATGCTGGCCATTGCCCTAAATTTGCGGCTGTTGGGGGCTATGGGAATCCTGCTAGGAAGGTGCTCCCAACTCGATTGGAGAATCGGACATGTTCAAGAAACTGCTTCTCGCTGCGATTGCGGCCGGTCTTGTTTCTGCCTCTGCGCTTCCCCTCCAGATCTCGCCGGCTGAGGCCGCCACGATGGCGGGCATGCCCTGCAAGGAAGCCGCCAAGATGAAGTATCCGGATGACCGCAAGACGCGTCATGACTTCAAGAAGGCTTGCAAAGAGGCCTGGAAGGCCACCCAGTAGTTTTTTGCCTGGAATTCCAGGCGCTTCGAAAGGGGGCCCGGAAGGGCCCCCTTTCTTCAAATCTCCGCCCGCAATTTGATCAACGTTTTCGCAAAAGCGTTTTGTTCATAGGCTCTCTGCGGCGGTGTGATATGTGCTGAGCCGCACAACGAACAGGAGACTTCAATGATCAAGAAAGTATTTTTGACTGCTGCCGCCACTGCAATCCTCGCTGGTGTCTCGATGACCGCGCCGGTCACGGCCGAGGCCGCGATGACCTGCAAGGACGCCGCGAAGGCGAAATATCCCGACCACCTCATGCAGCGCATGGAATACAAGCATCAGTGCGTGAAGACCTGGAAGGCCGCCAACGGCAAAGGCCTCCTGAACAAGCTCAAGAGCAGCTAGCCGTCGTCGCACTTGAAAAAGTGCTTTGCTGGAAAGGGGCCTCTTAGGGCCCCTTTCTTTTTGTCCCCGCCGCGGACGGCTCAGATGCCCGCGTACCACGCGTAGCCGCGGTCTTCCCAGTAGCCGCCCTGGCCGCCGCGAATGCCGTCCAAGCTGTCGACGGCTTCGATGCGCATGATGTATTTCGCCATCTTGTAGCCGAGCTGGCGCTCGATCCGGACCCTGAGCGGCGCCCCGTGCGGGATGGGCAGCACCTGATCGTTCATCTCGTAGGCAAGGATGGTCTGAGGGTGGAAGGCGTCCTCGAGCCCGATCGAACTCGTAATACCTCTCGCCCGTCCGGCGCCCCAGCGTGTCGGCGCAGTAGAACACGATGTAACGCGCGTCGGCCTTCATCTTCGCGCGCTCCAGCAACGCACTGAGCGGCACGCCCTTCCATTTGCCGATGCAGCTCCACCCCTCCACGCAGTCGTGGCGGGTGATCTGCGTGCGTGACGGCATCGCGCGCAAGTCGTCGAGAGATAGGGACAGCGGCTCTCCGACGAGACCGCCGACCTCGAGCCTCCAGTCAGCGAAATCGTTCGCCGCGAGCGTCTGGTAGTCGGCGTCCTGCGGATCGATCGAGCCGTTCGCCTTGAAGTCCTTCGACAGATCGGCCTCGCTGTATTCGCGCGCAAGCGCCTTCGGCGACAGCAAGGCCCGCTGCGTCACGCGCGTCAGCGTCTCTTCCCAGGCGAGGATGCGCTGCACCCAAGGCTGTTGCGAAAGACCGTCGCAGCCGCCGAGCACGGCGGCGCCCGCGACGGCGAGCCCGCGCGCGAGGAAGCCGCGCCGGTCGAGGGCGCCGCTCATGACTTCTCCTCCGCCGCGTCGACGACGTAGCGGCCGGTGATCATCGAGCGGAGATTGTTCCAGACGCCCGACACCAGCACCATGAAGATGTGCACGGCGACGAAGATCACGATGAGGCTTGCGGAGATGAAATGGATGGTGCGGGCCGATTGCCGCCCGCCGAAGATGTCGAGCAAGACAGGGAAGGCCGCGTCCATCCCCGGCGACATGGCGAGCCCCGTGAGCAGCATCAGCGGCAGAAGGATCAGCGCCACGATAAAATAGGAGAGCTTCTGCAAGACGTTATAGCGCTTCGCCTCCTCGCCCTTGGGGAAGCGGAAACGTGCGTGCTCGGCAATCGAGCCGCCGATATGCCCGAGCTCCTTTCCCGTCGGCAGGAGATCGCGCCGTAGATGTCCGCTGGCAAAACTCCAGATCAGATAGATGAGACCGTTGATGAGGAACAGCCAGGCGAAGAAGAAATGCCAGTGTCGGCCCATGGCCAGGCTGCGATAGCCGGGCAGGGTGATCGACCATGGAAAGCCGCGCTGCTGGTACCCGGTCTCGGCGTTGCCGCCGAGGCCGAACACGCCGGTCGTGTCGAAGCTGTAGCCGAACAGCGTGGTGACGCCTTTTGGACCGTCCGGGCTGCGCACGGCCTGCATGGACATCACCGGATCGTCGAACACGGATTTGGAGCCGAAGTAGAGCGCGGAATGAGCGTTGAAGATTTGCAGGCCGCTCATGAGCAACACGAGCAGAACGAGCGCGTTAATCCAATGGGTCGCGCGGACGAGGCCGGAATGGCGGTAGATGACTTCCCGCTTTTCCATGACCAGAAGAGCCGTAGCAGATTCGGGCTAAGGACGCATCGCTCAGCTGTGCTTATTGCGCCAGATTTCAGCAAGCCGTTGCTCTCGACCGCAATTCCATTTGTAGAACTTGTAACTGACCGGATTCACGATGTGATAGTTCTGGTGGTAGCCCTCGGCGGCGGTGAACGTCGTCGTCGGCCGGATCTCGGTCGCCACCTTGTGCTTGAACTTGTCCGCGATCTCTTGCTTGGTCTTCTCGGCCAATGCCTTCTCCGCATCGTCCGACACGAACACCACGGTGTGGTAGGCAGGGCCCTTGTCGCAGAACTGGCCACGCGCATCGAACGGATCGATGTTGTGCCAGTAGTTTTCCAGGAGTTTCGCGTAGGTCACCTTTGACGGGTCGTAGGTCACCTTCACCGCTTCGA
Organism: uncultured Alphaproteobacteria bacterium; assembly: GCA_963717875.1. GTDB lineage: Bacteria > Pseudomonadota > Alphaproteobacteria > Rhizobiales > Methyloligellaceae > Methyloceanibacter. Next base: position 39,208 of record CAVQXI010000015.1, read on the forward strand.
CATAGCCTGAGTGGCTGCCATAGGTCGGGTTCGGTGTTGTCCCGCCCGCGTAGCCCGACACGGTGTCGGTCACGCCATTCACCTTGTCGAAGGCGTCCTCCATGCACCAGAAGCAGCCGCCCGCGAAAATCGCAGTCTTGGTCTCGGCCGCCTGGGTATCGTATGCCCCGCCCGCGACCATGAACGCGGCAAGGAACGCCGCTGTCAGGCCCGCGCAAATCCATCGCGCTACCATAGGTCTCTCCACATTGTTGTCCGGCTGAGACGATAAGGAGACCGTGCGGCGGGGCATAGGGCCTCTCGCGCGACCGTGATTGGAAGTGATGCGCGAGGGCCCTCGCGGATAAGCGCTTGGGGCGACTTGCTGATCTGGGTTATTGAGGGGCCATGCAACAGCCTTTGTCGTCATCCCAAGAAACCATGAAACCGGCCTATGACGTGGTCGTGGTCGGCTCCGGCTATGGCGGCGGCGTCTCCGCCTCGAGGCTCGCCCGCGCCGGCCAGCGCGTCTGCGTCATCGAGCGGGGCCGGGAGGTCCCGACGGGGAGCTTCCCCGGGCGGCTGCCGGAACTCCGGCGGGAGCTGCAGCTGAACGGCGGCAAGATGCGCTCCGGCTCGCGTACCGGCCTCTTCGATTTCCGGCTGGGTAGCGACATCCATGTGCTTGTCGGCTGCGGGCTCGGCGGCGGCTCGCTCATCAATGCGGGCGTGGGCCTGCGTCCGGACGCCCGCGTCTTCGCCGACCATGCCTGGCCGGAGGCGGTGGCGAAGGACGGGCTGCTCGATCTCGGCTTCGAGCGGGCGCAAGTGATGCTGCGTCCCTCCCGCTATGGAAAGGCGCCCGAGCTCACCAAATACCGCGCGCTCGAGACGGCGAGTGCCGCCTTCGGCCGAGACCCTGTCGCCGCCCCCGTGGTGGTGAGCTTCGAGGACACGGTGAACCCCGCAGGTGTCAAGCAGCCGGCCTGTACGCTCTGCGGCGATTGCTGCTCGGGCTGCAATGTCGGCGCCAAGAACACCGTGGCCGTGACCTACCTTCCCGACGCGAAGGCCCATGGCGCGGAGATCTTCACCGAGCTCTCGGTAAGCCATGTGGAGAAGCGCGGGGTGAGCTGGCGCGTGCACTTCGCCCCGACCGAGGAGAAGGACGCTGCGCCCCGCTTCGTCGACGCCAAGACCGTGGTGCTTTCGGCCGGCACGCTCGGCTCGACCGAGATTCTGCTTCGCTCCCGCGAGCGCGGGCTCGGCCTGTCGGACCGTCTCGGCATGAGCTTCTCCGCCAATGGCGACATCATCGCTTTTGCTCTTGGCGGCCGCGAGAAGGTGAACGGCATCGGCGTCGGCGAGCCGCCGAAATTTACCGGCGCGACCATCGGCGCCTGCGTCGCCGGCCAGATCGAGCTTCCCGATGACGGCTCGCTCGACCACAGCATGATCATTCAGGAGGGCGTGATGCCCTCGGCGCTGGCGCCGCTCTTGCCTGTGTTCTTCATCGCCGGCGGCCGACTGCTCGGCGCGGCCCAAAGCCTCATCAAGGGCGTCTATCAGGGCCCGCTCTCCCATCTCCACACCTTCTTCGTCGTGTCGCACGACGACGCGAAGGGCCGCCTCAAGCTCGACGACAAGGGCAGCCTCCAGGTCCACTGGCCCAATGTTGCCGACCAGCCGGTCTATGCCCGCGTGGACGAGGCGCTGACCAAGGCCGCGCAGGCCGTCGGCGCGCGCTACATCAAGACCCCGCTCGCCACCACCAGCGCAGGCACCAAGCCCGCGACCGCGCATCCGCTCGGCGGCTGCGGCATGGGCGAGGACGCCGCGCACGGCGTGGTCAATCACAAATGCCAGGTGTTCGACGGCACGAGCGGCGAGGGCATCCATGCGGGGCTCTATGTCTGCGACGGCGCCGTCATCCCGCGCTCCATCGGCTGCAATCCGTTGCTCACCATCACCGCGCTCACCGAGCGCGCCATGGTTCACCTTGCCCGCGACCACAATCTGGGATTCGATGCAGAACCGATTCGCAACGCTTCGGAATTGGCTGCGAACGAGGCCATGACATGAGAGTCGGCTGATCCATGGCGAGCCGCCTGCTCAAGCCTTTCGGCGCCGCAGCAGCGGTCATCGCTCTCGTTGCCGGCGGCAGCGTGGCAGGGGGTGCTGCGCGGCTCCAGCCTTGCGCCAGCACCGAATATACCGCGTCCATCGACAGCGAGGCGAAAGGGCCGGGCCCCGACCGCCTCACCATCGTGCTGGTCGGAGACACCGGCTTCAATTCGGACGACGCGCCGGTCTCGCCGGAGGGTTTTCGTAAGGACGGCAAGCTCGTCAGCTTCACGGACTCGCTGTCAGGCGTCGCGCGCGACGTGGACGGCGACCTCGCCTTTCTCAATCTCGAGACGGTCATCACCGACCGCGACGATCTCGTCGCCGACAGCAAGGGGCAGAAAGCGCCGTACAACTTCAAGAGCCATCCGCTGGCGCTGAAGGCGCTCATCGACACCGGCTTCAATCTGTTCTCGCTCGCCAACAATCACTCGATGGATTACGGCGCGAACGGTGCGGAGGAGACGCTCTATCATATGGCCGTCGCCGCGGCAGAGCGGGCCATCGCCTATGCCGGCATCGGTTCCAATATGGAGGAGGCGACGCGGCCCGGCTGCCTCGAGCTTGGCGACACCAAGATCGCCTTTGGCGCCACCGGCATCATCACCGGCCAGCGGCCTGAGCATCGCGCCGGCAAAGACAAGGTGGGACAGTCCTCTTACCGCAACCACGACGACTTCACCCTGGTGGTGAACCGGCTCGCCGGGCTTCCCGCCGACTACCGCATCCTCTCCGTCCATTACGGGCTCGAGGGCCGCGTCGTGCCGGATAAGCGCCAGCTTCAGGATTGGCGCGCCTTCGCCGCCGAGGAGAAGGGCATCGACCTGATTGTCGGCCACCATCCGCATGTGGCCCAAGGTGTCGAGCGCGTCGGGAACTCGCTGATCTTCTACGGGCTCGGCAATTTCCTGCATCCCGGCACCGCGGAGATGAGCCGCTTCGGCATCTGCCGTGACTATGGGCTCATGGCGAAGGTGCATCTCGCGCGCCTCGACGGGCGCTGGCAGGCCGAGGCCATCGAGGCGATCCCGCTCACCAAGACCCAGATGCGCCCCGAGCGCTTCCCCCCGCAGCAAAGCGCGCGGCGCATCTACGCGCTGAACTATCTCGGCGCGCAGCTGGGCGACGGCAAGACGGCGGAAGGGTTACGCTTCACGCCCCGGCAGGACGGTTCAGGGCTCTATTGCGCAGCCGACGCCGCGTCACTCGGCGGCAAGGTCGGCGCGCTCTGTGCCGCCTGGCACCCGGCGCCGGCGATCCCCAAACAGCTCGCCCGCCAACTCGCGAGCGCCTGCGCCGACAAGCCGTTCTATGGCGCGAGCACGCAGAAGAAGCGCCGCAAGCCCACATCGTTCTGGGGCTTCGGTCCGCACTAGGACGTTAGCCGCGCAGCTCGCCGCCCGTCGCTTTCTTCACGGCGGCGACGACCTTCTCCGCCACCGCGTCGATCTCCGCATCGGTCAGCGTCTTGTCGCGCGGCTGGAGCGTCACCTCGATGGCGAGCGACTTCTTGCCGTCGGGCACGCCTTGGCCGGTGAACACGTCGAACACGTTCACGTCAGCGATCAGCGCGCGGTCGGCGCCTGACGCGGCGCGCACCACGTCGCCTGCGGCAACATCGCGATCGACCAGGAAGGCGAAGTCGCGCCGCACCGCCTGAAGGTCGGACGCTTCCAGTGCCGCCTTCGCCGTGCCTTTGCGCTTCGCCGGCGGCAGCGCCTCGAGATAGAGCTCGAAGGCGGCCATCGGCGCCTCGGCGTCGAGGGCGGCCAGGACGTCGGGATGGAGCTCGCCGAACACGCCGAGCGTGACCTTGGGCCCGAGCTTGAGCGCGCCGGAGCGGCCGGGATGGAACCAGGAAGGCGCCTCGCGGGTAACCTGGATGTTGGCCTGGCTGAGTCCGAGCGCCGTGAGCGCGGCGATGGCGTCGGCCTTGACCGCCGCCCAGTCGGCGGCCGGCGCCTCGCCCGACCAATGCCGGCCCGAGCCCTGTAAGCGCCGAGTTGCCGAAGCGCACGCCGGTGGCGGCGACGTATTGATCCTCAGGCGCCGCGCCCCGATAGGCCTGGCCAAGCTCGAACAGGGCGCCGTCGGCGAAGCCCCGGTCGCGGTTCCGCTTGGCGGCGGTGATGAGGCCGGGCAGCAGGCTCGGCCGCATCTGCGCAAGCTCGGTGGAGATGGGATTGTCGAGGGTGAGCGCAGGCTGGCCGCCGCCGAACAGCTTGGCCTCGGCGAGCGGCACGAACGACCAGGTGACCGCTTCGACGAAGCCCCGCGCCGCAAGGAGCCGCCGCGTCGAGCTTCTGCCGCGCCTGCAGGTCGGTCAGCACGGGCGCCGCCACGCCGGAGACGCGTTCGAGCGGCGTCGCCGGCACGCGATCGACGCCGGTGAGGCGCACCACCTCCTCGACGAGATCGACGGGCGCGGAGATGTCCGGGCGCCAGGACGGTGGCGCCGCTTTCAGCACATTGGCCTTGCCCTCGAGCTTGACGCCGAGCGCTGAGAACTTCCGCCTGATGTCGCGATGGGGCAGCGACAGCCCGCTCAAGCGGCCGATCAGCGTCATGTCGAACTTGAAGGGCGGGTTCGGCTTCGGCGTCTTGCCGGCGACCGTGACCGTGCTCGCTTCACCGCCGCAGAGCTCGAGCACCATCTGCGTGGCAAGCTCGAGCCCCGGCACCACGAACTCCGGGTCGACGCCGCGCTCGAAGCGGAAGCGCGCATCGGACTGGATGTTCAGGGTCCGTCCCGTGCGCGCCGTGCGCTTCGGATCGAAATAGGCCGACTCGATGAACACGTTGGTCGTCTCTTCGGTGCAGCCGGTGCCCTCGCCGCCCATCACGCCGCCCAGGCCGAGCACGTGGGCCTCGTCGGCGATGACGCACATCTCGTCGTCGACGGCGTAGGTCTTGCCGTCGAGCGCGAGGAATTTCTCGCCCCTCTTGCCGAGCCGCGCGCGGATCGCGCCGGTGAGCTTGTCCGCGTCATAGACGTGAAGCGGACGGGCGCGGTCGTAAGCGATGTAGTTGGTGATATCGACCAGCGCATTGATGGGGCGAAGACCAATCGCCTTCAGCCGCCGCTGCAGCCAGTCCGGGCTCGGGCCGTTCTTGACGCCGCGCACGAGCCGCCCGGCGAAGACGGGACAGGCGTCCTTCGCCTCCTTGGCGAATTCGAGTTTGATGGCGACGGGATTGTCGAAGCTGCCTTTGACGGGCTTCCCGTTGATCTTCTTGAGCTTGCCGAGGCCGGCTGCCGCGAGGTCGCGGGCGACGCCGCGCACGCCAAGGCAGTCGGGCCGGTTCGGCGTAATGGCGATGTCGAACACCGCATCGTCGAGGTCGAGCGCCTTCGCCGCGGGGCTCCCGACTCTTGCCTTTGGGCTGAGCTCGATAATGCCGGAATGCTCCTCCGACAATTCGAGCTCGCGCTCCGACAGCATCATGCCGCTCAATTCGACGCCGCGGATCTTGGCCTTGGTCAGGGTCAGGTCGATGCCGGGCACGTAGGCGCCGACCGGGGCGAACACGCCTTTGAGCCCAGCCCGCGCGTTCGGCGCGCCGCACACGACTTGCAGGCGTTCCTTGCCGGTGTCGACTTCCAAGACCTGGAGCTTGTCGGCGTCCGGATGCTTCTCGGCTTTCACCACCTCTGCCACGCGGAAGTCCTTGAGCGCAGTGGCGGGGTCGAACACCTCCTCGACCTCGAGCCCGATTCGGGTCAGCGTCTCGGCGATCTCGTCAACGGCGGCTTCCGTGTCGAGATGTTCTTTCAGCCATGCGAGCGTGAACTTCATGGCTAGCGGCTCAGTCCGGCGGCAAGGGTGGGGATGGCGAGCGGGGCGAAGCCGTAATGCTTGAGCCAGCGCAGATCGCCTGCGAAGAAGGCGCGCAAGTCCGGCATGCCGTATTTCAACATGGCGATGCGGTCGATCCCCATGCCGAAGGCGAAGCCTTGATATTTCTTGGGATCGAGATCGACGGCCTTCAGCACGTTCGGGTGCACCATGCCGCAGCCCAGGATCTCAAGCCACGCATCGCCCTCGCCGATCCGGATCTCGTCGCCCACCTTGGCGTAGCCGATATCCACTTCCATGGACGGCTCGGTGAACGGGAAGTGGCTGGCGCGGAAGCGCATCTTCACCTCCGGCACCTCGAAGAACGCTTTGCAGAACTCCTCCAACACCCACTTCAGATGGCCGAGATGGGTCTCCTCGTCGATGACGAGCCCCTCCACCTGATGAAACATCGGCGTGTGGGTCTGGTCGGAGTCGCAGCGATAGACGCGGCCCGGTGCGATGACGCGCAGAGGCGGCTTCTCTTTCAGCATGGTGCGGATCTGCACCGGGCTCGTATGGGTGCGCAGCAAAGGCCGCGTGCCGTCGGCGCTTTCCGCGAAATAGAACGTGTCGTGATCCTGGCGCGCGGGATGCTCCGGCGGGATATTGAGCGCGGTGAAGTTGTTGAAGTCGGTCTCGATGTCGGGGCCTTCGGCGATTCTGAAACCCATATCGGCGAAGATCTCGGTGATCTCGTCGGTGACCTGGCTCACCGGGTGGATGCGTCCCTCGGCGAGCGGCCCCTGGCGCACCGGAAGCGTGACGTCGGCGCGCTCATGCGCCAGCTTCTCTGCGGTGGCAGTGGCGGCAAGGGTCTCGCGCTTCGCCTCTAGCGCCTCGGCCACGGCGGTCTTCACCGCGTTGACGGCTTGGCCGTAGTCGCGGCGTTCCTCGGGCGGCATGGCGCCGAGCCGGGCCATCAGCTCCGACACGCGGCCCTTCTTGCCGAGCGCGCCGACGCGCACCTCTTCGAGCGCGCCGAGATCAGACGCGCGCGCGACCGCCTCGAGCAACTCGGCCTTGAGGCTGTCGAGCTCTGGCGCGCTCATGGCTTAGGCTCCCCTTGGCCTGGCCACGCGGGGCTCACGCCCGCGCGGCAGCGGAGGCAGCTTCGACCAGGCCCTGGAAGGTTTGCGGCTCGTGCACGGCCAGATCGGCCAGCACCTTGCGGTCGAGGTCGATCCCGGCCTTTTTCAAGCCGTCGATCAACTGGCCGTAGGTCGTGCCGTTGGCGCGCGCGGCGGCGTTGATACGCTGGATCCACAGGGCGCGGAATGTGCGCTTCTTCACCTTGCGGTCGCGATAGGCGTACTGGCCGGCCTTCTCGACGGCCTGCTTGGCGACGCGGATAGTGTTCTTGCGGCGGCCGTAATAGCCCTTGGCCTTGGTCAGCACCTTGCGGTGCCGGGCATGGGATGTAACGCCGCGTTTCACACGGGACATAGCGGTGCTCCTTAAAGCTGGTCTCGCCCTTGAGCCCTAGCGGGCATAGGGGAGGTAGTTCTTCTTCACGATCTTGGCGTCTGCGTCGGCAAGGACCATCGTTCCCCGGGCGTTCCGGATGAACTTCGTGGTCCGCTTGATCATGCCGTGCTGCTTGCCGGCAGCGGCGCATTTCACCTTGCCGGTAGCCGTGATCTTGAATCGCTTCTTGGCACCGCTCTTGGACTTGAGCTTGGGCATTTGGCTTCCTTGACTTTAGGGCCGAGGCCGGCGCGAGGCCTGCCCGGCATTCTTGAACTTGATGCTGGAAAGCATGCGAGCCGCCACGGCATGCCCTGCCGGGCGGCTCCTTGAAGGGCGCGTTATAGGGGGATTTCCAGCCGGTTGAAAGCCCCAATACGCCGCCGGAGGGGGATTGCTTAACCACCCCGCTTAACGCTTGTTTCGCCCCCGGCTTGTAGAGTCCAGATAGAAATTCTTGTTGGCCAACAACACGTTGCTGTGTCACAGGGCCAATTTGCACAACCCCAAATGGGGCTCGGGAGCTGGAAATGGCTGAGAAGCTGCGCAATTGGCTGAAGGGAATGCCGCAAGCCCAACGCGACCTCATCGTGATCCTGGCGCTCTCGGTCCCGGTCTACGCGTTCCTCCTCTGGATCGATGCCTACGATCTCTTCTTCCAGTACAGCCGCAGCCACGAAGACTACCAGCTCGACGAATTGGTCGCCCTTCTGTTCTTTGTCGGCCTCGCCGCTATCGTCTTCTCGGCGCGTCGCATCATTGATCTGCGCAAGGAGATGCAGGAGCGCCGTGCGGCCGAAGGCGAGGCGCAACGGCTCGCCCGTCACGATGCTCTGACCGGGCTCCCCAATCGCCGGCGCTTTCTCGAAGAGTTCAACAGCCGCGTTAGCAACATCGCTGAGGGCGAGCGCTGCGCCATGTTCGTGCTTGATTTGGACTACTTCAAACCCATCAATGACCTCTACGGCCATCGCTTGGGAGACGAGGTGCTGCGCGTCGTTGCCCAGCGCCTAATCGCGATCGTCGAGGACAATGGCGTGGTCGCGCGGCTCGGCGGCGACGAATTCGGTATCGTGATGACGGTCGGCCAAGACGACGAGCTACCGCTCAGCGTCGCGCGCCGCATCGTCCATGACATCCCGAGACCGATCACACTCGCCTCCCTGTCTCTCGAGGTCGGCGCCAGTGTTGGTGTGTCATTGTATGACCAAAGGCAGACAGCTTCGGGCATGACGACGCACGGCGAAGGCAGTCCAGTCGAGATCGTCCTCCGGCAGGCCGACATGGCGATGTATCGGGCCAAGACTGAGGGGCGCGGAGGGTATCGCTTCTTCGACAGCGACATGGACGAGCGGTTGCAACAGAGGGTTCGACTGGAGCGGGAGATCAAAGGCGCCATAGAGCGCGGTGAAATTGTTCCCTTCTATCAGGCGCTCGTGAATCTCCACACGCAAGAGACCATCGGCTACGAGCTTCTGGCGCGTTGGCAACATCCCACTCTCGGTCTGATCGAACCCGAGGCGTTCATCCCTATCGCCGAAGACACCGGCGCAATCGGGGCGCTTACCGATTCGATGCTCACCCAAGGCGTGAGGGATGCCAGGAACTGGCCGGCGCACATTCATCTATCCGTGAATCTGTCGCCCCGGCAATTTGCCGATCCGCTGCTCGCGCAGAGGATCATGGCCATCCTTGCCGAGGCAGGCTTCCCACCTCAGAGGCTTGAAATCGAGATCACCGAGACCGCTGTGGTGAAGCGTCTGGACGAAGCGAAGATCACGCTCAAGTCCCTGCGCAATCTCGGCGTGCGCATCGCGCTCGACGACTTCGGCACCGGCTACTCGGGCCTGCATCATCTGCGCGAGCTCCAGCTCGACACCATCAAGATCGACCAGTCCTTCGTCACCGATATGCTGAAAGACACCGAAGACGAAAAGCTGGTCGAGGCGATCGTGAGCCTGGGCCGTGTCCTGGGCCTAAGCACCACGGCTGAAGGAATCGAGACCAAGGACGTGCTGGACAAACTGATCGCGCTTGGCTGCGATACCGGCCAAGGTTTTTGTTCGGCCGGCCGGAGCCCTTGACCGCCGCTGCCGTGACCGAAGAGCTTGCCCGCCGCAGCGCCTAATCAACGGGGCGCCAGCACCATCACCATCTGACGCCCTTCGAGCCGCGGCTCCGACTCCACCTTGGCGATTTCCGAAGTGTCCTGCTTGACCTTGTCGAGCAGCTGCACGCCGAGTTCCTGATGGGCCATCTCACGCCCGCGAAACCGGAGCGTGACCTTGACCTTGTCGCCTTCCTCGAAGAAGCGGTTCATGGAGCGCATCTTCACGTCGTAGTCGTGCGTGTCGATGTTCGGCCGCATCTTGATCTCCTTGATCTCGACGGTGCGCTGCTTCTTGCGCGCCTCGGCGGCCTTCTTCTGTGCCTGGTATTTGTACTTGCCGTAATCCAGGATCTTGCATACCGGCGGCTCGGAATTGGGTGCGATCTCGACCAGATCGAGGCCGGCTTCGACCGCGCGCGCCAGCGCGTCGACAGTGTCGACTACACCGACATTGTCACCTGTCGCGTCAATGAGCTGGATTTTTGGAGTGTCGATATCCTCGTTGACACGAGGGCCTCCCCGGTCGGGGGTGAGCTTCATGGGCCGTCTTACGATGTTTCATGCTCCTCTATTGAATTGGCGCCCTCGCCGCGGCGAGGCACGGGGCGCGCGGTTAAACGAACGCTGAGCCCGAAAGTTCTACAGGATGGGAAATAGGCCTGACAAGTGACACCGCGCGCCATCAGGACGATGGGCCCGGCACGTCGGCGGCAGGTATAGGGGCAGGTTCTTTGAGCCGATAGGAGCTGACGGCTAACGCAGCATAAAGCGCGGTAAGTCCGGTCAGGGCCATCAACCAGCTTTGCCACATACCCCACGAGAAGGCGGCGATCATCACGAACGCCGTTATTTGCGCGAGCACGAAGGGCTGTGTTGGCTTCGGCAGCCGCCCCACGGAGAGGATCACAGAGGATCCGGCAGCCATGAGGAGAACGACCCCGATGGCGCCAAGCTCGTACCAGGATTGCAGGAACTCGTTATGAGCGTGTGGCCCTGCGCGCCAGGCATAAACATATCCCTTGGGCTTGATGGCTTCCAATCGCGTCTCCGGATTGAGATCCATCTTGCGGGTCGAATTAAGGCCGATACCGAGAATCGGCGCTTTCGGAATCTGCTCCGCGGTATAGGCCCACAAGATGACGCGTGCCTTGGCGGAGAACCGGAGCCACTCGGCTTGGTGGAGATCCGCCTTGAACGCCGCTAAGGCCAAGGGGACCACCAGCGCGAAAGCAAGGCACCAACCGATCCAAATCATGCGCCGCGTGGCCGCTGGCCAGGGCAGGGCAACCGCGAATGCGATCGCGCTGAACAGGAGGCCAACTTTCGACAACTCGTGCTCCGACAGGAAGATCAGGGCCGTAGCAGCCAAGACAAGCCCGACGATGGCGAGAGTCCGCCAGCGGCTGTGCTTGAACCTAGTCAAGCACAGCAGGGCCGACCAAAGCATCAGGAGCATCACGGCCACATTGCGATTGAACTCCAGGGCAGCAATCCTGATGACCTGGCCGTCGTGAATGGCGATGTGCTTGGTGCCACCGGGCCGCGTAATCGGCAAGGCGTTGTACAGCAGCCGAAGGGGCAGAGCGTGGGTCGCGATCTGTAGGAGCAAATACGCCGCCCCGACGGCGAGCCCGATAAGAAACGAGTTTGCTGCAACGCGGATCTGCTTTTCCGGCCACGTCCGGAGCGCGCGGCTCGCGGCGAAGGTCATTAGCACCACACCTACGAACCAGGCAGATTTGCCGAAGGCGTTCGCCGGATCCAGGGACCATGTCGCATTGATGAACAGATACCCGGCCACGAGGGCGAACAGTGCCAGCCCGAGATCAAATCGAAAAAGCTCTTTGAGGCTCTGTCCGTGATTGACCGCGATCAGTACGATCGCCGCCGCCAAGATGACGAGTACGGCGACGGTCGTCTTCGGCGCGACAAGCGTGATGAACGGCGCGAGAAAGAAGAGCGTGCGAATAATTGCGGGTTCACGCCGGGAAGCGAACTTGATCATTGTCGGCATTGGTTTGTCTGGAGGACTGGCCAAGCGCCAGCATGATCGCCTGAAGGGTCAGGTAGATAACACTTCGAACCTGAGCGAGAAAGCGATTCTCACGCGGGCGTTGCCGGGTCGCCGTGGATAACCGGGACCGGCGCGTCATCGAAGCTTCCCCACCGCCGGTGCACACGCCGCAGAATCTGATTTACCAAGCGGCTGGCCTCGTTGCCGATGAAGCTTGAGGAGCGGGCTTCAAGCGGGAGGGGGCGCACCGCGCTCGTGTCGTGCCGCGCCTCGCGCCACGTTTCCCACAATAGCTGATCGAGCGCGTTTTCTGCCCTTATTTGGGCGAGTATGTGGGGCGGAAGCCGGTCAATCGTGATGGGCGTCCACCCGACACTGCGTACCAGCTCGGCGCACGTGTTGCGCGGCGTGGCGCTTACGGAAATCCCGAACTTGTCGCCAAGCGTGGCGATGAACTCGTCGCACAGCCGGTAATCGCCGACGAACCAGAACGTCGACAGGAAGGCATTCACGAGATCGTACTTGTCGCGGTCGGAAAGGATCGCGATTTGCGCCCAAGACAGCTCAAGAAAGTTACGGAGAATGTAGTGCGTGATGAAGTTGCGCTGCATCGCACCGTAAGCCACGTCGACCCCGTAGGGTTGCAGCCCTTCCGAGATGTACCGCGTCATCCGGTAGTTGTAATAGGACATGAAGTGACTGGCCGGATCCCGTAGCAAAATGCTCCGCTTGATCGGACGCCCGGCAAACAGCGAGTCGATAGAGATTCCGAGATAGTGTCCGCCGACGACCTTCGTGTCGCGAGGATCGGGCAAGTCCGTGCGGTCGTAGCGGGTGATGAAGCGGCCGACGCCCCGTCTCTTCTGCGTGCGATGGTACGCCGACTGCGGCAGGGCGAGTGCAAGGTGGAGGTCGACGGTCCGGCCGGCGCATTTCGGCACGTGGTAGACGAAGTGAACTGGAGTGCCGGACTCACGCGGTGCCCTGGACCGAGCTGAACTGTGTGACATTGCCCTCACTGACATGGCCCCCACTGACATGGCTTATGAGATTGCCACCGGCATGCTTAACAAGACGTTTCGATCTTTGGTTCCAATTGGGGCGTGCGTTGGTTTGAAATGGGGCGTCGGTTTGATGGGGCAAGAAGCCGCGGCGAGGCGCCGCACGGAGCGCACGCGGGCGGAGCGGTCACACTCAGGATTGAATTGTTTCCCGCTGGTGCAACTTCGCCGCGAGGTCCGAGCCGAGCAGCTCGTCATAGACCGCGAGCGTCGCCCGCTGCATTTTCTGAAGCGCGAACTGGGCGGTGACGTGATCCCGCGCGCGTGCACCGAGCGCGGCGCGCTCGCTCGGGGACAGCGCCAGAGCCGCGCCGATCGCCTCGGCAAGTGCGGTGGAATCGGCCGCCGGCACAACCCAGCCCGTGAAGTCCGCAGTGCTGCCGGCGGGGATCACATTCTCGGGAGCCGCCCCGATATCGGTAAGGATCACCGGGCAGCCCATGGCTTGTGATTCGATGCTGGTTCGCCCGAAGGTCTCCGCGCCGGTCGAGGCAATGAGCGCCACATGGGCGAGCGCGAACGCCGTCGGCATATCGTCGCAGTGGCCGACCAGCCGCACGCGATCCCCAAGGCCGGCGGCCTCGATGCGGTCCGCAAGCTCCTGCCGGTAGGTTTCCCGCCCCTGGGCGTCGCCCGCGAGGATGAACACGGCCTCGCCGAGCTCATTCGCCGCACGCAGCCGCTGCGCCGCCTCGATGACGAAGGGCTGTCCTTTCCAGCTCGTCAGCCGGGCGGCGTGCAAGACGATCGGCTGGCCTTCCTTGACGCCCCATGCGGCGCGAAGCCTGTCGAGGCGGTCCTGCGCGACGGCCCCGGGCGCAAAGCGTGAGAGGTCGATGCCCCGATAGATCACCCGCATGCGTTCCAGCGTCACGTGATGCCGCGCCGCGATGAGCGCAGCCGTGTAGCGTGAGTTGGCGATGACCCGGTCGCCCCGCGCCATGACGCCGCTATAGAACGTCTTGAGCGGCGCGCGGCTGCTATAGGCGCCGTGATAGGTCGTGACGAAGGGACGCCCGGTCCTGCGCGCGGCGAACAACGCGCTCCAGGCCGGCGCGCGGCTTCGCGCATGGATCAGCGAGACGTTGTGGTCCTCGACGAGTTTCGCGAGGCGCCGCGCATTGGCGAACATGGTGATGGGGTTCTTGCTCGCCATGGGCAGCCGGACGATCTCGCCGCCGGCCTGCGTCACCGCGGTTGCCATGCGGCCCCCTTCGGTGGCAACCAGGGCCTTGGCGCCGGCGCGGGTGAGCGCTTCGGTGATCTCGACCGCCGCTTGCTCGCTGCCCCCGGTCTCGAGCCGCGGCACGACCTGCAATATGGTCACTTCTTTCGTCACGGGCGTTCTTTGGCGAAAAACCTTTGTTGGCGCTACGGCGAGTTCGAATGGATCAGCAAGAACCACACTTCATCGAGGTTGGCCAAGGGCCGAAACGGCGCCGCATCGCCTATCGCTTTGAGGATCGCGGCGGTAATGGGAGCGTGACCCTCGTCTGGCTGTCCGGCTTCCTCTCCGACATGGCGGGCACCAAGGTGGTGGCGCTCGGCGATTGGGCGCGCGCGCAAGGCCACGCCATGCTCTGCTTCGACTATTCCGGGCACGGCCTGTCGGAGGGGAGCCTGCTCGAAGCCGCGATCGGCGATTGGCTCGAAGAGGCCGCCGCCGTCCTCGACCTGGTCGGCGCGCGGCCAATCGTCCTCGTGGGCTCGTCCATGGGCGGCTGGATCGCGCTCCTCTTGGCGCGCGCCCTGGCGAAGGCGGGTGACACGCGGCTTGCCGGCCTTGTCCTCATCGCGCCCGCCTGGGACATGACCGAGAAGCTGATGTGGGAGAAGATGTCCGAGAAGACGAGGGCCATCGTCGAGACCGAAGGCGTCTTCCACGCGCCGTCGAACTACGACGATCCCTATCCCATCACGAAGATTCTCATCGAGGAAGGCCGCAACCATCTCATCGGTGAAAGCATCGATGTCGGCGCACCGGTCCGTATCATCCAAGGCATGCGCGATCCCGACGTGCCCTGGCGCCACGCGCTCGAGCTTGTCGATCTCATTTCGGGCGACGACGTCGAGCTGACCCTTGTCAAGAATGCCAAGCATCGCCTGTCGGACCCGGAAGACCTCCGCCGCCTGGAGCGCACCATCGCAGGGCTGATCAAGACCGCTCAGGCTCGCGGGGAATAAGCGACGCCAGGCCTTCGCGGTAGGTGGGATAGCGAAGCGCGACCCCGAGCTCCGACTTGATCAGCGCATTGCCGATGCGGCGACTCCCTTCATAGAAGCTCCGCGCCATGGGCGTGAGGTCCGCGTCCTCGAACGCGATCTCCGGCGGCGGCGTCACGCCGATCATCTCGGCGGCGTAGGCGACGACATCGCCGGGGGCGGCCGGCTCGTCGTCGGCGACGTTGTAGATGGCGCCAGCGCGCGGGCGCGCGATCGAGGCTTCGAGCACGGACGCGATGTCCCCTACATGGATGCGGCTGAACACCTGGCCGTTCTTGTCGATACGCCGCGCGGTCCCGCCGCGAAGCTTGTCGAACACGCTTCGCCCCGGACCGTAAATGCCGGCGAGCCGGAAGATCTGCACGGGGACCGCAATCTCTTTCCCGAAATCGAGCCAGGCCTGCTCGGCTTTCACGCGCGCTTCGGTGCGCGCGCTGTTCGGCTTGGGCAGCGTCTCCTCGTCCACCCAGCGGCCTTGCTGGTCGCCATAGACGCCGACCGTGGAGAGATAACCGATCCACTGAAGTGAGCCGAGCTTGGCGATCTCGTCGCCATAGCACGCAAGCACTGGATCGCCGTCCGCCCCCGGCGGGATGGAGTGAAGGAGATGCGTCGTACCTTCGAGCAGCGGCGGCAGATCCGGATTGTCTTTCGTGCCCGAGAAACGGGTGACGTCGTAGCCGGAAGCGCTGAGTTGCGCGATCTTGGCCTCGTCGCGCGCCGTGCCCGCGATCTCCCACCCTTGCGCCTTTAGCCGCGCGGCGAGCGCCTGCGCCGAGAAGCCGAGACCGAACGCGAACAGGCGGCTCACGCGGCCACCTCCAGCCACTCGCCGCGCACCGCCGCATCTGTTTCGCCGGCCGCGAAGGAAGGCCGCAAGGCCCGCAGCCGTTCGGGCGCGAGGCGCCCAAGCGCCCACACCGCCATGGCGCGTACGAGCGGTGAATCGTCGTCGAGGCGTGCCTCGACGAGCGGCACGAGGCTCGTGTCGCCCGCGTTGCCGGCAGCGATGAGCACGTTGCGCATGAAGCGGTCACGGCCCGTGCGCTTGATCGGCGTACCGCGAAACCGCGCGCGGAACGCTTCGTCGTCGAGTACGAGCAGCTCTGCAAGCGGAGGATTGTCGGCCTCGCTGCGCACCGCCAGCTTCGCCTCTTGCGACAGCTCGCGCGAACTTGTTCCACGGGCACACGGCGAGACAGTCGTCGCAGCCGAAGATGCGGTTCCCCATCGCCGCCCGGTAACGCGGCGCGATGTGTCCTTTGTGCTCGATGGTGAGGTAAGAGATGCACGCGCGCGCGTCGATCTCGTAGGGCGCAGTGAACGCGCCGGTGGGGCACACGTCGAGACAACGCCGGCACGCGCCGCAATGGTCCTCTTCGGGCGGGTCGGGCACGATCTCGGCGGCGGTGAAGATCGAGCCGATAAAGAGCCACGATCCGAAGTCGCGGGACACGAGATTGGTATGCTTGCCCTGCCAACCGAGCCCGGCCTTCGCCGCGAGCGGTTTCTCCATCACCGGTGCGGTGTCGACGAAGACCTTCACGTCGCCGCCGGCAATTGCCTGAACGCGTGCCGCAAGTGTCTTCAGCTTCGCCTTGATCACGTCGTGATAGTCGGCCGCTTTCGCGTAGACCGAGATCGCACCGCGCGACGGCTCATCGAGTGCGGCAAGCGGGTCGCCCTCGCGCCCATAGTTCAGTCCGAGCATGATCACGCTTCGCGCTTCGGGCCACAGCGCGCGAGGGGCTTTGCGCCGTGCCGCCGTGTCGGCGAGCCAGGCCATGTCGCCGTGGCGGCCCTCGGCGAGAAACCGGTCGAGCGCGCGGCCTGCGCCTTCGACCGGGTCGGCCGCGGCGAAGCGCACGGCGTCGAAGCCAAGCGCCTTGGCCTCGTCAGCGATTTGCGATTTCAGCTCTTTCGCCATGCCCACCTATGTCGGGGCGCTTCCTCAAAAATCGAGGTCGGCATACGTCCCGGAAGGGGTGAAGCCCGCGACACGGTCCTGCAAGAGGGCCCTGAAGGATGGCCGCGATTTCACCAGCGCATACCAGTTCTTCGCCGGCTCGAACTCCTCCCAGGGCACCTCGCCGAGATAGTCGAGCGCCGACAGATGCGCCGCCGCCGCGAGGTCGGCGAAGCTCATGGCGTCGCCCGCGAGCCAGCTCCGCGTCTCGGTGAGATGGCCGACATAGGTCAGATGATAGCGCAGATTGTCGTGTCCGGCCCGCATCGCCTCCATGTTGGGCGACGAGCTCTGCGGCCCGAAGCGCCGAAAAACCTTCTCCACCACCAGATAGTCGGTGACCTCGTCGTGAAACTTGTGGTGGAACCAGTCCACCAGGCGCCGGACCTCGGCGCGCGCCGTCGCGTCGCCGGGAAATGGCTGGAAGCCGCGCATGGGGCGCTCATCCATGGTGTCGCCGAGATACTCGGAAATCGCATAGGCGCCCGCGACCACCCCGCCTTCGTCGGGGATCAGGACAGGCAGCGTGCCGGCGGGGTTCAGCACCAGGAATTCCTGCCGCCACTCCCAAGGTTTTTCCTCGGCAAGCTCGACCTCGACCCCGCACTCGGCGAGCGCCAGGCGAATTGACCTAGAGAAGGCACATAGCGGATGGTGGAAGAGATTCGCCATCGATGGCTTCGGCGGCTATTCGGTTCGAATTGAATCGCGCGTGGGCAGAGCCTCGTATAGAACCTGCACGCCCACTGAACAAGCCGGGTGATGAGGGGCCATGACGATAGAACAGATCATCGTGATCGCCATCGTGCAGGGGTTCACCGAATTCCTGCCGATTTCCTCCTCCGGCCATCTGATCCTGATCCCCTATCTCATGCACTGGCCCGATCAAGGCCAGTTCGTCGACGTCATGGTGCATGTCGGCACGCTGTTCGCCATCCTCATCTATTTCTGGCGCGACGTCTGGCGCATCTTCCTTGGCGGCCTCGAGCTGTTCAAGGGCAAGGTCACCGACGAGGGGCGGCTCGCCATCTACATCGTGCTGGGGACGATACCGGCGGTCGCCTTCGGGCTCTTCTTGAAGAAGTTCGGTTTCAACGATCTCGATCGCAGCGTCGCCGTCGTCGCCTGGAACACGATTCTCTACGGTCTGCTCATGCTCGTCGCCGACATGGTGGGGCCGCAAGAGCGCACGATCGACAATATGACTCTGAAGAGCGCCCTGATCATTGGCGTCGCGCAGGCGCTTGCGCTCATCCCCGGCACGAGCCGATCCGGCGTGACCATGACTGCGGCGCGCTTCCTCGGCTTCACCCGGCCGGATTCGGCGCGCTTCTCTTTCCTGCTTGGCATTCCGGCCATCGCCGGCGCGGGCGTGCTGACCGTGGGCGAGGCGCTGGCCGCCGGCGACACCATCACCATGGACGCGGTCTATTGCGCCGGCCTGACCTTCCTCGCCGGCCTCGCCGCCATCGCCTTCCTCATGGCGCTGCTCAGGCGCATCAGCTTCTTGCCCTTCGTGCTTTACCGCATGGTGCTCGGCGGCTTCCTGCTCGTCATGCTCTACGCGTGAGGCAGACGAGGCAGACGGGTCAGGGCTTGTAGACCGAGAACTGGCCGCGCGGCCGGAACTGCTCCAGATAGTCGGGCACGACGCTGGCGACCGCCACCGGCTCGATGCTCAAGCCTTCGAGGGTGCGCCCGGCCTTGGTAGCGGCGTCGCTCACCACATTGTCGGTCTGCAGCAGCCGGACCTGGTCGACGGTCAAGGGTGGCTTCGGCAGCCATTGCAGAAACGCCCCTTGCAGCTTCGCCAACCAGAATGGCACCGGCACCAGCAGCCGTGAGCGCATGCTGTAGGCGAGCACGCGCTCCATCACCTCGCGCATGGTCATGGTCTGCGGCCCGCCAAGCTCGTAGGGCGCGCTTTGGCTGGCACGGCCTTCGAGCGCCGCCACGATGGCTTGCGCCACGTCGCCCACAAACACGGGCTGGAACTTGGTGTGGCCGCCGCCGATGAGCGGCAGCACCGGCGAAATGCGGGCGAGCGCTGCAAACCGGTTGAAGAACTCGTCCTCCGGTCCGAACACCACAGACGGCCGGAAGATGACCGCTCCCGGAAACGTCTCGGTGACCGCCGCTTCGCCCGCCGCCTTGGTCCGGGCGTAGATGGAGGGCGAGTTCGGGTCGGCGCCGATGGCCGAGACATGGACGAGCGCGCGGGCGCCGGCCGCCTTGGCTGCCTCGGCCACATGACGCGCGCCTTCGTCCTGCACGGTCTTGAAGGTCTGCTTGCCGGCGGCGAACAGGATGCCGACCAGATTGACGACTGCGTCGGCGTCCTCGGCCGCGGCCAGCAAGGAATCGGGAAAGCGCACATTGGCCTGAACCGGCACGATCTGCCCGACGCCGCCAAGCGGCTGGAGATGGCCGGCGAGCTCGGGTCGCCTGACCGCGATCCGCATGCGCGCGCCGGTTCGCGCGATGGCGCGTACCACGTGCCGCCCGAGGAAGCCGGAGCCCCCATAGATGGTCACGAGCGCCCTGTTGTTGAGTGTAATGGCCACTTAGATGCCTCTTAACCTCGCCCCGCTATGGTGGAGTTTCAGCATTACACGAGGGAAGCCAAGCCTTGAAGGCGCTTCTCCAGGCAATTGACAACGAGAAGCACCGATCGTACCTCAACGCACTCAAGCCCAGGTGGCGGAACTGGTAGACGCGCTAGCTTCAGGTGCTAGTGCCCGAAAGGGCGTGGAAGTTCGAGTCTTCTCCTGGGCACCAATCCCGCCTCGCCCCCGTGCGCCGCGGGAGCCTCGATGACGGCCGAGACCTTACGGCCAAGACCTTTGGGAAGCCTTTGAGCCAGCTACCGACCGTCGACCTCCACAAAGGCGATCTGCCCCAAGGCCGCTTCGTCGGCAAGGCCATCGCCATCGACACCGAGACGCTGGGGCTCAATCCGCATCGCGACCGGCTCTGCCTCGTGCAGCTTTCCGAGGGCGACGGCACTGCCGCGCTGGTGCAGGTCTCGAGCAGCAATGAGGCTCCGGAGCTGAAGAGGCTGCTGACCGACGAAAGCATCCTCAAGATCTTCCATTTCGGCCGCTTCGACCTCGCCGTGCTCAAGCACTTTCTCGGGGTCATGCCCCGGCCCGTCTACTGCACCAAGATCGCCTCCAAGCTCGCCCGGACCTATACCGACAAGCACGGCCTCAAGGATCTCTGCCGGGAGCTGCTCGGCGTCGAGCTGTCCAAGCAACAGCAATCCTCGGACTGGGGCGCAGCCGAACTGACCCAAGAACAGCTCAACTACGCGGCGAGCGATGTGCTATATCTGCACGCGTTACGGGATCGGCTCGACACCATGCTGAAGCGTGAAGGGCGGGAGCACCTGGCGCGCGCCTGCTTCGAGTTTCTGCCGACGCGGGCCGAACTCGATCTCGAAGGTTGGGCTGAGATCGATCTTTTCGCCCATTAAGCCGGCCAAAGGCCCTCAAAATCCAAGGCTTATGGTCGCAATGTGATCAAAGTCCTGCGGCTAAGGTAGGTTGGGTAAAGGGTTCCGGGGCCCCCCGCAAAGCATTGGCGGATATGATGGCACTTGAGGCGAATCTCGTTCCGGCCGGGCGGCGTTACCGCGTCCGCACGCCGGACGAGCGCGAACGCGCCTTCTTGAGCGCCGAACGTCATAGCCGGGTGGTGCGCATCCTCCGCCGGGTCCTGCCGGCCCTCGCGATTGTCGTGCTGGCGGCCTATTTCATCTCCACCCGGCTCAATGTCAGCGTCGGCGACGTCACCGCGAGCATCGACGGCATGCAGATCACCGACGGCAATCTGCGTATGCTCAATCCGACCCTGAAGGGCGCCGACAAGAAGAACGGCAAATACGTGGTGAACGCCGAATATGCCGACCAGGACGTCAAGAACCCGAAGATCGTCAAGCTTCATGCCATCAAGGCCGACCTGTCGACCGCATCAGGTGGCTGGTCGCGGATGAAGGCCGTGCGCGGTGTCTTCGATACCCAGGCCGAGCGTCTCGTGATGCACGACCATATCACCCTCTCCACCAGCGGCGGCGTCACCGGCGAGCTCAAGAGCGCCAGCGTCGACATGACGACCCAGACGCTGCGGTCTCATCGCCCGGTTTCCTTCCTGTTGTCGAACGGCACGGTCAGAGCCAATGCGTTGACCTTTCGGTCCAAGGAGAACACGCTTGTGTTTCGTGGCAAGGTGGCCGTTCACCTGGACAAGACAAAGGGCGACGGCAAGCCGCAACC
The DNA here is from genome assembly GCA_963717875.1 of uncultured Alphaproteobacteria bacterium. Taxonomy (GTDB): domain Bacteria; phylum Pseudomonadota; class Alphaproteobacteria; order Rhizobiales; family Methyloligellaceae; genus Methyloceanibacter. The sequence goes on from CAVQXI010000015.1 coordinate 60,262, forward strand.
AAACGGGGCGCCGCAAGCCGTAAAACAACAAGCACCGACGGAGATCGGCGGCGTGCAAACGGTGAGTCCGCAATGAGCCCGCGCCAGGCCATCCATCTCGTTCTTGCCGCCCTCGGCGTGGCGGCAATGCTCGCGCTCGTCGCGGCGAGTCCGCTCCGCGCCCAGAACTCTGACCAATTCGTTTGGCGGCTTATCGAAGAGTTCCGACGACCCGATTGATATCGAGTCGGACCTCCTGACCGTGCACGACGCGAAGAAATACGCGACCTTCAGCGGCAACGTGAAGGCTGTGCAGGGGACGACCACGCTCCGCGCCCGAGAGCTAGACGTGCACTATGTCGGTGGCAGCGACAAGCTCACGGGACAAAGCGGCGCAGCCGTCCCTGTCGCCAATCAAGCAGCCGTCCCTGTCGCCAATCAAAACGGCGCGCCTGGTGCACAAGGCGCGGGCAACAGCGCGCAGATCAACAAGATCGAGGCAAGGGGCGACGTCGTTATCACGAGCGAGGACGACCAGACCACGACCAGCGACTGGGCGCTCTACGACGTGCCGGCGCAGCTGGTAACCGTGGGTGGCAATGTTGTGCTAACGCAAGGTCAGAATGTGCTAAAGGGTGACCGGCTCGTCATCGACCTGAAGACGGGCGAGAGCCGGTTCGAAAATACCGGAAACACCGCGGCCGGAGGAGGCCGTATCCGTGCGCTGTTCATGCCCAAGCAAGAAGGCGCCGCCGGCGCCGTCGAGCCGGCCGGCGCCGAGCCTCAGACGATCTTGCCTCCAGCCGCCGGGGACAATGCGGAGCCTCCCTCTGCTGCCCCCGACGACAGCGCAGCCGCGCCGGCAAACGAGGCTCCAGCGGACACTTCCCAGCCCTGGCACACCGTTCCTGAATACCGGTGAGACGCTCCGCCAAGGGCTTTGTGCGATGTTAACCGGCCAGCGCTTCAACTGAGGAGCGAAAAGGGGCTAGTGGGCAAGTTGCTGTCGTTTCCACGCCGTCAGGCAGTCGCTGCTGCCCAAGGGGCTGCCGTGCAGGCGGAGCCGCTTGTGCGACCGCCTGGCATCGAGGCCGAGCCTGGCAACGGCTGGCTGACCATCCGCTCCGTGGTCAAGAGCTTCAAGAAACGGATGGTTGTGCGCGGCGTCAGCCTCGATCTCGCGCGGGGCGAAGCGGTCGGACTCTTGGGGCCGAACGGCGCCGGCAAGACCACGGTGTTCTACATGATCACCGGCCTCATTCCCGCCGACGAAGGCTCGATCAAGATCGATGGCCGGGACGTGACCAAACTGCCAATGTACCGCCGGGCGCGGTTGGGCATAGGCTATCTGCCGCAGGAGGCCTCCATCTTCCGGGGCCTTACGGTGGAGGAGAATATTCTTGCAGTGCTGGAGATGGTCGAACCCAACAAGAAGGAACGGCAGCTTCAACTCGACGCGCTGCTCGAGGAGTTCCGCATCACGCGGCTCAGGAAGTCGCCGTCGATGCGCCTGTCGGGCGGTGAACGCCGCCGCGTGGAGATTGCGCGCTCGCTTGCCTCGCGTCCGTCCTTCATGCTGCTCGACGAGCCGTTCGCCGGCATCGACCCCATCGCTGTCGGCGACATTCGCGCGCTCGTGCGCCATCTCACTGAGCGCGGCATCGGTGTTCTCATCACCGACCACAATGTGCGCGAGACACTCGACCTTGTCAGTCGCGCCTATATTATTCACGACGGCACGGTGCTGACCCATGGCACCGCGCACGAGATTATCAACAACGAGGACGTGCGGCGCGTCTATCTTGGTGACCAGTTCAAGATCTGAGCACCCGATCGCGAGTGATTTGGTAAATGGCGATCAATACAAAGCTCGAGCTACGCCAGACTCACAGTCTGGTCATGACGCCGCAGTTGCAGCAGGCGATCAAGCTGCTGCAACTGTCGAACATGGAGCTTGCGAGTTTTGTCGAGGCCGAGCTTGAGCGCAATCCGCTGCTCGAACACGCGGAGACGGACGAGCCGAACGGAGCGGCCGACGAGTCGTCGCGCGTGGCTGCCAAGGACGAAGGCGGCGAGGCAAAAGTGAGCGACGGCCCCGCCGAGGCGGGCTCTGAATCCGGCGACGACGAGGGCGATTGGGTCGATCTGGACGCCGGGAATGACTCCGGCCGCACCGACGATCTCGATGCCGATCCGCAGGACATGTTCCCCGATGCGGAAAGCTTTACACCTGGCGCGGTGACGGACTCCGGCTGGAGCGGGCTGACCCAAGGTCCCCGCGCCGAGATCGACGAGGGTACCAATCTCGAGGCCTATGTGGCCGAGGAGAAGACGCTGCGCGATTATCTTTCCGATCAGCTCAGCCTTACCTTCGCCGATCCGGCGCAGCGGTTGATCGGCCACCATCTTATCGACATGACCGACGAGGCGGGCTATTTGCGCGGCGAACTCGACGCCCTGGCCGAGTTGCTCGGCGCACCGCTCGAACTCGTCGAGGAGACGCTTTGCGTGATGCAGGGCTTCGAGCCTTGCGGCGTGTTCGCCCGCGATCTGCGCGAGTGCCTCACGCTTCAGCTCAAGGAGCAAGACCGCTGCGATCCGGCGATGGCCGCGCTCATCGACAATCTGCACCTCCTCGCCACGCATGACCTCGTGGCCTTGAAGCGCGCTGCCCGCGTCTCCGACGAGGATCTGTGCGACATGATCGCCGAGGTGAAACGGCTCAACCCCAAGCCGGGTCTGAAATACGGAACCTCACCGTCACAACCCATCGTGCCCGACGTGCTCATACGCTCGCTGCCCGACGGGAGCTTCCACGTCGAATTGAACAGCGACACGCTTCCGCGCGTCCTGGTCAATCAGTCCTATTACGCGACGGTCTCCAAGTCGAAGATGCGCAAAGAGGACAAGAGCTATCTGGTGGATTGCTTGCAGACCGCGAACTGGTTGGTGAAAAGCCTCGACCAGCGCGCCCGTACCATCCTCAAGGTGGCGCAAGAGATCGTGCGCCAGCAGGACGGCTTCTTCACCTATGGCGTCCGGCACTTGCGGCCGCTGAACCTGAAGACCGTGGCCGACGCGATCTCCATGCATGAATCGACGGTCAGTCGCGTCACCGCCAACAAGTATATGGCGACCAATCGCGGCCTGTTCGAGCTCAAATATTTCTTCACCTCGGCGATCGCCGCCACCTCCGACGGCGATTCCCACTCCTCGGAGGCGGTGCGCCACCGCATTCGCGAGATGATCGCCGCCGAGCCCGCCGCCGATGTTCTCTCCGACGACAAGATCGTCGAGCGGCTCAAGGGCGATGGAGTCGACATCGCGCGCCGCACGGTTGCAAAATACCGCGAGGCACTCGGGATTCCCTCTTCGGTCCAGCGCCGCCGGCTGAAGCGCGTCACGATGGGTGCAAGCGCCTGACAAGCGCATATAACGCGCTGTTCACGCAGGCGAATCGTGTAAAGAGGGCAGATCAAATCAATTGCGTTTGACACCCCCGGATGGGGGGTCTAGCTTCCGGCCCCGCGGTGGAGGCCGATTGAGGATGGGCCAGGGCGTGCTACGGGCGCTCTGACGAATCGGGCCTCGAAAAATGCGGCATGCGCCCCGGGAAGCGCCACCAAGGGTCTTGGACAGTCTTCCACGGGTAATGACAATACGAATTACCGGAAACAAACTGGACGTCGGAGTGGCGTTGCGCAATTGCGTCCAGGAACGCGTCGTACACATCGTTGAGAAATGCGTGGGGCATGCGCCTTCGGGGCATGTGCGCACAGAAAACGAGCACGGGGAGTTCCGCGTCAACTGATTCAGCGGAAGCGCGAGCGGACTAGTCGGTGGCCGAAGGCCACATCCGCTCCCTCGAAGTCACGGGTAGTCGAATGCACTTAGGTGATTTCATTGCACCCGAAGCTGTGATGCCTTCGCTCAAGGCCAAGAGCAAGAAACAGCTTCTCACAGAACTTTCGGCGCGGGCTGCGCGCATTGCCGGTCTCGAAGAGCACGACGTCTTCGACGTCCTGTGGCAGCGCGAACAGCTGGGCTCCACCGGGCTTGGCCAAGGTGTGGCCATTCCCCACGGCAAAATCGCGGGGCTGAAGCGCATCGTGGGCGTTTTTGCGCGCTTGGCCGAGCCGGTCGATTTCGACGCCGCCGACGGCGAGCCCGTAGATATTGTGTTCCTGCTGCTCGCGCCGGAAGGCGCCGGCGCCGATCACTTGAAGGCGCTGGCGCGCATTTCGCGGCTGCTGCGCGAGGGATCCGCCGTCGAGAAGCTCCGCGCGTCCAAGGACGCCGCCGCGCTCTATGCTCTTCTCACGGAAGAAGAGGCGTCCTCCCACGCCGCCTAGCGCGGGGCGAGCGTCGCAATCATCTCGTTGACGGCTGCGGCCATGGCCATGGCCGCCCCGAAATCGAACTCGTTGATGGCGACGAACGCGGCGACGCCGCGGGTCGGGGCAAAGGCGATATACGTGAACGTGCCTTGCAGCCCGCCGGCCTTCTGGAGGATCAGAGGCCGGTCGCCTTTAGGCATCATCACCACCCACGCAAGGCTCATCGCGTCCATATGGCCGGACTCATCCATGCCTTGCACCGGGTTGAGCCCGTCGCGCACGAGATAGGCTGCGTGGTCGAGCATGCGCGTCTCGGCGCCGTCCGTGGCGAAGCGGTCGAGATGCCACTGCATCCATCGGAGCAGGTCGTTCGCTGTTGAATAGAGGCCGCCTGAGCCGACGATGACGTCGCCGGTCGGCACGTCGGGCAGCGCCTTGCCGTCGAAGTTGTGTCCTTGCATCAAACGCTTCTTCTGCGCGTCAGTAGGCACGAAAGTCGTGTCAGTCATGCCGAGCGGCCCGGTGATGTGCTCTTTGAGGAGCTCAGGGTATGGCTTCTTCGCAGCCTCGGACAGCCCGATGGAGAGCAGGTCGAAGGCGAAGTTCGAATAGAGCACGCCGGTGCCAGGCGTGTAGAGCAGGGGCTCTTTCTTCAGCCAAGCCGCGAACCCCTCGCGAGTGATCGGCGCGAACGGATTATCAGCCGGCCCCGGCTCGTGCGGAAGCTCCCGCGGCAGCCCTGCCGACTGGGTGGCGATATCGATCAGCCTGATCTTGGCGACATTCGGGTCGGCGCCCGCGCCAAGATCCGGTGCGAGCGTGCCGAGCTTCTGAGTCAGCGACACCGTTCCGTCGGCGGCGAGCGCCGCCAAGATCTGCCCGGTAAAGGCCTTGGTGACGGAGCCGATCCGCATCACGGTATTGCCGTCAGGCGCCTCTCCTCCGTCTGACGCCTCACCGAAGCCGAACACCGCCGTCTCGCCGTTGCGCATCGCGCCGATGACGAGTCCCGGTACCTTGTGCTCGAGATAGAGGACCGTGCCGGTGAACTCGACGGTTTCGTCGAGCAACGCATCCGCAAGCGCCGCGCTCGACGCGGTGAGCGAAACGCACGCCGCCGCGAGCAGGCCAAGTGCGGCGCGCCGGGCAAACGTGGGGGTGATGTGATGGGCCATGTGCGTCGCCTCCCAAACCAGGTTGGAAACGACTATGCACGCAGGCACGCGTTGTCGCCAGGCGAAGGGGCCCCGATGCGGCCCGATCGCGATGGAGATGGCTCCTAAGGTGAAAATCTAGTGCACGCTCACCGGCACGAGATCATTCTCGATGGCGTTGGCGATCGCCGCGTTGCGGCTGTCGGTCAGCGCGATTGGTGTGCCGTCGGCGCCGAGCACCGCAAAGAGGTCGATGCCCTGCGGCGCGTCGTCGAGCGTCGGGAACAGCCGCTCGGCCGCGTCCGAATCCAGTTGCTTGATATAGGCGACCTCGCCGTCCCCGAGGAGCGCGAGCTCCTTCAGGCTGATCAATGGGTGGGTCGTGTCTTTTTCGATTTTGTTCATCGAACTCCGGGTCCTAGCCTGCTGGGGCGATCCCCACCTTGCGGACTCGTTTCTCCCTGTTTGGCCGTTCAAGCTCGATGGCAAGCAGCCCATCGTGCAATTCGGCCTTGCAAACCTCGACACCGTTAGCGAGCGCGAAGGTTCTTTTGAATTGGCGCGCGGCGATGCCGCGGTGAAGATAGTCCTTCGGGCCCTCGTCGCGCTTGGCGCCGTGGATCCTAAGCTCGCCGTCCTCGACGGTAACGTCAAGCTCGTCGAGGCAGAAACCTGCCACCGCGAGAGTGATGCGCAAGATCTCCGTTCCGCGCTCGTCCTTCGGCAGGAGCTCGATGTTATAGGGCGGGTAGCCGCCCTCGGGCGCCTTTGCGGCGGCGTCCAAACGCTCGGCCGATAGGCTTAACCAAACATTGCCGTCGATAAGTGTCATGCGCGACATCCGGCGGAAAGCCATTTCCATCAGTGCCGCGTGTTGCTGGTGAAGCGAGCAAGAGGCCCTGACGGCGCCTCGTGTTCCTCAGCCCTGACGCGGCGCTGAGCCCTGGTGAACCTGCTGGCATATGGGAAATGTGGCCGCGAATTCAAGCACAAGGGCGAGGCGCTTCAGCGGTTAGTCTTCAGAGGTTCTACCGGAGCGCCTCAGCTTGCTCTAACGTCCCGGTGTGTCGAATCGGAGCCTCCCACAATGACCTGGTACGTAAGCCCCAAGACTGGCCGCGATTCCAACGACGGCCGCAGCGCCGAGACGGCGTTCAAGACTCTATTGCACGCCATTCAGGCGGCCTCCGCGGGCGATACGATCCTGCTCGTGCCGGGTGCCTATGAGCAAGACTTGCCGAAGCTGGTGAGTGCCGCTCGCGTCGCCCACATCACGGTCGGCGTCGTCGGCGGCCACTAAGTCTCGTCGTCGTCCCCAACGGCCTCGCCCGCCTCAGGCTCGATCACCCGAAGGCGCCGGACCGTGAGGTCATCGATCACGACCTCGCCGAGACGAAGCTTTCGCATGTCCGCGCGCTGCACGCTCAAGCGGCCGATGGCAAGCGCGCCAAGCGCCAGCGCCCCGACGGCGAGCGCGCCGATGGCGAATGCGCCCGATGCAATGGCCGGGACGCGCACGCTCGGCAATTCAAGGTCGCGTCGTCTGCGGTGCCGCATCGTCAGTGTCCGAAGGAAGGGATCTGGTGGAGCCAGGCGGGATCGAACCGCCGACCTCGTGAATGCCATTCACGCGCTCTCCCAACTGAGCTATGGCCCCTTCAGAAGACAGAAATCCTTGGCCAAAGGCCTGAGCAGGAGATCAGACCGCATCACTTAGGCCGGGCGACCCGCTCGTTCAAGGAAAATACGAGCGGGCGCATGGGCGCTGTCAGCCCGGCTGTGCGTGTGCCTAACTTTCCTCTTTCGGGCCGCCCCCGACAATGTCGGACACGTCCTCGTCGCCTTCTTCCTCTTCCTCGAGGAAGGTATCGTCCTCATCGTCGGCGGCGGGAATGTCCGCATCATCGCCGAGATCTACGATCTCCTCATCGCCGACAGCGGCCTCCTCGGCCTCCTCCGCCTCGTCGAGACTGATGATTTCGGCACCAGTTGTCACCGGCGGATCGGAATCTTCCACCTCGGGCTTCGGGGTCTCGACCGGTGCGGCACGTTCGCTCCGCCGCGATGTCGGCGGCGTCATTTGGTAGACGGCTTGGCAGACGGGGCAGGTAATTGGCAAACGACCCAGGTCGTAAAATCGCGCCCCACAGCTCGGGCAAACGCGCTTGGTTCCCCGTGCGGGTTTCGACATGACTCTCCTCGAAGCTAGCCTTGCATGACTCCCCATTGCCACGCCTCATGCGTAGTGTCAAAAGCTATCGAACGCCCAAAAACCTCTAACGAGAATCTATGCCGCAGCCCCTGACCGCTAGCCGATCCGCTCGTATTTCCGGCCGCGTCAGGCTCCCCGGCGACAAGTCGATCTCCCACCGTGCGCTGATCCTGGGCGCCCTCGCCACCGGGCGCACCCGCATCACCGGGCTGCTCGAGGCTGAAGACGTGATGGCCACGGCGCGGGTCATGGCGGCGCTCGGTGCTGTCGTGACCCAAAAGGACGGCGCCTTCGAAGTTCTCGGCCAAGGCGTGGGCGGCTTGCAGGCGCCCGAAGCTCCGCTCGATTTTGGCAATTCCGGCACGTCGATCCGCCTCATGCTCGGTGTCATCGCCGGCCATGACATGCGTGCCGAGTTCACCGGCGATGCCTCCTTGTGCCGCCGGCCCATGGGGCGCGTGCTGAGCCCGCTCACCACCATGGGCCTCCAGGTAGAGGCGCAAGGCGAAGGCGGCACTCTCCCGCTCGCCGTGCGCGGCACAGGCGACATCTTGCCCATCGTCTACGAGCTCCCCGTGCCGTCGGCACAGGTGAAGTCATCGATCCTCTTTGCCGGGCTGCACGCGCCGGGACGGACCACCGTGATCGAGCCGCTTGCCACGCGCGACCACACCGAGCGCATGCTGCGGTTCTTCGGGGCGGAGCTCAAGGTCGAGGACCGGGAGGACGGCGCCCGCGCAATCACCGTGTGTGGTGACGCCGAGCTCGTCGGCGCAGCCGTCGCCGTGCCGGGAGACCCGAGCTCCGCCGCGTTCATCGTCGCGGCCAGCCTCATCTGCCCCGGCTCCGAAATAGTTGTCGAGAACGTGCTGATGAACCCGACGCGCACCGGCTTCTTCGAGACGTTGCGGGAGATGGGCGCCGAGATCGAGGTGCTCGACCTGCGGAACGAAGGTGGCGAGCCCGTAGGCGATCTCCGCGTAAAGGCGGGGCCGCTCCGTGGCGTCCGCGTGCCCCCCGAACGTGCGCCGGCCATGATCGACGAATACCCCGTGCTGGCGGTGCTCGCCGCCTTCGCCGAGGGCGAGACGCGCATGGAAGGCCTTTCGGAGCTGAAGGTGAAGGAGACCGATCGGCTCGCCGCCACGGCTGCCGGTCTCGCCGCTTGCGGCGTCGAGGCGTATGTGGACGGCGATGACCTCATCGTGCGGGGGACGGGCGAAGTCAAAGGCGGAGGCCTGGTGGAGACCCATATGGACCACCGCATCGCCATGGCCTTCCTCACGCTGGGGCTTGGGGCCGGCGAGCCCGTCACCGTCGACGATGTGAGCATGATCGCCACGAGCTTCCCCGATTTCGTGCCCCTGATGACAAAGCTTGGAGCCGAGTTGGCATGATCATCGCCATTGACGGGCCGGCCGCCTCTGGCAAGGGCACGCTCGCCAAGCGCATCGCCGTCCATTTTGGCCTGCGCCACCTCGATACCGGGGCGCTGTACCGGGCCGTCGCCCGCGATACGCTGGCCCACGGCGGCGACCTCACAGATGCAAGTGCCGCCGCGATGGCGGCGGGCCGCCTCGACGTGACCACGCTGAGAGATCCGGCGCTGCGCCGCCCTGGCTTGGGAGAGGCAGCTTCGGTCGTTGCCCGCCACGCCGATGTGCGGGCGGTGCTCCTTGAGTATCAACGCAATTTCGCGCGCGGGGAGCCTGGGGCCGTGATCGACGGCCGGGACATCGGCACGGTGATCTGCCCGGATGCCGACGCGAAACTGTTTGTCACCGCGGCCCCTGAGGAGCGCGCCCACCGCCGCTTCCTTGAACTTGTGCAGAACGGGACCAAGGTCAAAGAGAGCGAAGTTCTGGCCGATATCAGGGCCCGCGACGAGCGCGACCGGACGAGGGGGGCGTCCCCCTTGCGTCAGGCGGAAGACGCGGTCTTGCTCGATACTACGAATTTAGATATAGACGCGGCGTTCAGGGCAGCTATCGATCTGATCGAGGCTGCGATGGGCCAAGCGGGGCGGGCCGGTTGAGGCCATGCCCATTTGGCATTGGCGCGTCACCATTGAATGAATTCCGCGGGTGAAGCGAGCGGAGGCCGGGCGGCCAGGGAATGGCCTGCCACATCGGTTTTCGTGGGGTTTCGCCGCATTTGGATCAACACAAGCCTCGGGTTCAAGCGCCGCAGGCAAGCGCAAAGATTGAATGCCGAGTAGGAGTTTAGATGACCGAGCCGCAGACCAGCATTAGCCAACCGAGCCGCGACGAGTTCGCAGCCCTTCTTGAGGAATCTCTCACCGGCACCGCGCTCCAGGAAGGCAGTGTTATCAAAGGCACCATCGTCAGCATCGAAAAGGACGTTGCGGTCATAGACGTTGGCCTGAAGACCGAAGGCCGCGTTCCCCTAAAAGAATTCGGCGTCACCGGACGCACCTCCGACCTCTCCGTTGGCGATCAGGTCGATGTCTATCTCGAGCGCGTCGAGAACGCCGCCGGCGAGGCCGTGCTGTCGCGCGAGAAGGCGCGCCGAGAGGAGAGCTGGACCAGGCTCGAAGAGAAGTACAAGGCCGGAGAGAAAGTCGAGGGCGTGATTTTCAATCGCGTCAAAGGCGGCTTCACCGTCGATCTTGATGGTGCCGTGGCCTTCCTGCCCGGTAGCCAGGTCGACATCCGTCCGATCCGCGACGTGGCGCCCTTGATGAATACGCCGCAGCCCTTCCAGATCCTGAAGATGGACCGCCGCCGCGGCAATATCGTCGTCTCGCGCCGCTCGGTGCTGGAGGAGAGCAGGGCCGAGAAGCGGAGCGAGATCGTCGCCCGCCTCGAAGAGGGCCAGGTCATCGACGGCGTGGTCAAGAACATCACCGACTACGGCGCCTTCATCGATCTCGGCGGCATCGACGGCCTCTTGCACGTCACCGACATGGCTTGGCGGCGCGTCAATCATCCGAGCGAGATCGTCAATGTCGGCGACACCGTGAAGGTGCAGATCATCCGCATCAATCCGGAGACCCAGCGCATTAGCCTCGGCATCAAGCAGCTCGAGTCCGATCCGTGGGAGGGCATCGCCGCCAAATATCCGGTGGGCTCGCGCTTCAAGGGCACGGTCACCAACATCACCGATTACGGTGCCTTCGTCGAGCTGGAGCCCGGCGTCGAGGGTCTGATCCATGTCTCCGAGATGAGCTGGACGAAGAAGAACATTCATCCCGGCAAGATCATCTCCACGAGCCAAGAGGTCGAGGTGCAGGTGCTCGAGGTCGATCCCGACAAGCGCCGTATCTCCCTCGGCCTGAAGCAGACCCAGGAGAACCCGTGGGTCGCTTTCGCCGGGAGCCACGAGGCGGGCGCCATCATCGAGGGTCAGATCCGCAACATCACCGAGTTCGGCCTGTTCGTCGGCCTCGATGGCGGCATCGACGGCATGGTCCATCTGTCGGATCTCGATTGGTCCAAGTCCGGGGAGGAAGCCCTCAAAGAGTACAAAAAGGGCGACACGGTGAAGGCCGTGGTGCTGGAGGCCGATTCCGAGAAGGAACGCATCAGCCTCGGCATCAAGCAGCTGACGCCGGATCCGTTCGAGGGTGGTGCCACCGCCGCCAAGCTCAAGAAGGGCATGCGCGTCACGTGTGAGGTGACGGCGGTAAAGGACAACGGCATCGAGGCCAAGCTTCTCGACCACGATCTCACCACCTTCATTCGCCGCTCTGACCTGTCGCGCGACCGCTCCGAGCAACGTCCCGACCGCTTCGGCGTCGGCGAGAAGTTCGATGCGGTCGTAACCCAGGTCGACGCCAAAACGCGCAAGGTCTCCGCCTCGATCAAGGCGCTTGAGATTGCCGAGGAGAAGGAGGCCGTGGCCCAGTATGGCTCAACGGACTCCGGCGCTTCGCTCGGCGATATTCTCGGCGCGGCCCTGAACAAGGCGAAGGGCGGCGAGGAGAGCGAAGAGGAACCTGCCGCAAAGCCTAAGCGTAAGCGCGCGACCAAGAGTGAGGCCGAGTCCGAAGCGGCCTCCGACGAGTAAGCGAGGCGGCCGCAAGGCCGTCTAACCTCCCACATTGCGCGGCTTTCTCGGCCCGCAGAACGTGAGCGACAATGGTTCTCGACGCCGAAAGTGTGATCGAGCGCCGCCGCCTCAAGCGGCGCGTAACCATTTGGCGTATCGCCGCTGTCGTGCTCGGGCTCTTGTTCCTCGGGGTGATCTTGCTCAGCGACAAGCAGGTGGCGGGCCCTGCCGGCTTCCTGCCCCATGTTGCCCGCATCAGCATCACCGGCATCATCACCGACGACCGCAAGACGATTGAGCTGATCGACAAGGTGGCGAAGTCCTCCCAGGTCAAGGCGGTGATCCTCGACATCAACAGCCCCGGCGGCACCACGACCGGCGGCGAGGCGATGTACGACGCGGTTCGCCGCCTCACTGAGAAGAAGCCGGTCGTCGCCACCTGCGGCACGCTCGCCACCTCGGCCGCTTATATCGTGGCGCTCGCCACCGACCGCATCTTCGTCTACGGCAACACCATCACCGGCTCCGTCGGCGTGATCTTCCAATGGGCCAACGTCACCGAGCTTTTGAAGACGCTCGGCATCGCTGTGGAGGAGGTGAAGAGCGGACCGCTGAAGGCTGTGCCGAGTCCGTTTGAGCCGACCGACGAGCGCGCGCGCCAGGTGACCGCGGAGATGGTCGACGATGCTAAAGTGTGGTTCGTCGACCTCGTCGAGAAGCGCCGCAAGATCAACCCGGATCAAGTTCCGGGTCTGACCGACGGCCGCATCTACTCCGGGCGTCAGGCCGTAAAATTCAAGCTCGTGGATCAAATCGGCGACGAGCGCGCGGCGCTCAGCTGGCTAAGCAAGGAGCGCAACGTTCCTGCGGGGCTAAAAATCGTCGACTGGAAACCGAAGTCGGAATCGACCGGCTTATTTGGGTGGTTATTCGGTTCGGCGGCCGAGATATTGGGTATTCCGGGCAGCAAGATTGCTGCTTTTCTGAGTCAAACTTCAACTACGCTCAAGCTTGACGGTCTCGTTTCTGTTTGGCACCCTGCGTCCAACTAGTGGGGGGCGTGGGGCTGCGGCACAACTGGCTGCTGCCTCGTGGGGCGTATAAATGATCAAATCAGAGCTGATTCAGCGGGTGGCTGCCGCCAATCCGCATCTTTTTCATCGTGACGTCGAGCGTATCATCAACATCGTGCTCGATGAGATCACGGGCGCGCTCGCCCGTGGCGACCGCGTGGAGCTGCGTGGCTTCGGCGCGTTCACCGTGAAGCACCGCGCGGCGCGCCAGGGGCGCAATCCACGCACCGGCGACACGGTCTTTGTCGAGGACAAATACGTGCCCTTCTTCAAGACCGGTAAAGAGCTGCGCGAGCGCCTGAACCCCGATGGCGGCCAGAGCGGGTCGTAAGGCTTCCGCGGTCGCTTAAGGAGTTGCCGTGTGGCGTAAGCTGATCCTCGCCCTCGTGGTCGTGCCTCTCGGCGTCGTGCTCATTGCGCTCGCCGTGGTCAACCGCAGTCCGGCAACGCTCATCCTCGATCCTTTCGGCGGCAGCGAGCCCAGCCTGACGCTCGAGGCGCCGTTCTTTCTGTTTCTCATCGGCGCGTTCGCCCTTGGCCTCATCGTCGGTGGCATTGCCTCTTGGCTGAACCAGAGCAAATGGCGCCGCACCGCACGCGAAGAGGCGCGTGAGGCGCGCGACTGGCGCCGCCAAGCCGACCGGCTTGAGAAGGAGCTGGAAACCCTCAGTCCGGCGACCCATCCCCAGTTGCCCGCCGACTAGCGGCCACCGCCCATGGACCTGCTCACGGCCTTCGGCCTCCTTGCCGTCACAGCCATGCTCGTCACCTACGCGCTGGAGGACAGGAGCCCGTGGTTCATTCTAGGCTTTGCCGGCGCCTGCCTTCTCGGATCGGCCTATGGGTTCCTGCAGGGCGCCTGGCCGTTCGGGGTCCTGGAGGCCGTTTGGGCCGGCGTCGCGACCTGGCGGTGGCGCTCACGGGCCTTTCCAGAGACGGGGCGCGGCTGAACCAATCGGCAAGGCCAATGTTGCAGTGCGATGGACTTAAGGGCCTGGATTTCATAGGGTGAGCCCGCGCGAGCCCTCTAAAAGGCCGGCAAACCTCACCCGAGCGCCTGAAAGAGCCCCCGTGACGGTCAAGGTCAAAATCTGTGGCGTGCGAACGCCTGCCATTCTCGACGCTGCGGCCTCCGCTGGCGCCGATCTCGTCGGGCTTGTGTTCTTCGCCAAGAGCCCGCGCAATCTGAGCCTCGAGGAGGCCCAGCTCCTGGCCGACAAGGCGCGGGGCCGGGTCGGCACGGTCGCGGTCCTGGTCGATCCGGACGATGCCCTCATCGATGCGGTGGCGAACGCGGTCCGCCCTGATTTCCTCCAGCTTCATGGCCACGAGACCCCTGAGCGGGTCGCCGCCATCAAGGCGCGCACCGGTCTGCCTGCGATCAAAGCCATTCCGGTGGCAGAGCCGGGCGACGTCTCGGCCGCGTCCGCCTATGCCGGCATCGCCGATCAGATCCTATTCGACGCCAAGGCGTCGCCGGAGGCGCTGCTCCCTGGGGGCAATGGTGTGCCCTTCGACTGGGGCGTGCTGGCCACGGCCGCGCCTCCCTTCGCCCTGTCGGGTGGGCTTGATGCCGGCAACGTGGCGGAGGCCATCCGTCTGACCGGCGCCGAGCTGGTCGACGTGTCCTCGGGTGTGGAAACGGCGCCGGGCGTGAAGGACGAGACACTGGTCGAGCAGTTCATTCAGGCGGCGCGGTCCGCCGTCCAACAGCAGGCCAAAGCGTCATGAGCACGGCCCGAGACACACTGAACACCTACCGCGCCGGTCCCGACGAACGCGGGCATTTCGGCATCTATGGCGGCCGCTTCGTTGCCGAGACTCTGATGCCTCTGATCCTCGACCTCGAGCGCGCCTATGACGAGGCCAAGGGCGACCCGTCCTTCCAAGCCGAGATGGACCATCATCTCGCAACTTATGTCGGAAGACCGTCGCCGCTCTACTTCGCCGAACGTCTCACGCATCACTGCGGCGGCGCGAAAATCTATTTCAAGCGCGAGGAACTCAACCACACCGGCGCCCACAAGGTGAACAATGTGCTCGGCCAGATCATGCTGGCTTTGCGTATGGGCAAGACGCGCGTCATCGCCGAGACCGGTGCCGGTATGCACGGCGTGGCGACCGCAACATTGTGCGCCAAGTTCGGTCTGCCCTGCATCATCTACATGGGCTCGGTGGACGTGGCGCGGCAAAAGCCGAACGTTCTGCGCATGAAGATCCTCGGCGCCGAGGTTCGCCCTGTCGAATCGGGCTCGAAGACGCTGAAGGATGCGATGAACGATGCATTACGCGATTGGGTCGCCAACGTGCACGACACGTTCTATTGCATCGGCACGGTCGCAGGCCCGCACCCTTATCCCGCGATGGTGCGCGATTTCCAGTCTGTCATCGGCCGCGAGACGCGCGAACAGATCCTAAAGGCTGAAAGCCGGCTGCCGGACTCGCTCATCGCCTGCATTGGCGGTGGCTCCAATGCCATGGGCTTGTTCCATCCGTTCCTCGATGACCCGGCGATCGAAATCTATGGCGTGGAAGCTGCCGGTCTCGGCATTGACAGCGGCAAGCACGCAGCCTCGATCGCCGGCGGCAAGCCGGGCGTCCTGCACGGCAATCGCACCTACTTGCTGATGGACGAAGACGGCCAGATCGAAGAGGCGCATTCGATTTCGGCGGGGCTTGACTATCCCGGCATCGGGCCCGAGCACGCCTGGCTCAACGACGTGAAACGGGTGAAATTCCTCTCGGCGACCGACGACGAGGCTGTGGCGGCGTTCCAGCTCTGCAGCAAGCTCGAAGGCATCATCCCGGCGCTGGAGCCGGCCCACGCGCTCGCCCGCGTGCTCGACATCGCGCCGAAGAAGCCGAAGGATCACTTGATGGTGGTGAATGTCTCAGGCCGTGGCGACAAGGACCTCGATTCCGTCGCAAGCTATCTGAGCGCGAGAGGCTCAAACGGAGCATGACGCGGATCGACAAGAGATTTGCCGCGCTGAAGCGGGAAGGCCGCGCCGGTCTCGTCGCCTTCGTCACCGCCGGCGATCCCGACTACGACACCTCGCTCGCCATCCTCAAAGGGCTGCCCGCCGCGGGCGCCGACGTGGTCGAGCTCGGCATGCCGTTCTCCGACCCCATGGCCGACGGCCCGGCCATCCAGGCCTCGTCCCAGCGGGCGCTGAAGGCCGGCCAGACCATGAAAAAGACGTTGTCCATGGTTAGGGAATTCCGGACCGAGGACGACACGACCCCTATAGTGCTAATGGGCTACTACAACCCCATATACATATATCCGGTGGATCGCTTCATCGCCGACGCGGTGGACGCCGGCGTGGATGGGTTGATCGTGGTTGACGTGCCGCCAGAAGAGGACGAGGAGCTTCGCCCCGCAGCGACTGCGGCAGGGCTGAACGTCATTCGCCTGGCCACGCCGACGACCGACGCCAAGCGCCTGCCGGCCGTGCTCGCGAACACCTCGGGCTTCGTTTACTACGTTTCGATCGCGGGCATCACCGGCACGGCGGCGCCGGATATCGCTGCGGTCGGCGCCCATGTCGGGCGCATCAAGGCCCATACGAGCCTGCCCATCGCCGTCGGCTTCGGCGTCAAGACGGAAGAGCAGGTGAGAGCGCTGGCCAATGTTGCCGAGGGCGTGGTGGTCGGCTCGGCGCTCGTCTCGGCGATCGCCGAGAGCCTCGATGCCGGCGGCAAGGCGACGAGCGGAACGAAGGCGCGACCGCTCGATCTTGTCGAGCGCCTGTCGGCGGCGTTGCGCCATCCGGCGGAAGCCGCAGCCGTCTAGAGCGGTGTTTTTAGAGAGTTAGACCCGTGAACTGGATCAACAGTGTCGTAAGACCCAAAATCCGCAGCATCCTTCGCAAGAAGGACATGCCGGACAATCTCTGGGTGAAGTGCCCGGAGACCGGGCAGATGATCTATTACAAGGACCTCGAGGCGAACCAATTCGTTGTGCCCGGTTCCGACTATCACATGCGCATGTCGGCGCCGGCGCGCCTCAAGGCGCTGTTCGACGACGGCAAGTACGCGGCAATCCATCTGCCGGACGTGCCGCTGGACCCACTCAAGTTTCGCGACGAGCGCCGTTACACCGATCGCCTGAAGGACGCCCGCAGCAAGACCGGTCTTCCTGACGCGGTCCTCGCAGGCATAGGTAAGCTTCATGGCGATACGGTCGTCGTCGCCGTGCAAGACTTCGACTTCATGGGCGGCTCGCTCGGCACCGCCGCGGGCGAGGGGATGGTCTCGGCCATGCGGGCCGCGGTGGTGCGCCAGGCACCGTTCATTCTGTTCGCCGCCTCAGGCGGCGCGCGCATGCAGGAAGGGATCCTGTCGCTCATGCAGATGCCGCGCACCACGGTCGCCGTGCAAGAGCTGCGCGAAGCCAAGCTCCCTTACATCGTCGTGCTGACCCACCCGACCACCGGTGGCGTCACCGCGTCCTACGCCATGCTTGGTGATGTCCACATCGCCGAGCCCGGCGCGCTGATCGGCTTTGCCGGCCCGCGGGTCATCGAGCAGACCATTCGCGAGCAGTTGCCGAATGGCTTCCAGCGGTCCGAATATCTTCTTGCCCACGGCATGGTGGACATGGTCGTGCACCGCCACGACCTGCGCGGCACGCTGGCGCGCATCTGCAATCTTCTCACTCATCGCCGGCCGATGCGCGATGTCACGGTCTCGGAACGCCAGCTCGACATGGTGGCTTTGGCCCCCTTGAGCGGCAAGGGCAACGGGCACGCGGCCGAGCCCGCCGTCGAAGAGATTGAGGGCGACAGCGAAGACGAGGCCTTGAGCGCCTCCGGCAATGGCGCTAATCCCAATCCGCCGCAGAGCGCCTAAGGTCTTTCAAGCTTGACGACACTCCCCTATAGCGCCGGGCGTCCATCGCGCCCCCGCTCCGCAATGAGCGACACGCTGCTGGAGCGGCTGAAGAAGCTGCATCCGCAGTCGATCGATCTGTCGCTCGGCCGCATCGAGCGCCTGCTGGCAGCGCTCGGCAACCCGCAGGACAAGCTGCCGCCGGTCGTGCACGTGGCCGGCACCAACGGCAAGGGCTCGACGTTCGCCTTCCTGCGCGCGATCGCCGAATCGATGGGCAAGGGGGTGCATGTTTACACCTCGCCCCATCTTGTCGACTTCCACGAGCGCATCGTCCTGGCCGGGCCCCATGGCGCCGCGCCCGTCACCGAGGAGGTGCTGGTCGATTGCCTGGCTCGCTCCGAGGCCGCGAATGGCGGCGAGCTGATCACTCTGTTCGAGATCACCACGGCGGCGGCCTTCCTCGCCTTCGCCGAGGCGCCCGCCGATCTGTTGCTGCTCGAGACCGGGCTCGGCGGCCGGCTCGACGCCACCAACATGGTCGAGAAGCCGCTGCTCACCATGATAACGCCCATCTCCATCGACCACGTCTCGTTCCTCGGCGAGACCTTGGCGGAGATCGCCGGCGAGAAGGCGGGCATCCTGAAGCCCGGCGTCCCGTGCGTCGTGGGCCGTCAGGAGAAAGAGGCGTTCGAGGTGATCGAGGCCCGCGCGGCCGAGGTCGGCGCGCCACTCCATGTGGCGGGCCGCGACTTCGATACGTACGAGCAGCAGGGACGACTGATCTTCCAGACGACATCGCGCCTGCTCGACCTGCCGCTGCCGCGCCTTGCCGGACGGCACCAGATCGACAATGCCGGCATGGCGATCGCCGCCGCCAGCGTCGTGTTCGGCGACAGCCTCACCCAGCGGGCGCTGGAGCATGGTCTCACCCATGCGCACTGGCCGGCGCGGCTGGAACGCCTGCCCGTGGGTGGTCTGCATGCCTACGTGGAGGAGGGTACCGAGATCTGGCTCGACGGCGGCCACAACGAGGCGGGCGGCCAGGTCATTGCCCATGCGCTTGCCGAGCTCGATGAGCGCGTGCCACGCCCGGTGCACGTGGTCTGGGGCATGATGGAGACCAAGGACGCGCGGCGCTTCATCGCTCCGTTCAAGGGTCTCGTCGAGCGCATCTACACGGTGCCGATCCCCGACGAGCTAAACGCCTTTGCCGCGGAGCCGCTCGCTGAGATTGCCCGCGCCGAAGGCTTCGATGCGGTGGCGGTCAACAGCGTGCCGGAGGCACTGCTCCGGTCGGCCTCAGGTGGCGTGCCGACGCGCGTCTTGATCTGCGGCTCGCTCTATCTCGCGGGCCACGTCCTCAAGCTGCACCTGGCCTGACAGCGCTTGGCTTAGACGGTGCCGTCGAGCGCGCCGCCGATCCAGGCAGCGAGATGGTTCTTGGGATAGGCGCCCCGGAGCGTGTCCGCGACCTGGCCGTTCTTGAACAGGATCAGCGTGGGGATCGCCCGGACATTGTAGGTGCCCGGCGTGCGCGGATTCTCGTCGATATTGAGCTTGGTGATCTTCACCTTGCCGCCGAGCTCCTTGGCGATCTCTTCCAGCGCGGGTGCAATCTGCCGGCAGGGGCCGCACCATTCGGCCCAGAAATCGACGACGACCGGGGTCGAGGACTTGAGCACCTCGGCTTCGAATGTGTCGTCGGAAACCTTCTCAGTCGCCATGTTCTTCTCCTCGCCGGCCAGGGCCTTCAGCGGTCGCCCAGTCCACGGGAACCTAGGTGCGCCCACCTATGGCGTCAAGGCTGCCCGCCGGCTCAACATGTCGCGCTCCGCCCGATCAAGCAAAGTTGAAGAAATCTCCATGAGGCGCGGTCCGTCGGTCCACAGCAGCGCCGCTCGCAAACGCCGTCCCGGGAACAGCTTGGCAAGCGCAAGCCGGTAGGCGGCAAGCTGGTCGACATAGGCTTGCGCCACCTCCTCTTCGGTTGAAGGCGGCGGCCGGTTCGTCTTGTAGTCGAGGATCAAGAGGCTGTCGTCCAGGATGGCCAAGCGGTCGATCTGCCCTTCGAGCTCGAAACCGTCCTCTGCGCCGCCGATCTGCGCCACCACCGGCACTTCGGCGAGGCTGCCCGCCCGGAACAGAGGCGCGAAGCGCTCGTCCCGCACGATGGCGAGCGTCTCGGCCACGATCTCCTCCTTGAGCGCTTCGGCGAGACCCGCCCCCCGCGCGGCAACGAAGGCCCGTGCGGCCCGCTCCTGATCCGCCGGTGCCACCTCTGGTAGGTGCTGCAGAAGCGCATGCACCAGGCGCCCGCGGGCAAAGCGCAGATTCTCGGCGAGCGCTTTGGGGCCGAGCGGCGGCTGCTCGGGGCTCATCTCGGGCCCGCCTTCCACGTTGAGCGCGAGCCGCGACGGCGCGAGACGCGTCCGCACCCGCTCTTGCGGCGCGGGCGTCAGCGCCCAGTCGGGCAGGGGCGGCGGCTCATGCGTCTCGGCTTCGGCCTGACTCTGGCTTCGGCGGGTCTTCTCCTGCGCGCAGGCCATACGGCGGATCGTGTCGCCCCTGGGGTCGGCCGTTTCGGTGAGATGCCCGGTAAGGCCATCGTCCACCAGGTCGTACCAGCAGTCCTTCTCGCGCTGCCGCACCCCCTGCCAGCCGCAGACATAGAGCCGGTCGCAGGCGCGCGTCATCGCCACATAGAGCAGACGGTGATACTCCTCGCGCTCGGCCTGGTCCGCGGCGGCTTTGGCCGAAGCTAGGCCCGACACGCCGGAATGCCCGGCCGGAGGCCACACGAGATGGCTCACGGTGTCCGGCGGAAGTCCCGGGCCGGGGCAGGGGAAAAAGCCGTGGACCTTGCCCTCGCGGATTTGTGCACGTGTCTGGCAGGAACACGATCGGCGCCTCCAATCCCTTGGCGCCGTGCACCGTCATGATGCGCACCTCGTCGCGCGCCTGCTCCATGTCGCGCTTGATATCGATGTCGCCGCTGCGCATCCAGTTGACGAAGCCCTGAAGCGACGGCGCCGCGTCCCGATCGTAAGCCAGCGCCGCATTGAGGAACTCATCGAGCGCTTCGGCCGCCTCGGGCCCGAGCCGCGTCAGCATCCGCTTGCGCATCAGCCTCTACGTCCGCGCCGAGCAAGTCGGAGAAGAACTCGAACGGCGGCATGAAGTCCGCCTGTCCCAGCCAACCTGAAAGCCGCGTTCTCCGCCTCGGCGAAGCGCGCATCGCGTGCGCTTTGCTTTTCAGGACGGACCACAGCGAGGCCCCTTTCCGATCATGGGCGAGGTCGAACAGCGCGTCGTCGTCGAGACCGAACAACGGGCTTTTCAACACCACGGCGAGCGAAAGGTCGTCCTCGGGCATCAACAGCACGTCGGCGACCGCAATGAGATCCTGGACGGCTAGCTGGTCCATGAGCCGCATGCGGTCGGCGCCGGCGACGGGTACGTTCAGGCGCTTGAGCGCACGGATCATCGGCGCGGTGAAGGGATCCCGGCGGCGCACGAGAATGAGGATGTCGCCAGCTCTGATCGGCCGCCCTTGGGAGGCAAGTTGCTCTCCACTCTCCAGCCAGCCCTTGATGACGGCCGGCTATGCGTCCGGAAAGGGCGTTGACCGCGCTGGCGCCGCTTGTGTCCTCATTCCACGGCTCGAATGGTGGGCGCGGCCTCCGGCTTCGTCTCTTCGACCACCGGCCACAGCTCGACCGATCCCGCATCGCCCTGGCGAAACGCATGATGCTTGATGACGGCGCTTTCCACGAAGGTCAGACCTTGTGCCGCCTCGCGCCGTTCAAAGACGTGGTCGACCGCATCAAGCACCGGCACCGTGGAGCGGAACGAGACGTTCAACGGCACGTCGTGCCAGGTCAATGCCGAGCGCCTGCGCCCGCGTTCTGAACTTGGCACCGACTTTGGCGAAGCGCGCCGGGTTGGCGCCTTGGAAGCTGTAGATCGACTGCTTCTCATCGCCGACGGCGAACAGCGTGCGTAGCTTCTCGCTGGCGCCGGCACCGGCAAAGAACTCCTCAGCAAGACATTCGATGATGGCCCATTGCTCCGGATTGGTGTCCTGCGCCTCGTCCACCAAGATGTGGTCGATGCCGCCGTCGATCTTGTAGAGCACCCAGGCGGCGGTGCCGGTGCGGGACAGACAGGATGCCGCGCCTTGAAGATGAGGTCGTCATAATCGAGCACGGCCTCGGCATGCTTGCGCCGCTCGTAATCGGCTTGGATCGCGTCGGCGAGTGCAATCACCGCGCCGCTCGCTTCCGCCACGCGCAGAATGCGCGAGTTCTCGTCGAGCCGGGCGAACTCTGTCTTCGCCGCTTCGAGTAGAGCGGCTGGCAGTCGGCGCGCTCGTCGCGCAATGCAGCCGTGCGCGACTTGCGCGCGCGCGCTCTCCCTTCTGGGTGAGGAACGCGGGCCGCAGCGCCGCCGCCCGGCTTTCGCCGTGTGCTGCGCCTCGCCTCCCGCAGCGCGGCCATCGGTAGCCTCGCGTCGGTCTTGCCGGGTGCCACTAGCGCCGAGAAGGCGGACGATGGCGCTGTCCAGCTCCGCATCAGTCGAGCACGGCGGCAAGCGCCTCGATCAGCGCCTCTTCCTCGACGTCGGCGACCCCGAGCACGTGTTTCAGCGCGACGGGCTTCCGCCGCGGCCCAGTCGTCGAGACTGTCGTGGTAGGCCACCATGCGCGCAAGCTCGGTGCGCTTGGCGAGCACGGCATCGACCACTTGACGGAAATAGTCCTCGCCGGTGAGCGCGATGACGCTGGTCCAGCGCGATGCCGAGGCCGCTGTCCCGTTCGGCTCGCGGCGCGCGCGACCACGAATCGAAGGCCGCGCGCTTCAGCAGCGTGCGCCTCGTGCTCATCGAGCACGGCGAAATGCGGCGTGACCCGCGAACTCCAGCGGAAAGCGCTGGAGACAGGCGCTCGCAGAAGCCGTGGATGGTGTGGATCTTGAGCCCGCCGCGCGCTTCGAGAGACAGCGCGAATAGCCGCCGCGCGCGCTGCACGTCCTTGTCCTCCGGTGGGTGCCGCATGAGCGCCGTAAGCGCCTCGCGCAAGGTTCGTCGTCCGGCAGCGTCGCCCAGTAGGCAAGTCCGGTTAGCAGACGATTCTGCATCTCCGCTGCCGCGGTCTTGGTGTAGGTCAGGCACAGAATGCATTCAGGCCGCGCTCCTGCGAGCAGGAGCCGCAAGCACGCGCTTGCACCAGCACCGCGGTCTTGCCGGTGCCCGCGTTGGCCGACACCCAGGCCGACGCGTTCGGATCGGAGGCCCGCGCCTGGTTGGCGTCCGCTTCGTGGGAGAGAGGCGCGCTCATCGCCACTCCTCCTCGGCCTCTTGCGTCAGCCATTCCTTGACCCGGGCGAGGTGCTCGTACTCGTCATAGCGATAGGCGTCTGGGAAGCCTGCTGCGGCGCGGCGCTTCACCTCGTAAGGCGTGTTTGCATCGGCGAAATAGCGCCACGAGGCTTCGCAGGCTCTCGAGCGCGGCTTGGCAGCAGATCGGCGGCTGCCTCGTTGCCGGCGGGACGTTCCTCGCCGCCGTCGCGGCGGCCCGGAGGCCTGGATGTAGATGAGCGACGCGCACGCGCGCGCGCCGAGCTCGTCGAAGCCGCCCGCCTTGCGCGATCGCCGCTTCCAGCGGGAAGCTGCGGCGCGTAGAGCTCATCCACATGCTTCGGCGTCGGCGGCTTGCCGGTCTTGTAGTCGTAGAGGATGACGCTCCCGTCTTCCGCCACGTCGATACGGTCGGCGCGAGCCGTTAAGCGGAAGCCTGAAGCGAGAGTCGAGCGCGCCGTCGACCTCGGTATTGGTGGCGGCGATCGCAGGCACGCCGCGCCAGGCTCGGTGGCGGCGAACCAGCGGGCGAAGCGCTGGAAGTGCGGCCGCCAGAAGGCTTCCACTCGCGCCGCGCTGCCAAGCTTGGCGAACAGATCGTCGGCGATGCGCTATGAGCGCAGCCATAGATGTCGTCGGGCAGCGCATCTGCGGATGCGCGCGCGAGAACTCATGCAGCACCTCGTGCACGATGGAGCCGCGCATGGCCGCGTCGGGTTCGGCGCCGAGCGGCTTCAACGGTTCGAGCTTTAGGATGTGCCGCGCAAAGATCTCATAGGGGTTGGCGATCCACCGCTCGATGCGGGTCACGCTCAATTCGCGCGGCCGTGCATCGGACGGCGGCCGTGGCTGCGGCGGCGCGGCCGGCGCAAAGGCCGGCGCCTGGTCACGCAGCCGCGCCCACGCGACCCAGGGCTGGTCTGGCTTGATCTTGTCCGAGAGCCCGGATGCCGCGACCAGCGCTTCCAGCCGCTGGAGCCAGCGGCTCGGCACGGTTGGCACCCCGTCCACTTTCAGCGCGCGGGTAAGGTAGACGGAAGGCGCGCCGAGCGCCTGCGCGAAGTCATGGGCGCTGAGACCGATGCGCCGCTCGGGCGGCGTGAGGCCGAGCTTCTCGCGCATGGGCCGGCTGAGCCAGGGCCCAGCCTCTTGCGGGCGCGGCCACACCCCTTCGTTCAAGCTGCCGAGAATGACCACGTCCGGCTGCTGGAGCCGCGCTTCGAGCGGCCCCCAGATGAAGAGGCGGGGATGCGCGGGGCCCCGCGGGCGCACCACCTGGCCGGCGACGAGGCTGCGATAGAAGGCCGGGTAGTCCCGCGCGGTCATGCTCAAGCCGCCACCTTCGCCAATGAGCTCGGCGAGGAGCAGCGTCAGCGCCTCGCCCGCGTCTCCCTGCCACAGTCCCGACGATGTGCCGGTCTCATCCCGCGCCAGTCTTTCGGCGATCGCGGCATGCGCCTCGGCGAGGCGCGCGGCACTGTGTGAGGCGGGGCGCGCGAACAGCTCGGCCAACGGCGCAAACGCGTCCACAAGATCGCGCACGAGACGAAGCGCCGCCTCGTGCTCCTTCGTCAGTCAGCGCCAGACGCCGCCGCTTGGGCTCCGACCGGGCGGCCTCCAAGGCGCGCGCGATGCCGTCGAGTCCTTGGCCTACATAGATGTCGCGGAAGGCGCCGCGTTCCAGCACCCGTGCCAGGTTTCTGATGGCGGCGGGCTCTCGGCCGAGCCGCGCCAAAGGATGCTTGAGCAGTGCCATCAGCTCGGGCGGCGCGAAGTTCGCCTCCGCCGCGCTGAGCACGAGATCGAGAAAGGCGCCCGGAACGGTGCGCGCAATGGGCCTGCCGGCCGAGTCGTCGATGGCGAGGCCATAGCCCGTGAGCCGCGCCGCCACGCGCCGCGCCAGAACGCGGTCCGGTGTGACAAGCGCCGCGGTCTTGCCGGGCTCTTCGATGCACGACTTGAGGATCAGGGCGATGGCCTCGGCCTCGTCGTGCGCGGTGGGCGCCACGACAAGTCGCATGCCGGTGAGCGCGTTGGCGAAACTCGCGCGGCCGTCGGGCGCAAGCTCGTCGCCTTCCAGATAGCGCCGCCAATGCTCCGTGGTCTCCGCCGGACGCAGCGCCTCGCTCACGAGATGGAGCCGCGCGCGTGCCGGCCCGTCGGGCGCGCTGCCTGCGACGTAACCCACGTCGCGGCGGGAGACACCGAGCTTGCGCAACAGCTCGGCCATGCCCGTTTGCGGATGTTCGGGATAGGTCGCAAGGCTCTCCCAGCTCTCGTCGTCGAGGGAGAGATCGAGGCCGGGCAGCACCACCGCGCCGTTCGGCAGCGAAGCAATGGCCGCAAGGAGCCGCGCCGTCGCCGGCACCGTGCCGGTCGAACCCGCGGCGATGACGGGATACGGAGAGCCGAGCGCAAGCCGCTCCGTCTCTTGCGCCATGAGCAGGTTGCGCCGCGTGACCGGCGACACGAGACCGTTGTCTGCAAGATACTCGGGCCAGCGTTCGGTGACGATCTTGAGGAACTGGATCGTCGCTTCCCAGTGGGAGGCGAGATCCTCCGGCACCAGCGTGTCGAGGGAAGAGAAATCGATCTCCTCGGTCTCGACGAAATCCATCAGCCGGGCGAGATCTGCCGCGAGGCTCGAGGCCTGGCCGGGGCTGTTGGCCCAGCGGATCGATTCGATCTCCGTCTCGGTCGCCCCTGGCGCAGGGATCTGGCTCCAAGCGAGGATCAGCCGCATCAGCGCGAGCCTGCGTGGCAACGCGCCGATCGCCGGCGCGCCGATGGCGCCATCCGCATCGGCCGCTTCCTCAGCGCCGAGGATGAGTGCCGCCTCCTCGTCGGGATCGCCGAGCGCATGGATACGCGGCAGAAGCATCGCCTGGCCGCCAGATTCGGCGAGGAACGCTTCGCGCAGAGCCCGCGCCGCGCGCCGCGTCGGCAGGTAGATCGTGGTCAGGGGCAAAGCGAGCGGGTCTGGCTTGTCGCCGCCGGGGAGCGGCAGATCGCCGGAGAGCAACGCCCGGGCGAGGGTCGTCAGGAACGGCGCCGAGGGCGGGATGGTGTAGAGACGGGCTTTCTGCGGCTCAGGCACCTTCATGCTCGAACGAGGCCTCGGCCTCCGCTAACGCCTCGGGCGTGCCGACATGCATCCACCGCCCGTCGAGCCGCACGCCATAGAGCCGGCCCTCGGCGAGCGCCCGGTCCCACAGGGCGTTCAGGGAGAACACCCCCTCCGGCGCGTCGTCGAACAGCTTCGCCGAGCAGAGTGACACGCCGGCAAAGGCGAAGGGCACCACCTGCCGCTCGCCGCGCCGCGTCAGGCGCCCGTCCGGCGCCATGTCGAAATCGCCGCGCGCAGCGTAGCCGATGCTGGTCGAAAGCGGCGCAAGCAGCAGGAGGCAGTCCATGCGCTCGGGATCCCATAGGCGCAGCATATGCGGCAATGCGGGCGTCACGCCCTCGCTCCACACCGAGTCCGAGTTGTGGATGAAGAACGGTCCGGCCCCGAGCAGAGGCAGCGACTTCTTGGCGCCGCCACCGGTGTCGAGCAGGAGGTCGCGTTCATCGGCGACGATGGTTTTCGGCGGCCGGCCCGCACGCTCGCGCATATGCGCTTCGATCTGCTCCGGCAGGTAATGCACGTTGACCACCGCCGTCTCGACTCCCGCCGCGGCGAGCCGGTCGAGCACATGGTCGATGAGCGCGCGGCCCGCGAGCGGCACCAGCGGCTTCGGCATGCGATCCGTAAGCGGGCGCATGCGCTCACCATAGCCGGCAGCCAGCACCATGGCCGTGCGCACGATGGTCATTAAAGTGTCCCTTCAGAGCGCCAGGGGCGGCAGGTCGTGGGCTGGCGGAAATTCGCGCGCGTAGAAGTCGCGCAAGTCGCCGAGCGCAGGATGGGCGAGGTCACGCTCGAGATAGCGTGCGACCCGTGGAAGATGGGCGAGATAGCCGCGCTTACCGTCACGTTTCGCCAATCGCGCAAAAATGCCGAGGATCTTCGAGTTGCGTTGGGCGCCGAGCGTTGCGTAGAGCGTGCGGAAATCATCACTCGAAAAAGACCCGCTTTGCGCGCTTCGGGCGGCACAGTACCGGCCGAGTTCGTCACGTTCAAGCGCCTCGGGCACGTCGAGCCGGGCATCCTGAAGGAGTGACACGAGATCATAGGCGAGGGGGCCGAAAAGTGCGTCCTGAAAGTCGAGGATGCCCACCCGTTTGAGGCCTTCGCGCTCAGGCAGCCACATGAGATTGGGCGAGTGATAGTCGCGCAAGACCCAGCCGGGCTCAGCCTCGGCCGCCTGCTCCAGATGTGGCCGCCACAGGCCCTCGAACGCCGCACGGAGCGAATCGGGCGTCTCCTTGCCGTGCAGCGCCGGCCAGAGCCAATCGATGATCAGCGAAGCTTCGATCAGCATGGCGTCCGCGTCGTAGTGCGGAAGCCGGTAGGGCGCATGCCCTTCGATGGGCAGCGTCGCGGCAGGAGGCTCGGTGGCGAGCGCAAGCAGTACGTCGACGGCGGCGCTCCACAGCGCCGCCTGGTCCGCGCCACGCGCGATCTCTGTGCCGAACACGCGGTCGCCGAGATCCTCCAGCACGATGAATCCCTTATCGAGATCGAAGGCGTAGATCACCGGCGCCGATAGCCCCCGCGCGCGCAGCGCGTCCGAGACCGCGACGAAGGGCGTGACATCCTCGGCGAGATGCACCAGCGCGCTGTAGGGCTTGCCGTCGCGGATCGGCGGGCCGTCCGGCTGCCGCGGCGCGTTCATGAGGATGGCGCAGCGGCCAGGCTCAACCAGCCGCGCATAGGATCGCGCCGAGGCATCGCCTTGGAGATATTGAGCGTCCGCCTCGGCATATGGCGTCTGATCGAGAAAATCTCCGAGTGCGTGGACGCGGTCGAGCCGCGCGCCCCAGGTCCCGTATCCCGTCAGCATCACGCGGCGTAATGCGGGATCTGCTGTCTCCTCCAACGCGATGTCGAGCCGGTCGGACGGCAGCCAATTGCTCGCGCGGTCCGGCCATTCGATCAGAAGCGCGCCTTCGCTAAGCGCGTCATCGAGGCCAAGCTCGTCGAGCTCTTCCGGTTCGATCCGGTAGAAGTCGCAGTGGCAGATCGCGAGACGTGGCGTCTCGTAACGCTGCATCAGGGCGAAGGTCGGGCTCGGCACCTCACCTTCGCCGCCGAGATGGGTAATGAGCGCCCGGGCGAACGTGGTCTTGCCGGCGCCGAGCGGCCCGTCGAGCGCGATGACGTCTCCTGATTTGAGGGAAAGAGCGATCCGGCTGGCGAGAACATCGAGCCGGCCTAGATCGACCCCGTCAAGCCGCCAGCTTGCGCTCATCCGGCGCGGTTGATCTCGAAGCGCCGCGCCTCGAATTCGGCCTCTTCCTCAGGCGCCGCCTTCGGCTTGAGCGGCAGGAGCACCGTGACCTGCGTGCCTTGTCCAGGGACCGACGCGAGTGAGACGGTGCCGCCGTGGAGCTCGGCGAGGCTCTTGACGATGGAGAGCCCCAGCCCCGCGCCGCGGTGGCGGGAGCCATGGGAGCGGCTTTCGAAACGGTCGAACACGGCTTGCTGGAAGTCCTCCGGAATGCCGACGCCCCGGTCGGCGACGGTGAAGGCGATCATGGAATCCTCGCGGCCGCATATGAGCGTGATCGTTTCGCCCGGCGCCGAGAAGCCGATGGCGTTGGAGAGGAGATTATAGAGGATCTGGGTCATGCGCCTAGCGTCGGCCACGAATTCGTTGATGCCGAGCGCGACCTCGATCTCAAGCTTCACATCGTTCTGCTTCAGGCGTTCTTCCACGCCCTGGCGTGCCGCCTCGATGAGACGGCGCACATCGACCGGGGCAGGTTTGAGCTCGAGCGTGCCGGCGTCGATGGTGGCGAGGTCGAGAATGTCGTCGACGATGGCGCGCAGCGTCGTCCCCGACGACAAGATGTCATCCACATACTCTCGCTGCCTCTCGCTCATAGGACCGAAGGCGGGCTCCGCCAGCATCTGGGCAAAGCCCAGCATGCTGTTGAGCGGCGTGCGCAGCTCGTAGGAGACATGGGAGACAAAGTCGCTCTTGAGCCGGTCCGCCGCCTCCAGCGCCTCGTTTTTCTCGATCAGGGCGCGCTCGGCGCGCTTGGTATCGGTGACATCGGAGTAGGTGAGGAGCGTACCGCCATCGGGCAGCGGCAGCGCGGCGCAGGCGAGCACGGTCCCGTCGAGCCGGTCGAACTCGCTCTCATAAGGGCGGCGCTCGGCGACGATAGCCGTGACCGAAGCCTTGGTGCGCTCCCATTCCTCGGGCGCATCGTAGAGGTTGCGGCACCAGGCAATGACGTCCTCAACATGCGGCTGGGCGTCGAGCAGTCGCGGGTTCAGCTCCCAGATGGTGGCGAACGCGGTGTTGTAGAGCCGGAGCCGTCCGTTCGCCGCAAACACGGCGACGCCTTCGCGCAACGTGTCGAGCGTTTCCCGCTGTACCTGGATCAGAGCGTTGTATCGGCTTTCGAGCGCGATCTGCTCGGTGACATTCTCGTAGAGATAGGTCACGCCATCGCCATCGGCGTCGGCGATCACATGCAGCATGCGGCCGTCGGGCAGATGCCAGCGGTCCTCCACCTGCTGGTTGGAGCCGTAGGCCGAAAGCCAGCTCTGCTTCCAGTCCCGGTAGTCGGCCCGCTCTTCGAGGTGCCGTGCCTGGCGCAGGCGGTCGAGGATCTCGCTGTCGCGGGGGTGTGCCGCCAGCCAGTCGGGATCGAGTTGCCAGAGATCCACATAAGCTTGGTTGTAATGGGCGAGCCGCTGGCTCGAATCGAATACGGCAAAGGCCGTGGCAAGCCGGTCGAAGCTGCGGAAATGGGCTTCCATGTTCGGCTTGGTCTCGGCCCGGACGCTCTCGCGCGTCTTTGCTTCGTCGAGCAGGGCACGCAACGCAGTCACCTGAGCCTCAAGTTCCTTGTGCCTTGCGGCGAGTTCGGCCAGCTCCAGCCGCTGTCCGGCGATGTTGCGCACTTTCAGCACAAGCGACCGTCCCGCCGTGCGGCCGTCGACCTCGACATAGCGGTCGCGCTTGGTGTGCAGCATGAGGTTGAACGCCTCGCCGTGTTCGGCCAGCGCCTGCATGGCCGGCTCGAGTTCTGCGGTCGATGCAGCGTCCAGCCAAATGGCGAAGTTCAAGAGGCGCTCGGGCTCGCGCGGCACGCCGAAGCTCAAAGGCAGGTTGGAGACGAGAAGCTCCGGCTCGCCAGTCTCGGTGAGCGTCAGCAGCGCCTGCGGCTCCGCGGCGAGCACGGTTTCCAGCGTGCTTTCGCTGAGAGCGTACCGCTCCGCTTCGCTTGCGGCCTTGGCCTCCTGCTTCCGCGCGCGCTTCGTTGCGCGCATGCAGGCAATCGCCGTACCGACAGCAAAGGCGATGATGCCAAGATTGATGCCAAGCGTGAGCAGGGTCTGCGGGTCGAAGCCCGCGGCGTCTTGGGCCATGGCTGTATCGATGGGCAACAGCACGGCAGGAATGCAGTAAATGGGTACGCGGAACAGCACCGTGGGCCACCTTAAATCAGGTGTCGCCTGGCCTCTGCTGGTCCGCATGGTCCCCCCTCGCTCCCACGCCGCCGCTTGAACGTCGTCGCCCAACGCCACTGCCTATGGCCTCGCCTCGCGCCGCTAACGCTGCCACAGACCTTCACGCTGGGGCCGGGTGGCCCTCGCGAACCTTAAGGCGAATCACAACTAGACTAGCCGCTTCGCGGAACTCTTGCCCACACCGCGCAGCGCTTTGGTTAACTCAAGGGTTGAAGCCGAATTTGTAGGAACCTTGCACCAAAAGGTGCGCCTGCTCGGCGGCATAGCGCATGGGAACGATGACGCCGGTGCCGCCAAAGTTGACGTCGCCGCTCGTGGTCCACATCGACCAATAGCGGCCGCCAATGCCGAGGCTGAAGGCATCCGTCACCGCATAGGACAGCATGGCCTCGAGCTGTACGCCGATCCCCTCTCCATCCTCGGGGGACAAGAGGTTCCTCAGGACATGGTCGTCGCCGCCACCGGCGAGACCGCCGCCAGCGATGCGAGCGCCAGAAGAAAGAAGGCCCCCTTACGCCAGGCCATGCTTCAGCCCCCCGCATGTCTGGAACGCGCAGAGTGCCGTGATTCGCGCCCGAGTTGCGAGGGTCAATGGTCAAGCCGCGGGAACGGCCTTGGCGCCAAATGGCAAGAATTCATGGGCGCGCGGCGCTATGACTTCCCATTCGCCGATGGCGAGCGGGCTGGCGCTATACTCGGCTTGCTGAAACCATCGGCTACATCCACGCGCAAAAAGGGGAGGGCGATATGCGGCAACCTCGCTCCAAAGTCATGACCTCGTTCGATACTTCGTTGGTTCGCATCGGACTGCTTGGTGCCAGCCTGCTCGTCTCGGCCATGCTGAACCAAGCTCAGGCCCAAGAGACCACGGGCGTGCCAGGCGCGCCCAACGCCACCTCGACCATCGATGGGCGCTATCTCCCCAATCCTCCCGGGCCGTTCGGCGGCGAGATCAATCTCAACGCCTCCCAATCCAAGCCCTATTGGCCGCCGCGCGTCGTGCCGCCGAAGGGCGCGCCCAACATCTTGCTCATCATGACCGACGATGTCGGCTTCGCCGCCCCGAGCACATTTGGCGGTGTGATCCCGACGCCGGCGCTCGACCGGATTGCCAATGCCGGACTGCGCTACACCAACTTTCACTCGACGTCGCTGTGCTCGCCGACGCGCGCGGCGCTGATCACGGGGCGTAATCATCACGCGGTCGGTTTTGGCGTCATTACCGAGCAATCGACCGGCTTTCCCGGTTACAACAGCATCATCGGCCCGGAGAATGCGACCATTGGCCGGATCCTTCTCGACAACGGCTATCGCACGTCTTGGTTCGGCAAGGATCACAACACGCCAGATTGGGTGGCGAGCCAGGCCGGGCCGTTCAATCAATGGCCGACCGGCATGGGCTTCGAATATTTCTATGGCTTCGTCGGCGGCGACACGAGCCAGTGGGAGCCCAACCTGTTCCGCAACACCACGGCCATCTATCCCTATGTCGGCAAGCCCGGCTGGAACCTGACCACGGCGATGGCGGACGACGCCATCCACTGGCTGAAACAGCTAAATGACATCGATCCCTCGATGCCGTTCTTCCTGCATTACGTCCCCGGCGGTACGCATGCGCCGCACCATCCGACGCCGGAATGGATCGAGAAGATCACGGACATGCACCTCTTCGACGGGGGCTGGAACAAGCTGCGCGAGACGATTTACGCCAACCAGAAAAGGCTCGGCGTCATTCCGCAAGATGCGCAGCTGACGCCATGGCCGGACAAGCTGCTGAGGCGGTGGGATAAGCTCTCGGATGAGGAGAAGAAGCTCTACATCCGTCAGGCAAACGTCTATGCCGCCTACCTCGCCTATACGGATCATGAGATCGGCCGCGTCATTCAGGCGGTCCAGGACATGGGTAAGCTCGACGACACGCTGATCATCTATATCAGCGGCGACAATGGCTCGAGCGCCGAGGGCTCACCAAACGGCACGCCCAGCGAGGTGCTCCAATTCAACGGCATCGAGTTGCCGGTCGCCGAGCAGATGAAGTGGTATGACGCCTGGGGCACGGACCAGACCTATCCGCACATGGCGGTCGGGTGGACCTGGGCGTTTGATACCCCGTTCAAGTGGACCAAGCAGATCCCGTCCTTCTTCGGCGGAACGCGGCAGGGCATGGCAATCACATGGCCTGGGCACATCACGGACGCCGGCGGTATCCGCAATCAATTCAGCCATGTCATCGACATTGTGCCGACGCTGCTGGAGGTCACCGGCATTCCAGCGCCCGTCATGGTCGACGGCGTCGCGCAAAAGCCGATGGACGGCGTGAGTCTGGCCTACACCTTCGACAAAGCCAACGCCGATGCGCCCTCGCGGCATGATACGCAATACTTTGAGATGATGGGCGTGCGGGGCCTCTACAACGACGGTTGGATGCTCAGCACTGTTCCAATCCGCGCGCCTTGGGTGCTGGTGGGCAAGACACCGCAGGATCCCGCCAACGCCTATGAATGGGAGCTCTACGACGTCCGCAAGGATTGGACGCAAAACAATAATGTTGCCGCCGCCAATCCGGCCAAGCTGAAGGAGATGCAGCAATTGCTGTGGGCGGAGCTCGCTAAAAATCAGAGCTCTGCCGCTCGATGCCTCCGTGGCCACACGGCTGGTCGCACCCCGCCCCAACGTCACGGCCGGGAAGACGGAATTTACATATTCGGGCGAGACGGTCACCGGCATTCCCCATGGCGACGCGCCGAGCCTCCTCAACACGTCGTACACGATCACGGCGGAGGTGGAGATTCCCGAGGGCGGTGCCGAGGGCATGATCCAGACCAACGGTGGCCGGTTCGGCGGCTATGGCTTTTATCTGCTGAAAGGGAAGCCGGTCTTTCTTTGGAACTTGCTCGATGTGAAGCGCGTGCGCTGGGAAGGGCCGGAGCTATCGCCTGGCAAGCACACGATCGCGTTCGACTTCAAATATGACGGTCTGGGGCTTGCCACCCTTGCCTTCAACAATATGAGCGGCATCGGCAAGCCCGGCACGGGAACGCTCATGGTGGACGGCAAGGTCGTTGCCGAGCAGAAGATGGAACGGACCGTGCCGCTCATTCTGCAGTGGGACGAGACCTTCGATATCGGTGCCGACACCGGAACCTCCGTGGACGATGCCGACTATCAAGTGCCGTTCGCGTTCACCGGCAAGCTGGACAAGCTGACGATCGCCGTCGATCGCCCGCAGCTCACGCCCGAGGACGTCAAGACGCTGGAGGAGGCGCAGAAGGCCGCAGCCGACGCCAACTAGCTATTGGCAATGCTCAGACAAATGGCCGGGACGAGCCCGGCCATCGCAGAGCCTTGTTGCTGAGTGTCGCCGTCTAATACCGGTAATGCTCGGGCTTGAACGGGCCCTCTGTGGGCACGCCGATATAGGCGGCCTGCTCGTCGCTGAGTGTGGTGAGCTGCGCGCCGAGGCGGCCCAAGTGAAGCTGGGCGACCTTCTCGTCGAGATGCTTCGGCAGCACATAGACCTTGTTCTCGTATTTGCCGACATGCTGCCACAGCTCCATCTGCGCCAGCACCTGGTTGGTGAAGGACGCGCTCATCACGAAGCTTGGATGACCGGTGGCGCAGCCGAGATTGACGAGGCGGCCTTCGGCCAAGAGCAGGATGCGCTTGCCGTCGGGAAATTCGACCTCGTCCACTTGCGGCTTGACGTTGTGCCAGACGAAGTTCTTCAGACCGCCCACCTGAATCTCGGAATCGAAGTGACCGATATTGCAGACGATGGCGCGGTCATGCATGGCGCGCATATGGTCGACGGTGATGACGTCCTTGTTGCCAGTGGCCGTCACGAAGATATCGCCCTTCGGCGCGGCCTCCTCCATGGTGGTCACCTCATAGCCTTCCATCGCCGCCTGCAGCGCGCAGATCGGATCGATCTCGGTGATCGCCACGCGCGCGCCCTGGCTCTTCAGGCTCTCGGCGCAACCCTTGCCCACGTCGCCATAGCCGGCGACCACGGCGTATTTGCCGGCGAGCATGACGTCGGTTGCGCGCTTGATGCCGTCGGGCAGGCTCTCGCGGCAGCCATAGAGGTTGTCGAACTTGGACTTGGTGACGCTGTCATTGACGTTGATGGCGGGGAAGGGGAGCAGGCCCTTCTTCTGCATCTCGTAGAGACGGTGCACGCCCGTGGTGGTTTCTTCCGACACGCCCTTCAGGTTCGCCTTCACCTTCGAGTAGAAGCCGGGATCGCGTTCCAGCCGGTTCTTGATGGTGGCGAACATCGCCGTCTCTTCGTCATTGCCGGGCTTTGACAGCACCGACGGGTCCTGCTCGGCCTGCGCACCGAGGATGACGATCATCGTGGCGTCGCCGCCGTCGTCGAGGATCAGATTGGCGGTCTCGCCGCCGGGCCATTCGAGGATGCGGTCCACATAATCCCAGTACTCCTCCAGCGTCTCGCCCTTGACGGCGAACACCGGCGTGCCGTTCGCGGCGATCGCGGCAGCGGCGTGGTCTTGCGTGGAGAAGATGTTGCATGAGGCCCAGCGCACTTCGGCGCCAAGCGCTTCGAGCGTCTCGATCAGGACCGCGGTCTGGATGGTCATATGCAGACAACCGGCGATGCGGGCGCCCTTCAGCGGCTGCGCGCTGCCATACTCCTCGCGCACGGCCATGAGGCCCGGCATCTCGGTCTCGGCGATGGCGATCTCCTTGCGGCCCCAGTCGGCGAGCCCGATATCCTTCACGTGGTAGTTCATGCCGTACTGTCCTCTTGACTGCATAAAGATATAAAGAAGTCCTTATATCTTATCCGGGGGGCGGGGAGTCAAGGCCGGGACGGTGGTAAAAGGCCACGCCGGAGCGCTAGCCTTCAAAAAAGCCGCTCGCTCGGGGTCGCGTCAGGTGGAGGCGGCTATAAAGAGTCTTCGATCGGCGTAAGCATGCAGCAAGCCCGGGAGCCTAGGATACGGCATGCTGAAATCTCCGAAGAACCCCGTCTCGGCTGAAGTTCGTGTCTGGGACCCGTTCGTGCGGATCTTCCATTGGACCGTGGTCGCGGCCTTCACCATTGCCTACCTCACAGAGGACGATCTTCTCACCGTTCACGTGTGGGCCGGCTACGTGGTCGGCGTCCTCGTCGTGGCGCGGATCGTTTGGGGCTTCGTCGGTTCGCCCCATGCGCGCTTCAGCGATTTCCTCTACGCGCCGGCCACCGCGTTCTCCTATGTCCGCGATCTCCTCCGCTTCCGCGGGGCCCGCTATCTCGGCCACAGCCCTGGCGGCGGCACCATGGTCATCGTCTTGCTCGTGTTCCTGGCAGCGACGGTGATCACCGGTCTCGTGGTCTATGGCGGCGATCAGCAGGCAGGACCCTTGGCCGGCATGTTCACCAAGGACTTCGGGGAATCCTTCGAGGAGGCGCACGAGGTCATCGCCAATATCACGCTGGCGCTGATCTTCTTCCATATCTCGGCCGTGGTGCTCGCAAGCTTCGTGCATCACGAGAATCTCGTGCGCGCCATGGTGACCGGTTACAAGCGCAAGTGAGTATGCGCTCATCGCGGCTTAGTCCTCTTCGCCGAAACCGTCCTCGACCAGCGCCACCAGAGCTTCGATCGCCGCCTTGGCCTGTTCGCCGTCCACCTCGATGAGGATCGAGTGGCCCTGGCCCGCGGCGAGCATCATCAACCCCATGATCGACGTGCCGCCCACCGTATGACCCTCGCGCGTCACCCGCACATTGGCGGTGAAGCTCGAGGCGCAGCGCACGAACTGGGCGGACGCGCGCGCATGCAAACCCTTCTTGTTGGGGATGATCACCTCGGCAAAGAAGACACCCGCTTGCCGTTCGCCGGTGATGTGGCGCGTCTTCGTCACCCGACTAGTTCGCTGCCAGGATTTGGCTTGCGACGCTGATATATTTTCGGCCGGCTTCCTGCGCCTGCATGATCGCTTCGTCGAGACCGCACTCGCCGCGCACGGATGCGAGCTTCACCAGCATCGGCAGATTGACGCCGGCGATCACCTCCACGTTCGCGCGCTCCATGGCGGAGATCGCCAGGTTCGACGGCGAGCCCCCGAACATGTCGGTGAGCACGACGACGCCATCGCCGGAGTCGACTTTTTTGAGCGCCGACAGCATGTCTGCACGCCGCACGTCGAGATCGTCGTCCGGGCCGATCGATATGGTTTC
Source organism: uncultured Alphaproteobacteria bacterium (assembly GCA_963717875.1). Taxonomy (GTDB): domain Bacteria; phylum Pseudomonadota; class Alphaproteobacteria; order Rhizobiales; family Methyloligellaceae; genus Methyloceanibacter. The sequence continues at coordinate 97,000 of CAVQXI010000015.1, forward strand.
TATCTGCTCTTGCGGACCGACCACGTGTTCGAGCGCCGCGCGAAACTCGCGCGCGAGCTTGCCGTGGGTGACGATGACGACGCCGATCATGTTGCCTCGTGAATGAATGCCGGCCGGCCAAAGGCCGCTATCTTTGTCGGGAGAGAAGTCGCGCGCAAGCCCGAACCTGCTTCCCTAAACCTTATTGTTCCGGCGTTTGCAAGAGCGCCATTCTCAACTTTAGAGGCGCCGAGGCCTCGAAGGCCGAAAGTGTCAACCACGGCAGCGAAGTGCCGGCGAGTTCCGTCCGGTCCCATGGATCGGGCGGCATGCGCGGCACCCGATCGGCGGCGACCAGATCGCACACGAGCACGAGCGGCGCCGCTGCAAGAAACGGCATTTCGGCAATCCCCAATCCTCTCACCTCGATCAAACCGGCAAGCGTCTCCGGGACCGAGGCGATCACCTGGCCGTCGTCTCGCACCTCCAGCCAGACCTGGTCGTCGGCGACGAGGTATGGGCGAAGCTCGCCGTCGCCGGGCAGCGCCAGGAACCGAAGCGCGAGATCCGACTTTCCGGAGCCGGAGTCCCCGCGCAGGAGCACGGCCCGCTTCCCGAGAGCCACGCAGGTACCGTGGACGAGATCGCGCGCCAAGGGTCCTCTCGCCGTCCCGCTGACCTTTACGCCGCCGGCAGGCGGATCACGAACCGCGCGCCACCGCTTTTTCCGCCGTCACCGCCGTCGCCCTTGCCGCGCCCGGCGCCGGCCGGCGGCCTGTTCTCCGCGTAGAGACGTCCGCCATGCGCGACCACGATTTGCCGCGAGATGTTGAGCCCGAGCCCCGAGTTCTGGCCGAAATACTCTTGCGGCCGGTCGGTGTAGAAGCGCTCGAAAACGCGCTCGAGATTTTCCGGCGGGATGCCGGGGCCTTCATCCTCGACCGCGATCTGGACCTCATCGCCGATGCGGCGCGCCACCACGGCGACGTGGCCCCCCGGCGGCGAGAAGGAGAGCGCGTTTTCGAGCAGATTGACCATGACCTGGTGCAGGCGGCTGTCGTGGCCGTTCACGCGATAAGGATGTGCGCCGGGCGCATAGGCGATGTCGAGAACCACCTCAGGCGTGTCGTCGCGATGGATGTCATTGCACAGCGACACCGTCGCGCGTAAGAGCTCGTCCATGGCCACCGGTTCCGCGTCCTCGCGAGCAAGCTCGGCGTCGAGACGCGAAGCATCGGAGATGTCGCTGATCAGCCGGTCGAGCCGCCTAACGTCGTGCTGAATGATCTCCATCAACCGCTCACGTGACTCCGTGGTCTTGGCCAGCGGCAAGGTCTCGGTGGCGCTCCTGAGCGAGGTGAGCGGGTTCTTGAGCTCATGCGCCACGTCGGCGGCGAAGCTCTCGATCGCGTCGATCCTGCGGTAAAGCGCCCCCGTCATGTCGCGCAACGCACCCGACAGATGGCCGATCTCGTCGGAGCGGTCGGTGAAGTCGGGAATTTCGGCGCGCGCCTTGACGCTATGGCGCACGCGCTCCGCCGCCGATGCAAGCCGCTGCATGGGGCCGGCGATGGTGTTGGCGAGGATAAGCGACAGGACCACGGTGACCGCCGCGGCGAACAGGGAAACACGCACGATGCCCCAACGCTCCGCGGCGACGATGTTGTCGATGTCGCCGCCGCGTGTCGACAAGAGAAGCACGCCAAGCACAGCGCGCATGCGCTGCACCGGAACGGCGACGGAAACGATGAGCTCGCCTCTTTCGTTTTTGCTGACGACCGGCACGGGCGTGCCGGTGAGGGCTGCGGCCACTTCCGGATAGGCCTTACCGTTGGCGCCGCCAATGTCTTTATAGGTGGGGAGCCCGCTGGGCTGCATCCGCGACGTCACCGCGTGCCAGAACTTGGTGAGCGAGTCGGGCTCGCTCGTGTCCGGTGGTGGCAGATCGTAGCGAAGCACCTCGCCGCGCGAGTAGAACGTGTCGGAATCGAGGATCAAAGTCCCGTCGCGGTTATAGATGCGCGCGCGGCTCCCCGTGGGCTTGACCAGCGGCCGCAAAATCGGCGCGGCCCGCTCCGGGTCGATAGTGAAACCGAGCGCGTTGGAGAAGTTGGGCGTGTCATCGGGCGGGCCGGCCTGGCCGAGCTCCGACTCGAGCAGCTTCTCCGCGTCGACCTGCGTATCGTTGTTGTCGACGCCCGCCGACGCGGCAATGGCGCGGGCGATGATCTCGCCTTGCGTGAGGAGGCTCTGCACCTTGGCGTCGATCAGTCCGGCGCGGAACTGATTGAGGTAGAGGATGCCCGAGACGAGGATGGCGAGGCCGATCAGGTTGAGCACGACGATGCGCCGCGTCAGGCTCGAGAAGCCGTGCCGGAATGGCCGGTGCTCGCCGACCCAAGCCGGGATGCGCTTCAACCAGGCGAAGACACTACGTGCCGCGCGGCGCACGCGTTCCTTGAAGGACGCGTCGACACGCTGCCAGGACCTGTCGGCCTCGGCAGTCATCGGTCAGGCCCGCTATTCTTTGAACCGGTAACCCACGCCATAAAGCGTCTCGATCACGTCGAAGCTCGTGTCGACGGCCTTGAACTTCTTCCGCAACCGCTTGATGTGGCTGTCGATCGTGCGGTCGTCGACATAGACCTGGTCATCATAGGCCGCATCCATAAGCGCGTCCCGGCTTTTTACCACGCCCGGCCGTGCCGCGAGCGCTTGCAGGATCAGGAACTCCGTCACGGTGAGGGTCACCGGGCGGTTGTCCCACACGCAGGTGTGGCGCTCCGGGTCCATCTTGAGCTTGCCGCGCTCCAGCACCTTGGACTTGTCCTCGACCACTTGGGTCGTGTCGCGCGGCTGCGAGCGGCGCAGCACCGCCTTCACGCGCTCCACCAGGAGCCGCTGCGGGAAGGGTTTGCGGATGAAGTCGTCGGCGCCCATCTTGAGGCCGAACAGCTCGTCGATCTCCTCGTCCTTCGAGGTGAGGAAGATCACCGGCAGTTCGCTCCGCTGGCGAAGCCGGCGCAGGAGCTCCATCCCGTCCATGCGCGGCATCTTGATGTCGAGGATGGCGAGGTCGGGCGGGTTCTCGGAGAACCCATCAAGCGCGCTGGCGCCGTCGTTGTAGGTCTGGGTCTTATAGCCTTCAGCCTCGAGCACCATGCGCAAGGAGGTCAGGATGTTACGATCGTCGTCGACAAGGGCGATTGTGGGCATTGGGGGCCTTTTGCGCGATTGACGCGATTTGTAGGGTGTTATCGTCATAGGGCTGCCTCAAAACGTGGCAGCATCGGGGCGCTTCGCGCCACACCCAACGTCATCGGGATGCAACAAATATCGTTATGGCGCAAGTAAATAACTCGTCAGAAATGCCCAGCAAATCTGAAATTGCGGCGGATGCGCGCACCCTCACGCGCCGGGCCTTCAAGGGGTCTTTGGCGAGCCTCGAGAGCCCTTCCGGAGCCCCTTACGCCTCCCTGATCACCCTTGCCACGGACGTGTCGGGGGCCCCGATCTTCCTCATTTCGACCCTGGCGCGGCATACCAGGAACCTGGTGGACGATCCGCGCGCGGCGATCCTCATCGACGGCTCAGGCGAAGCCGCCGATCCCCTCCAAGGCGCGCGCCTCACCCTCTCCGGCCGGGCTGAAAAGGTTAACGACGAGGCGGTGAGGCGCCGCTTTCTCGCTCGCCACCCGGAGGCCACCTTCTACGTGGATTTCCCAGATTTCGCCTTCTGGCGCCTGGAGCTAGAGGGTGCCCACTATATCGGCGGATTCGGCCGCATCTTCGATCTGGCGCCGAACGACCTCCTTGTGCCCCTGGAGGGGGCGGAGACCCTGGTCGAGGCCGAAGCAGGCATCGTCGCCCATATGAACGACGACCATGCCGATGCCATTGAGCTCTACGCGCTGGCCTTCACCGGGGGCGACCCCGGGCCCTGGCGCGTGACCGGCATCGACCCGGAAGGGTGCGATATCGCGCTCGGGCACGACGCCCGCCGCATCCTCTTTGCGGAGCGGGTCCTGACCCCGGGAGACGCACGAAAAGAGCTGGTTCGCCTGGCGGAAGAAGCCAGGAACACGGCCGAGCCGTCCTAAAACCGGCGCTCGTACCCCATCTCTGTCACAGGACCTTTCTTGAAAGCCCTCCAAGTTCGGGGTAGCTAGAGGGCGATACCAAGAGACTTTTTCCATCACTTCGAGATCTGGGGACGGAACCGCATGAGCGTACAGCCGAAGATTGTGGCCGAGGGGTCCAAGACGACCAATCCAAAGGTGCTCGCATTCGTCGAGGAGGCGAAGGAGCTGTTCAAGCCGGACAACGTGCGCTGGTGCGACGGCTCGAAGGAAGAGTACCAGGAGCTCTTGAAGCTCATGGTCGATTGCGGCACCGCCATGTGGCTCAATCCCGATAAGCGCGGCAACTCGATCCTCGTGCGTTCTGATCCTGCCGACGTCGCCCGCGTCGAGGACCAAACGTACATCTGCTCGAAGAACAAGGAAGACGCCGGCCCGACCAACAACTGGTTCGAGCCCTCCGAGATGAAGGAGACCCTGCGCAAGGTCTATGACGGCGCCATGCAGGGCCGCACCATGTATGTGGTGCCGTACTCCATGGGCCCGGTCGGCTCGCCCATCGCCGGCATCGGCGTCATGGTCACCGACTCCGCCTACGCCGTCGCCAACATGCACATCATGACCCGCGTTGGCGACAAGGTGTGGAAGGCGCTCGGCGACAGCGAGGACTTCGTGCGCGGCATGCACACGGTGGGCTATCCGCTGCCGACGCCCAAGACCGCCGACGTGCCGTGGCCATGCAACAAGACGAAGTACATCTCGCACTTCCCGGATACCCGTGAGATCTGGTCCTACGGCTCCGGCTATGGCGGCAACGCGCTGCTCGGCAAGAAGTGTCACGCGCTGCGCATCGCGAGCGTGAAGGCCCGCGACGAGGGCTGGATGGCCGAGCACATGCTCATCCTCAAGCTCACCAACCCCAAGGGCGAGGCGAAGTTCATGGCAGCCGCATTCCCGAGCGCTTGCGGCAAGACCAATCTCGCCATGCTCAACCCGACCATTCCCGGCTGGAAGGCCGAGACCATCGGCGACGACATCTGTTGGATGAAGTTCGGCGAGGACGGACGTCTCTACGCCATCAATCCCGAGACCGGCTTCTTCGGCGTGGCGCCCGGCACCTCAGAGGCGTCGAACCTCAATGCCATGCGGGCGCTCGACGAGAACTGCATCTTCACCAATGTCGGCCTCACCGATGACGAGGACGTCTATTGGGAGGAGATGACCAAGCACAAGCCCGCCAAGGCCATCGACTGGATGCGCCGGCCGTGGACCCCGGATGCAGACCGTCCGGCGGCGCACCCCAACGCCCGCTTCACCGCGCCCGCGGCCCAATGCCCGGTCATTGCGCCCGAATGGGAGGATCCCAAGGGCGTGCCGATCGACGCCATCCTGTTCGGCGGCCGCCGCGCCACCGTCGTGCCGCTCGTCACCGAAGCGGAGGACTGGCAGCAGGGCACCTTCCTCGGCTCCATCATGGCCTCGGAGAAGACCGCCGCCGCCGCCGGCGCGATCGGCGACCTGCGCCGCGACCCGATGGCGATGCTTCCCTTCTGTGGCTACAACATGGGCGACTACTTCGCCCACTGGCTGAAGATGGGCGAGACCGGCGGCAGCAAGATGCCGAAGATCTTCTACGTGAACTGGTTCCGCAAGAGCCCGGAAGGCAAGTTCCTGTGGCCGGGCTATGCCGAGAACTCTCGCGTGCTGAAATGGATCTTCGAGCGCTGCGACGGTACGGCCGAAGCGGTCGATACGCCGATCGGCAAGGTGCCGACGGAAGACGCGCTCGACACCGACGGTCTCGACATCGACGACAGCGCGCTGAAGGTGCTGCTCACGGTGGACACCGCAGGCTGGAAGCAAGAGTTGCCGTTGATCAAGCAGCATTACGAGACCTTCGGCGACAAGCTTCCCGGCGGCCTGAAGGAAGAGCTGTCCGAGCTCGAAAAGCGCCTGGGCTAGCGCGCTCCTCTAATAGAATAACTATGTCATGGCCGGGCTTAAGTCCCGGCCATGATCGTTTCTGAGCTTGAGCAATGCGCTTGCCGCATCGCGCGCTTCGCCTTAGGCACATCCGCATGAACAAGGGAAAGAGCGTCGTCGCGGCGGGTCACGCACTGACCGCGGCCGCTGCCGCCGAGATTCTCGCCGATGGCGGCAATGCCTTCGATGCGGCGATTGCCGGCGTGTGCATGGCCTTCGTCGCCGAGGCCGTGTTCGCCTCGCCCGGCGGCGGCGGCTTCCTCATGGCGCGCCAAGCGGAAGGCGACGCGGTCAAGCTGTTCGACTTCTTCGTCGAGACACCGCTGAAGCGCCGGCGCGCAAACGAGGTCGAATTCTTTCCCATCCATGCTGATTTCGGCCCCGCCACGCAGGAGTTCCATATCGGGCTCGGGTCGAGCGCCGCGCCCGGCGTGGCGCAGGGCCTGTTCGCCATGCATGAGGCGCTCGGGCGGATGCCCATGAAGCGCCTGGTCGAGCCTGCGGTGCGTGCCGCGCGGTCCGGCTTTCCGCTCACGAGCTTCCAGGCTTATCTCTTCACCGTCATCGCCCCGATCCTCAAAGCAAGCGAAGGCGTGCGAAAGATCTTCGCGCCCGGCGGCAAGCTGCTCGAAGCCGGCGGCACCTTCCGCAACGAAGGTCTCGGCGAAACGCTCGAATGGCTCGCCGAGGACGGCGCGCGCCTCTTCATCGACGGCGATATCGGCCAGGCGATCGTCGCGCAATCCCGCGATCTCGGCGGGCACCTCACCGCGGACGATCTCAAGCGCTATCGCGTCGAATTGCGTGACCCTTTGCTGTGGAACCATGGTGGCGCCACCGTGGCGCTCAACCCGCCGCCGGCGGCGAGCGGCGCGCTCATCGCCTTCGGCCTTGGTTTCCTCGAAGCGCTCGGCGAGACGGGGCAACCCCTCGATGCCCTGGCGCTGCATGCGGCGATGACCGCGACCAACGAAGCGCGCGCCAAGCACGGCGAGGGCCTTGCCGCGAAACTCGATGGGGGCGCGCTGGCGAATGAAATACGCGCGGCGGCAAAGCACTCCGCCGCTTTTCGCGGCACGACCCATATCAGCGTCATCGATGCGGACGGCAACGCCGCCGCCGTCAGCCTCTCCAACGGCGAAGGCGACGGCTTCATCGTGGGCCAACATGGCTTCATGCTGAACAACATGCTGGGCGAGGAGGATCTCGCGAGCGGCCGCCTCGACGCCTGGCGCGAGGGGACGCGGCTCTCCTCCATGATGGCGCCGACCATCATCATGGAGACGGACGGCACGGTGACGGCGCTCGGCACGGGCGGCTCGAACCGCATCCGCACCGCCATCCTGCAGGTGGCGATCAATCTGCTGGCACACCGTATGAGTCTGGAGGATGCGGTCACGGCGCCCCGGCTTCATGTGGAGCGCGACGGCACCACGAGCTTCGAGCCCGGCCTCTCCGAAGAGGCGGAGGCGGCTTTCCGCACGCTCGGCGACAAGGGCCATGCCTGGCCCGCGCAGAACCTGTTCTTCGGCGGCGTGCACGCCGCGCGCCGCAATGCCAAAGGCGGCGTCGAGGGCGCCGGCGACCCGCGCCGCCAAGGCGTGGCGCAGGTTGTTTGACCGGCGCAATGTCGTAAAAGGTCAATCGGTCGCCGCTAATTGACAACTCGCTGCGGCCGCCCGGCGCAAGATGTGGCAGGGCCAAGAGCCGAGGGGAACGTCATGCAGAATGCCGTCGCCATCTACCATGTCGCCTTCGAGGATGCCGGCACGCTCGGCCCCGTGCTCGAGGAGCGCGGCGTGCGCCTCCAATATCTGCAAGCCGGGCGCGACGATCTCTCGCCCGCGCTCGACGCCGATCTCCTTCTCGTGCTCGGCGGTCCCATCGGCATCTACGAAATCGACCGCTATCCCTTCCTGAAGGATGAACTCGCCACCGTTGAGGCGGTGGTCAAGAAGGGCACGCCCGTGGTCGGCATTTGCCTCGGCGCCCAGGCGCTCGCTTCCGTGCTCGCCGCCCGCGTCTATCCCGGCGCGCAAGCAGAGCTTGGCTGGGACGAGTTGATGCTGACCGAGGAGGGCAAGGCTTCGCCGCTCGGCGTGCTCGAAGGCCTGCGGGTGCTCAACTGGCACGGCGACACCTTCGACCTGCCGTCGGGCGCCACGCGGCTCGCCTCGACGACGCTCACGCCGAACCAGGCGTTCTCCTACGGACCGAAAGTGCTCGCGCTTCAGTTCCATGTGGAGTTGCCGGAGCGCGACATGGAGCGCTGGCTCATCGGCCACACGCTTGAGCTCGCTAAGAACAACGTCAATCTCGCCGAGATGCGCGAGCGCACCGCGCGCTACGCCCCGCCCACCAACGCGGCGAGCCGGAAGCTGTTCAACACCTGGCTCGACAACCTCTCCGCTTAAGGCTTAGCGGTCAAAGGCTCGGCCGGATGCTCGAGGCGCGTCCGCCGCAGCGAGACCGTCTCGCCGGGTTCGGTCGGCAGCTCGGTGATGGCGGCCTTCTCGATGACATTGCCGCGCCCGTTCCACCACGTCGTGGTGTAGGTGCCGTCTTTGCCGACGAGATGCGTCCACACCATCTCGCCCGGGATAGTAGTAGACGGTCCAAGGACCGAGTATGCCCTTGGGGATGGCGTGAAAGGTGATGTCGACCTCGCCGCCCTTCATCTCGTCGCCCTTGATGACCTCGATCAGCTCGGCCGTGGCGCTGTAGCTCGGTAGATCCTCACCGGTGCGCGCGTCCTTGGTCACACCGGTGCAGGTGACCCCGAGCACGCGGACCAGCGCCACCAGATCGCTCTTCGACAGGAGCTCGCTCTTGGACATCGGCGCAGGGACGGCGAGCGCCGGCCGCGCCATGAGGCAGCACAGAAGCGCGAGGCTGACGAGCCGGAGGATGGAACGCATGTGACCTCCCTTGAAACGCGGGGAGAGTACTCTGCCGAGTATCCGGAAATAGGGCGTTGCGATCAAAAAACCGGGAGGAACACGCACCTAATGCGCGGCCTCCCAGTTGTCGGCGGCGCGCGCGTCGACCTTCAGCGGCACGCGGAGCTTCAGCGCCGGCTCCGGCGCGCGCTCCATAATCTCTTGCGCCACCTCCATGGTCTTCTCGGCTTCCGCTTCCGGCGCCTCGAAGATCAGCTCGTCATGCACCTGGAGCAGCATGCGCGCCGACAGCCCCGCCTCTTCGAGGGCTGAAGCCATGCGGATCATGGCGCGGCGGATGATGTCCGCGGCCGAGCCTTGGATCGGCGCGTTGATCGCCGCCCGCTCGTAGTTGCCGCGTAGGCTCGGGTTCTTGGTGTTGATCTCCGGATAGTGGACCTTCCGCCCGAACAGCGTCTTCACATAGCCGGTGCGCCGCGCCTCCGCCTTCATCGCCTCCATGTAGTCCTTGATGCCGGGGAAGCGCTCGAAATAGGTCTTGATATAGGCGGCCGCCTCGCCGCGCGGGATGCCGAGCTGCGCCCCGAGCCCCACGGCCGAGATGCCGTAGATGATGCCGAAATTGATGGCCTTGGCCCGGCGGCGGATGCCCGGGTCCATGCCCTCGATGGGCACGCCGAACATCTCGCTCGCCGTCATGGCGTGGATGTCGAGCCCGTCGGCAAAGGCTTGGCGCAGCGTCGGCGTGTCCGCCATGTGGGCGAGCACGCGAAGCTCGATCTGGCTGTAGTCCGCCGAGATCAGCTTCTTGCCTTTCTCGGCGACGAAGGCCTTGCGGATCGAACGGCCTTCTTTCGTACGCACCGGAATGTTCTGGAGGTTCGGCTCTTGCGAGGCGAGCCGCCCCGTCGTGGTGGACGCCAGCACATAGGATGTGTGCACGCGGCCCGTCTCCTTGTGGATGTAGGTGGGCAGTGCGTCGGTGTAGGTACTCTTCAGCTTGGCCACCAGCCGCCAGTCCAAGACTTTCCGCGGCAGATCGTGGCCTTGCGCGGCGAGCTCTTCCAGCGCGGCGGCGTCGGTGCTCCAGGCGCCGGTCTTGGTGCGCCGTCCGCCGGGCAGGCTCATCTTGTCGAACAGGATCTCGCCGAGCTGCTTGGGCGAGCCGATATTAAAGTCCTCGCCGGCAAGCTCTCGGATCTCGTCCTCGAGCCGGGCGATGGTCTGGGCGAAGGCGCCGGAGAGGCTTGCGAGTGTCGCGCGGTCGACCTTGACGCCGGCCCGCTCCATCTCGGCCAGCACCGGCGCGATCGGCCGCTCCAACGTCTCGTAGACCGTCGTGACCGACTCCGCCGCGAGCCGCGGCTTCAAGATCATCCAAAGCCGCAAGCCGATATCCGTCTCTTCGCCGGCATATTCCGTGGCGCGCGCCACCTCGACGCGGTCGAAGCCCACCGCCGCCTTGCCGGTGCCCAGCACCTCTTTCTCGGTGAGGCAGGTATAGCCCATCAGCGTGCTGGCGAGCTTCGGCGGCAGATGCTCGGCGCGGCCCGCGTCGAGCGCATAGGACATGAGGCAGGGATCGTCGATCACGGTGAGCTCGATGCCGTAGCGGGCGAGCGCCACCATGTCGGACTTGGCGTTCTGCACGATCTTCAGCACGGCCTCGTCTTCCAGCACCGGCTTCAGGAGATCGAGCGCCTCACGCATGGGGATCTGTACGATGGCCGCCTCGCCGCCGAGATCGAGCTCGTCGCCGGCACGATGCGCCAGCGGCACATAGGCCGCGTGGCCCGGCACGAGCGCGAGCGCCACGCCGACGAGCTCGCCTTGCATGGGGTCGGCGGCGTTGAGCTTCGCCCGGAAGGCGAAATGGCCTTGGAAGCGTGCCGCCTCAAGGAGATCGGTCAGACGCGCGATATCGGTCACGGTCTCGTAGTTCGACCGGTCGAAAGGCACGCCTTCGAGCTTGCTCGCCCGCTCGATCGCCAGCTCCGCCGGCGAGCCGCCCTGGACTTCCGGCTCGCGTGGCGGGCCGGCTTCGCCGCGGGGGCTGCGCCGCAGAGGATGGTCGTAATCGTCTTTCTTCTTGCGCGCCGCGGCCGGCTTCGCCTCGCCCTCGGGCAGGCTTGCGCCCAGCCCCTCAGCCACCCGCCGCAGCAGGGTGGAGAACTCCATCTGCCGCATGAACGCGGTCAGCGCTTGCGTGTCGGGTTGCCGCACGGCCATTTCGGCCAACGGCACGTCGAGCGGGACATGGGCATCGAGCGTCACCAGCGTCTTCGACAACCGCGCCTGGTCGGCGAAGTGAATCAGGTTCTCGCGCCGCTTCTGCTGCTTGATCTCCTCGGCGCGCGCAAGCAGCGTTTCGAGATCGCCATACTCGTTGATGAGGAGAGCCGCGGTCTTAACGCCGATGCCGGGCACGCCCGGCACGTTGTCGCTAAAATCGCCGATCAGCGCCTGCACCTCGATGACCTTCGAAGGCGGCACGCCGAACTTCTCGATCACACCCTCTTCGCCGATCGCCTTGTTCTTCATGGTGTCGTACATGATGATGCCGGGCTGGACGATCTGCATCAGGTCCTTGTCCGAGGAGACGATGGTCACGTCGGCGCCGATGTCCAAAGCCTGAAGCGCGTAAGTGGCGATGAGGTCGTCGGCCTCGTAGCCTTCCTTCTCGATGCAGGCGACGTTGAACGCGCGCACCGCATCGCGCACCAGCGGGAATTGCGGGATCAGGTCCTCGGGCGGCTCCGGCCGGTTGGCCTTGTAGCCGTCGAACAGATCGCTGCGGAAAGTCTTGGCCGAGTAGTCGAGGATCACCGCCATGTGGGTCGGCGGGGCGAGTTCGCCCGTCTCGCGCAAAAGCTTCCACAGCATGCCGCAAAAGCCGTGCACGGCGCCCACGGGCAGCCCGTCGGAAGGCCGCGTGAGGGGCGGCAACGCGTGATAGGCGCGGAAAATATAGCCGGAGCCGTCGATCAGATAGACGTGGTCGCCGCGAGCGACCGGCTTGCCCGCAGCGGGGGTGGTGGTCTTTTCGGTTGTCATGATCGGTAGAATATAGGGATTGCGGCCGGCTCAAGGGAGTCGGTTCGCAGGCTCATCCACCGGTCGTCATTCCGGCGAAAGCCGGAATCCAGAAACCAAATCTGAAGGCGGGGTGTAGATCCCGGCTTTCGCCGGGATGAGGGAAGAAGCCTAAGAGGTCTTGGCGAACTCTGGCTTCTGCTGATTGGTCGAGCCGGGGGCGTAGGCCTTGTCGGGGCCGCCGAAGGTCTTCGCGATGTACTCCTTGAAGTACTGGTCGAGGAAGGGGAAAGCCGTGGCGAAGCGGGTGAAGTCCTTCTGCGCGATGAACAGGAGAAGCCCATCCTCCAGCGCCTCGACGAGCCCGGTCCTGAGCTCCGACTTCACCAGCACGCGCTCGCCGAAATGCTCGCCCGGCCCGAACACCTTCTCGAAATGCTCGCCTGTCTTCGGGTTGTCGATGGTGAGCTTGAAGGCGCCGTTGATCACCGTATAGAAGCCGTCGATCAGCATGCCCGGCTCGAACACCTTGTCGCCCTTCCAGAAATGGATATAGCGGGTCGCCGGCAACGGCATCCTGAGCTGCACGATATTCGGCGGCATGATGCTGTTGAGGATCCAGTTCACGCCCACGCGGAACTTGGCCGCGAAGCCGGGCAGGAACGACAAATAGAAGCCCCGCCACAATAACCAAGCCAACATGCCCGAGATCTTGACGCCGTAGACGTCGGCCACGGCCTTGCTCATGCCGAGCGAGGCCAGAGAGCCCTTCGACGTATAGGCGAATGGCTTGAGCTCTTGGGCGTTGAGCTTGGCGATGATGTTCTGCGCCAGCTGATGGCCTTCGCGCACGGCGAACTGCGCCGTCTGTGTAGCGTAGTCGGCCGGATCTTCTTGCGGATTGTCGTTGAGCGGAATGAGCGCCGCGTCGCCGAGCGCCCACACATGTTCCTGGCCCGGCACGCGCATATAGCGGTCCGTCTTAATGCGCGCCCAATGCAGATCGAGCCCGAGCGTCTGGACGAGCGGGTGCGGCCCGTTGCCGATCGTTGCGACGATGGTCGAGGAGTTGATGATGCGGCCGTTGCTGAGCTCGACGCCGGTCGACGTGGCGGATTTCGTTCCGATGCCCGTCAGCACCTCGATCCCCTGGCTTCGCAATTGCGTCGTCGCGTACTCGGCGAGGTCCGCCGGGAAGGTAGGCAAGATGCGCGGCGCGTACTCGATGAGGCACATCCGCACCTCTTCGGGCTTGATGTTCCGATAGTAGGGCAGCGCGCGGCGGATCAGTTCGCGCATCTCCGCCACCGTTTCGACGCCGGAAAAGCCCGCGCCGACCACGACGAAAGTCAGAAGCTGGTCCTTGACCAGCGTCTCCGTCGTTACGTCCGCCGTCTCGAGGCAGCCGATCACGTGGGTGCGCAGCATATGCGCATCCGTGAGGTCCTTCATGGTCAGGGCGTGGTCCGCCATGCCCGGGATGCGGCTGAGATCCACGGCCGTGCCGAGCGCAAGCACCAGCTCGTCATATTTGAGCTCGACGGGGGTGAGCCGCGCGCCCTGCATGACGGTCGCGGTCTTCTTGGCGAAGTCGATGCCCATGACCTGCGCCTGCCGCACTTGGACGTCGCGCAGGAGCTGGCGGAGCGGCACGACAGCGTCGGCGGAGTTGATGCTCGAGGAGGCGACCTCCGGCAGCAAGGGCTGGAAGACGAAGTAGTTGTTGTTGTTGACGAGCTGAACCTCGACTTGGCCCCGGCCGAGCTTCGCCAGCGCCTTCGCGGCGAACACGCCGCCGAAGCCGCCGCCCAGGACCAGGACCTTCTTGTTCTCCATAGGCTTGCCCAGCCTTTCGTCGGTTAAGAGGAATACCTACGCCAATGCCTCTAGAGGTCAAGTCGCGCGTGGACTTTAGCCCGAGCGCGGTTATCAGACCGTTGGAGGATGTCGCGTTCCCGGAAGCGGCGGCAGTATCGATTGCCTATAGAATCGATAATATCCGGCTTGCCTAGGCCGCTGCGGCCGCAGGCCGCGGGGCGGCCGGCGGCAGCTTCGCCCAGTCCGGCCGTGCGAACAGGAATCTGAGGGACGTGTTCTTGACCAGCGCCTGCAAGATGAGCGGCGTCACCACGCCCACGGCCGTCACCACGAGGGCGACGACACCGAGATCGAGTCCCGGCGCGAGCTTGAGCAGCAGCGCTCGCGTCGTCGCCATCGGCAAGAAGAAGGCGAGATAGACGACGATCGAATTCTGGCCGGCATAGCGCAAGGGCAACGCCGCATGCAGCGTGGACAGCAGCGCCGACGCGGCGACCACCGCCAGTGCCCCGAGAAGGCCGAGGCCGAGCCCGATGACCGGCAGCTCGGAATAGCCGCCGAACACCATCACTGCCTCGAACAGCGCCCAGGCCGCGAGGAAGAGCAGCGCCTCGCGCCGGTTGCCGACGACGGTCGCGGCGAAGTCGAACACGTAAGCGGCGAGCACATAGCCCGAGTAGAAATAGACGAAGCGCGAGCAGAACTCGTCGATCACGATCCAGCCCGTATGCACGTCGGCGATCTGTAGGCACGCTGCGGCGAGCCACAGCAGTGATTGCGGCACGTCGCGGGTGAGCTTGGTCACCACGAAGAAGATGGGCAGGAGGTAGATGAACCACAGCGTGCCGAAAGGATCGACAAAAGAGAGCGCGTAAGCCTTCGCCACCCCGGCCCAGCCGAGATCGGCGGCGAAGTGCGGCGCCTTGAAAGCGAATTGGATGGTGACCCACAGCGCGTAGAAATATGCGAAGTGGAGCACCTTTTTGTCCAGGTAATCGCGCCAATTGCGGTCGATTACGCGCGCCAGGAACAGTCCCGAAATGAGAAAGAAGTCGGGCATGCGGAACGGCTTGGCGAAGGCTACGAAGTCCCCCATCCAGCTCGTCGCACCGGCCGCGTCTTGGACGCCCAGGGTCGAGTGCATCATCACCACCATGACGATGCAGAAACCCTTGGCGTAATCGACCCACCCAACCCGATTCGGGTTGATATCCATGCCGCGTCTCTCCTGGGTCCGTCCCAGGGCGGGACAATTCAGGGGAAGAGTTGCAAGGACCGGGCTAGAGCCCGATATGGGGGTCGAGGCGGCCGCCGTTGCTTAACTATGAGGGTTTGGCTAGGTTCGCGCGCAGAACGCACCCGTAGCTCAGTTGGATAGAGCGCTGCCCTCCGAAGGCAGAGGTCACAGGTTCGAATCCTGTCGGGTGCGCCAACTTTGTCTCAAGTCCTTGATTATCGAAGCAGACCTTGGCGCTCCTCGGCGGGAACGCCAAGATGACATCTGCGTTCATCCCTGGGGATACTCTGGGGCCCCTATGGTTTTTGGTCGGGCGGTCGGGTACTTTTTCTGCTCCCGCACCAAAAAAGGCTTCCCCCAGAAACAATAGGTGCGTGCAACGAGGAGAGAGGCATACCATGCGCAGATTTCTTTTGATTGCCGCGGCGGCGATGATCACGCTCATTGGCCTGTCGGCCAATCAGTGCAGTGGCGGCAAGGAGGAGACGGCCGCGCCGGCAAAGACTGAAGAGATGCCCGCCAAGCCAGACGACTCCATGTCCGGTGACCAGGGCTCGATGTCCGACCAGGACTCGACGTCCGGTGAGGACACGGTCGACCAGATTCCGGCGGACGAATAGGATTCCGGACGTAGACGTCTGTTGGGACCGCGCCGCCGCCGGCGGCGCGGTCCTTCGTTTTCAGGGCGCCTTGGTCGGAAACGCGTTCACCAGCGGCGCGAGATCGCGCGCATTGTCCCAGTCGCCGCCCTCCGGTGTGAGCCCGAGCCGCACGACGACAAGGTCGCGTGAGGGCACAATTGCCACCACCTGCTCACGATAGCCGAGCATGTAATAGGCATCCTCCGGCATCGGCGGCTCGCCAAGACCCGGTGACTCCGGCAGCTTGAGCCAGACTTGCGCGCCGTAGTCATCTTCGGGCGACTGCGGCGTGGGCTTGAGCGAATAAGCGACCCAGCCTTGCGGCAGAAGCCGCTTTCCCTGCCACACGCCGTCACGGAGGAAGAGGAGGCCGAGCCGCGCCCAGTCGCGCGCCGAGGCGTAAAGGAACGAGCAGCCGATGAAGGTGCCGGAGGCGTCCGGCTCGAGCACGGCGCTTCGCATGCCGAGCGGTCCGAACAGCCGATCATGCGGAAAGCGCAAATAGGCGCGCTCATCGGCGAACGTCTCCCGCAAGATACCGGCGATGATATTGGTGGTGCCGCTCGAATAGGAAAAATGCGTGCCCGGCGGATACGCGAGCGGCTTTGATGCGGCGAAGGCCGCGGCGTTGCCTTGCACGAACAGCATCTGGGCGACGTCGCTCAGGTCGTTGTCATGGCTTTCGTCGAAGACGAGGCCGCTCGTCATGCGCATCAGCTCGTCCAGCGTAATGGCGCGGCGCGGATCGTCCTTCCCGCGCCACTCCGGCATCAGCGCATTGTCCTCAAGCGCAATGGCGCGATCCTTTACCCGCATGCCGACC
Organism: uncultured Alphaproteobacteria bacterium; assembly: GCA_963717875.1. Classification (GTDB taxonomy): domain Bacteria; phylum Pseudomonadota; class Alphaproteobacteria; order Rhizobiales; family Methyloligellaceae; genus Methyloceanibacter. The sequence goes on from CAVQXI010000015.1 coordinate 113,493, forward strand.
AGCGCATTGATCGCCGTCTTGCTCATGGACCAGCCGATCAGGGGCGTGTCAGCATCGAAGCCCGGCGCATAGCGCTCCGCCACGATCCGCCCGCCTTGCACCACGACGAGCGCGCGGGTGTTACGGGGACGCGCGGGGTCCGGCTCGGCGAAGATGGCATCGATCGCTTGTGCCAGCGCTTGGCCGTCCACGTCTTCGGGCAACGGCGAAGGCGTCACCCGCTCGCCTTCCGGCCATTCCGCGTCGCTCGCCGGTGGGACCGGCGTCGGAAAAAGGCCTGCCGCCTGCGCGCGCAAGCTCTCTTCGTCGGCGCCGTCGAGCAGCGTGCAGCCGAGCCCGTCCCGATGGATCGAGGTCTGCGCCGCGATCCCATAAGCCGAGGCGGTCACCGTCTTGCGGTCCCGGTCGAGCGTCGGCTGGAAGAAGCGCAGCAGGCCGAGACGGGCGCCCGAGAGATCCTCCGCCATCAAATCATCGAAGCTCCGGCCGGAGACGAACAGCCCGGCGCAGAGCGTTTGCGCCATGTAGCCCGAGCCGAGCAGTGCCACGCGATAGACACGCGGCAGGACGATGGCCCCGGCCGTGATCAAAACGATCGCGACGAGCATCAGCCAGAAACTGCGGGAGAGCCCGAAACGCGTCCGCGTTTCCGTCATGGCGCCTTGGGCGGAGCGAACGACTGGTTGCTGAAGGGCTGCGCGGCCGGAACCTTGATGACGATGAAGCCGCGGCCAATCGCCTTGTGGCAGGCGTTGCACGTCGCGGTCAGATCGTTGAACCCTTGGGTGAACTGCGCGACGTCCTTGGCCTTGATCGCATCGCCGATGGCGACGATCGGCGCCGTCGTCGCCCCCACATAGTCCACGGGGATGCCGTGATAGAAGCTGGCGGCGTCGTCGAGGCTTTGGGTGACCTGCTGCAACTCGTAGCGGGCCAGCTCCCAATTCTTCTCCTTGCCCGCAAACCACAGCTTCATGTGACGGAATTGCGCCCAGCTCATGATGTCGGCAAGCGCCGGCACGTAAGCCTGCGCCTGGGCAGCGGCAAGCGTCGCCCACGCGATGGCAATGAGCAGAGTACCGATAGACACAAGCCGTCGCATCTCGTTCTCCTTGTCGCTGCTATTTCAGCGCTTGAGCGGCCTTTAGCACTTCGTCGGCGTGGCCCGGCACCTTCACCTTCCGCCACACATTGCGGATCACGCCCTTACCGTCGATGAGAAAGGTGGAGCGCTCGATGCCCATATATTTGCGGCCATACATGCTCTTCTCCACCCAGGTGCCATAAGCCTCGCACACCTTGCCGTCCTCGTCGGAGGCAAGCGGGAAGGTCAGGTCGTATTTCGCCTTGAACTTGTCGTGGCTCTTCACCGGGTCCCGGGAGATGCCGATGATCTCGGCACCCACCTTGGAGAAATCAGGGAGTGCGTCCCGGAAGGCGCATGCCTCCGCCGTGCAGCCTGAGGTGTCGTCCTTCGGGTAGAAATAGAGCACCACCGCCTTGCCCTTGAGGTCCTTCAGCGAGACCTTGCCGCCGCCGTCCGCCGGCAAACTGAAAGACGGCGCTTTGTCGCCCACATTCACGCTCATTCTTCGCTCCCTCTGCTAGCCGAGCCGTTTGATCATCCTCACGTGCGGGATGGTGTTCTCCTCGAACGGCTCGCCCTCTTGAGCATAGCCGAGCCTGAGATAGAAGCCCTCGGCGCCGATCCGCGCATGCAGCATCATGAGGCGGAAGCCGGCTTCCGCAGCCCAGCCTTCCGCGTGCGCCAGGAGCCGCGCCCCGATCCGCTCCTGCCGGCGCGCCTCCGCCACGGCCATCTGCTTGAGGTGGAGGGTCGTCTCGTCGAGCGGCCGCAGCGACACCGTACCGACCACCGCGCCATAGGACACCGCGCAGAAATGCTGGCGCATGGCGTCGTCGTAGAGCTCCTCGCGCGTGACGGTGAGGCCGAGCGGCTTGCGCAGGATCGCCTCGCGCAAGCGAAGCGCCTGGGCGTAGAGGTCGGAACCAAGCGGCGCCTCGAAGATCAGGATAGCGGGCGCGTCGGCCATGTCGGCGTCACTCCGGCCTCTGCTGCGCCAGGTGCTCGACCATGGCCCAGATGGCTTTGATCTGCGGCGCGTCCTTACCGAGATAGTCGAGCCCGGTATAGCCCCACCAGTCCCAGCAGCCTTCCGGGTTGATCCCGGTGATCGCCTTGGCCTGCGGGAAGAGGACGACGAGGCGATTCGCATCGGCGACCTGGGCGAAGCCCGACTCCTTGACGAAGGCATCGCCCACCTCTTCGCGCGACTGGTTGCAGCCGTGAAGTGCCACATGAACCCGGCAGCCCTGCGCCGTCTTGCACGCGGTCGGCACATAGACGACGCCCTCGTCGGCGAAGCCGTCGCCCGGGTCGGTGAAGGGATCCTGGTCGAACACCACGAATTCGCCTTGCGGGTCCGCCGAGGCTGGCTCAAGCGGCCCGTAGATCCAAGCAAGAATTGCCTTCGCCTGGTCGTAGTCGCAGTCGCTCACGAACGGCGCCTCGGTGAGACCGCAAGCCGCCCCGCCTTGCTCGGTGATAAAGGCGTGGCCGCCCGGGCTCTCGATGAGTGTGACATTCGCTGCCGGCACGCCGGCCGCCTCGTAGAAGCTTTTGGCGGCCTCGACCACCGGCCGCGTGACGGTTTGGTCGTCGTCGCCGGAAAACAGGTAGACATTGTGGCCGGCGAGGCTGGTGAGCGGATCGATGGCGCCGTCTTCGGCCAGCTCCTTGGCCCGTTCGACGAGATCTTCAGGGTTGGGTGGGCCCATCGTCGTCTTCATGCAACTGTAGAGTGCCTGCATGGCGTTTTGCCCGACGGCGGTCGGCCAGAAGGGAAAGGCGCGCGAGGCACTCGTCTCGGCGCAGGCGTACGGCCCGCCCGCCACGATGCCGGCGCCGACGATATCCTTGGCGTGGGCGACCTCGATCTGGCCGGCCATGTAAGCGCCGGAGGAGAGCCCCGAGACGGACGTGGCCCCGAGCTCCGTGCCGAGCTCGGGCAGCGCCTCGGCGCTCAGGCCGGGAGATGCGCCGACGCTGACACAGGCCAGGAGACTAACGCCGGTCAGAAGCGCCACGGCGGAGCCCGTGACGGGCTTAAGCTTTCGCGAAACCATGGCTGAGCACTCCTCCTTGCCGCGCCGGCGCGCCCCGCACTGTCACAAACCAGCGAGAGGGCCGATTGGCGCCAGCTTGCGCCCCTTCCGCGGCGTCATTCTGTTCCACTCTCCAAAAATCTCTTGCATAGGCAGAACACGAGGTGCAAATACCGCCTCTTATTCGAGCGGGGGCAAATCGCCCCTCGTGATCGATTGGATCTATCTGCTGGTTGGGGAGGACGCCATGTCCAGTGACGCCCTCTTCCAATTGGGGATGGACTTGGATCATGGTTCAAGCACCGCCCAAACGGAAGAAAAGCTTTCCCGGTGTTTCGCTCCTGATGAGGGAGAGGGACGCAAGGACTTTTTCTGTGAGCGAGACGGGGTCCGCTATGCGGGCACCCATCTCATCATCGATCTCGTTCGGGCAGAGCGGCTCGACGATCTAGACCACATCGAACAGACACTCCGGCGGTGTGTGGAGGCAGCGGGCGCAACGCTCCTGCATATCCACCTCCACCACTTTACGCCGAACGGTGGAGTCTCGGGCGTCGCTGTGCTCGCCGAGTCGCACATCTCCATCCATAGCTGGCCCGAATACGGTTACGCCGCGCTCGATGTGTTCATGTGCGGCGATGCCAATCCGCGAGCGTCGATCGCCGTTTTGAAAGAGGCGTTCTCGCCTGGCAAGGTGGTCGTCAAAACGCAACTTCGGGGTAAGGAAATTCAGCGATGGAACGGTGGGTCGAAGAGACGCTCCATGGCGGCTTCCGTGTCCGCCTGAAGGCGGACCGGGTCCTCTTCGATAGTGAGACCGAACACCAGCAGCTGATCATCTTCGAGAACTCGGACTACGGCCGGGTGATGATGCTGGACGGCGTTGTCCAGCTCTCCACCCGGGACGAGTTCGTCTATCACGAGATGATGTCGCATGTGCCGCTGTTCGCTCACGGGAAGGCCAGGAAGGTTCTGATCGTCGGGGGCGGCGACGGTGGCGTGCTGCGCGAGGTGCTGAAGCACCCCGAGGTCAAGAGCGCCACGCTGTGCGAGATCGATCGCAGCGTGATCGACCTTTGTCAGGAGCATTTCCCCGATGTGTCGGCGGGCGCCTTCGACGACAAGCGCACCAACGTGGTCATCGCCGACGGCACCAAGTTCGTGCACGAGACTGACGAGCGCTTCGACGTGATCATGGTGGATTCCACCGATCCGATCGGGCCGGGCGCGGTGCTGTTCACCAAGGAGTTCTACACCGACTGCCGCCGCGCGTTGGCACCCAGCGGCGTCCTCGTCACCCAGAACGGCCTGCCGTTCCTGCAAGCGGCCGAGCTCAAGCAGTCGGTCAGCTATTTCCGCGATCTGTTCGACGACGCCTTCGCCTATCTCGCCACCACGCCGAGCTATTTCGGCGGCTCCATGTCCTACGGCTGGGCCACCGACGACAAGAAGCTCAGGAAGCACAAGCAGGAGAAGATCGAGCGGCGCTACAAGAAGGCGGGCGCCTTCCCGACGCGCTATTGGCGGCCGGACATGCAGCTCGCCGCCTTCGCGCTCCCGAACTACATCCGCGAGCTGGTCGAGACTTAAGCCTTACAGCCGCTCGAACTCCGGCAGGCCGCCCACCAGCGGCTGGCAATAGTCGTAGAACGCCGCGGTCACATTGTTGCGGCCCGAGAGAAACTCTTCCGGCACATGCCGCGCATGGCGCGCCACCGCCGAGAGCTCGGCGCGGCCATAGGCGCTGCGATAGCTGTCGATGGCGTTCGAGGTGCGAATGATGGTCACCGAGGCGCTCGTGTCGCCGCCCGCCGCGAGGTCGGCAGCGTGGCGCCCGACGCCCCGCGCCTCCCTGGCATCGACTACGGAGGTCTCCGGCCAGCAGCGCTGGAGATAGCCGAACGTGTCGGCGCGCACGCGCGGGGCTTTGCCGCCGGCTGGCGTCAGACCCTTCTTGAGGAAGTCGGCGAGCCCGTCGCCGAGCGCACCGGAGCCGGAAAGCTGGACATTGCCGTGGGCGTCCACCTCGTCCGAGCGCATCAGCTGGGGCGCGATCTCCTTGCCGTCCGCATCCCGGATGCCTTCGCTCACGGCGATCTGGCAGCGGCCGAGCTTGGAATAGACCGCGTCCACGTCGGCCAGGAACTCGTCCATGACGAACGGCACCTCGGGCACGTAGATGAGATGCGGCGCCGGGCGCTTGGCGGGATCGGCGTCGGTCTCGCGCAGCTCGCGCGCCAGTGCGGCGGAGGCGGTGAGGAAGCCCGCGTTCCGCCCCATGATGATGTTGATCTTGATGCCGCCGAGGCTTGCGTTGTCTAGTGCGTCGCCCATATGGGCGAGCGTGACGAAGCGCGCGGCGGACGGAAAGCCCGGCGTGTGGTCGTTCTCGCGCAGATCGTTGTCGATGGTCTTCGGCACGTGGAAGCAGCGCATGTCGTAGCCGGCGCTTAGCGCCTTCTCGCTGATGATGCGGCAGGTGTCGGCCGAGTCGTTGCCGCCGATATAGAAGAAATAGCGGATGTCGTAGTCGCGGCAGCCTTCCAGGATCATGTCGCAATAAGCGTCGTCCGGCTTGTCGCGGCTGGAACCGAGCGCGGCCGACGGCGTCCGCGCGATGCGCTCCAGCCGCTCGGACGAGATATTGGTGAGGTCGACAAGCTCTTCCGGGTGGCCTTTGGAGATGCCGCGCACGCCATGGCGCGTGCCGAAGATCTGTTTCACCTTGCCTTGCGCGGCGAGACCGGACTTCAAGCCTTCGATGACGCCGACCAGCGACTGACTGATGACGGCGGTCGGCCCGCCCGACTGGCCGATGACTGCATTGCCGGTTGGAAGATCAACCACGCTCGTTCCCCTCTACCCGTTGAAGAGGCGCGCACAATGCCCTGGACGGTGGCCCTGTTGCAAGTACGCCGTCTCAGCGTCCGTGCCGGGCTTGCCTGCCTTAACGGAAACGAAGCCCAATCGATTGGATACTCCGCATAAGGTCAAATCTGAGGAACGGGTTCTGGCGCAGAGATACATTCCGCCACCCCATGATGCCCAATGACTAAATCACGCACGCGTGCCTCGATGCCGAACACGGAGAGTAAGGCCACAGCCTCCAAGTGGAAGCGTTGGCCCGTGCTCTTGAGCATTTTGCTCGTGGTGCTCGTGGTGCTCGTGGCGATCGGCGCCGCCCTGGTGACAAACCTCATTCCGACGGGCGGCCACGCCAGTACGGAGATCCGTACGATCGCGGCCGCCATCATCTTCGCCGGAAGCTATCTGGCGCTGGCGCTCGGCAGCATTCCCGGCTTGCAGATCGATCGCGCCGGCATCGCGCTGGTCGGCGCCGGTCTCATGGTGGCATCGGGCGCCTTGTCCCTTGATGAGGCCTACGCGGCGGTCGACGCCAACACGATCACGCTGCTGCTCGGCATGATGATTGTCGTCGCCAGCTTGCGGCTCTCAGGCTTCTTTGCCGTTGCCGGCGAATGGGCCATAGATCGCACCAAAGCGCCTTTCTTTCTGCTCTGCGCCGTCGTCGCGACGTCGGGGATTTTTTCCGCCTTCCTTGTGAACAACTCGATCTGCTTGGTGCTGGCCCCGCTCGTGCTGGAGTTGACGCTCGCCATGGGACGCCGGCCAATACCTTACATGCTGGCGGTGGCGATGGCGTCGAATGTCGGGTCGACGGCCACGATCACCGGCAACCCGCAGAACATCATGATCGGCAGCTTCTCCAAGATCCCTTATGCCGACTTCACTCTGGCTTTGGCGCCGATCGCGGTGGCGGGGCTTGTTGTTACGGTCGTCCTCATCGCCCTTTTCCACCGCGAGGAGTTTGCCACGAGCACGCGGCTCGAACCTCCCCAACGCCAGTTCCGCACCAATCCTGCGCTCGTGGCCCGCGCGGTGCTCGCGACCCTGGTTCTGATCTTTCTGTTCTTCGCGGGCATGACCCCTGCGAAGGCCGCGATCATCATCGGCGGGCTCCTGCTTCTGACCCGTCGCGTGAAAAGCCGGCGAATCTACGAGGAGATCGACTGGTCGCTGTTGTTGATGTTCGCCGGCCTCTTCATCATCATCGCCGGTGCTGAGCGCTCGCTCTTCACGCCTCAAGTCGTCGCGGCCGTTGGGGGTCTTGAACTCGACCAAGTTCCCGTGCTCGTCGGCGTGACGGCGGTGCTGTCCAACCTCGTCAGCAACGTGCCTGCCGTGCTGATGCTCAAGCCGTTCGTGGAACCATTGGCGGACCCGCAGAGGGCGTGGTTGGTCGTTGCCATGGCTTCGACCCTCGCGGGCAACTTCACGATTCTGGGTTCAATCGCCAACCTGATCGTGGTTCAGAGAGCGGCGGCTTCGGGCGTGCAGATCGGCTTCTGGGACTATTTCAGGGTCGGAGCGCCACTCACGCTCATCACGCTCGCGATCGGCACATGGTGGCTTTGGCAGTAGCGGTTGCGCCCAACTACTTCGCCGCAGTCTGAGTTCGGCGCTTCGTCTTGGGCGCCGTTCGAGAGGCCTTGGCCGTGGCCGTAGCCGCCCCTGATTTGCCACGCGTCCCTGCCGCACCCCCGCTCTGTAGCGTCGGCGCGGTCTCCGGCATGAAGAACCCGAACAGCAGGGTGCCGACGAGAGCGACACCGGCCAGGAACAAGAAGGCGGCTGAGTAGCTGGAAAACTGCACGATCCAGCCCGCAATCACGTTGCTGAGCGAGGCGCCGACACCGATCAGCGCCGTCAGCGCGCCCTGCGCCACGTTGAACCGGCCGGTCCCTCGCGTGAGATCTGCAAGCACGAGCAGGAAGATCACACCGAAGATGCCGTTGGCGACGCCGTCTAGCGACTGAATGCCGACCAGGTAAAATGAGTTGTCGGTCAGCGTATAGAGCACGCCGCGGAGCGGTAGGATTGCGAAGGCGAAGAGAAACAGCGGTTTGCGGCCCCACACGTCGGCGCGCGCCCCGCACAGCATCGCCATCACGATCATGAACATTTGCGCAGCGATGATGCATGCCGAGGTGAACGCGAAGCCGCTGTCTGTGTCGCCGCCGAGCGACAGCTTCTGGCTGACCAGCGGCAGCATCGCGGCATTGGCGAAATGAAAGATCACCACGGAGATGGCGAAGATCACCAACGCCTTGTTGGACAGCAGCGTCATGAAGCCGGCGGGCGCACCGTCATCTTTCTCACTCAGGCCGCCACGCGCAACGTCGTTGTTGATGGCGTTGCCGTCGATCAACCAGATGCAGACGAGCATTCCGGCTGCCATGAAGCAGATCAGCCAGAATACGCCTTCAGGCGCCCACAAGACCGCTAGCGCCCCGCCCACGGCGGCGCCGAACACGTTGCCGCCGTGGTTCCAGGCTTGGTTTGCGCTGGTTTGGGAGGTGAAGCGCTTTGGCCCGACCAGTCCAAGAGTGACGGCAGCAATTCCGGGGGCGAGAAAGGCGCAGGCGATTCCGATCGCAGCCTGAGCGCTGTAGATGGCCCAGGGCGGATCCTTCGTAAGAACGATCAATGATGCCGCAGCCGCGATCAGGACGGCGCACATCGCCAGGATCCCGCGCTTCCAGGTGGTGGCATCGATGATCGCGCCCGCGGGGGCCTGCACGATCACCGTGGCGATCGAGCCCGCGGCGAGCGCCATGCCGATGCCGCCTGGCTTCCAGTGATAGGCAGAGAGGAGATAGATGGCGAGGTACGGTCCGAGCCCCTGGACGACGTCACCTGCGAAGAAATTGGTGCCGAGGAGCGCCTTGTTATGGTTGTGCTTCGAAGTCGAAGTCGAAGTCGCCATTCGAGCGCCCTCTCTGCTGGCGTTTGGGCCCTGGCGCGCAGCCTCGCAGGCGCGCATGAACAAAGCATAAAACGGAAAACACGCAACAAATTGAATACGCAGACGCGAGCCGCTAGACCAATCGCAGGAGATGCAGGCTGAAGAGATCGTCTGCGTCGGTCCAGGCCGTGATGGGGCGCCAGCCGGCGGTGCTGCGCGAGCGCTTGGAACTCGTGCACCGAATATTTGTGGGAGTTCTCGGTGTGGATGCGCTCACCTCTGGCGAAGCTGAAGCTGCGCCCGCGCACGCTGACCTTCTGATCGGTGAGGCTCTCCAGATAGATCTCGATCCTGCCCTTGTGCTCGTTGTACAGGGCGCAATGTGCAAACCGCGTGGTGTCGAAATCGCCGTCGAGCTCGCGGTTGACGCGCGCGAGAAGATTGAGACTGAACGCGGCGGTGACGCCGTCTTCGTCGTCATAGGCGGGGATCAGGATGTCGAGGCTCTTCTTCAGATCGACCCCAATGAGGAAGACGCTGCCGCGTCCGAGAAGCTGCGCTGCATTTTCTAAAAACGCCTTGGCTTCCGCGTGGGTGAGGTTGCCGATGGTCGAGCCGGAGAAGAAGCCGAGCCTTTCTCCGCGCGGCGCGCCGATGAGCGTGCGCGTCCGCGTGAAGTCGCCGACCAAGGGCTTGACGGTCAGCCCATCATGCCGGGCCACAAGCCGTTTGGCGGCCTCTGCCAGGAAAGATTCCGAGACGTCGATGGGCACGTAGGTATGCAAGTTGTCGAGCGCGTCGATGAGGAGGCTCGTCTTGCGGCTCGAGCCTGAGCCGAACTCCACGAGGATGTCGGCGTCGCCCGCATGCTCGGCGATCTCGGCGCCGAAGGTCTCGAGCATCTTGGTCTCGGTCCGTGTCGGATAATACTCCTCGAGCTTGGTGATCTCCTCGAACAACGCCGAGCCGGTCGCGTCGTAGAGGAAGCGGGAGGGGATGCTGCGCGGGCGGCGCGCCAGCCCGTCGAGGACGGCCTCGGCGAACGCCGCGATCTCCGCCTCACGCCGCGCCGCCTCAGCGGCCGAGGCGCTTGGCCGGTCCTCGGCCAGCAAAGAGGAGATGTCGCTCGCCATTACGCGTCTGCCGCGAGCCGTAAGCCCGTGAACTGCCAGCGCTGATGGGGATAGAAGAAATTGCGATAGGTACGCCGGACATGGCCTTCCGGCGTGGCGCAGGACCCGCCCCTGAGCACGAACTGGTTGCACATGAACTTGCCGTTGTACTCGCCGACGGCGCCGGGCGCGGCTTTGAAGCCCGGATAGGGGAGGTAGGCGCTTCCCGTCCACTCCCACACATCGCCGAACATCTGCGTGAGGCCGTCGTCCGCCTTGGCCGGCATGGGCCGCAAATGATCGGCGCCGAGGTCGCGGCCCTCGACCGGCACGCTCGCCGCAGCGACCTCCCACTCGAATTCCGACGGCAGCCGGTATCCGGCCCAGCGGGCAAACGCGTCGGCCTCGAAGAAGCTCACATGGGTGACGGGCGCGGCCGGATCCACGGGCCGGATACCGAGGAGGCTCATCTGCATGTAGCCGCCTTCGGCCTCCTCGAAATAGAGCGGCCCGTCGCCACTCCTGCGCGTTGATCGTATTCCAGCCGTCGGCGAGCCACAGCGTCGGCGTCGCGATAGCCGCCGTCCTCGATGAAGTCGATCCACTCGCCGTTGGTGACGCAGCGATTGGCGAGCTTGAAGGGGCGGATCAGCTCTTCGTGCCGCGGGCCCTCGTTGTCGTAGGCGAAGCCATTGCCGTCATGGCCGACCTCGAAGATGCCGCCATCGAACGCGCTGAACGCGAGCGGCGCCGCAGTAGCCCACCGCGACGCCGGGCTTTGCCTCGCGATAGGCGGGCTTGAGCGGCTCGGACGCGAACAGGCTCAAGATGTCGGTGAGCAGGAGTTCTTGATGCTGCTGCTCGTGATTGATGCCGAGCTCGACCAGCTCGAGCGCCTCGGACGGCAGATCGCCTGTCGAACAGCCGCTCCAGCGCCTCATCCACATGGGCGCGATAGGCGCGCACTTCATCGCCGGACGGCCGCGTCAGCAGCCCGCGCTTGGGGCGCGGATGCCGCGGCCCCACGCTCTCGTAATAGGAGTTGAAGCAATATTCGAAGGTCTCGTCGAACACGCCGATAGCCGGGGAGGAAGCGCTGCAGCACGAACGCCTCGAAGAACCACGTGGTGTGCGCGAGATGCCACTTGGTCGGGCTCGCATCGTCCATCGCCTGGACGACCTGATCCTCGTCGCTCAACGGCGCGGCGAGCGCCGAGCGACAGCCGGCGCGTCTCCATCAGGCGATCGTGCAACGAGGTGGATTGGAAGGGGTTGCCGCGTCGCGGCTCGGCGAGGACGGTGTTGCTGAGGCTCATGGTTCCTCCCGCGGGGGTTCGGGGGCCTGTCTCTCAAACGCGCGATTTAGCAGCTTGTTCCAGCTGACGAAACGAGCAACCATGCACAATTCCGTGACGATTGTGGATTCTCAGGAGGGAGTAGTCCCGTGCTTCAGCCCGACGGGCAAGACCCGCTGATTTCTCTCGACGGGCGCCAATCGCAGGTCGCCGCCGAGCTGCAGCGCGGCGTCTGCCGCAGCTTTCGCGCGCTGGGCCATTCGGTTGTCACCGAGCTGCCGCTGGCCAATGGGCGCCGCGCCGACGTGGTGGGGCTGTCGTCCGTCGGCGACGTGCTGATCGTCGAGATCAAGTCGTGCTTGTCGACTATCGCACCGACGGGAAATGGCACGAATATCTCGACTATTGCGACCGGCTCTATTTCGCCGTCGCCGCCGACTTTCCCTGCGAGGTGATCCCGGAGCATGCAGGCCTCATCCTCGCCGACCGCTATGGCGCGGAGCTGGTGCGCGAGCCGGTCGAGGAGCGGCTGACTGCGGCGCGGCGCAAAGCCATGATGCTGTGCTTCGCGCGCGCCGCGGCGCTGCGCCTCCAGCATCATCTCGATCCCGGCTGCGGCTTCGAAAGCTGATAGAGCGTGAGCTTATTTCGGCGCGCGCTTGGCGAGAATGCGCTGCAGCGTGCGGCGATGCATGTTGAGCCGCCGCGCCGTCTCCGAGACGTTGCGGTTGCACAGCTCGTAGACCCGCTGGATGTGCTCCCAGCGCACCCGGTCGGCCGACATCGGGTTCTCCGGCGGCGGCGCCTTGTCGTTGGGCGAGGCGACCAGCGCGTTATAGACGTCGTCGGCATCGGCGGGCTTGGCCAGATAGTCGACCGCGCCGATCTTCACCGCGGTGACGGCGGTGGCGATATTGCCGTAGCCGGTCAGCACCACGGCGCGCGCCTCGGGGCGCACGTCCTTCAGCGCGGCGATGACGTCGATGCCGTTGCCGTCATCGAGCCGCATATCGACCACGGCGAAGGCCGGCGGGCGCCGCTTGAGCGAAGCCAGGCCTTCCTCGACCGAGGCGGCCGCCTCGACCTCGAAGCCGCGCGCCTCCATGGCGCGCGCAAGCCGCTGCAGAAAGGCGCGGTCGTCGTCGACGATCAGAAGAGTGTTGTCTTGCGGCACGTGAACGCCCTGTGGCGTGGTCGAGACCTGTTGGGCTTCCATGTCTCAGCTCCTATTACGCTGCTCAAGCCCAACCCCGACGTAAGCTCCCAGAAGAATTGGTCTTTTATTTGCAGGTAGAGGTAGGGGCTTTCGCCCCTCCAGGCAAGCCTTACGGCCGCCTTTCCGCGCATCAGAGTGAACGGCAAACGCGCGAAACCGGGCTTTTTTGCGTGAATTGGCCGAGAAGGCCGCGAATTACCGTCCGAAATGGCTAAACGAGCGCCTCTTGGGCCTGCTCGAACTTGCTGCGCGGCCAGATCACCGTCACCACCGCGCCGCCTTCCGGCTCGGGCCGGTTGGCGAGCTCGAGCCGGGCGCCGGACCGCTCGAGCAGCGTCTTGGCGATGAAGAAGCCGAGACCCATGCCGATATGCTCGTCCGGCTGCTCCTCGCCCCAGCTCTCGCCGGGCCGCGTGGTGACGAAGGGCTCGCCGAGCTGCTCGAGCACATTGGGCGGAAAGCCCTCGCCGTCATCGGCGATGACGATCCGCACTTCGTCCTGCGTCCACTGCGCCTCGACCTCGACCTTGGTGGCGGCGAAATCGATGGCGTTCTCCACGAGATTGCCGAGACCGTAGATGCACGCCCGGATTGCGCTGGGTCACCGGCTCGCGCGCCGCGGGGCTGCCCGGCTCCACTCCTGCGAAGGGCCGGTCCTCGACCTCGATCGGCACGGCGACCAGGCGGTGCGGCGCGACCACCTCCTCGATCAGATGGCTCACGGGCATGCGCGACACGATGATGTCGAGCTGCTCGCCGCGGCCGGCGAGCTCTTTCAGGATCTCGCGGCAGCGCTCGGCCTGCGCGCGCAGCAGAAGCAGGTCCTCGTAATGGGGGTCGGCCTCGTTGGCGTCGCGCAACAGCTCCTTGGTGACCACGGCGATGGTGGCGAGCGGCGTGCCGAGCCCGTGCGCCGCCGCGGCGGCCAGGCCGTCGAGCGCCGAGAGTTTCTGCTCGCGCGCCAGCACCATCTCCGCGGCGGCCAAGGCTTTGGCCATGCGCCGGCCTTCCTCCGCCGTGCGCCAGGAATAGAAGCCGATGAACAGGATGCCGGAGACCACCGCCGCCCACACGCCCATCACATAAGGGAAGGGCAGATCGAGGTTGGCATGGTGGAACCAGGGCAGCGGGTAGTGAAAGCTGGTGAGCAGGGTCGCCGCGCCGATGGCGAGCACGCCGAGCGCCGACGGTGATCCTGAGCGGCAGCGTCGAGGCCGAGACGGTGACCGGCGCGATCAGCAGGAAGGCGAATGGATTTTCCAGCCCGCCGGTGAGATAGAGCAGCGCCGCAAGCTGGAGGATGTCGTAGCCCAGCATGATGAAGGCGTAGTTGCTTCTGAGCCGCTGGCTCGCCGGGTAGCGGATGCGCAACGCCACGTTGAGCCAGGCCGACAGCGCGATGACGGCGAAGCAGCCGCCGATCGGCAGGTCGATGCCGAGCACCCAATAGGCGCCGATCACCGTCAGGCTCTGGCCGAGCACGGCAAGCCAGCGCAAGCGGACGATGGTCTGCAGGCGCAACCGGCTTTCGCCTGCGCGCAGCCAGTCCGGCACGGCGGCGCGGGCGGTGGTTTGACTATTGTCGAGGGCGGCCATAGGTGAACCCTAGCACGTGGCGGTGAGCCATAATTCCGACAAAGCGGGCGCGCAGCGCAAGGCCATGAACGAGACGGTAGGCAATTTTCGTGAAGAACGGCGCCGGCCCGATACCACGAGCCTGCCCGTCGCGGTGCGCGGCCTCACCAAGCGCTACGGCGCCGTCACCGCCGTCGACCACATCAGCTTTACCATCGAGCCCGGCACGACGGTGGCGCTGCTCGGCGGCAACGGCGCCGGCAAGACCACGACCATCGCCATGCTGCTCGGCCTCATCATGCCGAGCGCGGGCGAGGTCAGCGTATTCGGCGCCGATATGAGCCGCAACCGCTACGACGTCGCCCAGCGGATGAACTTCCAGAGTCCCTATGTCGATCTGCCGGCGCGGCTGACGGTGAAGCAGAACCTCACCGTCTATGCGGGGCTTTACGGCATCGCCAACGCGGCCGAGCGCATCGCCTATGTCGCCGAGCATCTTGCAGATCGAGACCTTGCTCGACCGCCCGACCGGCAAGCTGTCCGCCGGCCAGAAGACGCGCGTCGGGCTCGCCAAGGCGCTGCTCAACGCGCCCGATCTGCTGTTGCTCGACGAGCCGACCGCCTCGCTCGATCCCGACACCGCCGATTGGGTCCGGCGCAAGCTGAAGGACTATGCGCGGAGCCGCAACGCCACGCTGCTGCTCGCCTCCCACAACATGGCCGAGGTCGAGCGGCTCGCCGACCGCGTCATCCTGCTTCAGGCCGGGCGCATCATCGAGGACGAGACGCCGAAGGCGCTGATCGCGAGCTACGGCCGCGAGACGCTGGAGGAAGTGTTCCTCGACGTGGTGCGCGGCCGCGCCAAGCCCGCGGAGACGAGGCCGAGTCCGAGCCGGCGAGGAAAGCGTCATGAGCGCGCCGCCAGCATCGGCGAGTCGAGCCTGTGCTGCTTGCCGCCGAACGGGCTTCGCGCGTCGCTGCGCCGCATCGGCGGCGCTGGTCCGGCGCTATATCTATCTGCTTGCGCAGCTCCGGCGTGCGGCTGGTGGAGCTGATCTACTGGCCGTTCCTCCAGATGCTCACCTGGGGCTTCCTCCAGAAATATCTGGCCGGCACGCAGAACCCCTATGCGCAAGCCGCCGGCGTGCTGATCGGCTCGGTGCTGCTGTGGGACATTCTGTTCCGCTCCAAGATCGGCTTCTCCACCACCTTCATCGAGGAGATGTGGTCGCGCAATCTCGGCAATCTGCTCATCAGCCCGTTGCGGCCCTACGAGCTCGTCGCCGCGCTTTCGCCTGTGGAGCATCATCCGCCTTGGCGTCAGCATGGTGCCGGTGGCGATCGCCGCCTTCTTCTTCTTCGGCTTCAACCTGCTCGATCTCGGGCTGGCGCTGGTCGCCTTCTTCTGCGTGCTCGTGCTGACGAGCTGGTCGCTTGGGCTGATCTCCGCCGGCGTCATCCTGCGCTACGGGCTCGGCGCCGAGGAGCTGGCCTGGTCGCTCGCCTTTCTGCTGCTGCCGCTCTGCTGCGTGTATTATCCCGTCTCGGTGCTGCCGGACTGGCTTCAGCCGGTTGCGCTCGCGCTTCCGCCGACCCATGTGTTCGAAGGCATGCGCTCGATCCTGCTGCACCACACTTTCGATGCCAAGGAGCTGTGGTGGGCGCTCGGGCTGAACGCGGTCTATCTGGCGGCCGGCTATGCCACGTTCAGCTGGTTCCTCGGCAGCGCGCGGGTCAACGGCACGCTGCTGCAGCTTGGTGAGTAATGAAATGCGACGCTCTCTTCTCCTGATCATTGTTGGCGGCTTTCTGCTCGGTGCGCTCGCCGGCGCCGGCATGCTGATTCTCAACACCGACATGCAGCCGCGCGTGGCGACGAGCGGCAAGGCGCTGATCGGCGGCCCGTTCACTCTGGTCGGCAAGGACGGCAAGACGGTCACCGACAAGGATTTCCGCGGCAGCTATATGCTGGTGTTTTTCGGCTTCACCCATTGCCCCGACATCTGCCCGGCCGAGCTGCAGGTCATGGCGGCGGCGCTCGACGAGCTCGGCAGAAGAGGCCGACAAGGTCGTCCCGATCTTCATCACCCTCGATCCCGAGCGCGACACGCCGGAGGCCGTGGCCGCCTATGTGACGAATTTCGGGCCGCGCTTCGTCGGCCTGACCGGCTCGCCGGAAGCAATCGCCAAGGCGGCCAAGGCCTACCGTGTCACATACGAAAGATCCAGGAAGACGATGGGAGCGACGATTACAGCGTCGACCATTCGGCGCTTGTCTATCTCATGGGCCCCGACGGCGAATTCATCACCCATTTCCCCTACGGCACGCCGGCCGCCAAAATGGCCGAGACCCTCCGCCGCTACCTTTAGCCGCGCGGCCGATACCCCTGCGGCACCGTGTCATTGCACCGCAACATAAAATCACCATTTGATTCCGCGATGCAGCATTATGAATGCATCTGAGTCGGAGAGGGATTCCATGCTGTACCATCTCTACGAGCTGAACCAGGCGGCGCTGCGCCCGGCGCGGGCCGCGGCGGAAGCCTATCGGCTGCTGTTCCGCAATCCGTTCAATCCCGCCTCCCACACCCCGCTTGGCCGCAGCGCCGCGGCGGCGCTCGAACTGTTCGAGCGCTCGACGCGCCGCTATCGCAAGCCGGCCTGGGACATCGACACAGTCGAGGTGGATGGCCGCGAGGTCGCCGTCCGAGAGCGCACGCTGATCTCCAAGCCCTTCTGCAATCTCGTCCATTTCGAGCGCGAGGTGCCGCGCTGGCGCCGGCGGAAGGATCCGAAGGTTCTGGTCGTGGCGCCCATGGCCGGGCATTTCTCCACGCTTCTGCGCGGCACGGTCCGCGACCTCCTGCCGCACCACGAGGTCTATGTCACCGAGTGGCAGGACGCCCGCTTCGTGCCGCGCGCCGCCGGCCCCTTCGACCTCGACACCTATATCGACTACATCATTGAGTTTCTGCGGTTTTTCCGCGGAAACGTGCATGTCATGGCGGTCTGCCAGCCGACCGTGCCGGTGTTCGCCGCGGTGTCGCTGATGGAGGCGATGGGCGACCGCTCGAGCCCGCGCTCCATGATCCTCATGGCCGGCCCGATCGACGCGCGGGAAAACCCGACCGCGGTCAATCGCTTCGCCGAGGGCAAGCCGCTCGAGCTGGTTCCGCCGCAACGTCATCACCCAAGTGCCGTGGCCCTATCCCGGCGTGATGCGGCTGGTCTATCCCGGCTTCCTGCAGCTCTCCGGCTTCATGGGCATGAATTTCGACCGCCACGTCACGGCCCACCGCGATCTATTCCATAATCTGATCCAGGGCGACGGCGATTCCGCCGACAAGCATCGCGAGTTCTACGACGAGTTTCTTGCCGTCATGGACCTCACGGCCGAGTACTACCTCCAGACCATCGAGACGGTCTTCCTCGAGCACAGGCTGCCCAAGGGCGAGATGGTCCACCGCAACCGCCTGGTCGACCCGAGCAAGATCCGCAGCGTGGCGCTGATGACGGTCGAGGGCGAGAAGGACGACATTTCCGGGATCGGCCAGACCAGAGCTGCCCAAACTTTGTGCACCAACCTTGCCGACGGGCATGCGCGAGCACCATCTTCAGCCCGGCGTCGGCCATTACGGCGTGTTCAACGGATCCCGTTTTCGCGCTGAAATAGCGCCGAAAATCCGCGATTTTATCCCACCCACCAGCGCCGGAAAGGCGTGCTGGCGCGGGCTTTCGGCCGGACTGCCTAAAGCAGAGGCGAGCGTTCCCGCAAAGCCCTGTGCTACTGTGTGGCCGCCAGATTCGGGTGGCACCGACGGCAGTAGGGAGCGTAGCATGCTGAAGCGGCTGAATCTCGCGCGCGGCGAGACCATCGAGGTCAAGATCCGCGGCCTCAATATCCCCATGGTGCTGAGACGGAGCGCGCGGGCGCGAAGGTTCAGCCTGCAAGTGAGCGAAGCCCGCCGCGGCGCCGTGCTCACCATGCCGCTCTATTCGAGCTTCGCCGACGCCGACGAGTTTCTGTCGCGCCATCTCGATTGGCTGAAGGAGCGCGTGGCGGGCCTGTCCGGAGCCGGTGCCGTTCACCCACGGCGCCATCGTGCCGTTGCGCGGTCTCGCGCATGTGCTCCGCTTCGCGGGCGCGGTGCGCCGCCGCGGCGTGGTGTGGGTCGAGGAGCCCGACGATGCGAAGGCCGCCCCGGCCTGGCCGGAAGGCGCGCGCGTGGCCAGAGGCGGTTGCCGCGTCTCTATGTGGCGGGCGAGGAGGAGCACGCGCCGCGCCGCCTGCTCGACTGGCTGAAGCGCCAGGCCCATCTCGATCTCAAGCCCCGCGTGGACCTGCACGCCAGGCGTCTCAATCTCACGCCGAAGCGCCTCTTCGTGCGCGACCAGACCACGCGCTGGGGCTCGTGCTCGACGTCCGGCGCGCTGTCCTTCTCCTGGCGGCTCGTGCTCGCGCCGCCTTTCGTGCTCGACTATCTCGCCGCGCACGAGGTCGCCCATCTCGGCCACATGAATCACGGGCCGCGCTTCTGGGCGCTGGTCGAGCGCACCATGCCGCGCCATGAGGAGGCGCGGGACTGGCTCCGGAAGCACGGCGCCAGCCTGCATCGCTATGGCGCCGAGGGCATGGTGCCGTCCTCGCGCACCTCGCCGACGCGCAGCATCGAGTAAAGGTGCGCGTCTAGCCGCCGCCGAAAGAGCCGAACACGCGCTGATAGAGCGGCTGGTCGTCGCTGCGCTCGGCCTGCTTGCCGTTGGCCACGGCAGCCGCGCGGCGACGGCATCTTGAGCGGCCACGGCGCGCGCGTGCCCGGCAGCGGCAGCGGCGGCTTGTCCTCGATGCGCATAGAGCATGATGTCGTGCCACAGCTCGGCCGGCAGCGTGCCGCCGGTGACCTTCCGCATGCGCGAGCTGTTGTCGTTGCCGATCCACACGCCGCCGACATAATGGGCGGTGTAGCCGACGAACCAGGCATCGCGGTAGTTCTGCGTCGTGCCGGTCTTGCCGCCGGCCATGTGACCCTCGATCGCCGCGCTCTTGCCGGTGCCGCGCATCACCGTGGCGTTCATCATGTCGTTCATGGCGCCGACATAGTGCAGCGCCACCACCTGGCCGGTGGTCGAGTGCTGGCGCTGGTAGAGCACCTTGCCGTCGCCGTTGCGCACGCGGGTGATGATATGGGGCAGCACGCCCTGGCCGCCATTGGCGAAGGGCGCATAGGCGCCGGCGAGCTCGAGCAGCGTGACTTCGGCGGTGCCGAGCGCGATCGAGGGCTGGGCATGCAGCTTGGAATGGATGCCGAGCCGCCGCGCCGTGCGCACCACGCGCCAGGCTCCGACCTCGGCGGTGAGCCTGGCCGCCACCGTGTTGAGCGAATGCGCCATGGCGTAGCGCGAGCGTGACCTCGCCCTTGTAGCTGTGGGTGTAGTTCTCGGGGCGACCAGCCGGCGATGTTGGTCGGCCCGTCATAGGCGACGGAGTCCGGCGAATAGCCGCTTTCGAGCGCCGCGAGATAGACGAACGGCTTGAAGGCCGAGCCCGGCTGGCGCAGCGCCTTGAGCGCGCGGTCGAACGGGCTTGACCTTGTAGGAGCGGCCGCCGACCAGCGCCTTGACGCCGCCCATCGGGTCGAGCACCACCACGGCGCCTTCGCTTGCGCGCGCGCGCTTGCCTTCCGTCGTCGAGCAGTTGCGCGAAGCTGCTCTTGCGCGACCCGCTGCAGGCCCGCATCGATCGTGGTCTCGACGATCAGGTCGCCGTCATGCTCGCCGACAAACTCCGGCAGCAGCTCGGCCACCCAGTCGACCGCATAGGGATAGCCGGTGTCGTCGCCTTTGGCGCGCAGCTTGAGCGGCTGCCGCGCCGCGCTTGCCGCCTGCTTCCTCGGAGAGGAAGCCGGCCTCCACCATGTTCTCGAGCACCTCGTCGACCCGGGCGCTGGCGAGCTTCACGCTGCGCGTCGGCGAGTAGCGCGACGGCGCCTTGAGCAGCCCCGCGAGCAGCGCCGCCTGGGGCAGCGTGACGAAGCGCGCCGACTTGCCGAAATAGTGCCGCGACGCGGCCTCGACCCCGTAAGTGCCGCCGCCGAAATAGACGCGGTTGAGATAGAGCTCGAGGATCTCGTCCTTGGAGAAGCGCTGCTCGAGCCACACCGCGTAGATCAGCTCTTCGAGCTTGCGGATGATGGTGCGCTCGGGCCTGAGGAACAGGTTCTTGGCGAGCTGCTGGGTGATGGTCGAGCCGCCCTCGACCACGGTGCCGGCCGCGAGATTGCGGTAGGTGGCGCGCGCCAGCCCGAGCGGGTCGATGCCGAAATGGTGATAGAAGCGGCGGTCCTCGGTGGCCAGTCACCGCCTTGACCAGATAGGGCGGCAGCACGTCGACGCGCACATGGCCGCGCCGCAAGCCCCGCTCGGCGAGCACGGTGCCGTCGGCGGCGAGCATGGTGACGTTGGGCGGCCGGTCGTCGAGCGTGGCGAGCAGCGGGTCCGGCACCCGGGAGATGAAATAGACCACCGCGCCGCCGAGCACGATCGTGCCCCAGATGCAGGCGAGCATGCCGAAGCGCAGGGCCTTGAAGAGGTAGGGATGGCGCTGGGCCGCGCGCTTGAGGCGCCACAGCCGGCCCTGCGCCGCTTTGCGGGCGCCGCCTCGGACGGCGGCCTGCGCCGCGCGCCGAACTCGGGCGCCACGCGCCGGCGGCCTTTGCCTTGAGGTCTGGGCTTGCGCCGCGCGCCGCTCATCTCCTCGCCCCAACTGAACACACGAAAGCGAGCCGCGCCGGGCGGAAAGCGCCGCAACTCGGACTCAGGCGGAAACCCTAGGCGTTGCGCCTTGCCAAGCGTTAAGGAATGCGGCGGACCAAGCCGCTACACGTCGAGATTGGCGACTTGGAGCGCGTTGTTCTGGATGAACTCGCGCCGCGGCTCGACCACGTCGCCCATCAGCCGCGAGAAGATGTCGTCGGCGTCCTCGCCTTCCTTGATCTTGACCTGCAGGATGGTGCGGGTGTCGAGGTCGAGCGTGGTGTCCCACAGCTGGTCCGGGTTCATCTCGCCGAGACCCTTGTAGCGCTGGAGCGACAGGCCCTTGCGGCCGGTCTCCATCACCGCCTCGAGCAGATCGCTCGGCCCGTGCACGACCAGGGTCGTGTCCTTGCGCTTGAGCATGGCCGGCTTGGCATAGACCTCTTGCAGATGCGCCGCGAAGTGGTCGAGCTTGAGCGCGTCGGCCGAGGCGATGAACGGCCCGTCGATCAGGTGGGATTCCATCACGCCGCGCAGCTCCCGCCAGAAACGCAAGCCGCCCTCGGGCAGCGCCTCGCCATGCCAGCCGCGCTCGGTCTCCTCGGCCAGCGCGTCGAGCCGCTTGGCGATATAGGCGGCCGCGGCTTGCGCCTGCTTGGCGTCCTTCAGCACTTTCGGGGTGAGCGCGCCGGCGATGGCCGCCTGCTCGATGATGAAGCGCGGATAGCGGTTATGCAGGCCGTTGAGGATGGCGCTGATCTTGCGCGCCGGCTCGACGATGTCGCGCAGATCCCCGCCGCCGCGCGCGGCATTGTCGCCGGTGACGAGCACGGCGTCTTCCAGCCCTTCGCCGATCAGATAGTCCTCGAGCGCCTTCTCGTCCTTGAGATAGCGCTCCTGCTGGCCGCGCTTCACCTTGTAGAGCGGCGGCTGGGCGATGAAGAGATGCCCGCTTCGATCAACGACTGCATCTGGCGATAGAAGAAGGTGAGCAGCAGCGTGCGGATATGCGAGCCGTCGACATCGGCGTCCGTCATGATGATGATCTTGTGGTAGCGGAGCTTCGACGAGGTCGAACTCATCGCCGATGCCGGTGCCGAGCGCGGTGATCAGCGTGCCGATCTCCGCGCTCGACAGCATCTTGTCGAAGCGCGCGCGCTCCACGTTGAGGATCTTGCCGCGCAAGGGCAGCACGGCCTGGAAGGCGCGGTCGCGCGCCTGCTTGGCGCTGCCGCCGGCGGAATCGCCCTCGACCAGGAACAGCTCGGACTTGGCGGGATCGCGCTCCTGGCAGTCGGCGAGCTTGCCGGGCAGCGAGGCCATGTCGAGCGCGCCCTTGCGGCGGGTCAGGTCGCGGGCCTTGCGCGCCGCTTCGCGCGCCGCGGCGGCCTCGACGATCTTCTGCACGATATTGCGGGCCTCGCCCGGATTCTCCTCGAACCACTGCGACAGCGCGCTCGGCCATGATGCTCTCGACCACCGGCCGCACCTCGGAGGACACGAGCTTGTCCTTGGTCTGGCTGGAGAATTTCGGGTCGGGCACCTTGACCGAGAGCACGCAGGTCAGGCCCTCGCGGGCGTCGTCGCCGGTCAGCGCCACCTTCTCCTTCTTGGCGATGCCGGAGGAGGCGGCATAGGTGTTGACGGTGCGGGTCAGCGCCGCGCGGAAGCCGGCCAGATGCGTGCCGCCGTCGCGCTGCGGGATGTTGTTGGTGAAGCACAGCACGTTCTCGTGGTAGCTGTCGTTCCACCACAGCGCCGCCTCGACGGTGATGCTTCTTGCGTCTTCTCCACCACGATCGGCTCGTTGATCAGCGGATGCTTGGTGCGGTCGAGGAAGCGCACGAAGGCGCGCAAGCCTCCCTCATAGTGCATCTCCTCGATCTTCGGCTCCACGCCGCGATGATCCGACAGAATGATGCGCACGCCGGAGTTCAGGAACGCCAGCTCGCGCAGGCGATGCTCAAGCGTCGCATAGTCGAACTCGACCATGGTGAAGGTCTTGGTGCTCGGCACGAAGGTGATGCGCGTGCCGGTCTTGCCGTCGGCATCGCCGACCACCTTGAGCGGCTTCTCGGGCACGCCGTCGGCGAAGCGCATGAAATGCTCCTTGCCGTCGCGCCAGATGGTCATCTCGAGCTTGGACGACAGCGCGTTGACCACCGACACGCCGACGCCATGCAGGCCGCCCGACACCTTGTAGGAGTTCTGGTCGAATTTCCCGCCGGCATGGAGCTGGGTCATGATCACTTCGGCCGCCGACACGCCTTCGCCCTTGTGGATCTCGGTCGGGATGCCGCGGCCATTGTCTTCCACCGTGACCGAGCCGTCGGCGTTGAGCGTGACCTGGATCGCGTCGGAAAAGCCGGCGAGCGCCTCGTCGATGGCGTTGTCGACCACCTCGTAGACCATGTGGTGGAGGCCCGAGCCGTCATCGGTGTCGCCGATATACATGCCCGGCCGCTTGCGCACGGCATCGAGGCCTTTCAGCACTTTGATCGACTCGGCGCCGTATTCGGCAGCGGCTTCAGCTTTGCGTTTGGAAGCTGGTGTCATGGTTCCCTGGAGTGTCTTGAAGGTCGTTGTTGGTCTTCTCGGAGGGCCCGGGAGGCCCCCTGATTCAGGCTTCGATCTTACCCGATTCACCGCCAAAATTTGGGCGCTTTCTGTCATAAAAAAAAAAAAAAAAAAAAAAAAAAAAAAAAAAAAAAAAAAAAAAAAAAAAAAAAAAAAAAAAAAAAAAAAAAAAAAAAAAAAAAAAAAAAAAAAAAAAAAAAAAAAAAAAAAAAAAAAAAAAAAAAAAAAAAAAAAAAAAAAAAAAAAAAAAAAAAAAAAAAAAAAAAAAAAAAAAAAAAAAAAAAAAAAAAAAAAAAAAAAAAAAAAAAAAAAAAAAAAAAAAAAAAAAAAAAAAAAAAAAAAAAAAAAAAAAAAAAAAAAAAAAAAAAAAAAAAAAAAAAAAAAAAAAAAAAAAAAAAAAAAAAAAAAAAAAAAAAAAAAAAAAAAAAAAAAAAAAAAAAAAAAAAAAAAAAAAAAAAAAAAAAAAAAAAAAAAAAAAAAAAAAAAAAAAAAAAAAAAAAAAAAAAAAAAAAAAAAAAAAAAAAAAAAAAAAAAAAAAAAAAAAAAAAAAAAAAAAAAAAAAAAAAAAAAAAAAAAAAAAAAAAAAA
>CAVQXI010000015.1:142500-313491 GCA_963717875.1 uncultured Alphaproteobacteria bacterium
ATAGTTGCGGAAATCGGTGAGCTTGAGCGTGCGGACGAAAAGCCGCTGCGGGTCGGGCTGGCCGGACGCCTCAGGCTCGCGATGGCTTGGTCGCGCGCGCCCTCATACCCGCATCGGCATGAGCACATAGAGCGCCGAGGCATCCTTGCCGTCGCGCACCATGGTCGGGGAGCCGGGATCGGCGAGCTGGAACTCGGCCGTGCCGCTTTCGAGCTGCCCGAGATATCGAGCAGATAGCGGGCGTTGAAGCCGATCTCCAACGGATCGAAGCCATAATCGACGGCCAGCTCCTCGGTGGCGCTGCCGGAGTCGGGATTGTTCACCGAGAGCGTGAGCTTGCCGTCGGTGAGGGTGAGCTTCACCGCGCGGCCCTTGTCGCTCGACAGCGTCGAGACGCGGTCGACGGCCTGGGCGAAGGCGGCGTTGTCCACTTCCATCCTCTTGTCGTTGCCTTGCGGGATGACGCGCTCATAGTCGGGGAAGGTGCCGTCGATCAGCTTGGAGGTGAGCACGACGCGCGCGGTGGAGACGCGGATCTTCGACGGCGACAGCTCGATGCGCACCTCGCCTTCGCCGTCTTCGACGAGCTTGGCGAGCTCCAGCACGGTCTTGCGCGGCACGATCACGCCCGGCATGTCCTTGGCGCCGGAGGGCAGCGGCAGCTCGACCTGGGCGAGGCGATGCCCGTCGGTGGCCACCGCGCGCAGCATGGGCTTGCCGCCGCTCTCCGCGTCGTGGAGATAGATGCCGTTCAGATAATAGCGGGTCTCCTCGGTGGAGATGGCGAAGCGCGTCTTGTCGATCAGGCTTCTTGAGGTCCGCCGCCGGCACGCGTGAAGGCGTGGCCGAGATCGTCGACGCTGAGCGCGGGAAAGTCGTCGGCCGGCAGCGTCTGCAGCGAGAACTGGGCCGGCCCGGAGGTGATGACGAGCCGCTCCTGCTCGCCGTCGCGGACGAGCTCGATGTCGGCGCCCTCGGGCAGCTTGCGCACGATGTCGTAGAACATGTGCGCCGGCACGGTGATGGCGCCGTCGCCCTTGGCGGTGCAGGGCACCGTCTCGACCAGCTCCATGTCGAGGTCGGTGGCGGTCAGTTTCAGCTCGTTCGTCGCCGCCGTAAGCAGCACATTGGACAGGATGGGGATGGTGTTGCGCCGCTCGACCACGCTCGCCACATGGGCGAGCGCCTTGGCGAGACCTGGTTTGTCGATGGTGAGCCGCATGGTTGCGAGAATACCCCGAAAAATGACGTTTTTTCGCTGGATGTTCGCCCTGCCCGGAGCGCCTTTTCGGCTCCGGTCCGACCCTGGTGAAGGCCTGGCGAGGCGGGCGGAAAGCCCGGCTCGAACTTGACGCGGCGCCGCGCAATTTGCAAGAGCGGGCGGGGGAGAGCGCCTCGGTCCAGTCAAGGCCCCTCCCGCCTTCCCTCTATTCGCGCAGCAAGCGCTTCAGAAGCTCGATCTCCTCGCGGAGCTGGTTGTCGTCGTTCATCAGCTGCTCGATCTTGCGGATCGCGTGCAGCACGGTGGTGTGGTCGCGGTTGCCGAACCGCCGGCCGATCTCGGGCAGCGACCGCGAGGTGAGCAGCTTCGCCAGATACATGCCGATCTGGCGCGGCCGCACGATCGAGCGGTTGCGCCGCCCCGACAGGAGGTCGCCGCGGTTGACGCCGTAATGCTTGGACACGGTGCGCAGGATGTCGTCGATGCGCACGCGCCGCGGCTCGGTGCCCGCGCATGAGATCGCGCACGATCTGCTCGGCGGTCTCGAGCGTCACCGGCTCGTCGGTGAGCTGGTAGCTCGCCCGCAAGCGATGGACCGCGCCTTCGAGCTCGCGCCCGCTCTCGGTCAAGCGCTCGGCGAGGAAGGCGAGCACGGTATCGGAAATATCGAGCCCCGCGGTGTCGGTGCAGGCTTCCTGCGCCCGCTTCTCGAGGATCTTGTGGCGCAGCTCGTAATCCATGGCGCCGATCTCGGCCACGAGCCCGCCGCCGAGCCTCGACCGCATGCGCATGTCGAGCTTGTCGAGCTGGGTCGGCGCCCGGTCGGCCGCCACCACCACCTGCCGCCCGCCGTCGATCAGCGAGTTCAGCGTGTGGCAGAACTCCTGCTGGATGGTCGGGCCTTGCAGGAACTCCATGTCGTCGATCAGGAGAATATCGATATTGCGCAGCTTCTCCTTGAAGGCGAGCGCGTCACGCGCGCGCAAGGCCTGCACGAAGCCCGACATGAAGCGCTCGGCGGTGAGGTAGAGCACCTCGGCTTCGGGCTTGCGCTGCTTCACCTCCCACGAGATGGCGTGCAGCAAATGGGTTTTGCCCAGTCCGACATTGCCGTGCACGAACAATGGGTTGAACGGAGACTGCGGGCCCGATGAAGGCGCCCGCCACCTCTTGCGCCGCGGCATGAGCGAGCTGGTTCGAGGCGCCGACCACGAAGCTTCTGAAAGCTCAGGCGCGGATCGAGCGGCGAGCCTTCGAAACCCTCATAGCCGGTGCGCAGCGGCATCGGCAGCGGCGCCAGCTCGGCGACGGCCGGCGCTCGGACTGCGCTGGCGCGCGGCGCCTCCTTGGGCGGCTCGACGCCGAAATGCGGCTGCCTGACCGTGAATTCGACGCGCTCAGCGCTCGGCCATTCGCCTCGCGAAAGCCTCAGGACGGAGTCGTAATAATGCGAACGGAGCCAGTTCCGGAGAAAGCGGGTCGCCACGGTGAGGTGAACGACGCCACCGTCTACCTGCTCGACCTCCACGCCCCTAAACCAACTGGCGTAGACGTCCTCGCCCAATTCAGCGCGTAACCGGCTCTTGACTCTCGCCCAAGCATCGCTTGGCGCGCACTGCTCCTCTTGCTGGGCCCTGGGAACCCGTGCCTGTGCCTCTGCCACGGTTTTTTCTTTCCCATTCTTTTTGTCGCGCCATTACGCACCGCACGCTTGATACATGAGCAGCCAACTAGATCGACGCGGACAGCCACGACCGTCCCATCGACCGGCCCCTAGCCTTGCTGCCAGGGCAGTCCAATCGCCTTCCACCCTAGGAGGGAGCCGCGATGCCTGCCATCGTCGAGCGGACCTTCAAACCCCTCAGCGACATTGTGACAGGCGCGGTACCCCATCGCCGCCATCGCCTTGGCCGCAGCCAGGCTCCGGCTTCCCGAACGGCAAATGAAGAAAAGATCGTCGTCCAACTGCACACCGAGCGCCTTGAGCTCGTTGGCCAGGCGTTCGGCAAAGCGCGGATCCACGGACTGATCGGGAAAGGTCTGCCACTCGACGAGGACAGTCCGTTTGCCCAAAGGCCCGAGGTCGGGAATCCCTACATAGGTCCACTCTGCGCGGGTACGCACATCGACAAGCTGCGATCGAGGATTCGCCTGAAGGCCCTTCCAGGCCGTTGCCACATCGACATCATCGACCACGTTTTCGTCGATCTGCGCGCCCAAGACGAGCCTCCTCCCCAAAAAATGTGAGCACGTCGTAAGAACAAATTTGATGTTGGCCACAATACGTAGTGGCTTCATGCAAAAAACACCCGCAATATTCACAGCTTACGCATAAGCATTCCACAAGATTTTCATCCCTCCTTACTCCGAAGACAAAGAAAACCTGTCCCGGCAACCGCCAAGGCCAAGATACTCAATTGTAAGGAGGGGAATTCCCCGTTCGGATAATCGGACTATACACACGCAAACCCCGCCAATCAAGCGAACGAAGGGGGTGCAAGTGCTAGTATTGATCAGTAAGCGCCGCGGTGCAGCGGCTCTTCGCCAAGCCTCTGTGTCGCAAGCCTAAATCGATCACGGTCTGGCGCAGAAATCCCGCGAAAGGCGGGACTTTTGCGCCCTGCGGTGCCTGCAAATTTTTTTTTCCAGGGGGAAGTCGGTGGAAAAGCGTGTGCCGCCGCGCACGCCGCCTCGATCGTCAAGCAGTTGAAATATTCGTTGAATTGACATGAGGCGCGCGACGGCTGTGCGCAGCCTCTGTGGCGCGCGAGCAACAGCCGGATAGATTTTTGGGACTTGTGCGGCGGGGAGGTCCGAATAGGGGCCTAGGCCCCCATGGCGCCGACGCGCTTGGCGAGACGGGAGACTTTGCGGGACGCCGCCCGGCGATGGAGGACGCCCTTTTGCGCCGTGCGCGCCATGACCGGCTCGGCTTCCTTCAAGGCGGCCTGGGCGGCCTCCTTGTTGCCGGTGGCGATGGCTTCCTCGACCTTGCGGACAGAGGTGCGCATGTGGCTGCGCCGCGCCTTGTTGTCGGCGGTACGGCGGGTGATTTGGCGAACGGCTTTCTTCGCCGACTTGGTATTGGCCATGTATGGATCCTTGAGGCGGCTTTCGGCCCGCAGAATGCGCGCGCGAAAGCCGAGCAGAACGCTGATTTGACGTGCTCTATAGCGAGCACCCCAGGAGGCGTCAACTGGGCGAAACGGGGAGCCCGGCCACCCTCTTTCCGCGAGCCCAGATTCCCTACCGGTTCTTGAAGTCGGGCTTCCGCTTCTCGATGAAGGCGGCCATGCCTTCCTTCTGATCCTCGGTGGCGAACAGCGAGTAGAACTGGCCGCGCTCGAAGCGGGTGCCCTCGGCCAGCGTCGTGGCGAAGCCGCGATTGATCGCCTCCTTGATCATCATCACCGCGTGCTGCGACAGGTTGGCGATCTTGTCGGCGACCTTCATCGCCTCCTCGAGCAGCTCGTCGGCGGGTACGATGCGGCTTACGAGGTTGGCGCGCTCCGCCTCCTCGGCGTTCATCATCCGCCCGGTGAGGCAGAGCTCCATGGCCTTGGCCTTGCCGACCGCGCGGGTCAGCCGCTGGGTGCCGCCAGCGCCCGGCATGATGCCGAGATTGATCTCCGGCTGGCCGAACACGGCGTTGTCGGCGGCCAGGATGATGTCGCACGACATGGCGAGCTCGCAGCCGCCGCCGAGCGCATAGCCCGCGACCGCCGCGATGATCGGCTTGCGGATCGTCGCCGATCTTGTCGAACGGCGCCAGGAAGTCGCTGCCATAGGCCTCGACGAAGGTCTTGGTATGCATCTCCTTGATGTCGACGCCCGCGGCGAAGGCCTTCTCGTTGCCGGTGATGACGATGCAGCCGATGGCGGGGTCGGTCTCGAATGTCTTTGAGCGCGCGGTTGAGCTCGCTGATGAGGAGCGTGTTCAGCGCGTTCAGCGCGTGCGGCCGGTTGAGCGTGATGAGCCCGACCTTGCCTTGGCGCGTGACAATGAGCGTCTCGTAGGCGCCGTGCTCTCGGGCGCCTCGTTCGCCCTGTGCGATCTCTTCGACATACATGTGGTTCAGTTCCCTTATCTCTGACAGGTTGGACAGTAGAAGGTCGAACGGCCGCTCTGGACGATGCGGCGGACGATGCCGTCCGCAGCCCGTCCTGCTGGCAGGGTTTCCCCTCGCGGCCATAGACCTTGAAGCGATGCTGGAAACGGCCAAGCCGGCCATCGGTGTGCCGGTAGTCGCGCAACGACGACCCGCCGGCCTTGATGGCGCTTTCCAGCACCGCCTTGATCCCTTCAACGAGCGCTTCCGTCTTTTTGGTTGGCTTGCCGGATTTCGTGGCGAGCGTTCCGGCGAGCTTGAGCGGTGAGATGCGGGCGCGGTGCAGCGCCTCGCAGGCATAGATATTGCCGAGCCCCGCGATCAGCCGCTGGTCGAGCAGCGCGGCCTTGATCGAGGTGGCCTTGCCTTTGAGCTTGCCCGCGAGCCATTCCGGGGTGAGTGCGTCGCCGAGCGGCTCGACCCCGAGACCCTTGAACAGCGCATGGCTGTCGAGGGCGCGCGGCCGGCACGAGATCCATGATGCCGAAGCGGCGCACGTCCGTGTAGCGGACCGCCGTGCCGTCGCCGAGATGGAAGACGATATGCTCATGCTTCGGGACCGGCCTTTGGCGATGCGCGAAGCGGCCGGGCGCGCCGCGTCGCCGTTCGCCTTGTCGATGGCGAAGCGGCCGGTCATGCCGAGATGCATGACCAGCACCTCGCCGTCGTCGAGCCGGGCGAGCAGATATTTGGCCCGCCGGTCGAGCGCCTCGACCTTGCGCCCTGCCAGCCGCTCGCCGAAGCGCTCGGGCAGCGGAAAGCGCAAATCGGGGCGCCGCTGCTCCACGCGCGCGAACGCGTTGCCCACGAGGACGGGCTCCAGGCCCCGGCGCACGGTCTCCACTTCAGGCAGCTCTGGCATGGCGTTCCGGCATACTGCAGTGCAGAAGAAACCTCATTGCAGTGCAACAATAGCCTGAACTGGGGGCTTAGGCTATTGTCCGCGTCGCAATGTCCGAAGACCTGAAAAACCGCGATTCCGGCGAGAGCCGAGACGAGCTTCGGCTTCGCCCGCGTGGCCGAAAGCGCCCGCCAAGGCCTGGTGAACGAGGTTTTCGCCAAGGTCGCGCGCCGCTACGACCTGATGAACGACCTGATGTCGGGCGGCCTGCACCGCCTGTGGAAAGCCGAGCTGATCAACGCCCTTGCCCCGCCGAAGAGCGCCACGCCGTTTGCGCCTGCTCGACGTTGCCGGCGGCACCGGCGACGTCGCCTGCCGCTTTCTCGATGCGGCGGGCCCGGGCGGCAGCGCCGTGATCTGCGATATCAGCCCCGAGATGATCGAGGCGGGCAAGGCGCGCGCCGGCGGCAGAGATCGCGCTGACCTTCGTGCAAGGCAATGCCGAGGCGCTGCCGTTCGAGAACGCGCGCTTCGATGCCTATACGATCGCCTTCGGCATCCGCAACGTCACCCATATCGACAAGGCGCTTGCGGAGGCCTTCCGCGTGCTGAAGCCCGGCGGCCGCTTCCTCTGCCTCGA
This sequence comes from uncultured Alphaproteobacteria bacterium, assembly GCA_963717875.1. Classification (GTDB taxonomy): domain Bacteria; phylum Pseudomonadota; class Alphaproteobacteria; order Rhizobiales; family Methyloligellaceae; genus Methyloceanibacter. The sequence continues at coordinate 149,313 of CAVQXI010000015.1, forward strand.
GTTTTCGAGCGTGGAGATGCCGCTGCTCGACACGCTCTATGACGCCTATTCCTTCAACGCGATCCCGCGGCTCGGCAGCCTTGTCGCCGGTGACGCGGAAGCCTATCGCTATCTCGTGGAAAGCATCCGCCGCTTCCCCGATCAGGAAAGCTTCACGCGCATGATTGAGGATGCGGGCTTCGAGCGTGTGCGCTATCGAAATCTGACAGGTGGCATCGCGGCGATCCACTCCGGCTGGCGGCTTTGATGAGGCAGGGGACGTGAACGCCATCGCCAATATGGCGCGGCTGACGAAGGCGGGCGCAACGCTCGCCTGGAGCGGCGCGCGCGTCTTGCCCGACGATACGCAATGCCGGCGCCGCTCGCTGTGTTCGGCCGGGTCACCGCGCCGTTGCGCAAGAACGGCGCGGCGCTCCGGCAACCAGGCGCGGCTCTCCGAGGCGCTCACCTCGCTGGGCCCGTCCTACATCAAGCTCGGTCAGTTCCTGGCGACGCGCGACGACATCATCGGCCGCGAGCTCGCCCGCGATCTCTCCACGCTCCAGGACCGCCTGCCGCCGTTCTCGCAAAGCGAGGCGGTGAAGGCGGTCGAGGCGGAGCTCGAAGCGCCCATCGACAAGCTCTTTGCCGAGTTCGGCCCGCCGGTCGCCGCCGCCTCCATCGCGCAAGTGCATAAGGCGCAAGTGAAGGCGCCGGACGGTACGCTGAAGCCCGTCGCCGTCAAGGTGCTGCGACCGGGCATCGAGCAGCGCTTCCAGAAGGACCTCGACTCTTATTTCTTCGCCGCGCGCATGATCGAACGCTTCCATGCGCCATCGCGGCGCCTGCGCCCCATCGCCGTGGTCGACACGCTGGCCAAGTCCGTCGCCATCGAGATGGATTTGCGCATGGAGGCCGCCGCCATTTCCGAGATGGCCGACAACTCCAAGGACGACGAAGGCTTCCGCGTGCCGCAAGGTCGATTGGACGCGCAGCGCCCGCCGCGTGCTGACGCTCGAATGGATCGACGGCATCCCCATCGCCGACCATGACAAGCTTGCGCGCCGCAGGCCACGACCTGAAGGCGCTCGGCACGCGGCTGGTGCAGACCTTCCTGCGCCATGCCATGCGCGACGGCTTCTTCCATGCCGACTTGCATCCGGGGAATTTGTTCGTCGACAAGGACGGAAACATCGTCGCCGTCGATTTCGGCATCATGGGCCGCTTGAGCCTCAAGGAGCGGCGCTTCCTCGCCGAGATCCTCTACGGCTTCATCACCCGCAACTACACCCGCGTGGCCGAAGTGCATTTCGAGGCGGGCTACGTGCCGCGCAAGCACTCCGTGGCGCAATTCGCCCAAGCCTTGCGCGCCATCGGCGAGCCGATCATGGACCGCCCCGCGAGCGAGATCTCCATGGCGCAGCTCTTGGGCCAGCTCTTCCAATACACCGAAGTCTTCGACATGCAGACGCGGCCCGAGCTGATCCTCCTGCAAAAGACCATGGTGGTGGTCGAAGGCGTGGGCCGCAGTCTCGATCCCGACCTCAATATCTGGGTCGTGGCCGAGCCCGTGGTGAAGGCGTGGATGGAGAGCCAGTTCGGCGCCGGCGCCCGCTTCGAGCAGGCGGCGGAAAGCGCGGTCTCCGTGGGCCGCTTCGTCGGCGACATTCCGAAGCTGCTGCTCCAGGCCGAGCGCACGGCGGACGCCTTCGGCGCCATGGTCGAGGAGGGCTTGCGCCTCGACGATCAGAGCGTGGAGCGGCTGGCCGAAGCCCAGCACCGGCAGGACCGCTGGAGCCGGGCCGGCATCTGGGTCGGCGCCATCGCTCTGGTCGCCATCGCCCTCGCGCTGCTGTTTTGATTTTGGCCGCTAACCTTATTTCCTTGTCATTGCCCGGCTTGACCGGGCAATCCAGTAACCACCGTGTCCAGATTGCTAAGGTCGGGACTGCTGGATTCCCGCCTTCGCGGAATGACACGGAGCGAGGAAAGAGTGCAAGGAAAGCGCATCCTCTTGATCGTCGGCGGCGGCATCGCCGCCTATAAGAGCCTCGAGCTCGTGCGCCGCTTGAAGGAGCGGGGCGCGTCCGTGCGCGTGATCCTCACGAAAGGCGGCGCGGAATTCGTGACGCCGCTCTCCTTCTCGGTGCTCTCCGAGGACAAGACCTTCACCGACCTGTTCGACCTCAAGGACGAGGCGGAGATCGGCCATATCAGGCTGTCGCGCGAAGCGGACCTCGTAGTCGTCGCGCCGGCCACCGCCGACCTTCTCGCCAAGATGGCGACGGGGCTCGCGAACGATCTCGCCTCCACCGTGCTGCTCGCCACCGACAAGCGCGTGCTCGTGGCGCCGGCCATGAATGTGCGCATGTGGCAGCACCCGGCGACCCGCCGCAACGTCGCCAGCTTGCGCGCCGACGGCATCCGTTTCGTCGGGCCCGAGGAAGGCGAGATGGCCTGCGGCGAATACGGCCCCGGCCGCATGGCCGAGCCCGCTTCCATCGTCGAGGCCATCGCGCGCCTGCTCGAAGACAAGCAGCAAGGCCCGCTCTCCGGGCGGCATGTTCTGATCACCTCGGGGCCGACGCACGAGCCCCTCGATCCCGTGCGCTATATCGCCAACCGCTCCTCCGGCAAGCAGGGCCATGCGCTCGCCCGCGCCGCACTTGCCCTCGGCGCGCATGTGACGCTGGTGAGCGGTCCCGTGACGCTGCCGGACCCCGAAGGGGTGAACCTGGTCAAGGTCGAGACCGCGCAAGAGATGCTCGACGCCGTGCTCGATGCGCTTCCCGCCGACATCGCCATCTGCGCCGCCGCCGTCGCCGATTGGCACGCGGCTGCGCAAGCCGCGCAGAAGCTCAAGAAGACGAGCGGCGCCGACGTGTCGCTCACCCTCGCCCAGAACCCGGACATCCTCGCGACCATCGCCATCGGAGGCCCGCAACGCCCCGACCTCGTCATCGGCTTCGCCGCCGAGACCGAGAACGTGGTCGACAACGCCACGCAAAAGCGCCGCGCCAAGGGCGCCGACTGGATCGTCGCCAACGACGTCTCGGCCGAGACCGGCATCATGGGCGGCGACCGCACGCGCGTGCATTTGGTGACCGGCGCCGGCGTCGAGGACTGGCCGCCCATGACCAAGGACGAGATGGCCGCGCGCTTGCTCGCCCGCGCCGCCGAGGCGCTCTCCTCGTTGCGCTCGGCCGCTGAATGAGCGTGACGCTTCGGATCTTGCATCTGCCGCACGGCGAGGGGTTGCCGCTTCCCGCTTATCAATCGGCCCATGCCGCGGGCTTCGACCTCCTGGCCGCGGTCCCTGAGGCCGGCGCCGTCACCCTGGACCCCAGCGACCGTGTTCTTGTGCCGACCGGGCTCGTGTTCGAATTGCCGGAAGGCTACGAGGCGCAAATTCGTCCGCGCTCGGGCCTTGCGCTCAAGCACGGCGTCACCGTGCTCAACAGCCCGGGCACCATCGACGCCGACTATCGCGGCGAGGTGAAGGTGCTCCTCATCAATCTCGGCAACGAGCGGTTCTTGATCCAGCGCGGCGACCGCATCGCCCAGGCCGTGATCGCCCCCGTCACCCACGTGGACATCGTCGAGGCGGACGCGCTCGAGACCACGGAGCGCGGCGCCGGCGGCTTCGGCTCCACCGGCTGAGGCGCCGCCCTGGCAGGGCGCGGGCGCAAGGCATAGATTGATCCCATGCTCACCCAAGACGAGATCGAGCGTTACAAGCGCCATCTGGTGCTGAAGGAGATTGGCGGCGAAGGCCAGCAGCGGCTCAAAGCGTCGCGCGTGCTCGTGGTCGGCGCCGGCGGCCTCGGCTCGCCGCTCATTCTCTATCTGGCCGCGGCGGGCATCGGCCAAATCGGCATCATCGACGACGACCGGGTGAGCCTCGACAATCTCCAGCGTCAGATCGTGCACGACACGGCAAGCGTCGGGCGGTCGAAGACCAAGAGCGCCGCCGCCACCATTGAGCGCCTCAACCCGCACGTGGAGACGAAGCTCTACACGACGCGGCTCGTGCCGGAGAACGCCCTCGACATCATCCGCGGCTTCGACATCGTCGCCGACGGCTCCGACAATTTCGCCACGCGCTATCTCGTCAACGACGCCTGTTATTTCGCGAAAGCGCCGCTCGTCACCGCCGCCGTCGGCCCGTTCGACGGCCAGCTCACCACCTTCCGCGCCTTCGAGACGGACGGGGAAGGGAACCCACGCCCAAACTATCGCTGCCTGTTCCCGGAGCCGCCGCCGGAAGGCACCGTGCCGCCGTGTTCGGAGGCTGGCATTCTCGGCGCCGTCGCCGGCGTGATCGGCTGCCTCCAGGCGGTCGAGGTCGTGAAGGAGTTGCTCGGCATCGGCGAAGGGCTCGTGGGCCGGCTCCTTCTTTACGATGCGCTCCAGGCGCGGGTCTCAACGGTCGCTTACGGCTGGGACCCGGAGAACCCGCTAAACGGCCGAAATCCTAAGTTCCGCGACCTGTCCCATCTCCGCAAGGCCATGGAAGCCGCGAACGGCTAGAAAAGGCTACAGTCTCGCGTTAACCAAATTCCGCTACCACTGGTCGCATGGGCACCGAAACTCTCACGACCCGTTGCGCGATCGCCGGCGGCGGCCCCGCCGGCGTGATGCTCGGCTATTTGCTCGCGCGCGCCGGCGTCGACGTTGTCGTCCTTGAAAAGCATGCCGACTTCTTTCGCGATTTCCGCGGCGACACCATCCACCCATCGACCCTTCAGGTCATGTCCGAGCTCGGCCTGCTCGATGAGTTCCTGAAGCGGCCCCACCAAGAGGTGCGCCAGCTCGGCGCGCAGATCGGCGACGAGCTGGTCCAGATCGCCGACTTCTCGCACTTGCCGACCCGTTGCGGCTTCATCGCCTTCATGCCGCAATGGCATTTCCTCGATTTCCTTGCTGACGCGGGCAAGCGCTATCCCACCTTCCATCTGCATATGCAGTCGGAGGTCGACGAGCTCTTGAAGGATGGCGACCACGTCGTGGGTTTGAAGGCTGCAACGCCAAAAGGCGATCTGGATATCCGCGCCGACCTCGTGGTGGGCTGCGACGGCAGGCACTCCACCGTGCGTGTGCTCGCCGGCCTCGAGGTCGAAGATCGTGGCGCGCCCATGGACGTGTTGTGGCTGCGCCTCTCCAGGCGCCCCGAGGACGGGAGCGACAGCCTGGGCCGCATCGAGCCCGGCCGCTTCTTCATTATGATCGATCGCGGCGACTACTGGCAGTGTGCCTTCGTCATCCCCAAGGGCGGCTTCAACGAGCTACGCCGCAAAGGACTTGAGGCGTTCCGCCTTGCCCTCGTCGCCCTCAAGCCCGAACTGAAGAATCGCGTGCGCGAGATCGCCTCCTGGGACGACGTGAAGCTCCTCACCGTGCGTGTTGATCGCCTGAAGCAGTGGTACCGGCCAGGACTCCTCTGCATCGGCGACGCGGCGCACGCCATGTCGCCGATCGGCGGCGTCGGCATCAATCTCGCGATTCAGGATGCGGTGGCTACCGCCAATATTCTGGCCAAGCCCTTGCGGGACGGGCGCGTCACCGAGGAGGACTTGCGCAAGGTGCAGAAACGGCGGCTCCTGCCGACTGAACTGACCCAAGCCTTGCAGGTCTTCATCCAGAACCGCGTCATCTCCAGCGTGCTCACCATGAAGACCGAGCCGAAGCCGCCGCTTGCCGCAAAGCTGCTGGACCGCTTTCCCTGGCTCAGGCGCTGGCCGGCACGGCTCATCGGCATGGGCTTCCGGCCCGAGCACGTGAAGACCAAAGAGGTTGCGCCGGCCGCGGCCGAGTAGCGCCAGTCTTAGAACATCGCGGGATGGACACGGTCCGGCGGCGCATGGCCGTCGAGGAAGGTCTTGATGTTGATGATGACCTTCTCGCCCATGTCGACGCGGCCTTCGAGCGTGGCCGAGCCCATATGCGGCAGGACCACCACCTTCTCGCTCTTCAAGAGCTTCGGGTTCACCGCAGGCTCGTGCTCGAACACGTCGAGACCGGCACCAGCCAGCTCGTTGTTCTCGATCATGCGGGCGAGCGCATTCTCGTCGATCACCTCGCCGCGCGCGGTGTTGACGACATAGGCCGTGGGCTTCAAGAGCGCCAGCCGCCGCGCCGACAGCAAGTGATAGGTCGCCGGCGTGTGCGGGCAGTTGACGGAGATGATGTCCATGCGCGCCAGCATCTGGTCGAGGCTGTCCCAATAGGTCGCCTCGAGCGCCTGCTCGATGTCCGGCTGGACGCGCCTGCGGTTGTGATAGTGGATCTGGAGGCCGAACGCCCTGGCGCGGCGCGCCACGGCCTGACCGATGCGCCCCATGCCGACAATGCCGAGCCGCTTGCCGTAGATGCGATGCCCGAGCATCCAGGTAGGCGACCAGCCTTGCCATTCGTCGGTGCCGGCCTTGAGCATGGCAGCGCCTTCCGTCAGGCGCCGCGGCACGGCGAGGATCAGCGCCATGGTCATGTCGGCGGTGTCCTCGGTCAGGACGCCCGGAGTGTTGGTGACGAGGATCGAGCGGTTCCGCGCCGTGTCGAGGTCGATATTGTCCACGCCAGTGCCGAACTGCGCGATCAGCTTGAGATCGGGGCCCGCCTGGCTCAGCACGGCCCGGTCGATGCGGTCGGTGACCGTCGGCACGAGCACGTTGGCCGTCTTGACCGCCTCGATCAGCTCATCCCGCGAAAACGGCTTGTCGTCGATGTTGAGCCGCGCGTCGAACAGCTCTCTCAGCCGTGTTTCCACGACGTCGGGGAGCTTACGCGTGACGATAACGAGCGGTCGATCAGAAGCCATAACTTATCCCGTCAGGAGGCTAGCGGCGGGGAGTATCCCCGAGATATTGCCAGGAGCTTAGATTTGCGCGCTTTGTCTAACAGAAGGGGCTTTGCGAGATAAAGCGTCATATTGGCTCTAGGGGCCCGAAATGGCCTCCGAGCCACGATCCTTTCACTTTTCTCGGCCATTGAGGGAGGGTCGATTCGGGGGCGCTAAGACGGGGGTAAAGAGGGTGCGCTATCGCCTTTTGATGGGAATTGCGCTGGTCTTGAGCCTCGCCGTGGCGGGCAGCGCCGGACGTGCCGCCGAGGATGGCATCAAACAGGTGGCGGTGGCCAACGGATCCAAGACGGGCTTACGCGTGCCCCGTTTCGTCAGCCTCAAATCCGACAAGGTCAATGTGCGCCGGGGGCCGAGCACCGATCAGGCCATCGTCTGGGTCTTCGCCCGCGCCGGACTGCCCGTCGAGATCATCGCCGAATCCGACAATTGGCGCCGCGTACGCGACAGCGAAGGGGCCGACGGCTGGGTGTTCCACAGTCTGCTCAGCGGCCGCCGCACGGTGCTCATCAGCCCTTGGTCGAAGGGCAAAGAGAGCGTCACCATGCATAACGGCCGCTCAACGAGTTCGAGCGCGGTGGCGCAGCTTCAGGCCGGCGTGATCGGCAATGTGGTCTCGTGCGACGGCGAGTGGTGCGAACTCACGGTCGACGACTATGACGGCTATGTCGAGCAGGACAAGCTGTGGGGCGTCTACCGCGGCGAAAAGATCGAATAGCCGCGCGCCCCGCAATGCGGGGCGCCAAGCCGGCAATCCCTGAGACTGATTAGCTGCCGCTCTTCTTGACGAGCCGGACCAGCACGTCGACGCGGGAGACCACCATGCCCTCGGGCGCCTCGGGCAGGCCCTCGATGCGGATGTCGCCGGTCGAAATATCCAGGAGCCTGCCGGAGAGTTCGCAGAAGAAGTGATAGTGGTTCGACGTATTGGTGTCGAAATAGGTCTTGGCGCCTTCAACCGCGACCTCGCGCAACAGCCCCGCCTCGGTGAACTGATGGAGCGTGTTGTAAACCGTGGCGAGCGAGACCGGGACCCTGGAGGCCAAGGCCTCCTCGTGGAGCCGCTCGGCGGTCACGTGCCGGTCACCCTCGGCGAAGAGAAGCTGGGCTAGGGCCACCCGCTGCCGCGTGGGCCGCAAGCCAGCGCCGCGCAACAGCTCGGCAACGTCTCCGGTCATAATCTCGCCGGCCGCCTCATGCGGCCCTTGGGGCAACTTTTCCATGGTCTCTTTCGTGCAACAGTCGGTTTGCAGGAATATAGGCTGAAGGTAGCCCTACCGCAACGTTGTGGCCTGGCTGACTTTTTGCCGCTTTGACCTAGGTCAGGAAAGCTCTCGATGCCGCGGACGGTTCGACCCTTGCATTCCCGAGGGGCCAGGAGAGGTCCCCCAATGGGCTTCCTCCCGGGCTTTTGGTGGGCCCTCGTCTATGTTAGGTAACCACCCCATATTTCAGGCTCAAAGTGATCGAAGGACTGAAAAGAGTGCAGAAACCGACGGCCGAACGGCGGGCTCAATTCGACTATGAGGACCTGCTCGCCTGCGCCCGGGGCGAACTGTTCGGCCCCGGCAACGCTCAGCTGCCTTTGCCGCCGATGCTCATGTTCGACCGCATCTCCCATGTGGAGGAGGAAGGCGGCGAGCATGGCCAAGGCCGCATCGTGGCGGAGCTCGACGTGAGGCCCGACCTCTGGTTCTTCGCCTGCCACTTCAAGGGCGATCCGGTGATGCCGGGGTGCCTCGGCCTCGATGCCTTGTGGCAGATGCTCGGCTTCTTCCTCGGTTGGCTCGGCGCCCCCGGCAAGGGCCGTGCGCTCGGCGTCGGCGAGGTCAAGTTCTCCGGAATGGTGTTGCCGACCATGAAGAAGGTCGAGTACATCGTGGAGTTGAGGCGCGTGATCCGCCGCAAATTCACCCTCGGAACGGGTGATGGTTGGCTGAAGGCGGACGGCGAGACCATCTACACGGCCAAGGACCTGAGGGTCGGTCTGTTCCAGGCGGGCGAAGCCGCACCCGCCGGTGCTTGATCGCTTGCGGCGCAGACTTCAAGGACGTTAACGCGAATGAGACGCGTGGTCGTGACCGGCATGGGCATCGTGTCCCCCATCGGCAACAGTGCCCAGGAGGTGCTCGCGTCCCTGCGCGAGGCCAAATCCGGTCTCGTCAAGGCCGACACCTATGCCGAGCTCGGCTTTCGCTGCCAGGTGCATGGCGCCCCCAAGCTCGATTGGGAGGCGATGATCGACCGCAAGGTCCGCCGCTTCATGGGCGCGGGTGCCGGCTGGAACTACATCGCCATGGAGCAGGCGATCCGCGACGCAGGACTCGAGGAGAAGGACATCTCCAACGAGCGCACCGGGCTCATCATGGGCTCAGGCGGCCCGTCGACCCGCGCCATCGTGCAAGCCGCCGACACCACCCGCGAGAAGGGTCCGAAGAAGGTCGGTCCCTTCGAGGTGCCGAAATCCATGTGTTCCACCAATTCGGCAACCCTGTCGACGCCCTATCACATCAAAGGCGTGAGCTACTCGATCTCGTCCGCCTGCTCGACCTCGGCGCACTGCATTGGCAATGGCGCCGAACTGATCCAGCTCGGCAAGCAGGACATAGTGTTCGCCGGCGGCGGCGAGGAGCTCGACTGGACGCTGTCGGTTCTGTTCGATGCGATGAATGCCATGTCGTCCGACTTCAATGACCAGCCCGAGAAGGCGAGCCGGGCCTATGACACCGCCCGCGACGGCTTTGTCATCGCCGGCGGCGCCGGCGTCGTGGTGCTCGAAGAGCTCGAGCACGCCAAGGCGCGCGGCGCGAAGATCTATGGCGAGCTGGTTGGCTACGGCGCCACCTCGGACGGCTTCGACATGGTGCTGCCGTCGGGCGAGGGCGCGGTGCGTTGCATGCGCATGGCCATGCAGAATCTCAATGGCACCGAGATCGACTACATCAACCCTCACGCCACCTCTACGCCGCTCGGAGACGTGCGCGAGATCGAGGCGATCCGGGAGGTGTTCGGCGACAAATGTCCACCCATCAGCGCAACCAAGTCCTTGACCGGCCATTCGCTTGGCGCCACCGGCGCGCACGAGGCGATCTACTCGCTCCTCATGATGAACAACGGCTTCATCTGCGAGTCCGCCAATATCGAGAACTTGGATCCTGAGGTGGCCGACATGCCGATCGTGCGCAAGCGCGAGGATAATGTCGCCATTAACGCCGTGATGTCGAACAGCTTTGGTTTTGGCGGCACCAACGCCACACTTGTATTCCGCCGTTTGGATGGATGACGGACAGCGAGCCGGCGGAAGTTAACCCTAAGCAGAGTAAGTAACATGGCAACAACGAAAGACATTGCTGAGCCGGGCCCGCTGATGGCGGGAAAGCGGGGGCTGGTGATGGGCGTCGCCAACGATCGCTCCATCGCCTGGGGCATCGCCCGCGTGCTGCACGGCCAGGGCGCCGAGCTCGCTTTCAGTTATCAGGGAGGCGCCTTCGGCCGCCGCGCCGTTCCCTTGGCCCAATCCATCGGCGCCAAGATCATCGAAGAGGCTGACGTCGAGGATCTGGCGAGCGTCGAGCGCGTGTTCGAGGTAATCCGCAAGGAATGGGGCTCGCTCGATTTCATCGTACACGCGCTGGCCTTCTCCGATCGCAACGAGCTCAAGGGCCGCTATTGCGACACTACGCGCAAGAACTTCGAGCACACCATGGTGATCTCCTGCTTCTCGTTCACGGAGATCTGCAGGCTCGCCTCCGGCATGATGAACGAAGGCGGCTCGATGCTGACCCTGACCTATGGCGGCTCGACCCGGGTCGTGCCTTGCTACAACGTCATGGGTGTGGCCAAGGCAGCGCTTGAAGCGAGCGTGCGCTATCTCGCTACCGATCTCGGGCCGCAAGGCATCCGGGTGAATGCGCTGTCCGCTGGGCCGATGCGGACGCTTGCCGGCGCCGGTATCTCGGACGCGCGCACCCTGTTACACTATCAGCAGAAACACGCGCCGATGCGCCGCTCGCCCACCCTCAATGAGGTCGGCGGCGCGGCACTCTATCTCCTGTCCGACCTGTCAGGGGCTGTCACCGGCGAGGTGCATTTCGTGGATTGCGGCTACTCCACCACGTTCATGCCCAATCTGGAGTCGCTCAAGGCCATCGAGCATGCCGAGGAGCTCGAGAACGCCATGCAGAAGGCGGCACCCCGCGAAGCCGCGCAGTAGGCACGGGTAAGCCTAAGGCGCCATCGGTCTTGACAGGACCGGGGCCACGATCTTACCCCGTTCAGCAATGAGATAAGTGCGGTCCCGCGCATGCCGAGGCGCGAACGACCAAGGCCGCGAAAAGGAGGAAGGGCATGGCCCATCTGATTGTAATGGTTTGTCTCTTGGCCACGCCTGAGAAGTGCCAGGAATTCGACGTGCCGGGCACCGAAGCCACCGATGTCGTGTCCTGCATCAGGAAAGGCGGCGATGACGCGGACGCCTGGCAGAAGGTGAACAACAAGTACTTCGTCATCGGCTGGCGCTGCGTGAAGAAATAAAAAGGGGCGCCGAAGCGCCCCTTCCGATGTCCCCGATCGGCGGGAGCCTCGCGACTTAGCTCGCTTCGGCCTGCTCGATCTCCTTGCCGGTCTTCTGGTCGACGACCTTCATCGACAGCCGGACCTTGCCGCGCTCGTCGAAGCCGAGCAGCTTGACCCAGACCTGATCGCCTTCCTTGACGACGTCGGTGACGGCCTTCGGGCGTCCGTCGGCCAGCTGTGAGATGTGCACCAGGCCATCGCGGGGGCCGAAGAAGTTCACGAACGCACCGAACTCCATGACCTTCACCACCTTGCCCTGGTAGATCTCGCCGACTTCTGGCTCCGCCGCGATCGACTTGATGCGGGCGATGGCGGAGCGGATCGACTCGGCGTTGGCAGAGGCGATCTTGACCGTGCCGTCGTCGGAGATGTCGATCTTGGCGCCGGACTCGGCCACGATCTCGCGGATCACCGAGCCGCCAGAGCCGATCACCTCGCGGATCTTGTCGGTCGGAATGTGGATCGTCTCGATGCGCGGCGCGTACTCGCCAAGCTCCGGCCGCGCTACGTTGAGCGCCTTGTCCATCTCGCCGAGAATATGCATGCGGCCGTGACGCGCCTGATCGAGCGCGACCTTCATGATCTCCTCGGTAATGCCGGTGATCTTGATGTCCATCTGGAGGGAGGTGACGCCCTCAGAGGTGCCGGCCACCTTGAAGTCCATGTCGCCGAGATGGTCCTCGTCGCCGAGAATGTCGGACAGGACGGCGAACTTGTCGCCCTCCTTGATGAGGCCCATGGCGATGCCGGCGACCGAGCGCTTCAGTGGCACGCCCGCATCCATCATGGCGAGCGAGGAGCCGCACACCGTGGCCATGGACGAGGAGCCGTTCGACTCGGTGATCTCCGACACGACGCGGAGAGTGTAGGGGAAGTTCTCGCGGTCCGGTAGAACGGGGTGGATGGCCCGCCAGGCAAGCTTGCCGTGACCGATCTCGCGGCGGCCCGGAGAGCCCATGCGGCCAGCCTCGCCGACCGAGTAGGGCGGGAAGTTGTAGTGCAGCAGGAACGTCTCTTTGTAGGTGCCTTGGAGGGCGTCGACATACTGCTCGTCCTCGCCCGTGCCGAGCGTGGTGACGACGAGCGCCTGCGTCTCGCCGCGGGTGAACAGCGCGCTGCCGTGAGTCCGCGGCAGGATGCCGACCTCGCAAGAAATCGGCCGGACCGTGGTGAGGTCGCGGCCGTCGATGCGCTTCGACGTGTCGAGGATGTCCGAGCGGACGATGTCCTTTTCGGCCTCCTTGAAGGCGCTCGCCACCTTGGCGGCTACGGCGCCGTCGTCGTCTTCGGGAACGAGGCTGGTGACCACCGTCTCCTTCACCTGGGCGATGCCGTCGCGGCGCTCTTGCTTGCTGGCGATGGCGTACGCTTCGCGCAGGCCACCCTGGGCAAGCTCACGCACCTTCGCGAGCATCTCCGCGTTGTCCACGGCCTTGAGCTCCCAAGGCTCCTTGGCGGCGCGCTCGGCGAGCTTGACGATGGCCTCGAGCACCGGCTGGAAATGCTGGTGCCCGTACATCACGGCACCGAGCATGATGTCCTCGGGCAGCTCCTTGGCTTCCGATTCCACCATCAGCACGGCGTCGGCGGTGCCGGCCACGACGAGGTCCAGCTGCGTCTCGGGCATCTCGTCGACCATCGGGTTCAGCACGTACTTGCCGTCGATATAACCGACGCGCGCGGCGCCGATCGGCCCGAGGAACGGCACGCCGGAGAGCGTCAGAGCGGCGGACGCGGCCACCATGGCCACGATGTCGGGATCGTTCTCCATGTCGTGCGACAGCACGGTGGCGATGACTTGCGTATCGTTCTTGAAGCCCTTGGCGAATAGCGGACGGATCGGCCTATCGATCAGCCGCGAGGTGAGGGTCTCCTTCTCGGTCGGGCGTCCCTCGCGCTTGAAATAGCCGCCGGGGATCTTGCCCGCGGCGAAGGTCTTTTCCTGGTAGTTCACGGTCAGGGGGAAGAAGTCGATACCTGGCCTTTCCGACTTGGCGGAGACGACAGTGGCGAGAACGGACGTCTCGCCATAGGTGGCGAGCACGGCGCCGTCGGCCTGCCGGGCGACGCGCCCGGTCTCGAGTTTCAGTGGGCGTCGGGCCCATTCGATTTCTACGGTGTGTTTATCAAACATGTGCATGTCCCAATGAGTGGGGAAGGATAAGGCCGTCCCTGACGCCCGGTGGCACAAGGACAGACCCGTTCAAATGCGCGGAAGCTCAAACCAATAAACGGCTCGCCCGGCGAGGCGTCACCGGCGAATGCCAAGCCGGTTGATGAGCTTCTGATACCTGTCCTGGTCCGCCGCCTTGACGTAGTCGAGCAGCCGGCGTCGCTGGCTGACCATTTTGAGTAGCCCGCGACGCGAATGATTGTCTTTGCCGTGGGTCTTGAAATGCTCGGTAAGATTGGTGATCCGCTCGGTCAGGATCGCGACCTGGACCTCTGGAGATCCCGTATCGCCTGATTTGGTCGCATATTCCTGGATAAGCTCTTGCTTGCGCTCAGCGCTGATCGACATCGGATAATCCTTGCTGTTAGAGGGTTTTGACAGGGCCGGGCCGGGATGTCGTCCAGCACGGTCGGTTCAGGGATGCGCGAAAAACAGGCCGCTTTGAAGGCGGGCCCTGCGCAACCGCTGCAATATAGGGATTATGTGGACCGAGGCCAGGGGAATTTATGGGTCTCTGACCTCCAATTTTCTGGCTTTAGCCGGTTAGGTTAAAGATGCGCCGCGGCCTGAATTCGCCTTGGGCGACCTCGCCGAGCGCCACCAGCGCCCCCTTCGAGATCGCATAGACAGGCCCACTCAGGATTGGCGCGTCCCGGCCGCGCAGCAGCACCGCCTGGCCCTGGCGGAGCCTGGCGGCATCGGAACTGCTCAAATTGAGAGCGGGCAGATCGTGGAGGGCGATTTCCACGGGCTGCAGCAGGGCTAGCAGGGCGTCGGGGCCTTCCGCCGCCGCCGCTTCGACCCCGTCCAGCGTGGTCGCGTTGTCCTCGTGGAAGGCACCGACCTGCGTCCGCCGCAAGGCCTCCACATGGCCGAGGCACTGAAGCGCGCGGCCGAGATCCCGGGCGATCGCCCGCACATACGTGCCCTTGCCGCATTCGGCCTCGAGCACGCAATGGTCCTGATCGGGGTGCGCGACGAGGTCGAGCCGGTCGATGACGACGGTGCGCGGCGCGAGCTCGAAGTCTTCCTCGTCCCGGGCGAGATCGTAGGCCCGTGCGCCCTCGACCTTGAGGGCCGAGTAGCGCGGCGGCACTTGACTGATCACGCCGGTGAACTGGGGGAGGGCCGCTTCGATTTCTCCGCGCGTCGGCCGCCGGGAGGACGTCTCGGTGACTTTGCCCTCGGCGTCGTCCGTGGCGGTCTCGGCGCCGAAGCGCACCGTGAAACGGTAGGCTTTGGTTCCGTCCATCACGAAGGGCACGGTCTTGGTCGCCTCGCCGAAGGCGATCGGCAAGATGCCCGTGGCGAGCGGGTCGAGCGTACCGGCATGGCCTGCCTTGGCCGCGTCATAGAGGCGTTTCAGCCGCCCCACCGCCTTGGTCGAGGTCATGCCTTGCGGCTTGTCGAAGATCAGCCAGCCGTTGATCGCTTGGCCTTTGCGCTGCCGCGCCATGCGCCTCGCCCCTTCGTGCCCGCTAGTCGTCGAGGTCGCGGGCGACCTCGGGCGAGGCGAGCAGCTGGTCGATGCGCGAGGACGCTTCGAACGAGACGTCCACCTTGAACCTGAGCTCCGGCATGAATTTGAGATCCACGCGTTTGGACACCTCGCCGCGCAGGAAGCGCTTGTGCTTCTCCAGATGGGCGACCACCTCCGCCGCCTCGCCGCCGCCGAGCGGCATCACATAGGCCGTGGCGAGCTTGAGGTCGGGCGTCATGCGGACTTCCGGCACGGTGAGCGAATGCTTGCTGACCACCTCGTCCATGACCTCGCCGCGCGCGAATATCTCGGCCAACGCATGCCGGATCAGCTCGCCCACTTTCAGCTGGCGCTGGCTTGGCGCCCTGGAGGCTTGGGATTTCGCCCGCGTCATGCTCGCTCTCCTTTTAGCGCGAAAAGGATCGGCGCGCCGAAAGCGTCACAGCCATAGGTGCTGGTGAGGGTAAAAGCCATGAACGCGACCCGCGAGGCCAATCGGCCGTAGCTACCTAGAGCGTGCGCTGGACGTGCTCGACCTCGAAGCACTCGATGACGTCGCCCTGGCGCATGTCCTGATAGCCCTCGAAGGCCATGCCGCATTCCTGGCCGGCGACCACCTCTTTCACCTCGTCTTTGAAGCGCTTGAGGGTAGAGAGCTTGCCTTCGTGCACCACGATATTGTCGCGGATCAGCCGGACATGAGCGCCGCGCTCCACCTTGCCTTCGGTGACGCGGCAGCCGGCCACCTTGCCGACCTTGGAGATGTTGAACACCTCCAGGATCTCGGCATTGCCGAGGAAGGTCTCGCGCACGGTCGGCGCGAGCAGGCCCGACATGGCCTGCTTGATGTCGTCGACCAGGTCGTAGATCACCGCGTATTGGCGAATCTCGACGCCGTCCCGCTCGGCCGCCTCGCGAGCTTGCGCGTTGGCGCGCACATTGAAGGCGAGCAGCACCGCGCCTGACGTCGATGCCAGCGATACGTCCGACTCGGTGATACCGCCGACGCCCGCATGCACGATGCGGGCCCTGACCTCGTCGGTGCCCAGCTTGGCGAGCGCCGCGCAAATGGCCTCAACCGAGCCCTGCACGTCGCCCTTGATCACGAGCGTGAATTCCTTGACGCCAGCATCTTTCAGCTGGCTCATCATCTGCTCCAGGCTGCCGCGCTGGCCGGCGACCGCCAGCCGCTTGCGGCGCTCGCGGTCGCGATAATCGGTGATCTCGCGGGCGCGCGCCTCGTTCTCGACCACGGCGAACTGGTCGCCCGCCTCAGGTGCGGAGTCGAAACCAAGCACCTCGACCGGCACCGACGGCCCGGCCTCTTTGACCTGCTCGCCGAGATCGTTGATCAGCGCGCGCACCCGGCCCCAGGCCGAGCCCGCCACGATGATATCGCCGAGCTTGAGCGTGCCGCGCTGGATCAGCGCGGTGCCAACCGGGCCCCGGCCGCGCTCGAGCTTGGCCTCGACGATGACGCCTTCGGCGTCGCGGTTGGGATTGGCAGTGAGCTCCAGCACCTCGGCCTGAAGCACGATGGCTTCGAGCAGCTTGTTGAGGTTGATCTTCTTAAGCGCCGAAACCTCGATCTCAAGCGTGTCGCCGCCCAAGCTCTCCACCACGATCTCGTGGCTGAGCAGATCGGTGCGCACGCGCTTCGGGTCAGCCCCTTGCACGTCGATCTTGTTGATGGCGACGATCATCGGCACGCCTGCGGCCTTAGCGTGATTGATCGCTTCGATGGTCTGCGGCTTCACGCCGTCGTCGGCCGCCACCACGAGGATGACGATGTCCGTGACCTTGGCGCCGCGCGCCCGCATGGCGGTGAACGCCTCATGACCGGGCGTATCGATGAAGGTGACCTTCTGGCCTGTCGGGATCTCGACCTGATAAGCGCCGATATGCTGGGTGATGCCGCCTGCTTCCTGTGAGACGACATTCGCGGCACGAATGGCATCGAGCAACGACGTCTTGCCGTGGTCGACATGGCCCATAATGGTGACGATGGGCGCGCGGGGCTGAAGATCCTCCGATTCGTCCTCGGCGCCGATAAAGCCTTCCTCGACGTCGGCTTCCGACACGCGCCGTACCGTATGGCCGAATTCCTCGGCGATGAGCTGCGCGGTATCGGAGTCGATCACGTCGGTGATCTTGTGCATCTCGCCGTCCTTCATCAGGGACTTGATGACGTCGACGCCGCGCTCGGCCATGCGGTTGGCGAGCTCCTGGATGGTGATGACCTCGGGGATCACCACCTCGCGCTGGATCTTCTGCGTCGACTGCGGCATCACCTGCTTCTTCTGCCGCTCGCGGTGGCGCTTCAGCGAGGCAAGGCTCCGCTGGCGCTGCTCCTCGTCGAGCGCATTGGTGATGGTCAGACGGCCGCGGACGCGGCGATCCTCGCCGCGCCGGGGCGCCACGGGGCTCTTCTTATGGCGGGCATCGGGCGTGCGCGACGGCGCTTCCTCGGCTTCCTGCTTGAGATGCTTGCTGCGCGGGGGTTCCTCAGCCTTGGGCGGAACCTTCTCCTCGGGCGGCTTCTCTTGTTCTTCCTTGCGCTTGAGCTCTTCGGCCTCTTTGGCCTCCTTCGCCTGCTGCTCGGCGAGGAGCGCCTCCTGCACGGCGTTCTCCTTGGCCCGCTCGCGCTCCTCGGCGTCGCGGACCTTGGCACCGGCGAGCGCCTTGGCGCGGGCGTCCTTTTCCTCCTCGGAGAGCTGCTTGAGCACGACGCCGGGGCGGCGCTGCCGCGTGTCCTCGGGCGCCGGCTTCGGCGCGGCCTTGGCGGCTGGCGGAGCCTTCGGCTCGGCCTTCGCCTCCTCGGCGGGCTGCGCGGGGCCTGCGCCAATCGTGCGGCGCTTCTTCTTCTCGACCACAACGGACTTGCTGCGCCCATGGCTGAAGCTCTGGCGCACATGGCCGGACTCCACGGTTCGGCGCACGTTGAGCGTCATCTTGCGCCCGCGAGTCTTGCCTTCAGTCTCGTTCGTCTCACTCATTCTTGTCCGTATCCGATCCGTTCTGGCCCGCAAATGCGGACACACCCTCGCGGTAGCGCTCTACACGCGCGGCTGCCGCGAGGAACTTTCGAGCCGCTCCGCCCTGGATTAGGGCAGCATGTATCACATTTGGCCTGCCCGATGCCAAACTCAATTCATCCGCGCTGAAGGCGCGAACTGCCGGAATTCCGCGCCCCGCGGTCGCGCCGCGGGCTTTGCCATCAAGCTTCCGGCAACCATCTTCGGCGGCATCCGAAGCATGGATCAGGGCGAGCAGGCGCCCTTTTCCCAAGGCTTCTTCGACCTTTGCATGGCCGAACACGACCTCGCCGGCCTTATTTGCCATGGCCAAAGCGCCCAAGGCCGCGTCGGCCAGGAGCTTGTCCACTTGGTCCGCCAGATTTCCAGCAGGCCTAGCCTCGGCCTTGAGCGCACGGCCGAAAGCCTTGCGTTTGACCGCCTCGGAGACAGTGTCATGGGCCGCCGTGAGCCAAACGCCGCGGCCGGGAAGTTTCTCTTTGAGGTCCGGGACAACGCTGCCGTCAGGCCCGAGCACGAAGCGGATGAGATCGTCCTTAGGCCGATGGGCGCGCGTCACGGCGCAGCGGCGGACCGTATCCGCCACCGGCGCCGCTTGCGCCTCGTTCTGCTCCGCCGCCTCTAGCCGCAACAGGTCTGTCTCCTAGTCGCCTCATGACGCGGATGCGTCATCTGCCGCAGGCGCTTCGCCTGCTTCCGTCTCGGCCTCGGCCTCGGCTTCAGCCTCGTCCTCAGTCTCTGCCGCCACGAGATCGGCCTCGGTGATCCAGCCGGCCTTGACCCGCGCGGCGAGGATCAGGTCCTCAATTTGAGGCCTGGTCAGGCCATAGCCGTCGAGAAAGCCCTCATGGCGGATGGTCTCTTTCTCCTTGCGCTCGCTCCAGCCGGCGAGATCGTCGGTGGCGCAATCGGCCAGGTCCTCGACGGTCTTCACGCCGTTCTCGCCGAGCGCGACGAGCATTGCCGTGTTGAGACCCGGGACCTCCATGAGCTCATCGGCGACGCCGAGCTCTTTCCGCTTGGCGTCGAGCTCCGCCTCGAGCTTCTCTAGATGCTCACGGGCGCGGGTCTGAATCTCGTTGGCGGTGTCCTCATCGAAGCCTTCGATCGAGGCGATTTCGGTCGGCTCGACGAAAGCCACTTCCTCCACCGAGGAGAAACCTTCGGAAGCGAGCAGCTGCGCGATCACCTCGTCGACGTCGAGCGCTTCCATGAACGTGGCCGAACGCTCGGCGAACTCCGCCTGGCGCCGTTCCGACTCCGACGCTTCGGTCATGATGTCGATGTCCCAGCCGGTGAGCTGGGAGGCGAGCCGCACGTTCTGGCCCTTACGGCCGATGGCGAGCGACAGCTGCTGATCGGGAACGACCACCTCGATGCGCTCGGCGTCCTCGTCGAGCACCACCTTGACAACCTCGGCCGGGGCCAGCGCATTCACGATGAACGTGGCAGCGTCGGGCGACCACTGGATGATGTCGATCTTCTCGCCCTGGAGCTCGTTCACCACGGCCTGCACGCGGCTGCCGCGCATGCCGACGCAGGCGCCGACCGGATCGATGGACGCATCGCGCGACACCACGGCGATCTTGGCGCGGCTGCCCGGATCGCGCGCCACCGACTTTATGGTGACGATGCCCTCGTAAACCTCGGGCACTTCCTGCGCGAACAGCTTCGCCATAAATTCAGGATGGGTGCGCGACAGGAAGATCTGCGGCCCCCGCTGCTCACGGCGCACGTCGTAGACATAGGCGCGGACGCGGTCGCCGTAGCGGAAGTTCTCGCGCGGCAGTGTCTCGTCGCGGCGCACGATGGCCTCGGCCCGGCCGAGATCGACGATCACGTTGCCGTACTCGACGCGCTTGACGATGCCGTTGACGATCTCGCCGACGCGATCCTTGTACTCGTCGTATTGGCGCTCACGCTCCGCCTCGCGCACCTTCTGCACGATGACTTGCTTGGCGTTCTGGGCCGCGACCCGGCCGAAATCGAGCGGGGGAAGCGGCTCGGCGATGAAGTCGCCGACTTGCGCTGCCGGGTTCTTGCGCCGCGCCTCGGCGAGCGAGATCTGCGTCGCCTCCATGGTCACGTCCTCGACCACTTCGAGGAGCCGGGCCAAAGAGATCTCGCCGGTCTTGGGATCGACCTCGGCTTTGATCTCGTTCTCGCTGCCGTAACGGGACTTCGCCGCCTTTTGGATCGCGTCCTCCATGGCGGTGATGACCACTTGGCGGTCGATCGCCTTCTCGCGCGCGACCGCGTCGGCGATCTGCAAGAGCTCCAGCCTGTTGGCGCTGACGCCTGCCTGAGCCATTCTCTAAGCCTCCAACTAAGTTACATCCGTTGCGGGAGCGCTCGCGCGCGCCGCGTGAAAACTCAATTCACGGGCTTCGTGCCCGAAAGATCTGCCCTGAAGCCTTCCAGATCGGGGACGAGCTTCGCCTCGCTGATGAGCGAGAAGGGAAGGCCGATGATGATCGGCTCGGCCTTGCCTTCGAGCTCAAGTTTCAAATGGACCTCGTCGTCGACCACGTCCTCGATCGCGCCTCTGAAGCGCTTACGTCCGTCGACCGGCTCCCTCAGCTCTACCTTGGCTTCGTGACCCACCCATAACGCGAAATCGCTGGGGCGAACCAAGGGCCGGTCAATGCCGGGCGAGGAGACCTCGAGGTTGTATTTTCCCGGCATCGGGTCGTAAGCATCGAGCACCGGAGACAGTCTCCGGCTGATGATCGCGCAATCCTCCACCGTCATCTCGCCTGTCGGCCGTTCGGCCATGACCTGCACCGTGCCGCCGTCGCGGCCAGAAATCTTCACCCGCACCAATCGGAAGCCGAGTTCTTCGAGCACCGGCTCGGCAAGATCGGCGACGGCCCGCTCCTGCCCCGTCTCGCGGGTAAAGCGGCGGTCTTCAGCTGCAGCAGGGCTAGACATCAATGGTGGGGCCAGGCCCCCTCGAAAAACGAGAAGGCAACGAACCTAACAAAAAGGAGCGGGCCGCGGCCCACTCCTGATCAAACCAATCATGAGTTTCGGCAGGTAATATACGTGCTTTTTCCGAGGTTTCAAGCGCCCTTCGCCTAGGGATTGGGGCCCCTCTGGACAACCGCCCAAGCCCTAGTCGTCGTTGAACAGCATGCGCTCCCGGATACGCCTAAAGTCGCCGACACGCTGGTAGCTGAGCGCGCACAGGCAGGCCGAGTAGTTGCCGCCGATCGAGGTGCCCCCGAAGGCGAGTTCGTCCTCGAAGGTGCAGTTGGCGTCGCGATAGGCGATCCATGCCTTCTGGGCAGTGGTCAGCGCGCGAAGCTAGATATCCGGCTTTTGGCCCATGCGCCTTCGCGCCGTCGCGGATCGCGGCCTGGAGCGCCTTGTAGCTGTCGTTGAGCTTGGCGTCCGCGGCGTCCGCCGCACGGGCGAGGCAGGCCTTGTAGGTGGGATTGGAGTCCGTGCTCTTCTCGCACTTGGTGTAGCAGGTCGCGGCAATATCGGTTTCGGCCGCCGCCGGGACGGCCAGGCTGAGGATCGTCATCGCCAGGACAAATGCGCGCATGAGAGGCTCCTTCGAAGACCGCTAGAGACGCTGCCAGCGGAGATAGACAGGCTTGCGGCCCTCGCTCAAGGCCTTCCGCTCGTAACGGGTCTCTGGCCAGTCCGCCGGCCGCGCCCGCCAGTCGGCGGCGTTGGCCGCGAGCCATCTGAAGGCGCCGCCTTGTTTGACGGCGCGGAGCGCCTGGCCCGCATAGGCGGTGTCGTCACTCGCAAACCTCAGCTCGCCCCCTGACGCCAGGACACGGGCAAGCGCATGCACCGTCTCTGGCGTGAGGAGCCTTCGCTTTAGCTGACGCTTCTTCGGCCAGGGATCAGGAAACAGGATGAAGGCGCGGGCAATCGAGCTCTTAGGGAGCCAGGCGAGCACCTCTCGCGCATCGCCGTCATGGACGCGGATGGTTTCGAGCCCGCGATCCTCGATTCCGCCGAGCAGGGCCGCGACACCGTTGATGAAAGGCTCGCAGCCGATGAAGCCGATATCGGGGTTCCGCTCTGCCTGCCACAGGAGATGCTCGCCCGAGCCGAAGCCGATCTCGAGCCAGACCTCCCGCACAGGCACCGGGAACAGCGCGGTCAAATCGCTCGGCGCGGGCTGGTTGAGATCGGGTCGAAGCCGCGGCAAGAGCTCTTCCATGAGCCGCGCTTTGCGCGGGCTCAAGGGCTTGCCTTTGCGTCGGCCATAGGACCGGAGGGGCTTCTGTGTGGCCCCGGCAGCCTCTCCACGAACCTCCCGCATTGCGCTAAGCTCCTATGGAACCGGCGGAATTCTCGTCCCACTGCGCCGTTCAGGCATGATCGCCGCTTTCACAGAGGAGGAAAAGCCGTGCCGTACCGTTCGACTTTGGCTTTTTGCTTAGGCCTCGCTGCGTTCCTTTGCAGCCAGAGCCCAACCAATGCGGAAATCACTCTCGCCATGTCGCGCCCGTACACGTCGTCGTCCCTCGTGCAGCTGGCCCGAAAGTCCGTCATCGACAAGAGCTGCCTCATGATGTGTGACAAATGGGGGGAGCATGGGTGCCTGAAATGGGTCATGCGGTGCAAAGGCGACCCAGGCTACCCAAAGGCGCTGAGCAGGGCGCCGTAGCGCCGCGCTCAAAATGCGTTGCTTGCGAACTTAGGCGGCGACCGTCTTAGCTGAGCGCGCCGCGGATCGGCTCGACGAGGTCCGTGCGCTCCCACGAGAAGCCGCCGTCATTGTCCGGCTGCCGGCCGAAATGGCCGTAAGCTGCGGTACGCTCGTAGATCGGGCGGCTCAAGCCTAGATGCTCGCGGATGCCGCGCGGGCTCAAGTCCATCACCTCCCGTAGCGCTTTCTCCAGATCCGCTTCGGCGATGCTGCCGGTCCCATGCAGATCGGCATAGATCGACAGAGGCTGCGACACGCCAATGGCATAGGAGACCTGCAACGTGCATTTATCGGCAAGGCCAGCCGCCACCACGTTCTTGGCGAGATAACGCGCGGCATAGGCGGCCGAGCGGTCCACCTTGGTCGGGTCTTTACCTGAGAAGGCGCCGCCGCCATGCGGCGCCGCGCCGCCATAAGTATCGACGATGATCTTGCGCCCGGTGAGGCCGGTGTCGCCGTCAGGTCCACCGATGACGAAACGCCCGGTGGGATTGACGTAGAGCTTGGTGCCGCCGTTGACCCAGCCCTTGGGCATCACCTCGTCAACGAAGCTGCGCACGATTTCTTCGACGCGCTCCGAGGTCACATCCTCGTCGTGCTGAGTTGAGACGACGACTGCGTCGGCACGGACCGGCTTGCCGTCTTCGTAGACGAGCGTCACCTGGCTCTTTGAATCGGGTCCAAGCTCCGGCGTGCGGCCGGCATGCCGGGCCTTCGCCATCTCATGGAGAATGCGGTGCGCGTAGAAGATCGGCGCCGGCATGAGCGGCTCGGTCTCGCGGCAGGCGTAGCCGAACATGATGCCCTGGTCGCCGGCACCCTCGTCCTTCTCGCTCTCGACGTCGGCATCCACGCCGCGCGCGATGTCGATCGACTGCTCATGCAGATAGTTCTGGAATTCGGCGAGGTCCCAGTGAAACCCCTTCTGTTCGTATCCGATTTCGCGCACCGCGTTACGCGCCGCCTTCTCGATGCTCTCGGCGGTCACGGTCTCGGGTCCGCGCACCTCGCCGGCAAGCACGATGCGGTTGGTGGTGACGAGCGTTTCGCAAGCCACGCGAGAGTGTGGGTCGGCACCCAAGTACAGGTCGACGATCGCATCGGAAATGCGGTCGCAGACCTTGTCGGGATGGCCTTCCGACACGGATTCACTGGTAAAGAGGTAATTTCCTCGGGACACTTCGCACCCCCCAATAGAGACAAGACAAAAGGCCGGGCGGCCTGGATTGGGCCCGGTTCTGACAGGTCGTCGGGCCGGAGGTCAAGCCCCCGCCCGCGACGCTCGGAAACTAGGAGGTTTTGCCGCTTGAACTCAGGGCGCGGACCAAATCGACCACACTCTTACGCACCTTGGCGTCGCCGATCTTGACGAACGCACGGTTGAGTTCGAGCCCTTCGCGGCTATTCAGGAACTCCAGGATGAAGGTCTCGGAATCCTGCTCGGCCAATCCCGGTGCACGGCTACCGTCGCCGGCATAGGGCGCTTCGTCGAAGAAGAATTGCACCGGCACGTCGAGGATCTTGGAGATCTGAAACAGCCGGCTTGCGCCGATGCGGTTGACGCCCTTTTCGTATTTCTGAACCTGCTGAAACGTCAGACTCATGCTCTCGCCAAGACGCTCTTGGCTCATGCCGAGCAGCATCCGGCGCAACCGGACTCTGCTTCCGACATGCGCATCAACGGGGTTAGGCTTCTTACCTGCCATTCGCGAGATTGATCCTTGGACTGAGGAAAAAAGGAGACTGATCAGAGTCTTGGAAGGAGTTTCCCTTGCCGAAAATTGTCATAGGGGCGCCACTTGGGCTCGTCAAGTTCGCTACAATTGCGGAACGCATTTCATCCTAATTGATCTTTACGGCAAACTAACCATCCGCCGAGGGCGAGGCCCAAAACCAAGATTTCCATAGAGAGACCGAACCTCACGAAGAGAGTCCGAGGGCCCACTTTGGGCAGCCCTGCGTCGATCAGTCCTTTCTCGCCGAGTCCGATCTCGGCGAGAACGCGTCCCCAAGGATCGATCACCGCCGAGATGCCGGTGTTGGCGGCGCGGACCACCGGCAGACCTTGTTCGACCGCGCGGACCTGTGCCTGGTGGAAGTGTTGGTATGGACCGGCGCTCGATCCGAACCACGCGTCGTTGGTGATGTTGAGCAACCAGCCCGGCCGCGCCGAGGGATCGGTGACGTCGTCGGGAAAGATGATCTCGTAGCAGATGAGCGGGCTCGCTGGCGGCGCGCCGGGTATGCGCATGAGGCGCGGGCCGGTGCCTGCGGTGAAGCCGCCGCGCACGCCCGTCAACTGCATGAAGCCGAGGCTTTCGAGAAAATCCTGGAACGGCAAATACTCGCCGAACGGCACGAGATGGATCTTGTCGTAGCTGGCGCGTACCCGGCCTTCGTCGTCGACCAGGAGAAGACTGTTATAGACGTGCTCGCTCGCGAGTTCCCCGGCCGCGTTCCGTTCGTCCACGACGCGCGCCGCGCCGACGAGCAGGGAGGTTCCTTGCGGCAAGCGCATCGCCGATGGCGGTCAGCGCCTCCGACGTATCGGCGAGGAAAAACGGGAGCGCCGTCTCCGGCCAGATGACGAAGTCGATCTCGTCGAGCCCTGCGGAGTCCGTGAGGTCGAGATAGTCGTCGAAGATCTCGACGCTGTTCTCAGGCCGCCACTTATTGGCCTGGTCGATATCCGCTTGCACGATGCGCAGCCTTACCCCCGTCTCGTCGAAAGCCGCGGCCGCAAGCCGCCGCTCGCCCCACAGAGCCCCGAGGCCGAGCGCGACCAGAAGAAGGGCCGCGAGTGCCGCGGTGCCTTTGCTTGGGCCGCGGTCTGCAGACCAGATCGCTGCCGGCGCCGCAAACAGAAGCACGGCCACGACGCTCAAGGCATAAACGCCCAGAAGGGCGGCGAGTTGCATCAGCGGGCCGTTGGCGAGAAGCCCATAGCCGATGAGGTTCCACGGGAGCCCGGTGAGCACGTGGCCGCGCGCGTACTCCGCCAGGCCAAAAGCGAAGGCAAGCGCGAACACGCGGGCTGCTCCTGGCCGCCACATCGCCATGGCGAGCGCGCCCGCCGCGGCGAAGAACAGCGCCATGCCGCCCGGCATGGCCGTCATGACGAAGGGGATCAGCCAGCCATGCCGCCAGGGCTCCACGAGGAAAGCCTCGGCGACCCAGTAGAGCCCGGCGAGGAAGTATCCGAAGCCGAACCAGAAACCGATGATGGCGCCGCATTTGAGGCGCGGGCCAAGCGCTGCATGATCCACATGGCAGCCGTCGAGAAGCCAGACCAGTCCGCCGAAAGAGAGGAACAGCACCGGCCAGGCATGGACCGGCGCGAAAGCGAGCACCGAAAATGCCCCGAGAAAGACGGCAAAGACTGCGCGCCGAATGCCTTGCAAATGGCCGACCCAGGCCGCGGCCCGCGAGACAGCGGAGCGGGCGGGGCTCGAAGGCGCGCGAGGAGGTTTGGGGGTCATGACGTTATGGCCCTAGCTCACCTCATGCTTTGAGGCGAGCCTCTAAGGCGAGACGATCTCCTCAAGGCGCGCGCTGTCCGGCCTTGTTCTCGGCCTTGGCGGCATCCTTCTCTTTGGGAAGGTGGATGCGCAGCTTCTTGATGCGGCGCGGGTCGGCATCCAGCACTTCGAACTCCACGCCTGACGGATGGTGCACGAGTTCGCCGCGCGACGGGATACGTCCCGTGAGCGAGAACACCACACCGCCCAGCGTGTCGATGTCCTCCTCCTGCTCGCCCGAGACCAGCTGGATCCCGAGATGCTCCTCGAGGTCCTCGACCGGCGTGCGCGCATCGGCGACCAGACCGAGCCGCGGGTCGACGCGGATAAAGGGCTCTTCTTCGACGTCGTGTTCGTCAGCGATTTCGCCCACCACCTCCTCCACGAGGTCCTCGATGGAGACGAGGCCGTCCGTGCCGCCATACTCGTCGACCACAAGCGCCAGATGGAGCTGCGAGGTCTGCATCTTAAGCAGGAGGTCGAGCACCGACATGGAGCCCGGCACGTAGATCAGCTCGCGTGCGATGTTGATCGAGCCGACGGTGCGCTTCAGATCGACCTTGCCGAGATCGAGCCCATCGCCGCCGTTCGCCTCCTCGGTGATCCACGACATCAGGTCGCGAATGTGAATCATGCCGCGCGGATCGTCGAGCGTCTCGCGATAGACCGGAACGCGCGAGTGCTCGGCTTTGCGGAACACGCGCATCAGCTCCTCGATGCTGACGCTCTCATCGACCGCGACAATGTCGGCGCGCGGCACCATCACGTCCTCGACCGTGAGCTTGCCGAAGCGCAAGATGCGCAGCAACATGCTGCGCTCTTGCGCGCTCAACGTGTCGCTCGTGCTGCGGGCCAGCGCATCCTCGATCAGCTCGCGCAAGTCCGGCTCCTCGCCGAGGCCGAAGGTTTGCAGCAAGCGATCGAACCAGGTCGTGTCCTCGTCGGCGCGGCGTGGCTGCTCGGCCTCGAGCTCGCGCTCGGATGACGGGCCGTTGCTCATGACGACGGTACCTCCGCAAGGCCGGCCTCTTCCCCCGCATAAGGGTCGGCGATGCCGATGGAGGCGAGGGCCTTTCTCTCCAGGTCTTCCATCTTCTCGGCTTCGTCTTCCTTCATGTGATCGAAGCCGAGAAGGTGGAGGACGCCGTGCACCACGAGATGGGCGACATGGTCTTCCAGGGCGGTGCCCTCATCGTCAGCCTCTGCGCGCGCGGTCTCGTAGGCGATCACGATGTCGCCGAGCGCACCGGGCTCACCAGGGGCATCGCCGGACGGAAACGACAACACATTGGTGGGCTGATCCTTGCCGCGCCAGTTGCGGTTGAGCTCGCGCATCTCGGTGTCGTCCGTGAGGACGATGGTCACCTCGTAAAGCGCAGGTGTTTCAGGAAGAGCTTCGGCGAAAGCCGCGTGCGCGGCAAGCACGACCGTCGCGTCGCTGATAGGGCTCTGCTCCCAGACGCCGCCATGACGAATGACCTCGACCGAAAGCTCCGGTCGTGGCGGAGGCTCTCCGCTGTTGCGACTAGGGCCACCCTCGCTCATGAGCGTGCCCCGCTTTGGGGCGCGGCCTCGTAGGCCTCGACGATGCGGCCGACGAGCTCCCGGCGCACCACGTCCGCCTTGGTGAAGGCGACGTGGTTGATCTCGTCGATGCCGCGCAGGATGTCGATCGCGTCGGTGAGGCCCGAATCCTTACCCGGCGGCAGGTCGACCTGGGTCGGATCGCCGGTCACGATCATCTTGCTCTCTTCGCCGAGCCGCGTGAGGAACATCTTGAGCTGAACCGCCGTGCAGTTTTGCGCTTCGTCGAGAATGACAATGGCATGGGAGAGAGTGCGTCCGCGCATGAAGGCAAGCGGCGCGATCTCGATCACGCCCGTGGCGAGCCCGCGCTCGACCCGTTCGGGCGCGAGCACATCATAGAGAGCATCATAAAGCGGGCGCAAATATGGGTCGACCTTCTCGCGCATGTCGCCGGGGAGGAACCCGAGCCGCTCGCCGGCCTCGACCGCCGGCCGCGACAGGATCAGCCGGTCGCAGCGCCCGGCCTCGAGACAGGCCGCGGCGAAGGCGACGGCGAGATAGGTCTTGCCGGTACCGGCGGGACCGGTGGCGAAGACGAGATCGTTGCGCTGAAGTGAATCGAGATAGGTGCTTTGCGTCGGTGTGCGTGCCGTGATCAGGCGTTTCCGCGTGCGGATTTGCGACGCGGGCGGAACGGCGCCGCCGGGCTCGACGCCATCCTCCATCTCGCCGACGCGAGCATGACGGATCGCGCCGACCACCTCGCCAATGCCGATCGCCTCGCCTTGCGCCAAGCGCCCGTAAAGCTGCTCGAGAACCAGCTTCGCGGCGGCGCAGGCGTCGTCCGGCCCGCGCAGCGCCACGGCGTTGCCGTTGACCACCGCCTCGACGCCGAGGCGGTCTTCGAGCACCGCAAGATTTGCGTCATAGTCGCCGAGGAGATCGCGCACGAGCCTGATGTCGTCGAAATAGACGAGGAGGGGCTCTCCGCTCCCGTTGGCTTGCGCCGTCTCTAGGCGCTTTGCCGCCGATCCACGCCCGCGCGTCAAAGATGTCTTCCGAACGCTGGCCTTGCTGGTCACACGGCCGCCTGAACTGGCTCGCGCCATTCAAATCCCGATTTCATGACACCGGTAAGACTGTTCGGCCCGGCAGCCGAGATGTCAACCTCGGCGATGTGGCCGATCAGCGTGTCGGGGCCCTCCACGTGCACAGCCTGTAGATAAGGTGAACGCCCGGTGATCTGCCCCGGTTTCCGCCCTTTGCCCCCGAACAGCACGGGCAGCCGGCGTCCCACCGTGGCCTGGTCGAACCCCCGGCGGCTCTCTTCGAGCAGTGCCTGAAGCACGGCCAGCCGGTCCTTTTTGACCGAATCGGGCACTTGCCCATCGAGATTGGCGGCGGGCGTGCCCGGCCGCGCGCTGTATTTAAAGGAGAAGGCCTGGGCGAAGCGGACCCGTCGCGTCAACGACAAGGTCTCCTCGAAATCGGCGTCGGTTTCGCCGGGGAAGCCCACGATAATATCTGTGGAGAGCGCGATGTCGGGACGCGTATCGCGGATCTTCGCAATCAGCGCCTCGTAATCGGCTGCCGTGTGCTTGCGGTTCATGGCGGCGAGGATGCGGTCCGAACCTGCCTGGAACGGCAGGTGGAGATAGGGCATCAGCTTTGGCTCATCGCCGAACAGCGCGATCAGGTCGTCGTCCATGTCGTGCGGATGGCTCGTGGTGAAGCGCAAGCGCTCGATGGCCGGATTCTCCGCGAGTTTCCGCAACAGCTGCGCCAGAGACCAGCGGCCGCCGTCCGGCCCGGAGCCGTGATAGGCATTCACGTTCTGCCCGAGCAGCGTCACCTCGCGCACGCCGCGCGCGGAGAGCCGCTCGACCTCGGCGACGATCTCGGCGGGCTCTCGCGAATACTCTGCGCCGCGCGTGTACGGCACGACGCAGAACGTGCAAAACTTGTCGCAGCCTTCCTGCACGGTGACGAAGGCCGACACGTGCCGCTTGCCTTCCGCGCGCACAGGCAACGCGGCAAATTTGTCCTCGGCCGGGAACTCCGTCTCGACCGAGCGCTTGCCGGTGGACTGGGCTTCCGCCACGAGATCGGCGAGGCGGTGCAGACTTTGCGGGCCGACCACGATGTCGACCACGGGCGCGCGGGCGATGATCTCCTCACCCTCAGCTTGGGCGACGCAACCCGCCACCGCCACCAGCGTGTCGCGGCCTTTTGCCTTGCGCGCCTCCTTGGTGAGGCGCACGCGGCCAAGCTCCGAATAGACCTTCTCCGCCGCCTTCTCGCGGATATGGCAGGTATTGAGGATGACGAGATCGGCGTCGTTAGCCTCGTCGGTGAGCTCATAGCCGGCAGGCTGAAGCACCTCGGCCATGCGCTCGGAATCGTACGCATTCATCTGACAGCCGAAGGTCTTGATGTGGAGCTTCTTGGGGCTCGTCGCCATGGCCCGTTTGTTGGGCACCGCCCCAGCCCTCGTCAAGGAAAAACCCCGCTTTCTAGCGACTCCACAAGCGGCTCTGGGCTGGTAAGCTAAAGCCGCCTCAAGGCCCTGAAGGATCGCAACCGTCGGACCTTGAGGCGGTGACTAGACCGGGCGCCTGGCTCTGCCGGGCGTCCGTGTCTCGCCCAACTGGGCGAGACTTACGAGTTGCAGTCGCTCATGCCCTTCATGGCCGACCGAGCTTCGGACTTCTTCTTGAAGCCTTCCGTGCCGAGCATGGTGAGCGTCTTGCCGTCCGGCTTCTTCGACACGATCGAGCACTTATGGCTGCTCGAGCTCTGCGCCACGTAGTACTCGCCTGCTAGGGCTGGCGTTGCCATTCCGGCGATGAGCAGACCTGCAATCAGATACTTCTTCATTGGACTACTCCTTGGTTTGTGACCTCCTTGAGAGTTTCCTCTTCAAGGTGAAATCCTTCTCCGCCTCCATTCCGGCGGGGTGTTGGCGGTCGAAGTGCAACAGTGTCGCGGGTTATGCGCAGCGGGTAGGGGGTGAACGTCGCGTTCTCCGCTAAAGCTTGATGTGGCTTACGAAGTCGCGGCGTATTTTGGGCAAATTCGCGGCGCGGAGCCTGCGCCGGGAACGCCAGACGCAGGCGAATCGTTTCACTGGGAAGATTGAAACGGAGGACAGCAGATGCCAGCCAAGTCAGCAGCGCAACAGAAGGCGGCCGGTGCCGCGCTCGCGGCCAAGCGTGGCGAGATTCCGGTCAGCAAGCTGAAGGGCGCGTCCAAGAGCATGTACGAGTCGATGACGGAGAAAGAGCTCGATGAGTTCGCCTCGACCAAGCGCAAAGGCAAGCCCGAGCACGTCTCCGAAATCGAGTAGGTAGGGAGGGGCTTACTGAAGCCGCACCATGACGCTGTCCGCGGCCCCGGTCGCATCCGTCACCGTGAGGCGTACGAAGCCCGGCCCGTCAGGCTCGAAGAACAGGGTGCCCGCGCTCCGCGCCGTCTCCAGCGGCATGCCGTTGACCAGCACGTTGAGCGGCGGGATGCCGCCCGCGACCTTGATGGCGATGGGATCGAGGGTTGCGCCTTCCGAGGAGAGCGCGAGGCTCGCCCCTTGTGGCGGGAACACGATATGCACCTTGGGCGCCATCGCCTCGCCCGCATTGTCTCGGGACGCAAAGCGTCTGAGCGGCGGCGGCAGGCGTGACGTGCTGGCCGAGATCACGCCTTTGGGCGCCGGTAGCAGGGCCTTGGGGTTAAGTGTCAGCCTGGCGAAGGCGTCGAACAGGATCGGCGCGGCCGCGGTCCGCCCGACCAGGCCGGTGACCGGCGCGCCGTCAGGACGCCCGACCCAGACGCCGATCGTATGCGCCCCGTCGAAGCCGACAGCCCAAGCGTCGCGAAAGCCGTAGCTCGTGCCGGTCTTGAAGGCGATGCGCCCGCCGAGTGCGTTCGGCGGTGGTGGCGCACCGCGCAGCACGTCGCCGACATACCAGGCGGCGACCGGCTCCATCAGGCGCCTGAGCGGCGGCGGCGTCTCGCCGAGCCGCTCGATGAGCGGCGCCACGGTGCCTTGGCGCGCAAGCCCCGAATAGAGCGCGGTGAGGTCGAAGAGCCGCACGCCGATGCCGCCAAGCCCAAGCGCAAGCCCCGCCGTCTCGTGCTTCGGCAGCACGAGCGAAGCGCCGGCCTCGCCGAGCCGCGCCAGGAGCCGGCTCGGCCCCACCGCGTCGAGAATGGCGACGGCGGGCACGTTCAGCGACTGTTGCAGCGCCCGGCGCACGGTGACGGTGCCCTGGAAGGTCAGGTCGAAATTCTCGGGCGCGTAGTCGCCGTAGCGGATCGGCCGGTCCTCGATCAGCGTCGCGGGATGGATGAGCCCGTCCTCGAAGCCGAGCCCGTAGATGAAGGGCTTGAGCGCCGAGCCTGGCGAGCGGAGAGCATGCGTCAGGTCCACTTGGCCGGCGCGGGCTTCGTTGAAATAGTCGGGTGAGGCGACGCGCGCGAGAACCTCGCCGGTGGCGTTGTCCACCACGACGATCGCCGCCGACATGGCATCGCCGAGCGCCTCGGCCCGCTCACGGGCAAGCGTCTCGAGCCTCCGCTGCAAGCGGCCGTCGATGGTGAGACGGATGATCTTGTCGGCGCATGCGGCCTTCGCTTCGTCAGCGGCATGGGGTGCGCTGAGCGGCATGGGCTTGCGCGCATCGGGCACGGGCTCCGTCTTGGCGCGGGCGATCTCGTCAGCGCTGAAAAGGCCGCTTCCGGCGATACGGTCGAGCACGCGGTTCCGCGCGGCCCGCGCCGCCTTCGGATGCCGGTCGGGCCGCCGGTATTCCGGCGATTGCGGCAGCGCGACGAGGAGCGCGGCTTCGCCAAGCGTGAGCCGGCGCGGCTCCTTGCCGAAATAGGCGAGCGAGGCGGCGCGGATCCCTTCGAGATTGCCGCCGTAGGGCGCAAGGGTGAGATAGAGGCCTAAGATCTCGTCCTTGCTCAGCGCCCATTCGAGCTGGAGCCCGCGCACTGTTTGCCTGAGCTTGGCGTAGATCGAGCGCTCGCGCCGCGGCTCGAGCAGACGTGCCACCTGCATGGAGATGGTCGAGCCGCCCGAGACGATGTGGCCTTGGCTCGCAAGCTGATAGGCCGCCCGCATCATGGCGAGCGGATCGACGCCGTGATGGGAGTAGTAGCGCTTGTCCTCGTAAGCGAGCAGCGCTTGGAGGAAACGCGGGTCCACGTCTTGCCGGCTCGCCGGAAGCCGCCAGCGGCCCTCGCTCGTCAGATAGGCGCGGAGCAGCTTGCCGTTGCGGTCGAGCACGGTTTGCGAGGTCTCGAGGTCCTTGCCGAGCGGCGCCGGTCCGAAGGACTGAACGAGCCCGGTGGCGGCGCCCGCGACCGCGGCGGCGATCCACACCGCCCCGATGGCGGCGTAGGTTGCGCGGCGTTTCAGCGTGCTCATTTGCGCGGGATCACCTTGACGGCGCCGGTGTCGGTGCGTCCAAAGCGGTCGGGCCGGTACATGTCCTCGACCACGGCTTGCGGCAGCACGTAGCTGCCGGGCGACACCGCGCGCACGACATAGGCGACCGTGTAGACCGGCTTGCTATCGGACCGGCGGTCGAACGCCGCCACGAACCGGTCGTCGCGGAACGCCGTGTAGACCGGGTCCGCCGCATGCGTGATCCACGAGAGCCCGCCGGTGTCGGCCGAGGAGACGAGATGCGGGTTGTCGATCTCGAAGCCTGCCGGCACGTAGTCGGTGAGCGCCACGCGGGCGAATTGCGGCTGCGGCTCGGTGACGGTCAGCACCACCACGAAGCGCTCGTTCTGCTTGGCCGTGGTGATGTCCACCTCATCGCCCTCGAGCGTGTAGTAGCTGCGCTCGAGCGCGAGGCCATGGTCGGCGGCGGGCTCAGGACTTGTCGGCGCCCCGCTCACCGAGATGACGGCTTCGAGCGGCGTGTCGCCGGCATTGGTCACCGTCAGCGGGTTGATGCCGAGATCCTCCTCGCTGAAGGTGCGGTAGAGCGGGCCTTCCTGGCCGCCTTCGCCGCCGCTTCCTTCCTCGACGGTGAGGCTCACATTCTGCTTGCCGAGCGCGCGCGCCGCGAGCACGAGCCAGGCGTCGTCTTGCGTCGAGGTGTAGGTCACGCGCTCGCGCGCGATGCCGATCTGCTTGGTGGCGTTGACCAAGATCACTTTCGGCGCATCGCCTTCGGCCGCGAGCGTGACCACGGCAGCGGCATCGCGCAAGGGCGAGCCGAAATCGACGCGGCCGCCTTTGAGCTCAACCTCATCAGGCAGAGCGCCAGCTGCGGCGCGGAACGCCTTCTCGGCGCGGACCTTGTCGCCGAGCATGGCGAGCGCCGCACCGATCTCGGCTTGCGCGCTCGGCGTGCCGAGCTGGCTCAGCTTGACGTCGGCGATGTAGCGGAGGTCGCCAACCGGCGCCATGCCGTTCCGGGCGAGCACGTACAGCGCATAGGACAGCGCCAGCCCGCCGTCGGTGGAGACGTCGGGTGCCGTGCTCACATAGTTCCGCAAGCGGTTGAGCGCGAGCTTGAAGCGCTCGTCAGGCACGGCATGGCCGGCGGCCCGCGCGCGCGTCAGGAAGTCGGTCACGTAGGCGTCGAGCCAGGCATCGCCACCGCCCGGCGCCCATAGGCCGAACGCGCCTTCGTAGCCTTGGCGCGCCAGCACCGTCTCGATCGCCTTGGTGATGCGCTCATCCACATTGTTGTCGGCGGCGAGCTTCAACTGGGCCGCCATCTCGTTCACATAGAGGAGCGGCAAGGCGCGGCTCACGATCTGCTCGGTGCAGCCGAGCGGATAGCGGTCGAGCGCGGCGATGAGGCTCGCCACGTCGAGCGCCGCGGACGGCGTCACCGACAGCGCGACGCTGCCCGTGCCCGGCACGAGGTCGGCGAACACGTCATTGCTCAGGGTGATGCTCTTGCCCGGCTCGAGCGGCTTGACCGTACGGCGCGCCAGAATCTGCGTCGCCGGATCGACCGTCAGCACGTAGCGCCGCGCCACCGAGAAATCGCCTGGGCCGGTAACCGCGACGTCGACCGCCCCTTCGCCGACGCCGAGCGCGGAGATCGGCAGGGTGACCGCGCCGCGCTTCTTGGCGTCGAGCTTGATCGACCGGTCGGCGCCTTCGACGCTGAGCGGCCCCGTGGTCGACACGGCGATCTTGTACGTGCCCGTCTCGCCCTCGACGTTGTCGAGGTCGAGCCGGAGCGTGGACTTGTCGCCGGTGAGCAGGAAGCGCGGCAGCGTGGCGGTGACCACGACGGGATCGCGCACGACGACGTCGCCCGAGCCGTGCCCGACCTTGTCCTTGCTCCAGGCCACGGCCATGACCTTCACAGTGCCGGTGAAGGCGGGAATCGGGAATTCGACCTCCGCCGTGCCGTCAGGGCCGACCGTGACGATGCCGGAATAGAGCGCCAAGGGCGGCTGGGTCGGCGGGTTGCCTTGCAGCTCGCCGGCGCCTTCGTCGCCGCCGGTGCGGATTTGCCCACGCGTGCCTTGCATGCCGTCGATGAGCTGGCCGTACAGGTCGCGGATCTCGGAGGAGAGCTTTCGCTGGCCGAGATAGTACGCGTCCGGCGCCGGCGGCTTGTAACCCGTGAGGTTGAGGATGCCGACATCGACCGCGGAGACGACGATGCGTGCCTGCTCGCCGGCGAGGTTTGCGAGCTTCACCGGCACGCGGAGCGTCGTCTCGGGCCGGATCAATTCGGGCAGGTCGAGGGAAACGTCGATCGTGTGCTCCGCCTTGTCGACGCTGAACCACTGCACGCCGATGGCCCGGCCCGGCATGCGCTTCTCGGCCACGTCGAGCGGCCGCCTCAGCGTGGCGAGCACATAGGCCCCGGTGCCCCAATCATCGCCCACCGTGAGCGGCAGCTTGACCAGACCCGGCTCAACATCGGTCGTGGTCTGGGTGATCAGCCGGTCGCCGATCACCGACAGCGTGACCGTGCCGGCGCTGCGCGCGGTGACGGCGACCGTCATGGTGTCGCCGGCCTTATAGGCGGGCTTGTCGAGTGCGATCTCCAACAGGTCCGGCGTGTCGGCGCTCGCCTCGGCGTACCAGCCGGAGTCGAAGCCATAGGTGGTGAGCGGCCCTTGCGGGTCGGAGGTCTCCACTTCGAGCCGGTAACGGCCCCAGGTCACCGGCACTTCGATATGCCCCGGCTGACCCGGCGCGGCATCGATCGTGCCGTTCGCCACGCGCCGCGTGATCTTCACCGGCTCGTACTGCCACTGGCCGTAGGCGCGGTACCATTGGTACTTGGACTCGATCTGCAGCAGCTGCCATTTGAGCCCCTTCGCCTCGATCTCTTTGCCGTCGGGTGCGGCCATGACAACGTCGAACTTGGCGGTGTCCTGATCGCCGAGGCTCGAGCCTTTGAACAGCGGCTTCACGCCGATCATGTTCGCCGTCGGCGTGATCGGCAGCGTCAGGCTGTGCTCGATCGCCCGGCCGCCGGGCTCGGCGAGCTGAATGGTGATCGTGGCCTCGAGCGGCTGTGTGGCTTCAGGCACGCTGTCGAGCTCGACGTCGAATTCGGCTTGCCCGTCGTCATCCGTCTCCGGCAAATCCTCCAGCGTGAACGACCTGAGGTTCGAAGAATCCGCCGGGAGCATCCTGAGCGTTTAGCCCGAACACGTAACCGGGGAAGCCGGGCCGCTCTTCGGCCGCGGCGATCTTCAAGGAGCCGTCGAGCGGAAGGCCGGAGGCCGGCGCGCCGTAGAGGAAGCGGCCGTCGAGCGTGATCTCCGGCGGCGCTTCCGGCGACAGGCTTTTCGCATCCGTGGCGAGATCGAACTCGAGCCGCTCCGGCACATAATCCTCGACCAGGAAGCTCGTATCGCCGATGGCAGATCCCTTCGGGTCGGAATAGACCTGAACCCGGTACGTGCCGGTCGGCGCCGATCCGATGATCGGCACATCGAGAGCGCGGCCGCCAATCCCCTCGTCAGGCACCACGTCGCGGCGGTACTCGATTCCGTCCGGGCGCTCGACCACGAGGGTCAGATTCACGTTGGGGACGGCTACGCCGGCCGCGTCCCGCAACAGCGTGGTGACGTGAACGGTCTCGCCGGTGCGGTAGACGCCGCGCTCGGTGAACACGAACGCATCGAGTCCCTTCGGCGGCTCGCGCCCCGCAACGCCACGGTCCGTGAGATCGAAGGCCGATTGCTTGAGGTCGAGGAACGCGTAGTCGCCGCCTTCGCCGGAGGCGACGAGCATCGCCGGCGACAGTCCGCCTTCGCCCCTGGCGAGACCGGCTGCGAACGTGGCGGCGCCCTTAGCATCCGTGGTCGCCGTGGCGAGCACGTCGTTGTTGCGCGCGATCAGCCGGACCTCGACGTCCGGAAAGCGGCGCCGTTGACGCGAGCGAGTTGACGAAGGCATGAATGCCGTCGGTCCCGGAATAGGCGGTCAGTCCGTAATCGGACACGATGAACCACTGCGTGGTGCGCTCGCCGTACTCGTCGCCCGGCACGTCGGCGGGCTGGGCGGCGAGCAGATAGACGCCGGGCTGCATCTTCGGCACCGCCTCACCGATAGGGAAGGCCGTGGTGATCTCTTTGTTGAGCTCCTTCTCGACCTTGAGCTCGCCGGTCCATACCGTCTCGCCCTTCTGATCGGCGATGTCTTCGAGCGTGTACTGATAGAGATTGCGCTCGAAGTCGTAGCCGAGAACGTTGTCGAGCAGGCTGCGGTCGCCGATCCGGTAGATCGTCACCTTCACCGCGCCGGTGTTTACAGTGACGAGCGGGATGCCCTGTTGGCCGGTACTCGGCAGCACATAGGCCTTGCCCGCGAGCCGCACCGATGGACTGCGGTCACGCACATAGATCGTGAAGTCGGCGTTCTTCAGCAGGTCCTCGTCCACCGCCGACGGCAGGCCCTGGCGCAAGGTGATGTCGTAGGTCTCGCCGTGCTTCAGCCCTTCGACGCAGATTTGCTGATCGTCGACGGAGAGCGCCGGCTTGTCCTCGCCCGCAACCGAGACATACGGCGAGAAGTCTGCCCGCTTCACCAGCGAATCGCTGAACTGGAAACAGGCACGCGGGGAAGCGGCGTCGGAATCGACGCTGAAATTGGTGACGCGGAAACCGTATTTCTCGCGCAGCTGGTCGTAGGTCGTTTGCAAGCCGGGATTGGGCGCGAGCTTGAGCGCAAGCCTGAGCGCATTCAGCGCCGGGCGCCAGTCGTCCCGCTTGCCGGCGGCGGTGGCGAAGGTCGATAGCGCCGCGGCCTCGTCTTTGGGCGATTTCGCTTTTTGATAGGCGATATAGGCCGCGGTCCGCGCATTGTCGTAGCGGGTGCTGCCGTCGTCGTTCTCGTCCGGCGGTATGGCGAGCCAGATTTCGGCGAGCCGGCGCCAGGCGGCGGAGTCGTCGGGCGCGACGGTGACGATCTGCCCATAGAGGAAGGCTGCGCCTCCGAGATCCTGCGCTCGGAGCTTGGTGGCGGCCTCCGCCTTCAATTTGATGACGGGCAGCTCGACGGTGCCGGATTCGTCCTTGAGGTCGGCCGCAAGGGTGATGGCAGCGTCGTCGAGAGCGTCGTCTTGGAAAGTCTTGTCGGCGGCGGGAGCTGGGGTGGAGACGAATACGAACAGCGCGGCAACGAGGCCAGCGCGGAACCAGGTCAACATGGACGTCCTCCGAACGCCCTGCCCTCGGCAGCTAGGCGGGCGATGGCCCCTAATCTAATGGAGCGCCGTGACGGAAACCAGGGGGTCGCTCTGGCCTTGGTGAAGCCTCGCTCACCTTAAGCGGCGCTGCCGAGCGATCTCCTGGGCGATTTTGGCGAGTTCGCCCGCGCACCCATTGATGGCACTCGTCCCGGTCATAGCTCGAATGCCATAGGAGCCGTGAGCGGGAAGGCGATCGGGCCAACCGGCTGGGCGATGCGCGCAAGCCCGAATTGCTTCTCGAGGATCGCGGCGAGCGAGGCGGGGAGGGTCAGGAGCGCGTCGCTGTTCAGGACCACGAGCACACCGACCAGCGCCGAGGACACATGGGATGAGACGTTGCAGGACAGTCTCTCCTTCGATAGCGCCCCGTCCATCAGTTCGAGCGTCGGCAGCGTGTTCACCGCCACATGGTCGGCGGCGGCGAAATCCGCAGGTCTCGGCTTCCGCGCGGCGAAGGGATGGCCCGGCCGCGCCACCGTGGTGAGCGTGTCGTCGAACAGCTTGGCCACCCGGACGTCGGGAGCCTCGATCGCCGCCCCTTCGATATCGATGACGAAATGGCTGCGGGCATTGCGCAGCGCGTCGATGGTCTCCTCGCGATGCGACGGCGTCCAGTTGACGTGCACGCTGGGCGCAAGCGACTGGAGCCGTTGCCGCAACGGCTCCACCAGGATCAGCTCGCCCGCCTCGCTGGATGCTGCGGCAAACTCGCGCACGGAAAGCGAGGGATCGAACGGTTTGCTCGGGCGGAGCAGGCTTTCCATACCGGCGAGGATGACGTGAACCGTGGGCGCAAGCTCCAGC
Organism: uncultured Alphaproteobacteria bacterium; assembly: GCA_963717875.1. GTDB lineage: Bacteria > Pseudomonadota > Alphaproteobacteria > Rhizobiales > Methyloligellaceae > Methyloceanibacter. The sequence continues at coordinate 188,632 of CAVQXI010000015.1, forward strand.
GCCTTGGCCGTCGGCACCAGCCGCTGGCCCGCCCGCACGAACAGCTCGTCGGCGAAAATTTCGCGGAGTTTGGCCAATGCGTGGCTGATCGCCGAGGCGCTCCGCCCCAGCCTTTCGGCCGCCCGGGTGACGCTCGCGTCCACCAGGAGCGCGTCCAGCGTCACGAGAAGATTGGCGTCGACCTCTTTAAGATGCATGATATTCAACAATTCGTCTGAAAAGAGTTCACTATGTGCATGTTAGGCGCTGCGCTACGGTTTTGACAAGACGTTCGGCCGCCCAGCCCGAATGTCTTGGAGCGTCTGAGCCCGAGCCTGGACGCTTCCTCATCTCAACCTTGCGGCGGCCCAAAGGTCCCGGCCCGCGGGCCGCCGCATTCTTCCGCCTCTTGGTGGATACGGGGGACGAGGGCTCGTGGGGGAAGCGCGAGACCCAGCGACGACAAAGGGATGCAGATGTTTCGAGGATCGCTGACTGCCGTGCCGGCCGCCGCCCTGGCGCTCGGCTTTTGTTTGAGCCCCGCTGCGGCCGACAGCGCCAAGGATGTGCTGAAGACCTATGCGGATATCGCACAAGCCGGATATGAGGATTCCCGCGACACCGCCAAGACCCTGAAGCTCGCGGTTGACGCGCTCATCGCCGAGCCGACCGAGGCGAATTTGCGTGGCGCCCGCGCCGCCTGGATTGCCGCGCGCATGCCTTACATGCAGACCGAGGCGTTTCGCTTCGGTAACGCCATCGTCGACGATTGGGAGGGCCGCGTAAATTCGTGGCCGCTCGACGAAGGCCTGATTGACTATGTTGCCGAGGTCTACGGCACCGAATCACCCGAGAACGAGCTTTACGCCGCCAACGTCATCAAGAATGTCTCGTTGACCATCGGCGGCAAGAAGCTTGATACCTCGAAGATCACCAAGGAACTCCTCGCCGACGATCTGCAAGAGGCGGGCGGCGTGGAGGCGAATGTCGCCACCGGCTACCATGCCATCGAGTTTCTGTTGTGGGGCCAGGACCTGAACGGCACCGGGCCAGGGCCCGGAAATAGGCCTGCCACCGATTACGATCTGAAGAACTGCACCCACGGCAATTGCGACCGGCGCGCCGCCTATCTCAGCACCGCCACCGATCTCCTCGTCGACGATCTCGCCTGGATGGCGAAGCAGTGGGCGCCCGGCGGCGACGCGCGCAAGGTCATCAAGGACGGCAGCGACGAAGCGGGCCTCACCGCCCTCATGACCGGTCTCGGCAGCCTGTCCTACGGCGAGCTTGCCGGCGAGCGCATCAAGCTCGGTCTCATGATCCACGATCCCGAGGAGGAGCACGATTGCTTCTCGGACAACACGCACGCCTCGCACTTCTTCGACGCGCTCGGCATTCGCAATGTCTATCTCGGCCGTTACCGCCGCGCAGACGGGACGTATGTCGGCGGGCCGAGCGTGTCGGATCTCGTCAAGGCCAAGGCGCCCGAAGTCGATGCCGACGTGCGCGCCAAGCTCGACGCCACGATGGACGCCATGAACACGCTCTATCTCCGCGCGCTCACCACCGAGTCCTACGATCAGATGATCGGCGAGGGCAACGCGGCGGGCAACAAGGTGGTCCAGAACGTTGTCGACGCGCTGCTCGCGCAGACCAAGGCGATCGAGCGCGCCGTCGCCGTGCTGGACCTCAAGTCCATCGAGTTCGAGGGATCGGATAGTCTCGATGCATCTGCAAAGGTGAGCGAGGGAGGTTGAGACCTGAGTTGACGCAAGCTGGGCGGTTCAATACGTTATAACATAACACCGCCTTGGGGGGCTGAGAGAAGATGAAGACGTGGATCGCGCAAAGCGACCTAACAGGACGATTACTATCCTCGGCACGCCGACTCTGGTCGAAAGCCGTCAAGGCAGCCGGAGCGGCCTCAATTCTTGTCGTGTCGCTCTTAGCGGTCCCCAGCGCCGCAAGCGCGGCGTGCGGGTTCATAGAACCTCAGAGCGCACACGGCGAACCGCAGAGCGAACACTGGGACGGCGTACCGGAAGGCTCGGCGCTCTCAAGCCTCTGGCCAAGAGTGGAAACCTTGGGCGGCTTGCGCCCTGCTCTCGCGCCGAACGGCATCGCTATCAGCGGCAATTATATCGGTGAGGTGCTCGGCAACCCATCAGGCGGTGTCGAGCAAAGCACGCATTATGACGGCCTCCTTGATGTGCATGTGGACGCCGACATGGAGCAGATGATCGGTTGGAAGGGGCTTTGCTTTCACACCAACATGTTCCAGATCCACGGCACCAGCATCAGCGCCGAAAATCTTTTTAGCCTTGCTGCCGCGAGTAACATCGAGGCCTTTCCCTCGACCCGGTTGGATGAGTTCTGGTTCGAGCAGAGCCTCTTTCAACAAAAGCTTTCGGTTCGTTTAGGCCTATTGGCGGCCGATACCGAGTTCATGTTCGCCGACAGCGCCGGCGCGTTCATTGACTCGACTTTCGGTTGGACGACGCTGAGCTCCGACAACCTCCCCTTTGGCGGCCCGATCTATCCCTTTGCGTCACCGGGCGTCCTCGTGACCGTGACGCCGAATGACAGCCTCAAGCTCATGACGGCCGTCTACGACGACAACCCAATCGGCGATTGCGCCGAGGATCTCGATCCAGGCCAGTGCAACAAGCACGGTCTCGAGTTCCGCGTTGACGACCCACCTTTGCTGCTCGGCGAAACCGACTATTCCTATAATCAGAATGGAGCTAGGCCGGGCATCATCAAGATCGGCGGCTGGTACGACTTCGGCAAGTTCGATGATCAACGCTTCGACGTGAACGGGGGCTTGCTGGCGATCACCGGCCTCGCTCCACGGCAGCATGACGGCACTTACGGAATTTACGGGATCATCGATCAGGTGCTCTTTTCGCTTCCCGGCGGGAATGACGAGAGAACAGTCTCCGCCTTCGCCCGCGTGATCGGCAGCCCATCGGACCGCAATCAGATCGATGCATATTTCGATAGCGGAATCGTCTTCGCGGGACCGTTCTCAAGCCGCCCGGATGATGTCTTCGGGGTCGGCGTCGCCTATACGGGCATCTCGGACGATGCCTCCGCCTTCGACAGGGATTCGGGTCTCTCCATCATTCGCAGCCACGAAGTCCTGATGGAGGTCAGCTACACGGCGGAAATCGTGCCCGGCTGGACGTTGCAGCCCGATTTCCAATACATCTGGAACCCCGGCGGCCATGTGCCCGATGACACGGGCACGCGGGCCATCAAAGATGCGATGGTTTTAGGGGCGCGCACCACAATTAGCTTCTGACGCAAGACAAGTGCAAAGACCGAGTACAAAATCGAACCAAGACATAGGGTTGTCCCAACAAGCGCCGTCAAGGCAGGCTTCTCGCGCCTGGCTTGGCGGTGCCATCGCTGTTGGGGCGGCTTTGCCGCTTCTTGTCGGCGCCTGGGCGAGCTACGCCACGGACAAGGATGCAGGTCTCGAAAGCTTGCTCGCGCCGACGACGGACTTCTCCAAGCTCGAGCAAGGCGAGGATAAGCCCGGCGGCGGGGCCACCTCGCGCGGCTCCACCGACACCGCTAACGCCTTTTCGCTGTCCTCCGGCAATATGGGCTTCCGGCGCGAGCTCAACTTCAAGATCGGCAACGCCATTTTCCGCAGGCACTGGGTCTCCGCGCCGTCGTCAACGGACGCCTCCGACGGGCTCGGCCCGCTGTTCAATTCGCGTGGCTGCCAGAATTGTCACTTGAAGGACGGCCGCGGCCACCCGCCGCTCTCCTCGGACGTGCCCGACGACACAGGCTCCATGCTGATCCGGCTCTCGGTGCCGCCAAAGACGGACGCCGACAAAGCCATGCTCGCCGCCCACAAGGCGAACTCCATTCCCGATCCTGTGTATGGCGGGCAGCTTCAGGACTTCGCCATTCAAGGGTTCGAGGCCGAAGGCAAAGCCAAGATCGACTACGAAGAGAAGCCCGTCACGCTTGCCGGTGGTGAGACCGTGAGCTTGCGCGCGCCGAAATATGAGATCGTCGATCTCGCCTACGGCCCCATGAGCCCCGGCATCATGATCTCCCCGCGCGTCGCGCCGCAGATGATCGGGCTCGGCCTGCTCGACGCCGTGCCCGAGGAGCAGGTCCTCGCCCATGCCGATCCTGACGATGCTGACGGCGACGGCATTTCCGGCAAACCGAACCATGCCTGGTCGAAGAAGTACAATAAGGAGATGCTCGGCCGCTACGGCTGGAAGGCGAGCGTGCCCACCATCGCCGATCAGGCGGCGGCGGCCTTTTCCGGCGACATCGGCCTCTCCACCACGCTTCGCCCGGGCGGTTCCGGCGACTGCACCGATAAGCAGCAAGCGTGTCTCGACGCGCCGTCCGGCAACTCGCCGCAATATCAGAACGTCGAGGTCGGCGACGAGCTGTTCAAGCTCGTGACTTTTTACTCGGGGAACCTCGCCGTGCCGAAGCGGCGCAACCCGGACGATCCTGAGGTCTTGGAGGGCAAGGCGCTGTTCTACAAGATCGGTTGCGTGAGCTGCCACCAGCCCAAATTCATGACCGGCGAGGCGCCCGACAATCCGCACCTGTCGCACCAGCTGATCTACCCGTATACCGACATGCTGCTCCACGACATGGGCGAGGGGCTTGCCGACAATCGCCCCGATGGGGAGGCAAGCGGCACGGAGTGGCGCACGGCGCCGCTCTGGGGTATCGGTCTTACCGAGACCGTGAGCGGCCATACGCTGTTCCTGCATGACGGCCGCGCCCGCAATCTCACCGAGGCGATCCTTTGGCACGGGGGTGAGGCGCAAAAGGCCCGCGATGCCTTCGCCAATCTTCCGAAAGAGGACCGCGACCGCCTCCTCGCCTTCGTCAACTCCCTTTGAGGTCTCTGTGACCGTTCTCCGCTCCGTCTGGCTCGTGCTCGCCCTCACATTCGTCTGGGGGGCGCCTTCCGCCCAGGCCGAGGCCGATCACAGTGCGATCGCTGAAGCCGCACTGACCAACGTCATCCGGCCCGGCTATGCGGCCTTTGCCGACACCACTACCGCGCTCGACGGCAGGGTCCAGGCACTGTGCAACGAGCCATCGCCGGAAGCTCTCGATGCGGCCAAGAAGGCCTTCGCCGAGACCGTGAAGAGATGGAGCCAGGTCGAGATTTTCCGCTTCGGGCCGGTGAACAGAAAGCGCCGCTACGATCGCCTGTTCTATTGGCCGGACCGCAAAGGCATCGGCTTGCGGCAAGTCCAGCGCGCTCTCGCCGATAAGGACGAGTCGGTGATCCTCGCCGATACGCTCGCCGACAAGAGCGTGGCGCTGCAAGGTTTGCCGGCCCTCGAATATCTTCTCTACGGCGACGGCGCCGACGCGCTTAGCCACGCCGAGCCCGAGATCGGCTTTCGCTGCAGCTTTGCCGCGAGCGTCGCCACCAATATCGACCGTATTGCACACGCCGTCACCGAAGGTTGGCGCGAAGGCGCCGACTTCACCAAGACCTTCCTAAGCCCCAGCCCCGACGATCCGCTTTATCACGCGCCCAAGGATGTCACGTTGGAGCTGTTCAAGGCCTTCACCTCGGGCATTGAGCTCGTACGCGATCAGAAGCTCGGCAAGCCGCTCGGCACCTCGCCGGAGACCGCGCGGCCGAAGTTGGCCGCCTTCTGGCGGAGCGGCCTCACCTTCCCCAACATGGTCGGCAATCTCGAAGGCGCGCGGGCGCTCTTCGCCAAGGGCGGCTTCGCCGAGGTGGTCGCCGAAGAGTCGCCCGGCGTCGAGGACTCGATTCTGTTCGACCTCGATCGTGTCATCAAAGTCCTGAGTGCCGTCGACCAGCCGATCGTCGAGGTCGTCGAGGATCAGGCAGAGCGCAACAAGCTCGAAGCGTTGCGGGTTGCCTTGAAGAGCGCGCGGGAAACCGCCTCCAGCATGATCGCGCGCGGCGCCGGCCTGAGCTTCGGCTTCAACGCTTTGGATGGAGATTGATCATGCAGCTCGATCGCCGCGTGTTCCTTGCAGGTCTCGCCGGAACCGCGGCCGCGCTCGCTGTGCCGAAATCCGTCGCCGCCGCTTTCAAGCCAGAGACGCTTTGCCGCGGCGCGCATGGACGATCGCGGCATTTACTCGGCCGCGCTGTTCGATCTCGAGCGCGGTGACTTGCGCGCCGTCGAGCTACCGGCCCGCGGCCACGACGTCGCGCTCCGGCCCGGGGGCAGCGAGTGGGTGGCCTTCGCCCGGCGTCCCGGCCGCTTCGGCGTTGCCGTACCGCTGGATAAGCGGCCGGCGATCTGGTTCGAGTCGAAGCCCGACCGGCATTTCTTCGGGCACGGCGTGTTCTCTGCCGACGGGCGGCTGCTCTACACCACCGAGAACGACTACGACCATGGCCGCGGCGTTATCGGCGTGCGCGACGCCACCGGCGGCTACAAGCAGATCGGCGAGCTCGACGGATATGGCGTCGGCCCCCACGACCTCGCGCTCCTCTCAGACGGCCGCACCTTGGTCATCGCCAATGGCGGCATCCTCACCCATCCCGACAGCTATCGCGACGAGCTGAACCTCAACACCATGCAGCCCTCGCTCGTCTATGCGGACCTCGAGACGGGCGACCTCTTGGAGGAGCACAAGCTTGCGCGGGATCTGCACCAGCTTTCGATCCGCCATCTCGCTGTCGCGCAGAACGACACGGTGGTGTTCGGCTGCCAGTATCATGGGGCGGATGAGGACACGCCGCCTCTGATCGGCTTTCACCGCCGTGGCGAGCAGCCGGTCGTCGCGCAGACGCCAAGCACGACGCAAACCGCGTTGCACAATTATATCGGTTCGGTGACCGCCGACGCCGCTGGCGGCATCGTCGCCGCGTCAGCGCCGAGAGGCGGGCTCATCACCTATTGGGATGTCGCCGCGCGGCGCTTCCTCGGCACGTGCGAACTCGGCGATGGATGCGGGCTTGCCCCCACCCATCACAGCGCGAGCTTCCTCCTCACGAGCGGCGAAGGCTGGCTCGCCACCGGCGAAGCGGACGGCACGCTATCGCGCCAATCGTCCCGTTATCACTGGGACAATCACGCCATACTGGTGCGCTAGAAAAGCGAGCCAATCCGCCGCACCCGGGGCTGACGGGCGGGCGCCAAATTCCTATTCTCACCTTAATTATCGGGCTAGCTTGGCCCCTCGTCCGGAACCCCAATGCATAGCCAGAGCCCTCATACGCCGCAGCTGCCGTCCCGCGTTCCGCAGCAGCCCGAGGCGCCGCCGCGCACCACGCTTGGCGGGCTTATGCGTGGGTCCTGGACACAGGGGGCATGGATGCGCGGGCCATGGATGCGCGGGCCGTGGATGCGCGGACCGTGGAAGCGCATCCTGATCATCGGCGGAAGCGTCGTCGGCGTCCTCGCCGTCCTGCTCGTCGCCGTCAATCTCATCATCTCGGCCGACTGGCTGCAGGCGCGCGTCGCTGCCCGCATCAAGGAGCAGACCGGGCGCGACCTGACCGTGAACGGCTCGACCGTGTTGCTGTTCACCCCTGGACCACACGTGGTCATCACCGACGCAAAGATCACCGACCCCGATGCTAAGGCCGGCACCACCGATCTCTCGGTGGCGAAGCTCACGCTCGATCTCAATTTCAGCGACCTGTTCAGCCGCCGGGTTGACGCCGAGCGTGTGGTTTTGGTGCGCCCCGTGTTCACCGTTCGCCTCGGCGACGAGACGCGGTCCTTGCGCTGGGGCGGCGCGGGCGAGAAACCGAAGAAGATTCGTTTTGCCAAGGCGGAGATGGGCGGCGAGCCTAAAATGCGCCGCGACGTCCACCTCAAGGATGTGCGCGTCAAGGACGGTACGGTCGTCATTATATATGAGGGCGAGGATGCCGGCTCAGAGAAGCGCGTCGAGCACATCAACGCGCAGCTGAGCCTGCCGGCGGTCACCGACCCGCTGGTGGGCCACGGCAAGCTCGATTGGAAGAATCAAACCGTCGATTTCAGCTTCGAGGTGAAGACCCCCGCCGATCTCCGGGCGAAGCGCCCGGCGCAACTCCAGCTCGCTCTCGATACCTACGCGATCTCCGCGCGGTTCGATGGCACCCTTGCCACCGCGCCGCATCTCTCTGGCCAGGGCAAGCTCTCGGCCAAGGCCAGTTCGATCCCCTCCGTGCTTGCCTGGATGCGCGAGGCACCGGACGTGTCGAGTGCCATCGGTGACGGCGAGCTGGCAAGCGACGTGTCGTGGACCGAAGGCGAAATCACGTTGAGCCATGCGCGTTTTGCGTTGGAGCATGCGAGCGGCGAGGGTCAGGCCGTCGTCTCGCTGAAGGGCCCCCGGCCCCATGTGCGTGCGGCTCTCGCGCTCGAGCGCCTCGACCTCAACCCATTCCTCGCCAAGGCCAAGACGAAGAAGAGGGGCCGCCGCCCCTGAAGCAAAGCCTGTGATCGCAGCCGTCCGAGGGCGCGAAGGATTGGTTCGCCAAGCCCGTGGCGCCCGAGGTCGAGAAGAAAGTCACGCCACCCCCGCAAAAGGTGGTGACGGCTGAGGTCACCCCGGCGCCGAAGCCGGAAGCGCCGGCGCCTGAAACCGCACGCGCGTACCGGGGCGCCGCCGTCGATGCCGACGTCAATCTCAATGTGCGTCAGACCCGCGTCGGTCATCTCGACATCGGCCCGAGCTCGCTCGGTGTCACCTTCCGCAACGGTGTGACGCACGCCACGCTCGGCGGCATGGAACTCTATGACGGCCACGGCAGCGGCACGCTGATGATTGACGCCTCAAAACCTGTACCGTCCTTCACCGGCGACTTCCGCTTCGACGGTGTCCAAGCCAGGCCCCTTCTCAGCGACGCCGCCCAGTTCGACATGATCGCCGGCCGCACCAAGCTGACCCTCAACATCAGTGGCGAAGGCGAGGATGCCGACGCGATCAAATCCTCACTGCACGGCCAAGGCAGTGTCGTGGTCAGCGACGGCTCCATCAAAGGCATCGACATCACCGCCTTCATCAGCGCCCTCGGGCAAGGCGACTTCGACCTGCGCCAGGGCCCGGATGCCAAGACGGCGTTCAGCGATCTCGGGGGCAGCTTCACCATCTCCGACGGCATTGCCGAGACACACAATCTGAAGATGGTGAGCCCCTTGCTGAAGGTGATGGCGGACGGCACCGTCGACCTGACGCGTAGCACTCTCGACATCATGACGCGTCCGGAGATCGTCAATGACCCCAAGGGCAAGGGAGGCGCCAACGCGCTCGCCGGTTTGACGGTGCCGGTGCGCATCGAAGGCCCGCTGGATGCCCCGCAGATCAGGCCTCAGATCGGCAGCGTCTTTGCCGATCCTGAAAGCGCGTCCAAGACTGTGAACAAGATCGGCGAGGCGCTCCAGAAGAAGTTCAAAGGTAAGCCGGTCGGCGAGGCGATCGGCCGCTTCCTCGGCAACGTGCAGATCGGCCGCGGCGACAAGCCCGCGCCCGAGCAGCGCCGCGCGCCACCGCCGCAGGCTCCATCGGGGCCGCAAGCCGGCGAGCCCACGGAGAGCGACGCGGACGAGGCGATGGACCCCGCTCTGAAAGAGATCCTGCGCTGAGAAGCGAGCGCGATTACTGACCAGCGAGATGCTTGTCGAGCGCGGCCAGCCCCTCGGCAAATCCCGTAAACGTCGTGACCGTCCGGACGGCCTTGCCGTTCAGCGCATAGACCGTGATGGCGCCTTGCTTCGAGGCGAGGATATCCTTCTTGAGGTCGTCGGGCACAAGGAGCAGCGCCTTGCAGCCCATGGGCAGGCAGGTCTGGAACGCCATCCGGTAGATCTTCTTGGTGTCGGGGGAGAATTCGAGGCCGCGCGGAAGCGCGATACCGGTCGGGGTGTCCACGCGCAAGACCAGACGGTTTTCCGGTCCGGGGGTCACGATCACCCTGAACACGAGCTTCTGCAACTCTTTCTCCACCAGCGGCATGACGAGCGAGCAGCGCTCACTCTGATCCTCCTTGCCGCAGAGCAGCGTCCAGTTGCCGAAGCTTCCCTCGACCTTCGCCATGGCCTCGGGCGGGGCACCTTGAGTTGCCGGGGCGGCGGCAGGAGAGGCAGGCGCGGCCTTGGATTTCCCCTTCTCGACCGCGTTCGAGCTGCCTGCCTGAGCCGCACTCGCGGCGGCAAGGCCGAGGAGGACGGCAAGTGCCAGCCTAATCGCCGCCAGTTTAGCCAAGAGTCCCTCCCTCACACGGATCGCGGCCCTGTTCACCAGACCCGCGTGGCGAATTGATGGTCCGCACCTAACCGGCAATCGGAGCCCCTGGCAACGCGCTTGCCAGGCGACCCGCTCTGACTATAAGTGCGCGCGATGCCGCCATCCCCGCCAAGAGCGACGAAGCCCGGAAAAAGCAAGGCGACCGCCGCGCCGAGAATCGGCCTGATCAGCCTCGGTTGCCCCAAGGCACTGGTCGATTCCGAGCGCATCATCACCCGGCTTCGCGCCGAAGGCTACGCGCTCTCGCCCGACTACGCCGGCGCTGACGCGGTCGTGGTGAACACCTGCGGTTTCCTCAACAGCGCCAAGGAGGAATCGCTGCAAGCCATCGGCGAGGCGCTTGCCGAGAACGGTCGCGTCATTGTCACCGGCTGTCTCGGCGTGGAGGCCGACCGGATCCGCGCGCAATACCCCGACGTGCTCGCTGTTACCGGGCCGCATCAATACGAGGCCGTGGTCGAGGCGGTGCATGAGGCCGTGCCTCGGCTCCACGATCCGTTTGTCGATCTCGTGCCGCCGCAAGGCATCCGCCTCACGCCGCGCCATTACGCGTATCTGAAAATCTCCGAAGGCTGCAATCACGCATGCAGCTTCTGCATCATCCCGGGCTTGCGCGGGCCCCTTCAAAGCCGGCCGTTGAGCGATGTTATGCTCGAGGCCGAGCGCCTCGTCGCCGCCGGCGTGCAGGAGCTCCTCGTCATCTCCCAGGATACGAGCGCCTACGGGCTCGACCTCGGCTACGCCAAGAGCGATTGGCGGGACGTAACCTACGAGACCCGCTTCGCCGATCTCGCCGCGGCGCTCGGGAGTTTGGGCGTTTGGGTACGTCTCCACTATGTCTATCCCTATCCGCACGTGGATCGGGTGTTGCCGTTGATGGCCGAAGGCAAAGTGCTGCCTTATCTCGACATCCCCTTCCAGCATGCGAGCCCCACTGTTCTGAAAGCCATGCGCCGCCCTGCCCATCAGGAGCGGACGCTTGAGCGTATCGCGCGCTGGCGAGAGATATGTCCGGACCTCGCCATCCGCTCGACCTTCATCGTCGGCTTCCCCGGCGAGACCGAGCGGGACTTCACCATGCAGCTCGATTTTCTGACCGAGGCGCGGCTCCCGCGTGTCGGCTGCTTCAAATACGAGAATGTGGAGGGCGCGCCCGCAAACGCGCTTCCCGGTCACGTGCCGGAAGAGCTCAAGGCCGAGCGCTTCGCGCGACTCATGGAGCACCAGCAGGCGATCAGCGCCGACGTGCTCGCCGCGCGTGTCGGCAAGACCATCGAGGTCATGGTCGATACGGTCGACGACGAGGGCGCCATCGCAAGGTCCCATTGGGACGCGCCGGAAATCGACGGGAATGTGTTTGTCGAAGCATCAACGCCGCTCGCGCCCGGTGACCGGCTCATGGTCACCGTGGAAGAGGCTAGCGAGTACGATCTGTGGGCAAGTCCGGCGGGGGAGGCATGTTCATCTGATGCGACAGAAGCGCAAGCGCCCGCGCATTAGCAACCATGGTCCGTCTTCTCCACCTTGGTGCTTTGCCGGGGCCGCGAATAGAACGTGCGGGTCATGTTGAAGGAACCGGGATCGAAGATGCTCGTGAGGCCGAGCAGGCTGGTATATGCGTAAGTCACCTCGGCGACGATCACGCTGCTGTCCGGCTCGGTAAGCCCGGTGGGCACCGGGTAAATCGAGCCCGTGGAGCGCGCGCTGCCAGATGAAGCGCAGCTCCACTCGACCTTTCCATTATTGTTTCGATCGGCGACAATGCTCGACAGCACGATCTTGAGCGGAGTCGTGGAGTAGGGCGTTAGAATGCTGCTTGAGGCCGCCTCGATGTCAGCGATATCGGACTTCGTCACCGTCTTCACTTGGGCGGTAAGATCCGCGGCCGTGGCGGCCACTTGAGACGTGCGCCGATAGACGGTCAGCGCCGTTCCGAGTTCCACGGTTCCGACATAGAGCAGGATCAGCACCGGCGCGATCATGGCGAACTCGATCGCCGAGACCCCACGGCGGTCGCGCGCTAGGCGAGCGATGCACCGCAGCGCGCCAGCCAGTTTGTCAGAACCCATCCTCACCCGACCTGCATCCCTAGAACGGCTCGTTGCGGAAGGCTGCCGTTGCAATCAGCACCCGGTTGTTGTCCGCCATGTTGCTCAAACTGATCTCTTCCGGAAGCAGCGCGCCGATATCTAACGGATAGAACGCCCTGACCACCATCACGTCGCCGCGTGCACCGGGGTCGTATGAGAAGTCATTCTTGATATTGCCGTCCGAGTCGAGGGGTTGGGTCAGGCCCGCCGCCGCACTGCCAAAGCTGGTGTACTTGCGGACATCGAGTTGAAGGCCCGAGCAAGTGAGTGGCGCAGTGATCTCCTTGCAGACCTCATTCTTGAAGGCCGAGGAATTGAACGACTGGGCTTGACCGGTGCGGATTAACCGCGCGGCCCGCTCGACCGCATTCTCCAACGAGAAGTTCGCGAAAAAGACGAACGCCACTTGCAGGACGCCGAGAAGGAGAAGGAGAAGAGGAGTCGCCACAATGGCGAATTCCAGCGCCGAGGCCCCCGACGCGTTACTGCCAAATCGGCGTAAGAGGCGTCTGCCGCCGCGCCTGCGCGCCAGTTGTCCGGCGTCGTTTGCCTGCCCTGAGCCTTGCACCATAGGACGATGCATAGCGATAGTTAGCTTAACAGGTCGTAAATACTGCGTTGTAGGAACGAAATAGGGTAAATGTGTAGGTAATACTATTCTAATTAAAGTAGAGACGATTTTGAATAAACCGGGATACGAAACGTAAGCGCTTTTGATCCTAGATTACCGGTGCCGGGGATTGGCTGCGGGTCCAAAGGGCGGACCGCCCGGCATCAGGCGGAAGGTGTCACATGCTGAAAACGCTGAGGCCGGGCGTCCGGCGCTTTACGCGGAACGCGCGAGGTAACGTCGCAATCCTGTTCGGGCTTGCGATTATTCCCATCCTGCTCGGTGTCGGCGCGGCCGTCGACTACGGTCGCGCGCTCATTGTCCGGGAGCGTATGAGCAGCGCCGCCGACGCGGCCGCGCTCGCCATCGGTTCTTGGACCGACCTTTCAAACGCCGAGCTCAAGACCAAGGCTCAGCAATATTTCGACGCCAACTATTCGGGAGCCGCGTTCGGCACGGCGGGCAAGCTCAACGTGAGCTTCCAGGGCGACGACATCCTTGTGAACGTGACGGGCTCGGTGCCCACGACGTTCATGCAGCTCGCCAACATCAACTCCCTCGATGTCGGCGCGAGCGCCGTCGTCACCAAGAGGCAGCGTAACATCGAGCTCGCACTCGTTCTCGATACGACCGGCTCCATGGACTCCAACGGCAAGATGGATGCCTTGCAAGCCGCCGCCAAGAAGATGGTGCAGAACCTCTTTCATGATAAATCAACCTCGGACACGTTGAAAGTTGCAGTCGTGCCTTTTGCTGCCGCTGTGAATGTCGGTACCGACAATGAAGACGCGGACTGGATCGACAAAAATGCGAAGTCCGATGTCGCCTATGAGGACTTCAAGAAGGGAGTGAAGGTCTTCGACCTCATCGACGACATGAGGGGCCAAAAATGGTCCGGCTGTGTTCGTGAGCGGGCGGGCGACGGCTATGAGCTCACCGACGCGACCCCGAGCACGGGCACGCCCGCATCGCTGTTTGCGCCATACTTCGCGCCCGACGAGCCTGACTCGGATCATGCCGGCTATTCTTCATACAGCAACAGCTATATCGATGATGGCGACTGTGGTGAAAACCACAGCTGGAACCGGACCCCTGACAAATGCCAGCGCTATACTGGCAAATACAAAAACGCCAAAGTCAGTACCGGCTCGGGGCACCACGGTTACAGTTACGCGGAGGGACCTGATTGGAACTGTCCCGACACCGCCATCACGCCGCTGACCGACACTCAGGGAAAGGTTATCTCCGCGATTGAGACCTTATCTCCCAAGGGAAGCACCGTGATCCCAGCCGGCTTACTCTGGGGTTGGAGGGTGCTTTCTCCCACCGAACCTTTCACAGAGGGCGAGCCCTACGACAACGAGGATTGGATCAAGGCAATCGTATTGCTGACCGACGGCCAAAACTCTGTCAACGGCGGCACCTGGAACCACAACAAGTCGGCCTACAATGCCTTTGGCTACGCCTCAGAAGGTCATCTCGGCAGCACGAGCGGCTATGGAGCCGAAGACGAGCTCAACACCAAGACGGCGGAGGTCTGCGACGCCATCAAGGCGAAGGGCATCCTCATCTTCACCATCGGCTTCCAAGTTTCGGACTCGACGACGATAAGCCTGCTGAAGAACTGCGCAACGAAACCGGACATGTATTACAACTCACCGTCCAACTCGCAGTTGGCGTCGATCTTCCAGGATATCGCGCAAGGCCTGAGCGACCTGCGCATCGCAGAATAGAGATAGCTGATTGTGGCGACACGAGTCCGGCGCGCGCCTCGCGCCGGACGGCTACTCGCTCTGCTTTTCGCCTTCGGCCGATGACTGGCCGATTGCCTGCTTCGTCCGGATTTCCTTACCGATGGCGTCGAAATAGGCCGGGTCATCGCCGATGACGAGCGGGGTCTCGCAGTTTGGCGCGCAATGCAGGGTCGCGCGGTTGGTCCCATGATAGACCGTCACATACCCGCTCTGCGGTTCTGCGACCATTACACGCCGATTGATGAGGACCTTGCCCTGAGCGTCGAGCACGATGAGGTTGGTCTCACCGAAAGACTTGCCGGTGAGGACCAGGGCGTTGCTGTCTTGTATGGCAACGTCGGCGATGGAGGGATTGCCCACCACCACTTCCGCTGCTGGCCTCTCGAGCCGCAATATCGTTGCCTGATCGATCAGAACCACGACATCCCGGTTGGCGGCAAGCGCCGGCTGGCTCGCACCGGCAGCAAGAACTGTGGCCAATACAAGCCCGTGGGCCGACCGCTCCGGGCGGAACCGGAAAACCATTGGCGCCCTATCCCTTACGCTGAACTGAATTCGAGGAATGTCCGTCACCCTCATCAGAGCGGGAAAAGGTGAAGGATTGGCAAACCTGCGGGCCTGGAGCCCCGGTTAACCCAGCTTTCAGCCCTTCGCGGCCAAACTCCCGCGATCCCCGGGGCGGACACATAGAACAGGGGCGGGGAAAAAAGGCAGATGATCACCAACCTTCTCATCATTACGATTTTCCCTCTAGCCATGGCGCTGGCGGCGGCCACCGACCTCTTCTCCATGACGGTGCCCAACTGGATCTCGCTTCTCTTGGTCGTGGGCTTCGTCGTGCTCGCGCCGCTGGTCGGGTTGGGCTGGTCGGATGTCGGGCTCCACGTGGCGCTTGCCGCCGCGGCGCTGGTCGTCACCTTCGCTATGTTTTCCTTTGGCTGGATCGGCGGTGGGGACGCCAAGCTGTTCGCCGCCACGTGTCTATGGCTGGGGCCTCAGGCACTCCTCGTCTACACCATCTACGCCGCCTTGATCGGCGGCGCGCTGACCTTGCTCATCCTCCTTTTGAGGAACATGCCGCTTCCGGCCGTCCTCTACTCGCAAGGCTGGCTCGTGCGCCTGCATAGCCCCAAAGAGGGCGTCCCTTATGGGATCGCTTTGGCCGCGGCCGGACTGCTCGTCTATCCCGACACGCCTTTCATGGCGGCGCTCGGCCTCTGACCCCTCTTTCAGGCCTGTCCTGAGTAACGCCGCGGCGCCAAGCCAAGCGTTTCTCCACCTTTCCCGACGCGCCGGGCGCCGGCCAAATTGGCACGCTCATTAACTTCGCGTTGAGATTTCAGGTGGCAGAGTGAAGCCAATCTTCGGGACGTGGGGCGTTCGAGAGAAAGAGAATCCCGTTATGAAACGAGCAAGAGTCATCGTCCTCGCCATCGCCATCACTGCGGCGATCGGTGCAGCCTGGATTGCCCGGGCCATCGTCTCGAGAACCCCTGAGGTCAGGGAGGTGCAGACGACGGTGGGGGCCACCGACGTGTTGGTCGCCGCCAACAACATCGATCTCGGCGATTCGGTGCGGGCCGGTGACTTCAAGTGGCAGCAATGGCCGGTCGAGGGCGTCACCCCTGGCCTGATCACCAAGACCGCCCAACCCGACGCGGCGTCGGAGTTGTCCGGCGCCATTGCGCGCGCGCCGTTCATTGCCGGCGAGCCCATCAAGGAGCAGAAGCTGATCAAAATCTCCGAGGGCGGCGTGATGGCCGCCATCCTGCCGTCGGGCATGCGTGCCGTCTCGACGCCGATCCGCGAGGAGACGGCGGCCGGCGGCTTCATCCTCCCGAACGACCGGGTGGACGTCATCTTGTCCTACAAGATGCGGGTCGGCCGCAAAGAGGAGCCGGCGAGCGAGGCCGTGCTGCGCAACGTGCGCGTACTGGCCATTGGTCAGGCGCTGGAGAACAAGGACGGCGAGAAGGTCGCAACCGGCAAGACCGCCACCCTCGAGCTGACGCCGCGCCAAGCGGAAGTCCTGACTCTGGCGCAATCGATGGGCGAGATCTCCCTGTCATTGCGCAGCCTCGCAGATTCGGTTCCCGGCGGGCAGACCGAAACGACATCCAAGATCGGCGACGCCAATTCGGGCTCGGTGAAGATTCTCAAGTATGGCGTGCCGTCGCGCACCTTCGGCATCAACTGACATGCGGACCGACGGCAGGCTCGATAATCGAAAAGGCAACCGGATGCGTCGCTCTCCACTCAAAGCCCTGGTTACGCTAGGCCTAGTTGCCGTCCTGGGCTTCGGGTTCTCTGCGGTCATCGCGCCCGCCACAGGGCTTGCACAAGCGCAGCATCGCTCGCTTCTGCGTCTCGGCGCGAATGCGGGACCGCGCTCGATCAAGCTCGGCCTCAACAAGTCGATGATCGTCGAGCTGCCACGCGAAGTGCGCGAGGTGATGGTTTCCAATCCCAAGCAGATTGACGCGGTGATGCAAAGCGCTACCCGCGCCTACTTGATCGGCAAGGAAGCCGGCGAAGCCAACATCCTGTTCACCGACAAGGACGGCAACCAGGTTGCCACCCTCGAGGTGACCATTGAGCGCGATCTCAGTGCGCTCCAGAACCTGCTGGCGCGGCTCATCCCGGGCTCTCGGGTCAAGGTAGAGACGATCGGCGAGAACGTGGTGCTGACCGGAAGCGTGCCCACGCCGCTCGATGCCACGCGCGCAAGCGAGATCGTCAACAGCTACCTCGGTGAAGGCGACAGCGGCGGCAGCAACACCGCCGCGGCCGGCGCCGCGGCCGTCACCATCAACAATTCGAGCTCGTCGGGCGGCTCTGGAAGCTCTTCCGGCGGCGCGCCGAGCAGGGTCATCAACATGATCACGGTGGAAGGCCGCGAGCAGGTTCTGCTCAAGGTTTCCGTGGTCGAGATGCAGCGCAACATCATCAAGCAGTTCGGTGTCGACCTTGCCGCTCTCGTCAACTCCGGCAACTTCGCCTTCGCCGCGCTGTCGAGCTTGCCTTTCCCCATCAACGGGGCCCTGGGCGCGGCGGCGCCCTTCTTGACGAACAGCGCGTTCGATGCTGCGAGTGCCGCCAACGGCTTCCCGGGTGGCGCCGCGAACACCAATTCCACGCTCGGCGTCGGGTGGCAGGACGGCAGCAGCCGCGTGCAGAGCGTCTTGAGGGCTCTCGAGGAGGACGGCCTGATCCATACCCTGGCCGAGCCCAACCTCACCGCAATCTCCGGCGAGACGGCGAATTTCCTCGCCGGCGGCGAGTTCCCCATCCCGATTGCCCAGCAGCTCGGCACCATCTCGGTCGAATTCAAGAAATTCGGCATCGGCCTGGCCTTCACCCCCGTGGTGATGTCGGAGGGCCTCATCAGCCTCAAAATTTCCACCGAGGTGAGCGAGCTCACCAATCAAGGGGCGGTGGTCTTGCAAAGCATTTCCATCCCCGCGCTGAAGGTGAGGCGCGCCGAGACCGTGGTCGAGCTGCCGAGCGGCGGCTCCCTGGTCATCGCCGGCCTCCTGTCGGACCAATCCAAGCAGGCGATAAGCGGCTATCCGGGCCTGAAAAGTCTGCCCATCCTCGGCACGCTGTTTCGCAGCCGTGACTTCCTCAAGAACGAGACCGAGCTCGTGGTCATCGTCACGCCCTACATCACGAAGCCCGTGGCGCGCCAGCAGCTCGCATCGCCTGACGACGGCTTCGGCTGGGCGTCGGATGTACACGCGGATCTCTTGGGGCAAATGAACCGTATCTATGGCCGTGACCCCGAGCGCGCGCCTGTCGGCAACTTCACGGGCGACGTCGGTTTTATCGTCGAGTAGGGGATGGAGGGGAAGAGTATCATGGCACCAACGCTTCAAGGTTCGCACGCCGCGGCGCGCGCCATGCGACCTACAATGACCCTACTCGCAATGCTCATAATCGCGGTGCCTACCGGCGGCTGCTGGAAGAGTCCGCGCATGCAAGCCCCGTTCACGCTCTCCAATCCCAACGAGCGGCATCCGATCTCCGTGAAGCAAGGCGAGGCCCTGCTCGATCTGCCGGTCTCCCGCAATTCAGGCGGCCTCAACGCCCAGCAATGGGACCAGCTCTATGCCTATCTGAACGACTACCGCGAGCGCGGTAAGGGGGCCTTGGTCATCAAGGCGCCGACCGGCGGCGCCAACGAGAAGGCCGCCATGCGCGCCTATCAGGATGTGCGACACGCCATGGGCCGGGTCGGCATCAGCCCGAGGGAAGTCCGGCTCGAGCCCTATTTCGCGAAATGGGATCCCGCTGCTCCGCTTAGGCTCTCTTATCTCGAAATCGTCGCCAAAGGCCCCGACTGCCCCGATTGGTCGGAGAACCTTGCGCGCGATCCCCAGAATATGCCGTGGCCGAACATGGGCTGCGCCACGCAGAAGAATCTCGCCGCCATGGTCGCCGACCCGGAGGACCTGCTTGTTCCGCGGCCTGAGTCGCCGCGCCCGAGCGAGCGGCGTGACACCGTCTGGGGCAAGTACGTCGCCGGCGAGCCGACGCTCTCCAAGCGCGACGCTTCGGAGCACGCCAATGTTAGCGACATTGGCCAGATTGGGGAGTAGCCAGTGATCAGCGACGCCGCATATTCGCTGGACGCATCGTCTGAGGAGGAGCCGGGGGCCCAGGAGCCCGCGGTGACCGAGCCGCGCGCCCGGTCGATCCCACGCGTCAACATCCAGGCCTTTTGCGAGGACCAGGACACCGCCTCTGTAATTCAAAAGGCGTCCGAGGACCGGCGCCTCGCCAAGGCGCACATCACCGTGCAAATGGGCGGTGTGGAGGCGGCCGTCGCCTTCTACCGGAATGCCTCGACGCCGAACCTAATCGTCATCGAATCCTTGCTCGACCGAAATGCGATGCTCTCCGATCTTGAGCGCCTGGCCGAGGTCTGCGACCCGGGCACCAAGGTGATCGCTATCGGTCACGTGAACGATGTGTTGCTTTACCGCGAGCTCCTGCACCGGGGCGTCAGCGAATATGTCGTGGCGCCCATGAACGTGTCGCAGGTCATCGAGAGCGTCTCCTCGGTCTATACCGATCCGGAAAGCGGGCCCGTGGGCCAGGTCATCGCCTTTGTCGGCGCCAAGGGCGGCGCCGGCTCCAGCACGATCTGCCACAACACGGCGTTCTCCATTGCCGATGCGCTCGAGAGCGACGTGGTCATCGCCGATCTCGACCTCCCGTTCGGCACCGCGGGCCTCGACTTCAATCAGGACCCCCTTCAGGGGATCGCCGATGCGTTGTCCTCGCCCGAGCGTCTCGACCAGGTTCTGCTCGACCGGCTGCTGTCGCGGTGCTCGGACCATTTGAGCCTCTTTGCTGCGCCCACCGCGCTCGATCGGCCCTACGACGTCGACACCAACGCCTGCGAGACCGTGATCGACGTGGTTCGCGAGAACGTGCCCTGGGTCGCCGTGGATGTCCCGCATCTGTGGACCGGTTGGGCCAAGGAGGTCGTTCTCAAGGCAGATCACGTGGTGCTCACGGCGATGCCCGATCTCGCCAGCCTGCGTAACGCCAAGAATCTGATCGACCAGCTCAAGGCCGCGCGGCCGAACGACCGCCCGCCTGTGCTCGTTCTCAATCAGGTCGGCCTGCCGAAGCGGCCCGAGATTTCGGTCAAGGACTTTGCTCATGCGATCGAGCTCGAGCCGAAAGTCGTCATCGACTTCGATGCGCAACTCTTCGGCACGGCGGCAAACAACGGACAGATGATCGAGGAAGTCTCCGACAAGTCGAAGGCGGCCGATGCCTTCCGGGCTTTGGCCAACCTTCTTACCGACCGGTCGGAACAGAAGAGTGAACGTCAGTCGTTTCTCGGCCCCATCCTTGGCCGGCTGAGGCTGACCAAAGCACGCGCGTAAAGAAGAGCCATGTTCGGAAAACGGAGTACGTCCGCCGCCACGCCAGCGCCGCCCCCGGAAAGGGCCCCGGCGCCAGAGCCGCCACGTGAAGAGCTGCACGAAACCGGGCCGCAGCCGGCAGCGCAGCCTGCCGAGTCGCACGCCGAAGCGCCACCGCAGTCCGCGCCGCGCACCTCGCCAGCAGCTCCGACAATCAAGACCGAGCGCAAGTCCGTCGAGCGCGCCCGTTCCGAGGAGTACTACGACGTCAAGACGACGGTCTTCAACGCGCTCATCGACACCATCGACCTGACGCAGCTCGCCAAACTCGAGCCCGACGCGGCGCGCGAAGAGATTCGCGACATCGTCAGTGAGATCGTCGCCATCAAGAACGTGGTGATGTCGATCGCCGAGCAGGAAGAGCTGCTCGAGGACATCTGCAACGATGTGCTCGGCTACGGTCCGCTCGAGCCGTTGCTGGCGCGTGACGAAATCGCCGACATCATGGTCAACGGCGCCGGAACCACATATATCGAGGTCGACGGCAAGGTCGAGCGGACAGCGGTCCGGTTTGCCGACAACGCGCAGCTGATGAATATCTGTCAGCGCATCGTGAGTCAGGTAGGCCGCCGCGTCGATGAATCGAGTCCTATCTGCGACGCCCGCCTTCCCGACGGCAGCCGCGTCAACGTGATCGCGCCACCGCTCGCCATCGATGGCCCAGTCCTCACCATCCGCAAGTTCAAGAAGGACCGCCTCACCCTCGAGCAGCTCCTCAAGATCGGCACCGTTAGCCCCGAGGGACGCACCCTCCTCGCCATCATCGGCCGCGTCCGCTGCAACGTCATCATTTCCGGTGGCACGGGTTCTGGTAAGACGACCTTGCTTAACTGCCTGACTGCCTATATCGAGCCCGACGAGCGGATCATCACCTGCGAGGACTCCGCCGAGCTGCAATTGCAGCAGCCGCATGTTGTGCGCTTGGAGACGCGACCGCCGAACCTCGAAGACGAGGGCGAGATTACCATGCGCGATCTCGTCAAGAACTGCCTGCGTATGCGTCCCGATCGCATCATCGTCGGCGAGGTGCGCGGACCGGAGGCCTTTGACCTGCTGCAGGCCATGAACACGGGCCATGACGGCTCCATGGGCACGCTCCACTCCAACTCGCCCCGCGAATGTTTGAGCCGCCTGGAAAGCATGATCCTCATGGGCGGATACAACCTTCCCGACAAAACGATCCGTGAAATGATCACGTCATCGGTCGACATCATCATCCAGGCCGCGCGCATGCGCGACGGCACCCGCAAGATCACCCATGTGACGGAGGTGCTGGGCCTGGAAGGCGACGTGATCACGCTGCAGGATCTCTACGTCTACGACATTATGGGAGAGGACGCGAGCGGCCGGGTCGCGGGACGTCACCGCACCACCGGAATCGCGCGGCCATTCTTCTACGAAAAGGCACGCTATTTCGGTGAGGATAAGCGGCTGACCGAGAGTCTTGCTTCCGGTGAGGTGCAGGACGAGCAAGGCCGGCCATTGGGAGAGCGCTTTGCTCAGTCCTGAGCTCGTACAGCTAGCGGCCATCGCGCTGGCCGCCCTCTCCGTCGGCGGCATCGTCTACGTCCTGGTGATGCCCTATCTCAGCGACGAGCGCAAAGTGAGCAAGCGCGTCGCCAACGTGGCGCATGGCCAGGCCAAAACCCGCGCCCGGGTCGGCGTGCCGGCGCCCCTGCAAATGCGCCGCAAGCAGGTCCAAGACACGATCCGGGACATCGAGGCGCAGCAGAAGGCGAAGAAGCGGGTAAGCCTTCGCACCAAGCTCATGCGCGCCGGCCTCAGCGTCAAACCGCGCATCTACTACATCTTCTGTGTGATCACCGGCTTTCTGGGTGGCTTCATTGCTCTCGCCTCGGGCCTCTCGCCACTCGGCGCCCTCCTGATAGCGTTTGTCTGCGGGTTCGGTTTGCCGCGATGGCTCTTGTCGCGCCGGATCAAGTCGCGCCAAGCCAAGTTCCTGACCGAGTTCGCCAATGCCGTCGACATCATCGTGCGTGGCATCAAGACCGGCCTACCGCTCACCGACTGTATGCAGGTGATCGCTACGGAATCGCCCGAACCCGTGCGCAGCGAGTTCATCGATCTCGTCGAGCAGCAGAAGGTCGGCGTCCCGTTGCAACGGGCTTTTGACCGCATGCACGACCGCATGCCGCTTCAGGAGGTCAACTTCTTCGCCATCGTCGTGGCGATTCAGGCGCAGACAGGCGGCAACCTCGCCGAGGCGCTCAACAATCTCTCCAGCGTGTTGCGCGATCGCTACCGCCTGCAGGCCAAGGTGAGGTCGTACAGCGCCGAAGCCAAGGCTTCCGCCATGATCATCGGCGCGCTGCCGCCGCTCGTCATGCTCCTCGTCTATCTGAGCTCGCCTGACTACATTTCGCTGCTGTGGACCCACAAGCTTGGCCAGATCATGATCGCGGGCGGCGCTGTCTGGATGTTGCTGGGCGTCATCGTCATGCGGAAAATGATCAACTTCGAGTATTAGGCGCGACCCCATGTCCTTGCTCATGAAATACCTGCTCGATCCGGAGTTCGTGGTCATGGTGTTGGCCGCGGTCGCCGCATTCGCCACCGTCGCCTCCTTCGTGCTGCCGCTTCTGACCGGCGACCGCCTTGGCGCGCGCATGAAGTACGTGGCGACCGAGCGCGAGCGGCTGCGCGCCGAGCGGATTGCCGAGCTCACCGAGGAGCAACGCCAGGCGAAGCTCAGGCGCGAGCCCAAGAGCTTCATGAAGCAGGTCGTCGAGCATCTGAACTTGCGCAAGGCGCTCGAGACCGAGGAAACGCGCGAGCGGTTGAAGATGGCGGGCTTCCGTGGTCAGGCCCCCGTCGTGGCGTTCCTCTTCTTTCGTGCCACCCTGCCGATCATCGGTTTTCTGGTTGTGTTCCTCTATGTGTTCTTCGTGAACGACTTCGGCCTCGCCCTGATCGTCCGGCTCGGCCTGTCGATCGGCGGCGCCTATCTCGGCTTCTATTTCCCCAACATCTTCATCTCAAACCTCATCCAACACCGCCAGAAATCGATCAGAAACGTCTTCCCCGACGCGCTCGATCTACTCTTGATCTGCGTTCAGGCCGGCATGTCGGTCGAAGCGGCGATGAACAAGGTGGCGAGCGAGATCGGACCCCGGTCGATCGAGCTTGCCGAGGAGTTCAGCCTGACCACGGCGGAGCTGTCCTATCTGCGCGAGCGGCGCCAAGCCTACGAGAATTTCGGTAAGCGCACCGGGCTTGCGGCGGTGAAGGCCGTGGGCACGAGCCTGATCCAGGCTGAGCGCTATGGTACGGCCGTCAGCCAAGCCTTGCGGGTGCTCGCCAAGGAAAGCCGCGACGCGCGCATGGCGGAGGCCGAGAGGAAGGCCGCTGCCTTGCCGCCCAAGCTCACCGTGCCGATGATCCTGTTCTTCCTGCCGGTGTTGTTCGTCGTCATCTTGGGGCCTGCCGTCATCCAGTTCCTCGTCATGCGGGGCCATTAGGATCCGCTACGCCGAGGCGTGAGCGGTCCCACATTTTCCTTCAAGCGGACAAAGAAGAGCGGGAGGCGCCTCGAAAGGCACCCCCCGCATCTTCCCCCAATTCTAGGTCTCGACTATCGGAAGTCGGCTGAGCATGTTCGCCGGCAGCGGCCTACCTCGGGCCCCCTGCCAGCTTGTTGGACTTCACCACCGGCGGCGGCGGGGTGATTGGGATCACCATCTCCGCTTGGGCAACCTTGGCAGGCGCGGCGGCCGCCGTCGGTTGGGCCATTCCAGTCTTGGCGACCGTCGATGTCGATGTCGCGGGCCTGCTGGCGTGCACGACCGTGGTGTCGGCCTCAGCCACCGCGGCCCGCGTCTCGGGCACCTTGATGATCTTGGCCCGGGGTGGCTCGGGTGCCGGCACCGCAATCGCCTGCGCAAGCTTGGGCGCGGCCGGCGCCTCCGTCTCGATCTTTTGTGCGACGCCGCCCGTGACCGGGGCTTCGAGCTCATCCACCGGCTTCACCACTTGCACCTTGGGGGGCTCTGCCGTGGGGGCGGTGTTTGCGGCCATCGCGACCGGGATCGGCGCCGGCGCTGTCACCGGTGCCGTCTTCTCATCGGAATCGTCATAGCCGAAGGGCGACCAATCCTCGGCAGAGGGTTGTGGCTTGCGCGGGGTTTGAGGCTCGGCCGCGGCGACTTGCGTCGGAGCCGCCAGCATGTTGCGCAAATAGGACATGCTCGACTTGGCCTGAGCCTCGGTCATATCGACCGAGGCGACCTGGCGAGCCTCGCTGAACTTACCCTGGAGACCGAGCACCATGGCGAGGTTCTGGCGGATGCGCTTGTCGTCTTGGCCGTTCGCCACCGCCTTCCGCAACAGCGCCTCGGACTCTTTCGCCTTGCCGTCGAGCGCATAGGAGAGCGCCAGATTGTTGATCACCGACGCCGAGTCCGGCTTCTGCTGCAAGGCCGCCAAGAAGTATTGTTGTGCCGCTTCGTGCTCGCCTTTCTTGGCGTACAGCGTGCCTTGGGCCGAGAGCGTCTTCCAATCGCTGACGCCTTGCGCCTCTGCCGATTTCAGCGCGGGGCCGGCGATGTCGATGCGGTTCATCTCGAGGGCGACGCGGCCGAGCTCGGCCGCCACCTCGCCCTCGTTGGGGTTGACACGATAGGCCGCCTTCAAGACCTCCAGCGACTGGTCCTTGGCGCCGATGGCCTTCAGCGACCTGGCATAGCCGAGGGCCATTTGCGGGTCTTGCGGGTGCTGGAGATAGGCGCGTGCCCACTGCGATGTGGCGGTTGCCGCCTCCGCCGCCGACATCTTGACCTCGGCCGGCTGGCTGTTGCGTGAGAGCAGCCTGTCCGTTTGGGCGCAGGCGCCGAGCAGGGAGGCTGCGGCGGTGGTCGCCAGCAGCGTGAGCATCAGGGAGCGGCGTGAACCGGGAACGTGAGCCATAACTTAAGCAATCCTTAACGGGCGCAAAGCGAGCGCGCCGCATGTCGCGTTTCACTGCCGTCATAATCTGGGACAGGCGTCAAAAAAGTATTAACCATCCCGGCGCCCTGAAGAGGCCGGTGGTGCGCCCTTGGGCGAAGGGATGGGGCTCTTAGGCCAAGCCCCGTTCGCGCATCTCTGCCTCGGCGCCCGCGGTCCACGCCGCCATGGCGGGCATGGCGAAGATCGCATCCACATAAGCGGACGCGGTGCCGTCGTCGCCGAAATGGCCGAGATTGATCCCGTAGGTGCGGAACCGCGTCGCTACGGGCGCGTACATGGCGTCGGCGCATGTGAAGGCGCCGAACAGAAGCGGACCGTCCTTGCCGAACCGCGACTTCGTGTCCCCCCAGATGGCGACCACCCGCCTGATATTGGCCTCGAGGCCTTCGCTCATGGGTGGGGCTGGGAGCCGCGAGATGAGGTCCATGGGCATGTCGTTGCGCAGCGCCGAGAAGCCGGCGTGCATTTCGGCGGAGACGGAGCGGGCCGCGGCGCGCGCTTCGCGGGTCCCCGGCCACAATTCCGCGCGCGGGTGCTGCTCGGCGAGATATTCGAGGATCGCAAGACTGTCCCAGACGATGCCGACGTCGGTCTTGAGCGCCGGCACCTTGCCCGAGGGCGAAAGACGCGAGATCTCCGCCTTGCTCTCAGGCTGACGCAGGCGGATGCGCTCCTCTCGGAACGGAATGCCGCACGTTTCGAGCGCGAGCCAAGGCCGCAAGCTCCACGACGAATAGTTCTTGTCCCCGATTACGATCGTGTAGCCGTCATCTGCCATCGAACCGCCTTCCGCCATTGTCATGCTTCCGCTCCCCTGCCATTAATGCGCGGCCCCTTCAAGACAATCGCGGAATTTTCATGCCCACCAAAGCGATCACGCTCGAAACCACGCAGCGGAAGCTCGAAGACCTCCTGCTTGAGCCCGGCGCCGAAGCCGTCCCCATTAGACTGATCGCCTCTGATGACGATCTCGCCGGCTTGAGCGAGCGGGAGCGCAGCTGGGTCGAGGCTCGCGGCTGGAAGCCGACGCAAGGCGCTGTCCTGCTGCTGCCGGGGGAAGGTGGCGGTCTCGGCGCGGTCCTGCTCGCCACGGGCGGCCAGGACTGGGCGGCGAATGCGCCGATGCTGACCGGCGCACTTCCGGGCGCGCTCCCTGAAGGTGACTACTACTTTGCCGACACCATGCCCGATCCCGAGCTCGCCGCGCTCGGCTTCCTCGCCGCCTGCTACCGCTTCACCCGCTACAAGACCACGAACGAACAGAAGCCGAAGCGCTTGGTGCGTCCCGAAGGGGCGAGCCGCGACAGCGTTCTGGCGCTCGCCCAGGCGCTTTATTTCGGCCGCGACCTCATCAACACGCCGGCGAGCGATTTCGGCCCCGCCGAGCTCGAGGCGGCGGTGCGCGACCTCGCCAACACGTTCGGCGGCAGCGTCAAGGTGACGGAGGGCTCGAGCCTTCTCTCCGACAACTTCCCCATGATCCACGCCGTGGGTCGCGCCAGCGATCGGCCGCCGCGCCTCATCGATCTTCGCTGGGGCGCGGAGCACGCGCCCAAGGTGACCGTCGTCGGCAAGGGCATCTGCTTCGATACCGGCGGCCTCAACCTCAAATCGGGCGCCGGCATGGGGCTGATGAAGAAGGACATGGGCGGCGCGGCGGCAGCTCTTGCCTTCGCTCTGATGGTCATGCGCGAGAAGCTTCCTGTGAGACTCCGCGTCCTGATCCCCGCTGCCGACAATTCGGTCTCGGGAAACGCCTTTCGGCCCGGCGATGTCCTCACGAGCCGCAACGGCATGACGGTGGAAATCGGCAACACCGACGCGGAGGGCCGCCTCGTGCTGGCCGACGCCCTCAGTCTCGCCGACGAGGAGGCGCCGGACTATCTCATCACGTTCGCCACCTTGACCGGCGCGGCGCGGGTCGCGCTCGGGCCCGACCTGCCGCCACTCTATGCCGATGACGATGCCTTCGCCGGCAAGCTGCTCGACGTGAGCCACGCCGTCGGCGATCCGCTATGGCGCATGCCGTTCTGGGCGAACTACGACAAATTGCTCAAGAGCAATGTCGCCGATGTCAGCCACATCTCCGAAGGCGCCTTTGCCGGCTCGGTGACGGCGGCGCTGTTCCTCAAGCGCTTCGTGAAGGACGCCAAACGCTTCGCCCATCTCGACATCTATGGCTGGGTGCCCCGCGAGCAACACGGCCGGCCGCAAGGGGGCGAGCCGCAGGCCGCGCGCGCGTTGTTCCAGTTCTTCCGAGAAGAGCTCGGGTCGTGACCAAGCCTGATCCGCGCCGCCACGCGTACCGCGCGGATCTCGCCGCGGAACACTTGCGCGGCACGGTCGAGGCCGAACGTTACGTGGCCGGCGAGCCGCGCCAGGTCGCGGCCCCCTCGCTGCCGTTGCGGCGCGCGCCGCGCTTCGATTCCACGCTCGACACCGAGGCGCTGCACGGCGAGACCGTGACCGTCTACGACGAGCAGGAGGGCTGGGCCTGGGTCCAGCTTCATCACGACAACTATGTGGGCTACATGCCGAGCGAGGGGCTTGCGCCTGTCGTCACCGTGCCGAGCCACCGGGTCGCGGTGTTGCGCACTTATGTCTTCCCCGAGCCCGACTCAAAAGTTCCGCCGCTGGCCATGCTCAGCCTCAATGCGCGCCTTCCCGTGGCCGAGCCGGCGGGGCGCTTCTTGCAGCTCGAGAGCGGCGGCTTCGTCTACGCGCGCCATGCTGTTCCTTTAGGCGAGCATGCGGAGGATTTTGTCGCCGTGGCGGAAGCCTTTGTCGGCACGCCGTATCTGTGGGGCGGGCGGACCAGCGTCGGCCTGGACTGCTCAGGGCTGGTGCAACTCGCCGCCGCCGCCGCCGGCCATGCCGTGCCGCGCGATGCCGACATGCAAGCGGCTGGAGGCGGGCCACGCGGTCGACTGGCAGGAAGGCACGCCGCTTGCGCGCGGCGACCTCGTGTTTTGGGAAGGCCATGTGGGCATCATGACGAGCGCGGAGGATTTCCTCCATGCCAACGCCCATCACATGGCCGTCGAGATCGAACCGTTCCGCGAGGCCAAAGAGCGCATCAAGGCGGCGGGCTTCGAGATGACCGGGGTGCGGCGGCTGCCGCGCGCGGGCGAGAAGAAGATCCCTTAGGTCGAGACCGCGGGCCCGCGCGTGGCCTCAAGCTCGAAGGCGGCTGCAAGCAGCGCCTTGGTGTAATCGGTCTTGGGGCTCGCGAACACCGTCTGCGCCGGACCCTTCTCCACCACCTTGCCGTGCCGGAGCACGATGATCGAATTGGCGAGCGCCCGCACCACTTTGAGATCGTGGCTGATGAAGAGATAAGCGAGCTTGTGGCGGCGCTGCAGATCGCGCAAGAGATCGACGATCTGCGCCTGCACCGACACGTCGAGCGCCGAGGTCGGCTCATCGAGGATGAGGAACTTGGGCTCCAGCACGAGCGCGCGGGCAATGGCGATGCGCTGGCGCTGCCCGCCCGGAGAACTCGTGCGGGTAGCGGTGGCGGGCGGCAGCGTCGAGGCCGACCTCCTTCAAGGCGCGCGACACACGCGCATCCCGCTCGGCGCGGCTCAAGCCCGGGTTCTGGATGTTGAGCCCTTCCTCGATGATCTGACTGATCGACATGCGAGGGCTGAGCGACCCGTAGGGATCCTGGAACACGATCTGTAGCTCGCGCCGCAAGGGGCGCATCTCCTTGGAGTCGAAGCCGTCGATGCGGTCGCCGAGATAGACGATGGGCCCTTCGCTCGAGATCAGGCGCAGCACGGCGAGCCCGAGCGTCGTCTTGCCGGAGCCGGATTCGCCCACGACGCCGAGCGTCTGGCCCTCCTTCACTTCGAGATCGATGCCGTCCACCGCCTTGATGTAGCCGACCGTACGCCGCAGGAAGCCGCGCTTGATGGGAAACCACACGCGCAAGTCGTCCGTCTTGAGGATGGTCTTGGCCTTGGCGTTCTCCGGCGGCGGCGAGCCCTTGGGCTCCGACGCGATCAGGTGCTTGGTGTAAGCGTTCTTGGGCGCCTCGAAGATATCGCGGGTCAGCCCGCGCTCGACGATCTCGCCGTTATGCATGACGCACACATGGTCCGCCATCTTGCGCACGATGCCGAGATCGTGGGTGATGAGCAGCATGGCCATGTTGAACTC
The DNA here is from genome assembly GCA_963717875.1 of uncultured Alphaproteobacteria bacterium. GTDB lineage: Bacteria > Pseudomonadota > Alphaproteobacteria > Rhizobiales > Methyloligellaceae > Methyloceanibacter. The sequence goes on from CAVQXI010000015.1 coordinate 218,366, forward strand.
GGCCTTGAGGTCGAGCAGCAGTTCCAGAATCTGAGCCTGGATGGTGACGTCGAGCGCCGTGGTCGGCTCATCGGCGATCAGCAGGTCCGGCTCGTTGGCGAGCGCCATGGCGATCATCACGCGCTGCCGCTGACCGCCGGAAAGCTGATGCGGGTAGGAGGCGAGCCGGCCCTTCGGATCCTCGATGCCGACCTTGGTGAGGAGGTCGATCACCCGCGCCCGGCATGCGTTGCCCGACATGCCTTTGTGGATGCGCAAGACCTCGGCGATCTGCTGCTCGATCGTGTGCAGCGGATTGAGCGAGGTCATCGGCTCCTGGAAGATCATGGAGATCTTGTTGCCGCGCACGTGCCGCAAGCCGTCCGGCGGCAACGCCAGCAAATTCTCGCCCTTGAAGCGGATCGCGCCGGATGGATGCGAAGCCGCGGGGTAGGGGAGGAGCTTCAGAATCGACAGCGCCGTCACCGTCTTGCCCGAGCCGGACTCGCCGACGAGACCCATGGTTCCGCCATTGGCGATGTCGAATGACACGTTCTTCACGGCGTGGGTAACGGCCCCGCCCGCGCGGAAATCCACGCTGAGATCGTCCACGGAGACGAGAGGTTCGTCGCTCATGCGCTGGCTCGCTTCTGTTCTTCGTCGGCGCAGGCACTGCGCTCGATCTCGACCGTGGCGTGATCTAGGCCGAACTTTTCTTTCAGCCGCGCCTTGATTCCTTTCACGGCCTCGTCGGAGTCGGCCGTGTCGCAAATTTGCGCATGCAGCGTCACCATGCGCCGCGACTGGGTGATTGACCACACATGCACGTGGTGCACGCCCTCAACGACCTTGACGTTAGCCACGAGGTCGGGGCCGATCTCGCGCGTGTCGAGTTCCTCCGGCGCCCCTTCGAGCAGGATATGGGCGGAGGCCGCGATCACGTGCCAGCCGCTCCGCACGATGATCGCCGCGACCAGCACCGACAGCAGCGGATCGATCGGCGTCCAGCCGGTCAGCATGATCACACCGCCCGCGGCGAGCGCCGCCACCGAGCCGAGCAGGTCGCCGAGCACGTGGATGGCGGCGCCACGCACGTTCAGGTTCTCGCGGTCGGCGCCTTGCAGCAAAAAGAAACACACGACGTTCACGAGGAGCCCGAGGCTGGCCACGATCACCATGATGCCGCCTGAGACATGGGGCGTGCCCATCAGCCGCTCCGCCGCCTCATAGACGATCCACCCGGCGATGACGAAGAGCGCCAAGCCGTTGGTGAAGGCGATCAGCACTTGGAAGCGGTCGAAGCCGTAGGTGCGCTTCCAATCGGCCGGGCGCCGCGCCAGGCGGAAGGCGAACCAGGCGAGCGCCAGCGAGGCGAAGTCCGTGAGCATGTGGCCGGCATCGGCGAGGAGCGCCAGCGAGCCAGCAGCGATGCCGCCCAACACCTCGGCGAACATGAAGCTGCCGGTGAGAAGCGCCGCAAGCGCCATGCGCTTTTCATTTTTGGCGTTAACGGAGCCGTTATCGTGGGAGCCGTGCATCTCTCTTGCCTCAAGCCATGGTCTTGCGCGGGTCGAGCGCGTCGCGCACCGCCTCGCCGACAAAGATCAGCAGGCTCAGCATGATGGCGATGACGAAAAACCCGGTCAGGCCGAGCCACGGCGCTTGCAGATTGTCCTTGCCTTGCGCCAAGAGCTCGCCGAGCGACGGCGAGCCAGGCGGCAGGCCGAACCCTAAGAAGTCGAGCGACGTCAAGGTGGTGATCGAGCCGTTCAAGATGAACGGCATGAAGGTGACCGTTGCCACCATGGCGTTGGGCAGAAGGTGCCTGAAGATGATGCGTATATTGGAGAGCCCGAGCGCACGCGCCGCGGTGACATATTCGAAATTCCGCGCGCGCAGGAACTCGGCACGCACCAGCCCTACCAGCGCCACCCAGGAGAAGGCGAGCAGGATGCCGAGCAAAATCCAGAAATTCGGCTCGATCACCGCCGCCACGATGATGAGCAAATAGAGCTGCGGCACGCTGGTCCAGATCTCTATGAAACGCTGGAACAGGAGATCGGTCCAGCCGCCGAAATAGCCTTGCACCGCACCGGCCGCCACGCCAACGACCGAGGAGAACAGCGTAAGCGTGAGCCCGAACAGCACCGAGATGCGGAAGCCGTAGATGATGCGGGCGACCACGTCGCGGCCCTGATCGTCGGTGCCGAGCCAGTTCCACTCAAGGCTCGCATTGCACGGATGGAAGCCGCGCTCGACCGCAAGCGCGCAATCCTTCTTGGTGAGGAGCCAGGTGGGCTTTGCCGGAAAAGCCATCGGCGGGTTTTTGTTCTGGGTATTGTAGGAGAAGTGGATCGGCGGCCATATCATCCAGCCGCCTTTGTCGGTGATCAGCTCTTGCACAACGGGGTCGCGATAATCGGCTTCGGTTTCGAAGACGCCGCCGAAATCGGTCTCCGGATAGGCTTCGAAGATCGGCCAGTAATATTGACCCTCATATTCCACGAGGATCGGCTTGTCGTTGGCGATGAACTCCGCAAATAGGCTGGTGGTGAACAGGATGAGGAAGATCCAAAGCGACCAGTAGCCGCGTCTGTTGGCCTTGAACGTCACCCAGCGCCGCCGGTTGAGCGGAGAAATCCAGGGCCACGTCTTCGGGATGCCCTCCGCCGTGGCCTCTTCGACAACGCTGACGTCGGTTGGCGCGTCCATCACACCTCCCGCGTCTCGAAGTCGATGCGTGGATCGACCCACATATAAGTGAGGTCGGAAATGAGATTCACGGCGAGGCCGAGCAGCGAGAAGATGTAGACCGTGGCGAACACCACCGGATAGTCGCGGTTCACGATCGACTCGAAGCCGAGCAGCCCGAGCCCCTCCAGGCTAAAGATCGTCTCGATCAGCAGCGAGCCGGCGAAGAACGCGCCGATGAACGCCCCGGGGAAGCCGGCGATAACGATCAGCATGGCGTTACGGAACACGTGTCCGTAAAGAACTTTGTGCTCCGGCAGGCCCTTGGCCCGCGCCGTGATCACATATTGCTTCCCGATTTCCTCGAGGAATGAGTTCTTGGTGAGGAATGTCGTGGTGGCGAAGGCCGACAGCGCCATGGCGGTCATCGGCAACACGAGATGCCAGAAATAGTCGAGGATCATGTCGTACCAGGGCAGCGACCAGAAATCCTCCGACACCAGCCCGCGCAACGGGAAGATCTTGAAGAACGAGCCACCAGCGAACAGCACGATCAGGAACACCGCCACCAGGAAGCCGGGAATGGCGTAACCGATGACGATCACGCTGCTTGTCCAAACGTCGAAGCGCGAGCCGTCCTTCACCGCTTTGCGTATGCCGAGCGGAATAGAAATGGCGTACGAGATGAACATCATCCATAAGCCCAGCGAGATCGATATAGGCATGCGCTCGGCGATCAGCTTGAGCACGCTTGTGTCGCGGAAATAGCTCTCACCGAAATCGAAGCGCATATAGTTCCAGATCATCAGGCCGAAGCGCTCATAGGCCGGCTTGTCGAAGCCGAACTGCTTCTCGAGGCTGGCGATGAACTCAGGGTCCAAGCCTTGCGCGCCGCGATACTTGGAAGACGGCGCCGCCGAGATGTCCCCCGGCATGCCAGGCTGCTTGCCGCCGCCGGAGAAGTCGCTGCCGCCGCCGCTGAACTTGGCCGTGGCGCCGACGTCGGTGCCCGAAAGCTGCGCGATCAGCCGCTCCACCGGGCCGCCCGGTGCGAACTGCACGATGACGAACGTCACCAGCATGATGCCAAGCATGGTGGGGATGATCAGGAGAATGCGGCGAAGGATATAGGCGGCCAAGGTCGCTAGAATTCCTGTCGTTGAGGTTCCCGGCCGCTGCCCCGCCTACGCGGTCCGGATTAAGTCCCTGACCCAAGGATGCTTACTGGATTCTGTGGCCGGTGGAAACCCGGCATTCGGACGCAAATCCACGGCGAAATCAGGGCGTCTTCAGAGCCTTATCAGACTCTGGCGCCTGCTGGAACCGGAAGCGCCTCACGATCTGCGCCGGCGGCGCATGAGCACGTAGGCCCCAAGGCAGAGCACCAAGACCCCGCCCAGAAGTATCCAAGTTCGCGACGATCCGCTTTCTGCCGCTTCGCCATTGCCGGCGCCCGCCGCCGAGGCTTGGACCCGAGATTTGCGGCCTTGGCCTTGTCGAACCACCACGTATCGAGAATGCCGCGGTCGTATTTCGGCTTGGTCTCCGGCCGCGAAAACTTGTCCCAATAGGCGACGGTGTTCGAGCCCTTGTACCAGTGGGGCACCCAGTAGTGCCCGGCGCGCAGCACCCGGTCGAGCGCTTTTGCCGCCGTCGTCATGTCCTCGCGGGTCTTGGCCACGACCACGCGCTCGATCAGCGCATCGACGGCCGGGTCCTTGATGCCGGCCAGGTTGAGCGAGCCGTCGAGATCCGCAGCCTGGGAGCCGAAATAGCTCCTGAGCTCGACGCCCGGCGTATTGCGCATCGAATAGCGCTGCGTGGTGATGTCGAAATCGAAACCCTTGAGCCGCTGCTGGTATTGCGCCGGGTCCACGTTACGGATACGCGCGTCGATGCCGAGCAGTTTGAGATTCTTGATATAGGGCGCGACGACCCGCTCCATGACCGGCTCGAAAATGAGTACCTCGACCTTGAGCGGCTCGCCCTTGTCGTTGACCCTGATCCCGTTCTTTACGGTCCACCCGGCTTCGTCGAGAAGCTTGCCGGCTTGTAGCAGGATGTTGCGGTCCTGGCCCGAGCCGTCGCTGACGGGCGGCAGGTAGGCGGGCCCCAGCGCCGCCTCCGGAACCGGCACGCCGAGCCCTTCCATCAGCGTGCGCTCGGCGGCCGACGGTTTCCCTTCCGCCTTCATCGGCGAGTTCTCGAAGAAGCTCTGCGTCCGGTCGTAGAGCCCGTAGAACATGTTGCGGTTGGTCCACTCGAAGTCGAAGGCGAGATCGAGCGCTTCGCGCACGCGCGGGTCTTTGAACTTGTCCCGCCGCGTATTGATGAAGAAGCCTTGCGTGCCGGACGGCGTCTCGTCGGGCAGCACCTCTTTCTTCACGCGGCCGTCGCGGATCGCCGGGAAGTCGTACTCCGTCGCCCAGACTTTCGAGGTGAATTCCTCGCGAAAGTCGTAAGTGCCTGCCTTGAACGCTTCCATGCCGGCGGTACGGTCGCGGAAATACTCAAACCGGATCTTGTCGAAGTTCCAGCGGCCTTTGTTGACCGGCAGATCGCGTCCCCAATAGTCCGGGTTGCGCCGGTAGACGATGGTGCGCCCTTGCGCGAAATTGTCGATGAGATAGGGCCCTGAGCCGAGCGGCGGCTCGAGCGTCGTCTCATCGAACTTCTTCGTTGAATAGTACGCCTTGGAGAAGATCGGCAGCTCCGCCACGGTGAGCGGCAGGTCGCGCACGAGATCGCCTTTGAACGTGTAGCGCACCGTGTGCGGATCGAGCGCCTCGGCTTTCACCACGTCGCGCAGCGTCTGGTGATAAATCGGGTGGCCCTTCTCTTTCAGCGTCTCGAAGGAGAACACCACGTCGTCCGCGGTGAGGGGGCTGCCGTCGGAAAAGCGCGCCTCGGGCCGCAAATAGAAAGTCACCGACATGCCGTCATCGGCGACCTCGGCGCTTTTCGCCACGAGCCCATAGACCGCGTCCGGCTCGTCGGCGGCGCGGGTCATCAGCGTATCGAACAGGAGCTCGAGCCCCTGCGCCGCGTCGCCCTTGAGGATGTAGTTGTTGAGGCTGTTGAACGTGGTCACGCCGCCCCAGCCGACCAGCGAGAACGTGCCGCCTTTCGGCGCGTCCGGATTGGCGTAGGCGAAGTGGGAGAAATCGGGCGGGTAGGCGAGGTCGCCGAAGGCCGAGAGCCCGTGCTTCGGCTCTGAAGCGGAAGTAGAGCCGATGGCCAGCGCCAGAATGACAAGCGCGGCCCCGGCAGAGCGAAAGACTGCGCTGAAGCCTTTCATCAAAGCTTTGCCGCCCCCGGCAGCCGCTCGGCCAGCTTCTGGTCGTACCACCAGACTTGCAGGAAGCCCGGCGTCAGCCCCGGCAGCTTCTCGGGCTGGCCGTAACGGTTCCAATAGGCGATGCGCTCATCGGGCGAGAACCATTGCGGCACGACGAAGTCTTCCCATTGGAGTACGCGGTCGAGCGCGCGTGTGGCGGCGACGAGCTCTTCGCGGTTCTTGGCGAAGATGATGTGATCCACCAGCTTGTCGATGGCCGGGTTCTTGATGCCGATCAGGTTCATGCTGCCTTCGCGGTCGGCGGCTTCGGAGCCCCAGAAGTCGCGCTGCTCGTTACCGGGAGAATCCGACTGGGCGAAGGTCGACACGATGATGTCGTAGTCGAACACGTTGAGCCGGCGCGTGTACTGGGCGGAGTCGACCAGCCGGATCGAGCCCTTGATGCCGAGGCGCTCCAGATTGCGCAAATAGGGCTGCACGATGCGCTCGAACAGCGGCGACACCAGCAGGAACTCGATCGTCATCTTCTGGCCGGTCTTCACATTGGTGAGGACGCCGTTCTTCACTTCCCACCCAGCCTCTTTCAGCAGCGTCACCGCTTTGCGCAAATTGTTGCGCAAGTCGCCCTGGTCTTTGTTCACCGGGTTCTCGTGCACTTCGGTGAACACTTCCGGCGGCACTTGGTCCTTCACCTCGTCGAGGATCTCCAGCTCACGCCCCGTGGGCGGTGCGGCTTCGGCCGCCAACTCGCTGTTCTGGAAGTAGCTGCCGACCCGCTGATATTGGCCGTAGAACAAGTTCTTGTTGGCCAACTCGAAATTGAAGGCGAGGTTCAGCGCCTGGCGTACCCGTCGGTCCTGGAACTGCGGGCGGCGCAGGTTCAGCACGAAAGCCTGCATCGGCTGCGTGCGCTTGATCTTCACCTCCTGGCGCTTGACGTAGCCGTCGCGCACGGCGGGGAAGTCGTAAGCGGTCGCCCAGTTCTTGGCGCTCGTCTCCTGCCAGTAGTCGAGATTGCCGGCCTTGAAGCTCTCGAACGCCACCGTCTGGTCCCGGTAATAGTCGAAGCGGATCTCGTCGTAGTTCCACTGCCCCTTGTTGACCGGCAGATCCTTGCCCCAATAGTCGGCGACGCGCTCATAGGTAATGGAGCGCCCGGGTGAGACCTCTTTGATGCGGTAGGGCCCCGAGCCGAGCGCCGGTTCCAGCGTCGTCTTCATCGGGTCGCGTTGCTCGCCGTTCGCGTCCTTCCCCGTCCAGTAATGCTTCGGCAGGATGGTGAGCTGGCCCATGATCATGGGCAGTTCGCGATTGCCCTTGGAGTCGAAATAGAAGGTGACCTCGTTGTCGCCGGTCTTCTCGGCGCGGGAGACGTTCTTGTAGTAGAGGCCGAGCCGCGGGTTCGCCGTCTTGTTCACCTCGAGGCTATAGATCACGTCCTCGGGCGTGATCGGCGTACCGTCATGCCAGCGCGCTTCGTCACGGAGCTTGAAGGTGACCGAGGAATAGTCGGGCGGGTAGGACGCCCATTCGGCGATCAGCCCATACGAGGTCGACGGTTCATCGATGCTGTCGCTCATCAGGCTCTCATAGACGAGGCCGAGGCCTGACGCCTTTTCGCCCCGGTAGAGCACGGGGTTCAGGCTGTCGAAGCCGCCGATCGCGGCAAGCCGCACCCGCCCGCCTTTTGGGGCATCCGGGTTCACATAGTCGAAATGGGTGAAATCGGCCGGGTCTTTCGGCTGGCCTATCAGCGACAGCGCGTGATGGTGGGTCTGGGTATCTTCAGCAGCCGCTGGGTTCAGCAAGAGCGCAGCGAAAGCAGCGGCGAGAGCGAGGCGAAGTAAGATCATGGGCGCGACGAGAGCTCCATGGTGAGGGAATGGCCGGAAGGAGCGCTGCGGGCGCCCTCGAAGCGAGCGCCAAGGCGCTCAAAAAGGCTTGCAAAAGCTAGCATGGCAGGCTCCGGGCCCAAATGAATTATCGGTCATGTCCTTGCGCGGCGAGGGGGCCAAAAAAGGAAAAGGCCCCCGCGTGGGGGGCCTTTTTCGTCGTTAATCTTTAAGGCCTAGAGGCCGTCCGGCGGCCCGTCCGGATAGACCGGCTGGGGCTGCGACGAGAGAGAATCGTCGCCGGACGGCGCGACCGCGCCGGTGCTGTCATCCATGCTCGGCTCCCCCTCCGGATAGGCCGGCTGGGGCTGCGATGCGGATGGCGGCTCGCCTGTGGACGGCTCGGACGGCGCATCCTCGGAGACGGTCGGCGAGACGACAATGGTCTCTTCCATCGTCTCTTCTTCCATCATCGGCTCGGCTGCAGGTTCTTCCGAAGCCGCCTCGTCGGGAACGACCGGCTGCGGCTGCGATGCGGATGGCGGCTCGCCTGTGGACGGCTCGTTCGGCGCATCCTCCGAGACGGTCGGCGGGACAACGATGGTCTCTTCTTCCATCGTCTCCTCTTCCATCATCGGCTCTTCGGCAGCGGGCTTCTCTTCCGCGGCAGGTTCCTCCTCAGCGGGAGCAGCGGGCTCCTCCTCAGCCTTGGGTTCCTCGGCCGCGGGCTTCTCCTCCATCGCGGGCTCCTCGGCGGCGGGAGCGGCAGGCTCCTCCTCTGCTTTTGGTTCCTCGGCGGCAGGCTTCTCTTCGGCCGCCGGTGCGGCCTCAGGCAGCGGCACCGGGTTGTCGGCGACGGTGCGTAGCCAGGCGACCACCGCGGCCCGCTTCTTCGTGTCCGCAATGCCGGGGAAGGCCATCGTGGTTCCGGGCGCAAAGGCTTGCGGGTTGGTCAGCCAGGCGTCCAGGTTCTCGTAGGTCCACTTGGCGCCTTCGTGCTTCTTGAGGGCTGGCGTGAAATTGAAGCCCCCGCGTCCTTCAGCGATCGGGTCCCCGACGATGCCGTAGAGGTTCGGGCCGACCAGCACCGCGCCGCCCTTGTCGAAGGTGTGGCACACCTTGCACAACATGGCGTCGGATTCGCCCTTCTTCGGATCGGCGGCGGCCACCGCGGCTACGAACGCGGCCACATCTCCACCGGGGCCGCCCGCAGGCTTCTCGCCGCCGGCTTCGGGCTTCTCGCCGGCCGGGGCTTTCTCTTCAGGCTTGGGCTTCGGAATCGGGAGCGGGCTGTCGCTGTTCTTGTTGAGGAAGGCGATCACGTCGGCGCGCTTCTTGAGATCCGGGATGCCTGGGAACGCCATGGTCGTGCCGGGCGCGAAGGCTTGGGGATTGGTCAGCCAGACATCGACATTCTGGAAGGTCCAGTCTTCGCCCTCGTGCTTCTTGAGAGCGGGCGTGAAATTGAAGCCCGCGCGCCCCTCAGCGATCTTGGTCCCGACAATGCCGTAGAGGTTCGGGCCGATTAGCGTCGCGCCACCCTTCTCGAAGGTGTGGCACACTTTACAGAGCATGACGTCTTGTTCGCCCTTGGCCGGGTCCGCGGTCTGAAGCGCGGCGATGATCTCCTCGCCGGGTTCCTCGGGCTTCTTTGCTTCCTCTCCGGGCTTCCCTTCACCGCCGGCGACCTCGAAGCCGGGCTTCTCGGGCTCGTGCTCCTCGTAGGCGATGTTGATGAGCGTTCTTGTGCCAAAAAACAGGAGCAGTGCGACAAGCACCGCCATGGCGATTTTATTGAGGTAGTAATACTTCATGATCGATGTCCCCCCGGCAGGCAGAGGCTACTTCTCTGTAGCTCTTGCGACGCGGCGAGAGACTATAGGGGGTATCGGGTTGTTGCAACTCAGAGAATTGTCGCGAAGCCAATCTGTCACAAAGGTCTGATCCTGTGCTAAATGGCGGAAAAACATGACGAATTCCCTCATCGTCATCCCGGCGAGATTGGCCGCCACGAGGCTTCCCGATAAGCCCATGGCCGAGATCGCCGGCGAGCCCATGATCGTCCACGTTTGGCGTCGCGCCATCGAGGCCGGGTGTGGCCCCGTCCTGGTCGCCACGGATTCTGAGGTCGTGCGCGACGCTGTGGCCACGGCTGGTGGCGAGGCGGTGATGACCCGCCCCGATCATGTCAGCGGCTCGGACCGGATCTACGAAGCGCTCCAGCAATTCGATCCGGATCGCCGCATCGACACCATCGTCAATCTACAAGGCGATCTGCCGACGCTGGACCCGAACCTCGTGCGCGCTTGCGTTGCGGCGCTTCACGAGGGCGAGGCGGATATCGGCACCATCGCCGCCGAGATCGTCCTGGAGGAGGAGCGGACCAACCCCAACGTGGTGAAAGTGGTCGGTTCGCCGCTCGGGCGCGGCGGCATCCTGAGGGCGCTCTATTTTACGCGCGCCACGGCGCCGCACGGCGAGGGCCCGCTCTACCACCATATCGGCATCTACGCCTATCGGCGCGCGGCGCTGGAGCGCTTCGTCGGCCTGCCCCCCTCGCCACTCGAGACCCGCGAGAAGCTCGAGCAGCTCCGCGCGCTCGAAGCGGGGTTCCGCATCCATGTCGGCCTCGTTGACACTGTGCCGCTCGGTGTCGATACTCCGGCCGACCTTGCGCGGGCGCGGGAAATTCTTGAGACCGCGTAGACTTCGCCCGCTTTCCAACCAAAGACCATGGCCAGATCGCGCTTGAACAAAATCGCCTTTCAGGGCGAGCCCGGCGCCAACTCGCACCTGGCTGCGCGTGACGCCTACCCGGACATGGAGGCGTCGCCTTGCGCCACCTTCGAGGACGCGCTCGCCGCGGTGAAGACCGGCAAGGCGCGGCTCGCCATGATCCCCATCGAGAATTCGGTGGCGGGCCGCGTCGCCGACATCCATCACCTTCTACCTCAGTCGGGGCTCTATATCGTCGCCGAGCATTTCGAGCGGGTGCGCCATCAGCTGCTGACGCTGCCGGGTGCCAAGCTGGCCGGACTCAAAACAGTGCACAGCCACATCATGGCGCTCGGCCAATGCCGCAAGGCCATTGCCGAACTGAAGCTCACGCCGGTCACCGAGGCCGATACCGCCGGCGCGGCACGTCACGTGCGCGAGGCAGGCGATCCGACCCAGGCGGCCATCGCCTCCAAGCTCGCCGCCGAGATCTACAGCTTGCGGATCGCCAAGAAGGACATCGAGGACGCCGCCCACAACACCACGCGCTTTGTGGTGCTCGCCGCCAAGCCGACCAAGACCAAGGCGAGCGACGGGCCCATCATCACCACCTTCGTGTTCCGGGTGCGCAACGTGCCGGCGGCGCTTTACAAGGCGCTCGGCGGCTTCGCCACCAATGGCGTCAACATGACGAAGCTTGAATCCTATCAACTCGAGGGTTCGTTCAACGCCACCATGTTCTATGCCGATATCGAAGGGCATCCGGACGAGCGCCGCGTCCAGTTCGCCATGGAGGAGCTCGGCTTCTTCACCAGCGAGGTCACCGTGCTCGGCTCGTACAAGGCGAGCCCGTTCCGCGCCAAGCTCAAGGCGCTGGAGGCCGAGAGGGCGGGCGGCTTCGGCCTTGTGCCGGGCCATTTGCACCGGCGCTGGCCGCAAGAAAGCGGCGTGAAATTCTGTAGATAGCACCCGCCTTTTTGCTCGACCCCCGGCGCACGGAGGGTCAAAATGACGCGTCAGCAAAATCACCCCACGTGTCACGATGCTTTGGCTCGATGACATCGCCCTAAGCCAGCGGCGGCTTGGGGTTTTCGACGCCGCATTTGCGCTTCTGCTCGCTGGCTTGTTCCCAGCCTCCGCGCTCGGCGATGAGATATTTGCCTCGGTGGGAAACTTCGGCTCGGGCGGATACGGCCCGAACGCGGTTGTCCAGCAGGCCGCGCAGGGTGTCGCCGATCGCCTCAACGCGCAGGCGCCGTCCTTCGTCCTGTCCTTGGGGGACATGCTTTACGGCCCTTATCCGACCAACACTTTCTTAGAGTTTCAGCCTCTGGGGCCCACCGGAAACCCCAGCTTCGCAACCTTCGTCGGCGATCTATACGGCCAGTACATCAAGTTCAGTGCACTGGTCCCGAATGGCGGAAGCACGATGAATTTCTTTCCCGTCATCGGCGACCATGACTGGCACCATGAGACGATCCAAATCAACGTGGAGACCGGTGTCTCGGTCGGTCCGGCAGTCCTCGGCTACAACACCACCGTGGACAAGACGACAAATCCGACATTCTACGGGAATGCACTGACTGCGTATAACAACGCGCTGACCTATCTCAGCGGCTCCAATACAAATCCCTCGAACACGCAATTTGGCCTTACGACGACCACAGCCACCGATCAGGTCACCATCTTCGGTGCGCCCGACACCCCCGAAAACGGCGACACCTACGAGACCTATTTCTCTGGGCTGTACGGCCTGCCCACGAGTCAGACGGCGTCCACGCAGCCGATCCGCTGGTACGACACCCTGCAAGGAGACGTGCACGTCTTCGCGCTGTCGACCGACCCTAACGAGCTCTTTCAGGGCGGGTTGAAGTCGATCGACATCCAGGACTCTGGCACGTCTGCGAACAATCTTGCCAACACCCCGCAAGGACAATGGTTCACGCAAGCGCTCAACGATTCGACTGCGACCTGGAACATCGTGGAGACGCACCAGCCGATAGCGAGCGCCTCGACGCCTCAGGAGGGCTACTACACCTCAGGGGTGACTCCGCAGGGACATCTCGCGACGGCGTACATGCAATGGTTCGACAACACGAAGGTCGACCTGGTGCTCTCGGCTCACATCCACGGCTTTGAGCGGCTGTACAATAACGGCATCACCTACATCAACAATGGGGCTGGCGGCTCATGGCAGCAGTTCCACTATTTCTGCGAGCAGCCCGGCGCGACCAACACTTGCGACGACACCTACCAGGTCGATCCTAATTTCGGCGGCGCGTCAGGCACGACCTGGTCCAACACCAAGATGATCGCCCTGACGCAGATGCAAGTGGGCAATACCTATGGCTTTCAGCTGTTCCAGACGAGCGATACGAACAACTATCTGGAATCCCAGTTCTGGGGCTCGACCGATCCGGGCAATGCCAACGGCAATGGCGCCAACTGGACCCTTCTCGACGACTTTTTCATTCTCAAGAACGGCATGATCAGCGCCAGCCAAGCGCGATCGGCGACGGGGCTCGAGTTGAAAGCGCCCAACGGTTCGAGCAACGGCTTTGGCATGATCGACACGTCGGGCGCGACGGGGCCTATAACTCTTGCCGGGCTGATCAACGGACCGGGCCAGCTGGTCGTCGACGGCGGTGGCACTTTGATCCTCGCGCGGCCGAACGTTCCGACCAGCGCGCCGTCGGTCTATAGCAGCCAGAGCTTCTCCTTCGTCCCGGCAAGTGCGGCCAACAGCTATTCCGGCGGCACCTATGTGATGGGCGGCAGCACGCTGCAGATCGCCAATGATAGCCTGCTCGGTGCTTCCTCCGGTGGCCTGACGCTCGATGCCGGCACGCTCAAGGCTTCGCAGGGCTTTTCGTCGGCCCGCGCCATCCTTCTCGGATCGGGGAACGGCACGTTCGACACCAATGGCAACCAAGTGACTCTGGGGGGGCGGATTACCGGCCCCGGCGCTTTGACCAAGACCGGCGCCGACAAGCTCATCCTCGTCGGGGACAGCACCTATGCCGGACCGACCACGGTCAATCAGGGCACGCTTTCGGTGAACGGCTCGATCGTCTCTGACGTATTCGTCAGCAGTGGTGGTACGCTCGGCGGGACGGGCACCGTCGGAAGCACCACCATCGCCAGCGGCGGCATCTATGGGCCAGGCAACTCCATCGGCACCCAGACCGTGAACGGCAATTTCACGCTCGCTGCCGGTGCGATCTTTGAGGTCGAGGTCAACGCCGCAGGGCAGGGCGACAAGGTCGTCGTTGTCGGCACCGTCAATTTGACCGGCTCGGTGCTGCGCGTGCTCGCCGCGAACGGTGACTATAAGCTCAGCACCGACTACGTCATCATCCAGAACGACGGGACCGATCCCGTGGCCGGCACCTTCGCCTCGGTCGCGACGAACTTCGCCTTCCTCACGCCGCTCGTGGCCTATGCCGGAGGCGACGGCAACGACGTGGTGCTGACCTTGTTCAACAACGCCAAGGGTTTTTGCTCCGTGGCGCAGAGCAAGAACCAGTGCAACGTCGGTGATCGCCCTCGATCAGTTCCCCACCGACAACCCGCTGTTCCTTGCCGTGTTGTTCCAGACGGCTGACGGAGCGCGGGACGCGCTCGATGCGTTGTCCGGCGAGATCCATGCGACGGTCGCGGGCATGCTCGCCGATGACAGCCGCTATGTGCGCGAGGCGATCCTCGGGCGGCTGATGCAGGCGAGTTACACCAACAATGCCGGCGAGCTGGCATCCCTCGGTGCGGGCGGGCCGCAAGTCGCCTCGCTCGACAGTCGGGCAATGGCGCTCGGCTATGGGGACAAGTCACTAAACACGCCGGCGCCGCGCGCACCGGTCGCCTTCTGGACGAGGGCCTTCGGCGCCTGGGCCGATTTCGGCAGTGATGGCAATGCGGCGACCGCAAACCGCAATCTCGGTGGCTTCGTATCGGGCATGGACGCCGAGGTCGGCGGCTCCTGGCGCACCGGTGTCGCCACCGGCGCCTCGTTCTCGGGCGTGAACGTGGATGCGCGGTATTCCTCGGCAGAGGTGCAGAGCTATCACCTCGGCGGTTATCTCGGCGGCATGTCCGGCGCGTTCGCCCTGCGCGGCGGTGGCATGTGGACGTGGAGCGATATCGACACGAGCCGCGCCGTGGTGTTCCCCGGCTTCTATGAGCGGCAGAAAGCCTCTTACAACGCCGACACCGGTCAGCTCTTCGGCGAGATGGCGTATCCGATGCAGATGTGGGGCATGGGCGTAGAGCCGTTCGCCGGTCTCGCTTACGTCTCCGTCGACAGCGACACGTTCCACGAACGCGGCGGCAGCCTTGCGTCGCTGCGCGGCGATGCAGACGAGGATGTCGGCTACTCGACCTTGGGCGTCCGCGCCGCGCAGACCATGCAGTGGAGCGCGATGCTCGTAACCCCGCATCTTTCCGTGGCGTGGCAGCATGCCTTCGACGACGTGACGCCGGACGCCGCACTCGCCTTCGCTTCGACCGGCACCGGCTTCACGGTCTACGGCGTGCCGTTGGCGCAAGACTCGGCGCTTCTCGACACCGGCATCGACCTCGCGCTGGGCCCCAGAACAACCGCCGGCGTGTCCTACTCCGGTCAATTCGGCGATCGGGTCACCGACAACGCCGTCAAAGGCCGCTTCACCTGGCTGTTCTAACCCGCTGGCCGATGAGAAGAGGGTGGCGACCGCACGCTCTCGCCACCCCTCTAATTTTATGACGGCCGGTGGGAGTGGACGCGCACGGGAGGCGGCGTGGCCCGCGCCGGGTCGGCTCCGGCAATTGCATAGGCCCGCGCCGTCACGTCGTTCAGAGCGTTTTGGACGAGCGTCCTGTATTTCTCCAACTCCTCACGGCGCGCCTCCGGCGGCACATAGATAGGGTCGCCCATGACGATGCCGATTTTCGAGAACGGCAGGTTGATCGTCATACGGCTCCACGAATTTACCGCCCAATAGCGCGAGGTCGCTGTCGCGAACGGGACGATGGGTCGCCCCGAAAGACTGCTGATCGTCACGATGCCAAGGCCGCATTGACGTGCCGGGCCGGGCGGGACATCGGCGGTCATGGCGATGCTGTAGTCTTCCCTAAGCGAGGCGACCGCGCCATGGGCCGCCTCGGCGCCTCCGCGGTCGCGGCGGCGGCCGGCCGCGCCCGCACCGCGAATGAGCTCAAGCCCGAATCGCCGCAGAACCCGGGCGAGGGCTTCGGCGTCGTCGTGCCGGGAGACCATGGCACGCCCGGGAATCTCTGGCGGGTAAATCCCCGGCAGCAGAAAGAACTGGCCGTGCCAGATTGCGATGATCGACGGGTGGAGCTCCCGTGCCCGGCCAACGAAGTCGGGCGGCTCCGAAACGACCTTGGAGGTCTTGAGGACGAGCTTGATGTAGTTGGCGCCCACGGGGGCCGCCAGAATCTGCAGAGGGCGCCGGAGGCGAAGCTTCAACCGCCGGACCCACGGGATTTTCCATAGGTGCGCCATGTCAAATCCGAAGCTGTTTGGCAAAACTATAGAACAGCCTGCCCCGAAGCGACACGCTGGAGGGCTGAGGCCCGCGAATCGCGTATCCTCTGGGCTCTTGGCATGGAGGGCTGCGCCCGATGATCGCTTTGGCCATAGCGTTCCTAAGCGTGCTGCTCCCCGTGGTGCACCTCTTCGTCAGCAAGGTTCCGCGGACCAAGCTCCGTGTCGCCCGCATCCTGCTGCTCTACGCGCTGGTGCTGGACGTCGGCGTCATCGGCTTGCCCATGGGTTTCATTCCCCATGTCTTCTTCGCCGATGAGACGGCGAAAATGATCGGCTGGCCGCCGGGAAGCCCGTTCCAGTTCGAGGTCGGCGTGCATGACGGCGCCTGGGGCGTTCTCGGCTTCCTGTGCATTTGGATCGGCGGCACGTTCTGGCTGGCGACCGGGCTCGGATGGTCGCTGTTCATGCTGGGGGCCACTTACGGGCACATCCACCAGATGGTGAAGCACGGGAACTACGCGCCGTACAACTTCCTGACGATCTTCTCGGACGGATTCATCGGAATTTGGCTGCTCGTCCTGCTCTACCTCTATTGGCGCTGGGGCGGATTCCAGAAGCAGACGTAGATTTGCCCGTCTATTCCGCTGCTTCGGCCGGCTGCGCGCCGTTCCGCGTGCGGTCGGTGAGCTTCGGACCTGGGACCACCGCTTGGATATCCTCGTCCGCCTCGATGAACGCGCGCCGCGACAGGTAGGTATAGACCACTGGGATGACGAAGAGCGTGAACAGCGTTCCGACCAGGAGGCCGCCCACGATCACCCAGCCGATATCCTGGCGGCTCTCGGCACCGGCCCCGGTGGCGATGGCAAGCGGAACGGCGCCGAGCACCATGGCGCCCGTGGTCATGAGAATGGGGCGCAGCCTGAGACCCGCCGCCTCGATCACCGCCTCCCGCATCGGCCGGCCCTGACTGCGGAGCTGATTGGAGAACTCGACGATGAGGATGCCGTGCTTGGTGATCAGCCCGATCAGGGTGACGAGACCGACCTGGCTGTAGATGTTGAGCGTGCCGCCGCTCAACCACAGCGCCAGCAGCGCGCCGGTGATGGACAGCGGCACGGTCAGCATGATGATGAAGGGGTCGGTGAAGCTCTCGAACTGGGCGGCCAGCACCAGATAGATGAAGGCCAGCGCCAGCAGGAAGGTGAGATACAGGCTGGAGCTCGCCTCGCGGAACTCGCGCGATTCTCCGGCGTACTCGATCTGCGCCGTCTGCGGCAGTACTTCGTCGGCGGTCTTTTGCAGGAAGGCCAGCCCATCGCTCAATGTATAGCCCGGCGCGAGCTGCCCGGTGATGGTCGCGGCGCGGAGCTGGTTGAAGTGGTTGAGCTCCTTCGGCGCCACCGTCTCCCTGATGGTGATGAGGTTCGACAGCGGGACCATGGCGCCGTCCTTGCTGCGCACATAGATCCGCCGCATGTCGTCGGGGTTCTCTCGGTCGATGTCGGCTATCTTGACCACGACGTCGTATTGCTGGCCCTCCTTCTTGAAGCGCGTGACTTGGCGCCCGCCGAGCATGGTCTCGAGCGTTCGCCCGAGAGTCTCGATCTCGATACCCATCGACGCCGCCTTCTCGCGGTCGACGGAGATGTCGAGCTGCGGCGAGTTGAGTTTGAGGTCGCTCTCGATGTCGACGAGGCCCGGATAGTCGCGGATCTTGTCGAGCATCGCGTCGACCATCGTCTGCAGCTCGCTATAGGGCCGCGCCGTCTGGATCACGAAATTGATCGGCTTCGACCGCGAGCTCTGCCCGAGCGGCGGTGAGTTGCTGGGGTAGGCGACGACGCCGGTGACGGCGGAGACCTTGGGCGCAATGGAGCGGCCGATCTCCTGCTGGGTCCGCGTGCGCTCGGACCATGGCTTCACCCGGAGGATGACGCGGCCCTGCGACACGGTCGGGCTGCCCGCCACGACGAACACCCGGTCCGCCTCGGGCACCGCCAGCGCGATGTCCTCGAGCTGCTTCGCGTAAGCGTCGGTGTACTCAATGGTGGCACCTTCCGGTGCGCGGAAATTCACGTTGATGCGCCCTTCGTCCTCCACGGGTGCGAGTTCGCTCTTGAGCGTGGTGAACAGGAAATAACTCGAGCCCGCTACAGCGAGACCGATCAGAAGCACGAGCGGGCGCGCCGCGAGCGCGCCCTTGAGCAGCGCGCGATAGGAGCGGGTGACCCCGTTCAGGAAACGCTCGATAACGCGGTAGGCGAGATTGTGGTGGCTCTGATGCTTCAAGAGCTTGGAGCACATCATCGGCGACAGGCTGAGTGCCACGAAGCCGGACACGATCACGGCCCCGGCAAGGGTCCAGGCGAATTCCGTGAAGAGGCGTCCGGTGACGCCCGTCATGAAACCGATCGGAGCATAGACGGCCGCAAGCGTGATGGTCATGGCGATGATGGCGAAGCTGATCTCGCGGCTGCCGACAAGGGCGGCCTTCACCGGGGTCATGCCCGCCTCGACGTGGCGAAAGATGTTTTCGAGCATGACGATGGCGTCATCGACGACGAGGCCGATGGCGAGCACCAGCGCGAGCAAGGTCAGCGTGTTGATCGAGAAGCCGAAGGCGTACATCAGCGCGAAGGCGCCGATCAGCGACACCGGAATGGTGACGAGTGGGATCAGGGTTGCCCGGATGGAGCGCAGGAACAGAAAGATGATCATGATGACGAGGATCACGGCCTCGCCGATGGTGGTGTAGACGTTCTTGATCGACTCGGCGATGAAGATCGACTTGTCGTGCGCCACGCGGACCTCCATGCCCTCGGGCAGCGAGTTCCTGATGCTGGGCAGCTTCGCGTTGACGGCCTCGGAGACTTCGAGCGGGTTGGCCGTCGCCTGCTTGATGACGCCCAACGCAATGGCCGGCTGGCCGTTGAAGCGGACGATCTTACGCTCATCGAGCGCGCCGATCTCGGCCTTGCCCACGTCGCTCAGGCGGACGAGATAGCCATTGGCGTCCTTGATGATGAGATCGTTGAACTGTTCCGGCGTACGGAGATCCGTCTCGGCAAGCACCGTGAACTCACGCTGCTGGCTCTCGATGCGGCCCGACGGCACCTCGACATTCTGGCGGCGCAGCGCGTTCTCGACATCCTGCGGCGTCAGCTGGTAGGCGGCGAGCCGCTCCGGGTCGAGCCAAATGCGCATCGAATAGGCCCGGTCGCCGTAGAGGCGCACCTCGGCAACGCCATCCAGGGTCGTGAGCTGGTCCTTGACGTAGCGGTCGGCGTAGTCGGTGATCTCTAGAGCCGAATGGTTCTTGCTCGAGAAGGCGAGAAACATGATGGGCTGGGCATCAGCCTCGCGTTTCTGGATGATCGGCTCGTCGATCTCCTCCGGCAGGTGCCCCCGCACGCGGCCGACCCGGTCGCGGATGTCCGCCGCGGCGTAGTCCGGGTTGCGGTCGAGCTTGAACGTCACCGTGATCTGGCTCGATTCCTGTCGGCTGATCGAAGTGATGAAGTCGATGCCCTCGATGCCGGCGAGCAAATCCTCGAGCACCTTGGTGACCTGCGTCTCGACAATCGCCGCGCTCGCGCCGGGATAGTCGGTCTGCACGGTGATGACAGGCGGGTCGATCGCCGGATACTCGCGCACGCTCAAGCGCTGATAGGAGACGAGCCCGACGAGCACGAGCACGAGACTCATGACGGTGGCGAAGACCGGCCGCTTGATCGAAAGTTCGGGGAGTGTCACGCCTAGGCCCCGGCGCCGCTGACGATGGAGACCTGCGAGCCGTCGCGCAGCTTGAGCTGCCCCGCCGTCACCACCTGGTCGTCGGCGCTAAGACCGTGGAGGATCTCGACCCGGCCCGAGCGGCGCATACCGAGCGTCACCTTGGTCAGCGTGACCTTGCCGTCATCGATCTTGAACACGTACTGGCTGTCGCCTTGGGGCACGATGGCCTGCTCGGGGATGGTCAGCGCATCCTCCTTGAGCTTCAGCAGCACCGTCACGCGCGCGAACAAGCCGGGCCGCAGCTGTTGATCTTTGTTCGGCACCTTGGCGCGCACCAGCAGGCTTCGCCCGGCCACGTCGATGCGCGGGTCGATAGCGTAGACCTTGCCGTCGAACGTCTCGCCGGGGAAGGCGTCGACCCCGATGCGGATGGTCTGCCCCACTTTGATCGCCGGCAGGAACTTCTCGGGCACCCGGAAATCCGCCTTCACGGGATCGATAGCCTCGAGATTGACCAGCGCTCTGCCGGCGGTGATGTATTCCCCGACGCTGACTTGCCGCAGGCCGATAATGCCGGAGAAAGGCGCCACGATCCGCGTCTTCTCGAGCTGAACGCCGGCGAGCTCGACGGCCGCCTTGGCGACGGCGAGGTTCGAGACCGCCTCGTCTGCGGACTGGGCCGTCGCGTATTTGCTGCTGAAGAGCTGGCTCGTGCGCTTATAGGTCTGCTCGGCCAGTTTGAGCTTGGCCTCGGCGTCGGCGAGCTGCGCGCGATAGACGGAATCATCGAGGCTGAAGAGCGGGGCGCCTTTCTCCACCGGCTGCCCCTCCGCGAAGTGGATCTCCTTGAGGCGTCCGGGGATTTCGGCGCTGATCGTCACCGATTCGTCGGAGAGGAGCGTGCCGACGGCCGTGACCTGCTCGCTGAGCGGCGCGGCGACGACTTTCGCCGCCTCGACTGGCACGCCTTTCTCAGGCCCGTCCTGGGCGAGGGCGACGGCAGGCGTCAGAAGAAGGCCGGCGGCCAAGAGGCACCAGCACGCGCCCGCAGGAGAAATAGTTCGCGCCATCGTCTCGTCCTCGAATTCCCGGACATTCTAGCAGTAATACGGCATCAAAAAGCCTCTAAGATGAAGGCGCTGCGTGCTTTCCAGCCGCCCGCGACGCCCAATTCGGTGGCGGGTTGCCACGGGGACCCCATTCGCCGATATACTCTCATCAGGGAGGTTGGCAGCAGGCGCGTGCCTCGCCAACCGGGTCAGGTCCGGAAGGAAGCAGCCCTAACGAGCGTTTCGCGGGTTGCTCGTCCAGCCTCCCACCTAGCCTCTAGCGTTGTAGAGTGTGGCGGGGCTGCGCGTGCCTGCCCCGATAGTCCTCAAGCCGTGGCGTGAGTGCGACCCCTCAATGGCTGAAGCCGAGCATCAGAAGACACCGCCTGCCGTCGAGAGCCATGCGGCCCTTGCCCGCAAATACCGGCCGCAAGTCTTCGCCGAGCTGATCGGCCAGGACGCCATGGTGCGGACGCTGCGGAACGCCTTCGCCACCGGCCGCATCGCCCAGGCCTACATGCTCACCGGCGTGCGCGGCGTGGGCAAGACCACGACGGCGCGCCTCATCGCCCGCGCCCTCAACTATGAGGGTCCGAACGGCGAGGGGGCCACACTCGATATCACCGAGGAAGGCGCTCACTGCCGCGCCATCCTGGAGAGCCGTCATCTCGACGTGGTCGAGATGGACGCCGCCTCCCATACCGGCATCGACGACGTGCGCGACCTCATCGATAGCGCCCACTACAAGCCGAACTCGGCCCGCTACAAGGTCTACATCATCGACGAGGTGCACATGCTGTCGAAGCAGGCCTTCAACGGCCTGCTCAAGACGCTGGAAGAGCCGCCGGAGCATGTGAAGTTCATCTTCGCCACCACCGAAGTGCGCAAAGTCCCGGTCACGGTCCTGTCGCGCTGCCAGCGCTTCGACTTGCGGCGTATCGAGGTCGAGATGCTGATCGCCCATCTTGCGCGCATCGCCAAGGCGGAAGGCTCCGAGGCCGATCCCGCGGCGCTCGCGCTCATCGCCCGCGCGGCGGAGGGCTCGGTGCGCGATGCGCTCTCCATCCTCGACCGCGCCATTGCCTTTGGCCAAGGCAAGGTCGAGGCGTCGGCGCTTCGCGAGCTGCTCGGTCTTGCCGACCGGAGCCGCATCTTCGATTTGCTTGAGACGGTGCTGAAGGGCGATGCCGGCGGCGCGCTTTCAGCGCTCGATCAATTGAACCGCGATGGCGCCGAGCCCGGCCAGGTCATCACCGATCTCGCCGACGCGGTCCATGAGGTGACCGTGGTAAAGGCTGCTGGTGAGGGGAGCGCCGATCCCGCCGCGAGCGAGGCCGAGCGCGCCCGCGCCGCCGATCTCGCCAAGCGCCTGTCCATGCCGGTGCTCGCCCGCGCCTGGCAGATGCTGCTTAAAGGCCATGACGAGGTGCGCAACAGTCCGCGTCCGCTGGCCGCCGCCGACATGGTTCTGGTCAGGCTCGCTTACGCCGCCGACCTGCCGCCGCCGGGCGAGCTTGCCCGCCAGTTGAAAGAGGGGAAGGGTGCGGACGGAAACGGCGCGGAACGTCCTCCGCGGCCTGCGCCTGAACGCGCGCCCGCACGCGCGCAAGCGCAACCAGACGAAGACTCGGCGCCCATCGAGAGCGAGAACCCGGCGCCCGAGCCGGAACCGCCGTCTTTGCAGAGCTTCGAGGATGTCGTGGCGCTCGCCGACCAGAAGCGCGACTTGAAGCTCAAGAACGCGCTGATCGAGCAGGTGCGGCTCGTCCGTTTCAAGCCGGGCGCTATCGAGCTCAATCCGCTGCCCACCGCGGCCCCCGATCTTCTGCAGGAGCTGATGCGCAAGCTCAAAGCCTGGACCGGCCGCGTGTGGATCATCTCGCCCAGCGATCAGGAAGGCGCTGAGTCCCTGGGTGCCCAGCGCCGGGCGCGAGAAGCCCGCGAGATCGACCAGGTCCGTGCCCACCCGGCGGTGCAGGAGGTGCTGCAGCATTTTCCGGGCGCGCGCATCGCCGAGGTCAGGCCCACATCACGGCCGGCCGCAGAGCCGGGCCAGCCCGAGGACGCCGAGGCGGAAGAAGAATTGAAGGACGACGGGACCAACTAGGACCAAGAGATGAAAAATTTCGCGCAGATGATGAAGCAGGCGCAGGAGCTGCAAGGCCGCATGGCCGACATGCAGGCCGAGATGGAGCGGACCCTCTGCGAGGGCCGCGCCGGCGGCGGCATGGTGGTGGTGACGCTGAACGGCAAAGGCGAGATGGCCAGCGTCAAGATCGACCCGTCGCTCCTCAAGCCCGAGGAGGGCGAGATCCTCGAGGATCTGATTACAGCCGCCCATGCCGACGCCAAGGCCAAGGTCGAGGACACCATGAAGGAGAAGATGCAGGCGCTGACCGGCGGCCTGCCGCTCCCGCCCGGCCTCAAGCTGTTTTAGCGATCAGTCCTGATGGCGCGCGCGGCGGCAGGCCCCGAGATTGAGCGGCTGATTCAGCTTCTGGCACGGCTGCCGGGGCTCGGCCCCCGCTCGGCGCGGCGCGCGGCGCTGCATCTCGTGAAGAAGAAGGAGCAGCTCCTCATCCCGCTCGCCACGGCGCTCGCCGAGACGCGCGACACCATCCTCACCTGCGAGACCTGCGGCAATATCGATACGCAAAGCCCCTGCACACTCTGTCGCGACAATACCCGTGACCGCTCGCTCATCTGCGTGGTGGAAGAGGTCGGCGACCTCTGGGCGCTGGAGCGCGCCGCCGTGATCAATGGACTTTATCACGTGCTCGGCGGGACGCTGTCGCCGCTCGACGGCGTCGGCCCCGACGACCTCGGCATCGCCAAGCTGATCGAGCGCGCCAGCGATCCGCAAGTGACGCGAAGTGCTGCTTGCGCTCAACGCCACGGTCGAAGGCCAGTCCACGGCGCACTACCTGATGGATCAGCTTGCCGGCTGCAACGTCACCGTCTCGCGGCTTGCGCATGGCGTGCCCATCGGCGGCGAGCTCGACTATCTCGACGAGGGGACGCTCGCCGCCGCCGTCAAAGCCCGCAAGGCGATGTAAAGGAAGCTACTGCGCGGGTGCGCTATTGGCCCTCCCCGTCTTGCATCGCATTTCTGATCTGCTGCTTGCAGTCGTCGGTGAACGTCCCATGGGCCAGCATGCTCATGAAGCTGTTCTGCTCCGACCTGGCGCCGAGCAACAGCCCGCCGACCGCTCCGATCAGCAAGGCCGTGAGGCCGACGACGACGAACGCCAGGAGGCGGTCGAAACTCATGCGGAATTCTCCTCTAGCTGTTCGCGCCGCTCGCCTTCGTCCGAGTCGTCGCGCTCCTCCGTCGTCCAAGGGGCCACCTTCAGCAACAAGAGCATGCCGGGTACGGCGACGATGGCGCAGAGGACGAAGAACTGCGTCCACCCCACGGCTTCCACGATGAAGCCGGTCGATGCGTTGGCCAGCGTGCGCGGAACCGCGATGAAACTTGAGAACAGGGCGAATTGGGTGGCCGTAAAGGCCCTGCTGGTTTCCCTGGCCATGAAGGCGGTCAGCGCGATCGTGCCAAGGCCGACGCCGAGGTACTCCCCGCTGACCACGACGAACAGCCCCGGCAGCGAATGCCCCGCCTGGCTCAGCCAGATATACGGAACGATGGTGAACACCTGCACGAAGCCGAAGAGCCACAGGGCCCGGTTGATGCTTACCTTGAGCATGATGATGCCGCCAAGCACGCCACCGGCAATGCTGGCCCACAGACCGGCCACCTTGGCTACGGAACCGATCTCGCTCAGGCTGTAACCCATATCGATGTAAAAGGGCGTCGCCAGCGCCGTGGCCATGTTGTCCCCCAACTTGTAGAGGAACAGGAAGGCCAGGATGGCCAACCCGGCCGTGATCCCGCCGCCGCGGCTGAAAAACTCCACGAAGGGATCGATCACCGCCTCGCGCAAGGTGTGCGGCGCCAGCGCGTCATCGCTCACTTCCCTGATCGTCAAAGTGGTGATGATGCCGACCAGCATGAAGGCGCCGGTGACCCAAAACACCACCGTCCAGGGCTGGTGGTCGGCCAGGATCAAGGCCAGGGAACCCGGCACCAGTCCGGAAAGACGGTAGGCATTCACAAAGATGGACGTGCCGGTCCCCAGCTCGTCGTCGGCCAGCAATTCGCGCCGGTAGGCGTCGATGACGATGTCCTGGCTGGCGCCGAACAGCGCGACGACGAACACGATCGCCACGATCGCTTGCAGCGAGGCGGATGGATCGAACTGGCCCAACACGCCGATCGCAAGCAGCAGCACAAGCTGCGTGAGGATAGCCCAGCCCCGCCGGCGGCCGAGGAACGGCAGCTTGTACCGGTCCATCAGGGGGGACCAGACGAATTTCCAGGTGTAGGGCAGGCCGATCAGGGCGAACAGACCGATGGTGGCCAAGTCCACGTCGTTGCTGCGCAACCAGGCCGGCACCAGGGAGATCAGGACATAGAGCGGCATGCCCGAGGTGAAGCCCAGGAAGACGCAGGCGAGCATCTTCCGGTTGAACAGGATCTCGGTCCAACTGCGCCGCACGTCGGCCAAGCTCGGTTGTTCTGTCGCGCCCCCGGTCCCCGTCATCGCCCTATGCTCATAGCAGGCAGTCGTCCGCCCGTCATGCCCGTCTATGATGGTGGGATTATGCCGAACGGATTGCCGGGAAGAGGCGTTGTCCGGAATCCATGCAGGAGTAGGAGAGCAACATGGTGCGCGTCGTCGGGATCGATCACATCTCCATCAGGGTCAGCGACTACGAAAAGTCGAAGGCGTTTTACGGCAAGCTGCTCACGTTCCTCGGCTTCAAGGTGCTTGGCGACTACGGCGACCAGATCGGCTGGACCAACGGCAAGACCCGCTACTGGATCGGCCAGGCGGACGAAGAAGGGCTGACGCACAAATACCGCATCGGCGATGTCGGCCTGCACCACTATGCCTTCGAGCTTCGGAGCCGGAAGGACGTCGACGATCTGCAAAGCTTCCTGAAGGCGGAAGGCGTGACCATCGTCGACCCGGCCGCCGCCTATTACGACGACTATTACGCCGTGTTCTTCCTCGATCCCGACGGGCTGAAGCTCGAAGGCATGAAATGGGGCGAGGAGACCGCCAAGGCTGCCCAGCCCGGCCCGCAAGCGCGCAAGGAGCGCGAAGCGCGGCAGCCCAAAAAGAAGCGCCACGGCCAAGAAGAAGGCCGCAAGCTGCAAATCCGCGAAAGCCCAAAAGCGCCAAAAAGTCCAAGAAGGCCGCCAAAACCCGCAGGAAATAGGGGATTTTCGCGCCCTGTTAAGGCGGGAACCCAGTTCCTAAATTTGTGTTGAGAATAATTTGCAATTGCAGCTATGCTCTCAAGGCGTAGAAGGACGGGTTTGGCGTCATGCTGATGGAAGCCACAGAAAAGAAGAACGGGTGGCGGCGCGAGCGCGAGCGCCCGTCGATGGTCGAGGTCTACGGCACCATCAAGACGGTGCCCACTGGCCCCATGTGGCGGAAGCTCGGCGCGTTCATGGGGCCGGGCTATCTCGTCGCCGTCGGCTACATGGACCCCGGCAACTGGGCGACGTCGCTCGCCGGCGGCTCGAAGTTCGGCTATGCGCTCCTCACGGTCGCGCTGCTCTCCAACATCATGGCCATCGTTCTCCAGGCGCTGTGCACGCGGCTTGGCATCGGCGCGGACCGCGACCTGGCGCAGGCCTGCCGCGACGCCTTCCCCCGGGCCGTCAACTGGCCGCTATGGCTGCTCGCCGAGATCGCCATCTGCGCCACCGACCTCGCCGAGGTCATCGGCACGGCCATCGGCCTCAACCTCCTGTTCGGCATTCCCCTCGAGATCGGCGTCATCGTCACCGCGCTCGACGTATTCCTGATCCTGTGGATGCAAAATCTCGGCTTTCGCTGGGTCGAGGCCTTCGTCATCACCTTGCTCGGGGTGATCACGCTCTGCTTCGGAATCCAGATCGCCATGGCCGATCCTGAATGGGGCGCCGTGATCCGCGGCTTCGCGCCGACGACCGACATCGTGACCAATCCCGAGATGCTCTATCTCGCGCTCGGCATCCTTGGCGCCACGGTGATGCCGCATAATCTCTATCTCCACTCCGGCATCGTGCAGACGCGCATGATCGGCGGCTCGGTTCCCGAAAAACGGGAAGCGATCAAGCTCGCCACCATCGATTCGACCATCGCGCTGACCTTCGCCTTGTTCATCAATGCCTCGATCCTGATTCTCGCGGCGGCGACCTTCCATCAGGCCGGCATGTTCGATGTCCAGGAGCTCAATCAGGTCCATCAGTTCCTGGCGCCGCTGCTCGGCTCCGAGCTCGCGCCGATCCTGTTCGGCATCGCGCTTCTCGCCTGCGGACTGAACTCGACCGTGACGGCGACCATCGCCGGCCAGATCGTCATGGAGGGCTTCCTCGATATTCGGCTTCCGCCCTGGCTCAGGCGGCTCACCACCCGCGCGATCGCCATCATTCCGGCCGCCTTCGTGGCGATTTGGTACGGCGCGCAAGGGACCGCGCAGCTGCTCATTCTCAGTCAGGTGATCTTGAGCCTGCAGCTGTCCTTCGCCGTGGTGCCGCTGGTCATGTTCACCGCCGACAAGCACAAGATGGGCGAGCTCGTCGCGCCGCGCTGGCTGACGGTGGTCTCATGGGCGATCGCGGCCATCATCATCGTCCTCAACATCAAGCTTCTGTTCGACTGGGCGACGTCCTAGCGCGGCCGGTGGCGCACCGCCGGCAGTCCGAGGGTCAGCTCGGTTGCACCGAAGGCCCCGACCGCCGCAGGATCTCGAAGATCAACGCCGTCGACCAGCCGATCAGCATGACCCCGTTCAGCGCCGTCATCGGGCCGAGAAGATGCCAGTTCGGCACCGGCGTCACGTCGCCATAGCCGAGCGTCGTGTAGTTGCCGAAGGCGAAATAGACGAGGTCGGTGTCCGGCGGGGCCGCACCGACCCAGAAATAGGTGTAGGCCCACAACACCACTTCGCTGAAATGTCCGGCCACCAGCAGCGTGCCGGTGGCCACGATCACCAGCGTGTATCGCAGAAAGCTGGGAACCGAGCCCCCTTCCATCCTTAAGCGCCGCACGGTTGCCACGATGGCGCCGACCAAAACGGCGTGAATGACCAAATTGGCCAGGCTCGCGCTGCCGCCGACGATGACCTGGTCGAACATCGAGCCGTCCATCGTCGTGAGCATCATTTCCCCGCGAGCAGATCTGGTTGGCGGATGATGCGCGGACCGCCGTTTCGCGGCTGCTGCGCTGGCGCTGGCTGCGCTTGAGGGGTGAGGGCTGCCGGCGCCTGCGGCTGCGCGCTGCCGTTCTTCTGCGCAATCTGAGCTTGGGCTTCGTCCGCGAAGTCGAGGTTTTCGATCTTCTGGCCACGCGAGGTGATCTTCTCCGACGAGGTGAGGATCTTGTCGATGTCCGCGTTCGCCTGGCCGAAATGCCGTTGCAGGTCGAGCACCCGGTCGCGGAAGCGGCCCATATCCTCCATCAGCTTCGCCACCTCGCCTTGGATCAGATGCGCCTGCTCGCGCATCTGCACATCCTTGAGGATCGCTTGCATGGTCTGCACCGCGAGCATCAGCATATTCGGCGCACAGATGACGATGCGGGCGCGGTGCGCCTTCTGCACGAGATCGGAGAAATGCTCGGCCAGGTCGGCATAGATCGCCTCGGACGGCACGAACAGAATGGCGGTGTCTTGCGTCTCGCCGGTGATGAGATAGCGCTCGGCCATCGCCTCGATGTGACGGGAGACGTCGATGCGTACCCGGCGGGCCGCTTCCTTCTTCTCCTCGTCGCGCCGCGCGACGCGGAAAGCCTCGAAACCTTCCAGCGGAAACTTGGCGTCGATGACCACGCCTGCCGGCGTGTTCGGCATATGAAGCAGACAATCCGGCCGCTTGCCGTTGGAGAGCGTCGCCTGGAACGTGTAGGCGCCCTTAGGCAACCCGTCCTGGACGATAGCCTCCATGCGCATCTGGCCGAAGGCGCCGCGCGCCTGCTTGTTGGCGAGGATCTCCTGAAGCGAGACCATGTTGCTGGAGAGATCGGTCAGGTTCTTCTGCGCCGTGTCGATCACCGCCAACCGCTCGTTGAGCTTGGAGATCAACTCATGCGTCTTGCGCGCCGTCTCGTTGAGGTCGGTGCCGACCTTGTGGGTCATGCGGTCGAGCCGCTCGTTGACCGCGCGGGCAAGCTCCCCGTGGCGGTTGACGCTGATCTCGGCCAGCGTCTGGAGCCGCACCTTCAGCTCCCCGAGCTGAGCGTCGCTGGCGGAAACCTCGTGCTTCCGCCGGCTCATATGCACCATGAGGACGATGGCCAGGACGATGAGCGCAAGGACGGGGAGGCCCGCAAGCGCAAGCAAAACGATTACGGGATCGAGCGTGACGCTCCCCACCTGCAAGGGCTCAAGGGCCATGGGAAGAACATATAGCCCGATTCGTTCTTTTAGACCAAAAGGGGAACATCTCAGAACGTGCCGCGGCGGCCCGGTCGGCGGGCAGGAGAAGGGCCGCCCACGGCCGCATTGACCGCGTGGCGTCTCCTCCTTATTTCAGCAGCACGACATGACCCACATCTATCCCATCATCACCATTCCCGATCCCGTTCTCCGCAACCAAGCGGCCGAGATCGAGCGCGTCGACGACGAACTGCGCCAGCTCATGGACGACATGCTGGCCACCATGTACGACGCGCCCGGCGTCGGGCTCGCCGCGCCGCAGATCGGCATTCCGCGGCGGCTCATCGTCATGGACGCGTCCAAGGACGAGGACGAGAAGACCCCGATCGTCATGGTCAATCCGCGGATTCTGGAGCGCTCCGAGGAGTTGCGCGTCCACGAGGAGGGCTGCCTGTCCATCCCCGAGGTCACGGCGGAGGTCGAGCGGCCCGCAATGGCCCGCGTCGCCTATCTCGACCGCGAGGGCAAGCCGCAAGAGGCCGAGCTCGAAGGCATCTGGTCGACCATCGTCCAGCACGAGATCGACCACCTGAACGGCGTCTTGTTCATCGACTATCTGTCGCGGCTGAAGCGCGACATGATTGTGAAGAAATTCACCAAGCAGAAGCGCGCCGAGGCGATGTAGCCGAGGGCGCTTCCCTTCGTCTCCCAAGCAGCCTAAGACGCTTCACCCATGCGCATCGTTTTCATGGGCACGCCCGATTTCGCCGTGCCGGCGCTTCACGCGCTTCTCAAAGCAGGCCACGAGATCGTGGCGGTCTATACCCAGCCGCCCCGTGCGGCGGGACGCGGCATGGCCTTGCGGAAATCGCCGGTGCATGAGGCGGCCGAGACGGCGGGCATCGAAGTGCGCACGCCGGAGACGCTGAAAAGCAAAGAGGAGCAGGCGCGCTTCTCGGCGCTGCAAGCCGACGCCGGCGTCGTGGTCGCTTACGGTATCATCCTGCCGAAGCCGATCCTCGACGGCACCAAGCAGGGCCTCTTCAACATCCACGCCTCGCTGCTGCCCCGCTGGCGTGGCGCCGCCCCCATCAACCGCGCCGTGATGGCGGGAGACCCCGAGTCGGGCGTCTCCATCATGCGCGTCACCGAAGGGCTCGATGCCGGCCCCGTCTGTCTCGCCGAGCGTGTCCAGATCGGGCCCGACATGACGGCCGGCGAGCTGCACGACGCGCTCGCCCCGCTCGGTGCCGAGCTGATGGTCAAAGCGCTCGCCACGTTGGAAGACGGGCACGCTTCGACTGTCATCGCCCAGCATGACGAGGCCACGACCTACGCGCCCAAGCTCGACAACAAGGAGACCCGCATCGACTGGCGCCTGCCCGCCCGCGACGTGCATGACCGAATTCGCGGGCTGTCGCCTTATCCCGGCGCCTGGTTCGAGATCGAACAGGGCGGTAAGCGCGAGCGCGTCAAAGCTCTGGGCTCGGAGCGCGCCGAAGGGGAGGGCGAGCCGGGCACCCTGCTCGATGACCGCCTGACCGTGGCTTGCGGGGAAGGCGCCGTCCGCCTCACCAAAGTGCAGCGCGCCGGCAAGACGCCGGTCACAGGCGAAGCCTTCCTGCGCGGCGTGCATCTCGCCCCCGGCACGGTCCTCGACTAGCCATGCCCCGCTACAAGCTCACCCTCGAATATGACGGCACGCCCTTCGTCGGCTGGCAGCTCCAGGAAAACGGCCTGTCGGTGCAGGGCCGTCTCGCGCAAGCCATCAAGGATTTTTCCGGCGAGGACATTGTCCCGCGCGGGGCCGGGCGCACCGATGCCGGCGTCCATGCGACGGGACAAGTGGCCCATTTCGATCTCGTCAAGGACTGGGAGGCCGACAAGGTCCGCGATGCGCTGAACGCGCAGCTGCGGCCGGAGCCGATCTCCGTCTTGCTGTGCGAGCGTGCCGCGGACGACTTCGATGCCCGCTTCTCGGCCAAGGCGCGCCATTATGTCTATCGGATCATCGACCGCCGCAGCCCCCTGGCCCTGGAGCGCAATCGCGCCTGGGGCGTGTTCCGCAAGCTCGACGCGAAGGCCATGCACGACGCCGCGCAAGTCCTCGTCGGCCATCACGACTTCACCACCTTCCGCTCCACCGAATGCCAGGCCGCCTCGCCGGAGAAGACGCTCGACGTGCTCAACGTGTCGCGCCATGGCGAGGTCATCAGGGTCGAGGCCTCCGCCCGCTCCTTCCTGCACAACCAGGTGCGCTCCATGGTCGGCTCGCTGAAGGCCGTGGGCGAGGGGCGCTGGACCAAGGCCGATCTGGAAAAAGCCTTGAAAGCCTGCGACCGCGCGGCGTGCGGCCCCGTGGCGCCGCCCCACGGCCTTTACCTGGTGCGTGTCGACTACTGACAGGTTCGACCCGGAACGAAACGTCCGCGTCTCACTCGAAGCAGCCACGACGTCCAGACGCGTAGACTGACGAAGTCGGTCTGATGCGACCTTTCAACCTTCCGGTTACTGCCTTACGATGGAAGACCCAATGAGGCAGGGAAATGGAGGGAGGCATGCGCGTCTTGAGAGTGTTGCCGGTTCTGGCGATGATTGCGTCGTCCACTCAGGCCTTTGCTTACGACGGTCTCAAGGCGGATTTCGCCACCTGCACCCAAGGCAAGAACCAAGGTGAGGTCGTGGAGGCGTGTACGCGGCTGATTGACAATGCGGCGGCGGAGAACGCCATGGTCGGGATGTTTTATGGCCTGAGAGCGTCGAGCAACGATGACCCGGCGCAGAATTGCTCCGACGCCCGCAAGTCCTTGGAGCTTGCCGACGACGACGCGATCAAGAAACTGTCCCAGCAGCTGATAGACGCCAATTGCCGACGCTGAACACGGCGGTCGAGATGTTTAGCTGTTTCTTGGCTCGCATGACGAAGGCCATCCGAGCCAATGTCAGTTTCTGGCACTTAGCGGACCTCTTATCCCCGCCCTTCGAACCTGCCGTATCATCGCCTCACCTCGTCCGTTGAGGGGCGCGCTCTAGAGGCGTCTTGATCGCGGGACGGGGTGCGGCGCCTGCGGGTCTCGTTCGCAGCGAGACCTCCGGGCGGCGCCGGAGCCACCCCCCGGGGCTACTAGGAGCCCCCGCCAGAAGCTGGCTGGGACGTGTTCTTGGCGCTACCGGCCTCGGCCTACTTGAGCGCGTGTTTGTTGCGCTCCGGGTTGGTGGCCCAGACGCGCGAAGGCCACTGAGAAGCGGGGCCCGGCGTCGTAACCGCCGCGAGTGCTTAAGTTGCGCTACCGCTAGCGCTACTTGAGCGCATATGGCGCGCCGGAAGGCGCACGCCGTATTCGGCGACGGATACGGAGCCATTAGGATTTGCGCCTCTCGGCGCGCCATCCCCCTCATGTCCAATGAGGGGGTAAAGCACAAGCCGGACGCAAAAGCTGCGCCGCGGCGAGGATTGCGCATGGCCAGGGGAAGCATGGCCAAGCTACTGAAATTCATTTACGTCTCTGCCGCGACCGGGGAGGGACCATGAGGGCCCGCGAGAGAGCATGATCAGGCGCATCGCCACCGTCGGCGGGCTCACGCTCGTCTCGCGCCTCACCGGCTTCGTCCGCGACGTGGTCATGGCCGCCATTCTCGGCGCCGGCCCCATCGCCGACGCCTTCTTTATCGCCTTCCGCCTGCCCAACCATTTCCGCGCCATTCTCGCCGAAGGCGCCTTCAACGCCGCCTTCGTGCCGGCCTATGCGCGCACGCTCGAAAAAGACGGCAAGGCGGCGTCGCGGCGCTTCGCCGACCAGATCGCCGCGGCGTTGCTCGCCATCAACGTGGTGCTGCTCGCGCTGGCGCTCCTGTTCACGCCTTACGTGGTGGGGCTGCTCGCGCCGGGTCTCTCCGAGGACCCGGAGCGCTACACCCTTGCCGTCGCGCTTACCCGCATCACCTTCCCGGCTCTGCTGCTGGTCTCGATCCAGACCATGATCGCGGGCGAGCTCAACGCCAATGGACGCTTCGCGGCGGCGGCGGGGGCGCCGATCCTGCTCAACATCTGCATGATCATCGCGCTCCTGTCCGCGGCCTGGTTCCCGAACGCGGGCTATGCCGCGGCCTGGGGCGTCT
Organism: uncultured Alphaproteobacteria bacterium; assembly: GCA_963717875.1. Taxonomy (GTDB): domain Bacteria; phylum Pseudomonadota; class Alphaproteobacteria; order Rhizobiales; family Methyloligellaceae; genus Methyloceanibacter. The sequence goes on from CAVQXI010000015.1 coordinate 251,705, forward strand.
TGGCCGCGGGCGTCGTGCAGGTGATCCTGGTGGCGGTCGACGCCGAGCTTCACCATTTCGGCCTGAGGCTCCGCCTGCCGCGGCTCGATCTGCCGACGCGGAAGTTCTTGAAGGCGCTCGGGCCCGCCATCATCGGCGCCGGCGGCGTACAGCTTGCGCTGTTCGCCGACACGCTGATCGCCTCGTTCTTGCCGGCCGGCGCGCTCTCGGCGCTGTATTACGCCGACCGCATCAACCAGCTTCCCATCGGCGTGGTCGGCATCGCCGTCGGCACCGTGCTGTTGCCGGAGATGTCGCGCCGCCTTGCCGGCGGAGACGAGAAGGGCGCGGCGTCGGCGCAAGCCCGCGGCATCCAGCTCGCGCTCCTGCTCACCGTGCCGTGCGCCGCGGCGGCGCTCACCATTCCGGATCTGATCATGCGCGCGTTGTTCGCCCGCGGCGCGTTCACCGCAGCAGATGCGGCGGCCGCCGGCGCCACGCTCGCCGCTTACTCGGCCGGCCTCCTGCCCTTCGTCCTGCTGCGGAGCTTCACCGCCCCGTTCTACGCCCGCCGCGATACCGCGACGCCGGTCAAGGCGGCGCTTCTGGCCGCCGCCATCAATGTCGCCTTGAAGTTCGCCCTGATGGGCTCGCTCGCCCAGGTCGGCCTCGCGCTCGCCACCAGCGCCGGCGCCTGGATCAATCTCGGCCTCTTGGCCTATTTCGCGCGCCGCCAGGGCTTCTTGGTCTCGGGCGCCGCCATCGGCAAGCCGGTGTCGAAGCTGATCGTCTCCGGTGTCATGCTCGGCGCGGCGATATTCGCCGGCGCTTACGGTCTTGGGCTTGCGCTCTCAGGGCTAACCCATTTTCGCGACGAGACGGCGCTCGCGATCCTCGTCGTCCTCGGTGGGGCGCTTTATTTCGCCCTGGTATTCGTGCTTCTTGGCCGGAAATGGTTCATGAGCCTGCTGCGGGATGTCGGCGAGGCGGCGGAAACGCCTGAGCCTGCCGCGCTCGAGGAGATCGATCCGCTCGCCGATTCCGCGGCGCTGCCGGACTCCGAACCCACGCCCTGACGCTTAGGTTTTCCGCAAGTCGACCAGTTCGACGGAAGCCGCGTCGATGTCGCGCCCGAGGAAGATCGCGCCCACCCGCGCAAAGCGCTCCGGCGAGTCGGTGGCGAAGAAGCGGATCGCCGGGCCTCCGCCAGCCTCGCCCTCTCCGGCGAGGCCGCGGTCCGAAAGCGACTCCGCCACGGCGGCCGCCGTGGTCTCGGCCGAGTCCACGAGCGCGATGGTCTCGCCGACGGTGCGGCGAATGGCGCCCGCCAGCACCGGAAAATGGGTGCAGCCGAGCACGAGCGTGTCCGGCGCCGCGGCGCCTGAGAACAGTGGGTCGAGATAGTGCGCGGCGGTCGCCAGCGTGGCCGGGGTCTCCGCCCAGCCCTCTTCGGCCAGAGCGACGAACACCTGGCAGGGCTGCTGCACCACATCCGCATCCGCCATCAGCCGGCGAATGGCTTGCGCATAGGCGCCGCCTTTCACCGTCCCCTCGGTGGCGATCACGGCGATGCGCTTGTTCTTGGTGGCGGCGACGCCGGCCCGCGCGCCAGGCTCGATCACGCCGATCACCGGCACCGGGGCCCACGCCTCCTGAAGCGCATCGAGCGCGACGGCTGACGCCGTGTTGCAGGCGATCACCACCATCTTCACGCCTTCGCCGAGAAGGAGGCGCGTCGCCTGCAGCGCGTAAGCCTGCACCGTCTCGGCGCTCTTAGTGCCGTAGGGCAGCCGCGCGGTGTCGCCAAGATAGACGAAGCGCTCATGCGGCAGCCGCGAGCTAAGCGCACGCAGCACCGTCAAGCCGCCCATGCCGGAGTCGAAGACCCCGATCGGACGGCTGTCACCCGCCATCGCTGCCCCCGGCGAAAGTCTCGAAATAGCGTTCGATGAAGCGGCGATAGATGGCGGTCAGCTGCTCGAGATTGGCGAGCGTGACGTTCTCGTCGGTCTTGTGGATGGTCTCGGTGGTCAGTCCGAACTCGACGACCGGGCAGTAATCCTTGACGAAGCGCGCGTCCGACGTGCCGCCGTCGGTGGAGAGCGACGGCGTAAGGCCCGCAACCTCGTTCACCGCGTCGCTGAGCAGCGCATCGAGTTGGCCCGGCTCCGTCACGAAGACGTCGCCGGGCGGTTCGAACTCAAGCGCGAAGGAGAGTTCGGTGCCGGCGAGCGCGGCGGCGACCTGTTCGCGCAGCATCGCTTGCAGCAAATCCGGCTTGTGCCGGTCGTTGTAGCGGATGTTGAACTTGGCCTCGGCGGCTGCCGGGATCACGTTGGTCGCCGGGTTGTCCACGTCGATGCTGGTCACTTCGAGATTCGACGGCGAGAAATGCGCGCTGCCGTAGTCGAGCGGCGTGTCATAGAGCTTGGCCAGCGCGCTGACGATGCCTTTGACCGGGTTTGCCGCGAGATGCGGGTAGGCGACGTGACCTTGCTGACCCGTCACCCTCAGCCGCCCGTTCAGGCTGCCGCGCCGGCCGATCTTGATGGTCTCTCCGAGCTTGGTGGAGTTCGACGGCTCGCCCACGATGCAGTGATCGGGCTTGAGGCCATGCTGCTCCATCCACTTGAGCACCTTCTTCGTGCCGTTGATGGAGGGGCCTTCCTCATCGCCGGTGATGAGCAGGCTGATCGTGCCGTCGATCTCCCGGTTCTTTGCCTTGGCGTAGTCCATCGCGGCGGCCGCGAAACAGGCGATCGCGCTCTTCATGTCGGAGGCGCCGCGGCCATACAGCACGCCGTCGTCGATCTCCGCAGCAAAGGGGGGGTGGCGCCACAATGTCTCGTCGCCCGGCGGCACCACGTCGGTATGCCCGCAGAAGCACAGATGCGGCGGGCCCTCGCCGATGCGGGCGACCAGATTGTCGATGGCCGGCGTCCCGTCCTCGGTGAAGGTGAGGCGGTCGCAGACGAACCGTGCCTTCTTCAGCGGCTCGATCAGCACATCGAGCGCGCCAGCGTCCTTTGGCGTGACGCTGGGACAGCGGATCAAGCCTTGCGCGAGCGCGGCGGCCTTCTCGCCGAGCGTGGTCATGGGATCGGCACCTGGTTCGAGCGTGGCTGAGCGCCACGGGCGCAACATGACGGGCGCCTGCCCACCTGGCAAGCGGCCGGAAACTCTTCTTCTTCGGTGATTTGCCTTGCGCGGCGGTTAAGTGGCGCGCTCAGTTGATAGCCGCCAGCGGATCGCCGCCGAAATGGTTCTGCCCCGGCGTCCCCTTGAGAATGCCGAGATCGATCACGAACCACAAGGCGACGCCAAGATTAATGAGGGTGCAGAGCCAGCCGAGTCCGTTTTGCTGCGGCGCCCCCGTCAGGCCCCAGGTCTGCAATAGGTTGGCGATCAGAACGGGCACCAGGCCGTAAAGCGCCGTTTTCCCCGGCCTGTCGCGGTCCTGGAAGCGTTTAGCGCACACCGCATAGCCTGGATAGAACAGGGCAAGAGCCAATAGCGTAACCAGGAAACCGCCGAAAAAGCCCCAACCGAAAATGACCTCAATAACGGTGCTCACGACCGCCCAAACGACCAGAACGATGACGACCCCCGCCCACCATTTGGCCCGGTTTATCCGTCCGTCCAACGATGCGAAGAGGTATTGCAGGTCCATTTGTGTCCCCCTAGCCCGGCCTCGAGACTCGGGTTGGTTTTAAGGCTGATCGGGCGACTTGCGAAGGGGGATGTTGTCCCATCCTCGTGAGGGCGGCCCGCTAGCCCAAGCTTGCGTCCGACTTCTCTCTCCCCAGCGGGTCTGGACCGTAGCGATTGGGACCCTGCGTGCCTTTGAGGAATCCAAGTTCCACCAAGAACCACAGGAAGATCACCGCGATGATGACGTCCAAAGCTTGAGCCCAGGCCGATGGCTGGTCCAGGTCGAAGACCCCAAACGTGTAGAGCAAATTGGCACCATAGCTCGGTATCAAGAGGAGAAGCGCAAGAAACCCTGGCTTGTCGCGGTCTTGGAAGCGCTTCGCCATGACCGCGTAGGACGGGTAGGCGAGCGCGAAGGCACGGCCGCACTGAATGCGATCGCCGCTTGGGATACGCCGACCAGCGCCACGATCAGGTAGGTGGCGACCAAGCTGACGATGGCGAGAACAACCGTGCCGAGCCAGAACCGGGCGCGGCCAATCCGTCCGTCGAGAGACAAAAAGAGATAAGAGAGATCCATTTTGTGCCCACGCCTGCTCCGTGAGGCGCATATGGTTCTGCCTTAATCGCGGAGAAGTTCGTTGATGGAGGTCTTGGACCGGGTCTTCTCGTCCACTGTCTTCACGATCACCGCGCAATAGAGCGACGGCCCCGGCGATCCGTCCGGCAGCGGCTTGCCGGGCATGGAGCCTGACACCACCACGGAATAGGGCGGGACGCGCCCCTGATGCACGAAGCCCGTGGCCCGGTCGATGATCTTGGTGGACTGACCGAGATAGACGCCCATGGAGAGCACCGAGCCCTCGCCGACGATGACGCCTTCAGCCACTTCGGCGCGGGCGCCGATGAAGCAATTGTCCTCGATGATCACCGGGTTCGCTTGCAAGGGCTCCAGCACGCCGCCAATGCCGGCCCCGCCGGAGAGGTGGACGTTCTTGCCGATCTGCGCGCAGGAGCCGACCGTCGCCCAGGTGTCCACCATGGTGCCGGAGTCGACGCGCGCCCCGAGATTGACGAAGGACGGCATCAGCACCACGCCCGGCGCGATATAGGCGGAGTGGCGCACCACACAGCCCGGCACCGCGCGGAAGCCCGCTTCCTTGAAGTCCTTGGCCTTCCACTTCTCGAACTTGATCGGCACCTTGTCCCACCAGGAGGAGTCGTCGGGGCCGCCTTCGATCCTGTGCGGATCGTTCAGGCGGAACGACAGCAGGATCGCCTTCTTCACCCATTGGTGCACGATCCACTCGCTGCCGACCTTCTCGGCCACCCTGAGCTCCCCTTTGTCGAGCAGGTTCAGCACCTCCTCCACCGCGTCGCGCACCACGCCCTTGCTGTCGGGGGTGATCTCCGCGGCATGATCGAAAGCACCGTCGATGAAGCTCTTGAGATGGTCGTAGGACATGGGACTCCGTCAGGTCAGGCAGAACTGCGCACGGAACGTGGGCGTCTCGGTACGCTCCGTTTCTTCGGTGAGCGCCGCGCCAATGGCGGCGAGGAACGGCGCGAGCGTCTCGGTGCGATGGTGGATATGCGCCGGCAGCTCGGCCCATCCCGCGCTCGCCTGGTGCTCCGGCCGCGCCGAGCGGCAGTCGACGAGCACCGTGGTCATGCCGATGGTGTGCGCGGTCTCCAGATTGTGCGGCAGGTCGTCGAACATCGCGGCGCGCGGCGCCGCAATCCCGTGTGCCGTGACGAAGCGGTCATAGGCTTCGCGCGTCGGCTTTGGATGGATGTAGTCGAGTGCGTGGATGTCGAAGATATCCTCGAAACGGTCGAGCAGTCCAAGCCGCGCCGCCACGGCCTCCGCGTGCTTGCGCGAGCCGTTGGTGAACACGAATTTCCGCCCTGGCAGCGCGTCTATGGCAGCCCCAAGCTCCGGCGCCGGCGACACCGTGCCGAGATCGATGTCGTGCACGTAGTCGAGGAAGGTGTCGGGACAGACATCATGAAGCCGCACCAGGCCGGCCAGCGTCGTGCCATGCTCGGCGTAGTAATGCTGCCGCAGCTTATGCGCCTCGTCCAAGGGAAGTCCCAACTGTTCGGCGATGAACGCGCCCATGCGCCGGTCGATCTGGGCGAACAGATCGCAGTCCGCCGGATAGAGCGTGTTGTCGAGATCGAACACCCAGGTCTCGACATGGCCGAAGCCGCGCAAGTCGGAAGTCACCGTCATCGCGGCGCCCTCGCGCGTCCTCTCGCGTGCCGCCGCTCGATCAAGGTACCGGCGCCATGCTCGGTGAAGAGCTCGAGCAGCACGGCATGCGGCACCTTGCCGTTGATGATCACCACGGCCTCGACGCCCTCGCCGATCACGTCCATGCAACTCTCGATCTTGGGGATCATGCCGCCGGAGATCGTGCCGTCGTCGATCAGGCTTTGCGCCTCCCCCGTGGTCATGGAGCGGACCAGCCGACCTTCTTTGTCGAGCACGCCGTCGACGTCGGTGAGCAGCAGAAGCCGCTTCGCCTTGAGCGCGACGGCGAGCGCCGCAGCGAACGTATCGGCGTTGATGTTGAGCGTCTCGCCCTCCGGTCCAACCCCGATCGGCGCCACCACCGGAATCAGGTCCGAATGGATGATGACGTCGATGATATGAGGCTCGACCAAGCCAGGCTCGCCGACGAAGCCGAGATCCATGACCTGCTCGATATTGGAATCCGGATCGCGTACGCGCCGCTCCAGCCGCTTGGCCCGCATCAGATTGGCGTCCTTGCCGCAAATGCCGACCGCCTTGCCGCCCTGGTCGTTGATGGCCGACACGATCTCTTTGTTGACGGAGCCGGCGAGCACCATCTCGACCACGTCGACCGTCTCCCGGTCGGTGACGCGCAAGCCCCCCTTGAACTCGGATTTGATGTTGAGCCGCTCCAGCAGCTTGCCGATCTGCGGGCCGCCGCCATGCACCACGACCGGATTCACGCCGGCCTGCTTCAGAAGCACGATATCCCGGGCGAAGTCGCGGGCAAGCTCCGGATCGCCCATGGCGTGGCCGCCATATTTCACCACGACCGTCTTCTTGTCGTAGCGCTGCATATAGGGCAGGGCCTCGGACAGCACCTTGGCCTTGGCGTGCACGCTCGCGAGCACGTCGGCGAGGCCCGACGCGGCCTGAGGCGGCGCGGGGTCCTTCGACTTTGCCGGGGATGTCTTCGTCTTGGCCATGTGCGCCTTATAGCGGCGCTTTGCCTCAAGGCACAACGCCGTTTGGCGCTAAGGCCGCGACCGCCGCGCGGAGTTCCGGGATGCCGGACCCCGTCCGGGCCGAGGTGACGAGCACCTGTGGATAAGCCGCCGGGTGCTTGGCGAGCTCGTCGCCCGCTTTGGCGATCACCGCCTCGAGCTCGCTTGCTTTCGGCTTGTCGGCCTTGGTCAGCACCGCCTGATAGGACACCGCCGCCTCGTCCATGAGCTTCATGGTTTCGCGGTCGTTAGCCTTGATGCCGTGGCGGGCGTCGATCAAGAGAAACGCGCGCTTCAGCTCCCGGCGCCCCTTCAGATAGTCGCCGATCAGCCGGGTCCAGCCTTTGACCGCTGATTTCGGCGCTTTCGCATAGCCGTAGCCCGGCATGTCCACGAGGTAGAGCGCGCCTTCCGGCCCGAGCGTAAAGAAGTTGAGTTCCCGTGTGCGCCCCGGCGTCACCGACACGCGCGCCAGCGTCTTGCGCCCCGTGAGCGCGTTGATCAGGCTCGACTTCCCCACATTGGAGCGGCCGGCGAAGGCGATCTCGGGGCGGCCGTCGTCCGGCAGCGCCTCGATGCTGGTGACGCCTTTGACGAACACGCACGGGGCCCTGAACAGCGTCTCGCCGCGGGCGATCTCGTCGGCGGTAAATTCCGAATATTCCATCGTCATCGCCGGGCTTGACCCGGCGATCCAGTAATCACCGGGTTCTGTGAGACGCGAGAACAGGGAGTGCGCTTAAGCCGGGCGGTTCCCGTCGCCCGCGTCCTCCGTGGGCTTGGAAGGGTCCGCCTTCGCCGCCTCGGCCTCCGGCTCTTTGGCCTCCGCACCCGCCTGCTTCGCCGCACGGGCCGCCCGCCGCGAAGCCTTGGCGGACTGCTTCTCATGCGCCACCTGTTCCGCCTTTTCCTCCTCCGGCGTCTTTTTGGGCTTGATGCCGAGATTCTCCAGAAGCGGAATCTCCACGCCCTGACGCGCCATGATCACCGACTGCTGAATCACCGACAGCGTGTTGTTCCACGCCCAGTAGATCACCAGCCCGGCCGGGAAGGAGGCGAGCAGATAGGTGAAGAACACCGGCATCCAGGTGAAGATCTTCTGCTGGATGGGATCCGGCGGGGCCGGATTGAGCTTCATCTGCACCCACATGGTGCAGCCCATGATAATCGGCCACGCGCCGATCATGAGGACCAAAGGCGGGTTCCAAGGGATGAGCCCGAACAGGTTGAACACGCTCGTCGGGTCGGGCGCCGACAGGTCGTGGATCCAGCCGAAGAACGGCGCATGCCGCATCTCGATGGTGACGAACAGCACTTTATAGAGAGAGAAGAACACCGGGATTTGCACGACGATCGGCAAACAGCCCGAAGCCGGGTTCACCTTCTCCTTCTTGTACAGCTCCATCATCGCCTGCTGCTGGCGCATCTTGTCGTCGGCGTAGCGCTCCTTGATCTTCTGCATCTCGGGCCCGAGCTTCTTCATCTTGCTCATCGCCACGTAGGACTTGTTGGCGAGCGGGAACAGCACGAGCTTGATGCACGAGCGTGACGATGAGGATGGCCACGCCGAAATTGCCGACGAGCTTGTAGAAGAAGTCGAGCGCGAAGAACATCGGCTTGGTCAGGAAATAGAACCAGCCCCAATCGATCAGGAGGTCGAATTTGGGGATGTCGTAGGTCTTGGCATAGCCGTCGACGACATTGACCTCCTTGGCGCCGGCGAACACGTTGCCTTTGACCTCGGAGGTAGCGCCTGGCTGGATCGTCACCGGATCCATGACGTAGTCAGTCAGGAAATGCTCGATATCCCCTTTTTGTGTGCCTTTAAGGGTGGCCTTGAACGGTTTGCCCTGCTCGGGGATCACCACCGTGGCCCAGTATTTGTCGGTGATGCCGAGCCAGCCTTCGTTGCTCTTGAAGGTCGCAGGCGGTTTGTCGACCGCCTTCTTGTAGCTGATCTCCTCCAGACCATCGTCGACCACGCCGATCAGGCCCTCATGGAGAATGTAGTAGCTCTTCGTTTTCGGTTGCCCGAGCCGTGATACGCGCGCGTAAGGATAAATCGTTGCGGCGCTGGTACCGGTATTGGTCACCTTGTCGTCGACCGTGAACATGTATTTGTCGTCGACCGAGATGGTGCGGGTGAATTCGAGCCCCTTGCCGTTGTCGTAAGTGAGGACGACGGGCGACTGCGGCGTGAGCGGCCCTTGGCTCTCCGCGGTCCACAGCGTGTCGCCCGCGGGAAGCGCGAGGTCTTCGCCGCCCGAGCCGACGAAGCCGCGCTCGGCGTAGTAGGCATCCGGCTCGCCCGACGGGGACAACAGAATGACCTCGGGACTGTCGGGGTCCACCGTGACCCGGTAGTCCTTGAGGATCACGTCGTCGAGGCGCGCGCCTTTGAGCGCGATGGAGCCTCTGACGCTCGGCGTATCGATCTTGACGCGCGGCGAGGCGGCCAGCGCCTCGGCCCGGGTCAGCCCCGTCGGAGCGCCTTCGGGCTGAGGCGTCTCACCGAGTTTTGGCGTATCGCCGGGTTGCGGCGTCTCGCTTCCAGCTGAAGGGGCGGGCGGTCCCGGCTCGGTCTGCTGCTGCTGTTGCGCCTGCTCCTGCCCCTGCTGATCCTTCGGCGTTTCCGGCACGAAGAAGAACTGCCAAGCGAACAGCACGACCATCGACAGCACGATGGCGAGGATAAAATTACGGTTGTTCTCGTCCATGTCGCTTTCAGCTCAAGGGCCGCTTTTATCCGCGCAGCGCGAAGGGAAGAGGCTAATCGGTCTTGGACTTGCGGCGCGTCTTTGCCGAAGAGGGTTCGTGCACCTTAGTGAGCGCGCGTTCTAGGTCCTTGATCAGCTCGGTGAAGGGCCGTTGTACCGTTCCTCCCCGTGCGATCAACACATAATCATAGCCTTCTGCTGCGAGGGCGGGCCCCGTGAGGCGTACCGCCTCCTTGAGGCGCCTACGGGCCCGGTTGCGGACGACCGCCCCACCGAGGCTTTTGGTCGCGGTGAAGCCGAACCGCGCGAGATGGGGGGCTGCGGCCGATGCCGGAGTACGGCGGCGCGCCTGGAGCACGAGCGAGGGCGTGGCGAAACGCGTTCCGCCCTTCACATAGAGGAATTCCGAACGGGTCTTGAGGCGTCCGATGGCCGTCACCGGGTGAGGCGGCTCGCCGCCGCTTTAGGCTGACAGGCGCTTGCGCCCCTTGGCTCTGCGCCGCGAGAGCACCTTGCGGCCAGCTTTCGTCGCCATCCGGGCGCGGAAACCGTGGCGCCGCTTGCGGACGAGCCGCGATGGTTGGTAGGTGCGTTTCAAGGACTTTCTCCTGCCGTCCGGCCGTAGCCCCGAAGAATTGGGGCCGGCGCTTGACGGCTCAAGCTTCGGGCGGCTTATAAGTTGCGGCGGCGCGCAAGTCAATCAATCGGGGCGGATTCCGGGTCTTTGGCGGGACGAGCGCGCATCCATCCGTCTCTTGGACGCGAAGCCCACATCGCTTGATGCCCGGGAGTTGTGGCCGTGCCCCAAAGTCGGTTAATCAAGGTAGGCTCCTTCCCACGGACGAAAAGCCGACTCGTCCAAGTCAGTCCCTCACGTCAGTCCGCAACGCATGCCAGACCGCCAGACTGCGCCAATAGGACCGTTTTGCATCACGTCGAGTGACGGCCCATCACAAGGGCGCGAAAAGCCGTTTCCAGCGGGGATAGGCTCTGCCTATGTCTTGGCTGTTGGCAGCCAGGGAGTACCCTTGAGCATGGACACCGTCTCGGATCTGACGCGCGGCGCCACAAGTTGGCTCAAGCGTTTATGGCCTCTTCTTCTGCTCCTTGCGGCGGGCGGGCTCGTGTTCGCCATGGGCTGGCATCGCTACCTCACGCTCGAGCAACTGGCCGAGAATCGAGAGACCTTGCGCACTTTCATCGAGGGCAACCTCCTGCTTGCGCTCGCCGCCTTCGTCGCCCTTTACGCCGTCACCACAGCGCTGTCGCTTCCCGGCGGCGCGGTTCTGACCATCGCCGGCGGCTTCCTGTTCGGCTGGATCGCGGGCGGTATCGCCTCGGTGATTGCCGCGACCATCGGCGCCACCGTCGTGTTCGTCATCGCCAAGAGCGCGCTGAGCGACGTGTTGGAGTCCCGCGCCGGACCCTGGCTCTCCCGCTTCCGAGAAGGCTTCCACCAGGATGCGTTCAGCTATCTTCTGTTCTTACGGCTCGTGCCGATCTTTCCGTTCTGGCTCGTCAATCTCGCACCGGGGCTGCTCGGTGTTCCGTTCACGACCTATGTCGTGACGACGTTCCTTGGCATTATCCCGGGAACATTTGCCTTCGCCCTGGCGGGGAATGGGCTCGACAGCGTCATCGAGGCGCAGCAAGCTGCGCACCAATCCTGCCTTGCCAAGGCGGGAGAGGGCGGTCAAGAGTTGTGCCCGTATGGGCTCGATCCGAGCGCCTTGCTGACGCCGGAGCTGATTGCGGGATTGGTGGCGCTGGGGCTCGTGTCGCTCATCCCGGTAGGGGTAAAGTGGTTTCGGCGACGGGCGGCCTGAGGCGGCTAAGGGGGACTAGGCAATCATGGAAGAGGTGCTGAAGCCCGACCTCTGCGTCATTGGTGGGGGCTCAGGCGGCCTTTCGGTTGCGGCGGCGGCGGCTCAGTTCGGCGTGCCCGTCGTGCTCATCGAGAAAGGCCTCATGGGCGGTGATTGCCTCAACTATGGCTGCGTCCCCTCCAAGGCACTACTCGCGGCGGGCAAGCGCGCGGACGCGGTCCGCACCGCCTCCACCTTCGGCATCGACGTGCTTGAGGCGCAGATCGACCATCGCGGCGTCCACGATCACGTGCACGGTGTCATCGCCGCCATCGCGCCGAACAACTCCATCGAGCGCTTCACCGGGCTCGGCGTCCGTGTCATCCAGGCACAAGCGAACTTTCTCGACAAGTTCACCGTGGAGGCCGGCCGCGTGCTGGTCCGCGCGCGCCGCTTCGTCATCGCCACCGGCTCCTCGCCGACGGTACCGCCCATCCCCGGCCTCGACGAGGTGCCCTACCTCACCAACGAGACCATCTTCGACGTCAGCGAGCGCATCCAGCATCTGATCGTCTTGGGCGGCGGTCCCATCGGGCTCGAGCTCGGCCAAGCGCATCGCATGCTCGGCTCCCACGTCACCATCTTTGATATGGCCGACATCTTGCCGCACGAGGATCCCGAAGCCGCAAGGGTGCTGCTCAAGCGGCTGAAGGATACCGAGGTGGTGCTCTACCCGAACACGCGGGTGGAGCGGGTCGAGCCGTCGGTGCAGGGCGTCGCCGTGCATTTTCATAAAGACGGCGAGAGCGTCATCATCAAGGGCACGCATCTTCTCGTGGCCACCGGCCGCAAGCCGAACCTGAAGTCGCTTAGCCTCGACCGCGCCGGCATCTCCCATACCGATAGCGGCATCAAGGTCAATGAGCAGCTCAGGACCACCAATCGCCGGGTCTACGCCATCGGCGATTCAGTCGGCGGGCAGCAGTTCACCCATCTCGCCAACTATCATGCCGGCATCGTCGTCAGGAATGCGCTGTTCCGGCTCAAGCCCGATGTCAGCGCCGTGAACATCCCCCGGGTCATCTACACCGATCCGGAACTTGCCCAGATCGGCCTCACCGAGGCCGAGGCACATAAAAAGCATCGCCGCATCCGCATCTTCCGCTGGCCCTACGCCGACAACGACCGCGCGCAATGCGAGCGCCAGACCGAAGGCTTCATCAAAGTCATCACCCAGAAGGACGGCACTATTCTCGGCGTCACCATCGTCGGCGCCGAAGCCGGCGAGCTGCTTCAGCTGTGGATCATGGCCATGGCCAAGGACATCCGCATCGGCGATCTCATCTCGCTCGTCCTGCCTTATCCGACCTTGTCGGAGCTCTCCAAACGCGTGGCCTACGCCTATTACCAGCCCACCCTGTCCAAGGGCTGGCTGCGCACGATTATCGGCCTGTTGCGCAAGCTGGGCTGATCCCGGGATTTCCGGCAAAATCGCCCTGATTTTCGTCTAAAATTCTTCGTCTAGAATTAGGGCTTGGGCCGTAGGATCGGGCCCCTGAAGCGTCTGGATGAATTTGAGAGCGTTGCCGGTGGCCGACGAACCTAAGAACAGAGTGCCGGAAACCAAGCGAGTCTCCCGCTACGTCGCGGGCCTCTCGACCAAGCTTCTGCTGCTCACCATCATCTTCGTCATGGTGGCCGAGGTGTTCGTCTTCGTGCCGTCGGTCTCCAATTTCCGTCGCCAATGGCTGATGGAGCGGCTCGCGGCGGCGCAGATCGCCTCGCTCGCGGCCGAGGCCGCCCCCGGCGGCCAGCTTCCCAAGATGCTCCGCGACGAGCTCCTCGACAGCGCCAAGGTGAAGGCGATTGCCGTGAAGCGGGCGGATGCCCGCGTGCTCGTCATCGAGATGGACATGCCGGCCGAGATCGATGCCGCGTACGATCTGCGCAACGAGTCTTGGCTCTCGCTGATCACCGATGCGCTCATGGTCTATGTCGCGCCGGACGGCCGCGTCATCCGCGTCGTCGGCCAGCCGGGCTTGAGCAAGGGTGAGACCATCGACGTGGTGATGGAGGAGCAGCCGCTCAAGGCCGCGATGCTGAACTACGGGTTCGACATTCTTGGCCTGTCGATCCTCATCTCGATCATCACCGCGGCCCTCGTCTACCTCGCCCTGAATGCGCTTCTGGTGAAGCCTATGACCAGGCTCACCTGGAACATGGTGCGGTTTGCCGAACAGCCGGAGGATCGAACCCGGATCATCACGCCGTCATCGCGGCGCGACGAGATCGGTACCGCCGAGCGTGAACTCGCCACCATGCAAAACGAGCTGTCGCAGACGTTGTCGCAGAAGACGCGGCTCGCAGCGCTTGGCCTTGCCGTGAGCAAGATCAGCCATGACTTGCGCAACATGCTGTCGAGCGCCCAGCTTCTGTCAGACCGCTTGCGCGCCGTGAAGGACCCGACCGTGCAGAGGCTCGTGCCGAAGCTGATCGTCTCGCTCGATCGCGCTATCAGGCTTTGCGTCCAGACCCTCGACTTCGGTCAGGCGCAAGAAGCGCCCCCGCAGAGGATACGCTTCGAGCTTGCCCCATTGGTGAGCGAGGTGGCCGACAGTCTCGGCCTGCCGCGCGAAGGGATCGCCTGGACCACCGACATAGAGGAGGGGCTCGAGGTCGATGCCGACCGCGACCAGCTCTATCGCGTGTTGGCCAATCTGTGCCGCAACGCCGTGCAGGCGCTTGAGAGCGATGGCGGCCGCCCGGGCGAGATCATCGTGGGCGCGCGCCGCGAGGGTACCGTGGCGATCATCGACGTCGCCGATACCGGGCCTGGCGTGCCGGAACGGGCGCGGACGCGCCTGTTCCAGGCTTTCCAAAGTGTGGCGCGCAAAGGCGGGTCAGGTCTGGGGCTCGCCATCGCCGCCGAGCTCGTCCACGCCCATGGCGGTCAGATCGCGCTGGTGAGCAATAATGGCGGCGCCACCTTCCGGATTACCATTCCCGACGTGGTGGTCGAGCTGGAGCGGGCAAGGCAGCGCCGCGCTTAAGAGCAGGCGTTGCTATTCGACCTTCTCGGCGCTGACGGTCTCCCCGTCTTGGGTCCCGTCTTTGTAGGCGGTCTTGGTGTACTTATCGCCGTCCTTGGCCAACTTTGTGGTCCAGTTTTCACCCCAGGTAATCTCGACGGTATCGCCACCGTCCTTCCACGAGCCGGTGAGGTTCTCGTTCTCGCGCGTGCCGGTCGCGGTGCCGTCGTCCGAGAGGGTGATCTCCATCGGATTGCCTTGAGTGTCCGAGGTCTTGTACTTGCCGACCCAGCCGCTATCGGACCCTGAGCAGCTTGCAAGCGCGATGGCGAGAATGGCTGCGGCAGCGATGGCCGCCACCTTGCCGGAAATTCGGATCAATTTCATGGGTGCTTCTCCCTGGTGATTCTGTGGCCCGAACATACCCGAAAACGGCAGGGATTTGGCCCTCGTTCCCGAAGTCTTGCCTTCGGTCGCCCAAACCATTACCTAGGCTGAAATCGAGCCGCCTCGGACTCCGACGTGCCTCGTTTCCGCCAACCTCGTCCCCGTCTATTGGCGGGGCTTCGGCTAAAGCGCCCGTAGCTCAGCTGGATAGAGCACCAGACTACGAATCTGGGGGTCAGGAGTTCGAATCTCTTCGGGCGCGCCACTACCTTTCCACCTATTAGAATTACCGTGAGAAACCCGTGCGAGGTTGTAAGATGACCTCGTGTCCAGCGGCCTCGCCCGCCGTTGGACCGGGAGGGGATGTCGGACAGCATGCGACGGCGCAGTGGATTAGCCGCGACCAGCACCGTGAATCTCGCAGGATCGGCCCTGACCTGTCCGTGCCATGTGTGCGCCTTTTATACCGGCGCCGAGGAGCAAGACGAGGTGCTCCTGCCGTTCCTCGAAGAGGGCCTAGCGGCCGGCGACCGCGTGATGTCGGTCGGCGATGCGAACCTCCGCGCAGAATGGATCGATCGGCTGCGCCGCGACGGCGTCGATGTCGATGCGGCGGAGCGGAACGGCCAGCTGCAGATCGAGACCTGGGACGACGTCTATCTGCGCGACGGCCGGTTCGACGCCGATGAGATGCTTGGCTTCGTGCAGGACACGATCAATACCGGACTCCAGCGGGGCTTCGCGCGGACGCGGGGCTGGGGCAACATGGAATGGACGCTTAGGGCTGCGCCTGGCACCGAGCAGTTTCTCGTCTATGAGAGCCGCTTGAACTTCATCCTGCCGCTCTACCACGATGCATTGGTATGCGCGTACGACGTCACGCGCTTTCCCGCCTCCGTGCTGGAGAACGTGGCGCGCGCGCACCCGTATCTGCTGGCTGACGGCTTCGTGCAGGAGAATCCGTATTACGTGCCGCCGGATGAGCTGGTGCCGGAATTCGAGAGCAGATTGTCTTAGCGGACGCTGTTCGCGGCGAGCAGGCGTGCGCCGCGCGCTATCCGGAACGCGCTTGAGGCGTGCCTACGGGCTGTTCGCCTTGACGAGATCCTCGCGCGCCTTCTCCAGATGATCGCTGATCAACGACTGGGCGAGTTGCGCGTCGCGCACATGCAGCGCGTTGAAGATGCTGCGATGCTGACGGTTGTACTCCATGATCACCTCGGGCGTCAGGACCTTCTCCTTCATCGCGTCCCACTGCGCATGGAGCCGCACGTGGTTGATCTGACGATAGATGTTGAGCAAGAGCGGATTGCCCGAGGCGCGGGCGAGGAGGAGATGGAACTCGCCGTCCCATTTGGAAAACGAATCTTTGTCGTGAGTGCACGCTTCGGCGTGCGCCAACACGGTCTCCATCTCATCGAGCGTGCGCCGCGTGGCATGAAGCACCGCAAGCCGCGTGGTGAACGGCTCGACCGCGAGCCGCGCCTCGATGAGTTGCAACGGGCTAAGCTCGTCGACGATGTCGGCAGGACGCCGCCCGCCGGCGAGGGAAGCGCGGCCGACAAAAGTGCCACTGCCGAGACGGCGCGACACCAATCCCTCTTTCTCGAGCTTGTCGAGCGCGCGGCGCACGGTTGAGCGCGCGGCTTTGAATGTCTCAGCCAATTGACGCTCGGTCGGCAGCTTGTCGCCTTCGCTGTAAGCCCCGGTCTCGATGGCCCGCTTGAGATAAGCCGAGATGGCGCCGACGCCGGAAGTTGGTTTGGCAAGACGCGCCAAGACGGCGTCTGTCGTTTGCAAGGACTGATGATCCACGGCGTCGTCTCCTTTTCGGCCACGACTGTAACGGACCACTTTGGGCTCGTAAACAACAAATTGGTTTGCAATCGGTCGCATGTCATGCAGTAATGGTTGGGGAAGAGGTGACATGACGTTGGGCATCGCAGTGTCTATAGGTCTGTTGGCGCGGTCCACCAAAGAGGACCAATTTGAGCCCAATTCCCTGGCGCAAGGGCGGGCTGCATGACTCTCCCCACTACCAAATACGTGATTATTGGTGCTGGGATTCACGGTCTGAGCACGGCCTATCATCTTGCGCAGAATCTGAAGGCTGCGGGGAAGGGCACGGGCGCGGACATTCTGGTGATTGACAAGGCGTCGATCGGCGGCGGCGCTTCGGGCATTGCCTGCGGCGTGGTGCGCAACAATTATTATCAGCCGGCGATGCGGGAGCTGATGGCCCATTCCGTCGAGGTGTGGGAGAGCGACCCCAAGGCTTACAGCTATCATCCTGTGGGCTACATGCAGATCAGCCCCGAGGTGATGCACGCGGACGTCGCCACGATCTACGAGCAGCAGCAGGCGATCGGCTACGAGTCGACCTTCATCGAAGGCGCTGCGGACTCCACCAAATATATGAAGGGCCTGTTCGACGACTGGCAGGCTAAGGGGATCACCTCGGTGCTGCACGAGAAGCGGGGCGGCTACGCCAACAACACCGCGTCTCTGTATGGCTTGGCCGGCAAGGCGGAAGCCGAAGGGGTGCGTATCGCCACGGGCGTCGAGGTCCTGGGCTTCGACTATGGCTCGAACTCGGGTGCGGTGACCGGCGTCGTCACCAATCGGGGCGTCGTCCCTTGCGAGGCGGTGGTGATCGGCGCCGGCCCGTGGGTGATCAAGTTCTGGGACATGCTCGATCTGCCGAAGGCGATCACCATCAAGGGCCGCGACGGTACGCTGCACGGGAACGTGCCGATGTGGAAGTTCTGGTGCCTGGAGGAAGGCACGCTCGGCGTCGATCCGGACATGCACAAGACCAATGACGGCAAGATGCCGCCGGTCATTCATGTGGATACCGACGCGCCGCTTTACTCCGACGTCGACGGCTCGCTGATCACCGATCAAGCTATGGGGGCTGTATTACAAGCCCGACTTCAATTTTGGCGGCATTCAGGGGGGCGCCTCGCCTTACAAGGTTGAGCAGGACCCCGATTCCGTCGCCATCGACCCGTATGGCCCGGACTCGCCCGACTTCATCGTCGGCGACGACTTCATCCATATGTGGTGCTCGATGCTGGCGCACTGCCAGAAGCGGTTCGAGGGCAAGATCAAGAACTACAAGCACAAGGAGAAGTCCGGCGGGCTCGGCTGCTTCACGCCGGACAATTTTCCGGTGTTCGATACCTTCCGCGAGAATGTCTACGTCATCGCCGATTCCAATCACGGCTATAAGATGATCGGCGTCGGCAAGCTCGTGGCGCAAGAGTTGATGGGAGAGAAGAGCAAGCTGTTGGAGCCGTTCCGGTTTGGACGCTTTGCCAAGGGTGAGCTGCACCCGACCTCCCATAGTCCATTCCCGTGGAGTTGAGGGCAGGGGAGATGCCGATGGATATCGAACACTATGTAGACGACCCGCAACGCCAAGAGCTGGTGAAGGAGGTTCGCCGCAAGATCGACGAGCTCGGGATCGACTATCTCTATCTGCAGTTCGTGTCGATCACGGGCCGCATCATGGGCAAGGGCATCCCGGCCGACCATTGGGAGAGCGTGGCCAAGAAGGGCTTCCAGCTCGTCTACGGCGCCACGGTGAATCTCTTCCTCGACCGCCATGGCGACTATCTCGGCTACGGGCCGGAGGCGGCAGAGCTGGTCGGCATTCCCGATCCCGAGACTTTCATGCAGCTGCCGTGGGACAAGCGGGTCGCGCGCATGTGGTGCACGCTGTTCCGCAATCGCGAGGAGAAGGAGGATCCGGGCGCCTTCCTGACCGCGGACTCCCGCGGCAATCTTCGCCGCATCCACGAGGCAGTTCAAGAAGGAGCACAGGGCCTGTCTCTGCGCATGGGCACCGAGCCCGAGATGATGTGGCTCAAGAAGGATGAGAACGGCAAGCCCGCCGGCGGCTACTCCAATCCGTATTGCTATCACATCGACCAGTTCGAGAGCCTGAGCCCGGTCTACATGCGGGTCATCGAGTATAGCCGCAAGATGGGCCTCGACATGATCCAGGGCGACCACGAGGATGCGCCGGGTCAGCTCGAGCTGAACTGGATGTTCGACGATGTCCTGCGCAATGCCGACCGGCTGACGACCTACCGCCAGATCTGCGCGCAAGTGGCCCGCGAGTTCGGCATCATCGCCTGCTTCATGTCGAAGCCCTTCATGGGCGTGTCGGCGAATGGCTGCCACCACAACATCTCGCTGTGGCGTGGCGGCGAGGACAAGCTTCGCCACCGGCAACGACCCCGACAATTTGCCCGGCATGCCGCAGAACTACATGTATCGTCTCGGGCGGCGACAATACCTTCATGCCTGACACCGACGACGTGCAGATGCCTGGCAAGGTCGGGCTTGGCGGCGATCGGCGGCATCGTGCACGCACTTGCGCGCGCTGACCGCGGTCGGCTCCTCGACGGTGAACTCCTATCGCCGGCTGTGGGACACGGGCTTCTGGGCGCCGGTCTTCGCCGACTGGGGCTTCCAGAACCGGACCACGGGCTTGCGCGTCTCCGCGCCTGGCCGCTTCGAATATCGCTCGGTGGATTCGATGGTGAATCCGCATCTGATGGGCTCGACGATCCTGCTCGGCCGTGGACGACGGCATCAACAACAATCTCGATCCGGGCGAACCGGAAGAGCGCAACATCTATGAGGCCATGGAGGCCGGTAAGCAGGTTAAGAAGCTGCCGATGACCTTCGGCGATGCGCTCGAGGCTTTGGCCGAGGACAAGGTCATCAGCGCGGCTATGCCGGGCGAGATGTACCGCCTCTACGACGAATACAAACGGGACGAGTGGGAGCGCTTCAACCACACCGTCACCGAATGGGATTTGGAGACCTATCTCGACTGCCTGCCGTAATGCGCTCAAGTAGAGAAGCGGTAGCGCAGAGAAGAATGCGCTCAAGCAGCGAAGCGGTAGCGCAAAGGTAAAACGCGCTCAAGCAGCGAAGCGGTAGCGCAAAGGAAGAGAGCGCTCAAGCAGGCCAGAGGCCGGTAGCGCGAGGAACGAGAAGGAGGAAGATCAATCATGTGCGGGATTGCCGGAGTGATCCATCGTGGCGGCGCTGTCGGCGTCGGCCAGGAGATGACGGCGATGCTCCAGAGCTTGAAGCACCGCGGGCCGGACTCGACCGGGTTCGCCGTCTACGGCGTCACCACCCCTGACGAGTACGTCATGCGCCTCAAGCTCGCGGAAGCCGAGGATCTGGAGACGGATCACAAGATCCGGGACAAGATCCGGGATCGCCAAAGCCAAGTCGACAACCGGCTGGCCGAGCTCGGGGTCGAGACCCTCGACGTGGCCGAGCCGAGGCCTTACGCCTTCCGCTATCGCTTGCGTTATGCCGGCGACACCAAGCAGCTGGCCACCGATATCGAGCAGATCGACGGTGCCGAGGTGTTGTCCTTCGGCCACGCGCTCGAGCTGATCAAGGATCTCGGCGACGCCACCCGCGTCTCCGGACAATATGGACTGGGGAGCTTCCGCGGCACCCACGGCATCGGCCATACCCGCATGGCGACGGAGTCCGACGTGGATATCCGCTCGGCGCATCCCTACTGGGCTTATCCCTATAACGACATCGCCGTGGTCCATAACGGCCAGATCACCAATTACTGGATCATGCGCCGGGAGATGGAGCGCCTCGGCCACCGCTTCATGTCGAACTGCGATTCCGAGCTGCTGGCGGTCTACACCGCCAACAATCTGGAGCAGGGCGCGACGCTCGAAGATTCCCTGAAAGCCTCGATCAAGGAGATCGACGGCGTGTTCACCTATCTCGTCGCCACCGACAAGGAGCTTGGCCTTGCCAAGGACACCATGGCGGCGAAGCCCATGGTTCTCTACGAAAGCGACGATCTCGTCGCGCTCGCCTCCGAGGAGGTGGCCATCCGCGCCATTGTCCCGCGCGAGATCGACACGTCGGACCCTTATGATGAGGAGGTGCGGGTATGGCAGCGCTAACCCGGTCGGCCCCGTCCGAGCAGGAGCTCAAGTCCCATGAGATGGGCATGCATAAAGAGCAGCTCACCGGCCGCACGCAGCAGCAGTTCTTCGACATCGATCTCACCGAGACCCATCACGGCTTCGGGCTGCCCGACACCTTCGATGTGGACTTCAACAAGCGGGCTGAGATCGACGCCTCCAACATGGATGCGAAGGCCGTCAATTTGCGCATTCGCGAGCTGATGGCGGACGGTTACGGCACCATCGTGCTGAAGAACCCTGGGGCCAAGCACTCGCTTGCCGTCGGGATTCTGAACCGGCTCAATCTGATCGTCGACGGCTCGCTCGGCTATTTTGGCTTGGGGCTGATCGACGGACCGAATGTGCGCATCTCGGGGCGCGTCGGCTGGTCCTGCGGCGAGAACATGATGAGCGGCACCATTCTCATCGAGAAGAACGCCGGCTCCCAGTTCGGCGCGGCGATCCGCGGCGGCGACCTGGTGTGCAAGGGCGACGTCGGCTCACGCACCGGCATCGACATGAAGGGCGGCAACATCATTGTCGGCGGCAACACCGGCGCGTTTACCGGCTTCATGATGCAGCGCGGCCGCATGGTGATCTGCGGCAACGCCGGCAAGAATCTCGGCGATTCGATGTATGACGGCGTCATCTACATCGCCGGCGAGCCGCAAAGTCTCGGCGTCGACGCCGTGTGGGGCGAGATGACCGATCTCGACAAGGCATGGCTGGAACGGAAGCTCCGCATGTACGACGTGAGCGCCGAAGGGCGGCATCGAGTCTTTCCGCAAGATCGTCGCCGGCAAGCAGTTGTGGAACTACGACAATCTGGAGCCGACCGAGAAGAAGCTGGTGCTCTAGAGGGAGAGAGGCTGGGAATGGCAAAGACCAAAAAGGACAAGGGAAACGGCGCGGCGGAGCCGGCGGAAGCGAGCCGCTTCATTCTGGGCCAAAGCCGGATCTTCACGCCGGAGGTCATGAACGACATCCATGTGAAGTCGGAGCTCGGCCGCTACCGCATGCGCGGCTTCTCGCTGTTCAAGAAGATCCCCCATTGGGACGATCTCACCTTCTTGCCCGGAACGCTGACCCGCTTCGTCATCGAGGGTTATCGCGAGAAGTGCGACACCAAGACTCTGATCGGGCCGAAGGCGAAGCGTCCGCTCGAGCTCGATATCCCGGTCTACGTCACCGGCATGAGCTTCGGCGCGCTGTCCTACGAGGCGAAGATCGCGCTCGCCCGCGGCGCCACCATGGCGGGCTCGGCCACCTGCTCGGGCGAGGGCGGCATGATCCCCGACGAGCGGCGCTATTCCTCGAAATGGCTCTATCAGTGCATCCAGTCGCGCTACGGCTTCAACCCGCACCATCTGCGTCTAGCGGATGCCTGCGAGTTCTTCATCGGGCAGGGCTGCAAGGTGGGCTTGGGCGGCCATCTCATGGGCCAGAAGGTCACCGATCAGGTGGCCGAGATGCGCTCGCTGCCGGCCGGCATCGACCAGCGCTCGCCGGCGCGCCATCCCGACTGGCTCGGCCCCGACGATCTTGCGCTCAAGATCGAGGAGATCCGCGAGGCCACCAATTGGGAGATCCCCATTCAGCTGAAATTGGGCGCCGCCCGCGTCTATGACGACGTGCGCATGGCGGTGAAGTGCGGGCCTGACTCCATCTATATCGACGGCATGGAGGGCGGCACCGGCGCCGGCCCGCATATCGCCACGGAAGACACCGGCGTGCCCGGCATCGCCGCCATCCGCCAGGCGCGCCGCGCCATCGACGAGCTCGGCCTGCGCGGCGAGATCAGCCTGGTCTATGCCGGCGGCATCCGGAACGGCGGCGACGTCGCCAAGGCCTTGGCGCTCGGTGCCGACGCCATCGCCATCGGCCATTCGGTGATGATGGCGCTCAACTGCAACAGGGAGATCCCGGAATCGGACTTCGAGGCCGAGATCGGCGTACCGGCGGGGTATTGCTATCACTGCCACACCGGCCGCTGCCCGGTCGGCGTCGCCACGCAAGATCCCGAGCTCAGAAAGCGGCTCGATCCCGACGAGGCGGCGGAGCGCGTTTACAACTTCCTGCACACGCTGACGCTGGAAGCGCAGATGCTGGCGCGGGCTTGCGGCAAGACCAACGTCCACAGTCTCGAGCCGGAGGATCTCGCCGCGCTGACCATGGAAGCCTCGGCCATGGCGCAAGTGCCGCTGGCCGGCACCGACCTCACCGTCGGTGTCGAGAATTATCACAAGCTGGGTTGAGGGGAGGCGACGCATGGCCAAGGACATGAAGAACGGCAAGGCCGCCAAGGCGGCGAAGGGCGGCGGCGACGTCGACAAATATCTGAAGGACGCCGCCGGCCTCGACACCGACCGCGAGAAGGTGATCGGCCAGCACATCGGCTATCGCTACGACGTCAATCTGTTGCCCGACTACGAGAAGCTGACGCCCTTCCTGAAAGACTACATGGAGTTCATGGGCTGGGACGACCTCAACTGGCTCGAGGACGTGCACATGGGCTACGAGGCGGGCCAACCCGCCATCTTCGACCGCAACATCAACGGTTGGGTGCGCATCCCCAAAACCATGAAGCTGCCCGACAACCAACAAGACCGCGACATGCTGGCCCGCGAGCTCCTGGTCCGCTTCCAGACCTCGCCCCACCATCCGCTTCACGACCTCAACAAAGCCTATCGCAAGTTCTAATCTCGGCTTCTCGGCTGATTTGTCCGTCGCCACTAACGCGCTAGAAGGCGGGCGTTAGCGATGGCCGAGATCAGTTCCTGGTCTCGGCCATTTCCCAATCGGGCTTGAAGGCCAGAACCTGCACCGTTTCGGGCAGAGCGCGATTGAACACCCGGTTATGCCAGATCGCGGCATCGCGGCCGGCATCGCCGTCCTCGAGAGCCTTCACCTTGCACGGCACGCGGAAACTGTAGCGCCCTTGCGCGAAGTCGAGCATGCAGCGCTTCGCTGCGCGCAGCGCCTGCACCAGCGGCGCGTCGCCTGCCAGCGTCGCGACCAGCTTGTCACCGAATGCCTTCGGATCTTGGAAATAGTCGGACTGCAAGTAGTGCAGCGCCTTCTCGTAGGTCTCGCGCGGATCGGAAGACTTCATCACCTGGAAACGGAAGAAGGCGGTGCTTTCCTCAGTGTCCTTTGGCACGAGGAGCACGGTCAGCCCCGGCACAAGCTCGGCGCCCGTCTCGTCCAGGACACGCGGCTGCATGCCCGGTGAGGGGCGCCCGCCGTCCTCGCGCATGGCGATCTGCCTGATCTGGCATTGCCAGACGAGAAACGAGTCGCGCAGTTTCTTGCTCTTCGATTTGCTCACCGCGCATCACTGCCCCGCCGCGGGCGCTGCCGTCAATTGGAGGCGCTGAAGGGAGCCCACTATCAGCATCTGATCAGGGCGAGCGACCGGGCCTGAGATCGAAAAATCGAGCTTTTTCCCTGTCTTTGGGCGGCTCGCCTGGTCGGCCTCCGGCCCGCTTTGGCCCCGAATTTGGCGGCTTTTGCCGCAGCTTGACACGAAAATCCGCCTCTGAAATCGCAGGCCGTGCCGCTTCGCGTCACTTAAGTCGCTGTTTCTCGAAAGGAAACAGGGCTGCACCGGCGCGTGCACGATTTTTCATCACAGGAAAAGCAATTTCATGTCGGTTGACGCCATTTGGGGTACCGCCTAGCATCTTGTTACGATGGGGTAAGTTTCGGAAAGACGCTTTCCTGGCAGTAAAAGAGGGACAGCCAAACGACGTCGCTGAATCACCATCGGGGCCGCGGGGCCGCGGGACTAGGGGCTAAGAGCCGCCGTCCTGCGGTTGTGAATTCACGGGGGGTTTATCAATGGGCAATAACTTAGACGCGCTGACGACCATCTTCACCGAGTTCTATTACTGGGTGACGGTCGTCTTCATGTTTCTCATCCATGTGGGCTTCTGCATGTATGAGGTCGGCGTAAGCCGCAGACGAAACCATCTCCACACCTTGATGAAGAACACGATGCTGATTCCGTTGGTCACCATCACGTTCTACTTCTTCGGCTGGTGGATCTATTGGGCGCTGCCGAACGGGCCGTGGATCACGGGACCGCTACTGTTGGACGCTGCGGCGCCCAACTCTCCGGTGTCGCAGACCATGGGCACCAATCTCCAAGACCACATCACCGGCGTGTTCTGGGCGGCCTTCCTGCTCTTCTCTTGGACCGTGGCTTCGATCGTTTCCGGATCGCTGATTGAGCGGGTCAAGTCCGGAGCGTTCTGGATCATCGCCATCATGATCGGATCGGTAACCTGGATCATCGATGCGGCCTGGGGCTGGCATCCGCAGGGCTGGATGGTGAAGGTCCTCGGCTACCACGACGCCTACGCCTCTGGCGTCATTCACGCCATCGGCGGCGGCACCGCGCTCGGCGTGCTGATCGTGCTTGGTCCCCGCATTGGCCGCTTCATGGCGGACGGCACGCCACGCAACTTCGTGCCGCATAATCCCTGGCTGGTGACCATCGGTCTGTTCTTGATCTACACCGGCTTCTGGGGCTTCTACGCCGCGTGTAACGTGCCGATCATCTCTCCGGAGGGTATCGGCGGTCAGATCACCGGCGCGACCTGGACGGCAACCACTATCTATCTGACGCCGACCACGCTCAGCGCCATCACGGTCAACTTCCTGATGTCGCTGTCGGGCGGCTTGATGGTCGCCTACATCATCTCGAAGGGTGATCCGTTCTGGACCTACTCGGGCGGCCTCGCCGGCGTCATCACCGCCTCGGCAGGCAACGATCTCTACCATCCGGTGCAGGCCTTCTTTGTCGGCGGTATCGGCATCTGGATCGCCTACAAGCTGCACTACTGGGTGGAGAATAAGTTCAAGATCGACGATGCCGTGGGCGCGGTGGCCGTGCATGGTTATTGCGGCTTCCTCGGCTGCGTGTTTGCCGGCTTCCTGCTCTGGGGCTACCCGTCCTCGCCGTACGAGGGCTTCGCCACGATCAACCCGCTCGGAAATACCATCGGCGGGTTCATCATGTTCTTCGTCCTTGGCTTTGTCCCTGGCTGGGTCGTAGCCAAGATCCTCGACGGGGCCGGATTGCTGCGCGTGCCGCGGCAGGTCGAGCTCATGGGTCTCGACTTCAGGACCCTGCATGAGGAAGAGGAAGCACGCCAAGAAGTCCGCGCCGCCGAGAAGGCGTTGGTCTGATGCCTAGGACAGATCGGATAAAGGAGAACCAAAATGGGTAGCACTTGGGCAGTCGACCTCGCCAATGTCGGGCCGGTTTACCCCTGGATGGGGTCTGAGCTCATCATGGTGATCGTTGCGATCGTCGCCTGGATCCTCTGGCACATTATTCAGATCCGGCAGGAGGAGAATGAATACGCCGAGGACATCAAGGAGTATGGCAGCAAGGAGGGCATCAAGAAGGCCCTCGACGAACATCCCTCTTAAGCCAACCTAAGCGAACACAAGAACCCTCTGGGGCGTCGGCCTAGTGCCGGCGCCCTCTTTTTTGCCTGCGCCTGGGGCCTTTGCACTTCAGGTGAGAAGCAGCCGGTAGCGGACGAAGTCGTCGGCCCCGACGTAACGGTCGTACAGCCGGCGCGCAGTCTCATTCGACGCTTTCGTGTGCCAGTAGAGCCGCGACCAGCCGCGGTCGCGGGCAAGCGCGACGAGGTCGTCGATCAGGGCCCGGCCGATGCCGTGGCCTCTCGCCTGCGGATCTACGAACAGATCCTCCAAATAGCAGACCGGCGCGAGCGTCCAGGAGCCGAAATGGATCACCGAGATTGTGAAGCCGACGACCGCGCCGTCCAGTTCCGCAAGCCGTCCGATCATGCCGAAGTTCGGGTCGAGCAGGCGGGCCCACGTGCCGGCCGTCACCGCGTTGGTCACGTCCGCTTCGTAGAAGGCGACATAGCCCGCCCACAGGCGGCGCCAGGCCGCCTCGTCTTGAGGCTTGGGATCGCGGATGAGAAACGAGTCGAGGCCCGCCGCCGCCATCTAGCAGTCGAGCGTGGTGGCCCGCTCCCACGGCGTCAGATGGTGCTGGTACTCGTTCCAGTCCTTCATCTTGAGCTTGACGTAGGAGTTGACGAACTCATCGCCGAGCTCGCGCCGCAAGAGCTCGGACGCGTCCGTGAGCCTGAGCGCATCGAGCAGGTTGAGCGGGAGCTTCTTCACGTCGGCCGGCGCCTTGTGGCCCTCCGCGTACATGTCGATGTCGAGCGGCTTGCCCGGATCGATGCCCTTGGCGATGCCGTCGAGGCCGGCGGCGAGCACCGCGGCGGGCAGTAGGTAAGGGTTGGCCGCGCCGTCGCCGAGCCTGAATTCGAATCGTCCGCCACCCGGCACGCGGATCATGTGCGTACGGTTGTTGCCCGCAAATGTCACCGTGTTGGGCGACCACGTGGCGCCCGACGTCGTCACCGGCGCATTGATGCGTTTATAGGAATTCACCGTCGGGTTGGTGATGGAGCAAATCTCGTCGGCATGACTGATCAGGCCGCCGATGAAATTGTACGCGTCCTTCGACAGTCCCAGGCCGTCATTGCCGTCGTCGAACGCGTTCTTGTCGCCCTTCCACAGGGACACATGCACGTGGCAGCCGTTGCCGGTGAGATGGGCAAACGGCTTCGGCATGAAGGTGGCGCGCAGGCCGTGCTTCTCGGCAATCGCCTTGACCATGTATTTGAAGAAGGCCATGCGATCCGCAGTCTTGAGCGCATCGTCGAACGCCCAGTTCATCTCGAACTGGCCGTTGGCGTCCTCATGGTCGTTCTGGTAGGGGCCCCAGCCGAGCTCCAGCATGGAGTCGCAGATCTCGCTGATCACGTCGTAGCGGCGCATCAGCGCCGTCTGGTCGTAGCAGGGCTTCGACTGGATATCGGCGGGATCGCTGATGGCCGACCCGTCGGGGCTCACCAGGAAGTACTCGCACTCGACGCCGGTCTTGAGCGTAAAGCCCGCATCCTCGGCCTTCTTGAGCATGGCCTTGAGGACATTGCGCGGCGCCTGGTCGACGAGCTTGCCGTCCATATAGGGGTCGGCGGCAAGCCAGCCGACTTCCGGCTTCCACGGAATCTGGATGAGGCTGTCCGGATCGGGGACGGCAAGCATGTCCGGATGGGCGGGCGTCATGTCGAGCCAGCTGGCAAAGCCGGCGAAGCCTGCGCCGTCCTTGGCCATGTCGGCGATGGCGCTGGCCGGCGCCAGCTTGGCCCGGAGCGTGCCGAACAGGTCGACAAAGGAAATCAGGAAATATTTGATCCCGCGCTCGCGGGCCTCAATTGCAAGATCAACCGCCATGGGACTCCCTTTCGTTACCACTTCGAGGCCCGCTGAAGCCCCACCCTATCAGTCAGATTTCGATCCCGGAATCCAGTCGGTGCCGGCAAGCGGCACCTTGGCCATGGCTGCCGCCTCGACCGTGAGCGCCACCAGATCTTCGGGCTCCAGATTGTGAACATGGCTCTTGCCGCAGGCGCGCGCGATGGTCTGCGTCTCCAGCGTCAGAACCGAAAGATAATTGGCGAGGCGGCGGCCGCCGAGCGCGGGATCGAGCCGCGCCGCAAGCCCCGGGTCCTGGGTGGTAATGCCCGCCGGGCAGCGGCCTTCGTGCCAGTCGTCGTAGGCGCCGGCGGTGGTGCCGAGTGCCTGATAGTCGTCCTCGTAAAGCGGATCGTTGTCGCCGAGCGCGACCAGTGCCGCCGTGCCGATCGACACCGCGTCGGCGCCGAGCGCCAGCGCCTTGGCCACGTCGGCGCCACAACGGATGCCGCCGGAAACGATGAGCTGCACTTTGCGATGCATGCCGAGGTCTTGCAGCGCCTGCACCGCAGGACGAATGGCGCCCAGGATCGGCAGGCCGACATGCTCGATAAACACTTCCTGCGTCGCCGCCGTGCCGCCTTGCATGCCGTCGAGCACCACCACGTCGGCACCGGACTTCACCGCGAGCGCCGTGTCGTAATAGGGCCGCGAGGCGCCGACCTTGATGTAGATCGGCTTCTGCCAGTCGGTGATCTCGCGCAGCTCCTGGATCTTGATTTCCAGGTCGTCGGGTCCCGTCCAGTCGGGATGGCGGCAGGCCGAGCGCTGGTCGATGCCCTTGGGCAGCGTGCGCATCTCGGCCACGCGGTCTGAGATCTTCTGACCCAAGAGCATGCCGCCACCGCCAGGCTTGGCGCCCTGGCCGATGACGATCTCGATGGCGTCCGCGCGCCGAAGATCGTCCGGGTTCATGCCGTAGCGCGAGGGCAGCAGTTGATAGACCAGCAGGCTGGAATGGTGGCGCTCCTCCTCGGTCATGCCGCCGTCGCCGGTCGTGGTGGACGTGCCGGCTTGGCTCGCGCCCCGGCCCAGCGACTCCTTGGCCTGCGCCGACAGCGAGCCGAAGCTCATGCCGGCGATGGTGATCGGGATCTTCAGGTGGAGCGGCTTCTCGGCGAAGCGGGTGCCGAGCCACACATCGGTTGCACATTTCTCGCGATAGCCCTCGAGCGGGTAGCGGCTCATGGAGGCGCCGAGAAACAGGAGGTCGTCGAAATGCGGAACTTTGCGCTTCGCGCCGCCGCCGCGGATGTCGTAGATGCCGCTCGCCGCCGCGCGCCGGATCTCCGACAGCGTATAGTCGTCGAACGTCGCGGATTTGCGAGGCGTGGTCCTGGGCGTCGCGTCCATCAATACTCTCCCGCGTGATCGACGTTGAAATTGTAGAGCTTCCGTGCCGAGCCGTAACGCTTGAATTCGCTGGGGTCGACTTCGCCATTGAAGCCGGCCTGGGTCAGCAGTTGATGCACGGTGCGCTTATGCTCGTCGCGCATCTCCTTCTCGATGCAGTCGGCGCCTAGGCTCTTCACGCCGCCGCGCACGAAGAGCTTGGCCTCGTAGATGGAATCGCCGAGCGAGTCCCCGGCATCGCCGAACACCACGAGATTGCCGGCCTGCGCCATGAATGCGCTCATATGGCCGACCGAGCCTTTGACCACGATGTCGATGCCCTTCATGGAGATGCCGCAGCGCGACGACGCGTTGCCGTCGATGCGGAGCAGACCGCCGCGGCCCGTGGCGCCTGCCGATTGGCTCGCGTCGCCCGACACGTGGACGAAGCCGCTCATCATGTTTTCCGCCACACCGACGCCCGCGCTGCCGTTGATGAGCACGGTGGCGAACTTGTTCATGCCCGCGCAGTAATAGCCCACCGGTCCGTTGATCTCGACGGTGACTGCCACGTTGAGACCGGCGGCGACGGCGTGACACCCGGCCGGGTGGTCGATGACCCAATGGCGCTCATTGGTCTCCGGCGTCAGGCGGTGCAGCGCCGCGTTGAGCTCCCGGAGCGGCGTGACGCCGAGATCAACTTCAGGCATTTCTAACGTTCCCAGAAATAGACGGTGGCGGGCTCGGGCTCCCAAACGCGCGCGTGCTCGATCCCGGGGAGGGTGGCGAGCACGCGGTATTCGGAACCGAACGCTACATATTGATCTGTCTCGGCCATCACCGCGGGCTTGCAGGCTATGCCGTCGCGGAGCACGCCGAAGCCGTTCTCGGTGCCAACCACGAAGGTGTAGAAGCCGTCGAGATCGTCGAGGCCCACTTTCAGCGCATCGCCGAGCGAGAGCCCCTCGCGCATGCGCCAGGTGAGATAGCCGGCTGCGACTTCCGTATCGTTCTCGGTCTCGAAGTCGAGGCCCTCGCGCTTCAGCTCCCGGCGCAGATTGTTGTGGTTCGACAGCGAGCCGTTATGCACGAGGCACTGGTCTCCGCCGGTGGAGTAGGGGTGGGCGCCGTCCGTGGTCACCGCGGACTCCGTCGCCATGCGGGTGTGGCCGATCGCGTGCGTGCCGCTCATAGTGGCAAGCCCGAACCGCTCGGCCACGCTCGAAGGCAGGCCGACCTCCTTGAAGATCTCCATACGCGTGCCGCGGCCGACGATCTCGGTGTCTGGCGTCTCGCGCTCGAGCCATTTGACGAGCGCCTCGACCTCCTGGTCGGGCAGCGCCACCACTGCATGGGTGTCATGCAGCGTGGCGTGCGCGCCGGGAAAGGCGCCTTCGATCTCGGCCACCGTCTCTTCGATCGCCGCGGCCGACGGTCCGCGCAAGGTCAGCTTGGTTTGCCCCGCCTGGCCCGCGCCATAGACGGCAAAGCCGGCGCTGTCGGGGCCGCGGTCCGACATGGTGGCAAGCATGCCGGCCGTCAGCCGGCCGAGCTCGGGCTCGAGCGCAGGGTCTTTGAGAAACAGTCCGACAATGCCGCACATACTACGAAAAGCTCCAGGTTACGCGCCGTTCACCATGCTACGACGCCGTGGGTCGCGTCAACCCACGTGAAATAAAGTTTCCCTTGGGGAAAGTCCAGGGGAGAGTTACGGGCGGGGATAGATGATGATCGACAAGTACGTCGTGGGCCGCTGGACGAGCTCTTCCGGCCCGTGCGGCGCGGCCGCGTCGAAGAACAGCGCGTCTCCCGGCGACATGGGATAGAGCTTATCGGCGTGCCGGTAAATGACCTTGCCGGAGAGCATGTAGATGAACTCCATGCCGTCGTGCTGGAACTGCGTGTAGGGGTTCGCGTCCTCGGAGAGCGTAATGAGATAGGGCTCGACCACGATGTCCCCCGACAGCGAGTGGCCGAGCAACTCGTAGCGATGGCCCGCTTTGGTGCCGCGGCGCTCGATCAGCACGCCTTGCCCCGCATGGACATAGGAGCAGTCGCGCCGCTCCTCGAAATCGGCGAAGAAGCTCGTCATCGGCACGTTGAGGGCGCGCGCCAGCGCCCGCAAGGTCGACAGCGAAGGCGACGTGCCACCGTTCTCGATCTTCGACAGCATGCCGGGCGAAAGCCCCGCTTCCGCGGCAAGCTCGGTCGCTGTGAGCTGCAAACGCTGGCGTAGGAGCCGCACCCGCCGTCCGATCGAGATTTCGAGGTCGATCTCGCCGGTCGTGGGGGCGTTGGAGCCGGTGGCGTAGGACTCGGGAGCTTTCGCCTCATCCTTCTTCTTCGGCTTGGAGCGCGCCGGCGAGGACCGCTGCCGTTCATGGGAGCGTTCCCGAATTTTCTTGGAAGAAAGTCGCGGCGCCATCAAGCCTCCTGATGCGGATATCTCACTGTGCATATTTCGCCGGAATGCAACGACCCTAGCACCAAAAATTTCCTGGTATGCACAATTTAGGCGGATGCCCGCGTGCGGCTCGGGGGCTCGCCGAAGGCGCCCCTATAGGCACGGGCGAACTGGCTCGCCGAGGTAAAGCCCGTGGCGAGTGCCACGTCGAGCACCGGCAGCGTGGTCTCGCGCAAGAGCTGGCGCGCCCGCTCGAGCCTGAGCCAGCGATAGTGCTGGTGGATGCCGTGGCCCACATGGCGGTGGAACAACCGCTCGAGCTGCCTGAGCGAGATGCCCGCCTCGCGCGCCAAGCTTCCGCGCGGCAGCGGTGTCTCTAAGCTCATCTCCATGGCGGAAAGAACGCGCAACAGCTTCTCGTCGGCGACGCCGAGCCGGTAGCGCAAATCCATGCGCTGTGGGCCGAAACCCTCCCGAATATGGGTATGCAGGAACCAGTCGCCGACCGCGGCGGCAAGCGGGCGCCCGTGGTCGCGCTCGATCAGCGCCACCATCATGTCGAGCGCCGAGATCCCGCCCGAGCAGGTGATGCGGGTGCCATCGATCTCGAACAGCGACGGCACCACGGCGACGTCGGGGAACGCCTCGCGGAAGGCCGGCATGTGCTCCCAGTGAAGCGTCGCCCGGCGCTCTTGCAGCAAGCCGGCCCGGGCGAGGATGTAAGGCCCCCCCGAGATACCGCCAAGGACCGTGCCCTTGCGCGCCAGCCGCCTGAGCCAGGCAAAGGTGGACTTGTCGTTGAAGGTCGCGGGATTGCCGCCCGCGCACACGAACACCATGTCGGCGTTTCGGTCGCTGCGAGTGCCGCAATCGGGGATGATGGCGACCCCATTCGACGCTATGACCGGCTCACCCGATGGAGCGGCGTGCCACCAGTGATAGAGGGTTTTGCCGGATAGCAGATTGGCCGCGCGCAGCGGCTCCATGGCCGCGGCGTAGGACATCAGCGCGAAGCCCGGCACCAGCAAAAAGCCCACCGTTTTGGTATCTCTCTTGGGGTATGCCGTCATGGCGTAAATCGTCAAATAAGCGGCGCGTAATGTCAATCCGTCTCTGAGAAACCGCTAGAAACTCGTCCCCATGCGCTACTCGCTTGGAAGCCTTCTCGCCAACGCTGTGACCGGCAACCGGAACTGGAAGCCGGTCTGGCGCGAGCCCGAGCCGAAGGCTTCATATGACGTGGTCATTGTCGGCGGCGGCGGTCACGGCCTCGCTACGGCCCACTACCTCGCCAAGCAGCACGGCATCACCAATGTCGCCGTGGTGGAGAAGTCCTATCTCGGCTCCGGCAATATTGGGCGCAACACCACCATCGTCCGCTCCAACTACATGCTTCCCGGCAACGAGCCCTTCTACGAATGGTCGATGAAGCTATGGGAGGGCTTGGAGCAGGACCTCAATTACAACGCCATGGTCAGCCAGCGTGGCGTGCTCAACGTCTTCCACTCCGATCCCCAGCGCGACGCCTATGCGCGGCGCGGCAACGCCATGCTGCTGCACGGCGCCGACGCAGAGCTGCTCGACCGCGAGGGCGTGCGCAAGCTCGTGCCGTTCGTCGATTTCGACAATGCGCGCTTTCCCGTACGCGGCGGCCTGTTTCAGCCGCGCGGCGGCACCGTCCGCCACGACGCGGTCGCCTGGGGCTATGCGCGCGCCGCCGACAGCCGCGGCGTCGACATCATCCAGAATTGTGCCGCGACCGGCTTCCGCGTCGAGAACGGGCGCATCGTCGGTGTAGAGACTGAGAAGGGCTTCATCGGCGCGAAGAAGGTCGCGCTCTCCGTCGCGGGCAACTCCACCCGCGTCGCCGACATGGCGGGCATTCGCCTTCCCATCGAGAGCCACGCGGTGCAGGCCTTCGTCACCGAAGGCATCAAGCCTCTCATCAACATCGTCATGACCTTCGGCGCCGGACATTTCTATGTGAGCCAGTCCGACAAAGGCGGGCTCGTCTTCGGCGGCGACATCGAGGGCTACAACTCATACGCCCAGCGCGGGAACATGCCGGTCGTCGAAGACGTCGCCGAGGGCGGCATGGCGCTGATGCCGGTCATCGGGCGTTTGCGCATCTTGCGCTCCTGGGGCGGCCTGCTCGACATGACCATGGACGGCTCGCCGATCATCGACACGACCCACATCGAAGGTCTCTATCTCAACGCCGGCTGGTGCTATGGCGGCTTCAAGGCGACGCCCGCCGCCGGCTGGTGCTTCGCCCATCTCATCGCCACCGGCCAGCCCCACCCTTACGCCGCCGCCTATCGTCTTGACCGCTTCGCCGAAGGCCGTGTCATCGACGAAAAGGGCATGGGTGCGCAACCGAACCTGCACTGAGGCAAGACCATGCGGATCAAATGTCCTTATTGCGGTGAGCGCGCTCTCGAGGAGTTCACCTATCGTGGCGACGCCACGGTGAAGCGGCCCGAGAGCCTGGAACCCTCCGCCACAGACGCCTGGGTCGACTACGTCTATCTCCGCGACAACCCTGCCGGCCTCCACAAGGAGCACTGGCATCACAGCGCCGGCTGCCATTCTTGGCTCGTGGTGACGCGCGACACGGTCACCCACGAGATCGTCGGCGTCGAATTTGCAGAGAAGGGGAGCTGACATGGCGCCCCCGCAAATCAATCGCCTGCGCGACAAAGGCCTCGTCGACCGCAAGCGCGTGATCGGCTTCAATTTCGACGGCATGCGCTTCACCGGCTATCCCGGCGACACGCTGGCCTCCGCGCTCCTTGCCAACGGCATCAGGCTGGTCGGCCGCTCGTTCAAATATCACCGGCCGCGCGGGATCCTGACCGCGGGCTCCGAGGAGCCGAACGCGCTTGTTGAGCTGCGCACCGGCGCGCGCCGCGAGCCCAACACCCGCGCCACCACGATCGAGCTCTATGACGGGCTGAATGCCGCGAGCCAGAACCGCTGGCCGTCGCTCAAATACGATCTTCTGTCCGTGAACCAACTCGCCGCGCCGATCTTCGGTGCCGGCTTCTACTACAAGACCTTCATGTGGCCGGCCTCCTTCTGGGAGAAGGTGTACGAGCCCATGATCCGCCGCGCCGCCGGCTTGGGCCGTGCCGCCGAAACGGCCGATCCCGACCACTACGAGAAGGCGAATGCCTTTTGCGACGTGCTGGTCATCGGTGCGGGCGCCGCCGGTCTCTCCGCCGCGCTCGCCGCGGCCCGCACCGGTGCCCGCGTCATTCTCTGCGATGAGGACTTCCGCCTCGGTGGCCGGTTGCTCGCAGAGCGCGATGAGGTCGACGGCAAGCCTGCCGCGAAATGGGCGGCGGAAGCGGAAGCCGAGCTCGAGAGCCTGCCCGACTGCCGCATCCTGCGCCGGACTACCGTATTCGGCGTCTATGACGGCGGCACCTATGCCGCGATCGAGCTGGTCAACGACAACGTGCCGGTGCCGTCGGAGCATGCGCCGCGCCAGCGTCTGTGGCGTATCGTTGCCAAGCGCAGCGTTCTCTGCGCCGGCGCGATCGAGCGGCCGATCCTGTTTGGCGACAACGACCGTCCTGGCGTCATGCTGGCCGGTGCGGTGCGGACCTACGTCAATCGATTCGGCGCCGCGCCGGGCCGTCATGCTGTCGTGTTCGCCGACAACGACGATGCCTTCCGCACGGCAGCCGACCTTTCCGACGCCGGCATCACGGTGCAGGCGCTGGTCGATCCCCGCCGCGAACCATCGGACAAGGTCCAGGAGATCGCCCAAGCGGCCGGTGCGCCCTATTTCGCCGGCGCCGTCATCGGCAGCGTGCGGGGCGCCCTTGGGCTCAAGTCCGTGCTCGTCCACGATGCGAGCAGCCACACGCAGCAATTCGATTGCGACGTGCTCGCCGTCTCGGGCGGCTGGAACCCGACCCTCAATCTCACCACCCATTTGAACGGCAAGCCGGCCTGGGATCATGCGCTGTCATGCTTGGTGCCCGGCGCTTTGCCGCCCGGCATGAACGTAGCAGGCAGCGCTGCCGGCAAGTTCTCTCTCGCGTCCTGTTTGGCAAGCGGGGAGGCGGCGGGTGCTGATGCTGCAAAGTCTTGCGGCTTCTCTCCCTCGGCGCTCGTCCGCCCCGCGCCGAAGGAGGAGGCCGCGCCCGCGAGCCCGCTATGGCAGGTGGAGAACAGCCGCGGCAAGGCCTTCGTCGATTTCCAGAACGACGTCACCGCGTCCGATGTGAAGCTCGCCGCCCGCGAAGGCTTCCACATCCCTGAGCATGTGAAGCGCTACACCACGCTCGGCATGGCGACCGACCAGGGCAAGACCTCGAACCTGAATGGCGCCGCGGTGCTCGCCGGTCTTACCGGGCGCTATGTGGGCGCCGTGGGCTCGACCACCTTCCGCCCGCCTTACACGCCTGTCGCCATCGCCGCGCTCGCCGGCCATCATCGCGGGCCAGACTTCCGCCCTACGCGGCTCGCCCCCTCCCACGCCTGGGCCAAGGAACAGGGCGCGGTCTTCGTCGAGACCGGCGCCTGGATGCGCGCGCTCTATTACCCGAGGCCCGGCGAGACGCCGCAAGAGACCGTGAACCGGGAAGTGGAAACCGTGCGCACCAAGGTCGGCGTGTGCGACGTGTCGACCCTCGGCAAGATCGACGTGCAGGGCCCCGACGCCGGCGCCTTCCTCGACCGCGTCTACGTCAATACTTTCTCGAAACTGGCCGTCGGCAAGGCGCGTTACGGCATGATGCTGCGCGAGGACGGCTTCGCCATGGACGACGGCACCACCGCGCGTCTCGCCGAGGACCATTACTTCATGACCACGACCACGGCGAACGCGGTCAAGGTGAGCCAGCATCTGGAATTCTGCCAGCAGGTGCTTTGGCCCGAGCTCGACGTGCAGACCGTGTCGGTCACCGAGCAATGGGCGCAATATGCCGTCGCCGGCCCGAATGCGCGGAAAGTCATCGAGGCGCTGCTCGATTCCGGGCAGGACATCTCCAACGAAGCTTTCCCCTACATGGCGTGCGGAGAATTCACCGTGTGCGGTGGCGTGACCGCGCGCATCTACCGTCTCTCCTTCTCCGGCGAGCTCGCCTTCGAGATCGGCGTGCCGGCGCGCTATGGCGACGCCATGATCCGCGCCATCATGGAGGCGGGCGCGCCTTTCGGCATCGCGCCTTACGGCACCGAGCCGCTCGGCGTGATGCGTATCGAGAAGGGCCACCCCGCCGGGCCTGAGCTCAACGGCCAGACCACGGCGCACGATCTCGGCATGGGCCGGATGGTGTCGAAGAAGAAGGACTTCATCGGCCGCTTCATGGGCGAGCGCCCGGCGCTCAACGAAGCCGAGCGGGCCTCGCTCGTCGGCCTCAAGCCGGTGGACAAGGCCGAGCGCATCCGCGCCGGCGCCCATCTCGTGCCGAAGGACGCCGACCCTACCGCCGCCAACGATCAGGGCTACGTCACCTCGATGGCCTACTCGCCTGAGCTTGGCACCTGGATCGCGCTCGCCATGCTGTCAAACGGGCCCGAGCGACACGGCGAGGTGGTGAAGGTCTCAGATCCCATACGCGGCACCGAGCTCCTCGCCGAGGTCTGCGCGCCCCACTTCGTCGATCCGGAAGGGGAACGACTCCGTGTCTAGCCAGCTCACGCCCAAGCTCACACCCATGTCGGCCCTGCACGGGCTCGCGCTTCCTGGCCGCTATGGCAAGACGGACGGCACCCCCGGTGTCACCATCGCCGAGCGCGCCAATCTCGGCCTTGCCACCATCGCCTGCCGCAAAGGCCAGGACGATGGGCTGAAGGCGAGCGTGCGCGAAGCCTATGGCGTCGACCTGCCGCTTACCTCGACGGTAGCGCGCGGCAAGGATGTGAGCTTCATCGGCGCGGGCCCGGGCCAATGGCTGGCGGTGTCGCAGAGCCTTGCGAACGGGGCGCTTGCCGCCGATCTCACAACCAAGCTCAAAGGCCTCGCCTCGATCGCCGACCAGAGCGACGGCCGCGCCGTCATCCGTTTGAGCGGTCCGCGCGCCCGAGACGTGCTCGCCAAGGGGCTTGCCATCGACCTCGACCCCCGCGTCTTCCCGGACGATGGCGCGGTGACGAGCACCATCTCGCATATGGGCGTCCAGCTCTGGCAGGAAGGCCCTGAGAGCTACGACATTGCGCTGTTCCGCAGCGTGGCGGAGAGCTTCTGGCGCTGGCTCACCGCCTCCGCCGCCGAGTTCGGCTATGAGGTGGTCACGGCATCGTGACCGGAAAAAGCGCCGATTTCGGTCTAGACGGCGCCTATCGCCGGGTTTGGGTTCCGCGCCAAGACCCGCTAAAATGCAGCAAATCGGGGAAACGGGCAGGAGCCCCATGCGGCGTCGGCCAGTCGCAAGGAAACAAAAGACAAGAGCTTGGCCGTCAGCTCTTAGAACGCGAGACGCCGCAATGATTCGTCATTTCGTTGCCGCAACCGCCCTCATGGCTATGGCCTGTGGGCCGGTCGCTGCCGCCGACATGAAAACCCCGCCGGATCAGCCGACCCGGATGGGTGAGCCGAAGGACAAGACCGTTTTCGTGCAGCTAATCGTCAAGGCCTGCCATCGGGCCGAGGCGCCGCTGGTGCCGACAAACCAAGGCAAGATCTACGATAACGAGAAGCCATTGACGCTCGATGAGCGCAAGGCGGCGCTCACTGCTTTGGGCTGCATCGATGTGCCGGTGCCCATGGACTTTCTCGCCGAAGGCATGTCGCCCAACGCGTG
Organism: uncultured Alphaproteobacteria bacterium; assembly: GCA_963717875.1. Classification (GTDB taxonomy): domain Bacteria; phylum Pseudomonadota; class Alphaproteobacteria; order Rhizobiales; family Methyloligellaceae; genus Methyloceanibacter. The sequence goes on from CAVQXI010000015.1 coordinate 290,293, forward strand.
CATGGGCCACGGCGGCTATATGGCTGCCATGCAGTTTCTCGAGCAGCGGCACGATCTCGCCGAGTTCCCGGCGGTCGGCGCCTGGGAATGCGTGATCACCGACCACGAGGTCGTCGGCGCCTCCACCATGTAGTCGTGGCGCGCAGCTCGCGCCTGAGAATTGCAAAAGGGCAGGGCTGTTTCCCTGCCCTTTTTCGTTCCAAGCCTGTGAGCTGTGTCTAGGTGACCTTGACGTGCGCGATTGCCGCGCGCGTCACCTCGATCACCACCGTATCGCCGACCTGCAAGTCGTCGAAGCCAGTCACGGTCGGCGGCACGTAGATGGTGCGCGTCTTGCCGCCGGTCCCGGCGAAGGTGACGGTGCGGTTCTTCTTGTCGAGGGCTGCGATCGTGTCGGTAACCTCCACGGTCGTGAGATCGCTCGTAGCACCCGACGGTGTCGTCTCGACCCAGTCCTGTTCGGCGACGGTCGGCGCGTTCATGTCCATGCCGGAGGTCTCCTCCGCTTCGATGCCGTCCTGCGCAGCGGCCGGCGGCCCTTCGGGCTGTCTCAGCGCCACGGCCACCTCTTGGGTGTAGTCGATGGTGACCTTGTCCTTCAGCTTGATCTTTTCGATGTCCTTCACGTCGGGGCTGATGATCCCAACGATCGTGGTGCCGTCCGGCCCGACCACCGTGATCAAGCGCTCGGGCACCTCGATGTCCTCGACCGTGCCGGTCATCGTGATCACCCCGGAGCCCTCCTCGACGGGAATCTGCGCTCTTGCGCCGTGAACAAAGAGCACCGCAATACCTAGCGCCAACACACCCCTTACGGCGGCGAAGAGAACCTGCATGGACTTTCCTCCCAGACGGAATTGCCGCGAAGCGGCGACCGAAGTCCGCAATTCATGCGGCCGGAGCCACTATAATGGACGCCGCAGGCGAGGGAACTGCCCTTGGCACTCTTCGTAAGAGGTAAATTCCGGCAACCGGCCCGGAAATCAAAGGCCGTGCGGTGTCCGCCTAAGAGCAGACCTTAGCCTTGCGCACCCGGGCCATCGATTTGATGCGGGCGCGGGGGATCCCAGACATTTCGGCGATCTTCTGATCCTGCGTCTCGATGATGGTGCGTGCCGGCGCGTCTCCGTCCAAGCCGCCGAGCTCGATCGCCGGCACTTTCCGGTTCGACGTCTGCGTGCCGTCCTCGTAGACCACGTCGAACAAGACGAAGCCGCTCGGGCGTGCCTGTTGTTTCTTAGCCATGATGCTCCAACCTTGGGCTAAGCGTCGTCGGCGCCCGTCTCGGCATCGGTGCCCGTAGCCTCGGCGCCGGGCTCGCCGCCCTGCGCCGCCTTGCGCTTCTCCGTCTCCTCTTGAAGACGTTTCAGCTTTTCCTGCTTCTTCTGCGCCTTGGCGCGGCTCCGCTCGGCCTTCTGGAAGTTGTAATTGGGTTTGAACGCCATGTGCGCCTCTCCTTGTCTGCTTTTCTCGCTATGTTTGCTTTGATCGCCGTGGCTTACGCGCCTTGGTCGCGGAGGGGTTGGCGGCTTCCGCTTCCTTGTCCGCGGCTTCCTTCGCGAGGCGCAGTTCGCGCAACCGCGCCGTCTTCTCCGCCATGGCGTCGGTCGCAATCTTCTGCTCGAGCTTGAAGCTCTCTTGCCGCTTCCGGCTCTGGGTCAGGATCGTCTCGGCATTACGTCTAGCCGCTGACATGCGTGAAGGGGAGGATTTGCTCATATCAGGGCCTCCGATTGGCGATGAACTTCTCGAGACTTGGCGGCGGTGGCTGCCGCGCCGTTTGGCCGCCGGTTATGCGACCGTTTGCGGCGCCTATTGCCTGGGCGCGCGGCCGGGCGGGGCGACACGTCCCTCGTCGTAGCGGCATCCCGCGTCACAGCGAGAGGATGCTCGACGACCTCGACGTCTGCCCGCATCAGCCGCTCGATGGCCTTGAGATAGGGCCGCTCGCTGTGATCGCAGAGCGAGAGCGCGATGCCTTGCGCGCCGGCGCGGGCGGTCCGCCCGATACGATGCACATAGCTCTCGGGCTCGTTCGGTAGCTCGAAGTTAATGACGTGGGAGATGCCGGGAACGTCGATTCCCCGCGCAGCGATGTCCGTGGCGACAAGGACGCGCACCTTGCCGCTGCGAAACCCATCCAGCGCCCGCGTCCGCGCGTTTTGGGCCTTGTTGCCATGGATCGCGACCGCGGCGAGCCCCTCCTGGACGAGATGGCGGCAAACCCGGTCGGCGCCGCGCTTGGTCCGCGTGAACACGATCGCCTGACCCATTGCGGGCCCTTTCAGCAGGTCGGTCAGCAGCGTCCGCTTGTCTTTCGTGCCCACGAAGTAGACGCGTTGCTCGATACGCTCGACGGTCACCTTGACCGGCGAGATGTCGACGCGGACGGGATCGCGCAGGATGTCGTGCGCGAGCTTGGCGATCGACGGCGGCATGGTCGCCGAGAATAGCAGCGTTTGCCGCTCCTTGCGGCAGAAACCAACGATCTTCCGCACGTCGTGAATGAAGCCCATGTCGAGCATGCGGTCGGCCTCGTCGAGCACCAGGATCGAGACCTTGTCGAGGCGAATATGACGCTGGGCGCAGAGATCGAGCAGGCGGCCCGGCGTCGCAATCAGAATGTCGACCCCGGCTCTCAGCGCCTTGACCTGTTGCCCTTGGCCGACGCCGCCGAAAATCACGGCCGCGCGCAAGTTGAGGTGGCGCCCATAGGCGTTGATCCGCTCGCCGATCTGGCCGGCAAGCTCGCGCGTCGGCGCCAGGATTAGCGCCCGCGGCGCGCCGGGTGTCCGCGGCTCGGATTTGTTGAGGAAAAGGTGGTGCAGGAGCGGCAGCGCGAAGGCGGCCGTCTTGCCGGTGCCCGTCTCGGCAACGCCAAGCAGGTCCTTGCCCTGGATGAGAATGGGAATCGCCTGCACCTGAATAGGCGTCGGCGTCAGATAGTTTTCGGCCTTAAGAGCAAGCCGCAGCGGCTCGGCAAGGCCGAGCGAATCGAAAGAAGGTGTCACTTATAAGGGTTCCTTGCGCCTGAACACGGCGCACAATACGCACGGTCGTGAGGACGCTTGCCTCACCCCACGCGCTTCTGGGGGCAGACGATAATCGGGAAATTGTCTCGGGATGAGGCGCCGCAAGGGTTGCGGCAGCTACGCGCGATCGCGAGCAATCAATGTGCCCGCAACATGGAGACGCGGCGCCCGACTGTCAAGGAGAGATGCCGAACGGCGTAAACGCTTCATGGGGGTTCGGTGTCCTTGCGACCCTAGTGGCCCTTTGATGCCAAGGAGGGATTGTCGGCGCCACAATTCGTTGTCACGCTAGGGCCTTGGCAATGAACTCAGGCTAAGGCTCCCAAATGCTGCACGTCGCGCCGCTCGTTTCCACGCTGACGATTGGCCTTGTGCTCGCCTTCAGTCTTGGCGTGCTCGCCCATCGCCTCAAGCTGCCGCCTCTCGCCGGCTATCTGGTCGCCGGCATCGCTATCGGGTTCGCGCCCGGCGTCGGCGCCGACCAGAACATCGCCAACCAGCTGGCCGAGGTCGGCGTCATCCTCCTCCTGTTCGGCGTGGGGCTGCATTTCTCGGTCCAGGACCTCCTGTCGGTCCGCGCCATCGCCATCCCCGGCGCCATCGCTCAAGGCCTGATCGCCACCCCGCTCGGCATGGCGCTCGGCTGGGCGCTCGGCTGGAGCCCTGGCGCCGGCTTCATCTTCGGTCTGGCGCTGTCGGTGGCGAGCACCGTGGTGCTGCTGCGCATGTTGCAGGAGCGGCGCCTGGTCGAGACCGAGCGCGGCCGCATCACCGTCGGCTGGCTGATCGTGCAGGACATCGCCATGGTCACGGCGCTGGTGCTTCTGCCCGGGCTGACCGGTCTGTTCCGCGAGGGGGAGGCGGCGCCGGACTTGGCCCAGTTGACCGGTCAAGCCGCCGAAGTGCTCGGCAAGCTCGCCATCTTCGTGGTCGCCATGCTGCTCGTCGGCAAGAAGCTGATCCCGATGATCCTGCACTACGTGGCCCACACCGGGAGCCGCGAGCTGTTCCGCCTCGCGGTGCTGTCGATCGCCCTCGGCTTCGCCTTCCTCGCCGCCGAGCTGTTCGGCGTATCCTTGGCGCTCGGCGCCTTCTTCGCCGGCATGATGCTGAGCGAGTTGCAATTGAGCCAGCAGGCGGCGACCGAATCCCTGCCTCTGCGCGATGCTTTCGCCGTGCTGTTTTTCGTCTCGGTCGGCATGTTGTTGCACCCGGCGATCGTCGCGGAAGAGCCGCTCGCCCTGATCGCCACGGTGCTGATCATCCTGATCGCCAAATCGGCCGCCGCCTATGTCGTGGTGCGTCTGTTCGGGCATTCGCGCGCCACCGCGCTCACCATCTCCGCCTCGCTCGCGCAGATCGGCGAGTTCTCCTTTATCCTTGCCAATCTCGGCATGAGGCTCGGCCTGTTGCCGGGGGAGGGCCGCGACCTGATCCTCGCCGGTGCCATCATCTCCATCCTCCTCAACCCGCTCCTGTTCGCCGGTCTGGATGCCTATTTTGCCCGCCGCGAGAAGGCGGCGGCCGAGGCGGCGGAAGGGGCGGCCGCGCCTGAAGTGATCGAGGAGGAAGAGGAGCTCCCGACGCGCGAGCCGATCCATCCCACGGAGCTCACCGACCACGTCGTGCTGATCGGTCATGGCCGCGTCGGCAAGTTCATCTCGAACGCGCTGCGCGAGCGGGGCACGCCCATGTTCGTCATCGAGGACAATGCCGACGACGTCGCCAGTCTGAAGGAGCAAGGCATCGAGGCGCTGACCGGCAATGCCGCCGATCCTGAGGTGCTCCAGGCTGCCAATCTCGGCGAGGCGCGCTGCCTGCTGGTCGCCATCCCCGACGCCTTCGAGGGCGGTCAGGTGGTCGAGCAGGCACGGGCCATAAATTCGATCCTGCCGATCATCGCCCGCGTCCATTCCGAGGCCGAGATGGAGCATCTGGTCAAGCTCGGCGCCAATCTCGTGGTCATGGGCGAGCATGAGATCGCCAAGGCCATGATCAGCGATGTCGGCGATGTGCGCTCGCCCACCAGGCCCGACACGGAGGCGCCGGACGAGCCCGTCGTAGTTGAGGTCAGCGGCTCGACCTAGAATGCCCAAGACCAAGCCGGATTCCAGGCCCGACAAGCGTGCCTCAGGCGCGACTAAGGCGTCTGGACGTCGGTGGCGAGCGCGTCCACCTCTTCGTCGGTGAACACGCGGCTGCGGGTCAGAAAGCGCAAGCCTTCCGGCGCCTCCAGCGAGAAGCCTGAGCCGCGCCCCGGCACCACGTCGATGATGAGCTGGGTGTGCTTCCAGTAGTCGAACTGGTCGGCGTCCATATAGACGGGGGAGCCGCCAACCTCGCCGAGGTGCACGTCGTTGCCCCCGACCTTGAACTCGCCGGCCGGATAGCACATCGGCGCCGAGCCGTCGCAGCAGCCGCCCGACTGATGGAACATCAGCGGCCCGTGGACGGCCTCGAGCTTCTTGATCAGGTCGAGCGCCGCCTCCGTCGCGAGAACCCTATGGACCATTCGCCTGATCTCCCGTGCTTAGCACGTCATTAGCCGCCGGCTCGACGGCGCCGCGCTGTTGCAGCCAATGGAACACCGTCCAACAGATCGCCGCCCAGCCGGCGCCCACGCACCATCCCGCGAGTACGTCGGTCGGGTAGTGCACCCCGAGATAGATCCGCGTCAAGCCGACCGTCACCGTCAGGAAGATGGCGAGGCCGAGGAAGAACACCCTCAGCCGCCACGAATTATAGATGCTCGCCAGAAGCACGCCGAGCGTCAGGAAGGTCACGGCCGAGAGCATGGCGTGGCCGCTCGGAAAACTCGACGTGAAGACGCGCGCCGTATGCGCCACCAGTTCGGGCCGGGGCCGGTCGAAGCTGTGCTTCAAGATATTGCTCAGCAGCACGCCGCCGCCGACCGCCGCCGCGATCCACAGCGCCGCCGCGCGCCGCTTGATCAAGAGCAGATAGGCGATGACCGCGAAGAACACGATGCCGAGCACGGCATAGCTGCCGAGCGCGGTGATATCCCGCGCCGCCTCCTCGAGCCACGCCGGTCCCAGCGGATCGGCATGGTCGGCCGGATTGCGCAACGCCAAGAGGACGGTCTGGTCGAACTTTGTGGCGTCCCCTTCCAGCACATCCTCGGCGATATGCCCGAAGGCGAGAAGGAGAAGCCCGGCGAGAAAGATCCCGCCGAGCAACCACAGTTCCGGTCTTTTGCGCCAAGCCCAAACAGGAAGGCTCGTGGCCAGCGCGAAAGCGCTGTTGGGCTTGCGCTGCGTCACGCCGTCTAGAAGAACCCGAGCGCTTTGGGGCTATAGCTCACCAGCACGTTCTTGGTCTGCTGGTAGTGGTCGAGCATCATTTTGTGGTTCTCGCGCCCGATGCCGGACTTCTTGTAGCCGCCGAAGGCCGCGTGCGCCGGATAGAGGTGGTAGCAATTGGTCCACACCCGTCCGGCCTCGATGCCGCGGCCCATGCGATAGGCGCAGTTGATGTCGCGGGTCCACACGCCGGAGCCGAGGCCGTAGAGCGTGTCGTTGGCGATCTCGAGCGCTTCTGCTTCGTCCTCGAAGGTGGTCACCGACAGCACGGGGCCGAAGATTTCCTCCTGGAAGATGCGCATCTTGTTGTTTCCGGCGAACACCGTGGGCTTCACGTAGTAGCCCTCGGCGAGGTCGCCGTCGAGCTTCAGCCGCTCACCGCCAGTCAGCAGCTTGGCGCCTTCCTTCTCCCCGATATCGATATAGGAGAGGATCTTCTCCAGCTGATCGTTGGAGGCCTGGGCGCCGATCATGGTGTCCGCATCGAGCGGGTTACCCTGCTTGATCTTGTTGACGCGGGCGACCGCCTTCTCGATGAATTGGTCGTAGATCGACTTCTGCACTAGCGCGCGCGACGGGCAGGTGCAGACTTCGCCCTGGTTCAACGCGAACATAGCGAAGCCTTCGAGCGCCTTGTCGAAATAGTCGTCGTCTTCGGCCATCACGTCGGCGAAGAAGATGTTCGGCGACTTGCCGCCGAGTTCCAGCGTCACCGGGATCAGGTTTTCTGATGCGTACTGCATGATCAGCCGGCCGGTCGTCGTCTCGCCAGTGAAGGCGATCTTGGCGATGCGCTTGTTCTGGGCGAGCGGCTTGCCGGCTTCCACGCCGAAGCCGTTGACAATGTTGAGAACGCCCGGCGGTAGGAGGTCGCCGATGATATCCATCAGCACCATGATCGACATGGGCGTCTGCTCGGCCGGCTTCATGACGATGCAGTTGCCGGCGGCAAGTGCGGGCGCCAGCTTCCAGCAGGCCATGAGGATGGGGAAGTTCCACGGGATGATCTGCCCGACCACGCCGAGCGGCTCGTGGAAGTGGTAGGCGACGGTGTCGTGGTCGAGCTCGCCGAGCGAGCCTTCCTGGGCGCGAATGCACGCCGCGAAATAGCGGAAGTGATCGATGGCGAGCGGAATGTCGGCGGCGCGCGTCTCGCGGATCGGCTTGCCGTTGTCGATGGTCTCGACGGCGGCGATCAGCTCCAGATTCTCTTCCATGCGGTCGGCGACCTTGTTGAGGACCGCGGCGCGCTGTGCCGGCGCCATATTGCCCCAGGCGTCTTTCGCCTTATGGGCGGCGTCGAGCGCAAGCTCGATATCTGCTGCCTGCGAGCGGGCGATCTGGCATACGGGCTTGCCGGTGATGGGGCTGATATTGTCGAAATACCGGCCGTCGACTGGGGCTACCCAGTCGCCGCCGATGAAATTGTCGTAGCGAGGCCGCAAGGCCACGCGCGAACTTAGGGTCTCGATGACCTGGTGAAGCATGGAACTCTCCCTAGATGACTATTTTGCCACGTATTTTTGTCGATTCTGAGCCGGTCCTCTGCATCCGGGGCGACTCCGTCTCGGCACATATTAACCCAGGATCGAAGACTAAGTGCAGCCGATGTCGATGGAAATTGTACTTTGGGCGTAAGGGGCGGGGAACGCCGGGAGCCAAGTACAAAAGAACCGCCCGGAAGGGGCGGTTCAGGTGCGATTGAAGCGAATAGGTCGTCTTTGGGAGTCTTGAGAGGAAGAACTCTTCAGAATGGGGCCCCGAACGGCCGTGTAGCCTCCGCACGTTGGCCCTAGCTAAGTGGACTATCGGCAAGAATCCCCCGGTGGTATTCTACCTTCGATCAAGACGTCAGCGGTTGCCCCTCGGCCTCGGCGGAGAATTCGCCGGATTACAGCCAAATAATGAGCCGGGTGGAGGAATTGCGGGAGGAAGTGCTTGCAACGTTCGCTCCAAGCGAAGCACCATGCGTCCGGCGTTCAGACGGCCTGGACAGTCGCCGACACGGCCGAGGACGCCGTCGCCGAACTGGCTGGCGTCCTCGATCGCTCGCGTATCAGGCAGCTCCTTGTTTTCTACTCGCAGCGTTATCCGCCGAACGCTTTGGCTGCCGCCTTTTCGGAAGTCTTCGAAGGCGTTCCCCTGGTCGGCTGCAGCACCTCCGGTGAGATCACGCCGGGCGGCTATGTCGACGGCAGTGTGCTTGTCATTGCCTTCCCGAAGGAGGGCTTCAGTTTCGTCAGCGGCATTGTTCCGGACGTGCAGAACCTAACCGTCGAACAGGGCAGGGAGGCCGTACGGTCATTGCGCGCGAAGTTCGACAATGCCCCGAACGGTGTCAACCGATTTGCGGTGTCGCTCATCGATGGATTGTCCAAGTGCGAGGAGGTGATCGTTTCCGCTATGGCATTGGCGCTCGACGGAATCCCTCTTGTCGGAGGTTCCGCCGGTGACGATCTCGTCCTGCAAGGGACGAGCCTTCTACACGATGGAAAGGTCTACCGCGACGCGGGACTGCTACTGCTCGTGGCGACCGACTATCCCGTGCACATCTTCAATCATGACCACTTCGAGCCGACGGGCACCAAGTTGGTGGTGACCGCGTCCGACGCGGAAAGCCGGACGGTGTATGAGCTCAACGCGGAACCAGCCGCCCTTGAATATGCCAGATCGGTCGGTGTCGAGCCGTCCTCCCTGGCGCCAATGAGCTTTGCCTCGCATCCGGTGATCGTGCGCATTGGTGGTGATTACTATTGCCGTTCCATTCAGCGTGTGAACGACGACGGCTCGCTCTCATTCTTCTGCGCCATCGACGATGGCGTCGTGCTGACCGTGGCACAACCGCGCGACATGGTGGAGTCCATGGCCACGGTACTAAAACGCGTCGACGAGGCCATCGGCGGCGTCGACTTGGTGCTGGGCTTTGAGTGCGTGCTTTGCAGGCTCGACGCCGAGAACCGGCAGATCAAGCACGTCATCAGCGATCTCTATCGGCGCTACCATGTCGCCGGCTTCCACACCTACGGTGAGCAGTACAACGCGATGCACCTGAACCAGACCTTCACCGGGGTCGCGATCGGCAGGCAAGGAGCCAGTTGATGCCCGGCGACACGGAAGTGGGACTTGCGTCCGTCGGCGATCTGATGCCGCTCGAGCGCCGGCTTGAGAAGCTCATCAAGATCAACGCCGTGCTCATGGACCGTGTCGAACGGTCCATGGATCAGCAGGGTAGCGCGTTCTCGCTATTCCAGACGGCGATCGGACTCGAGGCCAAGGTTCGCGCGCGGACAGAGGAGCTTACATCGGTTCTGCGCCGGCTCGAGCGCTCCAACGATGATCTCGTTGTCGCCAAAGAGGAGGCGGAACGGGCGAATCTCAGCAAGACACGTTTTCTTGCGGCCGCGAGCCACGACTTGCTGCAGCCTTTGAACGCGGCGCGCCTGTCGATCTCCGTGCTTTCCGAGATGCAAACCTCGGGCGACGCGCGATCGCTCGCGGGCCAGGTAGATCAATCGCTACAGACGATCGAAGATCTCATCAAGACCCTGCTCGATATCTCCAAGCTCGACGCAGGTGTCGTTAAGCCGGAGATCAGAGCCTTTCCCCTCGACGAGATGCTCTCCGTTCTGGAGGCGAGCTTCCAGCCACTGGCTGCGGCGAAGGGTTTGGAGCTCAAGGTGCGGCGCTGCGGGTTGCTGGTGCTGAGCGATCCTATGTTGCTGTTGCGCGTGCTGCAGAACCTCGTCTCGAACGCCGTGCGCTATACCGATCACGGCGGCGTTCTTGTCAGTGTGCGCAAGCGCGGTGCCAGGCACTGCTTTATCGATGTCGTCGATACGGGCCGCGGGATCTCCGAGAGCGAGCGCGAGGCCATTTTCGAGGAGTTCTACCGCGGCGCTGCTGCCGCGGGTGGCGCTCATACGGGCCTTGGGCTCGGGCTTGCCATCGTGCAGCGCACGGCGCAGACGCTTGAGCATTCTCTTGTCGTCAAATCGAAGCTCGGGAAGGGGTCGACCTTTCGCCTCAAGGTGGAGCACGCGGGGCCTGCGCCAAGCGCGCCGCGTGCGGCGACAGAACGGCCGCAAGGCGCAAAACGAGCGGCCGGAAGCGTCGTGCTGCTCATCGAGAATGATCAGGATGTGCTCGATGCCACGGTCCGCTTGCTGGAGCGCTGGTCCTGCCGCGCGCTGACGGCGCGCCGCCTCGAAGAGATCGGTCCTCTGCTGGAGGAACTCGACCGTCCACCCGACATCGTTTTGGCCGACTACCATCTCGATGGAGGCGAGACGGGCCTCGCGGCGCTGGCGGAGGTGCGAAGGCTGTCGGGGGCGGACATCCCGGCCGTGGTCATCACGGCCGACCGCAGCACTTCGGTCGCCGCTGATGTTCAGGCGGCGGGCGGCGAGCTACTGCACAAGCCCGTCAAACCCGCCGAGCTGCGCGCGCTGATGGCCCATCTCCTGGGCCCACGCGGCATGCCGATGGTCTAGCCGGGCCCTTGCGATCCCTCGCCGCCGAGGATCGCCTCGAAATCGAGTTGGGCGGTCTCGATTACGGCTTGGGTCCGGCTCACGACGTTGAGCTTGCGCAAGACCTCCGACACATGCGCCTTCACCGTGGTCTCGCTGACGCCGAGCTCGTACGCGATCTGCTTGTTGAGGCGCCCGTGGCGGATCAATTGCAGGACGCGGAGCTGAGCTGGCGTTAGCTCGGCCAAGCGCTCTGCAATATCGGCCGTCTGCGACTGGGCTGACGAGGCCGCTAATCTCTGCGCGAGATCGGCAGGCACGAACACGGCGCCGCTGAGCACTTCGGACAGCGCTTGGGCAAGCATTGTTTTATCCACGGACTTAGGTACGAAACCCGCGGCACCGAGCCGGATGGCGCCTTGCACGATTTTCGGGTCATCGAGGCCTGAAACGACCATGATCGGAATCCGCGGGAAGGATGAACGCAGGAGCATGAGCCCATCGAAGCTGGATGTTCCGGGCATCGAAAGATCGAGCAGAACGATCTCGATCCCAGATTCGGCGCGAATGGCCTCGCAAGCGGCGTCGATGCTGCCGGCCTCGAACACTTCGGCATCGCTAAGGGCGAGTTTGATGGCGCTGCGCAGCGCCTCGCGAAACATTGGGTGATCGTCGACGATGAGAATCTTGGTCATGGTTGCAGGCGACTGGCCATGAGTTCCCTCCCGCCGGCGGCGATCCCCAACGTCAACCGCCGCCGTCCCCCTGATAGTATTTGCGGCGGTTCGGGCAAGCGAGGAGGTTTTCACGAATGTTTGAGAGAATCGCGTAGCCTGGCGTGCCGGGAACCGCCCCTGCGGGACCCTCGTTTATCCAACGAATTGGGAGGCTCTCGATGTCTGACGTCACGCGCAGGACAGGGACAAATCCAATCCTCGTCGTACTGCTCGTCATCGCCGTGATCGCGGTGGGTGTGCTTGGCTATCTCTACTACCGCCAGCAGCAGGAGGTGGTGAAGATCGACGTGCCCGGCTTCCAAGGCACCATCACCAAGGGCGAAGGCGTCGATATCGAGGTCGGCAAGGACAAATAGCCAAACCCCCTCACGGGATGAGGACAGCGGCCCCCTGAAGCTCACCCTTGCGCAAGCGCTCGAGCGCTTCGTTCGCCTCCGCCAGCTTCATCGGCACGACCGTAGTCTTGACCGGCACCTTGGGCGCCAGCGCCAGGAACTCGCGGGCATCGTCGCGGGTGAGATTGGCCACCGAGCGAACCACCCGCTCCTCCCACAGGATGTCGTAGGGAAACTGCGGGATGTCGCTCATATGGATGCCGCCGCACACCACGACGCCTCCTTTGCGCAAGGCGCGTAAGGCTGCCGGCACGAGCGCGCCCACAGGCGCGAAGATGATGGCGGCATCAAGCTTCTCGGGCGGCGCCTCGTCGGAGCCGCCGGCCCATACGGCGCCGAGACCCCGGGCGAAATCTTGCGCCTTGGTGTCGCCGGGGCTGGTGAAGGCATAGATCTCGCAGCCTTGCGCGCGGGCCACTTGCGCCACGATATGGGCCGCGGCGCCGAAGCCGTAAATGCCCAGGCGCTTGGTCTCGCCGCGAAGGGCGTCGTCCGCCATCTTCAGCGAGCGATAGCCGATCAGCCCGGCGCACAAAAGCGGCGCCGCTTCGGCGTCCAAATAGCCTTCCGGTAGCTTGAAGCAGTAGCGCGCGTCGGCCACCGTGTAAGCCGCATAGCCGCCGTTGATCTGATAGCCGGTGAAGCGCGGATGATCGCAGAGATTCTCACGGCCCATGCGGCAATAGGGACAGGTGCCGTCCGTGTAGCCGAGCCATGGCACCCCGACCCGCTCGCCGACCTCGAAACCTTTGACGTTCGCGCCGAGCGCTTCCACGCGGCCGACGATCTCGTGTCCGAGCACCAGCGGCAATTTCGGCTGGTCGAGCTCGCCGTCGACAATGTGCAAGTCTGTGCGGCACACCCCGCAGGCGAGCACTTTCAGCAGGATCTGATCGGGGCCCGGCTCAGGTACGGGCAGCTCGATGGCTTTGAGCCGCTGATGCGCCGCGTCCAGCACCATGGCTTGCATGGACTTCGGTGGCATCTCTCTAATGCACGCCGCTCAGGATCGCCGCCTGGATGGCCGGGTCGGGCCGGCCGAGCCAGCTTCGCTTGTCCCCGCTGATCAGAAGCCCCCAGGCTTGCCGCGCCCCCGGCGCGAACAGCGCGTAGAGCTCATTGCCGCCGCAATCGTGCGGCTTGCACACCCAACCGAGCAGGTACGGCTCGCCGCCGACCGAGACCGTGGTCGAAGGTGCCGAGGTGCCATTGAGGCTCTTCGTAAAGGTTTTGACCCAAGGCGGCACCGTCTCGCCGACGAGCATGCCCTTCCACGCCATGAGGTAGTGCGGCTGCTTCATCAGGTCGAAGAGATAGGGGCCGTCGTCTTTCGCCAGCGCAGGGCCGGCTCCGAGAAGAAAGAAGGCGATCAGCAATCTGGCGAGCATGGAGGACTCCCTACTTCCGCAAAGCGCTGTTGATGGCCTCTTGGATACGCTCGTCAGGCTCCCCGAGCCAGGAAACCCCGTCCGGCGAGGCGAGCAGTCCCCAAGCGTCGCGGCCTTCCGGGGCAAACAGCACGTAAAGCTGGTGGTTCTCGCAGTCATTGGGCTTGCAGGTGAAGCCGAGCGTATAGATCTCGCCGTCGAGCGGGACGGGGATCGTCGCCACCGACGGACCGTCCAGGCTCAAGGCATAGTCCTTGACCCATTGCGGCGGCGTCTCGCCGGCCATCATGCCTTGCCACGCATAGATATATTTCGGCATCCGCAACAGTTCGCCCATCACCGGGCCTTTGGCCGGTCCCTGTGCCTTGGTCGCGTCCTCGGCAAGCGCGGGCGCGCTCAAGACCAGCAGCAAGACAAGCAAAAACCTGGCAAGCATCTGGGACTCCGTCATCCTTTGGTTCGTATGAGGGCGAAGCGCTCGCACCTCAGGATGACGTTATTATAACGGCTAGTGGCGGACGAGTGGCCAGCCTAGGAAGCTCGGGCGGAGCGCGGTCACCGGGGCATCGTGCGCCTGCTCATAGGCGCCGGACGGTTTCGCGGAACCGCCCGCGAGATGATGCAGGGGCACGGGCACGGAAGCGGCCCACAGCGCCTTGAACGCGAGTTGGCCGCGGCGGCCTGCCTCGGGCGCCTCGGTGTCGAACAGAACGAGCGGATTGCGCTTGCTCGCGTCGCGGCGCATGGCGTCGCCCGACCAGCACATATCGTCGCCATAGGTCACCTGCTCATGAGCATCGAGCAGGCGCGGGTTGCGCGCCCAGCGGATCAGCGACGTCTCCGGCGCGTCGGCGGAAAGCGCCGACAGGGTGGCGAAGAGGTCCTTGAGTGCGTCTTCGGGCTCGAGCTTGGCGAGGATCGCGTTCGCCCGCACGCGGCCCCCGAGAAGCGCGTCCTTCATGAGGATCAGAGCTTGCGCCGGGGCGGACGCGGCCGACCGCAGTACCATGGTGCAGCAAAGAGAGGCCTGGGCCTCCCGGCCGGCGCGCTCGATGAAGCGAGACATCGCTTCGAGGTGCCGGTCGAGTTCAGCCTGCCTGAAATCCCTCGAAGTTTCCGAACCGACCACAACGCGCATGAAGCTCCCCCCGGCTTTGTGGAAGTTGGCTTTGGGCGGACGCATGAGTCGCGCTTTCGCCCCGTCCCTGCCATGAATAGCCGGGATCGGGTTAAGGAAGGCTTGAGAGCCGTCCTTTTTCGCGACGCCAAAGGTTAACGGCCGCCGGTGAAGTGCCGAGCCGGACCTTTCTTTGGGGGTTGTTGTTCTTGCCGGCGAGGACGAAGGCCCGTCCTCTGAGACTGGATCAGCCGCTGCTCCCAAACGGCCACTCGCCCGCTCATATTGAAGAGGGCAAATGTGTCCTGTGTGCGACCGGGCTTGGCCGCGGCGTCTAGTACAAAATCAGAAACGCGGCGAAACCAATCATGCCACCCAGCACCAGCAGCGAACATAAGGCGACGAGCACATTCGTCGTATTCATGGATCGTCCTCCTTCCTGCGCTTATGGATCCTTCTCCCTCCTGTCCTGGAGAAGGCTAACATGCTGACCGCATGAGGCAACCAGGCGAGTCTCTTCTCGCCCGGGGCAGCCGAATCCATGGGGGTGCGCGCGTGTGCCGCTGTTCGGAAGCGGGCGTCTGTTGCAGACCTGACACAAATCGCGGCTAGCGTCCTAGCATCCTGATAATGCCTGCGAAAAGTCCCGGTGGCCGATGGTCGCCGGGACTTTTTTTGAATCTGAGATTTTTTTGGAACCGATGCCCGGGTCGCGCGTTTGGCTTTCGGACCCGGCGCGGCTCGACCTGCCCCCCATCCCCAACCCCCCGCGCCGGCGCTCCCGACTTTTCCCTCTTTCGAAGCCCGGTTCAGCCCCGGGCTTCTTTTTTTGTCCCGGGGCCCCCTGAGAGCTTGTCGGAGGGCAAAAGAAAACGGCGGGTCGCGATGGACCCGCCGCCTTTCACCGGAATTACTCCGCTGATTTCTCTGAGCAGGTATTGGCGTCGGCATTCCACATACCGCCGGCCGCCTCGCAGTCGGCCTGGGTTTTGGCGCCTGCCGCGTCGCCGGCAAAAGCCGGCCCCGCGGCGGCGATTGCGATGGTCAGGGCGAGCATCGAGATGAAGCTTTTCATGATTCCCTCCGTTGTTGCGCCTGCCAGGGAACTGCAGGCCGAGGAGAACCCCGCTGCGGGCACTTGGTTCCGGACGTCCAAGGGGAATTTGTTAGCGGTCGTCGTCGGGGCGCCGCATCCAACGCCAGATGTCGAAGCATACCCAAAGGAAGAGCACGCCGGTGCCGATGACCGCAGGGATGCCGATGGCGAGGATCGCTTGCTCCATGGCAGCAAAACCTGAAGCAGGCGTCCTCAGTTCCCTGCGGCGCGAGGCTGCGATTGTGGGAACTCTGTGGGCGCCGCGGCGTTGGAGCTCGAGCGGCGTCGGCGAGGCGTCCCTTCGCTGCGAACGCTGCCTCGTCGATGGCCGCCTTGGGGATTCTCCGAGAGCGCGTGCTTCGTGCCGCGAGGGCAGCGAGCGCGGCAGCGCTTCAATATGCCGAGTTGCATTGCGGCAGGTTCGTCCTACATTTTGTAGGCATGACCGAGACCCTCACCAAAGACCGTATCCTCGCCGCGCTGAAAGGCGTGAAAGGCCCGGATCTCAAGGACGACATCGTGTCGCTCGGCCTCGTCTCCGAAGTGGTGATCCATAAGGGCAAGGTCTATTTCGCGATTTCCGTGGACCCGTCGCGCGCCACCGAGCTGGAAGAGCTCCGCCGGGCGGCGGAGAGCGTGGTGAAAGACATTCCCGGCGTCGAGGGCGTCGCCGTGACGCTCACCGCCGACCGCGAGCCGGGTGCGGCAAGTTCGAGCGGCAATGGCGGAGCGCAGGCCGCGCCACGGCCGCAAACCGCGCCGCAAGGCCCCGGCGTCACCGCACCGGGCGCGGCCCGCGATGCCAGACACCGTCCCGGCGGTGTGCCCGGCGTGAAGAACATCGTCGCCGTCGCGTCCGGAAAAGGCGGCGTCGGCAAATCCACCACTGCCGTCAACTTCGCCCTCGCGCTGAAGGACAAGGGGCTGAAAGTGGGCATCCTCGATGCCGACATTTACGGGCCGTCCATGCCGCGGCTCCTCGGCATCCATGGCCAGCCCCAGCAGCTTGCCGGCAACAAGCTCGATCCCATGCGCGCCTACGGGCTGAAAGTCATGTCCATGGGGTTCCTCGTCGACGAGGAGACGCCGATGATCTGGCGCGGACCCATGGTCATGTCCGCCCTGACCCAGATGTTGAAAGACGTCGCCTGGGGCGAGCTCGACGTGCTCGTGGTCGACATGCCGCCGGGCACGGGCGATGCGCAGCTCACCATGGCACAGCAAGTGCCGCTCGCCGGCGCGATTATCGTCTCGACGCCGCAGGACCTCGCGCTGATCGACGCCCGCAAAGGGCTGAACATGTTCAAGAAGGTGAACGTGCCGGTGCTTGGCATCGTCGAGAACATGTCGACTTTCATCTGCCCCCATTGCGGCGAGCCCTCCAACATTTTCGGCCATGGCGGCGCGAAGGAGGAGGCGACAAAGCTCGGCGTGCCGTTCTTGGGTGAGGTGCCGCTTACCATAGCCGTGCGCGAGAGCTCCGATGCGGGCAAGCCGGTGGTGGCGACTGATCCGTCGTCGCCTCCCGCGGAAGCCTATCGCGCGATCGCCGTCGCTGCCTGGGCCGAGCTTGAGCGCCAACAGAGCGCCGCCCGGCAGGCTCCGAAAATTGTCATGGAAAACTAAAGGCTTGCGCGGGAGCGGCCGACTCAGCTAACTCGAATTGAGCCAGTTGAGCGTAGCGGCGAAACCTCAGCGCAGGCTCGGTTCCCGTGATCAACGACGACAGGATCAGTCTGCCGGTCTGCGCCCTCGGCGCCGGCCTCACCCATGTGGCGGCTCTCGCTCTCATCCTGCCGATCGTCATCACCCTGCCCGCACCCGCCGACACGGCGCCGCGGGCGGTCGCCATCCATGTGGAGATCCGCACGGCCACGCCGGAACCGGCCATGGCTGAAGGCGATGCCGAGGACACTGGGGCGGCCGTAGATGCGCTCGGTTCTGAAGAGGTCACTGCCGCGCTCCCTGCGCCGGTCGAGACGGAGGAGTTGAACGACGGGACGGAGCCGGCCGGCCCGGGAGATGCGCTTGCGCCCGAACCCGAGCCTGATGACGACGCGCAACTGGGCGCCGTCGCCAATGTCGACACAGAGTCGATGCCCGCTGCTGTGCCGGTTCCCTTGCGCAAGCCGCCGCAGAGTGCTGCCGTGGAGGAGAACAAGCCGGCCAGGGCCGCCACTGCGGTGCCCGAAAAGCACGTGGTGCCCGTCTATCGGCCGCGTTCGCGTGCCCCAGCGAAGTCGAAAGGTTTCCTCGGCGGCCGCACAGCGACCTCCATGCCGGAATATCCCTTCTCGGCAGGCCCCTAAACCGCTTGGAGAGAGATCGCTCAGGCGGCGCTTGAGCGCCTCGCGCGGATCGGCGTTACCTTGCCGTCCGTCGTGCCCTTGGGCTTGGCGTGGGTGTCGGCCGCCTCGGGGTGCCCGTAGAGGAAGCCCTGAACTTGCCGGCAGCCGAACTTGCGCAGCATCTCGGCCTGCTCGGGCGTCTCCACGCCCTCCGCCGTGATGGTCACGTCGAGCGACTTGCCGAGCGCGATGATGGTCTTGACGATCGCCCGCATCGCCGGGTCCCGCGTCATGTTGCGGATGAACTGCCGGTCGATCTTGATCTTCGAGAACGGGAAGCGGGCGAGATAGCTCAAGCTCGAATAGCCGGTGCCGAAATCGTCCATGGCAATTGCCACGCCGAGCTCGCGCAGGCGGTTCAGCTTGCTCAACACCTCTTCGGTGTCGTTGATGAGCAGGTTCTCGGTGATCTCGAGTTCGAGGCGGCGGGCCGGCAAGCTCGTCTCTTTGAGGATGTCGGCCACCGTCTCGGCGATATCGCTGTCACGGAACTGCGCCGGCGATAGGTTCACGGCCACAATCAGATCGTCCGGCCAGCTCACCGCGTCCCAGCAAGCGCGCCGCAGGACCCATTCGCCGATCGGCACGATGAGCCCGGTCTCCTCGGCAACCGAGATAAAATGCCCCGGAGCGATCTTGCCGTGCACCGGGTGGTGCCAGCGGATCAGGGCCTCCGAGCCGCATTGCCGCTCCGTCGCCAGATCGTATTGCGGCTGGTAGACGACCTCGAACTCCTCGCGCCCGAGCGCCAGGCGAAGCTCGTGCTCGACCGTGCGCCGCCGCTGGAGCGCCTTGTCCATGCTCTCCTCGAAGAAGCACATGCGCTGGCCACCGTCCCCCTTGGCGCGGGACAGCGCGATCGTGGCATGGCGAAGCACGGTGGAAGCCGTTTCGCCGTCTGCCGGCGCCAGTGCGATGCCAACACTCGTGGTGATGAGGATCTCCTTGCCGCCGACATGGAACGGCAGCCGCAAGGCCGCCACCAGCCGGTTCATGAAGGCCATCACATCGCCGAGATTAGTGATGTCCACCAGCGCGATGGCGAACTCGTCGGCGCCGAGCCGGGCGATGATGTCGCGTTCCCGAAGCGTGCCCCTGATGCGGGCGCCGATCTCGCGCAGCACTTGATCGCCGCCGCCGTGCTCGGTCGCGTCGTTGATCTCCTTGAACTTGTCGATGTCGAGACAGACCACGGCGATATGCGTGTTGTCCCGCTTCATGCGGATGATGGCCTCGCTGAGAGTCTCGGCAAAGGCCCGGCGGTTGGCGAGTCCTGTCAGGGCGTCGTGGCTTTCAAGATAGCGCACCTGCTCTTGCGCCTGCCGCTGCTCCTGACTACGCATCCAGGCGAAGGCCACCGGCGTGGCGACGCCGATACCGAGCAAGACGAGCGTCACCACAGCGATGAGGCCGAAATAGCCGGACAGAACGCCCGCCTGGTCGGTCTGATCGAGATAAACGAGGAGCGTGCCTCGCGTGTGCTCGTTGATATCGAGGGGCATCCTTAGGAGCGCGAAATGGGTGGGCCCGTCCTTGGTGACGCTCTCGTACAAACCCACCACCGCGCCGTCATGCATTGGACTCTTCGTCACGTCCACGAGACGATCGTCGAGAGCGATGCCGGCTTTGCCGGCGGTGAAGAGAAGCCGACCCTTCGCGCTGAAAAGCTCGTAGCGCAAAATGCGGTGACCGTAGCCCGAGTCCTCGAAGATCTGGCTGAGTTGCGGAGCAAGTCCGGGACGCGTCAGTGCATCGAGCACGACGTTGGGCTCATCGGCCAAGTGCACGCGGATTCGATCTTCGGCAACGAGCGCCTCGCGCTCGAGTTCCAACCGGCTCACACTGCTCGGCGCGACAAAGGCCGTTGCGGCGATCAGCGCCGACAGCAGCGCCAATCCCACCCAATGCCAATGCTTCTTAAGCCACTCGATGCGCAACATGAAATAACCGCAGCCCGTCAGCGGAGCGGTCTAGTCCGCTGATCCTCGTGGCAAAATTACCCGGGCGTAGGTTAAAAAAAACGCCGTAAGCGCAGGGACTGGCCGCCGAATAGGCTAGGAGCGCGGTGTTTCGCCCGTTGAACTCCCTGGAAGTACCAGGATATTTGGCGCCACAGGACTTTCTTAACCTTAGGCCGACTTAGCCCAGGTCGCCGACAGACTTAGCCGCCCGTGGCCGACATATGGCGCGAAACTGCGGGCCCGGTGCTTCGTTCGATGACGAAATCGTGGCCCTTGGGCTTGCGGGTCAAGGCCTCGTCGATCGCCGCGTGAAGGAGCGTATCGGACGTGCTGGCTCTCAACGGCGCTCTGAGATCGGCGGCGTCTTCCTGGCCGAGACACATATAGAGTGTGCCGGTGCAGGTGACCCGGACCCGATTGCACGATTCGCAGAAATTGTGAGTTAGCGGCGTGATAAGGCCGAGCCGGCCCCCGGTCTCGACGACCCGCACATAGCGCGCCGGCCCTCCCGTCTGATAGGCGATGTCGGAGAGCGTCAGGTGCTGGGAGAGCCGCGACCGCACCAGCGACAGCGGCAGATATTGATCGGTGCGGTCGGCGTCGATCTCACCCATGGGCATGGTCTCGATCAGCGTGAGGTCGAAGCCGCGTCCGTGCGCCCAGCGCAAAAGGTCCTCGATCTCGTCCTCGTTCACGTCCCGGAGCGCCACGGTGTTGATCTTGATCTTGAGCCCGGCGCGGTCCGCCGCGTCGATGCCGCGCATGACCTGCTCGAAGTCGCCCCAACGGGTGAGGATGCGGAACTTGGCCGCGTCCAGCGTGTCGAGGGAGATGTTGATCCGCTTGACGCCGGCGCCGGCGAGCGCATCCGCGTAGCGGTAAAGCTGGCTGCCATTGGTGGTGAGCGTAAGCTCGTCGAGGCCGTCACCGAGATGCCGCGACAGCGCCTCGACCAGCCACATGATGTTCCGTCTGACGAGCGGCTCGCCGCCGGTGAGCCGTACCTTCCGCACACCGCGCGCAATGAACGCGCTCGCCAGCCGGTCGATCTCCTCCAGCGTCAGCAGGTCCTTCCGCGGGACGAAGGTCATGTCTTCGGCCATGCAATAGGTGCAGCGGAAATCGCACCGGTCGGTGACCGACACCCGCAAATAGGTGATTGCGCGGCCGAACTGGTCGATCAGGGGAGGCAGGCTTCTACTCATTTGGCCTCGTCGTCCTCGATCGCGCTTGCCTTGTCCTTGCGGCTATAGACCGTGGCGCTCTTCACCACGCGCTTGCGGTAGCGGGGGTCGGCAAGCGCGGCCGCAGGCGCATTTCGGCGTTTGACCGTACTTTTCCGCTTCATCGTCCCGGCTCGCGTCTTGTTGGCGCGGCCCTTTCCTTGCGTGGTGACCGCCATCGGCTTTCGTCTTTAATATAGGCGCTTCGCCTTTCCATATCACGGGAAGGCGCGCCGAAGGGAGGCCCAATGATGGACGAGCAACGCTTTAACATGTCGATGCGGCGATTTCTCAAGGAGGTCGGTGTGAGCTCCCAGCAGGCCATCGAGCGTGTGGTCCGCGAGGAGGGGCTCGGCGGCAAGGGCAAGCTCAAGATAAAGATGGTGCTGACGGCCGAAGGCACGCCCCTCGATCATGTGGTCGAGGGCGAGATTGACCTCGGCTGAGGGAGCGGTCGGATGGCAGGTTGGCCCACCGAGATCAAACTCGACAAGGAGAAGCGCAATCTCACCGTGAGCTTCGATGACGGACGAAGCTTCGCGTTGCCGGCGGAGATGCTGCGGGTCCTAAGCCCGAGCGCCGAGGTGCAAGGCCACAGCCCTGAGCAGCGCGTCACCGTGCCGGGTAAGAAGAACGTCCGCATCGTGCGGCTTGAGCCGGTCGGCAACTACGCCGTGCGCATCGCCTTCGACGACGGCCACGACACGGGTCTCTTCGTCTGGGACTATTTGCGCGATCTCGGCGAGAACCAAGAAGCACGTTTTCAGAGCTATCTCGACGAGCTCGCCGCTAAGGGCCTGACCCGCTAGCGGCCGGATCGTTCCTTGTCCAGCAGTGCGCGCTTGCGCGCAACGCCGCCCCGATAGCCGGACAGCGAGCCGTCGGACCGCACGACGCGATGGCAAGGGATCGCCACGGCGATGCGGTTCGAAGCGCAGGCGCGAGCCACGGCGCGCGCCGACTTCGGCATGCCGATGGCTTGCGCGATCTCGGCATAGCTTGCCGTCGATCCTGCCGGGATGCGGCGCAGCGCGTCCCACACGCGGTGCTGAAACGCGGTCCCGCGAATATCGAGCGGCAGATCGAAATTGCTGGTTGGGTTCTCGATGAAGTCGATCACTTCGGCCGTCAGCGTGTCGAATTCGGCATCGCCACTGACGAGATGCGCGCGAGGGAACTGTTTCTCCAGCTCCCGATGCAAGGCCTCACGCGTATCGCCGAAGAGGATGGCGCAAACGCCCGTTTCGCTGGCCGCGATCAACACGGTGCCCAGCGAGCATTCGGCGAAGGCGAATCTGATGGTGTGATCTGTCCCGCCGGAGCGAAATGAGCGCGGGGTCATGCCGAGCACCTCCGAGGCGTTGGCATAGAAGCGGCTGTTCGCATTGAAGCCAGCATCATAGATCGCTTGCGTCACTGTCGCGCTATTGCCGAGCGCCGCGCGCGCCCGCTTGTTGCGATGGGCCACGGCGTAGCCCTTCGGGGTCACGCCGAGCCTGGCCTTGAACAGGCGATGGAAATGGTAGGGGCTTAAGCCCACCGCGTCGGCGAGCGCCGCAAGCGTCGGCGGCGTCTCCGCCGCCTCGATGAGGCGGCAAGCTTGCGTGATCTTGGCCCCATGCTGCGCTGTCAGCGAAGGCTGATCGGGCTTACAGCGCCTGCAGGGGCGGAAGCCCGCCGCTTCTGCCGCTTCTGTCGTGTCGTGAAAACGCACATGCGCGCGGGCAGGGCGCCTAGCCGGGCAGGAAGGCCGGCAATAGACGCCCGTGGTGGCCACCGAATAATAGAACTGGCCGTCAAATTCGGCGTTCCGGGCCAAGACTGCATTCCAGCAGGCCCGGTCGGAGGGAAGGGCGGCTGTCTGTTGTGGATGCGTGCTGGGCATGACCCTGAATCTTGCGTGACCGTCAGGAGCTAGGATTAACCCTTGAGGCAGGCCCCGCACCCTGATCCTTGCTCTCAAATTGGATGATATATCCATTGCGGGGCGAAGCGAGGCTGGGGCGCCAGGATGCATTGGGGCTGCCGAACGCCCATATTCTTGAGGATCGCAGGGTGTTCCAGGATGACAGGCCATTCACGCTGTCATCGTTTCGTCGCACGCGCCGAACGG
>CAVQXI010000016.1:0-121171 GCA_963717875.1 uncultured Alphaproteobacteria bacterium
ACACGCTCCTTGGGCTCGATATAGGCGACCTCGTTCGACAGCGTGAAGGTGTGCACCGGACGAAAGTCGAGCTTCACCGTGTGCGTGCCGTAGTCGGCGTAAGACAGGGTGTGCTTCATCCACGTCTCGTCGTCGCGCTTGGGGAAGTCCTCGCGGGCGTGCGCGCCTCTGGATTCCTCGCGAGCGAGCGCGCCCTGCACGGTGACGGCGGCCTGCGAGATCAGATTGTCGAACTCCAGCGTCTCGATCAGATCGGTGTTCCAGATGAGAGAGCGGTCGGTGACGTTGATGTCGGCGGCGTCGTCCCACACCTGCTTGATGCCCTTGACGCCCTCTTTCAGCACCTCCTTGGTGCGGAACACGGCGCAGTCGCGCTGCATGGTCTTCTGCATCGCCAAGCGCAGCTCCGCGGTGGGCGTGCCGCCGTCCGCGTAGCGGAAGCGGTCGAGCCGGGCGATGGCCCCTTCGCCGGCGCCTTTCGGCAGCTCGGGGATCGCCTTGTCCTTGCCGACAACTTCGGCGCAGCGCAGCGCCGCGGCGCGGCCGAACACCACGAGGTCGATCAGCGAGTTGGAGCCGAGACGGTTGGCGCCGTGCACCGAGACGCAGGCCGCCTCGCCGAGCGCCATGAGGCCCGGCACGATGGCGTCCGGGTCGCCGTTACGCGGCGCAATCACCTCGCCATGCATGTTGGTGGGGATGCCGCCCATATTGTAGTGCGCGGTCGGAAGCACTGGGATCGGCTCCTTGCGCACATCGACGCCGCCGAAGATGCGGGCGAGGTCGGTGATGCCCGGTAGCCGTTCGGCCAAGAGATCCGGGTCGAGATGGTCGAGATGCAGGTGCATGTAGTCCTTCTCGGGCCCGTGGCCGCGCCCCTCGCGGATCTCGATGGTGATGGCGCGGGAGACCACGTCGCGCGAGGCGAGGTCCTTGGCGGATGGCGCATAGCGCTCCATGAACTTCTCGCCCTCGGCGTTGCGCAAGAAGCCGCCTTCGCCGCGCGCACCCTCGGTGATGAGCACGCCGGCGCCATAGACGCCGGTCGGGTGGAACTGAACGAACTCCATGTCCTGGAGCGGGAGCCCTGCGCGCAACACCATAGCGTTGCCGTCGCCGGTGCAGATATGCGCGCTCGTGCAGGAGAAATAGGTGCGGCCATAGCCGCCGGTGGCGAGGATCGTCTGATGGCCGCGGAAGCGGTGGATCGAGCCGTCGGCCATGTTGAGGGCGATGACGCCGCGGCAACGGCCCTCGTCGTCCATGATGAGGTCGATGGCGAAATACTCGATGAAGAACTCGGCCGACTGCCGGAGCGCCTGGCCATACATGGTGTGCAGCATGGCGTGGCCGGTGCGGTCGGCGGCGGCGCAAGTGCGCTTGGCCGGGCCCTTGCCGTAATCCATGGTCATGCCGCCGAAGGCGCGCTGGAGGATCTTGCCGTCGTCTGTGCGCGAGAAGGGCACGCCCCAATGCTCGAGCTCGTAGACCGCTTGCGGGGCGTTGCGGCAGAGATACTCGATGGCGTCCTGGTCGCCGAGCCAGTCGGAGCCCTTCACCGTGTCGTACATATGCCAGCGCCAATCGTCGGGGCCCATATTGCCGAGCGCCGCGGCGATGCCGCCTTGCGCCGCCACGGTGTGGGAGCGCGTTGGGAACACCTTGGAGATGCAGGCGGTGCGAAGCCCCGCTTGGCTGGCGCCGACCACGGCGCGCAAGCCTGAGCCGCCGGCGCCGACGACGATGACGTCATAGGCGTGGTCGGTGATTTCGTAGGCACGGCCGTTAACTTGTACGGCGTTGTGCGGGGTTTCTGGTGGCGTGGCGTCTTGAGGCATTACGCGTCAGCTTCCGAGACTGATTTTGAGAATAGCAAGAGTGCAGGCGAGGCCGACGGCACCCGCGAAGAACGTCACGAGCAGAATGGCCGCGACCTTGCAGTACTCGCTGTGGACGTAGTCCTCGATGATCTCCTTCAGGCCGATGCGCATATGGATCGCAGCGGACAGAATGAGCGCAAGCATGAGCACCGCCACGATCGGCTGGGCGAGATAGGCTTTCACTTGCGCATAGCTCGCGCCGATATGGCTGACGATCGAGAGTACGAGGAAGATGACGAGCGGGATGTTGGCGATGGCCGTGACCCGCTGACGCCAGAAGGTCTCCGTGCCGCGATGGGCGGCGCCGAGGCCGCGGACGCGTTTGAGCGGTGTGGCCATGGCTAGAAGCTCCCCATCAGCGCGTAGCCCGCGATCCAGATGAGGACCGTGAGCACGATGGAAGAGATGATGGTGAGCCAGGCGAACACCTCGATGCTCGTCTTGTCGAGGCCGGTGCCGGTGTCCCAGATCAGATGGCGGATGCCGCCGAGCATGTGGTGCATCAGCGCCCAGGTGAACAGAAACAGCAGCGTGCGCCCGACGAGGCCGGCGAAGAAGTGGTCGACGGTGGCGTAAGCCTCGGGGCCGATACTGATGGCCACGAGCCACCAGGTGAGGAGTGCGAAGCCGACGGCGAGCGATGCGCCGGTGATGCGATGCGCGATCGACATCATCATGGTCAGCATCGGCCGATAGATTTGAAGATGCGGGGAGAGCGGCCGCTCCGCCTCTAGCTTATGAGTCATTGGAATTGCAATCGTTGCCCAGGCTTGAGCTTTTCTCATAGCTCAGTCGCCGGGCAGGGGCAATCAGGCCGGCCGCTTCCTTTGGTCCGGGCCCAGACAGGCCGTTCGGGCGCGGATTTCAGGGTAGCGGCGAAGTGGCCGCCTTAGGCGGGCGCCGCGATCTCGTAGCAGGCGTTCAGGTCGTCCTCGAACTTGGACATGATCCAGGTGTGGCCGCCATCGACCAACTCCCAGATATGCGAGCCGACGATATAGGCGATGCCGCCCAGCTCACCTTCGAATGGGCCTTCGAAAGCCATGCTGAAAGTCCCCCAACGCAAACGAATCGTTGGGGCCAGCATGGGTCCTAAACCTTTGACAGAAGGTTTATTTCACCTGGTGGGACGGGCCGGCGGGGCGCTTACGGGGTGATCACGCCGCAGGCGATGCGCGGCCCGGCGTCGCCGGCGGGGTCGGTCTTGTAGTCGTCCGGGCCCTGGTGGATGACGATGGCGGAGCCGTCGTCGTCGAGTAGCCCGTCGCTCAAGAACACCCTCTGATTCAGCACCTCGATGTGGAGCTTGCCGTTCTCGGGCACATGGATGTTGGGCATGTCGCCGGCATGGGGGCCGGCCTCGTTCATCAGGCCGTGCTCGTCCTCTTCGGGGTTGAAGTGGCCTCCCGCCGATTTGAAATCGGGTGGCTCGCATTTGCCGACCGCGTGAATATGGAAGGCGTGGTCGCCCGGCGGAAGCGCGGTGAAGTTCGCGTCGAGCAGTACCCCGGTGGGAACGGCGATGAGCGTGACCTTGCCCACCTCCTTGCCCTCGGCGTCCTTGAGGACCGCGGTGGCCTTCTCGGCGGCGAAGGCCGGTGCGGAAAGGGCCAGGGCGGCGGCCAACGCGCTCGTGCACCAAATCTCTTTGCGTCCCATCATGCGACTCCTACAGCACGCGCCTTAGTGGCAGTTCACGGATGATAGCGCAGATCGCGCCTAGCGGGGGAGGGCCACCCAATAGTCCATGTCGAGGACGACACCCTCTTCGAGACTGCCGTCCTCTTTCACGCCCGGGAAGTCGGCGCAATTGCGGTCCTTCACGGCGAAGGTGCGCAAGCGCAGCGCGCCCAAGTCGGAACGTCCGGGGAGCTCGGCTTTGTCGAGCACCTCGCTCCAGGCATAGATGGTGTCGCCGGCGAATGACGGTGCCGCGTGACGCGCGCCGTTCAAGCCCAGAACATGGAAGGCGTTGGCGAGGCCATTGAAGCTCAACGAGCGGGCGATGGAGATGATGTGGCCGCCATAGACGAGGCGGCGGCCGAAGCGCTCCTGACCTTCGCGGTGCTGGTTGAAGTGCACGCGCGCGGTGTTCTGGTAGAGGCGCGTGGCCATCTGGTGCTCGGCCTCCTCGATGGTCTGGCCGTCCACATGGTCGATCTTGTCGCCGACCGCATAGTCCTCCCAGCGGCGGGGCGAGCCGGCGAGCGCGTAGTCGTACACGGTGAGTTTCAGCGGGGGCAGCGCCTTGCCGAGGGACTCCGGCTCGACGCTCTTGTCGAGCTCCGGGATGACGGTCTCCGGCGCCGGCGCGTCGAGATCGCGCTTGGTGACCATCACCCAGCGCTTGAAGCACAGCACCACCTCGCCGTTCTGGTTGCGGCCCGTGGAGCGCACATAGACCGTGCCGTTCTTGCCGCTGGAGTTCTGCTTGACGCCGATCACCTCCGAGACCGAGGCGATGGTGTCGCCGGGATAGACGGGGGTTTCGAAGCGGAACTCGGCATAGCCGAGATTGGCGATGGCGTTGCGCGAGATGTCCGGCACCGTCTTGCCGATGACGAAATGGAACACCAGCATGTCGTCGATGGGTGAGCGCGGATAGCCGATAGACTGCGCGAAGGCATCCGACGACTGCACGGCGAAGCGCCCGCCATAGAGCGCGGTGTAGACGCTGACATCGCCCACGGTCACCGTGCGCGGCGTCGCGTGCACGATCTCCTGGCCGAGCTTGAAGTCCTCGAAATAGTTGCCGGTGATGGTGCGGTCGATCTTTTCTGGATTGGTCATTGTGTGGTCGTTGCGAATTTCAGTCCGATGATGGAAGCGATGAGGGTGGCGATGAAGAACAGCCGCAGCGCGCGTGGCCGGCTCCTTATAGACGAGGATGCCGATCAATGGCAGTGCCCGCTGCGCCGATCCCGGTCCACACCGCATAGGCCGTGCCGATGGGGAGATCGCGGGCGGCGCGAGACAGAAGCAGGAAGCTCGCGACGATGCACACGGCGAAAGCCAGCGTCGGCCACGAGCTTGGTGAAGCCCTCGGTGAGCTTGAGGGTGGAGGCGAAGCCGACCTCGAACAGCCCTGCGAGCACAAGATAAGCCCAAGACATGGGATTTTGCCCACTTCATCGCGATTGACGGGGAGGCGGACGCGCTGGTCTGCGCGGCCTGCCTGGCGGGGCGGACCATAATTTCGCAGGCGCGCCCTGTCACCCCACCTTGCGCAGGGCAAGCCGGGCGGAGAGTCGTGGGATCGGGGAGAGGGAGGGCAGGCGTCTGCCGCAAATGAAAATGGCGGCCCCGCTATTCGCTAGGGCCGCCATTTGGATAAGTCGCTAGATCAGCGCGAATTAGGCGCGGTCGAGCTCAGCCGGAAGATAGGAGGTAACCTCCATGCCAGCCTCGGACTCGGTGATCTCGGGTTTCAGCCACTCTTTCATGGTCGTCTCCTTAGGTGAACTTACGGACCCAATGTGGGGTCAGAGGCATGAGAACCGCATGAAGTGCTCATGAACACCGTCTGACAGCCAGATTATGGGAGTCTGACAGAATGTCGCAGGCGGAAGAGGCCGAAAGGCGCGATGGCACGGCGCACAAACGAAAATGGCGGCCCCGCTATCGCTGGGACCGCCATTTTCGAAAACTTGCTAGATCAGCGCTGAATTAAGCGCGGTCGAGCTCAGCCGGAAGATAAGAAGTCACTTCCATACCAGCTTCGGACTCGGTGATCTCGGGCTTCAGCCACTCTTTCATGGTCGTCTCCTTCGGTGAACTTCAAGGCTAGATAATGGGGATGGGCATGAGAGCCGCATGAAGCGTCCATGAACGCACTCTGAAAGGCACATTAACAGATTCTGACAAAAAAAATCGTTCTAGGCCAATGAGATAGCCAGAATCAGGCCCCGCCCGGCGGTCTTCCGACCGGCCTGGACAGGGGCCTTTTCATGGAGTCTGACGCTATTGGAACAGAGCACCGCGTTGGCGAGGGTCTTGTAGACACCCCAGGCAAGCGGGAATCCCGACAAAGCTCCAGGCCAGCACCAGCTTGACGGCGTTGGCGTCCGAGACGTCTTCGTGGTGCTTCGTTTCGGCCATCGGTTCCTCCGTCAAGCGTTCGCTTCTTCAGTCTTGATATGGTGGCGCTCATGCACCGGGTGCATGAGGCAGTTGCAGATGAAGCCGACGAACAGCAGCCCGGCCATGATGTACATGGTGACCGAGTAGGCGTCGGCCTTGGCGCACGCCGTGGTCGATCTGGTATTCGCGGATGTAGTTGACCAGCACCGGGCCGAACACGCCCGCCGCCGACCAGGCGGTGAGCAGCCGCCCATGAATGGCGCCGACATAGCGGGTGCCGAAGATGTCCTTGAGATAGGCCGGGATGGTGGCGAAGCCGCCGCCATACATGCTGATGATGACGCAGTAGAACGCCACGAACAGGACCACGCTGCCGGTCTGGCCGGTCCAGGGCACGGCGGCATAGAGCGCCATGCCGAGCAGCGAAGAAGATCATGTAGGTGTTGCGCCGGCCGATATAGTCGGAGGTCGAGGCCCAGAAGAAGCGGCCGAGCCATGTTGAAGATGCTGAGCAGGCCGACGAAGCCCGCCGCCGCGATGGCCGTGATCTGCGCCCGGGGAACATCTCCTGGCTCATGGCCGAGGCCTGGCCGAGCACGCCGATGCCGGCGGTCACGTTCAGGCAGAGCACCCCCCACAGCAGATAGAACTGCGGCGTCTTGAGCGCCTGGTCGACATGGACGTCGCTGGTCGGTGACGAGCTTCTTGGGCTGCGTCGGGGCGACATAGCCCTCGGGCGCCCAGCCCGGCGCGGGCACGCGCACGATGACGCGCGCCCATCATCATGAAGAACATGTAGATGAGGCCGAGCGCGATGAAGGTCTCCGTCACGCCGACATGGGTCGGGGTGGCGAATTGCTGCATCAGCCAGACCGACAGCGGCGAGGCGATCATGCGCGCCGCCGCCGAAGCCCATGATGGCCATGCCGGTGGCCATGCCGGGCCGGTCGGGGAACCAGGTGATCAGCGTCTTGACCGGCGAGATATAGCCGATGCCGAGGCCGCAGCCGCCGATCACGCCATAGCCGAGATAGACGATCCAGAGCTGGTGGAGATAGACGCCGAGCGCGGAGATGAGGAAGCCGCCGCCGAAACACAGCGCGGCGGTGAACATGGCTTTGCGCGGGCCGACCCGGTCGAGCCAGGTCCCGGTGAAGGCGGCGGCGAGGCCGAGAGAACACGATGGCGATGGAGAAGATCCAGCCGAGCTCGGTGAGCTTCCAGTCGTCAGGCGCGGATTTGGTGATGCCGATGCAGCCTGGTCATCGGCAGGTTGAACACGCTGAAGGCGTAGACCTGGCCGATGCAGAGATGGACGCAAAGCGCCGCCGGCGGGACCAGCCAGCGGCTGAAGCCGGGCTTGGCCACGGTGTGGAGCGGTCGAGCCAATGAAAAATGCCTCCGGAGTTCCGCCTGTGCTGCGGTCGCCATCGATCAATTCCCCCCTAGAAGCGCTTTTCGCTTTTTATTGCCGGTAGTCTGGCCGGGCTTGGCCGTCACCGCAAGTCCGAACCGGCCTGCGCCGGTTGCAGTTCCGCGCACTTCTGGCGTTGATACACGCTCCGATACCTCAATCAGACGGTGACATTACAACAAGCATGACAGGCCGTTGCCAAAGCGTGCACGGAACGCCCGCGCTCCAAGGTGGTCCGGAAGGAGAGGCCACCAAAGAAGCGCGGGGTTCTTGGCCCTAAAGAGCCAGCGGGGCGTTTGGTCGGCTTTGCTTAGCTGGCCTTCTTGTACTTCGCGGCTTCCTCGGAGCCCTTGGTGGCGTCGCCCGCCGTGTAGGAATGGGCGCCGGCGCCGGCGAGCTTGCCGCCTGTCGACGATGAGATATTCGTCGCGGATCGGCTTGCCGGCGAAGAAGTCCTCCAGGATCTCGCGCGTGCCCGCGGCGTAGCGCGCCTGCGCCGACAGCGAGGTGCCGGAGACATGCGGCGTCATGCCGTGATGGGGCATGGTGCGCCACGGATGGTCGCGTGGGCGCCGGCTGCGGGAACCAGACGTCGCCGGCATAGCCCGCGAGCTGGCCGCTCTCCAACGCGCGCACCACGGCGTCGCGATCGGCGATCTTGCCGCGCGCGGTGTTCACGAGATAGCTGCCGCGCTTCATCTTGCCGATCAGCTCGTCGTTGAACAGATGCTCGGTCTCGGGATGCAGCGGGGCAGTTGATGGTCACCACGTCGCAGACCTTGACCATGCGACTCGACGTTCGGGTGGTAGGTCAGGCCGAGCTCCTTCTCGACCTCCTTCGGCAGCCGATGCTTGTCGGAGTAGTGGAGCTTGACGTCGAACGGCTCAGCCGCCTCAGCACGGCAAGGCCGATGCGTCCGGCGCGCGACGGTGCCGACATGCATGCCTTCGAGGTCGTAGGAGCGCTCGACGCAGTCGGCGATGTTCCAGCCGCCTTTGACCACCCACTGATAGGAGGGGATGTAGTTGCGCACCAGCGACAGGATCATCATCACCACGTGCTCGGCGACGCTGATCGAGTTGCAGAAGGTCACCTCGGCCACGGTGATGCCCTTGTCCATCGCCGCTTGCAGGTCGACATGGTCGGAGCCGATGCCGGCGGTGATGGCGAGCTTGAGGTTCTTGGCCTTGGCGATGCGCTCCTCGGTCAGGTAGGCCGGCCAGAAGGGCTGGGAGATCACCACGTCGGCGTCGACCAGCTCCTTCTCGAAGGTCCGAATTGGGGCCGTCCTTGTCGGAGGTCACCACCAGCTCGTGGCCGGCATCCTCGAGGAATTTGCGCAAGCCCAAGCTCGCCCGAGACGCTGCCGAGCAGTTCGCCCGGCTTGAAGTCGATCTTGCTCGGGGTCGGCGTGGTCATGCCGTCCGGGATAGTGGTCGATCTTGGGGATGTCGTCCCGCGCATAGTTCGGCGGGTAGCCGTCGACCGGATCGTCGTAGAGAACACAGAGAACTTTGGCCATGTTCGGCACTCCTTGTTGAAGCGACAAGGACGTGCAGACGCGCGAGCTCCCGTTCGTCGTGCCCCAGCGAGCGGCAACATCTGCTGCCGTGTCTTCTGTCGTAAGAAAGAGGATCGAGGTCGCCGTGAACGGCGCTCAGCCTCGTCCTTCGCGTTTCCTCGTATCGGCGGGCGCGTTGTCTCGCGCTTCTGGTAGATGCCGATAGCTATGACTTCATGCTCGGCGGCCCGAAGATCAAGAGGCCTATGCGCGAACGCTCGATAGAGTTTGCCTATCGATCCGCGGGCAATCCTATGGACAAACGCATGAGGGGCTGGAATTGTGCGGCGCGATTTCGAGAAGGAGTTCACATTGCGGTTACCGAAGAGCTGATCGACGGATATTGGCGATTTCGCCGCGACGGCACGCCCGGAAAAGGGCCGCTATCGGCAGCTTGCCGAGCTCGGCCAGTCGCCGACCGCCATGGTGATCGCCTGCTGCGATGCGCGGGTCGACGTTTCGGCGATCTTCGACGCCGGGCCGGGCGAGCTGTTCATCATGCGCAACGTCGCCAATCTGGTGCCGCCCTTCGAGCCGGAAGGTAAGTTCCACGGCACCAGCGCCGCGGTGGAATATGCCGCCGCTCGTGCTCAAGGTGCCGAACATCATCGTGCTCGGCCATTCCCATTGCGGCGGCGTGGCGGCCTATCGCGAGAAGCTGAGAGGGCAATGTCGACGAGACGAGCTTCATCGGCCGCTGGCTGACGCTGCTCGACGGCCTCGAGGTGAAGGAGAGCGACATCGCGGCCTATCGGCAAGGAGACCGCGTTCGAGCTCGCCGGCGTCCGCCAGTCGCTGGCGAACTTGCGGACCTTCCGATGCGCTGAAAGAGCGGGAGGCGGAAGGCCTGCTCACGCTGCACGGGCTGCATTTCGACATCGCCAGCGGCACCGTGATCGCGCTCGACGAGGACGCCGAGCGCTTCGCCCCGGTGCCCGAGGACGTGAAGGCCTAGGCGGCGCTTCTTCAGCAGGTTGCGGTTGATGATGGTCTCGGCGATCTGGATGGTGTTGAGCGCCGCGCCTTTGCGCAGATTGTCGGAGACGATCCACAGCGACAGGCCGTTGTCGATGGTCTGGTCCTCGCGGATGCGGCGAGACATAGGTGGCGTAGTCGCCGACGCATTCGACCGGCGTCACGTAGCCGCCCGGCTCGCGCTTATCGACCACCAGCACGCCCGGCGCCTCGCGCAGGATCTCGCGCGCCTCGTCGGCGGTGATCGGGTTCTCGAACTCGATATTGACCGCCTCGGAATGGCCGACGAACACCGGCACGCGCACGCAGGTGGCGGTCAGCTTGATCTTGGGGTCGAGGATCTTCTTGGTCTCGGCCATCATCTTCCATTCCTCCTTGGTCGAGCCGTCTTCCATGAAGACGTCGATATGGGGAATGACGTTGAAGGCGATCTGCTTGGTGAAGCTTCTGGGCTCGGGCGTGTCGGTGACGAAGATGCCCTTGGTCTGGTCCCACAGCTCGTCCATGGCCTCCTTGCCGGCGCCGGAGACCGACTGATAGGTCGCGACCACCACGCGCTTGATCTTGGCCGCATCGTGCAGCGGCTTCAGCACCACGACGAGCTGGGCGGTCGAGCAGTTCGGGTTGGCGATGATGTTCTTCTTGGTGAAGCCCGACGACCGCGTCGGCGTTCACTTCGGGCACGATCAGCGGCACGTCCGGGTCGTAGCGCCAGCAGCGAGGAATTATCGATGACGACGCAGCCTTGCGCGCCGATCTTCGGCGCCCATTCCTTGGACGATGGCCGAGCCCGCCGACATCAGCGCGAAATCGACGCCGCGTGAAGTCGAAATTCTCGAGGTCCTGGCATTTCAGGCGCTTGTCGCCGAAGGAGACCTCGACGCCCTTCGAGCGGCGCGAGGCGAGCGGCGATGACCTCGTCGGCGGGGAAGTCGCGCTCGGCCAGGATATTGAGCATCTCGCGGCCGACATTGCCGGTGGCGCCGATGACGGCGACTTTGTAGCCCATTCTACTCCGTGATGCTTGGGCCGTCTTAAAGGCAAGGCCCCGAAAGTAAAGGTGTCCGCGGGAGAGGCCCTTCGCCCCTTTGTGGCGGGGGGCGCGCAGAGGTGGCGCCGCTCTCGCGGCGCTTACGAGGGTGAGGCTGCAGCGCGAGCTGGTTCCGCCTGCGCCATAGCCTCGGCGCTGGCCTTTTTCGCTCCAGACGGTCAATCTCCTCATGCCTGCCTTCACGCCTCGCGTTGGGTGGGGTGTTTTTCCCGTCTATCTCTTGAAGTCCGGCGTCTGTGCCGTGGGTGCTGGCGACGATCGCGCTGATCCTCGCCGGCCGCTTCATCGTCAGGCCTGTCGTCGTGCCGATCGCGATCAGGACCGGCATGCGCGCGATCGTCGTTGCCGGCGCCTCCTCATGTCGCTCGCCATATCCGGTCCTGGCCGAGATGAGAGGGCTAGGGCCGGCGCTGTTCGCGCTGGCCGCCGTGGCGGCCATGGGCGACGCTTCTACTGGTCGGGCTTCCACGCTTATTACGCCGCCTCGGCACACACGAGCATCGCGGCTCGGAGATTGGCGCCGCGAGGCGCTTGCGGCGCTTGTCGGCATCGTCACCCCGGTGGTGCGGGCTGGATCCTCGTCGCCTACGGGCCGCGCGTGGCTTCGGCGTGACCAGCGCATGCTTCTGCTCGGACGCTGCCCTTGCTTTTCACGCCGGACGTCGTGGTCCCGCGTCATGCTGAGGGCGCGTACCGCGCGGCGCTGCCTGGCGTGAAGCTGTTTGCGGCCGACGGCTGGATCGGGGCCGGGATTTTTTCGCTCTGGCGAGATCGCGTTGTTCCTCACGCTCGGCGAAAGACTTCGTCGCGTTCGGCAGGCACGCTAGCGGTTACGGCGCTCGTCGGCGCCATCGCCGGTCTCGTGCTCGGCCGGCTGATCGACGCCGGACATGGCCGGAAGGCGGTGGTCTATGCCATCGGCGCGCTCGTGATCACCATCCTTCTGCGGGCTGCAGCGCCTGGGCATGTCGGGCTGGCCGTCATGGCCAACGCGCTCGGCGCGCTTGTCGTGTGCCTCTATGTGCCGACCATGATGACGGCGGTCTATACCCAGGCCAAGCGCTCGGCCTGCGCGTTGCGATTCCACGTGGCCACGGAAGGCGGCTGGGACGCGGGCGGGGCGGCAGGCTGTTTGATCGCTGCGCTGCTGGCCGCTGCCGGCATACCGTTGTCGGTGGCGATTTTCTGCCGCTTCTCGGAGCTGTCTGGTCGTTCGTCCAGCTCCGCCGCTATTACACGACCCATCGAGTTGAGCGGGAGATCGGCGTCGATACGCCGGCGCAGAACGCCATTGTAAAGCTGAGCGGCGATTAAGGCGAGCGTTTCGCCTCTAGCGCCGCCAATTGTCGAGAGCAAGCGCGCCGGGGCCGGCGCCTGCCAGCACGAAGAGACCGCCGGCCATGCAGATATTCTCCAGGAACTGCACCATTTGCGCCTGATCGCCGGGATCCAGATGGAAGACGAAAGCGGCCATGACGCAAAAGCCACCGAGCGCCAGCGCCGCCCAGCGCGTGCCGAGCCCAACAAGACACCAAGACCGCCCAGCACCTCGACGGCGATAGTGGGTACGAGCAGGAGCCCGGGCAGGCCATGGGCCTCCATGAGGCTTTGCGTGCCGGCATAATCGAAGATCTTGGAGAGGCCGGACTGGATGAACACCGGCGCCAGCAGCAGGCGGCCGAGGGTGATCAGGTAGGGCGCGAAAGAGCCCATCATCGCCTCCTATTGGACGCGTCTGCCGGGAAGCTCGTCCTTCACCTCGGCGCAGCCTTTGCCGGTGAACTCGTTGACCATGCGCACGACTTCGGGGCCGAGCACGTTGGCGGAGTTGTCGAGGCTGCTGCCGGCGTAGAGCAGGGGATAGATCAGCATCGGCGCCGAGACGTCGCCCCAGTTGATGTGTGCCTCGGTGGCCTTGCCGTTCTCGAACGTCACCTTGGGCGCAAGCTCGACCTCGACCACGTAAGGCTTGCCCCCCTCTTGGTAGAGCGAGCAACGCACGGTCTGGGACTCCATCGCGACCTTATAGCGGGGCTCGCTCATGGCCCTCGCGAGAGGCGCGCGCTTCAGGCGCAGCTTCGATTGGCAGACGGCCTTGCCCCAGGGCCAGTTGATGTGGCCGCCCAGCATTTTCACGATGTCCTCGGAGCGCCAGGTCTTGATGATGTCGCAGGCGACATCCGGGCCGCGCGGCTCCTTGGTGGCGATAATGTCGCAAATCTCGACCTTGCAGGCTTTGCGGGCTTCCTTCTCGGCCTTCTCCTCGGGCGTGAGCACGCGTTTCGAGGTGACCTGGGGTCCGAGGTCGGGCGTGGCCGCATTCTCGGCGGCAAGAGAAGGAGTCACGCCGAGGCAGATCGCCACGGCGAACAGGCTGGCGATGTGTCGCATGATTTCCCTCGAGGACATGAGTGGCGCAGGCGGCAGAGTATGCTTGGCGACTGGCCGACAAGTCCAGCAGGGCCCGCCGCGGCGCCCGGCTCCTGTCGCAGGAGAATACAGGCTGCTGTCAGTTGGGTTCATCTAGTGGCTTGAAGACTTTTCATTCCACTCATATGCCAAATGTTCCTAGGCTGTCGGGAAAGATTGGCAATAAGCGGGGAAGGCATGAGCGGGGGAGTTGGCGGCTTTGGGCGCTGGTGCCCAGCCCTTTGGGCGGGATTTGCATTTTTCCTTTGGTCTTCGGTAGCAGCCCGGCAGGCGCAGTTCATGGCGCTCGCCGAGTGAGCAAAGCCGCAATCAAGTTCGAGGAGCAAGGCGCGGTCTATTCCGGGCCCGGGCGAGGACGAGCGGCGTCGGCAGTCCCACGAGGTCGAGGCGAAAGTACGGCTTCACCGACCGTTGGGAGGGAATCGTCGAAGGCTTCTTCCGGCAGGACATCGGCGGGAGTCTTGACGGCGCGGCAGTTCGAGCTCGGCAGCCAGTACGAGATCATCGAGCGCGAAGGCGACGGACTCGGTCTTGCCTTTCGCGGCATCTACGAGTTTGCGCTCCAGAACGGCAGCCCGGACGAGATCTTGTTCGGCCCGCTCGCGAAATATGTGCGGGGCCGCAACTCGGCCACCATCAACACGTTCTTCATCGGGCAGGTCGGCAACAACGTCGAGATCGACAGTCTGGAGATGAAGGTCAACTGGCGGCTGAAGCACGAGTTCAGCGAGACCTTCGCGCTTGGTGTCGAAGGCTATAGCGACGATCGAGGACCTCTCTCACGCCGGCACGTTCGACGAGCAGAAGCACCGCGCTCGGCCCGGTCGCCTATTTCGAGCTCGAAGGATCTCCTGCCGAAGTGGGAGTTCGCCGGCGGCGCGTTGTTGGCGTGTCGGACGCCACGTCAGACGTCACCTTCAAGTTCGACGGTGATCTGAAGTTCTAGGGTTTAGCGACGCGATGATGGCATCGCCCATCTCGCGTGTGCCGACGGTCTTGCAGCCCTCTTGCCTGATATCGGCGGTGCGCAAGCCCCGATCGAGCACGTCGGCGATGGCCTTTTCGATGGCGTCCGCCGCGTCGCCGAGATCGAAGGAATAGCGCAAGCACATGGCGAAGCTGGCGATGGTAGCGATGGGGTTGGCTGCGCCTTTGCCGGCGATGTCGGGCGCCGAGCCGTGCACCGGCTCGTACATGGCGCGGCGCATGCCGTTCTCGTCGGCGGCGCCGAGCGAGGCGGACGGCAGCATGCCGAGCGAGCCGGTGGCCATGGCCGCCTCGTCGGACAGCACGTCGCCGAACAGATTGTCGGTGACGATGACGTCGAACTGCTTCGGTGCGCGCACCAATTGCATGGCGCAATTATCGGCGAGGATGTGCTCGAGTGTCACGTCCGGGTAGCGCTCCTTGTGAACGCGCGTCACCACCTCGTTCCACAGCACACCGGTTTTCATCACGTTCCGCTTCTCGGCGGAATGGACGAGGTTGCGGCGCTTGCGCGCCAAGTCGAAGGCGACATCGGCGATGCGCTCGATCTCGTAGGTCTCGTAGACTTGCGTATCGACGGCGCGCTTCTGGCCGCCGCCGAGATCGGTGATCTCCTTGGGCTCGCCGAAATAGACGCCGCCCGTGAGCTCGCGCACGAACATGAGGTCGAGGCCTTCGACCAGCTCGCGCTTCAAGGACGAGGCGTCGGCGAGCGCGGGATAGCAGATGGCGGGGCGCAGATTGGCGAACAGCTCGAGGTCCTTGCGCAAGCGCAGCAGCCCGGCCTCGGGACGCTTGTCGTAGGGCACGCCGTCCCATTTGGGGCCGCCCACGGCGCCGAGGATCACCGCGTCGGCGGCGAGCGCATCCTTCATGGTGGCTTCGGAGACAGCTTCGCCATGGGCGTCATAGGCGCTGCCGCCGACCAGGTCGGTCTCGGTCTCGATCGCGGCGATGCCGGAGGCGTTGACCCAGTCGATGAGGCGCTCGACCTCGCCCATCACCTCGGGTCCGATGCCGTCGCCGGGAAGCAGCAAGAGTTTGTAGGAAGCCATGAATCGATATCCGCCTTGTGCTAAAGCATCGCCTGACGCGCCGGAGGAAACCGGCGGCTTTGGGTAACGGGAGAGAGGAATGCTGACAAGGGTGCTATTTGCCGTCGTGCTGCTCTTTGGCTTGGCGTCCGCCGCTTGGGCCGAGGACGCCAAGGTCGCGGCGCTCGGCCTCACCGACCACGTGGTCACGGAAGACGAGCTCGCCAAGGGCGAAGGCGCTGCCGCAGCCCCAAATTCAACACGCCGGGCGTGGCCTACGCCCTGGTCAAGGACCTCAAGAAAGGCGACATGGTCGAGGTCGCGCTCACCAAGGACGGTGCGTCCCTGATGCACAATCTTCGCGAGGCCGAGGCGGACGGCGACACCGTTCTCTTGCTCGCGGGCAAGTCCGGCGTGCCCGCCGGCGGCTGGCCCAAAGGCAGCTACACCGCGCACGTCACGGTCACACGGGACGGCAACACCATCGCCGAGCAGGAAACCGACGCGATCCCGTTCGAATAGGCCTTAGACCCAGGGGCGGCTTGCGGCGGAGGCCTTCTCGAAGGTGTCGATCGCTTCCGCCTTCTCCATGGTCAGCGCGATATCGTCGAGCCCCTCCATCAGGCAGCGCTTGCGGTGGGGATCGACGTCGAAGGGGATCACGCCGCCGTCGGGCCCGCGGATCTCCTGAGCCTCCAGATCGACGGTGATCGTCGCGTTCGCGCCGCGCGCCGCGTCGTCGATCAGCTTGTCGATCTCTTCCTGCGGCAAGACGATCGGCAGAATGCCGTTCTTGAAGCAGTTGTTGTAGAAAATATCGGCGAAGGACGGCGCGATGATGCAGCGGAAGCCGAAATCGAGCAGCGCCCAGGGCGCGTGCTCGCGGGAGGAGCCGCAGCCGAAATTATCGCCGGCGATGAGGATCTTCGCTTCGGTGTAAGGCGGCTTGTGCAGCACGAAGTCGGGGAGCGGCTCGCCCTTCTCGTCATAGCGCAGCTCGGCGAAGAGCCCTGAGCCCAGCCCGGTGCGCTTGATGGTCTTCAGGTACTGCTTGGGGATGATCATGTCGGTGTCGACGTTGATCATCGGCAGATGGGCGGCGATGCCCGTGAGCGTGGTGAATTTTTCCATCGGAGTCCTCTTGATCCGCCAGGATATAGCGGCTCCTGCGCCCGCTTTCCACCGTCACATATCCGCGCTTTTCTCGGGCCAAGCTGGGCCTTAAGGTCCGGGGCCAAGCGCGGGAGGTCAAAAGAATGGCGGGGACGGTGGTCTACGAGGCGCATCCGGCGATGTTCCGGGCGCACCCCTTCTGGTTCATCCTGTTCGTGCTTCTGATCGCGGCCTTCGGCATCGGGCTCCTGATCCTGCTTTACTGGTACATCAAGACGCGGGCGACCGCGCTCACGGTGACCCAGCACGAGCTCATGTACGAGCGGGGCATTCTCAGCAAGGACCGCCTGTCCGTGTCGCTCCGGCATGTGCGCTCGGTTGAGGTCAAGCAAAGCTTCATGAACCGCATTCTCGGCGTCGGCACGATCCAGGTCTCGACCGCGGGCGACGAGCCGGAGTTCACGGTGAAGGATCTGCCCGACCCGCACGAGATCAGAGAAGCGATCAGCCGCGCGCAAGAGATGAAGCTCGACAACGACTAGACGGGGAGGAGCGTTCTCGATGGCTGGTGACGGAGACCGCCGCGACCGAAAAGAGGCGACACGGCTGTTCGTGGCGGCTGCGGTCGCGCTCATCATCCTCGTGGCGCATGGGGGCGGCGCGGGCTCTACTACTTCGCCGAGGTTCTGGGCTCGGCCGACCCGTTCTCGGAAGGTCTCGGGCTCAAGAACGCGGCGCTCATCTCGTTCGCCGTCTCGTTCGTGGCGATTCTGGTGATGGCGGTGGTGTCAGGGGGCGACGCCATCTTGGGCGAGCTGCCGTTCACCATTGCCGGCTTCCTGATCTTCTTCGTGATCTTTTGGCTGATGATCGCCTGGATTTTCTAGGCGATCAGTGCGAGGCCGCTAGTTGGACGGTCCGAGCGTCTGGGCTTTCGTGCTCGAGCCGGAGCTCGCCTGCTGAGTCCCGCCGCCGATCAGCTGACGATAATAGTTCCGCATGGTCTCGCAACGCTTCGGCCCGGGCGGGTGCACCGCGTCGCCCTTGAGCTGCGAGATGAAGACGCAGATCTCCTCCATTCCTTGCGCGTCGAGCCAGCCCCATTTGACCCCGCGCCTGATGGCGAACAGGTCGGCCTTGGTCTCGCTGGCGCCGATGAACTGGTGCCCGCATTCGTGGGAATAGATGTAGAGCTTCACCTGGGTGGAGAGGCCCTTGATCTTCTTGGTGTTGAGAATAAGGAAGCCGGGGAACGCGCCGCCCCAGCTGTCAAAGCCGGGGTTCATTACGGTCGGCCGCGTGCCGCAATTGACCCGGATGCCGTCGATCTTGAGGTTTCCCTGGGCGATCAGCGTCGCCGTGGGGCCGACCTCCTTGATATACTCGTCGACGGTCGGGCCGTCGGCCGCGTTGCCCCGGTAGACGAATTCCTGGGCGCGGCCGGCGCCGCTCGCGCCCGCCAAGCTTACGAGCGCAAGCGCGAAAACTGCCGCAAACTGAAAGACCACCCGTCTGTAAAGCATAGCGAGTCGCAGTTTAAGGGGCGAAAAGTGTCCGCGCAATGACCGCGAGCATTAGCGCTCCAATTCTATGGACGCCTTCTTGCTAAAGCATTGCTGAATCTGGGCGCAGCGCTACTGCACGTTTCGGGCGTTGCGGGCCTGGGCCTTCTTTTGGAGCGCCGCAGCGTAGCACTGACGCATCAAGTCACACCGCCTGGGGCCGGGCGGGTGCACGGCATCGCCTTTGAGTTGTGCGATGAAGGTGCAGATCTGATCCAGGCCCTTGGCATCGAGCCAGCCATAGCGAACGCCGCGCTGGATGGAGAAGCAGTCCGCTCCGACCTCGCTCGCGCCGACGAATTGGTGCCCGCACTCGTGGTAGTAGACGTAGAACTTGACCGGCGTTGCCAGTCCCTTGAGCCGGTCGGGGTTGAGGATGAGGTATCCGGGAAAGGAGCCGCCCCAGCTATCGAGCTTGGCGTCGATGACGGTCGGCCGCGTGCCGCATTGTACGGGATGACCGTTGAGGGTCATCTTGCCTTCAGGGATCGTTCGGGTCTCGCGACCTTCTTGGGAGACATATTGCTCCAAGCTCGGGCCGGTGATCGGTGGCGGCCCCATTTTGCTCGGCACGAGGCTGCCGAAGGACGTTTGCTCCCCGCGATCGAGGTTGCAGCCGCCGAGAAGGAGGCCGCACAGACCGGCGAGCGCGATGGTCGAGACCGTCTTCATGGTTCGGTAACCATACCGGCTTTGCCGGCTCGTTGGCAATTCGCGCATGAGCCGCAGGCCGGGGCGATATGGACGTGGCGCCCCGGGCTCTAGGAGGCGGCGCCGGACTCGATGCGCTCCATGTCGTCGTCCGACAGGCCGAAATGGTGGCCGATCTCATGCACCAGCACGTGGGTGATGATCTCGCCGAGCAAATCCTTGTGCTCGGCCCAATAGTCGAGGATGGGCCGACGATAGAGGAAGATCATCTCGGGCAGGGTGGTGACGTCGAACACGCTCTGGTTGGCGAGATTGACGCCGTGATAAAGGCCGAGCAGGCCGAAGGGAGACTCGATGCCGAGGGAGTCGAGCACCTCGTCGGTGGGGAACTCTTCGACGCGGATGATGACGTCCTTGGTCATCTCGCGGAAGGGGGCGGGCAGTTTCTGATAGGCGCCCTGGGCAATGGCCTCGAACTGGACGAGGGTCGGCGCGCGGTGCTTGTGCCAGTCGCTCACGCTTCTCATCTTGCCCCCTCCTTTTGCGCGACGATGATCGCCTCGCGGAGCGTGAAGGTGAGACCGTCTTCCGCGTCGCGGGGGCGCAGGTAAGACCGTAACGGGTCCTGCTGAAGCATTTCTTTCAGGCGGGCGACGGTCGGGCCCGAGCAGCGCATGCGCTCCACCCACGGATCGAACGGAATGTCCTGGTCCATGATCTCGGTCACGACCGGCGTCAGCCCGGCGGCCTTGATGATGTGTACCCATTCGTCGACGCTGAGAGCGCGCCCATGGCTCGGATCGCGCAGTTTCTCGAAGGCGTTGTAGACCGCAGCCAAGCTCTCATCCTCAGGCGAAACGTTGTCGACGAGCGCGAAGGCGCCGCCGGGGATGAGCACGCGCGCGGCCTCGCGCACGAACGCGGCTTCGGGTTGGGGAAGTGGTGCGCGGCGAGCCGGCAGGTGACGAGGTGATAGCTCGTGTCGGGGAAGGGGAGGTCGTCGGCCGGGGCTTGCGCCGTGACCACGTTGCCGAGCTTGCGCTCCTTCGCCAGCTTTCGCGCCTGCTGCAGCATCTCCGGGCGTGATGTCGCTGGCGGTGACCTTGGCGACCTTGGGGGCGAAGGCGAGCGCCGTGTGGCCGGCGCCGGTGGCGATGTCGAGGGCGCGCCAGGTGGGCTTGGTCTCGACGAGCTCCAAGAGCCGCGCGAGGCTCGGGCCCGTGGCGTGCACGGCGGAGGCCGCGTAGTCGGCGGCAGCCTCACCGAATTTCTGTTGAACCAGGGATTTCAACGGTTCACCCCGGCGTCTCGCAGGCCTTAGTGGAACTCGCGGACGTCGACGAAGCGCCCGGCGATGGCCGCGGCGGCGGCCATTTGCGGCGACACCAGATGGGTGCGCCCCAAGCGGCCCTGACGGCCCTCGAAATTGCGGTTCGAGGTCGAGGCGCAGCGCTCGCCG
This sequence comes from uncultured Alphaproteobacteria bacterium, assembly GCA_963717875.1. GTDB lineage: Bacteria > Pseudomonadota > Alphaproteobacteria > Rhizobiales > Methyloligellaceae > Methyloceanibacter. The sequence continues at coordinate 20,199 of CAVQXI010000016.1, forward strand.
GGGCTGAGCTTGTCGGGGTTCATGGCAAGGCACATGGAGCAGCCCGGCTCGCGCCATTCGAAGTCCGGCGGCCTTGAAGATCTTGTCGAGACCTTCCTCTTCGGCTTGCGCCTTCACCAGGCCCGAGCCCGGCACGATCATGGCGTTCAGGTTCTCGTTGACGTGCTTGCCCGCGACGATCTTGGCGACGGCGCGCAAGTCCTCGATGCGGCCATTGGTGCAAGAGCCGATGAAGATGCGGTCCAGCGTGATGTCGGTGATCTTCTCGCCGCCCTTGAGGCCCATGTAGTGCAGCGCGCGTACTGCGGCCTTCCGCTTGGTCTCGTCGGCGATCTCTTCGGGCGTCGGCACGCGGCCTGCGACGGAGACCACCTGCTCGGGGCTCGTGCCCCAGGAGACGATGGGCGGCAGCTTCTCGGCGTGCAGCACGATCTCTTTGTCGAATTCGGCGCCTTCGTCGGAGAACAGCTTCTCCCAGTGATGGCGCGCGACTTCAAACGCGCCGCCTTTGGGCGCGCGCGGGCGGCCCTTGATGTAGTCGAAGGTCTTCTCGTCGGGCGCGATCAGGCCGGCGCGGGCGCCGCCCTCGATCGACATGTTGCAGATGGTCATGCGCCCTTCCATGGAAAGGTCGCTTATGGCCTCGCCGGCATATTCGATGACATGGCCGGTGCCGCCGGCGGTGCCGATCTCGCCGATGATGGAAAGGATGATGTCCTTGGCGGTGACGCCTTCGGGCAATTTGCCGTCGACGCGCACCAGCATGTTCTTGGCCTTCTGCTGGATCAGCGTCTGGGTGGCGAGCACGTGCTCCACCTCGGAGGTGCCGATACCGTGGGCCAGCGCGCCGAAGGCGCCGTGGGTCGAGGTGTGGCTGTCGCCGCAGACGATGGTGGTGCCGGGCAGGGTGAAGCCCTGCTCGGGCCCGACCACGTGGACGATGCCCTGGCGCTTGTCGCGCTCGTGGTAGTACTCGATGTCGAAGTCCTTGGCGTTCTGGGCCAGCGCGTCGATCTGAATTTTCGACTCTGGGTCGTCGATGCCCTTGGAGCGGTCGGTGGTCGGCACGTTGTGATCGACCACGGCAAGCGTCTTCTCCGGCGCTCGCACTTTGCGGCCGGCCATGCGCAGGCCCTCGAAGGCCTGCGGGCTCGTCACCTCGTGCACGAGATGGCGGTCGATATAGATCAGAGAGGTGCCGTCCGGCGCCTCATGGACCAGGTGCTCGTCCCAGATCTTGTCGTAAAGGGTGCGGGGCTTCGCCATTTTCTTGGTTTTCGGTCGTTTCGGAGTTGGTCTAGGCGTCAGATAGCGATTGCAAGCCCGCTTGCCAACTCCAGGATCCCGAAAGCGTGGATGGCCGGGACATTTCCCTTGCGCTACCGGCCTTCAGCCTACTTGAGCGCTAGCCCGGCCATGGAGTGCGCGAAGGAGCTAGTCCTTCTTCTCGGCTTCCGCTTCGCCTTCGGCCGGCGTCTCGGCGGCCTCGTCCTCGTCCTCGGCGGGGACCTCGTCAGCCGTGGTCTCGGCCATCAGCGCCACCGCCTTGCCCGTCCAGTCGTCGTGCTCGATCTGGTTGCCGAGCGACAGCGTGTCGTCAACTTGCGCGATCTCGTCGTCGGTGAGATTGGCGATCTGCTCGAACTTGATGATGCCGAGCTTGTTCAGCTTCTTCTCGAGATCCGGCGTGATGCCTTCGATGAGCTTGAGATCGTCGGGCTCGCCTTTGGGCTTGGTGAAGCCCTTGAAGGCGGCCTTCTTCTTGGTGCGCACGTCCTGGCGCTCGGGGATGCGGGCGGCCTTGCCGCGGCGGCCACGCAGATAATAGAGCTTGGCGCGGCGCACACGGCCGTGGCGCACCACCTCGATGGAATCGATCAGCGGCGAATGGATCGGGAAGACGCGCTCGACGCCCTCGCCGTAGGAAATCTTGCGGACGGTGAAGTTCTCGTGGATGCCGCCGCCGGAGCGGCCGATGCACACGCCCTCATAGGCCTGAATGCGGGAGCGCTCGCCTTCCACCACCTTGACGTTGACGCGGACGGTGTCACCGGGGCCGAACTCGGGCACACTGCGCTTCTTGAGACGCTCGGCGACCTGCTCTTTCTCGAGCTGGGCGATGATATCCATAGCAATAGCCTTTCATGGGCGCCTGCTTGGCCTTTGGCCTTGAAAGCGAACGCCATTCTTTTTGATTGATCCAGAAGATGCTGGCCCAAGCCGTAGGGCCGCTGCCAGCGGAGGTTTCCTAGCCTAGGTCTTGCCCCTTGTCGATGGATTTTCAGCGAAAAATCCGCACGGATGGGCCGTTTACCCTTTGCCTTTGAGGCCATGGATATAGGCGACGACGTTGCGGATCTCGTCCTGGCTGAGCACGATATTGGGCATGGTGGGGTGGGAGCTTTGCAGCCAGACGGAAAGCGCCATCTCGGTCATGCCGGGCGTATCGGCCACGGATTGGAAGGTCGGCGCCTCGTAGAGCGGCGATTCCTCCTCGCCTTGCTGGACGGCATGGCAGGCGGCGCAGACCTCTTCGGCGTAAGCCTTGCCCGCCGCGACGTCGGCCTCTTGCGCGTCTGCGGCGCCGGACATTCCAAACGTCACGATCCCGGCGAGTATCAACTCTTTCATGCCCAGTCTCCTCGGTCGCGTTTTGCGGCGTGCTTGTCGATACCACTGGCAACATGAGCCGCCTAGCGTCGTTACGGCTTATCCTTGCGGTGGCGTTGAAATAGCTCAGGCCGGCGCGCCTTGGTGAGCTTCTCCGCCTGCGCGCGGCGCCAGGCGGCGATCTTCTCATGATCGCCGGACAGAAGCACCTCGGGGATGGCGCGGCCTTCCCATTCGCGCGGGCGCGTGTAGTGCGGATATTCCAGAAGGCCAGAAGCGAAGCTCTCCTCGGCGAGCGAGCTCTCATTGCCGGCGACGCCGGGGAGCAGCCGCACGCAGGCGTCGATCAGGACTTGCGCCGCAAGCTCGCCGCCGGACAGCACGTAGTCGCCGATGGAGATCTCCTCGACGTTGCGCGCCTCCAGCACGCGCTGGTCGATGCCTTCGAAGCGGCCGCACAGCAGAAGCACGCCGGGGCCTTGTGCGAATTCGCGTGCACGCTCTTGGGTCAAGGGCGTGCCGCGCGGCGAGAGATAGAATGTCGGCGTGCCGGGGGCCGCATCGTTCCGTGCGGCGTCGATCGCCGCGGCGGCAATGTCGGCGCGCATGACCATGCCGGCGCCGCCGCCGGCCGGCGTGTCGTCCACGGAGCGATGCTTGTCGGTGGCGAAGTCGCGGATGTCGATGGTCTGAAGCGCCCACTTGCCTTCGGCGAGCGCCTTGCCGGCAAGGCTCACGCCGAGCGCGCCCGGGAACATCTCGGGGAACAGGGTGAGGACGGTGGCGCGCCAGGTCATCGGGAGGCTCCTTGGTTGACCCGCGCTTTTCTCTACGACGATGCGAACGAGCTGTCCGAGCCAAGTGAAGAGGGGAGCCCTGTCGCGGGGTGCGCCCTTGCGCAACTCGGCGCGGAGCGCCATCAGCATCTGGCCGAGCTTGTTCCGGCCGGTGCCGTCCGCACCGACGCCCCAGTAATAGTCGTGGGGGGCGGCCTCTTGAAGCGTCTCGGCGGCGGTGCCGAGCAGGAGCGCGCGCAGGGGCTCATGCTGCGTGAACTTGGCGCGTATGGCGCGCTCCATCACTGCGTCCTTCACCTGATCCCAATCGCCCCGGATGCGCGCTCTGTGCTTGTCGGCAAGCTTCTTGGCGACGACCGGCTTCTTCGCAGCGCGAATTCTCTCTTGCAGGTCCGGATCGTCGAACTTCTGCGCCTGATAGTAGTGCTCGGTCGAGGGCCAGCGCGTTCCGTCGATGTCGATGGGGAACGGCGCGAAGTTCGAGAACTCCCGGTAGGTATCTGACTTCGAGAAGAAGCGGATGGTCATGGCACGCACTCTACCGCGTCATCGGCCCCCGCCGTGATACTACTCTTCCAGTTCCTCCGGCGGCACGACGACGATGCGGCCGGCTTCGATGTCCACCTCCGGCACCGCCGCCTCGGTGAAGGCGACGAGCAGGGTGGGGCCACCGTCTTCCGGCGCGATCTCGATGATGTCGCTCGCCCCGAAATTGTGCACCCCGACGACCGTGCCGAGGGCTGCGCCTTCGGCATCCACCGCGGCGAGCCCGATCAGATCGGCCACGTACCACTCGCCCTCCTCGCGCGCCGGCAGCGCCGCGCGCGGGAGGTAGAGCTTGGTGCAGGCAAGCGCCTCCGCATCCTCGCGTGTGGTCACGCCCTTGATGCGGGCGATAAGCGCCTTCGGCGTGACGCGGACGTGCTCGATCTCGATCTTTCGCGTGCCCGCCTCGTCTTGCAGCGGGCCGTACGCGGCGATGTCGGCCGGCTCTTGCGTGTAGGAGCGGAGGCGTACCTCGCCCTTCAGCCCCTGCGCCGCGCCGATCTCGCCGACAAGCACCCGGTCCGCGTCGTCGCCCAAGGAGACTACTCGGCCTTCTCGGCCTCGCCCTCGGCAGGCGCTTCCGCCGCCTCGGCCTCTTCAACGGCCGTCTTATCCTCGGCCTCGACAGAGGCCTCTTCCTCGGCGGCGGCAGCGGCATCCTTGGCAGCCTCGGCCTCGGCGGCGGCCTTCTCGGTCTCGGCGGCGGCCTTGGCTTTCTCATCCTCGGCGGCCTTGGCCTTCTCGGCCTCGGCGGTCACCTTGGCCTCCTCGCGCTCGAGGCGCTTCTTGCCGGGCTTGCCCTTCTCAGGGTTCAAGCGCGCCTCGCGCTTCATCAGGCCCACGGCATCGAAGAAACGCAGCACGCGGTCGGTCGGCAGCGCGCCGTGCGACAGCCAATGCTTGGCGCGGTCGGCGTCGAGATTGACGCGCTCGGCGGAGTCGCGCGGCAGAAGCGGATTGAACGTGCCGATCTTCTCGATGTAACGGCCGTCGCGCGGGCTGCGCGAGTCGGCGACGACGATGCGGTAGAAGGGCCGCTTCTTGGCGCCGGCCCGCGACAGTCTGATTTTCAGTGACATGGCTTTCGTTCTCCTAAGCGTTCGATCTCAAAAATTAGGGTTCAACGTTTCTTCTTCTGCGGCAGGCCGGGAAGCCCGGGCGGCAAGCCACCGGGAAGACCGGGAAGTCCTCCGGGGAAGCCGCCGGGCGGCAGGCCTGGGAAATTTGCTGGCAGCTCAGCACCTTGCGGCAGATCGGCGGGCATCTCAGGGACCCCGCCGCCGCCGAACAGCGCGCTCAAAGCGCCGCGCTTCTTGCCCATGGCTTTCATCATGTCGGCCATCTGGCGGTGCATTTTCACGAGCTTGTTGATCTCCTGCACGGACGTGCCGGAGCCCGCGGCCACGCGCTTCTTACGCGAGGCATTGAGCAGCTTCGGGGTCTTGCGCTCGGCGCGGGTCATCGAGCCGATGATCGCTTGCTGGCGCTTGAAGATACCTTCGTCGAGATTGGCGGCGTCGAGTTGCTTCTTCATCTTGCCGATGCCGGGCAGCATGGAAAGCACGCCGCCCATGCCGCCGAGCTTCTGCATCTGCTTCAGCTGCTCGGCGAGATCCTCGAGGTCGAAGGCGCCCTTCTTGACCTTCTTGGCGATGGCCTCGGCCTTGTCGAGCTCGACGGTCTCCATCGCCTTCTCGACGAGGCCGACCACGTCGCCCATGCCGAGAATGCGCCCGGCGATACGGTCGGGATAGAACTCCTCCAGCGCGTCGAGCTTCTCGCCGACGCCGATGAGCTTGATCGGCTTGCCGGAGACGGCGCGCATGGAAAGCGCCGCGCCGCCGCGCGCATCGCCATCGACGCGGGTCAGCACGATGCCGGTGAGGTCGACGCGCTCGCCGAAATTCTTGGCGAGGTTGACGGCGTCCTGGCCGGTCAGTGCGTCGGCGACAAGCAGCGTCTCGTGCGGCTGGGCGATCTTCTCGATGGCCGCCGTCTCGGCCATGAGCTCTTCATCGATATGGGTGCGGCCGGCGGTGTCGAGCAGGAGCACGTCATAGCCGCCGAGCTTCGCCGCCTTGATGGCGCGTGTCGTAATCTCGGTGGGGCTTTGGCCTTCGACGATGGGAAGCGTGGCGACGTCCGCCTGCTCGCCGAGCACGCGAAGCTGCTCTTGCGCGGCCGGGCGCCGCGTATCGAGCGAGGCCATCAGGACCTTCTGCTTGTCGCGGGTGGTGAGCCGCTTGGCGAGCTTCGCCGTGGTGGTCGTCTTACCGGAGCCTTGCAGGCCGACCAGCATCATGACGACGGGCGGCGTCGCGGCGAGGTCGATGCCTTGGGCGTCCGAGCCCAGCATGCGCACCAGCTCGTCATTGACGATTTTGATGACCATCTGGCCGGGGGCGATGGAGCGCACCACCTCCTGGCCGACCGCCTTCGCCTTCACCCGGTCGACGAAAGAGCGCACCACGTCGAGCGCCACGTCGGCCTCGATCAGCGCGCGGCGCACCTCGCGCATGGCCTCAGCCACGTCGGCCTCGGTCAGCGCGCCGCGGCGCGTGAGCTTATCGAGAATGCCGGAGAGGCGATCTGAAAGGGTCTCGAACATCAGCCGGCGAAGTCTCCGACATATTTGTGGAACACCCAGCCGGAGAGACACGGGCCGTTATAGGCACCCGGCCGCGGCCAGGGCGTGCCAACGCCGCAGTCCATCGTCTCGTGGGAATAGACGACTCCGAGCCATTGCCCGCGCTGATCGCAGAGATTGAGGATGTAGCCGTTATAGACCTTGTCGATCATGGCGTAGCCCGAGCCTGGGCCCGCGCGCACGGCGAGGAAGCCGTCGCCGTGCGGGTCGAGCCCGCGCACCACGCCCTGTGACCCGCAGGCGTCATAGTCGGGCTCCTGGCCGGCGATCACCGGTACGTGCTCTGTTGGGCGGCGGTCGCCACCGGCAGGCAGGCGAGCGCGAGAGCGGCGAGGATGCCGTATGGGCGCCGGCGGCGGTCTACAATCATCGTTTCCTCCTCGCATCGAGGAACGGGTAAAGCAAAAACGCACCCGTGGGCGCATCGCGCTGACGGGTGTTGACCCCCCTGGCTAGTTTTTCAGTGCGCTACCGGCCTCTGGCCTACTTGAGCGCGATGAAGAACCCCGCACAGGGCGGCGGCTCGGATTAGGAGCTGCCTTGAATTTCGGCCGGAATGTCGGCCACCGGCCCGCTCAAGTCAAGCTAATGCGGGAGGGTTTGCGAGAACCCGTTCACCACAACGACCCCGCCGATGATCAGGCCGAGGCCGATAAGGGCCGGCAGGTCCAGGGGCTGCTTGAACCACAGCCACCCGACTGCGGCGATCAGCACAATGCCGATGCCCGACCACAGGGCGTAGGCGATGCCGACCGGGATCGTCCGCAAGGTGAGCGCGAGGAACAGGAACGACGCCGCGTAGGCGACCACCATGACGAGGCTGGGAACGAGCCGGGTGAGGGTCTCGGACGCCTGCAGCGCCGAGGTTCCGATCACCTCGAAAACGATGGCGACGCCAAGGTAGAGATAGGGAAGAGCGGTCACTTGCGGGTCTCCTTCTTGGGCCCTCACACGAGCGGCTCCAGCTTCACGGCGAGGTCGAGCAGCGCCTCGTCAGAGCCTTGCCAGCCGATGAAGGACAGCCCCACCGGGCAGCCAGCAGCCTCTGCCGCAGGGATCGAGATCTGCGGCAGGCCGGCATGGCCGGCAAGACAGGTGCTTTGCAAGGTCAGCGCGCGGAACTCGGCGAAGGACGCGCCGTCGGGGATGTCGCGCTCGGGCGGCAGGGTCGGCGTCGTCGGCAGCACGATCAGCGTGCCCGGTTGCAGAATCGCGCGCAAATGCTCGGCCACCGCGGTGCGCACTGCGCGCGCCTTCTCCACCTCGTCGAAGGTGATGCTGGCGGCGATCTCGAAGCGTTCCCTGATGCCGGGGCCGAGATCCACGTCGTGGGACTGAATGAAGGGGAGCAGCGTCGACTGGATCTCGAAGCCTTGGATGGTGGCGAAGGCCTTGCGCCACGATTCGATCGTCTCGCCGGCGATGTCCGCTTGTAGGGGCTTCGGGATCGCGCCAGCGAGTTTGTCGAGCACCTGCCACAGCGCCTGGTCGGCGCTCGCCTCGGAGTAGACGACGATGTCCTGGGCGAGAACCAGCCGCTCGATGGGCGCTTCGGCGCGCGTGCCGCCGAGCAGCACGTGGCTGACTTTGCGGAGGAGCTCGGCGTCGCGGGTAAGGACGCCGACCGTGTCGAAGCTCGGCGCCATGGGGGTCACGCCCTTCATGTCGATGCGCCCATGCGTGGGGCGCAATCCATAGAGCCCGCTGAACGAGGCCGGCACGCGGATCGAGCCGCCCGTGTCGGAGCCGAGCGCGAAGTCGCACATCCGGGCCGTGACCGCCGCCGCCGATCCGCACGACGAGCCGCCGGTCACATGCTGCCGGGCGCGCGAGTTGATCGGCTGGCCGTAATGGACGTTGGTGCCGAGCACGCTATAGAAGAACTCATCGCACACGGTGATGCCGGTCAGCGACGCGCCCGCATCGAGCAGACGCTGGACGGCGGGCGCCGTCTCATGCGCCGGCGTGGCATGCTCGTAGAAGTCCGGATTGCCGTTCGAAACCTTGCGACCTTTGATCGCGAACAAGTCCTTCACCATGAAGGTGAGCCCGGCAAGCGGGCCTTGCTCACGGCCGAGAAGCGGCTCTTTCAGAGTGTGAGGGACGAGGGCGCCAACGGGGTCGTTGCTCGGAACGGCGATCATAAGGCTCTCCTTCCGGGGTGCGATCAGGAGAGAGAACGCCATATAAGTGAACGCTTCGCAACTTGAGACGGCGGGCCCTGTGAATACTGAGAAGACCCCAGATACGCGCCTGCCCAAGACGGTTTGGGCGCTCGGCTTCACCTCCCTGTTCATGGACGTCTCCTCGGAGCTGATCCATGGGCTGCTGCCGGTTTTCCTCGTGGTGACGCTCGGCGCGAGCGCCGCAGCCCTTGGCCTCATCGAAGGCATCGCCGAGGCGACCGCGCATATCACTAAGGTGTTTTCGGGCTGGCTGTCCGACAGGCTCGGGAAGCGCAAGGCGCTTGCCGTCGCGGGCTACGGCCTTGCCGCCGTCACCAAGCCGATCTTCCCGCTGGCCAACACCGTGTGGCTCGTGGCCATGGCGCGCTTCCTCGACCGCATCGGCAAGGGCATTCGCGGCGCGCCGCGCGATGCGCTCATCGCCGACGTGACGCCGGCGGAGAAACGCGGCACCGCGTTCGGCCTGCGCCAGTCGCTGGACACGGTGGGCGCCACGGTAGGGCCGCTGCTCGCGATCGGGCTGATGTATCTCTTCGCCGACGACATCCGCACCGTGTTGTGGTTCGCGGTGATCCCGGCGGTGATCGCCGTTCTGATCCTCATGATCTTCGTGAAGGAGCCGCCGCATGCGCGCCAAGACAAGCGCGTGCCGATCAAGGCGCGCGAGATCAGAGAGCTCGGCTGGTTCTACTGGTTCGTCGTCGTGGCGGGCGCGGTGTTCACGCTCGCCCGGTTCAGCGAAGCGTTCCTCGTCATCCGCGCCCACGACCAAGGGCTCGCGCTGGCGCTGACGCCGGCGGTGATCGCGGTGATGAGCCTCGTCTATGCGGGAGCCGCCTACCCGGCCGGCCGGCTCCAGGACCGCTATGGCGCGCGGCCCCTTCTGATGGCAGGGCTTGCCGCGCTGATCGCCGCCGATCTCTTCCTCGCGCTGGGGCAGGGGCTGCCCCTCATCTTCCTTGGCATCGGCCTATGGGGCCTCCATATGGGGCTCACGCAAGGGGTGCTGTCGGCGCTCATCGCGGAAGCCGCGCCCTCGCGCTTGCGCGGCACGGCTTTCGGCATTTTCGGCCTGGTCACCGGGCTTGCGGCGCTCACGGCCAGCATCCTGGCCGGCGTCCTGTGGGACGCGATCGGCCCGGACGCGACCTTCCTCGCCGGCGGCGGTTTCGCAGGCCTGGCGCTCATCAGCTTTCTGGTGGTTCGGCGCGGCAAGGCCGCATCCGCCTGACGGCTTTGAGACTTTGTGAGCGCCGCGGGTGCTATAGAGGCGGCAAGATCTGGATGTTTCGGTCATGGATGCGAGCGCCCTCAAGTTCCGCAAGATGAATGGGCTCGGCAACGACTTCGTCGTGGTCGATGCGCGGGCGCGCGGCTTATCGCTCGCGCCCGAGGTCGTGCGCGCCATCGCCGACCGCAAAGAGGGCATCGGCTGCGACCAGCTCATTTCGCTTGAGCCGTCCGATAAGGCGGATGTGTTCATGCGCATCTGGAACGCCGACGGCGGCGAGGTGGCGGCCTGCGGCAACGCCGCGCGCTGCGTGGCCGGGCTCATCGCGGGCGAGCAAGGGCGCCCGCAGGTCACCATCGAGACGGAGGACCAAGTGCTCGGTGCGGCGGTCGCGGGCGATAACAGCGTCACCATCGACATGGGCGTGCCCCGGCTCGCCTGGGACGAGATCCCGTTGGCCGAGCCGTTCCACGACACGCGCCGGATCGAGCTTCAAGCCGGGCCGATCGATGCGCCGGTCTTGCATTCGCCTGCCGTGGTCAATGTGGGCAACCCGCACGCCCTCTTCTTCGTGGACGATGTGGAGGCCATCGATCTTGGCCGTATCGGGCCGATGCTGGAGCATCATCCGCTGTTCCCCGAGCGCGCCAATATCTCGCTGGTGCAGGTCCTCAGCCCGGAGCATGTGAAGATCCGCACCTGGGAGCGCGGGGCCGGGCTCACGCGCGCCTGCGGCACGGCGGCCTGCGCGTCGGCGGTCGCCGCGATCCGCCGCGCGCTCACGGGCCGCAAGGTTAAGGTCGCGCTGCCTGGCGGCGATCTCGTCATCGAATGGCGGGAAGGCGGACGGCCATGTGCTGATGACCGGGCCTTATGCGCTCGACTTCGAGGGCACGCTGCCTGCGGCACTGTTGGAGCCCGCCGGGGTCTGACTCCCGTCGGTTTTTCGTGTTAGAAGCCGCCCATGTCCGAGCTTGAGATCATCACCTTCGGCTGCAGGCTCAATGCCTATGAGTCCGAGGTCATGCGCGCGCATGCGAACGCCGCAGGGCTTTCAGACGCGGTGATCGTCAACACCTGCGCGGTGACGGGCGAGGCCGTGCGCCAGGCGCGGCAAGCGATCCGCAAGGCCCGCCGCGCGCACCCTGACGCCAAGATCGTGGTGACCGGCTGCGCGGCGCAGATCGATCCCGACCGCTTCGCCGCCATGGACGAGGTCGACCACGTCATCGGCAATCAGGAGAAGACGGACGCACGCACCTTCCGCGGGCTCTCCTTCGAGGACAGCGAGAAGGTCGCAGTCAACGACATCATGTCGGTGCGCGAGACCGCCGGCCATCTGATCGAGGGCTTCGGCAATCGCGCCCGCGCCTATGTGCAGATCCAGAACGGCTGCGATCACCGCTGCACGTTCTGCATCATCCCGTTCGGCCGCGGGCCGTCGCGCTCGGTGCCGGCGGGCGAGGTGGTGGCGCAGGTGCGCAAGCTCGTCGAGAACGGCTATGCCGAGATCGTGCTGACCGGCGTCGACATCACCGCCTATGGCGCGGACCTTCCCGGAACGATGACGCTCGGCAAGCTCACGCGCAGCGTGCTGAAGCTCGTGCCGGAGCTGCCGCGCCTGCGTCTCTCCTCGATCGATTCCGTCGAGGCCGACGCGGACCTCATCGCGGCGATCGCCGAGGAAGAGCGGCTGATGCCGCATCTGCATCTGTCGCTGCAGGCGGGCGACGATCTCACGCTCAAGCGCATGAAGCGCCGCCATGCCCGCGCCGACTCCATCGCGTTCTGCGAGGCCATGCGCCGGGCGCGGCCCGACATCGTGTTCGGCGCCGACATCATCGCCGGCTTCCCCACCGAGACGGAAGCGATGTTCAAGAACTCGCTGTCGCTGGTGGACGATTGCGGCCTCACCTTCCTCCACGTGTTCCCCTTCTCCGCGCGGGAGGGCACGCCCGCCGCGCGCATGCCGCAGGTGAACGGCTCTATAGTGGCGCAGCGCGCCGCCGCGCTTCGCGACAAGGGCGTCGCCGCACTGAAGAGCCATCTGGCAAGCGCCAACGGGCGGCGCATCCAAGTGCTGATGGAAAACGAGGCTCAAGGCCGTTCGGCCGACTTCACGCCCGTGCGGCTCGGGCCTTGCGCGGCGAGTGCCGGCGCACTGGTCGACGCTGTCGTCTGTGGCGACGACGGCGCTGCGCTCTTGGCGGAGGCCGCCCAGTGAGTGAAAAGCCGGCGTCGCCGGACACCAAGAAGAGTTGGTTCCAACAGCTCAAAGTCGGCCTCTCCCGCACCTCCAACTCGCTCACCGAGAATCTCGCCGGGGTCCTCATCAAGCGGAAGCTCGACGAGGAGACGCTGGACGAGCTGGAAGAGGTGCTGATCAAGGCCGATCTCGGGGTTGGCATGGCCGACCGCATCCGTGAGGCAGTCTCGAAAGGCCGCTACGACAAGGGGCTCACGGCTGACGATGTGCGCCACGTCTTGGCCACCGAGGTGGCGCGCGTGCTCGAGCCCGTGGCGCTACCGCTAACCCTCGATCCGGCGGCCAAGCCCCATGTCATTCTCGTGGTGGGCGTCAACGGCACCGGCAAGACCACGACCATCGGCAAGCTGGCGCATCAGTTCGAGCGAGAGGGCAGAAGCGTGATGCTCGCCGCCGCCGACACGTTCCGCGCGGCGGCCATCGATCAGCTCAAAGTGTGGGGCGGGCGCGTCGGCGCCGAGGTCGTCGCCAAGGACGTGGGCGCCGATCCGGCGGGCGTCGCTTACGAGGCGCTGGAGCAGGCAAAGCGCGAAGGTACGGACGTGCTCCTCATCGACACGGCGGGGCGGCTCCAGAACAAGGGCGACCTCATGGCCGAGCTCGCCAAGATCGTGCGCGTGCTCAAGAAGGTCGACGAGACCGCACCGCACTCGGTGATGCTGGTGCTCGACGCCACCACGGGGCAGAACGCCATCAGCCAGGTGCAGACCTTCCAGGAGATCGCCGGCGTTACCAATCTAGTCGTGACCAAGCTCGACGGCACGGCGCGCGGCGGCATTCTCGTCGCCATTGCCGAGCGCTTCGGTCTGCCGATCAACGCCATCGGCATCGGCGAAGGAATCGAGGACTTCGAACCATTCGATGCGCACGACTTCGCCCGTGCCATCGCCGGAGCAGGACGCGAGAATGACGCAGCCGCCTGATACCGAGACAGTTGTCGAGTCTTCAGCTGACAAGTCCTCGGACGCCAAGTCCTTAGGCGCGAAGTCCTCGGCCACGAAGCCGATGGAATCCGAGCAGTCGGTTGCCACCAAGCTCGTCGTCGAGCTCGGGCCGCTGCTCGTGTTTTTCGGGATGAACGCCGCTTACGGGATCTTCGCCGGCACAGGCGCCTTCATGGTGGCGACCGTTTTGTCGCTCGGCTTTGCGTGGTGGCGCTATCACAAAGTCCCGGTGATGCCGCTCGTCAGCGCCGTCATCGTGCTCGTGTTTGGCGGGCTCACCCTCTATCTGCACGACGAGACGTTCATCAAGCTCAAGCCGACGATCGTCTATACGATGTTCGCCGTGCTGCTCTTGGGCGGGCTCGTCACGGGCAAGCCCGTGCTCGCGCTCCTGTTCGGGCCCGTGTTCAATCTCACCGACGAAGGCTGGCGCAAGCTGACAGTGCGTTGGGCCGTGTTCTTCATCGCCATGGCGGTGCTGAACGAGTTCGTGTGGCGGAATGTCTCGACCGACACCTGGGTGAGCTTCAAGGCGTTCGGCTTCCTGCCGATCACGTTCCTCTTCGCGGTGGCCCAGGTGCCCTTGATGCAGCGCTACGGCGTGCCTGAAGATGAGGCCTCCGACTAAAGTGGGATTTGCTTAAGGTTACAGGTAATCTACTTGGGCTCGTCTACTTGTAACCGTTTTGCACCCCTCCGATATGTCAGCCGACCGCTTAGGTCGTGCTAGGTGCCTCATACAACTCGGGATTTGGTGCAACCAGACGTTTGCTGTTCGCGCCCTCGGGTTGTAAAAGGACCGACGCGGTCCCCCCGAAGACTGGACCGGGGCACTGAAGAGATTGGTAGCCCTCACATGATGGTTAAGGCTGGAAACCCTTTGAATCGCTCGGCGACCCATTTGTTGCACCGTGCCGGCCAGCGCGCCGCGGACATCTTTTCCGAGGAATTGCGGGCCGGTGGTCTGACGCCGCGCCAATTCGCCGTGCTGGTGGCGGTGTCCGAGGAAGAAGGCCTCACGCAGACCGAGCTTGTGGAGCGGACGGGCATCGACCGCTCGACCCTGGCCGATATCGTTGCCCGGCTGTTGAGCCGGGGGATGATCCAGCGCCGCCGCGCTAAGGACGACGGCAGGGCCTACGCCATCAAGCTCAGCGCGCAAGGCGCCAAGGCTTTGCGCGAGGCTCAGCCCGGGGCCGCGGCCGCGGACACGCGGCTGTTGGCCAGCCTGCCGCCGGCCAAGCGCCAGGACTTTCTCGATACTCTCAACCTGATCGTCAAAGCGGACGACGAGTAGCCGCCCTCACCCTTGTGGTGAGGCTTTCTCAGGTTGCATCAGCGGCAGGATCTTCTCCTTGATCGCCTGTTCGGTGAGCGGTCCCACGTGGCGGTAAGCGATCTTCCCGTCGGCCGTGATCACATAGGTCTCCGGCACGCCATAGACGCCGAAGTTGATGGCGGTCCGGCCGGTGCGGTCGGCGCCGACGCGGGCGAAGGGGTCGCCATAGCGGCCGAGGAAGCGCCGGGCCGAGTCCGGATCGTCCTTGTAGTTGATGGCGTAGATGCGGATGCCTGGCTCTTTGGCGAGCGCGAGAAGCATCGGGTGCTCCTCCAGGCACGGCACGCACCATGAGGCGAACACGTTGACGATGGTGGGCTTGCCGGTCGCGAGATCGGCCGAGCTGAAGCTTGGCACCGGGGCACCGTCTTCCCCCTTCAACCCGTCGAGCGGGGGGAGGGTGAATTGCGGCACGGGCTTGCCGATCATCGCCGAGGGGAGCCGCGACGGGTCGCCGGTGTGGAGCGCGTACCAGAATAAACCGGCAAGGCTCACGAAGATGATGAAGGGCAGAGCGACGCCCCAGCGGCGGAGCGGACGTGGTTGCGTCGCCTTCTGCTCGGTCTTTGCCACTCGTGGCTTTGCCGCTTTAGGTTTTGCCACCTTGGTCTTCGCCGTCATGAGCGTGCCTTCCCGGCGCGCGGCGTCGCAGATTTTCGCTTCGTCGGGGCCTTTGCGGTTTTCGGCTTGGCCAGCGTCTTGACGGTTGGGCTCGGTGGCGCTTTTGCAGAGCGGCGCCTGATGCCGAGACGCTCGAGCTCGGCAAGTTTACGCCGCTGGTTGCGGTCGTCCGCGAGGGTGGCGAGTACGAGCGCGCCGACGGCGATGAAGGTCACGCCATAAGCGGCGATGATGAAGCTTGCGTGCGTACCGAGGTCGAGCATGGGTCTCGTTCTACGCTTCGGCCAGGGCGGCGCGCTCGACTTGGGTCTGCTGGAGCGCGTGCACGCGGCGGCGCAGGATCTCGGCGCGCATGGCGATGAGATGCAGCAGCACGAACAGCGCCGTGAATCCGGCCGCCATGACGAAGAGCGGCGTGAGCAGCGATGGATCGATCGTTGAGCCGCCCATGCGAAATACGCTCGCCGGCTGATGCAGCGTGTTCCACCAATCCACCGAGAACTTGATGATCGGGATGTTGATGGCGCCGACCAGACCCAGGATCGCGGCGGCGCGCCCGGCGCGGCCCGGCTCGTCTATGGCCTGCCATAAGGCGATCAGCCCGAGATAGAGCAGCAACAGGATGAGCATGGAGGTAAGGCGCGCGTCCCACACCCAATAGGTGCCCCACATAGGCTTGCCCCAGAGCGAGCCGGTGACCAGGGCGATGAAGGTGAAGGTGGCGCCGATGGGGGCGGCGGTCTTGGCGGCGACGTCGGCGAGGGGGTGGCGCCAGATCAGCGTGCCGAGCGCGGCAATGGCGATCAGCGTGTAGCCGAACATGCCGAGCCAGGCCGCCGGCACGTGGACGAACATGATCTTGACCGTCTCGCCCTGCTGATAGTCGGGCGGCGCCACGAACAACGACATATAGAGGCCGATGCCGAGCAGGATCACCACGAGCGCGCTGAGCCACGGGACGACGCGGTCGACAAGGCTCAAAAAGCGCGAGGGATTGGCGAGGCTGATCATGGCGATGATCTAGTGGCTTTGGTGAGGAAGCGCAAATGAGGCCTATCGAAGCGCCGAGCGGAGCGCGGCGGCGGCGGCGAGGGGCGCGAGCACCACGCTGGCGAGGCTGAGCGCGCACAGAATGAGGAGGGGCTGCCAGACGGAATTGGGCCCGCTGACATAGGGGGTGACGGCGGACACGCCGAAAATCAGGATCGGGACGTAGAGCGGAATGACGAGCAGCGCGAGCAGCAGGCCGCTCCGGCGAAGCCCAAGCGTCAGGCTCGCGCCGATGCCGGCGACGAAACTCACCGCGGGCGTGCCGGCCAACATGGCGAGCCCGAGCGAGGGGAACGTGCCCATGGGAAGATTGAGGAGGAGGCCGAGGACGGGCGCGAGCAGCACCAGCGGGATACAAGTGGAGAGCCAATGGGCGAGGCACTTGATGCCGGCGACGACGGAAAGCGGCAAAGGCCCGGTCGCGAGCACGTCGAGCGTGCCGTCTTCGTAATCGTTCTCGAAGATGCGGCCTGCCGAGAGCAGCGCCGCGAGCAGGAGTCCGACCCACAGGATTCCGGGTGCGATGCGGCCGAGCAGATTGAGGTCCGGCCCGAGCCCGAGCGGCGTGATGACGACGACGATGAGATAGAAGCCGAGCGCCACGCCGACGGCGCCGCCTTCGCGCCAGGCAAGCTTCACGTCCCGGGCGAGAAGGGCAAGCGCCGTTCTCATGCGGCCCGTCCTGAGCCGAGGGCGAGTTCGTGATCGAACTTCGTCTTGAGCGGCACGTGGGTCGAGACGACGGCGATGCCGCCGGACTTCAAGTGGTCGCGGATGGCGCCGTCGAGCCGGGTCACGGCATGGGCGTCGAGGGACACGGAAGGCTCATCAAGGAGCCAGATCGGACGGGGCGCGGCGTAGAGGCGGGACAGGGCCAGCTTCCGCCTTTGCCCGGCGGAGAGAAGCCCGGCCGGAAACGCGGCAAGGGGCTGTTAGCCCGAAAGCGGCGAGCGCGCCTTCGAGATCGCCGTGCCCTTCACCCAGGAAGTCGGCCCAGAAGGCGAGGTTCTCACGCACGGTCAACGCCGTCTTGGTGGCGTTCAGGTGGCCGATCGCGTGGCAGAACTCGGCCACGGGGAGATCTTCGTCCGTGCCGGTGACGCTGAGCTGCCCGGCAGTCAAGGGCAATAGCCCCGCCAGTTGCCGCAACAGGCTCGTCTTGCCCGCTCCGTTCGGCCCGCTGACAAGCAGCGCCTCGCCCGGCGCGAGCGTGAAGCTCAGCCCCTGAAACAGGGTCCTGCCGCCCCGCTCACAGGCGATGTCGTGGGCCGATAGGCTGACCTTGAAGGGAAATTGCATGAATCTTACGCAGAGCTGGGGCGGGGCTGGGCTCCGAAAGGCCTAGGGGCGTCTCTTCGCGTCATTGTCTCGTCGCCGCAAGGGCTTTTATAGTGCCTCGAAGAGCACGCATCCAAAAGCCAAGGGCGGCCTGGCGCGAGATGATGGCGTTTCTCGCGGCCGTTGGCCGTGCCCTTGCATGCTCATTTGCTGGGACATTCCCCTTTTTTCGGGGCTTCGAAGGAGACTTCATTGACATCGGCGGCCACCACCTCGCTCGACAGTTTCAAGTGCCGGCGCACGCTTAAAGTCGGCAAGCGCGAATACGACTATTTCGATCTCAAGGCGGCCGAAGCCGCCGGGCTCGAGGGCATCAGCCGGCTGCCGTTCTCTCTCAGAGTGCTGCTCGAAAACCTGCTGCGCCATGAGGACGGGCGGAGCGTCACCGCCGACGACATCCGCGCGGTCGCGGACTGGCTGAAGGAGAAAAGAAGCGATCGCGAGATCGCCTTTCGCCCGGCGCGGGTCCTGATGCAGGACTTCACCGGCGTGCCGGCCGTGGTCGATCTTGCCGCCATGCGGGACGCTGTCACCGCACTCGGCGGCGACGCGCACAAGATCAACCCGCTGGCGCCCGTCGATCTCGTCATCGATCACTCGGTGATGGTCGATGCGTTCGGCTCCGGCATGGCGTTCCAGGTCAACGTCGACAAGGAGTACGAGCGGAACCGCGAGCGCTACGCGTTCCTGCGCTGGGGCGCGGGCGCGTTCGACAATTTCCGCGTGGTGCCGCCTGGCACCGGCATTTGCCACCAGGTCAATCTCGAATATCTCGCCCAGACGGTGTGGACCAAGAAAGAGGATGGCGACACGAAGCTCGCCTTCCCCGACACGCTGGTCGGCACGGACAGCCATACCACCATGGTCAACGGGCTCTCGGTGCTCGGCTGGGGCGTGGGCGGCATCGAGGCGGAGGCGGCGATGCTCGGCCAGCCGATCTCCATGCTGATCCCCGAAGTGGTCGGCTTCCGGATCACCGGGAGCTTGCGCGAAGGCGTCACCGCCACCGACCTCGTCTTGACCGTGACGGAGATGCTGCGGCGGAAGGGCGTGGTCGGCAAGTTCGTGGAGTTCTACGGCGAAGGGCTGGACCACTTGCCGCTTGAGGACCGCGCCACCATCGCCAACATGGCGCCGGAATACGGCGCGACATGCGGCTTCTTCCCCATCGACAAGGAGACGCTCGCTTATCTCGAAGCGACCGCGCGCAAGGATTCGCGTATCGCCCTGGTCGAGGCCTATGCGAAAGCGCAAGGGCTTTACCGCAAGGACAAGACGCCCGATCCGGAGTTTACCGACACGCTCCAGCTCGATCTTGGCGACGTGGTGCCGTCGATCGCCGGGCCCAAGCGCCCGCAAGACCGCGTGCCGCTCGACCAGGCGGCGCCCGCCTTCGCCGAGGTGCTCGACAAGGAATACGGCAAGGGGGCCGAGGCCACGAAGCGCGTGCCGGTGCAAGGCAAGAATTTCGATCTCGGTCACGGCGACGTGGTTATCGCCGCCATCACCTCCTGCACCAACACGTCGAACCCCTATGTGATGGTGGGCGCCGGCGTGCTCGCCCGCAACGCCGTGAAGCACGGACTTTCCGTCAAGCCTTGGGTGAAGACGTCGTTGGCGCCGGGCTCGCAAGTCGTGACCGACTATTTGGCGAAGGCCGACCTGCAAGACGATCTCGACAAGCTCGGCTTCAATCTCGTGGGCTATGGCTGCACCACCTGCATCGGCAATTCCGGGCCGCTGCCGGAGGAGATCTCACACACCATCCACGAGCATGGGCTGGCGGTCGCCGCGGTGCTGTCGGGCAACCGTAATTTCGAGGGCCGGGTCAATCACGACGTCCGCGCCAACTATCTCGCCTCGCCGCCGCTCGTGGTGGCCTATGCGCTTGCCGGCTCGATGATGATCGATCTTGCAACGCAGCCGTTGGGTCATAGGCAAGAACGGCCCCGTCTACCTCAAGGACATCTGGCCGTCGTCGAAAGAGGTGGCCAAGCTCGTGCGCAAGGCCGTGAAGACGTCGATGTTCAAGGAGCGCTATGGCGACGTGTTCCGCGGCGATCCCGAATGGCGCGCGATCGAGGTCGCGGGCGGGCTCACCTATGGGTGGGACAAGACATCCACTTATGTGCAGGAGCCGCCTTACTTTGCCGGGATGTCCGTCGAGCCGGATTCCGTGACCGACGTCGATAACGCGCGCATCCTCGGCCTGTTCCTCGATTCCATCACCACCGACCACATCTCGCCCGCGGGCGCGATCAAGAAGGACAGCCCTGCCGGCCGGTACCTCACCGAGCATGGCGTCGCCGTGCACGACTTCAACTCCTACGGCTCGCGGCGCGGCAATCACGAGGTGATGATGCGCGGCACCTTCGCCAACACGCGCATCAAGAACCAGATGGTGCCGGGTGTCGAAGGCGGCGTCACCGTGCATCACCCGTCCGAAGAGCGCATGGCGATCTACGACGCGGCCATGCGCTACGCGGCCGAAGGCGTGCCGCTCGTGGTGTTCGCCGGCAAGGAATACGGAACAGGGTCGTCGCGCGACTGGGCGGCCAAGGGCACGCGGCTTCTGGGCGTGCGCGCGGTGATCGCCCAGAGCTTCGAGCGCATCCACCGCTCGAACCTGATCGGCATGGGCGTGCTGCCGCTCGTGTTCGCCGAAGGCATGTCCTGGGAACAGCTTGGGTTAACGGGAAGCGAGACGGTCAGTTTGCGGGGCTTGAGCGAGATCAAACCGGGCCAGATCATTGAGGCCGGCATCACCTATCCGGGCGGTGAGACGCGGGCCGTGCCGCTCAAGGTGCGGATCGACACCTTCGATGAGCTCGACTACTTCCGGAATGGCGGGATTCTGCACTACGTGCTCCGGTCGCTCGCGCGCCAAGCGGCGTAGGTCACTCAGTTGTGACTCTTCGCGAGGCTTTTTTGCCGGAAATCTTCGGCCGGTTGCGGCATGCTAGGGACATGAGGCCGATCACCTTTTTCGCTCTTTGCGCGGGCGCCCTTGCCTTATTTGGGCAGTCGGCTCCAGGCCAAGCGGAGCCGTCGGGTAAACCCATCCTGCTCGAGCTGTTCACCAGCCAAGGTTGCTCGTCATGTCCGCCGGCGGATGCGCTGCTTGCGCAGTATGGCGACAAGCCGGGCGTGATCACGCTCTCCTTCGCGGTCGACTACTGGAACTATCTCGGCTGGCGCGACACGCTGTCGAGCCCGGAGAACAGCGAACGCCAGCGCGACTATGCGCGCTCGCGCGGCGACGGCCGCGTGTACACGCCGCAACTCGTGGTCGACGGCATCACCCATGTGAACGGCGCCAACGAAGCGGCGATCGAGATGGCGATGCGGAACGTGCGCAAACGCCTCAAGGATGTGGAGGTGCCGGTCTCCATGCGCGCCGAGGGCAATAGCCTGGTCATCGATGTCGGCGCGGCGCCCGAAACTTCCGATCTCCGCGAGGCGACGATCTGGCTTGCCGTCGCCAAGGACAAGGAGACCGTCTCCATCAAACGCGGGGAGAACCACGGCAGGACGATCACCTATACGCATCCGGTGAGCGAGCTCACGCCGATCGGCATGTGGAAGGGCGAGAAGATGACGCTCAGATTGCCGCTCAAGGATCTGCATGCCATCGGCGGCGACTGCCTCGTGGCGCTGCTCCAGGTTCAGAACACCGGGCCGATTCTCGGCGCCGCCGAGTACGAGCAGAACAAAGGGATGTAGGCGCCCCGTCAGGCGCCTCGCCTCCGACACCTCCCAAAAAGCAAAAGGGCCGGCTTGCGCCGGCCCGTTTGTGTGGCCTTACAAAGGAACTGGCCCGGTCCGAGAGAAGACCCCGGGGGGGCTGGGGGGCTGAGATTCCGAAGCCTCTCTATTTGGACCGGGCCGAGAGGCAACAACGCTGATCATACGGGTTTTTGGGGCGTGCCGTGGGCTGAACTAGGGCGGAACTGTGAATTATGTTTCGTTATGTTACAGCCCGTGCGACCGGCCGTGCGGCTTGAATTTCCGCGGGCGTGCGGTCATCATGAAGGTTCCGTTACAGGAGGCGCGACTTGAGCGAAACGGAACCCATAGTCTTGCCGCTGGCCCGCAAGGCTGGCGGCGATCCTCATCCTTCCGACACCGCATCCCGGCGCGGCGGCATTTCGTTCAACCGCCAGGAACTCACCCAAATCCTCAATGTCTACGGCCGCAAAGTTGCGGACGGCGAATGGCGCGACTACGCCATCGACACGCTGAAGGAGAAGGCCGTGTTCTCGGTTTTCCGGCGGTCTTCGGAGATCCCCCTCTACCGGATCGAGAAGGCGCCGAAGCTCGCCAGGCGCCAGGGCGCTTATAGCGTGATCGCCGCGACCGGCCTCATTCTGAAGCGCGGCCACGATCTCTCCCGTGTGCTCCGCGCGCTGGACAAAGGCTTGCGCCTCGTCGAGGCCTGACCGCACATAAAGAAGAAGCCCCGGAGACGGGGGGCTCGGGGCTTCTCCGGTTCCTTATGGGGGGAACCTGTGGCGGGGAGGGATGCCCACCACTAGCGCGGTAGGTAGAGATGCTGCGCCGATTTTCAACCGGGTGTGCCGGTTCGAAGCAGCAACGAAAAGGCCCCGGCGCGGACGCCGGGGCCTTTGTTGTTTGCGCTTCCGGCGTCGCTTAGCGGCGGCTGCCGAACAGCTGCAGCAGGAACATGAACAGGTTGATGAAGTCGAGATAGAGACGAAGCGCCCCCATCACGGCTTTGCGGCCGGCGACGGTGCCGTCGTCGTTAACGCTGTACATCTCCTTGATCTGCTGGGTGTCGTAGGCGGTGAGGCCAGCAAAGATGAGGACGCCGATCACCGAGATGGCGAACTGAAGCGCCGAGCTGACCAGGAAGAAGTTCACCACCATGGCGATGATGATGCCAATCAACCCCATGACCAGGAACGCGCGCATCGGCGAGAGATCGGTCTTCGTGGTGTAGCCATAAAGGCTGAGTCCGCCGAAGGATGCGGCCGTGATGAAGAACACCCGCGTGATCGAGGCGCCGGTGAAGCTGATGAAGATCGACGACAACAGCAGCCCGAACAGCGCGGCAAACCCCAGGAACAGCAGGAACGCCTGCCCGGTCTGCAGGCGGTTGATCATGCCGTTGATGAGGAACACGAAGCCGAGCGTGCCGGCGAACAGGATGAGCATGCCGGGCAGGCTGAACAGGGCCTGGCCGAAGCCGGTCAGCCCGGTGATGGCCTTGCCGGAGACCTGGATCGCGTCGCCGCCGGCGGCCTGGTAGGTCAGCCAGGCGACGATGCCGGTGAGGGCGACGCCTGAGGCCATGTAGTTGTAGACGCGGAGCATGTAGGCGCGCAGGCCTTGGTCGATCGCTTCCGCGCGTCCGACCGCCGCGCCCTGCCCATACCGTCTGTCGAGTTCCGCCATGTAAGAGAATCCCTTTGCTGAACGTTGGTCAGAGAGCCAATTTGGCTAGGAATATGGTGGTTTGAGGTTAGTTCCGCAAGATGAAGACACCGTGTCCAGGGTGGGCGGAATCGCCTCACTCCGCCCGTAAATAGGGGGCGGCCTTCACCGACAGCACCCGCCAGGTGGTGATGGCGCCTACGGCGAGCACCAGGGCAAGCGCCAGGACGACCGTCTGGACCGCGGCCAGCGGGTCGAACACGAATTTGATGTCGAAGGCGAAGGTGCAGAGCGCCCACGCGGTGATGGTGGCGATGAGGGTGGCGAGGAGCGCGGTGGCCAGCCCGAGCGCGCCGAACTCGAGCAGCTCGGCGCTGACGATGCGGCCGCGCGTGGCGCCAAGCGTCTTATAGAGCACGGCGATATACTTCCGCCGCTGCTGGCCGGCGGACACCGCGCCGGCGAGGACCGCGGCGCCGATCAGAAGCGTGAAGCCGGCCGTCGCCTGGATCGCGGTCATGAGCTTGGCGAGCATGGCCTTTGCCGCGTCGACGATGTCGCCGATCTTGATGGCGGTCACCAGCGGGAAGCGCTCGGCCAGAGACTGAATGATCTTGGCCTCTTGCTCGGGCGCGGTGCCTTTCGGCAGCTCGAGCGTGGTGACCAGCCGGTGCGGCGCGTCTTCAAGCGTGTTGGGCGAGAACACCATGACGAAGTTGATGGCGAGCAACTCCCAATCGATCTTGCGCAGGCTCGCGACCTTCGCCTCGACATTGCGGCCGAGAATGTTGACGGTGATCTTGTCGCCGAGCTTCAGGCCCAGCCCCTTGGCGAGCTCGCCGTCGAAGGAGACGAGTGGCGGCCCCGAATAGCCCTTCGGCCACCATTCGCCCTCCTCGATGGTCGATGAGCCAGGGATGCTGTCGGTGTAGGTCAGGCCGCGGTCGCCGGCGAGCACCCAGCGCGTGTCCGGCGAGACCTCCACCTGGTCCACCGACACGCCGTTCAGCGCCACGATGCGGCCGCGCAGCATGGGCGCGTCGTCGAGCTTCGCCTCCGGCGCGATGGCCTTGGCGGTGTCTTGGAAGGCAGCGAGATCTTGAGGCTCGACGTCGAGGAAGTAATAGGCGGGCGCGTCGATCTCTACATGACTTTCAATCTCGGTGAGCAGCGAGTGGTGGATCAGCGCCACGGCGATGAGAAGGCCTAGGCCTAAGCCGAGCGAGACGGCGATGGAGCGGGCGAGCGAGCCCGGCGCGCCGATGCTCGCGAGCGCCAAGCCCCAGGCGGGCGGCTTGGTGCGGCGGAAGCGGCCGGCAAAACGCTGCACCAAGACCCCGAAGCCGAGCAACAGCACGAAAGCGAGCACGATGCCGCCGGAGATGGCGGCGGTGACCAGGCGCTCCTCGGACGCAGCGATGGCGAGCGCAAACAGCGCTAGCCCGGCGGCGGCGGAAGCAACGGCGAAGGGCAGGGCGGAGCGCTCGCGCTCTTCGGTGAGAAGTGCGCGCATGAGCACGGCGGGCGAGATGCGGCTGGCGCGCCCCAAGGGCCACAGCACGAACAGCACCATGGTGAGGAGGCCGGCGAGCGCGGCGACGAGGAGCGGCACGGGATGGGGCTCGACGGCAAGTACGATGGGAAGCGTGTCGGCATAGAGCGTGGCGATGAGGCTGGGCGCCAAGGCGCCGAGCACCAGGCCGATGACGATGCCGATGGTGGCGAGCAGCAGGGCCTGGATCAAATAGACGTTGAGCACGAGCCGGCTCGTGGCGCCGAGGCATTTGAAGGTGGCGATGATCTCGCGCTTCTTCGCCATGTAGCTTTGGATGGCGTTGCCGACGCCGATCCCGCCGAGAAGGAGCGCGGTCAAACCCACAAAGTTGATGAACTGGGTGAAGCGGTCGGCGTCGCGCCGCAGCGACGGCGCCGGGTCGGTCCAATCGTGGATGGCGAAGCCGGATTGCGGGAACTTCGTCTCGATCGACTTGCGCGCGGCCATGAGCTCGTCGCGATCGGCGGCGACGGCTTCCGGCATCTTCACGCGATAGGTCCAGCGGATCAGGCTGCCGGGCTGCACCAGCCCCGTCTTGGCCAGCGTGGCACGCGACATCAGGAGCTTCGGCCCGTAGGACAGCCGGTCGGCGAGGCGGTCAGGCTGCTCGCCGAGCGTGCCGCCGATGGTGACGGTGGCCTCGCCGATCTTGAACGAATCGCCGATCTTGAGACCGAGCCGGCCGAGCAGGATGGGCTGGGCCAGCACCACGTCCGGCTTCCGCCACAAGGGGCCGGCATCTTTCGGCGCCAGCACCACGACCTCGCCATAGAGCGGGTAGGGCGCATCGACGGCCTTGACCTCGACAAGGGCGGCCTTGCCGTCGGGCGCCCGGGCCATGGCGCGGAAGCTCGCCGACTCGCTGATCTGACCCAAGGCCTCGAGCGCCGCGCGCTCCTCGTCGTTCACCTGGCGGTGGATCAGCTCGAAGGAAAGGTCGCCGCCGATCAGCTGGCGCCCCTGCTGGGCGAGCGCGGCGTCGAAAGCCGCCGCCAGCGATCCGATCGCCGCCACGGCGGCGACGCCGAGGGCGATGCACAACACGAAGACAGTCAGCCCGCCGGCGCCTGCGCGCAGCTCGCGGAGCGCGATGGTGAGCGCAAGCGGAAGCTTCAATCGCCGGGCCGGCGCGTGCGCCGTTGTCGCCGCAGCCGTCACGAGGCGGCCACGCGGCGTTTGGCGCCGTCCTTGACGATGCGGCCGTCGGCGAGGCTCACAATGCGGTCGCAGCGCTTGGCAAGCGTGCTGTCATGGGTGATGAGGAGGAGCGTCGCGCCGGTCTTCTCCTTGAGCGTGAACAGGAGGTCCATGACAGATGCGCCGGTGGCGAGATCGAGATTGCCGGTAGGCTCGTCGGCGAGGATCAAGGTGGGCTTGGTGGAGAGCGCCCGGGCGATGGCGACGCGCTGCTGCTCGCCGCCGGAGAGCTGGCCCGGGAAATGCGACTCGCGATGGGAGAGCCCGACCTCCGCCAGAGCTTCGCGGGCGACCGTGAAGGCGTCGTCCTGCTCGAGGAATTCCATCGGCAGCGCCACGTTCTCGATGGCCGTCATGGTCGGCACGAGGTGGAAGGATTGGAACACGATGCCGATATTGGCGGCACGAAGCCGGGCCAAGCCGTCTTCGTCGAGGGGGCCGAGATCGGTGCCGACGACCGCAACGCGGCCGGCGGTGGCGCGCTCGAGCCCGGCGATGACCATGAGAAGGGTGGATTTGCCCGAGCCGCTGGGGCCCACAACCGCCACAGCTTCGCCCGACGGCACCGCTAGATCGATGCCGCGCAGGATGGCGACCGCGCCGGCGCGCGAGGGCAGCGTGACGTGCACGCCGTCGAGCTCAATCGCAGGGCGCTGTTTCAAGGGCTGATCCATGGTTTGGGAATCACCGGCTGGGCAGGATAGGACAAGGGTAGCCGCATTAGAGAATGGCAAACAGGTCGAAAAGATGAAACTTCGCAATCGCTGTCTGAGCCTTGTCGCCGCAGCCCTGCTCCTTTCGGTTGGCCTCCAGGCCGCGCGCGCCGAGCCGGGCGAGACCGTCATCGTGGCGCTGGGCGACAGCCTCACCGCCGGCTACGGCCTGCCGCAGAACCAGTCCTTCCCGGCGCAGCTCCAGGCGGCGCTGAAGGCCAAGGGTCAGAAGGTCAGGATCATCAATGCCGGCGTGTCGGGCGACACGGCCACGGCCGCATTGCAGCGCCTCGACTGGGCGCTGCCCGAGGATGCCAGCGCCGTGATCGTGGAACTCGGGGCCAACGATGCGCTGCAAGGCCTGCCGCCTGAGGGGACCGAGGCAGCGCTCGCCAAGATCATCGAGAAGGCGCAAGGGAAAGGGCTGAAGGTGCTGCTCGCCGGCATGGAGGCGCCGCGCAATTTGGGGAAGGAGTATGTTGAGTCGTTCCGCGCGATCTATTCCGATCTCGCGGCCAAGTACGACGTTCTGCTCTACCCGTTCTTTCTCGATGGCGCCGCGCTCAATGACGGGCTGATGCAGAAAGACGGCCTCCACCCCAACGGCAAAGGTGTCGCCGTCATCGTCGGGAAGATGATGCCGAAGGTCGAAGCGCTGTTGGCGCAAGTGCAGTCGAATTAGGGCACTTGCGATGTCCGTCCAAGCCCTGGATGTTCGGCGGCCGATATGTTCCTCTGTCTGCGCTCACGCCTGCTTTTGGAGGCCGGCCATGCCAAGAAAGCGCACGCGAATTTGTTGCATGCTCGCCTGCCTCGCGCTCCCAATCGCTCACGCGGGGAGCGCGTTCGCTACGGAGACCGCTGGTCCTGCAAACGAGGCAAGGCGATCCTCGATAAGTACTGCGCGCGTTGCCATTCCATCACCGCGACCGGCGACAGCCCCTTGGCGAAAGCGCCGCCGCTTCGGGACGTCTATCGCCGGTTTCCCATCCAAGAGTTGGAGAGCGGGTTCGCGGAAGGCATGGGCTCGCGGCACCAGGACATGCCTCAGATCCAGTTCTCGACCGAGCAGGTCTCTGCGATCCTGGATTACTTGGGAAGCATAACCGGCGTTCCGCCTCGCAGCGGCCGCGCAGCGATCTGCCCGAGCAAGAGGCCATCCCGCCGTAGAATTTCCTTGCCACGAATTCGCCGGAGTGCGCGCGCAAACACCGCCGCAATGAGCCCACCCCTGAAACAAGTCGGAGCGCTGCCCGTCGTCGAGACGGCGAGCGGACCCTTGGTCCTCTTGATCACCACGCGCGGCCGCGGCCATTGGACCATCCCCAAAGGCTGGCCGAAGCCGGGGGTGGCGGATGCGGAGCTCGCGGCGCAAGAGGCGTTCGAGGAGGCGGGGGTGGAGGGCGATATCAGCCCCGAGCCGATCGGCAGCTTCCTCTATACCAAGCGCTTCCACCTGTTCTCGTGGGCCAAGTGCAGCGTCGACGTCTACGCGCTCAAGACCCGTTGCCAGGCGCTCAATTGGCCGGAAAAGCCGTCCCGCAAAGCCATGTGGGTCGCACCGGACAACGCGGCGTCCATCGTCCGCGACGCACAACTTGCGGCGGTCTTGCGGGACTTTGCCAGCCAGGGCTGATACCAGCCTGCGGGCCGCTTTCCACCCTTTGCGTGAAAAGCTGTGGCGAACGGCAGGGCGCAGTTGTGGCCTCGCCTTAGAGCCCCTATGACCGTGCTGTGACGGATCTCAAGGGCAATCCATCCATGACATTGCGGGACGAAGAGGCGCCGGCCGTTGGCGTGGCCCGGGTCCGCAAGACCTCGCTCGACAAGGACCTCCGCAAGATCGAGCGCCTGGAAGAGGCGACGCGGGCGGTCTCGCGCAACCGTCTCGCGGTCGGCGTGGCGCTGCTCTTCCTGGCCATCGCCGGCGTGCTGGCCATCTCGCAGATCGGGCCGGCGCAGAACAGCTTCCTGATGGTCGCCGCCGCGGTGATCGGCGGTTACATGGCGCTCACCATCGGCGCCAACGACGTGGCCAACAATGTCGGTCCGGCGGTCGGCGCGCGGGCGCTGACCATGACCGGCGCGCTCGTCATCGCCGCCATCTTCGAGTGCGCTGGCGCGCTGATCGCCGGCGGCGATGTGGTCGAGACGATCTCCAAAGGCATTATCGATCCGGCGCTCGTCCCCAATGCCGAGACGTTCGTGTGGATCATGATGTCGGCGCTGCTCGCCTCGGCGCTGTGGGTGCATCTCGCCACGTTTTTCGGCGCGCCGGTGTCGACGACCCACGCCATCGTCGGCGGGGTGCTAGGTGCCGGCGTGGCAGCTGTCGGCGCCAATGTCGTCGACTGGTTCGTGGTGGCGTCGATTTTCTTCAGCTGGCTGATGTCGCCCTTGATCGGCGGCGTCGTCGCGGCGTCGCTCCTCGCCTTCATCAAGGTCAATCTCATCTACCAGGAGGACAAGATCGCCGCGGCCAGGCGATGGGTGCCGCTGCTGGTCGCGATCATGGCCGCCACCTTCGCCGCCTATCTCCTGGTGAAGGGCTTCAATCATGTGTGGAAGCCGGAATTCCCTGCGCTCGCCACGATCACCGTCCTGGTCTTTGCCCTCTCTTATCTCGCGGCGAAGCCTTGGGTGCGCCGCCAGTCTGCCGGCATGGAGAACCGCAATCAGGCTTTGCGGAAGCTGTTCCACCTGCCGCTGATCTGCTCGGCGGCGCTGCTCTCCTTTGCCCATGGCTCGAACGACGTGGCCAACGCCGTCGGACCGCTCGCCGCGATCCTCAACAGCGCGACGTCTGGCGCGCTGGCAAGCCAAGTCGGCGTGCCGTTCTGGGTGATGCTGATCGGCGCGTTGGGCATCAGCCTCGGCCTCTTCCTGTTCGGCCCGCGCATCGTGCGCGTCGTCGGCGAGCAGATCACCAAGATGAACCCGATGCGCGCCTTCTGCGTCGCGCTGTCCGCGGCGCTGACCGTGCTCGTCGCCTCGCAGCTCGGCCTGCCGGTGTCGACCACCCATATCGTCGTCGGCGCGGTGTTCGGCGTCGGCTTCTTCCGCGAGTACTACACGGTCAACAGCCGCCGCCGGCGGAACTACATCAGGACGCACAAGCGCTACAAGCAGGTTCGCCGTGGCGTGCTTGCCTCGCCGGATGAGGTGCGGCGCCGCAAGCTGGTGCGCCGATCGCACTTTGTGGGCATTGTCGCGGCGTGGGCCATCACGGTGCCGTCTGCCGCGGGGCTCGCGGCTCTGATATTCTTCTGTGTGAATTGGATGCGCTGAGCCACCCAAGCGCGGCCGCAGCCTGTGTTCTAGAGGGCCTCGGCAGCCTTTTTGCCTGGCTCGTAGGTCTCGTAGACAATCACGGGAATACCCAGATCGCCGAGATGACTCTCGATGAGCGGCTCGACATCACTCCATTCGAGACCGCCAACGCCCGTTGCCAGTTTGGGCAAGGCCACGGAGGAGATGCCCTCCTTCTCAAGGATGCCGCGCAGCGCCTTGAGGGCATGACTGACATTATGCGCCGTTGCCTTCCCGGGATGAGCTTTGTTATCGGGCGCCGGTTCCTGGGTCATGAGATTGATGACGACCCGCTCCGGCCCTGCCCAGAGCCAGGCGTGCCCGGGTTTCGGGTTTTCCTGGTGGCAATAGTGACGGAAATCCTTCGCCATCGCGGGGTGACGTTCTCGCAAAGCAAGCGCGAGGCCTTGGTCGAAGTGGTCATGCGGGGCTACGCCGTGGGCAATAGCCTGCGCATCGCTCAAGAGAATATCGCCACTAACTTTGGTAATCACAATGCCACCTCATCCTATGGAACCACATGTGCGAACGGGCTCTGGGACGCCGCGCGATGTCCGCATAGGTCATGAACGGCCCAAGAGCAATGGCCAAGAGTCATTCCGCGTCGCATCCGCAATCCTGCAGACATGGCGCATTGATGCCGCTCTTGCCGAGCCGGCGCCTCGAATCATGCGATATTCTCCAGGCGGGCAACCGGCGTAATTTCAACGGCATGTTTCGAGGGAGCACAGCGCCCTGGCTACCATCTACGATCTGAAGCCGAAGTTTCAGGCACTGCTACGCCCGGCCGCCGCGTCGCTGGCAGGCGCGGGCGTCACTGCCAATGGAGTCACAATTGCCGCGCTTCTTCTCAGCGTCGTGCAAGGCGCGTGGATTGCACTTGCACCCGGCGCGGCACTGCCGTTGCTCGTGTTCCGGTGACGCTTGTTCGCGCGTATGGCGCTCAACGCCATCGACGGGATCATGGCCAAGGAGCATGACCAGGCGACTGCGCACGGGGCCGTGCTCAACGAGCTGTCGGACGTGATTTCGGACGCGGCGCTCTACCTCCCGTTCGCGCTGATTCCCGGGGTCAGCGCAGGCCTCGTGGCGCTCGTGGTGGTGGCCGGCATCATCGGCGAGATGGCGGGGGCGCTCGGGCCGCTCATCAAATCGTCGCGCTGCTATGACGGGCCGCTGGGAAAAAGCGACCGCGCCTTCGCCTTCGGGCTACTCGCCGTCCTCATCGGCATCGGCTTCGCGCCGGGCCTGTGGACGAGCATCTATCTCGCCCTCCTGCTCGCGCTGTCAGCACGCACCGTGGTCAACCGCGCGCGCCGCATCGTCGCCGAGGCCCCATGACCATCGTCTTCGGCTTGCCGCAGCCTGTGGTCACCGCCACCGCCGGCGTGTGGGCGGTCCTCGTCGTCGCCTCGCTCATCGTGTGGGGCTTGCGTCTACGCGGCCCCGCCGAGCGCTACGAGGAGCTGGTGCACCGCACGGAATCCTGGTGGTGGATGATCGGCGCGTTCACCTTCGCCATCGCCGTCAACACGACGGTGGCCATCGTCTTCCTCGCCTCCATCTCGTATCTGGCGCTGAAAGAATATCTGTCGCTGATCCCGACACGGCGCATCGACCGCGGGCTCTTGCTGTTCGCCTATCTCGCCATTCCCATCCAGTATTACTGGGCGGCGACCGACTGGTACGGCATGTTCATCGTGTTCGTGCCGGTGTGGCTGTTCCTGTTCTTCCCGGCGCTGATGGCGTTGCGCGGGGACACGCAAGGCTTCTTGCGCGCGGTGGGCACGCTCTCCTGGGGGCTGATGCTGACCGTATTCGCCTTGAGCCACCTGGCCATGCTGCTCGTGTCGGGCGAGGTCAACAACCCGGTCGCCGGCGGCGTCGGGCTTCTGTTCTTCGTCGTGGTGCTCACCCAGTTCAACGACGTGGCGCAATATACCTGGGGCAAGCTCATAGGCCGCCACAAGGTGACGCCGAAGGTGAGCCCGAAGAAGACCTGGGAAGGGCTGATCGGCGGCGTGCTGACCACGGTCGCGGTCGCGGCCTGCCTCGGCCCCTATCTCACGCCTATGGACTGGCAATGGTCGGCGCTGGCCGGCGGGGTGATCGGGGTCGCGGGATTCCTCGGCGACATCACCATCTCGGCGGTGAAGCGCGATCTCGGGGTCAAGGACACCGGCGGGCTGATCCCGGGTCATGGCGGCATCCTCGACCGGGTGGACAGCCTCACCTACGCGGCGCCCGCCTTCTTCCACTTCTTCCGCTATTTCTTCACGCCATGAGGCGGCGCCTATGAGCCGGAACCCGTTCATCAGGCTGCTGCGCTTTCTGTTCTTCGCCGTGGTGGTGCGCGCGCTGATCCTGGTCGCGCTCGGCCTCACGGTGCGCAACCGCGAGCGGCTGCCGAAAGACGGGCCCGCGGTGCTCGCCGCCAACCACAACTCGAACCTCGATGCGCTGGCGCTGATGTCGCTGATGCCGCTGCGCCTGCTGCCCAAGCTCCGCCCCGTGGCGGCGGTCGATTATTTCTTCACCAGCAAGGCGAAGGGATGGTTCGTCACCAACATCATCGGCATCATTCCGGTGAAGCGCGGCAGCGGCAAGGAGGGCGGCAACCCGCTTTTGGCTTGCGAGGAGGCGCTCGACCGCGGCGAGATCCTGGTGCTGTTTCCTGAAGGATCGCGTGGGCACCCCGAGACGCTGGGGCCGCTCAAGAAAGGCATCGGGCATCTCGCGTGCGCGCGGCCCAAAGTGCCCATCATCCCCATCTACATGCACGGGCTCGGCAAGGCGCTGCCCAAAGGCTCGACCGTGCTCGTGCCGTTCAACATGCACGGTAAATGTGGGCGAGCCGCTTTACGGCACCGGCACCTACAACGACTTCGTCACGGCGCTTGGTGAGGCCATGATGAAGCTCGGCGCGCAGGAGAAACCGCCCGCCTGGGAGTGAGCTCAGCCGGGGCCCGTGCGCTTGACCGTTGCCACGATTCGACCAACGGTTCGGGGCAGATTCGCTCCCTAGGAGGACCCGCGTTGCCCCGTTACGGAACGGCCCTGCTGTTGATAGCGATCTTGCTGACGCCTCTTGGCGCTGCGGCCAAGGACGACTTGGGGCGCATCGCCATCATCGACACGTCGAGAAACGTGAAGGACTACCTGCCTGAGCTCCGGGAAGCCGGCGTCAAGGTAATCGGCCGCTATTACGGACGCTGCCCGCAATGGGCGGGCAAGCGGCTCATCGACAACGGCTTGCCCGGTAAGCCGGGTAGCGAGATCGATGCGATCCTCGACAACGGGTTCGCCGTCCTGTCGATCTACCAATACCTCTCGAGCAGCAAATACAAATTCCACGGCAAGTCCCTGTCGCGGAAGGGCAAGCTGTTCACCCTCAAGGATGCCGACTGCGCGAGGCCGGCAAATCCGCCGCATTCCGCTAAGACGGAAGCGGAACTCGATGCGCGTGCGGCGGTCGCGCAAGCCCAGGCGGTCGGCCAGCCGCCCAACACCGCGATCTATTTCGGCGTCGACTTCAACTTCGACAGATCTGATACCGCGACCGCCAAGAAGATGATCGAGTACTTCACGGTGGTACGTCGCAGGCTCAACGGTGCTGGGTATCTGGTGGGCGCCTATGGCAGCGGCAACTCGTTGATGCTGTTGAGGGAGCGTGGGCTGATCGACTTCACGTGGCTTTCGGCGTCGCGCGGATATGCCGGCTCGTCACGATTCCACAATTCGGGGCAGTGGAACCTCTTCCAGAACTGGACCGAGACGACGTGGTTCAGGGATAAGGCCGGCGGCAAATGCGTCGGCGGCTTGGACCTCGACACCGATGTCCAGAACGCCGCGTTTGCCGGCCGGTCCATCGGTTTTTGGACCCGCGAAGGTCCCTATGCCGTGCCCAAGGCGCGGACCGAGGCGGTCTACGATCAGAGACGGTTTGCCTGCAACGGCAATGCGTTGATCCGGGCGACGGGCGCGCTGCCGCCCGGGCCGCTGGCGAGCACAGAGCATTGCGGGCGTCCCTACAAACTTTGCGAGCCCGGCCTGGCGCGGGGGCTCGTGGCGCATATCTGCTACGCCAACACGACACGTATCGGCGAGGACAACGGCGTTCTCGTCCGGGTCGACTATGACGACGACGGCGCCTTCGACGGCTGGACGCGGATCGACAACCTGTCGCGCTCGTTCGCGGCGAAGCCGGTCTACATCAAGGATCAGGCGGCGCGCCGCAGCGCAGTCTGCCCGTAAGGCTGCTTCAGATAAGGCGCCCGCCTGGGAAAGCGCGTGCTATTCTTGTCTTGGGGTCGGATTTCCTTAGGAGCGTGCCATGCGCACTTTGATCGCCTCAGCGGCCGCAATCGTCTTCGGCCTTTTCCTCATTGCGACATTTGCCAATCAAGGCTCGGCCGTGCCGGTCGAGGCCGGAAGGTTGCCTGCAAGCCTCGAGAGGCTGATGGAAAACCCTGTCATCCAGGTGCACAGCCGCCACTACTGCAAGCACAAGGGTATGTGCACGGGGTGCACCAGGTGGTGCGATCACTGGAAGCACTCCGACTACTGCAAGGAGCATCACGAAGATCTCTCCTGCTGCAAGGATTGGGATGAGAAGTGCGTCTGCGTCCCGTGCTTGGATCATCAGGTTCCGCAATAGGCGGAAGGCTGGGCGTCTGGATCAGCCGCCGGCGGCGAAGGGGCTGCCGGCCCGCGCCAGCGCCAGGATGAAGCACGCGCACGCCGCGAGCGCCGTCACCGTGCGCAAATGGTTCCATAGGCCCCACGAGGCCTGGAACCGCTTCCAGAATTCGCGGCCTTCCTCGCTGTCCGGCGTGGCCGCGACAAGCTGATTGTTCAGCGGCACGTTGCGCAGCATGGTCACGGGAAACGCCCCCATGAGGAAGAACAGGCTGCCCGCGAGCAGATAGCCGGCGCCGGGCTGCGACCAGTGGAGGATGGCTCCGCCCGACAATACGGCGCAAAGCGCCGCGGTGCCGAAGAACACGACAAGGAATATGGGGCTCTTGATCGCCGTGGTGATGGCCTGCATGGCGACGACGCCGCGCTCGGCGGAAAGGCGCGACAGCGCCTTCATCAGATAAACCGAGAAGGCGAAGAAATTTCCCGCCAGCAGGCCTGAGCCGAGCGCCGCAAGAATCGTCACCACGAATATGAGCTGGTCCACTCTTGTCCCCTTATCCGACCTCGACGTCCTTCCAGAAGCCGACGCGGCCGGCGATATGTGCGAGGTCGCCGTGCGGCGCCTGGTAAATCCAGGCCGCGCGCCCATGGCGCGTGCCGCCGACGATCACGTCGTAGAACTGCACGCCGTGCGGGCAGGCCAAGTCGGACGCTGTCTTCACCGCCTTTTCCAGCCATTCGAGGCGCACGTGCTCGGGCGGGAAATAGGCATAGCTGGTTGCGTGCCCGATATCGTAGGCATGCACGATGTCGTCGCTCTCGGCGATCACTTGGCCTCTCAGCACGGCTTTCATGGGCCCGGCGCTACTGCCCCCAGGACATGTTGGTGCAGCTGATGCCCTTGGTCTTGGTCTCTGTCATCTGGCCGGTCTCGAGCGAAATCTCCCAGGCACGGCGGACGTCGGTCCACCATTCATTATCCTGGGGACCCCTTGCGTCCCCAATGAAGCGCAGCGTGAAGTCGTCGCCTTGCATGCAGGCAATGGAGATCGCGTAGCCCTTCCACGGCTTGGATATGATCCGCGCATCGGTCACCACGTAGGTCGCCGGCGAGGACCGCGTCGCGGGCGCAATCTCGCGGCTTGTCAGCACGAGATTGGCGCCGTCCTCGCGCTGATACTGATGGACCCAAATGGGGGGCGCGACCAGGCCGCCGCCGAAGTCGCAACCAAGTCTCGATCTCGAGATCGCCGGAATAGGTTTTGCCGACGAAGCTCTTGGCGAAGTTCGCGTCGGCGTTTTCCTCTTCGGTCGGCGCTTTCGGCTCGGCCAAGGCGACGCCTATTGCCACCGCGCCGGAAAGGCAAAAGACGGACAGGGATGTGAAGATGGTACGGTGCATTGGGCGCTCCCCTCAAGCTCCTCCCCTAGGGGCGGCCAAGTCTATTCACAATCACGGCAAATTTCGTCCCTAAACCCACCCGGCCAATGATCTCGCTTCTCCCCCTCCGCTCGTCCCTCAAGGCGATGTCCGCCGCAGCCGTCGCCTTGTGCGTTGCGGCATCGACGCTGCAGCCCGCGGGTGCAGACTCGTCATGCGAGACATCCCGCCTCGACCGCATGATCGGGCAGATGATCATGGTCGGTTTTCCCGGCTCCGACGAGAAGGATGCGGGCGTCATCGCCGCGCGCCGGCAGTTGGCGGACGGCGTGATCGGCGGCGTGGTGCTGTTCCCGGAGAACATTGGCAAGTCCGACAAGCTCAAGGCGCTGACCGCCTATCTGCGCAATGCGCGCTCGAAGCCGGTGCCGTTCATCGCCGTCGATGAGGAAGGCGGCAAGGTGCAGCGGCTCGACGGAAGGAATGGCTACAAACATTTCCCGTCAGCTGCGAGTGTCGGTCGGAACCCGAGCTACGCATCGCCTGAAGGGGCAGAGCACCTCTACGCGAAGATGGCGGAGGAACTCGCGGACGCGGGCTTCAACATGAACCTCGGGCCGGTCGTCGATCTCAACCTCAATCCGAGGAATCCGGTGATTGGCGCACGAGACCGCAGCTTCAGCGCCGACCCCGATACGGTGACGGCGCTGGCCACGGCCTTCATCGAAGCGCACCGGCAAGCGAACATCGTCACCGTGGCCAAGCACTTTCCCGGTCACGGATCGAGTACCACCGACAGCCACAAGACCTTGGCCGACGTCTCCAAGACCTGGCGCCCGATCGAGCTTGAGCCTTATCAGCGTCTCGCCAAAGCGGGGCTGCTCGATGCGGTGATGATCGGGCACCTCTATCAACCACGCTTCAGCGATATGGAAGGCCTGCCGGCATCGCTATCGGCCAAGGCGGTGCGGGCTCTAAGGGAGAAGAGTTGGATCGACTTCGACGGTGTCGTCATCAGCGACGATATGGAGATGGGCGCGGTACGTGACGCTTTCCCGCCGGAGGAGCTCGCCGTGAAAGGCAGTCAATGCCGGCACCGACATCGTCATTTTCTCCAACGTCAAGGGGCACGATCCGGAGATCGGCGTGAAGATCCACGCCGGTCTGCTCAAGGCGGTGTGCGACGGGCGCATCTCGCGCGACGCGCATCGAGAAGGCTTACGGCAAGATCATGCTGCTCAAGCGGCGGCTTGAGCAGAAAGACCTCGCCGGCAAGTGGTGAGGCGATGGCCTAGTGATAGGCGTCGGTCGAGGGCGCTTCCCACAGGGCGTAATAAGAGTACGCCGTGTAGCCCAGGATGATGGGCAGTAAGGGGATCGCGCCGTACAGCATGAAGAGCTGGGATTCGGGCGCGGCGGCGGCCTGCCACACGGTGATGTCCGGCGGGATGATGTAGGGGAACAGGCTTATCGCCAGCCCGATATAGCAAAGCAGGAAGATCGCCGTGCCCCATAGAAACGGCGCGTAACGCTGCCGCTCCTTGATGCCCCACCACAAGCCGACGACGGAGAGCGCGGTGAGCAGCGGCACGGGGCAGAACATGATGATGTTGCCCGGCGAGAACCAGCGCGCGGCGATGTTCGGATGAAGTAACGGCGTCCAAATGCTGAACACGACGATGAACAAGGCGACGGCAATGAGCGCCCAACGCGCGACGCCATAGGCCCATTCGCGCAGGGCCTCGTCGGCCTTCATGATGAGCCAGCCCGCGGACAAGAGCACATAGCCTGCGAGCACGGCGATGGCGGTGACCACGGAGAACGGCGTCAGCCAATCGAACGGCCCGCCGGAGAACTGGTTGTTGG
The DNA here is from genome assembly GCA_963717875.1 of uncultured Alphaproteobacteria bacterium. Lineage (GTDB taxonomy): Bacteria > Pseudomonadota > Alphaproteobacteria > Rhizobiales > Methyloligellaceae > Methyloceanibacter. The sequence goes on from CAVQXI010000016.1 coordinate 57,830, forward strand.
TGACGGCAAAGCCCTGCACGAAGGCGCCGATCGTGCCGCCTTGCACGAGTGCGGCGACGGTCGAGCCGCCGGCAAAGGCGAGGTCCCAGGCCCAGCGGTGACGGGTGGCCTTGAAGCGGAACTCGAAGGCGACGCCGCGCAGGATCAGTCCCAGCAGCATGAGGATGACTGGGATATAGAGCGCCGGCAGCATCACCGAATAGGCGAGCGGGAAGGCGGCGAGCAGACCGCCGCCGCCAAGCACGAGCCAGGTTTCGTTGCCGTCCCAGAAGGGGGCGACGGAGGCCATCATGGCGTCGCGGTCGTGGTCGGACGGCGCGAGCGGGAACAGCACGCCGAGTCCGAGGTCGTAGCCGCCGAGCAGCACGTAGAGGAACACGCCGAGCGCCAGGATCGCGGCCCAGACGAGCGGCAACAGGATGGGGAGCACCTGGCTCATGTCGACGGCTGTGGCTATCATCTCATGATCCTCATGGATTCCCCGCCGCTGCCATGGGTCTGTGGGACAGGTCTGCCTCTTCCTCCTTGGGCGGCGGTGGCGTCGCTTCGGGGCCGGCGACGACGAGCTGGGCCATGTAGAAGATGCCGGCGCCGAACACGATGCCGTAGACGAGAACGAAGAGGACGATCGAGGTGAACACGCTGCTGCCGGGCACGGGCGACACGGCATCTGCGGTGCGCAACAGGCCATAGACCACCCAAGGCTGGCGCCCGACCTCGGCCACGAACCAGCCGGAGAGCACGGCGATGAAGCCCGCCGGCGTGGCCCAGGACATGAGGCGCAAGTACCACCGCGTGGTGAACAGCCGGCCCATGAGCCACAGCACCGCGCCGATAAGCCCGAGCGCGATCATGATCAGCCCGATACCGACCATGATGCGGAAGGCGAAGAACGGGATGACGGGATCGGGCCGGTCGTCGGACGCAAACGACTTCAGCCCGCGCACCTCGCCATCCCATTCATGGGTCAGGATCAAGCTGCCGAGATCAGGGATGGCAACCTCATAGAGATTGCTCTCGGTCTTGGGATCGGGAATGGCGAACAGCACGAGCGGCATCTCGCGGCGCGTGTCCCAATTGGCCTCGATCGCGGCGACCTTGGCCGGCTGGTATTCGAGGGCGTCCAGCCCATGCTGATCGCCGATCACGAGCTGGAGCGGCGCGAGCCAAAAGATGAGGCTCATCGCCATGCCGAGCATGACACGCCCATGGGGCACGCTCCTGTTGCGCAGGATGTACCAGGCGCCAATGCCGCCGACCACGAAGGCGGTGGTGAGATAGGCGGCGGCGACCATGTGGGCGAAGCGGTAGGGGAAGGACGGGGTGAAGATCACCTTCCACCAATCGGCAACATGGAGCACGCCTTGATCGTCGACGGTGAAGCCTTGCGGCGTCTGCATCCAGCTATTGGCGGAGAGAATCCAGAAGGCTGAGATCAGCGTGCCGGCGGCGACCATGCAGGTGGCGAAGAAATGCACCCATTTCGGCACGCGCCCGCGGCCGAACAGCATGATGCCGAGGAAGCCCGCTTCGAGGAAAAAGGCGGTCAGCACCTCGTAGGACAGGAGCGGGCCGATGACGTTGCCGCCGCGGCGCGACAGCTCGCTCCAGTTGGTGCCAAACTCGTAGGACATGACTAGGCCGGAGACGACGCCCATGCCGAAGGACACGGCAAAGATCTTGGTCCATTGGCGGGAGAGGTCGGCGTAGACCTTGTTGCCGGTCTTGAGCCACAGCGCCTCGAGCACCATGAGCCAGGCAGCCAAGCCGATGGTGAAAGACGGGAAGAGGATGTGGAATGAGACCGTGAAGGCAAACTGGATGCGCGAGAGGAGAAGGGGATCGAGCTCGTGCATCCTTCGTTTCCCACCTGCCCAGCATCAGGGCCGCCTTCATGGCGACTCATCACGTTGCCGCAAGACTACTCGGAATTGGCCGTGACGAACAGGAGGTGCATGGACGCATCCCGGCCTGACTTGCGTCAGTTGCGGCGGATTGCGGCAAAAGCGTCGAGCGCACGGGCGCGTGCGGCAGCGTGCTCCACGGTTCGCTTCGGGTAGGTGCGCCCCAGCGCAACGCCTGATTGTGCGAGAAGGCGCTCCGAGGCGTCCCATGGTGCGTGAATGGCAGGGGCCGGGAGCTTGGCGAGCTCGGGCACGAAAGTGCGCACATAGTCGCCGCTGGGATCGAATTTCTGTCCCTGGAGCACGGGGTTGAACACGCGGAAATAGGGGGCCGCGTCGGTGCCGCAGCCTGCGACCCACTGCCAGCTCGCGGCATTGTTGGCGAGGTCGGCGTCGACGAGCGTGTCCCAGAACCACGCCGCGCCTTCCTGCCAGGGGAGCAGAAGGTGCTTCACCAGGAACGAGGCGACGATCATGCGCGCCCGGTTCGGCATCCAGCCGGTCTGCCACAGCTGGCGCATGGCCGCATCGACGATGGGATAGCCGGTCTCGCCTCGCTGCCAGGCTTGGAGCGCGTGTTTGTCGTTGCGCCAGGAAAAGCGCGCGAACTCCGGTCGCAAAGGTTGCTCCGGCATGTCCGGGTAGCGATGGAGCAAATGATAGGAGAACTCGCGCCAGCCGAGCTCGCGCAAGAACGCCTCGGCGCCGTTGCGGATCTTGCCACGTGCGCCTTCGCTTGCGTGGCGCACGGCGTGCCACACCTGGTTCGGGCTGATCTCGCCGAAATGAAGATGCGGTGACAGGCGCGACGTGGTGTCGTCATCGAGATTGCTGCGATCGTCGGCGTAAGCGGCGAGGCGGGTGTCGATAAAGTCCGCAAGGCGCTGGCGCGCGGCCTCCTCGCCGGGCTCCCATGTCTCGCGCAAACCGCCGGCCCAGTCAGGCTTGGTGGGGAGGAGCTTGAGGTCGTTTAGCGTCTCGCTCTTGGCTTCGACGAACTGACTGAGCTTCGGGACCTTCAGCGGCGCGCGCGGCTCGGGCGCGGCAAGGCACGCCTTCCAGAACGGTGTGAACACGCGATAGGGCTTGCCGCTGCCGGCGACGATCTCATCCGGCGCAAACAGGAGCTGTCCCGGATGGAGATGAAGCGCCGCGCTCTTCTCTCGGCAAAGTTCTGAAACCGTCGTTTCGAGCCGCGCGTCCCACGGGTCATAGCCGCGTGTGGCGTGGATGGCCACGGCACCGGTCTCGTCGAGAAGCGCGGCGAGCTCGTCAGGGGCCGGGCCCTGTCGTAACACGAGAGTGCCGCCCAACTTTGCGAGGGATCGGTCGAGCGCAGCGAGGCTTCCATGCAGCCACCAGCGCGAGGCGCCGCCCATGCGGAATGCGCCCGGCGCCTCGTCGTCGACAATGTACAGCGGCAGAAGGCTCGCGCCCGATTTCGCGGCGGCGGTGAGCGCTTCGTGGTCGGCGAGCCGAAGATCGCGGCGGAACCAGACGATGACAGGCGCTTGCCGCGTTGCCATGCGCTCAGTCTTGCGGCGCCGTGGCGGCGAGCGCCGCTTCGTGCAGCTCGTATGAGTCCCTGCCGAAGCAGCAGAACACCACGCGCTCGATTGCAGGCATACGGGAAAGCGTCTCGCGCACGGTGCGGGCGGCGATGAACGCGGCGCGGTCGGCGGGAAAGCCGTAAATGCCGGTGGAGATGGCGGGGAAGGCGATGGATTTGACGCCATGCTCCGCGGCGAGCTCGAGAGAATTGCGATAGCAGTCCGCGAGCAGCTTGCCCTCGCCCCGCTCGCCGCCGCCCCACACAGGCCCGACGGTATGGATCACATAGCGGGCCGGCAAATTGAAGCCGGGCGTGATCTTGGCCTCGCCGGTGGCGCAGCCATGAAGCGCCGCGCAGGCGTCGGCCAGCTCAGGTCCGGCGGCGCGATGGATGGCGCCGCAGACCCCGCCGCCCGGCGCCAGCGCCTCGTTGGCGGCGTTGACGATGGCGTCGACGGGGAGAGTGGTGATGTCGCCTTCGACGATGTCGATCCGGGCCGGCATTCGTCCATTGGACGCCCGGAACGCCTTGCCGATCAAGCCCGGACGAGGAACCTTGACGAGGAGGGGATGTGTTATGTTATATCATCGTCATGAACGCGGCCCATCATCACGACACGCCCAAGCTGTCGCGCAATCAGAGCGAGATCCTGACCTGCCTGCGGAAGTCCGGCGAGCCGATGAGCGCCTATGCCATCCTCGACCGGGTACGGAAATCCGGCATCTCCCATCCGCCCACGGTCTACCGGGCGCTGAACGACCTGATGCAGAAGGGCATGGTGCATCGGCTCCAGTCCCGCTCGGCCTTCGTCGCCTGCGGTCATGGCGCCTGCGACGGCAAGTTCGCCTTCGCCATCTGCCGCGCTTGCGACAGGGTGGTCGAGATCCCGCTTTCCGACAAGCACCAGGCGGCGCTGCTGGGGCTCGCGCCCGACGAAATCACCCCTGAGCAAGTGACGGTCGAGATCGCCGGTCTTTGCACGGACTGTCGCGACGCGGCCTAACCCAAAAAAGGATCGATCGCCATGAGGTCGCCTGAAGTGATGCGGCACCTTCCCACTGCGCCCGCGCGCGGTGGCTCGCTGTTGCGTGCCTCGGTGGCGGCTCGGCTCGGTCTCGTGGCGGTCGCCGTTGGCCTGCTGTGGCTCGCCGTTCTTTGGGCGCTCTCATGAAAACGACCGCGCCCGCCCTCAGCTTTCACAATCTGACGCTCGGCTATGACCGGCATCCGGCCGTGCATCACATTACGGGTGAGGTCGCGCGCGGCGCGTTGCTGGCGATCGTCGGCCCGAACGGCGCGGGCAAGTCGACGCTCCTCAAAGGCATCGTCGGCGAGCTGAAGCCTTTGAGCGGCAGTCTCGACCTCGACGGTCTCACCAAGCGCGACATCGCCTATCTGCCGCAGGTCATCGAGATCGACCGCTCGTTCCCCATCTCCGTGTTCGACTGCGTGGCCATGGGACTGTGGCGGGAGATCGGCGCCTGGCGCGGGCTCGACGCGCGGGCGCGCGACGCGGTTGTCCACGCGCTCGCCACGGTGGACCTGGTCGACCTCGCCGACCGGCCGGTCGGCCAGTTGTCCGGCGGACAGTTTCAGCGCGTCCTGTTCGCGCGGCTTCTCCTGCAAGACGCCGCGGTGATTCTGCTCGATGAGCCGTTCCGCGCCGTCGACACCAAGACCGTCGCCCACCTCACCACGCTGATCGAGCGCTGGCACCGCGAGGGGCGCACCGTGCTCGCCGCGCTCCACGACATGGAGCAGGTGCGCGCGCATTTTCCCCGGACGCTGCTACTCGCGCGCGAGGTCGTGGCCTGGGGCGAAACGCGTGAAGTCCTGACTCCCGCCAACCTCGTCAAGTCTCGTCAGCTCACGGAAGCCTTCGACGCGCATGCCCATGTGTGCGAGCGCGACGAGGAAGAGGAGCACGAGCCGGCATGATCGACGGCGTGGTTCAGCCCTTCGTCGAGTTCGCCTTCATGCGCCGGGCGCTGGTCGGCTGCCTGGCCATCTCGCTGACGGCGCCGCCGATCGGCGTGTTCCTGGTGCTCAGGCGCATGAGCCTCATGGGCGATGCCATGGGCCACGCCATCCTGCCGGGCGCGGCCATCGGCTATGTGCTCGCCGGGCTGTCGCTGTTCGCCATGAGCCTCGGCGGGTTCGCGGCGGGGCTCGCGGTGGCGCTTGCCGCCGGGCTCGTGGCGCGCTCCACGGTTCTGCGCGAGGATGCGAGCCTCGCCGGCTTCTATCTGATCTCGCTCGCGCTCGGCGTGCTGCTGGTCTCGGTCAAGGGCAGCAATGTCGACCTCCTGCACGTGCTGTTCGGCACGGTGCTCGCGCTCGACGATGCGGCGCTCATTCTCATCGCCACCATCGCCACGGTGTCGCTTGCCACGCTCGCGGTGATCTACCGGCCCCTCGTGCTCGAATGCTTCGATAGCCAGTTCCTGCGCTCGGTGAGCCCATTGAGCTCGCCGACCCACCTCGTGTTCCTGGTCCTCGTGGTGCTCAATCTCGTGGCCGGTTTCCAGGCCCTCGGCACGTTGATGGCCGTCGGCATCATGCTGCTGCCGGCCGTGGCCGCGCGGTTCTGGGCCGAGGACGTGGCGGGGCTGATCGCGGTGGCGGTCGGATCCGCCTTTGTGTGCAGCGCCACCGGGCTTCTCGTCTCTTATTACGCGGGCGCGCCCACGGGCCCGGCCGTGATCCTGTCCTGCGGCGCGTTCTATCTTCTGTCGATGCTCGTCGGTGTCAGAGGCGGCATCGTCTGGGGCCTCCTGCCGCGCAAGCATCTCGAAGCCTGATCCCATCCAAGGAGTTGCGTCATGCGGAATCGCGTCATTGTTCTCGTCGGTGTTGCGCTTTGCCTGCTCGGCCTTTCCGGCACGGGCCACGCCGCCGACAAGCTCAAGGCGGTTGCCTCGTTCAGCATCCTCGGCGACATGGTGAAACAGGTGGGCGGCGACCGCGTCGAGGTCACGACGCTGGTCGGTCCGAACGGTGATGCCCATGTGTTCACCCCGACGCCCGCCGACGCCAAGATGCTGGCCGGCGCGCAAGTGTTCTTCGTCAACGGCCTCGGTTTCGAAGGCTGGATGGAGCGGCTCGAGAAAGCTTCCGGCTTCAAGGGCGAGCTCGTGGTGGCGAGCAAAGGCGTCAAGCCGCTTACCATGGTGGAGGAGGAAGGCGGCGGATCGGAGGTCGTCACCGACCCCCATGCCTGGCAGAGCCTCGCCAATGGCAAGATCTATGTGGCCAATATCCGCGACGGGCTGATCAAGGCCGACCCTGCGGGCAAGGCTACTTACGAGGCGAACGCGGCGAAATATCTCGCGGCCATCGATGCGGAAGAGAATGCTGTGAAGGAAGCCATCGCCAGCCTGCCGCCGGCGCGCCGCCGCATCATCACCTCTCATGACGCCTTCGGCTATTTCGCCGACGCTTACGGGCTCGAGATCATCGCGCCGGAAGGCGTGAGCACGGAGAGTGAGGCGTCGGCGCAGGACGTGGCCAAGATCATCCGCCAGATCCGGGCGGAGCACATTCCGGCGGTGTTCGTCGAGAACGTCACCGACCGGCGGCTGCTCGACCAGATCGCGCGCGAGACCGGCGCCAAGATCGGCGGCGAGCTCTATTCGGATGCGTTATCTCCGCCCGACGGTCCGGCGCCGACCTATCTCGGCATGTTCCGTCACAATATCGGGGCGCTCACCGCCGCGCTGGCGTCTTAGGACCTAAGGGGAGCGGTGCCTGACAGAAGGAAATGGCTGTGGCTTGTCTTTGCGGTCCTGCTCGCGGGCATCGCCTACGCAACGCTGGCGCCGGAGGCTTGGCAGATCCGGCTCGGGCTCCCCTACCTGGTTGAGCACTTCCTGGCCTATTTCACGTTGACCATTGTTGCCTGCCTCGCCTGGCCACGGCCGATGTACGTGGCGGCGGTGCTGGCGCCGCTCGCGGTGGCGCTCGAGGCGGCGCAAGGGCTGACGCCGGACCGGACGCCGGACCTCGCCACCGCGCTCAGTGCCGCGGCAGCCGTCGTGACCGCCGCGCTCGTCGCCGCCCTCGTCCTTCATTTGCGGCGAAAACGGCGGAAGCCGTGAGGTGCCGGGCCCCTGGCGCGGCCGTAACAAATGTGATGTATCCTGGCCCCATGGAGATCAAAGCGCGGAAGCACACGGTCCCGGTCAGGATCGGCGGCGTGGTGATGGGCGGCGGCGCCCCCATCGTCGTCCAGTCCATGACCAACACGGACACGGCCGATGTCGAGTCGACGGTCGCGCAAGTTGCGGCGCTTGCCCGCGCCGGCTCCGAGCTGGTGCGCGTCACCGTGGATCGCGCGGAGGCCGCCGCCGCCGTGCCGCTGATCCGCGAGCGGCTGGACGCGCTTGGTGCTGACGTGCCGCTGATCGGCGACTTCCACTATAACGGCCACACGCTGCTCGCCGCACATCCGGCCTGCGCCGAAGCGCTCGCCAAGTACCGCATCAATCCCGGCAATGTCGGCTTCAAGGACAAGCGCGACAAGCAGTTCTCGCAGATCGTCGAGATCGCGCTTCGGCATGACAAGCCCGTGCGCATCGGCGTCAACTGGGGCAGCCTCGACCAGGAGCTGTTGACGCGCCTCATGGACGAGAACGCAGCGGCGCCTGAGCCGAAGGACGCGCGCCAGGTGATGCACGAAGCCATCGTGCAGTCGGCGCTGCTCAGCGCCGAGCGCGCGCAAGAGCTCGGCATGGGCGCGGACAAGATCGTGCTCTCGGCAAAAGTCTCCGCCGTGCAGGATCTCATCGCCGTCTATGCCATGCTCGCTTCGCGCTCCGACCTTGCGCTGCATCTCGGCTTGACCGAGGCGGGCATGGGGTCGAAGGGCATCGTCGCGTCGTCGGCCGCGCTCTCTGTCCTGCTCCAACACGGCATCGGCGACACCATCCGCATCTCGCTCACGCCTGAGCCCGGCGGCGACCGCACGCTCGAAGTCAAAGTGGCGCAGGAGCTGCTCCAGAGCATGGGCTTTCGCGCCTTCGTGCCGCTGGTTGCGGCCTGTCCCGGCTGCGGGCGCACCACATCCACCACGTTCCAGGAGCTTGCCCGCGACATCCAGGATTTCATCCGCGACCAGATGCCGGAATGGAAGCGCCGCTATCCGGGCGTCGAGACGCTGAACGTTGCAGTGATGGGCTGCATCGTCAACGGGCCGGGCGAGTCCAAGCACGCCGATATCGGCATCTCGCTGCCGGGCACGGGAGAGGCACCGGCCGCGCCCGTGTTCATCGAGGGCAAGAAGGTGACGACGCTGCGCGGGCCTGGTGCTTCTGCGGAATTCAAGCAGATGGTGCTCGACTATATCGAGCGCCGCTTCGGACAAGGCTCGATCGGCCGGACCGCGGCCGAGTAGCGGCCGCGGGCGTCAAGCGAGGATTAGAACGCCGAACTACGCGGCCTTCGTCCAGAGCTGGCACCAGCCATCGGGACTGATGTCGCCCTCGACGGCCTTGCAGCTCTTCGGGGGCTCAAAGAACGTACATTCGGAGCATTTGTGGCCGTCCTTCGGACTGTCCTGATATTTGGCGGTCTCCTTGCTGACCTTCTGTTGCGCTCGAACCGTCTGGCGGCCATCGAAAATCAGTCCGCCACCGGCCAAAGCCGCCGTCCAGGCCATGGACAGCAGCACTTTCCGCCGCGACGGACACAGTTGCCCAGCTTTCTGTGTCATCTCGTGACTCCGGTATTGTTGAACGGAGATTAGGAAAAGTCCGCAATGGGGGCGTTTGTTCCCGGCGTCGCGGTGGCTATTTCATCGAGATGGCGTCGCCCGCGATCGATACGGTCAGCGCGATCATCGTGACGTTGAACACGAAGGCGACGAGGCCGTGTATCGTCACGGTCTTGCGGATCGTGCCTGAGGTCACGGCCACGTCGGACACCTCGGTCGAGGTGCCGATGACGAAGGCGAAATAGATGAAGTCCCAATAGTTCGGCTCGCCGCCGCCGGGGAAGCGCAAGCCGCCGCCTTGCCCGCGATGCTCCGCGTAGTACTCGTGCGCGTAGTGCAGCGCGAACATCATGTGGATGAACAGCCACGACAGGAGCGTGGTGAGGAACAGCAGCCCGAGAATGCCCGGCTGGATGGTCTCGCTCTGCGAGGCCGAGCGCAGCCAGAAGATGATGGCGCCGAGGCTCGCCAGCCCTGCGGTCACGGTGAGGATCGGAATGGCGATGCGGCCTTCGTCTTGTAGCGGGGAGTCCCGGCGCACCCGGCCAGGATCCGAGCGTAGGATCATGACGATCACCAGCACGAGATAGAGTGCCACGCCGGCGTCCCAGCCGATGAGGAAGCGCGACGCCAGCCAGTATTTTTCTTGCGGCAGGAACACCACGAGCGCGATGCAGAGCAGCGTCCCGAACAAGAGCCGCCAGCGCGCCTGCAAGAAGCGCGACACCTTCGTATCCCGGAAGCGGCGGCGTTGCGGAACCGGCGTCGTGGCCATGGCCGCCATTCGATCCGGATTCGCGCCTTTCCTCAAGCGCGCCGTTCGGCGACGAAGCGGGCGGCGTCGATCAGCATGGCGGCCTTGTCGCCGAAGGGCTTGAGCGCATCTTCGGCTTCGGCCACCAGCCCGGCGAGCCGCGCCTTGGCGCCTTCGATGCCGAGCAGCCCGACCAGCGTGGCCTTGCCGCGCTCCGCATCCTTGGCCACGGCCTTGCCCATGGCGTCGGCGTCGCCTTGCGCATCGAGCAGATCGTCGGCGAGCTGGAAAGCCTGGCCGAATGCACTCGCATAGGCTTTGAGCGCCGACCGGCCACGTTCGTCGGCGTGGCCGAGCACGGCGCCCGCCTCGCAGGCGAAGCGGAACAAAGCGCCGGTCTTGAGCGTCTGCATCATGACCGTGTCCTCGGGCGAAAACGGGTGCTGTGCGGCGGAGAGGTCGAGCGCCTGACCCAAGGCCATGCCTCGCCAGCCGCTTGCTTTGGCCAGCATGAGGACGAGCTCGGCGCGGATCTCGGCGTCCTCGTTAGTCGTGGGCGCGCTCAGGATCTCGAAAGCGAGGGTGAGCAGCGCATCGCCGGCGAGGATGGCGGTCGCCTCGTCGAAGGCAACGTGAAGCGTGGGGCGTCCGCGGCGCAACGTATCGTCGTCCATGGCGGGGAGATCGTCATGCACCAGCGAGTAGCAGTGAACGCATTCGAGCGCGCACGCCGCGTCGAGCGCCTGCGCCTCGTCCACGCCGAACAGACGGGCAGACTGAATGAGCAAGAACGGCCGCAAGCGCTTGCCGCCGCCAAGCGCGGCGTAGCGCATGGCCTCGCCAAGCTCGGCGCCGCCGGGCCGGGTGGTGTCACTGGCGGCCAGGAACTCGCCGAGCCGCTGCTCGACCGCCCAGGCAACACGCTCAAGCTCTGCAAGGAAGTCCATGGTGAGGCACAGGGATAGCGGAGGCGGCGTCTTGCCGCAAACGCGGAGCTAAAGATTTGGCCAGTCCGGCGTTGCTCAAAGCAGTGCCTGAGAGGTACAACCCGAATCCATGGCGGTACAGGCGCCTTCACAGACCAGAAAGCGCGCCAAGAAACGAGCGGGCAGACGCAAGCGGCATATATGGCTGCGGCGCGTGGCGCTCGCTTTTCTTATTCTCGTGGGCGCCGTCTTCACCTCCATCGTCGCGTTCCGCTTCGTCAATCCGCCGATCACGGCTGTGATGCTCGTGGAGAAGCTCAGCGGCCAGACCCTGAAGCGCAAATGGGTGCCGCTCAACGAGATTTCCCCCAATCTCCGTTTGGCGGTGGTCGCGAGCGAGGATGGCAATTTCTGCAAGCATTGGGGCGTCGATTGGGGCGCGGTGAGAGACGCGATCCGGCAGGCCCATAGTTGGCAGGGTGTGCGCGGGGCGAGCACCATCCCGATGCAGGTCGCAAGAAACCTCTACCTCTGGGAGGATCGGAATTACCTGCGCAAGGCGCTTGAAGTGCCTCTCTCCTATCTGATGACGGCGATGTGGTCCAAGCGCCGCATGCTGGAGGTCTATCTGAACATTGCCCAATGGGGGCCGGATCTCTACGGGGCCGAAGCGGCAAGCCGCCGCTATTTCCACAAACCGGCCTCCCAGCTGACCCGGCGCGAGGCGGTCCTTCTCGCGGCGGCACTCCCCAATCCGGAGGCGCGCAACCCGGCCAAGCCGGGCCGTACCCTGAGCCTGGTCGCCAATGCCGTCGAGCGGCGCATGCCGTACATCGCCAAGCGGGCAGGCTGTGTCTTGAAACCCTAAGAAAGGTGCAGTATCGGCCCTGGCCAGGGGAAAAGTTTGCCACTATAAGGGCGCCACGACAGGCCCGCGGATGGACGCGGGGCCGCTTTGAGGTTTTGAGAAATGGCTGTTCCTAAAAGAAAAGTCTCCCGCATGAAGCGGGGCAATCGGCGGGGCCACGACGCGTTGAAGGCGCCGGCTTACGTCGAGGACAAGGATTCCGGCGAGCTTCGCCGCCCGCACCACATCGACCTGAAATCGGGCCGCTACCGTGGCCGTCAGGTGATCACCGTCAAGGAAGAGGCCTAAGACCCGCCGCCGGCGTCTTTCGCTGGCTGGGTTGCAGGGCAAATTACTTCCCGCCGGGCCTTCGGTTCGGCGGGCTTTCGCATGTCTGCCGTTCACCAATTTCCGCAAGGTTTTGTCAACCAAGCCCGGCGAAAGGCGCCGTATAAAGCGCCGCTCCGATATCCCGCGCCCCCACGATCCCTTACAGAAGAGGTCGGCTTTTCGGCTTTCTTAAGCCTTATTGCCTAGCCTCTCAGCCAATAACCAGGCGCCGCAAAAGGCGCTCCCCATGTGGGTCCATGGGAAAAAGGGGGCGGTCAGTGAGTGCATCATCGAATGAGCTTGCCGGTGGTGGGGGCGGAATGCCGCCGCGTCAACCAGGTAGTGCCAGCGTGGTCGGCTTCGGTCCGCGGGGGGCTGACGTGCAAGAGCCGCTCGATGTCGAGCAGGTTCTAGAGAGCGTCCGCGCGACCGCTTACCGGTGGGACTTCGCAACCGACACGATCGAGTGGGCCGAGAACGCCGCGGGCGTGCTCGGCGTCCCCGATATCGCCAAGGTCCGCAAGGGCCGGGCCTTTGCCTTGCTGATCGATCCCGAGCATGCCGGGCTGCGCTATGACGGCATCACAGGCGGCCCGCACGCCGAGCCCGGCGCGGCGCTGCGCTACAGTCTCCATTACCGTTTCCTGCCCGAGGGGCGCCGCGGCAAGGCTGCACTGTGGGTCGAGGATACGGGCGTCTGCTTCACAGACGCCGACGGGCGCCCGCTTCAGGCGCAAGGCATGCTCAAGATCATCGACGACCGGCGCCGGCATGAGCGCATGCATTTCGCCGGCAATCACGACGAGCTCACCGGCCAGCTCAACCGCGCGCGGCTCACCGACGCGCTGACAAATCTCCTGTCAAATGCGTCGCGTTCACCCGTGAACGGCGCCTTCCTGCTTGCCGGGGTCAACGACCTTACGCTGATCAACGAAACCTATGGTTTCGACGTCGGCGACGAGGTGATCAGTATCGTCGGCAAGCGGTTGGGGTGCGTCCTGCGCGGCCAGGACTGCATCGGCCGGTTCTCGTCCAACAAATTCGGCATCGTGCTGCACAACTGCGACGCCGACGGCTTGGAGGCCATCGCGCGGCGCCTCATGGCGGCGGTTGGCGACAGCGTGGTCGACACGAGTGTCGGCGCCGTGGCGACGTCGATCTCCGTGGGCGCCGTGGTCCTGCCTGAGCACGCCGGGAGCGCACAAAACGCCATCGGCCGGGCGCTGCATGCTCTCGACGTCGCGCGAAATAATCGGGGAAACCAGTTCAACTGCTACGTCCCGTGCGAGCGAAAGGAATCCGAGCGCCGGCGCAACGTCACCATCGCCGACGAGATCATCCGCGCGCTTAACGATCGACGCATGATGATCGCGCTCCAGCCGATCGTCACCTCGCTGAGCCACGAGCCCGAACTCTATGAGTGCCTGCTGCGCATGCGCCGGCTCGACGGCTCGGTGGTGAGCGCCAGCGAGTTCATCCATGTGGCCGAGCAGTTCGGCCTCGCCAAGCTCATCGACTATCGCGTGCTCGAGCTCGCTATCGATCTCTTGCGCGCCTCGCCCAAGATCAAGCTCGCGCTCAACGTGTCGGCGTCTACGGCCACGGATCCGAACTGGATGGCGGGGCTCGAAGGCTTCACCGGCAAGGACCGGTCGATCCTGGAGCGGCTCACCATCGAGATCACCGAGACCGCTGCCATCTCCGACGTGAAGGCGGCGGTGAAATTCGTGAGCGCGCTGAAGGAGCTTGGCTGCCGCGTGGCGCTCGACGATTTCGGCGCGGGCTACACGTCGTTCCGCTCGCTGCGTGAGCTTGGCGTCGACATGGTCAAGATCGACGGCTCGTTCATCCAGAATCTCGGCACGGACGCGGAAGACGAGATGTTCGTGTGCACCCTGATCGACTTGGCCCGCAGCTTCGGTGTCGTCACCGTCGGCGAATGGGTCGGCGACGAGAAGACCGTGCAGCTCCTCGAGAAGGCCGGGGTGTCCTACATGCAAGGCTATTTCTTCGGCAGGCCCCAGTTGCACAAGGGAGCCTCCGAGGCGAAGCCGGCCAAGCCGGCCGGCTAGCTCGCCTCGCTGGCAAGGTGCGCGGCGAGGCGCGCAAGCACGGCGTCATGTACGCCTTCCTCCTCCAAATGCCGCACGGTGTTCAGCACGTATTCGGCGTTGGCGCCGGCTTCGCCTTTGCGGGTCCGCACGATGCGAAGCTGCTCGTCGAGGGTGAGCCTGCCGGCATATTGCTCGTGATTGGGATCGGCGAGGTAGGTCAGTGCCTTGATGGTACGCCCTGAGCCGTCCAGCAGGCGCACGGTTCTGTAGGCCTCGCGATAGACCTCGGTGATCTGCTCGCGCTCGCGCAAATAGGCGACGGTCTCTTCTTCCGCGCCTTCGGTCACACGAAAGGCGACCCCGCGGCAGGCGCCGCCGCGGTCGAGCCCGAGCACGAGACCCGGTTGCTCGCGCGTGCCGCGATAGAAGATGGAATAGACGCACAGCGCGCGGTGAGCGCCTTTCAGGAGGCCGGGCGCTTGCGCCACGAAGGGAAAGCCCGGCCGCCACATGAGCGAGCCGTAGCCGAATACCCAAAGCTCAGTCATGTAGCCGCCCTGTCCTGACTTTGCTCCGATCTAGGACGTGCGGTCGTCAACGCGTGGCCGTCCCCATGTCATGAATGTGGCGCCTCCTGACTGCTCGCGCGCCGCCGCAGGATGATCATCCACAAACCAAAGGCTGCGAGCAAACCACAAAGGATGATCAGGGTGAGCGCGGTGAGCCAGTTAGCTGGGTCGACGATAAGCGTGACAACACCGACACCGACACCGACAAGCAAGCCAATTTCAAGCCACCACAGGTGAGCCGGCTTGAGCGTAATTGCCTCGGAGGTGTAGGCCCCTTTCAGCGACAGCCTTTCGTCGGAAGGCTGCATGCCACGCACAAGGTATGGGACCACAGCAACGTGGTAGAGAAATAGTAGAACCGCTGCGCCGATGAAGAGCGCGAGGTACCTCTCTAGGAGGACACCTAGCGTCGTGAAGCCAAGTCCCAGAACCAGCCCGACGAGGCAAAGGGCCTTGGTTTGCCGGACTAGGCGTTCGTAGTCCTGCTCCGACGCAACAACGTAACCGCGGCCCAACACCCCCCTCGGAAAGAACAGTCTGCGCCCGTCCTTTCCGGTCTTGAAAATGCTGCTCGTCCAGGCATCTAGGTAGTTTTGTATTAGTTGGCTCAGATATTTGATCAAGTCACTCCCCCGTTGGGTCAGGTAGCGGGCATGAGCCTTGAAACTGGTCGCGCCGTCAGCCGGTCGGGATGAGACCACATTCGCAAAAGCGGCCGATCACTTCCAGCACCGCCTCCTTATTATTCAAGAACACGTCGCGCCGCATGACGGGATCAGTAGACGCGGTGATCCGGAACCGCAAGTCGTCGCGGCCTCGCTAAGCGAGGCCTTCCCAGCCGCGCGCGCGCACGATCTCCCGCTCGGCGTCACTGGCATAATTCTCATCCCAATCGGCCAGCAACTCTCTCATGATCCGCCGCCAGAGCGGGGGCGTGAGCGCGATGAACGCCATGGTCTGGTAGCCGTAGGGCAGCATCGGGGCGTCATCCGAGTGCATCCAGCTGCCAGAACGGCTTGGTGGCAAACATGTGATGGTCGGAGTGACGCGGCAGATTGTAATGCAGAATGTTGGAGATCGTCCGGTAGCTGTCCCAGCTGTGATGCGGCCGGATCGGCGTATTCTCGACGCGCACCAGACCAAAATGCTGCACGTAGTTGATGAGCTCGTGGAACAGGCGCCCGAGCAGGCCGGCGAGGAAGATCGCCAAGAGGCCGGCGGGTCCCCCAATGATCAGGGCGAGCACGAGGATCGACAGCGGCGCGAGGTGCGCCTGGATCAGCCGGTTGCGCCAAGACCATACGGGCAGACCCTTGCGGCGCAGGCGCGCCGCCTCGACGTGCGCCGCCTGAGTGAACTGCTGGACGAGAGTCCGCGCCACAAAAGTGCGCAAGCGTTCCCCGCGCCGCGCCGTCGAAGCGTCGTTATAGGTGCCGACTTGCCGGTGATGGACGTGAACATGGTAGATGACGAAGGACGCGTTGCCGGTAAAGCCGAGCAGGATCTGCGCGACCAGTCGGGCCATCTTGCTTGAGCCGGTGGGTGAGCTCATGTGCGACCGTGGCCCCGACCAGGGCAAAGAGATAGCCCGTTACCCACAAGGCGCCGATCCGTTCGATGAGGCTCGGGCCCTCTGCGGCGAACAGCACGAGCAGAATGGCCAGACAGGCTGATGAGGGGAAGCGACAGGTAGAGATTGAAATTGCAGAAGGCGCGGGCGCGGTCGCTCAGGGTGGTGTCATCGTCGCCGCTGGCCTCGTCGGCAAAGGAGGTCAAGGCCATGGCAAGGGCGATGACCAGCAAAAGGCGCGTAGCCGCCGACCACCAGCGAGGCCGAGCCGAGCACGAGGAAGACATTGGCGGACATATAGCGCCAGGTCACGAGCAACCCGGTGCGCTGAGAAGCGGGACGGCTTCCCCTCGTCCGGCGCGCGGTCGGGAGGCCCACCGGCCGCTTTGGCGTCGTTCAGCTTGCTGGCACCGTGGAAATTCATGCAAAACAATCCTACCGCTCGAGGCGATGACAGAGGGTAAAACCGGGCGGGAAGAGTGTCTGTAACAAATAGGCAACACCGTTGCTTCTCGATTACCATGGCCGAGGAGGACGGGAATCGGCGGCACGGCCGACAGGAGGATGAATGCCAGCGGTCCTGATCACGGGAACATCCACAGGCTTCGGGCGGGTCACGACCGAAATTCTTGCCGCGAAAGGCTGGCGCGTGTTCGCCACCATGCGGGATTTGGCGAAGAAGGGTCCGCTTGAGCGCGCCCTGAAGAAGGCGGGGCTGGAGAGCCAAGTCACGATCCTGCAGCTCGACGTCAACGACCCCGCGTCGATCGAGGCCGCGGTCGCCGCCGTCCTGGCCGAGACCGGCAATACGCTCGACGCCGTCGTGCACAATGCCGGGGTGGCCGTTGCCGGGGCGCATGAGGATATCCCCGATGCCGAGATCCGGCGGGTGATGGAAACGAACTTCTTCGGCGTGCTGGCGCTGACGCGCGCCGTGCTGCCGACATTCCGCGCGGCACGGCACGGCCGCATCGTCCTGGTCTCGAGCCAGGCGGCGTTCGCCGGTCAGCCGGCAAACTCGATCTACTGCGCCTCGAAATGGGCGCTCGAGGGCTGGGCCGAGTCGATCGCCTATGAGCTCGACGGTTTCGGCATCCACGTCATCCTCGTCGAGCCAGGTCCCTATCGGACGGAGATCTGGCGCAGCACGCCCCGCATCCTGCCGAAGGACAGCGAATATCTCCCCTGGCTGGAGCAGGTGTTCCGCGGCGCCGACCGGCACGAGGCCAAGACGGCGAGAGACCCGAAGGAGGTGGCGCTCGTCATCGCCGACGCGCTGGCGGCAAAGAGCCCCAAATTTCGCTATCCGGTCGGCTTCTTCGCCCGCCTGGATCATTTTCTGCGCGGCAAGATCCCCACCCGCTTCATCCGCAGAGGCACCACGCGCTATCTGGGCATTCCCCGGACGCGCTAGGGTTGGGCGAGCGAGAAGGACGCTACCAGATAGTACTTACCCCAATCGGCCGCTTTCGTGGTGGCGCCTAAGAGCTAAGCTGACGAAAGATGGCTCGCTGACATGTCATCTGACGACGCAATCGGGACACCGTCCAATACAACGTAAGCCCGCGGGCATATCGCCTATCTATGGACAGAAGGCGTAAGTGCTGCGACCAGAGGTCTTTGCATCATAAAGTGCGAGGTCAGCTTTCTTCATGAGGACTTCGGGATCGCAACCGTCTTTCGGTGCTAAAGCGATGCCGATGCTAGCGCCGATGGTGACTTGGTGTCCCAGCACACGATGAGGCTCGGCGAGCGTACGCTGAAGGCGCTCGACCAACTTTGTCGCCTGAGACTGGTCTGTAGCCCCAGCTTGGAGGATTGCAAATTCATCACCACCCAGCCGGCCCACGAGATCCGTTCCTCGCAACACCTTGCGAACTCGATTGGCCACGCTCTTTAACAAGGCATCCCCAGCGGGATGTCCCAAAGTGTCATTCACCTCTTTGAAGTGGTCGAGATCAATCCAGTGAAGGGCAAAAGCGTGCCCGTCTTGCAAAGCCGCAGACCATTTTTCTAGCTGCTCATTGAATTGATGCCGGTTGGCAACCTCGGTCAGCGTGTCATGACGCGCAAGCCAATCGATTTTATTTTCCGCTTGCCGCCTCTCCGTTATGTCCTCCTGAATATCAACCCATCCGCCACCGGCAAGGGGCTGGTTGCTCACTAGGACGATGCGGCCATTCTTTAGGGATTGGGTATGCGAGAATGACTTTCCTAAAGCCAACTCTGCGACGTGAGTCTTGATCCACTTGCGCTGTCTTTCTCGCTCCTGCGGATCATCTCGACCTGTTTCGTTCTTGACGTGGTAGCGCAAGATCGCGGCCAAAGGGGTGCCCGGCCGAGTCAGCGCCTTGGGTAACGAATATATTTCGCGATACAACTTGTTGCAGACGATTAGCCGTGCTTCGGCATCGAACATGGATAGGCCGCGGCCCATATTGTTGAGCGCGACGTCCAAGCAGCGATTAAGCTCCCCGAAGAGCCTAGCCTGCGCGTCATCTGGCCGGAGCGCCGTTAAAGCCTGAGCAAGAGATGCGAATGGTACCTCTTTTCGAACGGTAACAGCCCGCCGTTTGGACAGATGTTGGGGGCTCGGATTTTTTGATTTTACCTTGGCAGAGGTCTTAACACGTGGTGACGGGTCCATGACCGCGGGTCCTATCGTCCGGCTGTGGCCGCTAGCGGTACATGGTTGCCCTTGCAGTCTGGTGAAGATGAAATCCTCAAGTTGATTGATCAGAGGATGAAAGCGAAATGGCACGTCTAATCGTCGTGGCCGTGGGGGCGGCCGAAATCGGCGTCCGGCGTGTCCTGGCCCGCTTCGATGATGCCGCGGCGGATGGCGCGGGTGCGGGTGAACTGCTCGAACAAGCGCGTCGCCGTCGCCGCGCCTGATGGCCTTGGTCAGAGCCGCGACGTCCTCGTTGAAGCGGCCGAGCATTTCGAGGACCGCATCCTTGTTGGCGAGGAAGATGTCGCGCCACATCACCGGATCCGAGGCGGCGATGCGGGTGAAGTCGCGGAAGCCGCCGGCCGAGAATTTGAGAACTTCCGAGCGGGTCACCGTCTCAAGCTCGTCGGCGGTGCCGACGATGGTGTAGGCGATCAGATGCGGCAGATGGCTGGTCACCGCGAGCACCAGGTCGTGATGCTCGGGCGTCATGATCTCGACATTGGCGCCGAGCAAGCTCCAGAACGAAGCGAGCCGCTTCACCGCCTGCGCGTCGGTCCCCTCGGGCGGCGTCAGAATGCACCAGCGATTCTTCGAACAGTTCGGCAAAGCCGGCGTCGGGGCCGGAATGCTCGGTGCCCGCCACCGGATGGGCCGGCACGAAATGCACAGTGTCCGGCAGATGCGGGCCCATGTCCCGCACGATCGCGCCCTTCACCGAGCCGACATCGGACACGATCGCGCCGGCTTTGAGATGCGGCGCGATCTCCTTGGCCACAGCGCCGCAAACGCCGACGGGCACGCAGACAATGACGAGATCGGCCCCTTCGACCGGCTCGCGCGTTGGACTCGACGACCTTGTCGGCAATGCCGAGCTCGGCGACACGCTGGCGGGTCTGCGGCGAACGCGCGGATGTGACGATCGTGCGCACGGCGCCTTGCGCGCGTGCGGCGCGCATGATCGAGGAGCCGATCAAGCCAGGGCCGATGACGGCGATGGTATCGAATAGCGGCTCGGTCATGCAGCGCCCATGAAGGCGGAGAGCGCGTCGATCACCGCTTCGTTCTCGTCCTCGGTGCCGACGGTCATGCGCAGCGCGTCGGGGAAGCCGTACTCCTCCACGCGCCTGAGGATGATGCGGCGCTCATGGAGGTACGCGTCGGCGGCGTGCGCCGACTTGCCGTGACTTTTCGGGAAATGCACGAGCAGGAAGTTGGCTGCGCTCGGCGTCACGCGCAAGCCGATGCGCTCAAGCGCCTCGGCCATGCGGCTGCGCCAGACCGTGTTGTGCTCGACCGCCTGTTGCATATGCGGCTGGTCGTGCAAGCGCGGCGACGCCGGCGGCGATGGACGGCCCGGTGACGTTGAACGGGCCCCTGATGCGGTTCAGCGCATCGGCGATCGGGGCCGGGCAATAGGCCCAGCCGAGCCGCAAGCCCGCGAGCCCGTAGATCTTGGAGAAGGTCCGCGTCATCACCGTGTTCTCACTCGTCGCCACGAGCTCGATGCCGGCCTCGTAGTCGTTGGCGCGCACATATTCGGCATAGGCCGCGTCGAGCACGAGGATGACATGCTCGGGCAGGCCGGCATGGAGCCGCTTCACCTCGTCGAAGGTGAGGTAGGTCCCGGTCGGATTGTTGGGGTTGGCGATGAACACCATGCGCGTGGCATCGGTGACCCGCGCCAGGATCGCGTCGACGTCTGCGGTGAGATCCCGCTCCGGCGCCACCACGGGCGTCGCCCCGTGCGCCAGAATGGCGATCTTGTAGACCAGGAAGCCGTGCTCGGAGTAGATCGCCTCGTCGCCCGGGCCGAGATAGGCGGCGGCCAAGAGGTTGAGCAGCTCGTCGGAGCCTGCGCCACAGACGATGCGGGCGGCGTCGAGCCCGTAGCGCTGGGCAAGCGCCTCGCGCAAGGGGCGCGCCGACCCGTCCGGGTAGCGCGACAGATGCGCCGCTTCCGCCAGATAGGCTTCGACTGCGCGGGGCGAGGGGCCCAGCGGCGTCTCGTTGGACGAGAGCTTGATGACCTTCCCGGCACCAGGCAGCGCGCTCGTCCCCGGGACGTAGGGCGCGATGTCAAGAATGCCTGGACGCGGGATCGGCCCACGTTTGGCGGCCATTGGTCTGCTCCTTTGAGCGGCGAACTTTGCGAAGGGCCTCTCATAGGGCTAATCCAGAGGCCAAGGCAAAGAAAAGATTGACTTTCAAGGAAGAGGTCATAGCTAACCCGGCATTGTATAATTTCGGGTTAGGGTGGCCTCTTTGGTTCGAGACGTGACCTTCGGGCGCTCCTCACGGGACGGCTGCGACGGATATTGGTTTGCGAGTGAGTTGGACGAACGGATGAGCGAAACCCCGACGGCGGAAAGCTTCGCCGATCTCAAGCGGCGGGAGCAGACGACCAATCCCCAGAGCGAGATCGTGCATTTCCCGGCAAGCGAGCCTCTGCCGCTCGATTGCGGGGGCGCGCTCGCGCCGCTGTCGCTCGCCTACCAGACCTACGGCACGCTCAACGCGGACAGATCGAACCTCGTGCTCATCTGCCACGCGCTGACCGGCGACCAGCACGCCGCCAATCTCCACCCCGTCACCGGCAAGCCCGGCTGGTGGGAGACCATGGTCGGCCCCGGCAAGCCCATCGATACCGACCGCTACTTCGTGCTCTGCCCCAACGTGATCGGCGGCTGCATGGGCTCCACGGGGCCGAGCTCGCTCAACCCGGTGACCGGACGCCCCTACGGGCCGGACTTCCCCGTCATCACCGTGCGCGACATGGTGCGGGCGCAAGCGCGCCTGCTCGACCATCTCGGCATCGACCAGGTGCTCTGCGTAACCGGCGGCTCCATGGGCGGCATGCAGGTGCTGGAATGGGCCGCGACCTATAAGGACCGCGTGTTCTCGGCGGTGCCCATCGCCTGCGCCGCGCGCCACTCCTCGCAGAACATCGCCTTCCACGAGGTCGGCCGCCAGGCGGTGATGGCCGATCCGGACTGGTGCGAGGGCCGCTATCTGGAAGAGGGCAAGAGCCCGCGCAAAGGGCTCGCCGTGGCGCGCATGGCCGCGCACATCACCTATCTGTCCGACCATGCGCTGCACGACAAGTTCGGCCGCAATCTTCAGGATCGCGAGAAGGTCACCTTCGGCTTCGACGCCGACTTCCAGGTGGAGAGCTATCTGCGCCACCAGGGCATGAGCTTCGTCGACCGGTTCGACGCGAACTCGTATCTCTACATCACGCGCGCCATGGACTATTTCGACATCGCCGCGGACCATGGCGGGGTGCTGGCCAATGCGTTCGCCGGCACCAAGACGCGCTTCTGTCTCGTGTCGTTCACCTCGGACTGGCTGTTCCCGACCGAGGAGAGCCGCGAAGTGGTGCACGCGTTGAACGCGGTCGCCGCCAATGTCAGCTTCGTCGAGATCGAGTCGAACAAGGGCCACGACGCCTTCCTGCTGCACGAGCCTGAGCTGTTCGATACGGTGCGCGGCTTCTTGAGTGCCGCGGCGCGGCAGCGCGGCATCAAATTTCCGGGCGCGGGCGGGTGACCATGGACGCGCCCGTCAATCCCCGCAGCGTGCGGCCGACCGAGACGAGCCGCGTCGACCTCCTGCTCATCGCCGAGATGGTGACGCCGGGCTCGCGCGTGCTCGATATCGGCTGCGGCGACGGCGTGCTGCTGCGCATCCTCGCCGAGAAGCACGGCGTCGACGGGCGCGGCATCGAGTTGAGCCAGGCGGGCGTGAACTCCTGCGTGGCGCAAGGGCTTGCGGTGATCCAAGGCGACGCCGACACCGACCTTGCCTATTACCCGGATCTCGCCTTCGACTACGCGATCCTGTCGCAGACCATCCAGGCGACTTACTCGCCGCGGCACGTGCTGGAGCAGCTGTTGCGCATCGGCAAGCGCGCGGTGGTGTCGTTTCCCAATTTCGGCCATTGGCGCGTGCGCACCCAGCTGATGTTCGGCGGGCATATGCCGCGCACCGACAATCTGCCGGAGCGCTGGTACGAGACGCCCAACATCCACCTCTGCACCATCAAGGATTTCCTGTCGCTGTGCGACGACATGGGCGCCAAGGTGGAGCGCGCGATCGCGCTCAACGCCTCCGGCACGAAGCTCGTCGCCATGCCGCTCTTCGCGCAGAACCTATTCGGTGAGCAGGCGGTGTTTCTGCTGTCGCGCTAGGCGCTGGGTCACGGCGCCGGCGGGCATCGGCACGATGCGGCGGCGTGCTTCTCTCGCGCTCTCGCGCGCGGGCATGGCCGCATAGACCTGCTTCGTCGCTTCCACCACGATCACGCCCGAGAAGGTGGGCCACAGAATGAGCCCGAGCCGCTCCCAAAAGGCCGGCCAGCGCGTGAGAATGCGCCAGTTGAACGGCGGCACGTAGAGCGCGTAGTGCCAGCCTTCGGGCTGGAACATGGCGTCTTTCAGAAGCGTGGTGAGCTGCGAGCGGCTGAATGGGCTGCCATAGCCGAACGGCGTGGTGTCGACCCGCGCCCACAGACCGCGCCGGTTGGGCACGACGATCAGAAGCCTGCCGTTCGGCGCCAGCACGCGCCAGATCTCGCGCAAAAGCGCCCGCGAGGTCTCGGACCATTCCAGCAGGTGCACCAGCAAGACGCGGTCGGCGGCCTCGTCGTCGAGGGGGAGCTCGGTCTCGTCCACGAGCGCTGAGTGAGAGGGACCGCGCCCTGGCCAGGGCAGAGCGCCGAGGCCGGCCGGCATCAACGCGCCGACCGTGTACGCCTCGCCGCGGAACTCGCCGAGATAAGGCGTGGCGTAGCCGAGCCCGAAGACGCGCATGCCCTTCAGGTCGGTCCAGCGGGCTCTGATGCGGGCCCTGAGCAGGCGGCGCACCATCAGCCCCAAGGGCCTGGCGTAGAAATCCTTCAGGTCGATTGCGTCGAGATGCATGGCTGGATTGTCACGCTTGCGCGTTTAGAGTTCGTTCTCAAGTCCCTTGCGCCCCGGGTTCAAGGCGCGCCGCCAGGGTGTTACGGTCCCGCCCCCAAGACTAGCGAAACAGACAAAGAAGAGAGCGTGATGGCGAAGCTCGAGATCTATCAATTTCCGACACGGAGCGACAATTACGGCGTCCTGATCCACGATCCCGGGACGGGGGCCACGGCGGCCATCGACGCGCCCGAGGCCGAGCCGATCGCCGCGGCGCTTCAAGACAAGGGCTGGACGCTCACCGATATCCTCATCACCCACCACCATGCCGACCATACGGCAGGGGTGGAGACCTTGAAGAAGAAAACCGGCTGCACGGTCTATGGCCCGGCGCGGGAGGCAGGCCTGATTCCCGGCCTCGACGTCGAGGTGAAGGAGGGCGACACGGTCGCGGTGGGCGGGTCCAAGGGCCGCGTGATCGACACGCCCGGACATACGCGCGGGCATGTCAGCTATTACTTCCCCGAGGACGGCGCCGTGTTCGTCGGCGACACGCTGTTCTCGGTCGGCTGCGGCAAGCTGCTCGAAGGCGATGCCCCGACCATGTGGTCGTCGCTGTCGAAGCTCGCCGCGCCTGCCGCCGGAGACGGAGGTCTATTGCGGCCATGAGTACACCGACGCCAACTGCAAGTTCGCGCTGACCGTTGAGCCGGAGAACGAAGCGCTTCAGGCGCGCGCGGCGGAGGTCGCCGAGAATGCGGCGAAAGGCCTGCCGTCGCTGCCGACAACGATCGGCCAGGAGCTTGCCACCAATCCGTTCTTGCGGCCGTCGAGCGCCGCCATTCAGAAGCGGCTCGACATGGAAGGGAAGCGCGCTCGATGCGGTGTTCGGCGAGGTCCGGCGGCGCAAGGATAGGTTCTAGTCATGGCCGAGCCTCTCACGGCGGACGAGGTCATCGCGCATCTTGGTCTCGAGCCGCACCCTGAAGGCGGCTGGTACCGCGAAACGTTCAGGGACGAGTCCGGACATCAGGGCCGGCCGCACTCCACCGCGATCCTGTTTCTGCTGAAAGCGGGCGAGGTGTCCCGCTGGCACCGGGTCGACGTTGCCGAGATGTGGCACTGGTATGGCGGCGCGCCGCTGATGCTCGAAGTGGCGGACGACTCAGGCACGCGCCACGAATTCAGGCTCGGCCCCAACCTCTTGCACGGTGAGCATCCGCAAGGGCTGGTGCCGGCGCGCGCGTGGCAAAGCGCGCGGAGCTTAGGCGCGTGGACGCTGGTCGGCTGCACGGTGGCGCCGGGCTTCGACTTCGCCGGCTTCGAGCTCGCCCCCCAAGGCTGGGAGCCTTAGGGGCTAAGCCCCTTAGTCCATGAGCTGGCCGCCGTTGATGGTGAGCGTCGAGCCGGTGATCCAGGCCGACTCGTCGGCGGCGAGGAAGACCACGCAGCGGGCGACTTCTTCGGCTTCGCCGAGACGGCCCACCGGGATCTTGCTGACGATGGCTTCCATCACTTTCTCGGAGACGCCCGACAGAAGCTCGGTCGCCACGTAGCCGGGCGCGATGGCGTTCGCGGTGATGCCTTTGCGCGCGCCCTCCAGCGCCACCGTCCGGGTGAAGCCGATCATGCCCGCTTTCGCAGAGCAGTAGTTGGCCAGACCCAGCATGCCCTGCTGGCCGTTGATCGAGGAGATCGAGACGACGCGGCCGAAGCCACGCTCGCGCATGCCGTTGATCACCTGCCGCGTCATGTTGAACACGGAGTCGAGATCGGTGCGGATGACCTGGCTCCACTGCTCGTCGGTCATCTTCTGGAGCATGGCGTCGCGCGAGATACCGGCATTGTTGACCAGCACTTCGACGGGGCCGACCTCGTTCTCGACGGCGATCACGCCCTGCTCGCAGGCCTGGTAGTCGCCGACGTCCCATTTGAAGACCGGAATGCCGGTTTCCTTCTTGAACGCCTTGGCCGCGTCGTCATTGCCGCCATAGTTGGCGGCCACGTTGTAGCCAGCCTCTTTGAGCGCCTTGCAGCAGGCGGCGCCGATGCCGCGCGTTCCTCCAGTGACCAGAGCCACCCTTCCCATAGCTTCCTCCCTTGGCGCGATCATTGGCGCCGGCTTCTTTGGCAATCACGACCCCACGCGTGGGCGGCTTCAGGCCGCCCCCACGCGGAAATCAAACTCCGAGCTTACAGCAGCTACTCGCGCTCGACGCACATGGCGATGCCCATGCCGCCGCCGATGCACAGCGTGGTGAGACCCTTCTTGGCGTCGCGCTTTTGCATCTCGTGCAGCAGGGTGACCAGGACGCGGGCGCCGGAAGCGCCGATCGGGTGACCGATGGCGATGGCGCCGCCATTGACGTTCACCTTATCGGTGTCCCAGCCGAGATCCTTGTTCACGGCGCAGGCTTGCGCGGCGAAGGCCTCGTTCGCCTCGACCAGATCGAGGTCCTTTGTGGTCCAGCCGGCCTTCTCAAGCGCCTTGCGCGAGGCGGGAATCGGGCCTGAGCCCATGATCGACGGATCGACGCCGGCTTGGGCCCAGGAGGCGATGCGGGCCAAGGGTTTGAGGCCGCGCTTCTTGGCTTCGTCTGCGGTCATCAGCACGACGACGGCGGCGCCGTCATTGATGCCCGAGGCGTTGCCCGCGGTGACGCTCCCCTCCTTGTCGAAGGCGGGCCTCAACTTGGCAACGCTCTCGAGGGTGGCGCCTTCGCGGATGTACTCGTCCTGATCGACGACGATGTCCCCTTTGCGGGTCTTGATCGTGACGGGAACGATCTCGTCCTTGAACTTGCCGGCCTTCCTGGCGGCTTCGGCCTTGTTCTGGGAGGCGACGGCAAAATTGTCCTGCTGCTCGCGGGTGATCTGCCACTTCTTGGCGACGTTCTCGGCGGTGACGCCCATGTGATAGCCGTTGAAGATGTCCCACAGGCCATCCTTGATCATGGTGTCGATGAGATCGAGATTGCCCATCTTCACGCCGTTCCTGAGATGCGCGGCGTGGACCGACTGGCTCATGCTCTCCTGACCGCCGGCGATGACGATATCGCTTGCGCCGAGCGCGATCTGCTGGGCGCCGACGGCGACGGCGCGGAGGCCCGAGCCGCACACCTGGTTCAAGCCCCAGGCCGGGGTCTCGATGGGAATGCCCGCATTGATCGAGGCCTGGCGCGCCGGGTTCTGTCCCTGCGCCGCCGTAAGAACCTGCCCGAGGATCACCTCGTTCACGTCTTCGGGCTTCAGCTTCGCCCGCTCCATTGCCGCCTCGATCACGATCTTGCCCAGCTCGTGGGCCGGCAGGCTCGCCAGCGAACCGTTGAACGATCCGACCGGCGTCCGCGCCGCGGCGACAATGACGATATCATCCGCTTTCATTACCGAATTCTCCATTCCCCTAAGGAGCCCTGGTCATACCCTAGTGATTTCCATTGGGAAAGCCTACGAATGGCCTAGGCCGTTAAGCCTCCTGGCAAAGCTCTGGTGCTTTGCACAAGGAACGTGCTAGTCATCTTCGCAGGTGCGGCATAGAGTAGCCCAGGCGCGGGGGCCCAGGCGTAGGAGCGAAAGACACGTGGCTAGGGACGCGGACCAAGAGAGCCGGCCGGTCATTATCAAGAAATACGCCAACCGCAGGCTCTATAACACCGACACAAGTACGTACGTGACTCTGGAGGACCTCGCCGAAATGGTGCGGGGCGAGCGGGACTTCGTGGTCTACGACGCGAAGACCGGCGAAGACCTGACCCATGCTGTCCTCACCCAGATCATCGTGGAACAGGAAAGCAGAGGCACCAATCTTCTGCCCATCGGTTTCTTGCGCCAGCTGATCCGCTTCTACGGCGACAGCATGCAGAAGCTTGTGCCGAGCTATCTTGAATTCAGCCTCGACTCGCTGACCAAGCAGCAAGAGCAGTATCGGCGCCGTTTCGCCAGTGCCTTCGGCACGGCGGCGTTCGATGCGATGCAAGAGCAGGTGCGGAAGAATTTCGAGACCTTCGAGCGGGCGCTCGGCATGTTCACGCCCTTCTCAGGTGCCGAAGGGCCCAATGCGCACGGGGCTCAAGAGCTGGAGGGGCAGACGGCCAAGCCGAAGAACGCCAAGCCGAGCGAGGACGATATCGACACGCTCAAGGCCGAGCTTCTGGCCATGCAGCAGCGGCTCGAGAAGCTCTCTCGCAGCTAACCGCAGCTCTCAATTCCGGAAATCTGGATTACGCGGCCCTATTACGCCGCCTTGGCCGTGCGCCGGCGCATATGCGCGGCGGCGAGGTCCGCCTCGACCAAAGCGCGATCATGGGCGGTGTCGGCCAGGAGGTGGATATGCACCTCGTTGGCGCCGCACTTCGCCCCCTCATGGCGGAGATGGGCAAGGTTGAGGGAGATCGCATCGTCCTTGGTGTCGCCGAAGGCAAGCGCCTCACGGGTGCCGTCCTCATGGCGGCGGACCAGGATGTAGTTGGCCTGGGGCAGGGCGGGGCAGCCCACGAGCGTATAGACGCTGTGGAGATAGCGGCGGCCCGAGGCGCCACGCCAATAGTGGAAGGCTTGGGCGAAGGCGGCTTCCGCACAGACCAGCGCAGGCTCATCGGCCGGCCCCCAAGGGGCAGTCTCAGCGGCGTCTGCTTGGCTCGTCCACATCGGAAATTCCGTCCCGTTAACCAGTCGACCGTATCTGAAATGGGTTGACCGATGGCAAATTCAAGACGCCGTCGATCACGATTCTTCTGGAACAAAGGATGAACGTTGCTCCGGCGCGCGTCAAGCTTTTAAGTGTTAACAAGGGGTTAACGGCCCTGGGGCGCGGCCTTCGCCTCGGCCAGCAGGCGATTCGAGGCGGTCTCGATCGCCCCTTCAAGGCGGCTCAAGAACTCCGTCTTCGGCAGGCCCGGCGGGATGGGATCGAGGATCTCCACCAGCACTTTTCCCGGTTTTCTCAGCCAGCTTCGCCGTGGCCAGAACACGCCGGAGTTGAGCGCTACGGGGACGCACGGCACCTTGAGCGCGTTGTAGAGGAGGACGATGCCGGTCTTGTAGTCGGGCGGGGCGCCGGGCGCGCGGCGCGTTCCTTCCGGGAACAAAATAATTTCACGCCCAGACGCGATTCGTTCCTTGGCCGCGTGGAGCATGCGGCGAAGCGCCGTCGGTCCCTTGTCGCGGTCCACGGGAATCATCCCGAACTTGTACGAGAACCAGCCGTGGAACGGGATCCAGAACAGCTCCCGCTTCATGAGGAGGACCGGGTCGCGGAATAGCGGGATCAGCGCGAAGGTCTCCCATGCCGATTGATGCTTCGAGGCGACGAGACAGGGCCCCTCGGGCAGCTTGTCCTGCCCGCGGACCTCGAAGTCCAAATCCACGATGTGCTTGAGCAGCCAGAGCTCGGTTCGGCAATGGAGCCTGAGCGCCGCCATGGCCCAGCTTCGCGGCATGAACAGGAGCGGACTGCCGAGCAGCACGAAGAGCGCCGTCGTCACATAGAACAAGAGACTGAAGAGGAGGGAGCGGGCCATGGGCAGGGGGAGCGATCCTTACGGCTCTGGCGCTACCTCGGTGGTGCTCGTATCGCCGGGCACGATGATGCGCACCAGCCTGGTGGCGCCGAGCCGGCCGAGCGCCGGGAGATATTTCAGATATTCGGAAAGCAGGAGCCGCGTGGTGCCGGGATAGGTCCACCAGCGCTCCACATGCACATTGTTATCGACGACAGGGTAGGCGATCAGCGTCACATCGGGCAGGGCGCGCGCGAGCTCGGCCAGCGCACGGGGCATGTGATAGTTCGAGGTGACCACGATGATCGAGCCGTAGCGGTGAAGCGCGACCCATTGGGCGGTCTCGGTGGCGTTGTCGATGGTGTTGCGCGCCTCCTTGTCGATGTCGACGCAGCAGGAGAAGTACTGATCGCCCTGGCTCGCCAGCCGCTTCAGCTGCGTCCGCGTCGTGCCGCGATTGACGCCGGTGATCAGCACGCGCTTCGCCTTGCCTTTGGCGAGCAGCCTCATGGCCTCCTCGATGCGGGAGACCCCGCCGGTGAGCACGGTGATGCCGTCGGCGGCATAGGCCGGCTCGCGCCGCTCCCGGTCCACGCTGTTGGCGAACACGATGAAGCCAATGATCAGCATGACAAGGAGCAGGATCGCCCCGTCGAAGAGGAGACGCATGCCGCCCACGAAGCCGCCGAAACGCCTGAAATGCCCTGGGCGGCCTGTCGCTTGCTGTTGCTCTTGGACGTCCACCCTCACCACTCACTCCGAACCTGCCCTGGCGCGGTGCAGAATAGGCAAAATCGCGCAGGCGCGAAATCGGCTTTACCGGCGGGGCCGTGGGAGCCTCATGCGTAGGATTTCAGGACGCGAATCACGCCGAGCCGGGAGGTGATCATGCACAGGCCCGCCACCACGACCACCACGAGCACGCAAAGAAGGTAGCCGCCGATATCGAGCTCGCCGGAGCCGATGAGCCGGCGCGTCTCGGCCTCGGTCATCACCCCGCCGCCCAAGAGGTGCATCATCAGCGGCAAGAGGAGAAAGGCGAGCGCCGCGGCGAAAGCGCCCATGAGACCTGCGCGCACGCCGAGCCCGAGGAAATGGCGCTCGAACTCACCCGAGATGAAGCGCTCCTTAGCGCCGACGAAATGCAGCACCTCGATGATCTCGCGGTTCGAGGCCATGGCGCTGCGCGTCGCCGAAACGATGATGGCGACGGTGGCGGCGGCGACGAGGCCGAGCACGGCGATGCCGCCGAGCGCGGTGGAGCGTGTGATGGTGCGGATCTCCGCTTGCCAGCGGCGGTGATCGTCAAGGGTGACGCCCTCGAAGTTCTGGTTGAGCGCGTTCTTGATGAGCTCGATGTCCGGCGGGTTGGAGCGGTCGATCTCCACCGCGATGAGGCGGGGGATCGGCAGCGCCGACAGCACCGCGGTCGAGCCGAGCCACGGTTCGAGCAGCTTCGCGCTGTCGTCGGCGGTGAGCGGCTTGACGCGGGTGATCCCTCTCTGCTTGGCGAGGAACAAGGAGACCAGCGTCATCTTCTTGTCGATGTCGGGGATGTTTACGGGATCGAGCTCGACGGTGATCTCGCTCGCGATGTTGTTGACCCAGGCGTTGGCCGACTGGTTGACCATGTAGACGCCGCCGGCGGTGAGGCAGGCGAGGAACGTCATGATGGCGATCACCACGGTGAGCGCGTTGCCGGCGACGGAGGCCGACGGCACGATCTGCGCGGAGGTCGCCTGGAAGCGCCGGGGCAGCAGCGCGGCGAGCCGCGCGGGCAGGATGCCGGCGACGAGGCTCGTCCAGGGATAGTCCCGGATGTCTGAGAGGAAGGTCACCGCGGCGTTACCTGCAACTGACCCTCAAAGAGGTTGAGGCGGGGCGCATCGAGCTGGTCCATGAGGGCGTAGTCGTGGGTGGCGATAATCACCGAGGTGCCGAGCCGGTTGAGCTCGACAAAAAGCCTGAGCAAGCGATTGCCAATGGCGGGATCGACATTGCCGGTGGGCTCGTCGGCGAGCAGGAGCTCGGGCCGGCCGATCACGGCGCGGGCGATGGCCGCGCGCTGCTTCTCGCCGCCGGACAGGATCTCGGGATAAGCGTGGATGCGCTCGCCTAGGCCCACCCAGTGCAGGAGGTCGGTCACGTCGTCGGCGTAGTCGCTCTCCTTCTTGCCCATGACGCGCAAGGGCAGCGCCACATTCTCCCAGGTGGTAAGATGGTCGAGCAGGCGGAAATCCTGGAAAACGATGCCGATTCGGCGGCGGAGCGCGGCCCGGCCACTCGCCGGCAGGTCGGCGACGTTCTCGCCGAACACGAAAATCAGCCCCCGCGTGGCCTTCAGCGACATGAAAAGAAGGCGCAAAAGCGAGGTCTTTCCGGCCCCCGATGGTCCGGTCAGGAAGTGAAAGGACCCCGGAAGCACGTGAAAGGTGACATCGCGCAAGATTTCCGGGCCCGAGCCGTAGCGTAGCCCGACATTGTCAAAGCGGATCACCCGTGTTCCCTAAGCCTCTTAACATTGCCGACCACTGGCTCTTTATGCTGAACTCCCGGTCCGGTATCAATGGAATTGGGCAATGGCATGGGGCGTCCGTAAAGTCCTCGCGTAACGGGCGATTTCGGCTTCTCAAATGGCTACTCTGATTATCTGCCCGGTGTGCGAGACCCGCTACGAAGTCAAGGCGGCGTTTCCACCCGAAGGGCGCAAAGTCCGCTGCTCCAAGTGCAGCCATGTGTGGCAGGCCAAGCCGGTCAGTGCGGAGGCTCGGGCCCCTGCGCCCAGGCCGCGGCTCAGGCGCCTGCGCCGCAGCCTGCGCCTGCGCCGAAGGCTCCACCGCCGCCCCCGCCCCCGCCACAGGCAGCGCCTCCGCCGCCACCGCCTCGGGCCGCGCCGCCGCCACCGCCTCCCCCTCCCGGCATGCCGCCGGCGCCCCAGGGCGACGCCGAATTCGAGCCCGACGACGCTCTTGCGGCGCAGATCGCGCGGATGAACGCGGAGGCCATGCCGCCTCCGCCGCCACCGCCCGAGCCCGAGCCTGAGCCCGCGCCCGCCAAGTCCGGTGGTCTTTTCGGCAAGCTCATGGGCAAGCGCGCGCAACCTGCGCCGCCACCGCCGCCCGAGATGGCGCCGCCGCCTGAGATGGCGCCGCCGCACGAACCGGCGTTCGGCGCGCCGCAGGACGCCTCGTTCGATATGGGTTACCCCGAGGACGAGACGCAGGATGCGGCTCTTGCCGATCCGGCGCTGGTCGCTGCGGCGTTCGGCGAAGCCCTGCCCAAGAAAAAGAGGCCGCGTAAGCCGCTTCCCATCGTCGCCTTCGGCTGGACCATTCTGGCGGTCATCGTCGCCATCGTGGTCGGCCTGTTCGTGTTCTCGCCGAGCACCACCGTGTCGCTGCTGCCGGGTGCGGCGCGGGTTTACGCGATGCTCGGCATGCCGATGGGCGCGCAAGGTCTCGCCTTCGAAGGCGTCCGCTATGGCTGGACCAATGACGGCAGCCAGACGGTGCTCGAAGTCCAGGGCAATGTGCGCAATACGAGCTCGGCCACGATGACGGTGCCGACGGTCGTCATCGCGCTGCGCGACGAGAACGGTGACGAAATCTCCGAGTGGACGACCGAGGTCGGTGCGGCCGAGCTTGCCGCCGGCGAGGAGGCGCCGTTCCTGCGGCAAATCCCATCGCCGCCCAGCAACGTCCGCAGCCTCAAGGTCCGCTTCGCCAAGGCGAACTAAGTATGGCGGGAGGTGTTGCGGCTGAGACGGTCAAGCCGCTGTTCAGCGCCAAGACCATCGCGGCCCGCGTCGATGCGCTTGCGCGCGATATCGCCGCGGCCGAGCTGCACGACCTCATCATCGTCGCGATCCTGAAGGGGAGCTTCATCTTCGCCGCCGACCTCGTGCGGGCGCTGCACCGGCGGGGGCTCAAGCCTGAGATCGATTTCATGTTCCTCGCGAGCTACGGCGCGGGCACGGAGGGCGGCGAGGTCAAGGTCCTGCGCGATATCGGCAGCCCGATCGCGGAGCGCGACGTGGTGATTGTCGACGACATTCTCGATTCCGGGCGCACGCTTCTCTTCGCCAAGGAGCTCTTGGAGAGCCGCGGTGCGCGCTCGGTCAAGACCTGCATCCTGCTCGATAAGCAGGTGCCGCGCGACGTGGACGTGACGCCCGACTTCACCGGGTTCGAATGCCCGCCCATCTTCGTGGTCGGCTACGGCATGGATCTCGCCAACCGCTACCGCGAGCTGCCCTTCATCGGCACCTGCGAGGAGTGACCTCTAGCGGTCGAGGACGAGCCTGATCTCCACCAGGTTCGAGCGCACCCTGAGGACGTAGAAGCCGAGGGTGGCCAAATGCGACGGCATCAGCCAGCCGGACTCTGCGCCGTTGGAGATGATCGTCGGCTGGATGTTGAGCGAGGCGCGCAGCTGCTGCTCGAGCTCGTCCCATAGCGCGCCGAGCCGGCGCTCCTCGATGACGTCGGCGAAGTCGGCGCGGGCGGCTTCGAGGATGCCGTAATAGCCGTAGAGCTGGCCGTAGGCGAACCAGAAGCGGTCGTCGGCGCGGGTGTCGAACCAGCCGCTGTTATAGTTCTCGGACCGCTCGCGCAGGATCGCCGAGGTCGCGCCGATGTCGTTGGCGATGCGATCGACGAACTGGAGCAGATTGTCGGCCCGGGCATCGAACACGGCATCGCATTTCTCGAGCCGGTCGTTGAACTTCCGCAAGTCCTTGATGGCCGACCGGTAGAAGCTCGGCGTCGGCGTCTTGGGGCCGAACGGGCTCAAGGAGAAATACCAGGTGTATTCGTCGAACTGCAGCGCGCCGCGCGCGCTCTGCAAGTCTGCGTCGATTTGCGAGGTGCCGCGCACCCGCCCCAGCGTGTCGACAAGCTCGATGGTCGTGCGGCGGACCGCCTGGTTCACGCCGCGCTGGAACGACGCCTTGTTGTCGAAGAACGGCGTCTTGTCCCAAGGGAGCCCGAACAGGCCGAGCTTGTAGAGCAGCATGGAGGAGATCCAGGCGTTCTGATTGACGTTGAAATCGACGAGGTCCGCGGTGGCGTCGACGACGAGCGAGCGGCGGCAGGTCTTCGCCGGGGTCTCGGCGGGCTTGGTGTCCTCATCCGCGGTGATGATGCCGCCCTCGGTGCGCGGGGCCTTGCTCGGGGCTTCCGCCTTGCGGTCATAGGCGGTCGCATAGTCGGGATTGAAATTCGCCCAGTGCTGCGTGGTCCAGAAGAAGTAGCCGTAGAGCGCGACGAGGCCGAGCACGAACAGCCCCAGCACGATCTTGAGAATGACGCCGCGGCGCGTGAACCAGTCGCCGAGCCAGACGAACGGCTTGAGCACATAGGCGACGGCAAGCCCGACGCCGCGGCCGATGGCCTGGAAGGTCCGGGTGAAGAAACTCACGATTTTATCGAGCATGGACGTCATCCTTCGCCGCGCAGAACGGGTCCACCGGAATATAGGGAGTCAATCCCGCCAGGCCATGACGAGTTCATGACGCCGGGAAGGTCCCGGATCAGAACGAGCGGATGAGGCGCTCGAGATAGTCGAGCTCGAGGGTGGGCCGTGAGGGATCGCCGATCCGGCGGCGCAACTCGTCCAGCACCTCGCGGGCCTTCTGGATGTCGATCTCGTCGGGCACCTGGACCGAAAGCCCGAGGTCGGGACGGTTGGAACGGTCCGGGCGGCCGAGCGGATCGCGGCCGTTGCTGCCGGGGCCCTGGCCCGCCTGCATCTCACCGTTCTCCATCATCTGTTGGGCCATGGACTGCGCGCCTTGGCGCATGCGGTCGAG
Organism: uncultured Alphaproteobacteria bacterium; assembly: GCA_963717875.1. Taxonomy (GTDB): domain Bacteria; phylum Pseudomonadota; class Alphaproteobacteria; order Rhizobiales; family Methyloligellaceae; genus Methyloceanibacter. Next base: position 92,925 of record CAVQXI010000016.1, read on the forward strand.
TGCGAGACTTCTGATTCTGAGTGGCCTGATCGAGATTTGGCTTGGCGAGCGCCTCTTCGGCATCCTTCATGGCGTTCTTGGCGCCCTCGAACTGCTTCGAGGCGTCGCCGCCTTCCATGCTCAAGCGGTCGATCAGGCTCTGGAGCTTGTTACGCAGCGCCTCCTGACGCTTTTGGAGATCCGCGAGGGATCCTTGCTGCTGGCTCTGCGACTGGCCGAGCTGGGTTTTGCCACCGCCAGGCGCGTTGCCTTGCCGCCCCGATTGGCCTTGCGCCTTGGGACCGCCTTGGCCGCTTTGCGGCAACATGTCGGAGAATGGCGTCATGCTCATGCCGGGCCCGAAGTCCATGGGAGGCGGGCTCACCTGGAATTGGTCGCCACCGCCGCCGCCTTGGCCTTGCGGCCGCTTGCGCTTCTCCGCGAAGGTGTCGTCGAGCAGCTTCTGCTGGTCGGAGACGACGTCCTTCAGGTCCTTCATCATGCGGCCGGCGCGCTGCTGCTTGGCGTTGTCGGGGAAATTCCCGGTCTGCAGGCGGTCGAGAATGTCGTTAAGCTCGGACAGCATGCGCTCGGCCATGTCTTTGGAGCCGGCCGAGGCCAACTGCTCGATGTTCTTGAGCATCTTGTCGAGGTCTTGCTGCGACACGAGCTTGTCGCCGTCTTTGGCGGCGGCGGGTTGCTCGGGCATGTTGCCCTTGTCTTGTTGCTGTGCGGCGAGCGCCTGGAGGTAGCGGCCGAGTGCTGCGCGCAACTGCTCGATGCGGTGCTTGATCTCCTCGGCAGGCGCGTTCTCTTGCAGCGCCTTGAGCAGCGCGTCCTGGGCGTTCTTCAGCTCGCGCTCGGCATCGGGCAGGTCGCCTTCCTCGATCCGCAGCGCGGTGGACCAGAGCTGGTCGACGACGCTTCTGACGCTGTCGCGCGAATTGTCGTTCAGGAGGCGCCAATACGAATTGCGCAGCGAGAGATAGACCACGCGGTCGTCGACGACCTTCTCGCCGCCGATGGTCAGCGCGTCGAGCGCGCGGGCGACGCTGCCGAGTGAGCCGGGCTCGCGGACGAGCTTCTTGCGCTGCTCGACCACGGCCTTGGCGAGCGGTTTGGTGAAGGTGCGCTCCGGCAGCACGAACTCGAAAGGCTCGCTCTTGCCCTCTTGCTCCGCTTGGTCGCGGGCGACGAGGGTCATGCGGACTTTCAGCCCGGCCCAGGGATGCGCGGTCAGGTCGTGCGTGGTGCGGCCTTCAACCTTCTTGGCGTTGACGTGCGGCAGCTGGAGCGGCACGACCGGCGGCCCGAACAGAGGCTCGCCGGCCTCGGCCAGATCGTCGTCTTCGGAGTCTTCGTCGGTCGGCATCGGGGCGACGTCTTGCGTCTCGTCGGCAAGGGCGAAATGCGCCTCGGCGCTGGCCACGCCGTAATCGTCGTGGGCGTTGTAGGTGATACGGAGGCCCCCGCGGGGCGTCGTGGTGGGCTCGCCCGAGAGGCTGATCGTCGGCACTTCGTCCTCGATAAGGGCGAATTGCCATTGGGCGACGGTATGGCCGCTGATCTGCACGTCGGCCGTGGTCGGCTTCATCAGCCCGACATCGAACTGGACCAGGCCGGCACTGGCGCCGAGCTTCGGCTCGATGATCTTCTCTTCGCCGCTCGCTTCATCGCGGACGGTGAGGTTCACGGTCTCGCCATCCGGCGCGTGGGTGCGGACGATGAGCTGGCTCCGAGCGGGCACCGAGAGCGCGCGGAAGGATTCGGCGCCAGCGCCCACGGACTCGCTGCCGTCGGCGAGCACGATGGGGGCCATGCCGGTATAGACCGGCGGCGTCACCCAGGCGTCGAGCCTGACGAGTGCCGCCGCCGTGGTGGCGGCCGGCGTGAAGGCGGCAGCGATCCGCGTCCTCGCATCGCCGCCGGCAGCGACAAAAGCGGCGATGAGCGCGATCAGCAGCGCGGCGCGGATGGCGTAGGGGTCTTTGCGGTCGGTGCGTGGCGCCGGCCAAGAGGGTTTGAGCTTGGCGACGAGACGGGCGAGCCGCTGGCGGTGGACCACCCACAGCATTGCCGTTTCCGCTTGCGGCGTCGTGCCGAGTTCGTCCTCGTAAGACGAGGCCGGGCGATGCTTGATGTTGGCGTTGCGCTCAAGACGCCGTAGCGCTTCGGCGCGGGTCGGCGGCGTCAGTCGCACGAGCGGCAGGAAGGAGACGATGAGCGCAAGCCCGAAAGCCCCGAGCAGCAGGCGGTGGATCAGCGGCGGCATCAGGCTCCAGCCGCCGAGCAACGTGAACACCAAGAAGGCGGCGACCACGATGAAGGGCCAGAGCAGACCCTCCCAGATGCGCTCGCCGAGCAGCGCCAGCCAGCTCAGGCGCACGCGGGCCTCGAAGCGCTTCTTGAGCGCGCTCGCCTCGGCGGTTTCCTTAGGGCTCGGTCTGGAGCGGGACGGTCTTGCCATAATCAGCCGTATTTAGCACAGGCAGGGCCCGCGCAAGGGTTACATCACGGTAATTTGGGGTTCGAAGCGGGCAAAAGGGAGGCTTGGGCCCGCGCTAAATCCAGTCCGGCAGGCGCTCCGCCCCCAGCATGTCGTCATAGGTGGGCCTCGGCCGCGTGACGCAATATTGGCGTCCTGACACCAGCACTTCCGGCACCAGGAGGCGGCTGTTGTATTGCGAGGCCTGCACCGCGCCATAGGCGCCTGCGGTCATGACGGCGATGAGATCGCCGGCGTTCAGCTCCGGCAGCGGCCGGGCGAGCGCCAGATAGTCGCCGGTCTCGCACACCGGCCCCACCACGTCGGTGACGACGGCCTGGGTTCCGGACGCCGGCTCGATCACCGGCAAGATCTGGTGATGGGCCTCGTAGAGGGTGGGGCGGATCAGGTCGTTCATGGCCGCATCGACGACGGTGAAGGTCTTCGCCGGGCTCGTCTTCACATAGATTACGCGGCTGACGAGAATTCCGGCATTGCCCGCGATCATGCGCCCCGGCTCGAACAGGAGCCTGACGCCGAGATCGCCGACCGCCTCGCTGACCAGCCGCGCATAGTCGGTGGGCAGCGGCGGCGCCGGCTCGTCACTGCGGTAAGGGATGCCGAGGCCGCCGCCGAGATTGACGAACTCGATTCCGAACCCTGCGATGCGCAAGCTGCCGACCAGCTCCGACAAAAGCGCGAAGGCGTTCTTGAACGGCGCCAGGTCAGTGATCTGACTGCCGATATGCATGTGAACGCCTTCGGGCGCGATCCCCGGCAGCTTGGCGGCGAGGCGATAGAGCGACACGGCCTGCTCGAAGGGTACGCCGAACTTGTTCTCCGCTCTGCCGGTCGAGATCTTGTGGTGAGTCTTGGCGTCGATATCCGGATTCACGCGGAAGGCGATGCGCGCGTTCATCCTGCGCGCCTCGGCCACCTCGCTGAGCGCGCGAAGCTCGGGCTCGGACTCCACGTTGAAGGCGAAGATGCCGGTGTCGAGCGCGAACGCCATCTCCGCCTTGGTCTTGCCGACGCCGGAGAAGGCGATGCGCTCGGGCGGCACGTTCACGGCGAGCGCGCGGCGGAGCTCGCCTTCGGAGACGACGTCCATGCCGGCGCCGAGCTTGGCAAGCGTCGCCAGCACGCCGAGATTGGAGTTGGCCTTGATCGAGTAGCAGACGAGCGTCTCGGGCTGCGCGGCGAAGGCTTCGGCGAACACCCGGTAATGACGCTCAAGAGTTGCGGTCGAATAGCAATAGAAGGGGGTGCCGACGGCGCTGGCGAGATCGCACAGGTCGACCTCTTCGGCGTGAAGCACGTTTGCGTGTGACACGCCCCGCCGGTAGGCGAAATGATGCATGGGAAGGTAATAGGTCTATTGGATCAAACGGTCGAGGATCGGCAGATGCCGGGCCGGGGCCTGTGACATGGTGGTTGACGGGTCGGCCGCCGTCTCAGGTCCCCGCGGGGCCGGCCGGTCCAAGGATCCGCGGCGTCCGCAGGCTGAAAGCCCGACAGCCATCAGCAACGCAACCATTATCAGGATGCGCAATGCGCTTCCCATGGTCGTGCCCCTGTCGTCAGGGCCCTTCCTCGGCCCTTTCCCATCCCTTTTATCGCGACAGGCCGTCCTTCTCCAAACGCTTTATCCACCGCCGGGCCTCCCGCCTCACATTGGCGGGGGCGGTTCCCCCTTGGCTTTTGCGGCTTTTCGCCGAGCGGCCGGGGTCCAGGACGGCGTAGACGTCCTCGGTGATGCGGGGCTCGACCGAATTTAGCTCGGGCAGCGTCAGCTTCCTGAGGTCGGCGCCCTTTTCTTCGGCCAAAGCGACGATTCGCCCGGTGATGTGGTGCGCCTCCCGGAAGGGAATCCCGAGATTCTGAACCAGCCAGTCGGCGAGGTCGGTGGCGGTGGAGAATTCGCGGGCCGCCGCCTTCTTCATGGCCTTGGCGTCGATCGTGAGGTCGCCCACCATCCCGGTCATGGCGGCAAGGCCGAGCTTGAGCGCATCGAGCGCATCAAACACCGGCTCCTTGTCCTCCTGCATGTCCTTGGCATAGGCGAGCGGCAGGCCCTTCATCACCATGAGCAGCGCCTGGAAGGCACCGGCGATGCGGCCGGTCTTGGCGCGCACCAGCTCGGCCGCGTCCGGGTTGCGCTTCTGGGGCATGATGGAGGAGCCGGTCGAGAACGCGTCCGATAGTTTGGCGAAGCCGAATTGCGGCGACGTCCACAGCACGATCTCCTCGGCGAGCCGCGACAGATGCATGGCGGCGATGGATGCGGCCGCCAAGGTCTCGAGCGCGAAGTCGCGGTCGGAGACGGCGTCGATCGAGTTGGCCGTGGGCCGCGCGAAGCCCAGCGCCTTCGCGGTCATCTCCCGGTCGACGGGGAAGCTCGTGCCGGCGAGCGCGGCCGCGCCCAGCGGGCACTCATTGAGCCGCTTGGCGGCGTCGTGAAAGCGGCCGCGGTCGCGGGCCAGCATCTCCACATAGGCCAGGCAATGATGCCCGAAGGTAATGGGTTGGGCCGTTTGCAGATGGGTGAAGCCCGGCATCACCGTGTCGGCGTGCTGAAGCGCCTTCTCGGCAAGCGCGTGCTGGAGCGCGGCGAGGCCCGCACCGGCGCCGGCGATCTCGTCGCGCACATAAAGCTTGAAGTCGGTGGCGACCTGGTCGTTGCGCGAGCGCGCGGTATGCAGCTTGCCGGCGACGGGGCCGATCAACTCGTGCAGCCGGCTCTCCACGTTAAGGTGAATGTCCTCGAGCGCTCGCGTGAATTTGAACTTGCCGGCCTCGATCTCGGCCAGAATCTGGTCGAGACCCTTGGTGATCTCGCCGGCCTCTTTGGCCGTGACGATACCGGTCGCCGCGAGCATGGCGACATGGGCCTTCGAGGCCAGGATATCGTGGCGCCATAGCCGCTTGTCGAAATCGATGGAGGCATTTATCTCCTCCATGATCTCGGCGGGACTTGCGGCAAAGCGGCCGCCCCACATGGTGTTGGTCATGATCGTCCGGCCCAAGCAGACTTGAAGTCAGAAGAGGATGGCGTGAACGCACGAAATAAACGTCAACACGCCGCGTCGCCGGCCAAATATGTGATCGCTGCCATCGTCGCGGCAATTGCCGGGTTCGGCACGGTATATTGGAGTTTGGCCCCTTCTGACAATGGTTCGGGGTCGCCCGCGGCGCCCGAAGCGGCGTCTGGAGGGACCGGCCTCGGCAAGACGGGCCCGCTCGCCGGGCTCAACAAGGGCGCCATGGCCGCGTTCCTCGTTCATCCGAAGCCGCGCGATCTGCCCGATTTCACCTTCGAGACCGGCGACGGCGCCACCAAGTCGCTCGCCGACTTCCACGGCGAGGTCGTGCTCCTCAATATCTGGGCGACGTGGTGCGTGCCCTGCCGGGAGGAAATGCCCCAGCTCAACGCGCTCCAAGCCGACCTCGGCGGCAAGGACTTCCAGGTGGCGGCGGTCAATATCGACCGCGGCGGCCCCGACAAGGCGCGCAACTTCCTGAACGAGACCAGCGCCACGGACATCACGCTCTATACCGACCCCTCGGGCAAGCTGTTCTCGACGCTGAAGGCGGTCGGCATGCCGACCACGCTCCTCATCGACCGCGACGGCAAGGAGATCGGCCGGCTCGTCGGCCCTGCCGATTGGGCCTCGCCGGAAGCAAAGAAGCTGATCGAAGCGGCCATCGCGGCGCCTGCGCCCGCGGGCTAGCCATACGCCCGGCTACCGGACCTCAGGCCGCTGCTCTATGCTCAACGCTGCCCGCATCCATGCGGAGGGGGCAGGATGAACGATGACGCTATCGACGATGTCGTTCGCTTCTGGTTCGTGGAACTCACCCCGAAGCAGTGGTATCGGCCGCCTGAGACGGTCGACGCCGAGATCGCCGCGCGGTTTCGCGAAACCTACGAGGAGCTGAAGCGGGGCGTGCCGGAGGATTGGCTCGAGACGCCGAAAGGCTTTCTCGCCGCTATCCTCGTGCTCGACCAGCTTCCCCGCAATATGTTCCGCGGACAGGCCCGCGCCTTCGACACCGACGGCCAAGCGCTTGCGCTCGCCAAGCGCGCCATCGATCAAGGCATGGATGCGAAGCTGCCGCCGAAGCAGCGGGCGTTCCTCTATCTCCCGTTCCAGCATTCGGAGGCGCTCGCCGATCAGGCGCGATCCGTCGGGCTGTTCACCGCGCTCGGCAATCCGCTCAATCTCGACTACGCGCTCCGGCATCAGGACGTCATCGAGCGCTTTGGTCGCTTCCCGCATAGGAACTCCAGTCTCGGGCGGCACGCGACGCCGGAGGAGGAAGCGTTCCTGACGGAACCCGGCTCGTCGTTCTGAGCGGCGGTCACTGGATCGGCGTGACGGCGTCCTTGTCGAGGCGGTAGTTGTAAAGGCACGTCTGATCGACCAGCTTGTTGCACGGGATCCCGGAGGTGTTCACGTGCATGGTGCGCGTGGCGCCGCTCGATGAGAATTTGAACGTCTTGACGAAGTCCTGGAAGACCTGGTCCCAGCCGTCGCCGGTGCCGAAATAGAGCTGCAACATGCAGCCGTCCGGGTTGCAAGCGGGATTGTCGGCGCCGTCGCATTTGAGCTTGGCGAAATCGACGATCAAATCGTTGTTGCCGTCGCCATTGAGGTCATCACGGCGCAGAACGGCGGCGGTATCGGGCTTGCCACCGGCTTCCTGGCAGCGTTGTGCGGCCTCGGCGATGGTTTCGGGGATTTCCTCAGGCGGCTTGCTGGGGGGCGCCTTGTCTTGCGGCCCGCTATGGGCCGGCGCCAGGACAAAGACCAGCGCCACGCCAAGGATTAGGGCCACACAGACTGCGGCCGCGAGGCCGAGAATCCATAAGCGACGCGCGCTCAATGGGCGGCGGCCGTTCTAATGGTGCTCGGAAACTCCGCAGCCTTCGGCGTCAGGCTGGACTTGCGGGCGCGATGGCGGCGCTTCTTCGGCCCCGGGCCGCAGATGACCGAGCGAAGATGCGCGGGTTCGTCACTGACCGAGGCCTGAACGGCAAGCCCATCGAGACTGGTGCCGAACAGCGACTTCCAGAAATACCGTTTGTAGCCGTTCTCCAGCAGTTCGGCGGCGCGGGCGTTGCGGACACGGGTCGACGGCTCGCCGAGCACGACCGCGACGAGCTTGCGGCCCTCGCGGGTGGCGCTGACCACGATGTTGAAGCCGGAGTCGCAGATGAAGCCGGTCTTCATGCCGTCGGCGCCGGCAAACGTCCTGAGCAGACCGTTATGGGTGCCGAGCCTCTTCTCACCAACCTGAACAAACTTCTCGGCGAAGATGTCGGCATGCTCCGGAAACTCGATGATGAGCGCGCGAGACAACCGTGCGAGGTCACGGGCGGTCGTGTATTGGCGCTCATCGGGCAGGCCGTTGGGATTGACGTAATTGGTCTTGGTCATGCCGAGCTTTTTGGCGGCCGCGTTCATGCGGGCGATGAAGCCTTCCTCGCTGCCGCCGACCGTCTCGGCGACCATCATGGCCACGTCGTTGGCCGATTTGACGATGAGGACCTGCAGCGCCGTGTCGAGGTCGATCGAGCCGCCGACAGGCAGGCCGAGCTTGGTCGGAGCTTGGACAGAGGCCTTCTTGGAGCAGATGACCTTGGTCTCCGGTGTCACCTCGCCGTTCCGCATGGCTTCAAAGGTGACGTAGGCCGTCATCAGCTTGGTGAGGGAGGCTGGGAACCAGAGGGCGTCAGGGTCCTCGGAATAAAAAACGGTGCCGTTGTAAGGCTCGAAGACAAGGGCGGGGCTCGCGGTGGCGATCGCTGGAGCCAATAAAATTGCCCCAGCGACAAGGCTGAAAAATGCGCGCCTCAGCATGATCCCCTTCCCTCTTCGAATCGACGCTTTGCGCCTTGAGCCAATTTCATCTTTATCGCCGTTCGGCAAGGAACGGTGGCTATCAAGCCGTGAAATGGCGGATTCCCCCGACCCCTCGGAACGACCTAAGCCCTATAATCACCCGAAATTCGACTGTTCCGTGACGGATGTGGAAAACGAGGCTTTCCTTGGACGAGAATCAGGCGATCCACCGAATTCCCGCGCGACCAGTCGATTCGAAATTCCGGGCAAAGCCGCTCTAATCGGGAGACTAACGCGCCGAATTGGTTTCGCAACCCGCGAAGAGCGCTTCGATGGCTTGCGTCACCTCATGGAGAGCCAATCGGCGGTGTAGGCCGTATGGGTGCCTTCGCCAATGCGCGCTTCTTGCGGATTGTCGTAAAGCACCAGCAAACCTTCCTCGCCGTCGTGTTTGAGCGGGCAGATCGCTTCCGGATGATCGTGCGATACAGGCCACGTGTGAAGGAGCTCGGTGGACTGCACGTCGCGTTGGACGTTGGGAGTCCAGCGATAGAGGTTGAAAGGGCCGTCTTTCGAAGCGACGGGTCCAGCAAGGACGAGCACGTCGTCGCCCGAAGGGGCAAGATCGCGAACGGCGAGGCCGTCGAGCTTCAGAAAGTGCATGATCGGTCTCTCTTTGGTGAGATGCATGACTTCAGCGAGCTCCATCTCGAGCACGATGGCGATTTCGCTAACGAGAGGACCGCGTAGTCCGAGGAGAAGCCGGCGCCCGTCCTGCTTGGTCATGCCTTCGATGTCGAGGCCGTTCTCCTTGCTCGGCAAATCGACGAACGGTTTGAGGAACGGGTTCTCGCTCAGGCGGCTGCGCAGGCTTCTGGGCCCCTTGGAGGGGAGCGCCCGGCCGAGCTTGGCGGGCGCACGACCGTCAGGCGTGAGCGGGACACGTCCGAGGAAATGCCGGCTCCGGGGCGTCTCGAAGTCCCAGTTGGGGCGGGCCAACTTGTTCTCGTCGTCTGGCTTGGGGCGAACCCGGCAGTGGGAGGCGCAAATCCACAGCGCGCCGTCCGCCACGCACAGGGACTCGATATCGACCTCGTCCGGCTTTTTGGCATTGAACGGTTTGCCTGGAACGACCTTGAACTTCTTGTCGAGGTGGTACTGCTTGCGAAGACGGTATCCGCCGTTCCCGTCGGGCTTGAGGCACTCGACGCTGCGTCCCTCGTCGGACGCGGTCCACAGATAGTCTCCGGCGACGGCGGCGCCTGACAGGCTGTAACGCAAGTCCTTCCCGCCGGTCTCCGCGCCCCGATAGTCGAGCATTAGCGGCTCTCGTCGCACCATGGCTACAGTCCCCGCGCCCGTGTCCGAGCCAAATGCGTGTATCTCTCTAGACTACGACCCTTGGTAGTATGAGGCTAGCAAAATAGCGGGGATTTGCCAGGTGGCGGCCGGGCCGGGCCGGTATCACGACCGGTGCGCGAGGATCCAGTCTGCCGCCGCGGCGAAGTCTAAGACCGTCGCTGTCGGCTTTGGCGTGAACCGGTCCTCATCGCCGGGGCGGTATTTGCCGGTATGGACGAGCAGCGCGTGTCCGAGGCGTGCGCGCAGCGCACCGGCGACGTCGGCTTCCGCGTCATCGCCGACCATCACCGCGTCTTCCAGCGGGCAGCGCATGCTGGAAAGTGCCGCGGCGAAGAAGGCGGGCGCCGGCTTGCCGAGAACGAGCGCCGTTTTTCCACTGGCATATTCCAGAGCGGTGACGAAGGCGCCGGCATCGAGACTGAGCTTGCCGTCGTCGTCCTTGAAGGTGCGGTTCTTGGCGAGCGCGATCAGTTGTGCGCCGTCTATCAGCGCGCGGAAGGCGCGATTGAGATGGGCGTAGTCGAACGCGTCGCCCGCGTCGCCGACGACGACGGCGTGCTTTTCGCGCGCGGGGATGTCGTCGAACTCTTGCGCCAGGCTCGGGTGCACGACCAAGACCGGTGAATAGCCGTGCTCCTTGAGCCAAGTTCGCGCCGCCTGGCCGGGCGTGAACAGCTCGTCCGCGGAGATGTCGAGGCCGAGCCTCGTCAGGCGCTCTAGCAATTCACGTTTCGTCCTGCGCGTGGTGTTGGTGACGAAGCGCAAAGGCAGACCCGCCTGGTGCAGTCTGGTGACGGCGTCGATGGCGCCGGGCAGAGCGCGGTCGCCCTCATAGATGACGCCGGCAAGATCGAGGAGCACACCGCGGATCATGGTGACAGCCTTGCGCGCATGCGGCCGCCGATCAAGCGCTAGTGGGGTCGCGGGCGCTTAGGATGTGCGCAGCTGCTTCAGATAGCGCGTGGTGGCGTCGGCGAGCACGTCGCGATGCAGACGCTGCCGCTTGCCGAAAATGGCCTTCGAGACAATCGCGTCGAGCATGGTGGTGCCGAGCCGGTCGATGGCTTGGTGCAGGTCGTCGGTGTCGTAGTAGACGATGCGTCGGTCGCCTTGCGCAGTCGTGTGCAGCAGGTCGGCGAAATATTGCAGGAAGATCTCGCCCTGCTTGGCCATGTACGGACCGATCACGAGCACGCGCAGGCGCGCCCATTGGTCGGCGTCGAGAAGATCGTTGCGGATATGCGTCACGATTGCGTGGCAGGCATCGAGCTGGGCGCGCGCCGCCGCCGCGAGCACCGGCTCGAGATCGGCGGCGACGGAACGCGCAAAGGTCTCGATCTCTTTGTGAGAGACGGCGCCCGCCGCGATGACGGCGTCGAGAAACGCGGTCACTTTCGGAACGATCTGGCTTGGGCTCGGCAGGGCGCCGACCTTCGCATCTTGGCGCGTGTCGAGGGCCGCTCCCGCGTCGCCGATGGCGGCGCGATAAGCCTTCGCCTCGGCGAGGACGCCCTGAGGGAGCGCATCACCCGTGTGGTCGTACAGAAGGCAGAACACGCCGAGCGGGATGTGCCCAAGCGTCTTCATCTTATTGTAGAGGGGCGGCGTCAGCCCGGGAAAGCGCTCAACCGCGTGGCCGGTGCGGAAGAGCAGCAGGTCGTCGTCCTGGATGACGATCAAGGCTTCCTGCTTTTCCCGCTCGACCACCTTCGACCGCGCCGCCTCGTAGATGTCAACGAAGTGCTGGTCGAGATTTGTCAGTCTCCTGCTCTCCTCCATATCCGGGCTCCTCACATCGTTGCTGCGGAGAATGGCACAGAGCGGTTTACGGCACTTTAGCGCAGGTGCGAGACAGAGCGCCGGTCCACGCGCTATGGATGGGCGAGATGAGCGTCCTTTTCGAAGAGCTCGACTATTGCCCGACGCCGATCGGGGCGCTCAGCTTGCGCCGCCGGCGCGATCTAAAGCTGAACGTGGATGTCTTCGAGATCAGGCTCGGCGACGAGTCTTTGATGTCGAGCCTGTTCACCGCCTCGGAAATCGCGCTGGCGCGGTTGGGGCTTGCCGATCTGGGCGGGGACAGGCCGTTCGATGTCGTGGTCGGCGGGCTCGGCCTCGGCTACACGGCGAACGCCGTGTTGGAGAACGCAGGAGTGCGCTCGCTGATCGTGGTCGATGCGCTCGCGCCGGTTATCGAGTGGCACGAAAAGGGGCTGCTGCCGCTCGGCCGCACGCTGACCAGCGATCCACGCTGCCGGTTGCTTCATGGCGATTTCTTCGCGCTCGCGGCGTCGGAGGCGGGCTTCGACGCGGACGCACCGAGACGCCGGTTCGACGCGATCCTGGTCGACATCGATCATTCGCCGGATTTGCTGCTCGATGCGCGCAACGCCTCCTTCTATCGGCCCGACGGTCTTCGCCGGCTCGCCGCGCATCTTCGTCCCGGCGGCGTGTTCGGTCTGTGGTCGAACGCTCTTCCCGACGACGCCTTCACGGCGCGGCTTGCAGCAGCGTCTTCGCGCAGGCGCGGGCCGAACCGGTGACGTTTCGACAATCCGCTGCAGGACCAGCCTTTCACGCAGACCGTGTACCTCGCGCAAAAGCAAAGCGACTCCGCGTCATGACGAGCGCGGGCTTGGTGCTCAGCATTTCGGCGGCTCGTCCTTGAGCACGCCGGTCAGGGTGGTGCAGCCCGAGGTCATCTCGTCGATCGCCCAGCCGTCGCCGTCGTGGACGAGGTCGTAGGTCACCGTCGTGGCGGTGCCGAGATTCTTGAAATGCGCTTCGACCACCGCCGTGCCCGGACCGCTCTGCTTCTGCTCGACTTGGACGTCGGTGAGCAGGGCGTCGTTGCCCATGACGATCATGGAAAAATCCACGCAGGCGTCGCCGGTTTCCTTTTCCCGCTGCTCGCATGCCGTCCAGAGCGCGTCGAGGCGCGGCGAATAGCGCGCCGTGCCGCCGGGACTTTCACGGTCGGCGTAGATGGATTCGACATAGGCGACGGCACTCTGCTCGGCCGCCCACGACGCGTGCGCAAGGCCCCCCAGCATGAGCGAAACGGCAACGACGGGCAGACACCGACCCGACACCTCGCGTCTCCAACGATGTGGGAATAAGGAGCTTAGCTCTTCTCGATCAGAATGGCGCGGAGGTCGTTGACGTTGGTCAGGGTCGGGCCGGTCTCCAAGAGATCGCCGATCCCCTTGAAGAAGGTATAGGGATCGTTGTCGGCGAGCATGGCCTTGGGGTTGAGCCCGGCATCTTCCGCGCGCGCCAGGGTATCCGGATAGATCAGCGCGCCGGCATTGTCCTCCGAGCCGTCGACGCCGTCGGTGTCGCCGGCCAGCGCATAGATGTTCGGGAGCCCATCGAGCGCGATGGCGAGCGCCAGCAGGAACTCGGTGTTGCGGCCGCCTTTGCCTTTGCCTTTCAGCGTGATGGTGGTCTCGCCGCCTGAGATCAGCACGCAAGGGGGCTTCGCGGGTTGGCCGCGCATGGCGCATTGGCGGGCGATGCCGGCATGGACCAGGGCCACATCGCGGGATTCGCCTTCGATGCTAGTCGCCCAGGATCACCGGCGTGACGCCCGCTTTGCGCGCGACCTCGGCGGCGGCTTCGAGCGAGGCTTGCGGCGTGGCGATCATGACGTTCTCCACGCGCGAGAAGCAGGGATCACCTGGCTTCGGCGTCTCGTCCCCCGTCTCGAGCACGCGGCGCACGGCGTCCGGCAGATCGATCTTGTATTTCTCGACGATGCCGATCGCGTCCGCCTTGGTGGATGGGTCCGGCACCGTCGGCCCCGAGGCGATGATCGATGGATCGTCGCCCGGCACGTCGGAGATCATCAGCGCCACGACCTGCGCAGGATAGGCGGCCTTGGCGAGCCGGCCGCCTTTGATGGCGGAGAGATGCTTCCGCACCGTGTTCATTTCCGAGATGGTGGCGCCCGATGCGAGCAGCGCCTTGTTCACCGCCTGCTTGTCCTCGAGCGTGATGCCCTCGGCCGGAAGCGCGAGCAGGGCAGAGCCGCCGCCCGAGATGAGGCAGAGCACGAGATCGTCTTGCGTGAGCCCTTGCACCATCTGGAAGATGCGCTTCGCCGCCTCGCGGCCGGCTTCGTCCGGAACGGGGTGGGCGGCCTCGACCACTTCGAGCCGCTCGGTCGGCACGCGATAGCCGTAGCGGGTGACCACGAGCCCTTCGAGCGGGCCGTCCCAGGCGTCCTCGAGCGCCTTGGCCATGGCGCCGGAGGCCTTGCCGGCGCCGATAATGACCGTGCGGCCCTTAGGCCTGGGCGGCAGATGGGCCGGCACGCAAAGCGAGGGCAGGGCGGCATCGACGCCCGCCTTGAACATGGCTTTGAGCAGCGCTTCGGGCGTCATTCTGTCCTGGACCCTCCCCCTTGAAACTGGCGCGCTGAACCTGCACAGACGATTGCCATAAGGCAAGTGAATGAATACGGTGCCCTTCCTTTTGCAGGAAAGCCGGTGTGCTGGGAAGATAAGCTGGGGGCTATGCGTAATGGCAGCGGGTAGTAGCGAACAACACAAGAAGCCCAAATCCGATATCGAGATCAGCCAAGCCGCCACCATGCGGCCGATCCTCGACGTCGCCAAGGACAAGCTCGGCATCGAGGCCGATGACCTGATCCCTTACGGCCACTACAAGGCGAAAGTCTCGCTCGACTATATCGACTCCCTCAAGGACAAGCCCGACGGCAAGCTGATCCTCGTCACCGCGATCACGCCGACGCCCGCCGGCGAGGGCAAGACCACCACCACGGTCGGCTTGGGCGACGCGCTCAACCTCATCGGCAAGAAGGCGATGATCTGCATCCGCGAGCCCTCGCTCGGGCCGTGCTTCGGCGTGAAGGGCGGGGCGGCCGGCGGCGGCTATGCGCAGGTCGTGCCCATGGAGGACATCAACCTCCACTTCACGGGCGATTTCCATGCAATCGGCGCCGCCAACAACCTGCTCGCGGCGATGATCGACAACCACGTTTATTGGGGCAATCCGCTCGATATCGACGTGCGCCGCGTCACCTGGCGCCGCGGTATCGACATGAACGATCGGGCGCTCCGCACCATCGTCACCTCGCTCGGCGGCGCCGCGAACGGCTTCCCCCGCGAAGCGGGCTTCGACATCACCGTCGCCTCCGAGGTGATGGCGATCTTCTGCCTGGCCAAGGATTTGGCCGATCTTCAGCGGCGTCTGGGGCAGATCCAGATCGGCCAGACGCGGGACAAGAAACCCGTCACGGCGAAGGAGCTGTCCGCGGCGGGCTCCATGGCGGCGCTGCTCAAGGATGCGCTCGCGCCGAACCTGGTGCAGACGCTCGAGAACAACCCCGCCTTCATCCATGGCGGGCCGTTCGCCAATATCGCTCATGGCTGCAATTCGGTGATCGCCACCAAGGCGGCGCTCAAGCTCTGCGACTACGTGGTGACGGAAGCCGGCTTCGGCGCCGATCTCGGCGCGGAGAAGTTCTTCGACATCAAATGCCGCAAAGCTGGCCTCAAGCCCGATTGCGTGGTGATCGTGGCGACCATTCGCGCGCTCAAGATGCATGGCGGCGTCGCCAAGGACGATCTCAAGAAGGAGAACCTCGAGGCGCTGGAGAAGGGCTTCGCCAATCTCGAGAAGCACATCGAGAATTTGCGCAAATACGGCGTGCCGGTGGTGGTGGCGGCAAACCGCTTCTCGTCCGACACCGACGATGAGATCGCGCTACTGAAGCGTCTCACCTCGACAATTGGCGCCGAGTGCGTGATGGCCGACCACTGGGCGCTCGGTGGCGAAGGCGCGGTCGATCTGGCCGAGACCGTCGTTAAGACCATCGAGACCAAGCCGTCCGACTTCAAGCCGCTTTACCCCGACGACATGTCGTTGTGGGACAAGACGCGCACGATCGCGGAAGAGATCTATGGGGCGGAGGACATCACCGCCGACAAGGCGGTGCACGACAAGTTCGCCGAGCTGGAAAAGCAGGGCTTCGGCAAGCTGCCGATCTGCGTGGCCAAGACCCAGTACAGCTTCACCACGGACCCGAACGCCAAGGGCGTGCCGCTCGGCCATACTATCCCGATCCGCGAGGTCAGGCTCTCGGCGGGGGCCGAATTTGTCGTGGTTATCTGCGGGGATATCATGACCATGCCGGGCCTGCCCCGGGTGCCCGCCGCCAACAATATCGAGCTTGGGGCGGACGGCCGCATTGTCGGGTTGTTCTAGGTAAGCAAGGGGGGTTGCCAGGCGCGCAACCTGACGCTACCACCTTCCCGCGCGCGAGGTAGGGTCCGGCAAGGACCTGGGTCGCCCCGATATTCCTAGGAGAGGAAACCAATGGCTGGAGCCAGACGGCCGGGCCGTAACTTTCTATTTGTGCCAGGACCAACCAACGTTCCTGAGCGAATCCTCCGGGCGATGCACGTCCCCATGGAGGATCATCGCGCGTCCGACTTCCCCAAGTTTACGCTGCCCCTCTACGAGGACTTGAAGAAGGTCTTCCAGACCAAGGACGGCCAAGTCTTCATCTTTCCGTCGAGCGGGACCGGCGCTTGGGAGGCCTCACTCACCAACACCCGCTCGCCCGGCGACAAAGTGCTCGCCCCGCGCTTCGGCCAATTCAGCCATCTGTGGATCGAACTCGCCCGCCGTCATGGGCTCGAGGTCATCGTCCAGGAGGAGGAGTGGGGCACGGGCGCCTCGCCTGAGCGCATCGAGGAAGCGCTTCGCGCCGACAAGAACCACGAGATCAAGGGCGTCATGGTGGTCCACAACGAGACCGCCACGGGCGTCACATCCGACATCGCCGCCGTGCGCCGCGCCATCGACGCCGCGAACCATCCCGCGCTGCTTTATGTGGACGGGGTGAGCTCGATCGCCAGCGTCGACTTCCGCATGGACGAGTGGGGCGTCGACTGCGCCATCACCGGCTCGCAGAAGGGCCTGATGCTGCCGGCAGGGCTCGGCATCGTCTGCGTGAGCCAGAAGGCGCTGGCGCAGATGAACGACGCCACCTGCACCAAGGCCTATTTCGATTTCGCCGACCATATCCGCACCAACCCGGGCGGCTATTTCCCGTATACGCCGGCGACGACGCTGCTTCACGGCTTACGCGCCTCGCTCGATATCTTGTTCGAGGAAGGTCTGGAGAACGTGTTCTCGCGGCACCGCTATCTGGCCAACGGCACGCGCGCCGCGGCCGAGGCGTGGGGACTTTCGCTCTGCGCCAAGGAGCCGAAATGGTACTCCGACACGGTGAGCGCGATCATGGTGCCGGAAGGTTTCAACGGCGCCGACGTCATCGACCGCGCCTATCGCCGCTACAATCTCGCGCTCGGCGCAGGGTTATCGCAGATGGCGGGCAAGCTGTTCCGCATCGGCCATCTCGGCGATCTCAACGAGCTTATGCTGCTCGGCGCCATTGCCGGTGCCGAGATGTCCATGCGCGATGTTGGCATCGCAGTCGAGCCCGGGTCGGGCCTGGCGGCGGCGCAGGAATATTTTCGCGGCGCGCAGGGCTTAGGCGAGCGCCGGCTCGCGGCCGAGTAGGCGCGTGCCGCGCGAGGACGAGCGGTAGCGCCACTCTCCTCGAGGAAGTGCTTTGATCTGACGGCCGCCTGGCGCATCGGCCTTGCACCGGGACGGTTTTTCTTGTGGCGTGGGGCGTGTCCCCCGCGGATGTGAAAAGGGGGAGGTTTAGTGGAACACGCGATCGTCTTCCTCGATCGGGAATCGGTCGGCGCCAATGTGCGCAAGCCGGATTTTCCGCACAACTATGTCGAGTACGAATCCACCTGGACGCCGGAGGACATCGTCGCCCGGCTCAAGGATGCGTCCGTCGCCATCATCAACAAGGTGCCGATGCGCGCCGACGTGCTGAAGCAGCTGCCGAAGCTCAAGCTGATCGCGGTAGCCGCCACAGGCACCGACGTGGTGGATAAGGCCTATTGCAAAGAGAACGGCATCACTGTCGTCAATATCCGCAACTACGCCTTCAACACGGTGCCGGAGCACGTGATCGCGCTGATGTTCGCGCTGCGCCGCAACCTGCTCGCTTATGTCGAGGATGTGCGCAACGGCCGTTGGGCGGAGGTCGATCAGTTCTGCTTCTTCGACCACCCGATCCGCGACATCGCCGGCTCGACCCTGGGCGTCGTCGGCTATGGCGCCATCGGCAAGGCGGTGGCCAAGCGGGCCGAATGCCTCGGCATGAAGATCCTGCCCTATGACGTGTTCCCGCAAGAGGGCCTGGTCGATCTGGAGACGGTGCTCAAAGAGAGCGACGTCATCACGCTGCACTGCCCGCTCACGCCCGAGACCAAGAACATGATCGGCGCCAAAGAGCTGAAGATGATGAAGCCGACGGCGATCCTCATCAATACGGCGCGCGGCGGTCTGGTGGACGAGGCGGCGCTGGCCGAGGCGCTGAAAGCGGGCACCATCGCCGGGGCCGGCTTCGACGTGCTCACCAAGGAGCCGCCGAAGGAAGGCAACATCCTCCTCGATCTCAAGCTGCCGAACTTCATCGTAACGCCGCACGTGGCGTGGGCGAGCCGCGAGGCCATGCAGATCCTGGCCGACCAACTCATCGACAACATCGAGGCGTTCGTGGCGGGCAAGCCGCAGAACGTCGTCGAATAATTCTTAGGGACGAACGCCATGAAGAAACTGCTGTTCCTGTTCGACACCGACGAGATGCCGAGCGTGTTCGATACGGTCGTCGGCTATGACGGCGGCGCCGATCGCGTCACCGGCTACGCAGGCGTGACGCCGGACAATGTCGGCGCGCTGGTCGACGGCTGCATCTACACCCGCGGCGGCAAGGACAAGCAGAACACCGCGATCTTCGTCGGCGGCGGCAACATGGCCAAGGGCGAGGCGGTGTTCGAGAAGATCAGGAAGCATTTCTTCGGGCCGTTCCGCGTGTCCGTCATGCTCGATTCCAACGGCTCCAACACGACGGCCGCGGCCGGCGTGGCGCTGCTCGCCGACGCAAAGAAGCTCAAGGGCAAGAAGGCTCTGGTGCTTGCCGGCACGGGCCCGGTGGGCATGCGCGCCGCGGGCTTCCTCGGCATGGAAGGCTGCGACGTGACCATCACCTCGCGCACCAAGGAGCGCGCCGAGGCGGCGGCCAAGGTCATCGGCCAGCGCTTCGGCATCGAGGTCAAGGGCGTCGCCGGCGGTACCGATGAGGAGCGCGCCGCGGCAGCCAAGGACGCCAATGTCATCTTCGCGGCTGGCGCCATCGGCGTGCAGCTGCTGCCCAAGTCGGCGTGGATGGACAATCCGAATGTCGAGATGGTGGCGGACGTGAACGCCCAGCCGCCGCTCGGCATCGAGGGCATCGAGGCCACCGACAAGGGCAAGAAGTACGGCGATAAGCTCGCGTTCGGCGCGCTCGGCATCGGCGGGCTCAAGCTGAAGCTCCACCGGGCGTGCATCGGCAAGCTGTTCCACAGCACCGAAGGCATGTTCGACGCCGAGGAGATCTACAAGCTCGCCAAAGAGATGGCCTGATGACCGAGATCAAAGACACCGCCATCGAGCCGTTCCTTGATGCGCTCGCTTCCAGCCAGGCGACACCGGGCGGCGGCAGCGCGGCCGCCATCATGGGCGCCATGGGCGGGGCGCTGGTGAGCATGGTGTGCAATCTCACCATCGGCAAAAAGAAATATGCCGAGGTCGAGGGCGAGATGAAGGACGTGCTGGCCAAGGCCGAGGATCTGCGTCACCGGCTGACCGGCATGATCCAGGACGACGTGCGCGCGTTCGACACGGTGATGGGCGCTTACGGTATGCCGAAGGAGTCGGATGCGGAGAAGGCTGTGCGGGGCGAGGCCATCCAGGCCGCGCTGAAGCAGGCAACCGAGGTGCCGATGCGCTGCTGCCATCTGGCGCGGGAGGTGATCGACCTGGCGTTGGCGGCCTCGGAGAAGGGCAACCTCAACGTGATCTCGGACGCAGGGGTCGGCGTCCTGGCAGCTTATGCTGCACTGCGAAGTGCCGCGCTAAATGTCTATATCAATGCGAAAATGATCTCGGACAAGAGCTTCGTGGACGCTAAGCTGAAGGAACTGGAGGGTCTTCTCGCCGGCGCTGAGGCGGCGACCGAGAAGGCCTATGACATCGTCAAGGGTAAGGTGAGCTGACGTCTTATCGGCGTGCGCTCTCATAAAAGCCCCGCCGAAGAGACTAGGAAGGGAGGAACGACGTGGACGTTCACGAGTATCAAGCGAAAGAGCTTCTGAGTGGCTTCGGCGTACCGGTGGCGAAAGGTGCTGTAGCCTTTAGCCCCGATCAGGCGGTCTATGCGGCCACCGAGCTCGGCGGTTGGAGCTGGGCGGTGAAGGCCCAGATTCACGCAGGTGCGCGCGGCAAGGCCGGCGGCATCAAACTCTGCAAGACCTATCACGAGGTGCGCGAGGCGGCGCAGGAGCTGCTCGGCAAGCGTCTGGTTACGCTCCAGACGGGGCCTGAGGGCAAGCCCGTGCAGCGCGTCTATGTCGAAGCGGCCGAGCCCTTCGACCGCGAGCTTTATCTCGGCTACGTGCTCGACCGCAAAGCCGAGCGCATCCGGGTGATCGCCTCGCAGCGCGGCGGCATGGAGATCGAAGAGATCGCCAGGACCGAGCCTGAGGCCATCCTTCAGGTGGTGGTCGAGCCCGCCGTAGGCTTGCAGGCCTTCCAGGCGCGCGAACTCGCGTTTCAGCTGGGCTTGAGCATCAAGCAAGCGCAGAGCTGCGTGTCGACGATCATGAACGCCTATCGCGCGTTCCGCGATTGCGACGCCACCATGCTCGAGATCAACCCGCTGGTCGTCGCCAAGGATGATCGCGTGCTGGCGCTCGACGCCAAGATGTCGTTCGACGACAACGCGCTGTTCCGCCGCCACAACGTGGCCGACATGCACGATCCTTCACAGCAGGATCCGCGCGAGGCGCAAGCCGCCGAACACAACCTCAACTACATCGGCCTTGAGGGCGAGATCGGCTGCATCGTCAACGGTGCGGGCCTCGCCATGGCGACCATGGACATGATCAAGCACGCGGGCGGCACGCCGGCGAACTTCCTCGACGTGGGCGGCGGCGCTTCGCCGGAGCGTATCGCCACGGCGCTGAAGCTCGTGCTGTCGGACGCCAACGTGAAGGCCGTGCTGGTCAACATCTTCGCCGGCATCAATCGCTGCGACTGGGTGGCGAAGGGTGTGGTTCAGGCGTGCGAGACCGTGGACATCAAGGTGCCGCTCGTCGTGCGGCTCGCGGGCACCAACGTCGAAGAGGGCCGGAAGATCCTGGCCGAGAGCGGGCTCAAGCTGATCACCGCGGACACCTTGGCGGAAGCCGCCGAGAAGGCGGTGGCGGCGTGCCAGGGCAAGCTGCAGGCGGCCTAGTCTGTATCGGAGAAAGACAAAGTAATGAGCATTCTAATCGACGAAACCACACCGGTCGTCATCCAGGGCATGACCGGTGACAAGGGCACCTTCCACGCCAAGGAGATGATCGAGTACGGCACCAACGTGGTCGGTGGCGTGACGCCCGGCAAAGGTGGCGGCAAGCATCTCGACCGGCCGCTGTTCAACACCATGAAGGAGGCCGTCGCGGCCACCGGCGCGACCACGTCCATCACCTTCGTGGCGCCGGCGTTCTGCGCCGACGCCATCATGGAGGCGGCCGACGCCGGCATCGAGCTGGTCTGCTCGATCACCGACGGCATTCCGGCCCAGGACATGATGCGCGTGAAGCGCTATCTGATGCGCTATCCCCGCGACCGGCGGACGATGATGGTCGGCCCGAACTGCGCCGGCATCATCAGCCCGGGAAAGTCCATGCTCGGCATCATGCCGGGGCACATCTATCTGCCGGGCAAGGTCGGCGTGATCTCGCGTTCCGGCACGCTGGGTTACGAGGCCGCCGCGCAGATGAAGGCGCATGGGCATCGGCATCTCCACGTCTGTCGGTATCGGCGGCGACCCGATCAACGGCTCGTCGTTCCTCGATCACCTCGCGCTGTTCGAGGAGGATCCGGAGACCGAAGCCGTGTTGATGATCGGCGAGATCGGCGGTCCGCAAGAGGCCGAGGCGTCTGCGTGGATCAAGGACAATATGTCGAAGCCGGTGATCGGCTTCGTCGCCGGCCTGACCGCTCCGAAGGGGCGCCGTATGGGCCATGCCGGTGCCATCATCTCGGCAGCCGGTGACAGCGCTGCCGAGAAGGCCGAGATCATGCGCTCCTGCGGGCTCACCGTTGCGCCCAATCCGAGCGAGTTCGGCTCGACCGTGGCGGGCGTGATTGGGGCTTAAGATGCGCTAGGGCGGCTTGCCCGCCGTCCCAATAGGCTTTGCACAAGGGGCGCTGGATGCGCGCCCCTTGTGACGCGCTTCGCGGCCCTGCACTTGAGGCTATCCGGGTCGGAAGTTTGCGTAACCGTGTCATGCATGAGGAGCTGAAACAGACTGATCGCGAGACCGACGGCGGGACCGTTCCGCGCATCGGCGGGATCTCGGCCAAGGACGCGGCGGACATCCTGTTCGATCTCCTCATGGACGTGGTGCGTCAGCACCAACCGGAAATCGAGGGCGTATTCGAGGGCGGCGCCAATATCTCCGATTTCTCGCCCGAGTTGATGGCCCGCGCCCTTCAGGCGCAAGGTCTCTGGTTCCAGCTTCTTTCCATCGCCGATCAGAACGCGGCCATGCGCCGCCGCCGCCATATCGAGCGGGAACGCGGGCGCGACGCTTTGCGCGGCACGTTCGACCATGTGCTGGCCGAGGCCGCCCGCGACGGGATCGGGCCCAAGGAGATCGAGGATCTCTTGCGGTCTTTGCGCATCCGGCCGGTGATTACGGCGCACCCGACAGAGTCGAAGCGCGTCACCGTGCTCGAGAAGTACCGCAAGATTTATCTCCTCTTGCGCGAGCTCGAGGGCGCACGGTGGACCGAGCGGGAGCGGGAGGGGTTCCTCGCCGACATCCGCGATCAGATCGAGCTCGTGTGGATGACCGGCGAGCTCCATTTGGAGAAGCCCACGGTGGAGCACGAGGTCTTGCGCGGGCTTCACTTCTTCGACGAGACGCTGTTCGACAAGGCGCCGGAGATGATGGCGCTGCTGGACGGCGCCTTGCACCGCAATTACCCGAACGAGCATTTCGAGCTGCCGCCCTTCTTCCAGTTCGGCTCGTGGATCGGCGGCGACCGCGACGGCAACCCTCATGTCACCACGAGCGTGACCGAGTGGACGCTGCGCCAGAACGCGCTCGCCTCACTCCGCCACTACCGGGAGCGCATCGTGGGCTTGGCGCGCATGCTCTCCATTACCCAGCGCGCGCTGCCCGTCCCGCCGGCCTTCCGCGCCGAGTTGATCCCACGCGCTCAAGATGAGCGGCGACGCGGAAGCGATCGCCGCCCGCAATCCGGGCGAACCATACCGCCAGTTCCTCACCTGCGTGCTGCGTAAGCTCGACGGCACCATCGTCCGGGCGGAAGGTGGCGAGCTGGAGCTCGGCGCGCTGCATTACGGCAATGCCGACGAGCTGATCCACGATCTCCGGCTTGTGGAGCGGGCGCTGCAACAGGCGAAGAGCCCGTCCCTTGCCGCCGATCTGGTCAAACCGGTGCGCCGGTCGGTGGAGCTGTTCCGCTTCTCGACCGTGCGCCTCGATCTGCGGGAGAACACCACGCGGACGACGCAAGCCTTGCGAGCCCTTTGGTGGGCGAGCGCGGGCCACGGGGAGGGCAATCCGCCGGACCTCGAAAGCCGTGAGTGGCGCACCTGGCTGTTGCACGAGCTGGCGCGGCCGCGGACCTCTGAGCGGATCACTGAGCCGTTGCCTGCGGAGACCACCGAGCTCATCGCCATGTTCGCCCAAGCCGCCGAGATCCGGCGCGGGCTCGACCGCGATGCCTTCGGCTCATTCATCCTCTCCATGACGCGCTCGGTGGACGACATTCTCGGCGCGTTTCTGCTCGCCAAGGAGGGCGGGCTGTTCCTCGATACGGCCGGCACCGAGATCTGCTCCATGCCCATCGTGCCCCTGTTCGAGACCATCGATGATTTGCGCGCTGCGCCCGCGATCATGCGCGAGGCGCTGGCGATCCCGCTGATCCGCCGCTCCACCCATTGGCAGGGCGGACTGCAAGAGGTGATGATCGGCTATTCCGACTCGCAACAAGGACGGCGGCTTCGTCGCCTCGAACTGGGAGCTGGCGAAGGCGCAGACGAGCCTCACGCGCGTGGGCGAGGGGGCGGGGGTCGCGATCGCCTTCTTCCATGGCCGCGGCGGTTCCGTATCCCGCGGCGGCGCGCCCACCGGCCGCGCCATCGCCGCCCAGCCGGCCGGCTCGATCCGTGGCCGCTTCCGCGTCACCGAGCAGGGCGAGGTGGTCTCGTACAAATACGCCAACAAGGGCACGTCGCTCTATCAGATGGAACTGTTGGCTTCGAGCGTGCTGGAGCACGCCTTGAAGTCGGAGCGCGAGGTCGCGCTTCAGCCCAGCCGCGAGTTCGACGACGCCATGGAGGCGCTGTCCGGCGCTTCGCGCGCCGCCTATACCGGGCTCCTCACCCACCCGGCCCTCGTCAGCTATTTCCAGGCGGCGAGCCCGCTGGAGGAGATCTCGCTCCTCAATATCGGCTCGCGGCCGGCGCGGCGCTTCGGCGCCAGCTCGCTCAAAGACCTGCGCGCGATCCCCTGGGTGTTCGCCTGGGCCCAGAACCGGCACATGATCACGGGCTGGTACGGGGTGGGAACGGCGCTGCAAAGCTTCCTCCAGGTGCGCGGGCGCCCAAGGGGAGGCGCTGCTGGCCCGCATGTTCGCCGAGTCCCGGCTGTTCCGGCTGATCGTCGACGAGGTGGAGAAGATCCTGGCCGTGGTCGACCTCGAAATTGCTAGGAATTACGCTGGGTTAGTGCCAGACGAGAGCGGTGCGCGAGGCCATCTTCGGGATGATCGAGAAGGAGCTTGCGCTGACCACCGAGATGGTGCTGAAAGTGTCCGGGAGCGCGTCCCCTGCGGCGCGTTTCCCGCAATTCCGCGCCTCTCTGGCCGAGAGGCTTCCCACCATCAACGAGGTCAACCGGGAGCAGGTCGAGCTGCTCCGTCGATTCAGAGCGTCGGAGAGCGAACAGGACCGCGAGGCGTTCAAATCCGCATTGCTGCTTTCCATCAACACCGTTGCCGCCGGTCTCGGCGCCACAGGTTAAACCAGGAGGGACATGTAAAATGAGCTTTACCCTGATCCAGCAGGCGACTCCGCGTCTGCACCGTTCGGAGCTGGCCGTGCCGGGCTCCAACCCGTCGCTGTTCGAGAAGGCGGCCAAAGGCGGCGCCGACGTCATCTTCCTCGACCTCGAGGACGCCGTGGCGCCGGACGACAAGGAGCAGGCCCGCAAGAACATCATCCAGGGTCTCAACGAGATCGACTGGGGCAAGAAGACCATGATGATCCGCATCAACGGTCTCGACACCCATTACGCCTATCGCGACGTGGTCGACGTGCTGGAGAATTGCCCGCGCCTCGACATGATCCTGATTCCCAAGGTCGGCGTGCCGCAGGACGTCTACGCCATCGACATGCTGGTCACGCAGATCGAGCAGTTCAAGAAGTACGAGAAGAAGATCGGTCTCGAGCTTCTCATCGAGACGGCGCTCGGCATGGCCAATGTCGAGGCGATCGCGCAAGCCAGCCCGCGCGTCGAGGCCATGAGCTTCGGCGTCGCCGACTATGCGGCATCGACCCGCGCGCGCACCATGGGCATCGGCGCGCCCGCATCCCGATTACGGCATCCTCGCCGACAAGGAAGAGAGCGCGGCGACCGCGCCTATTACTGGGACGATCCCTGGCACTATGCGCTGTCGCGCATGATGGTCGCTTGCCGCGCCTATGGCCTGCGCCCGATCGACGGTCCGTTCGGCGACTTCTCCGATCCTGACGGCTATCTCGCCGCGGCCAAGCGCGCGGCCGTGCTCGGCTTCGAGGGCAAGTGGGCGATCCACCCGTCCCAGGTCGATCTCGCCAACCAGGTGTTCACGCCGTCCGAGGCCGAGGTGACCAAGGCCCAGCGCATCGTCGACGCCATGAAGCAGGCGGCCAAGGAAGGCAAGGGCGCCGTGTCGCTGGACGGCCGCCTGATCGACATCGCCTCGATCCGCCAGGCCCAGGCGCTGCTCGACAAGGCCGCCGCCATGGGCATGTAGGCTTCGGCTTACGAGGCTTGCACCCGGCGAAAAGCCGGGGTCTAGAACGCGCAAATGGCCGGGTTCGTCCCGGCCATTTTTGTTGTGTGTTTTCGTGCGGGGGCGCTAGGACGCGGGCCTGTCGAGCCGCTCGCCGTCGCGCTTGCGCTGGACCAGAAGCAGCGCCAAGCCGCGCTCGAACTCGGAGCCGCGGCTGAACTCAAGCCCGCGCGTCATGGCCTGACGCACGAAGTCCTCGAGGCGATTTTCGGCGAGTGCCGCCCGCAGCGACAGGTGCATGGTCTCCATCATCGGCCTCCTCCCTACCGCATCACTGATTTACCGCATCATTGGTCGACCGCATCATCGACCTGATCAAAGCCTAGAAGGCGGATGTGACGGGAGCGTGGTGATTGCTTGGCGGGCGGTGCGGCGAGACCGCGCGAGCGCTTCAGGCACGCAGCGAGATCGTGTTCGCGGCCATTTTGATTCAAACTGGATTGGAGGAAGGTGCCGGCGCGCGCGTCTAGGCGCGCCGGCCTAGACCGTCTCGCGGTCGCGGCGGCGCTGGGGCCGCACGTCGGCGACGTCCGTGTCCGGCACGGTGCCGTCCTCGTCGCTGACGCCGAGCCCGACCTCGTCGTCGGGCCGGGACAAGGTCGCGGTCGGAATGAAGCTCAGACCGTAGACCAGGCCGATCATCACGGCGCCAGATATGAGTGACAGCACAGCCTGCATAACCTTCGTTTCCCCATCGTCGAGAGCAACTCTAGCCAGGGAAGGTGGCAGGGCCGCGACTGAATCTCGACATTTTTTCGACGCGCATGTTGCGCCGCAGCATGACGGCTAGTCCGTCTTTTTGTCGTCCGGAAAGGCGTCCGGCGCGCCCGTCAGGATCTTCGACAGGGTCCAGCGCGGCGGCAACGTCTCGGCGATGTCGTCGATGCGCCATTCCCCGTCCTCGCGCACGAGGCTGAAGAGGAGGTTTCGCGGCTCGCCGAAATTGGCGAAGTCCGCGCGCACCCGCGCCTCGCCGCCGGACCGGTAGACCTCCTTCATCTTGAGCCCGCCGATCTCCCAGTCCTGGCCGTCGACGATTGGGTCGAAGTCGAGGCGGCCGACCTCGCCCTCGGCGGCGTCCTTGTCGATCAGCGCTTGCAGGCGCTTGGAGTACATGTCGGGAAGCCCCGGTCTGGCGGGATCGCCTTGGGCGATATCCGTGTAGGTCTTGTAGATTGCCGAGACGAAGGCCACCGGCTCGCTCGCCGTCTTCGCCGCGGGCTTGCTTCGTCTTGCGCCCGCCGCCGGGGCGCCGAGCGCGAGCAGCAGAAGAGCGCGGCGGCAAGGCGCATGGCGGCTCTCAGCTCTCGCCGTCCTCGCGGTGGCGCATGGCGAATTCCTCCTCCGGCGACAGCACCAGCGTCTTGCGGCTATGCACCGCGAAATAGGCGATGGCGATCGCGTACCAGATGGCCACGCCGATCACGCCGGTCGCGGTAGACCGGGTCGGCGAGCTGGAAGCCGATGGTGACCAGCGCGATGAGCACGGTGAGCACGGCGCCGGGGACGCCGAACGGGCTCCTGATAGGGCCGCTCGATCTTGGGGAACTTGCGGCGGAGCTCGATGAAGGTCAGCCCCTGCAGCAGATAGGAGAACATGGCGCCGAACACCGCCATGTTGAGCAGCACGCCGCCGATAAAGGCGCCGGCGTTCTCGCCGCCCATGGTGAACCACACGGCGAGCATCACCGCGAGGCCGACCAGCGCGAGCGAGATGAGCGCCGTGTTCGGCGTCTTGTGCTTGGAGTGGGTGACCGAGAGGAAATGCGGGAAGTAGCCGGCGCGCGACAGCGAATAGATCTGGCGGCCGCCGGCGAAGATGATGGCGTGGAAGCTCGCCACCAGCCCGACCACCGCGGCGAGCGCCAGCGCGCCGGCCGCATGCAGATCGAAGATGGCGCGGAAGCCGTCGAGGATCGGCTCGGGCGAGGTGCCGAGCGCGAAGGCGCCGGTCACGGTCTCGCCGTCCACGGTGCGCTCGACCGGGATCGACGGGTTGATAAACAGCACGAGAAAGCCGAGCGCGATCAGCGTGAACATGCCGAGCATGATGCCTTTCGGCATGTCGCGCTTCGGATCGACC
The DNA here is from genome assembly GCA_963717875.1 of uncultured Alphaproteobacteria bacterium. Classification (GTDB taxonomy): domain Bacteria; phylum Pseudomonadota; class Alphaproteobacteria; order Rhizobiales; family Methyloligellaceae; genus Methyloceanibacter. Next base: position 120,919 of record CAVQXI010000016.1, read on the forward strand.
GACTCTTCGGCCGCCAACGGCAGCTGCTCGATGGCGAGGAACAGCCACACGGCGAATGGCATGGCCGCGAGCACGCCATAGATGCCGAAGGGCAGGAACGGGCCGCCGCCGTCCGGCAGCTGGACCGCCTGCGCCGGTCGTCGTTCGACGCCGATATTCATCGCGTAGCGCGAGAAGTCGATCATGGGCAGGGCGCTGACGAAGAAGGTGACCAGCACGGCGATGGCCATCAGCGTCACCATGGCGGTGACCA
>CAVQXI010000017.1:0-131929 GCA_963717875.1 uncultured Alphaproteobacteria bacterium
ACGCGCCGCGGCGAGTTCCGCGACATCTCCTCCCCGCCAGAACCGTGAAGTCCCTCAATAGGATGCATCCTAGCGGCAATCTATCGGGCGAGCAAAATCCGGTCCACAAAAACCCCGGAAAACCGCCAAAATCCTGGATGGTGTCATGCCCGTGAAGGCGGGCATCCATCGCCGGTATGACGCCCTTGTTCTCTGTACGAAAGACAACTTCCGCCGGCATTCAAGCTAAGTCACCATCACCTGGCGGGCGGTCTTGATGGTCTCGACGAGCTTCTCCGGATCGGTCACCGGCAGCGAGCATTGCGGCCCGAGGCACACATAGGCTGTCGGCTTGCCGTCGACCGCCGTCTTGCCATGCGCCGGCGACGACGACGGCAGCGTCTCGTCGTGCCAGATCTCCTGCACCACCACGTTCGGCAACGACACGTCGCGAAGCGCCGCACGCATCGCGCCCGCCTCGCCGTCCTTGGGCAGAATGAGCACGACCAGCGCCGGCGCCAGCGTATCGAGCGCGGCGCCGAGCAATCCGGAATGCGCCACGGGGTTTGCGGCGATGTCGGCGCCGAAGCCGCGCAAGATGTCGTCGGCGCGCTTGGCGTAGCGCTCCTCGCCCGTCCACAGCGTGAGTTGCACGAGGTTCGACACCATCACCGCGTTGGCGTTGGGCGCGGCGTCGTCGAGACCGCTCAGCGGGCGCACGATGAGATCCTTCGTGTCGTCCGCGGCGAGATAGTAGCCGCCGTGCTCGTTCGCCCAGTAATGCTCATCGAGAATATGCGTCCAGGCGCAGGCCTGCTCCACATATTCGGGATTGGCCTCCGCGTTGGCGAGCGCGAGCGCCGCCTTGATCATGTTGGCGTAGTCGTTGGCGGTGGCCGGCGCCTTCGCCTCGCCGGCGCGATAGGCATGGAACAGGCGGCCGTCCGACATCATCCGTGTAAGGATAAAGTCGAATGCCTTCTCGGCGGCGGCGAGCCAGTCGGGTCTGTCGAAGGCCGTGGCCGCGTTGGCGAGCGCGGCGATCATCAAGCCGTTCCAATCGGCGAGCACCTTGTCGTCGAAGCCGGGACGCACGCGCGTTGTGCGGCGCTCGAAAAGCTTCGCGCGCATCGCGGCGAGCCGCGCCTCGGTCGCCGCGTCGCGCAGGTCGATCGCGTTCAGGCGATTGAGGATATTGTGGCCTTCGAAATTGCCGTCCTCGGTGACATCGTAGACTTGCGCGAACAGCTCTGCATCGTCCGTACCCAGAACATCGCGAATCTCGGCGAGCGACCACACATAGAACTTGCCCTCCTCGCCTTCCGAGTCCGCATCGAGCGAGGCGGCGAACGCGCCGCCGTCCGTCGTCATCTCGCGCAGCAGCCAGCCGATCGTCTCTTCGACGCGCTGTGCGTAGAGCGGTGTCTTCTCCTCGCGCCACGCCTCGGTCATCATCTCGACGAGCAGCGCGTTGTCGTAGAGCATCTTCTCGAAATGCGGCACGAGCCAGCGCTCGTCGACGCTGTAGCGCGAGAAGCCGCCGCCGAGATGATCGTAGATACCGCCTTGCGCGATATTGGTGAGGGTGATGTCCACTGCCTCGCGCGGGTTCGGCAGGCCGTAGCGGAGACCCGCGCGCCACAAGAATTCGAAGAACTGCGTTTGCGGAAATTTCGGCGCGCCGCGCAATGCCCCCTTGCTCGGGATCGACCGCAGCGAGGAAACGCCGCGCGAGATTGCTGAGCGTCATGTCGTTGAGCTCGGCGCCCGCGCCTTCTTGTTTGCGGCGGCTTGAGCCGCTCGGTGATGGCGTCGGCGTTGTTGCGAACCTTGTCCGGCTCGTCGCGATAGACGCGCGCCACGGTATTCAGTACACTGACGAAGGATGGACGCCCGTAGCGTTCCTCGCGTGGGAAGTAGGTGCCGCCCCAGAACGGCTCCGCGTCCGGCGTGAGGAACATGGTGAGCGGCCAGCCGCCCTGCTCGCCGATCTGATGCAGCGCGTTCATGTAGATCGCGTCCACGTCGGGGCGCTCCTCGCGGTCGACCTTGATGTTGACGAAGAGGTCGTTCATCACCGCCGCGGTGCCTTCGTCCTCGAAGCTCTCATGCGCCATGACGTGGCACCAATGGCAGGCGGCGTAGCCGACCGAGAGCAGGATGGGCTTGTTCGCGTCCTTGGCCTCCTTGAGCGCCGCCGGCCCCCAGGGGCGCCAATGCACGGGGTTGTCCTTGTGCTGCAGGAGGTAGGGGCTGGTCTCGCCCCCGAGCTGATTGCCTGATTTGTCGTCCATGGTCCTTCCGATCCTGCGCGCGGGGCCTAGGATAACGCAATGGAGCGACAAGTGGCTGACGAGCTGAAGGGACCGAACCGCGCAGGCGTGGATGCTACCGACACCATCGTCGCGCCGGCGTCAGGCGCTGGGCCGTCTGCGGTCGCCGTCATCCGCGTGTCCGGACCGCGCACCCGCGCCGTGCTCGAGGCGCTCATCGGGAGCGTGCCGAAGCCGCGCCAGGCGTCGCTGCGCGACATCGGCGCACCGCACGATCGACCGCGGCCTCGTGCTGTGGTTTCCGGCCCCGAAAAGTTTCACCGGCGAGGACATGGCCGAACTGCAAGTCCACGGCAGCCGTGCCGTGGTGGCGGCGGTCGTCGAGGCGGTGCTGGCCATCGACGGCACGCGGCTCGCCGAGCCCGGCGAGTTCGCCCGCCGCGCTTTCGAGAACGGCAAGCTCGATCTGACCGAGGTCGAGGGTTTGGCGGATCTCATTAACGCGGAGACCGAAGCCCAACGACGCCAGGCGCTCGCGCAATCAGAAGGGTCGCTCCGCCGTCTTTACGAACGCTGGCGCGCCGCGCTGCTTGAAGGCGCAAGCCTTGATGGAGGCGGGGCTCGACTTCGCCGACGAGGCCGACGTGGCGGTGGAGGTCGACGTCAAGGCGAACGCCATCGTCGTGCCGCTGCTGGCTTCGATCGAGACGCACCTCGCCGACCGGAGCGGCGAGCGTCTGCGCGATGGCTTGCGCATCGTCATCGCCGGCCCGCCCAACGCCGGCAAGTCGAGCCTGATGAATGCGCTCGCCAAGCGCGACGTGGCCATCGTGTCGGAGGAGGCGGGGACCACCCGCGACGTGATCGAGGTCCATCTCGACCTCGGCGGTTTGCCGGTGATCCTGGCGGATACCGCGGGGATACGGGAAGGGACAGGCCGGGTCGAGGCGGAAGGGGTCCGCCGCGCGCTCGCCCGCGCCGAGGACGCCGACCTCGTCTTGTGGGTGATCGATGCCACCGCGCCGCAATGGACGGTTCCGCGCGACGTCGAACAGTTGGGGCGCGGTTTTGAACCTGTCGAACGCGACATTGAACGTGTCGGATGCGGCTCGCGACATGTCGTTTCCGTCTTGAACAAGATCGACCGCGCCGCCGCGCCGGCGGGGTTCGACGGCCTCGCCATGTCGGCCAAGACGGGCGAGGGGCTCGATGCGCTCATCCTCCGCCTCCAGGAAATCGCGGCCTCCGCCATGGCAGGCGCCGGCCAGGCCGTGCTCACCCGGACCCGCCACCGGCAGGAGCTCGTGTCAACGCGGGACGCTTTGCAACGTTTCGTTAACCATGATCTCTCGCCTGAGCTCAAAGCCGAGGAGCTCCGCATCGCCGCCCGCCATCTCGGCCGCCTCACCGGCCTGATCGACGTGGAGGAGGTGCTAGGTGCCATCTTCGCCGAGTTCTGCATCGGCAAGTAGCCGCGCGCCCCGATTTGATTCACGTGAAACATTGGCGCCTCAGCGCTTTGACGGGGCGGGCCGGACCGACTACTTACCGGCCATGGTTTTACCGGGAATGGGTGCGGACCTGACCAAGACCTTCGACGTCATCGTCATCGGCGGCGGCCACGCGGGCTGCGAGGCGGCCGCTGCTTCCGCGCGCATGGGCGCCAAGACGGCGCTCCTCACCCACCGCTTCGCCACCATCGGCGAGATGTCCTGCAACCCCGCCATCGGCGGCCTGGGCAAAGGCCATCTCGTGCGCGAGATCGACGCGCTCGACGGCCTCATGGGCCGCGTGGCCGACCAGGCCGGCATCCAGTTCCGCGTCCTCAATAAGAGCAAGGGGCCGGCGGTGCAGGGTCCCCGCGCCCAGGCCGACCGCAAGCTTTACCGCGAGGCCATGCAGGCGGCGATTTCCGCCATCCCGAACCTCGAAGTCATCGAGGCCGCGGTCGAGGACCTCACCGTCGACGGCAACCGGGTCACGGGCGTCGTGACGGCGGACGGCCGGATCTTCGCTGCCGGCGCCGTGGTGCTGACCACCGGCACCTTCCTGCGCGGCCTCATCCATATCGGCGAGACCAAGATCCCCGCCGGGCCGCATGGGCGAAGCCCCGGCGCTCGGCCTGTCGGAGCGGCTCTACGGCCTGGGCTTGCGCATGGGCCGCCTCAAGACCGGCACCCCGCCCCGCCTCGACGGCCGCACGATCCACTGGGAGCGCCTCCAGGTGCAGCCCGGCGACGATCCGCCCGTGCCCTTCTCATTCCTCACCGAGGCGATCGCCACGCCCCAGGTGCCCTGCCACATCACCCACACGAATGAAGCGACCCACGCCATCATCGCGGGCAACCTCGCCCGCGCGCCCATGTATTCCGGCGCTATCGAAAGCGTCGGCCCCCGCTATTGCCCGTCCATCGAGGACAAGGTGGTCCGCTTCAAGGAGCGCGGCAGCCATCAGATCTTCCTGGAGCCGGAAGGCCTCGACGACGACACCGTCTACCCCAACGGCATCTCGACCTCGCTGCCGGAGGACGTGCAGCACGCCTTCCTCAAGACCATCCCCGGGCTGGAGACGGCCCAAGTGAAGCGGCCGGGCTACGCCATCGAGTACGACTATGTGGACCCGCGCGAGCTCTCTCCGAGCCTGGAGGCCAAGGCGATCGCGCGCCTGTTCCTCGCCGGCCAGATCAACGGCACCACGGGCTACGAGGAAGCGGCGGGCCAGGGCCTCGTCGCCGGCGTCAACGCCGCGCTTGCAGCCTCCGGCGCATCGGACCGCTTCGGCGTGACCCGCGCCGACGGCTATCTCGGCGTGATGATCGACGATCTTGTCACCCGCGGCGTCACCGAGCCCTACCGCATGTTCACCTCCCGCGCCGAGTACCGGCTGATGCTCCGCGCCGACAACGCCGACCAGAGGCTCACCCCGCTTGGGCTCGCCGTCGGCTGCGTCGGCGACCCGCGCCGCGCTGCGTTCGCCGCCAAGGCAAAGCAGCTCGAGGCGGGCGAAAGCCTTCTGCGCGGCCTCACGCTCACGCCGGACCAGGCGGCGAAGCACGGGCTCGCCATCAATCGCGACGGCCGCAAGCGAAGCGCCTTCGATCTCCTGAGCTATCCGGACATCGATCTTGCCGCGCCTTGCCCGGATCTGGCCTGAGATCGGAACCCTCGATCAGGCGATCGCCGGCCAGCTCGTGACCGATGCGCGCTATGCCGTCTACGTCGCCCGCCAGGAAATGGACATCGCCGCCTTCCGCAAGGACGAAGCCATCGCCATTCCCGACGGTTTCGCGTTCGGCGCGCTCCCGGGGCTCTCCAACGAGATCCGTCAGAAGCTCGAGCGGTACAAGCCGGCGAGCCTCGGCCAGGCGGCGCGCCTCGACGGCATGACGCCGGCGGCCCTGATGCTGCTGCTCGCTCACCTGAAGAAGGGTGCGGCGGCAAAAAGCGCATGACTTCGAGTCGTAACGGACTCGCCCTCATCGACGGTCCTGAATCGTTCGCCGAAGCCTTTAGAGTTCCACGTGAAACAATTCTCAGGCTGACGCGCTACGGCGAGCTTCTCGGCCACTGGCAGAAAACCACCAATCTCGTCGGCCCCTCGACCCTCAAGGACCTCTGGTCGCGGCACTTTGCCAACTCGGCCCAACTGCGTAACCTTGCGCCAGCCGCGCGACTCTGGCTGGATCTCGGATCGGGGGCAGGGTTTCCCGGGCTCGTCGTCGCCATGCTGCAAACAGGAACGCCGGACTTTCGCATGCACCTCGTCGAATCCAACCGCAAGAAATGCGCGTTTCTCGCCGAGGTCGTCCGCGCGGTGCAGGCCCCTGTGGACATCCACGCCATGCGTATTGAAGAGCTTGCCGAAAGGGCCCAAAGCCTAAGACCGGACGTGGTCAGCGCCCGCGCGCTTGCGCCGCTCCCGCGTCTCTTCGAACTCGCTGCCCCGTTCTTCGGGGAAGGAACCAGGGGGCTGTTCCTGAAAGGTCGCGAGGCAGAGGCAGAGATCGAGGCCGCAAGGCCGGGGTGGACCTTCGATGTCCGCCTTCATCCCAGTGTGACTGCCAAAGACTCCCATATTGTCGAGATCGCCGGGCTCCACGAGAGGCCGGCATGAGCCGCCACCGCACACGGGTGCTTGCGCTCGCCAACCAGAAGGGCGGCGTCGGCAAGACCACCACCGCCATCAATCTCGGCACGGCGCTCGCCGCCGTCGGCGAGCGGGTGCTGATCATCGACCTCGACCCGCAAGGCAACGCCTCGACGGGGCTCGGCATCGAGCACCGCGAGCGCTCCACCTTCGATGTCCTGGCGGGGCAGGCGACCATCGTGGAGGCAAAGGTCGCCACCCATGTGCCCCGACTCTCCATCGTGCCGGCCACCATCGATCTCATGTCCTTCGAGCGCGAGGCGGCGAACGTCAGCGGCAAGCACTACCGCTTGCGCGATTGCCTCGCCGCGTTGACCGCGAGCGAGGACCCGGAGACGGCGACCACTTACGTCCTCATCGACTGCCCGCCGTCGCTCAATCTCCTGACGATCAATGCGCTTGCCGCCGCCGACGCCGTGCTCGTGCCGCTGCAATGCGAGTTTTTCGCCCTGGAAGGCCTCGCCCAGCTCCTGAGCACGGTCGAGGAGATCAGGGTGCGCCTCAACCCGAAGCTCCAGATCCACGGCGTCGTGCTCACCATGTACGACCAGCGCACCAGCCTCTCCGACCAGGTGGTGGAGGACGTCCGTGCGGTGCTCGGCGAGAAGGTCTACACGACGGTCATTCCGCGCAATGTGCGCGTCGCGGAGTCGCCGTCTCACGGCAAGCCGGTGCTGCTCTACGATTACAAGTGCACCGGCAGCCAAGCCTATATCCAGCTCGCCTCCGAGGTGATCGAGCGCGAGCGGCGGATCCGGGCGGCGTAAGGGAGGATCGGCCGTTCGCGGCCCAAGCTTGGAGATAAGAAATGGCGGTCAGCGCACAGAAGAAAAGGTTGGGGCGGAGCTTGGCGTCGCTCATCGGCGAAGGCGTCGACGAGGCAGCCGGCTTTGCCGAGGACCAGCGCACGGTTCCGCTGTCGTCCTTGAAGGCGAGCCGCTTCAACCCGCGCCGCGACTTCTCCGAAACGCAGCTCGAGGAGCTTGCCACGTCGATCCGCGAGCGCGGCCTGGTGCAGCCACTCGTGGTCCGTCCGCTTGGCGGTGGCGGCCGCTATGAGATCGTCGCCGGCGAGCGGCGCTGGCGCGCGGCCCAACGCGCGAACCTCCACGAGGTGCCGGTCATCATCCGCCAGCTGTCCGATCAGGAAGCGGTCGAGATCGCCATCATCGAGAACGTCCAGCGCGAAGACCTGAACGCCATCGAGGAGGGGGAGGGCTATCAAGCCCTGATGCAGGGCCACGGCTACACCCAAGAAGATCTGGCCAAGGTCATCGGCAAGAGCCGCAGCCATCTCGCCAACACGCTGCGCCTGCTCAAGCTGCCGAAGTCGGTACAGGGCCTTGTGCGCGACGGCTCCCTCAGCGCCGGCCATGCGCGCGCCCTCATCGGCCGGCCTGACGCCGCGGCGCTCGCGGCGCGTATCGTTAAGGAAGGGTTAACCGTCCGCCAGGTGGAGGCGCTTACCCAAGAGGAGAGCACCAAGCCGAAAAAGCGGAAGGCGCATGGCAAGGACGCCAACACGCGCGCTGCGGAAAACGAGCTGCATGAGGCGCTCGGTCTCAATGTCGAGATCAAGCCCGGCCGCGGCGAGAAGGGCGAGCTTAGGATCCGCTACGCGAACTTCGATCAGTTCGAGGACATTCGCACGCGGCTGATGCGGCGACCCAGCCGCTAGCACGCCGACGCTCAGCCTCCGGCGAGAAACTCTTCCGCCTTAAACAGCGACTTGAACGGGATGCCGGCTTTCGCGTAGAGCTCGGCCGCGCCCTCGCCGCGGTCGAGGATCGAGATCACGAGCGCCACCTTGGCGCCGGCCTCTTCGACCGCCTTCACCGCGTCCATGGCCGAGCCGCCGGTCGTCGTCACATCCTCCAGGATCACCACCGACTTGCCTTCAATGTCGTTGCCGTCGACCCGCTTCTTGGTGCCATGATCCTTCAAGGCCTTGCGCACGAAGAAGCCAGGCAGGTAGCGCCCATACTCCGGGCTCTTCATGGCGACAGGGGCGATCAAGGGCACCGCGCCCATCTCCAAGCCGCCCACGGCGTCGACGCTAACACCTTGAATCTCATGAAGAATTAGGTCTGCCATGAGGGCTGCTCCGTCGGGATCGAGCATCGCCGGCTTCATGTCGAAGTAGTAGTCGCTCTCTTTTCCCGACGCGAGCACGACGCGCCCGCGGCGGAAGGCGCGTTCGCGCAGCAACATGTAGAGCTGATTGCGCCGTTCAAACGTTGCTTGATCCATGTGGCATCCTCGGCGTGAGCCGGACATGCATAGGTATGCGGGCGCGCGGCGTCAAACCTTCGATGCGAGCGCGAGCAGCAGGCGCTCGGCGAATGCGCCTTCGAGATCGGGCGAGCGGCGTGAGCGCCGGATCGTCTCTTGGATCAGGGGCAGCGCATGCGAAAGGCGGGTGGCGCCCCAGCGGCGGCAATGGGCAAGAAACATCGGCTCGCGCTTGAAATGCGGACGCGGCCGCAAGGACCTCACCGCATCCTCGAGATTCCCGCCGCTCGCTTGCGTCGCCGCGGCGCGGTGAAGCTGCGTGAAATGCCTGGCGAGCGCCGAAAGCGCCCCGGCGCGGTCCGTGCCGGCGGCCGCGAGCCGCTGCAGCTCCCGGAGCGCCGCGTGGGAATCGCCCCCGCTCGTCGCGTAGACGAAATTCTCCAGCGCGATCTCTGCCGCATCGCCGACGATCGCCGCGACGTCGTCGTGGGTGACGCTGCCCTTGCCGCGGGCGTAAAGCGCAAGCTTGACCACCTCGGTGCGCGACATCGCCTGATCGGCACCGAGCCGGTTCATCAGATAGGTCTTGGTTTCGGGATCGATGCGCAAGTTCGCTTGCGCCATCTCATCGTCGATGATGCCCGCGAGGTCCCGCGCATCGGCGTAGCAGGGAAGCGCCGCGGCATCGGCCAGCTTCTCGAACAGTTTGCGTAAACCCGAGTCCGGCCTGAGATTGCCGGCCTCGACGATGAGCGCGTTGTCCGACGGCTCGACCAAGAGCGCCTTGAGCGACGGCACGTCGAGCCGGCTGCCGGCGGTCACCCGCACCACCTTGGAGTCCGCGAACATGGGCTTTGTGCGGAGCTCGAGGTCGAGCCGCGCCGGTTCGTCGGCGAAGTCGCGGTCGTCGAGTTCGAACGATCTCAGCCTCACCCTTCTTTTGTCGTGCGAAGGTTTCGGCAAGCGCCGCGGCCCGCTCCGACACAAGCCCTGCGTCTGGTCCATAGACCAGCACGAACCGGCATTTCGGATCAGGCGACTTCAGAAAGCGCGCAACGCCCGAGGCTTTGTAGGCGACCATGGCAGCAAGGATAGCGCGAGTTGGTTCGGCTCAAGCGAGGCGCTTCGACGGGGCTCAGGCCTCTTTTGCGAGAAAGGCTGCGAGCTGCGTCTTGATGCTCTCCGAGACTGTGCGCGCCGCGCGGTCCTCGGCATTATAGCGAGCGCGCACATTGGCGAAGATCTCTTGATACCGGTTGTAGGGCGCCCGGGAGACGGCCGTGCCCTGATAGATGAGCTTGCCCGTGGCGACGTTGATGAGCTTGTAGCTCGCCTGGAGCTGGTAGACTTGGCCCCTGGCATCGCCGGTGATCTGCACGAGCTGGTCGATCACGCTCTCGCGGATGGCGATATTGAGCTGGTAGCGGGACTCGGCCGCATAGTTTCCGCCGGTATTGGAGAAGATCAGCTCGTTACGAAGCTTTTGGCCGACGCGGCCCGGGATCGGCGTGACGTCCACCGACGACATGGTCTCCGCCAAGCGAGCGCCGCTCGCCGTCGTCGTGTTGGACCCGTAAAGGGGCTGGAAGCCGCACGCGCTAAGGCCGAATCCGGCCACCGCGGCGAGCGCCACCAGCGTTATGGCAGGCCTACGCCACCACATTGACGATCCTCTGCGGCACGACCACGACCTTCTTGATCTTGCGTCCCCCTATGGCGCGGGCCACATTTTCGAGCCTCAGCGCCGCTGCTTCAATATCTTCTTTCGAGGCGTCTCGCGCAATCGTCAATTCGTCCCGCCTCTTGCCGTTCACCTGGACGGCGATGGTGACCGTATCCTCGGTCAAAAGGGCAGAATCGGCTGCTGGCCAGGGCTCCTCGGCCACCAGCGTCTTGTGCCCGAGCAGGGCCCAGCACTCCTCGGCCAGGTGCGGCACCATGGGCGCCGAAATCTGCGCCAGAATCTCCATCGACCTCGCGAAGCGCTTCTCCAAGGACTTGCGAGGCTCCACCGCTGTTTGCCTCTCGACTGTACACTTCACCAAGTTTACTAAAGTATAGATTTGCGCAACCGCACTGTTGAATCGAAGTTCTCTATAGCTTTGGTAACACGCTCTATAGCCTTATGGGCGGCCTTTCTGAGATCAAGGGGTCTGGAATCTTGATCAAATTCTTGTACCTGTGCTGGTGGGAGACCTGCAATTTCATTCGTGAGCCGCCAGATACGCTGCAAGAAGCGATGGGAGCCTTCCACCCCGCCGGCGGTCCATTCGATGTCGCGCTCGGGCGGGGTGTCCGACAACATGAACCAGCGGGCGGTGTCGGCGCCGTAGATGCTGATGATGTCGTCGGGATCGACCACGTTCTTCTTCGACTTCGACATGGACTCGACCGCCCCGACCGTGATCGGCGCGCCGGTCTTCACCTGCACGGCCTTGCCGTCGCGCATCGTCACCTCTTCGGGCAGCACCCACTTCCCGTCGGCATCCTTGTAGGTCTCGTGCGTGACCATGCCTTGGGTGAAGAGACCGCGGAACGGCTCGTCGATCGCAACGTGAGCCGTCTTGTGCATCGCGCGCGTGAAGAAACGCGAATAAAGGAGATGCAGAATCGCGTGCTCGACGCCGCCGATATATTGGTCGACCGGCAGCCAATGGCCGACGGCATTCGTATCGGTCGGAACTTGAGCCCGCGGCGAGCAGAAGCGCGCGAAGTACCAGGATGAATCGACGAACGTGTCCATGGTGTCCGTCTCGCGTTGCGCGGGCCCACCGCATTTCGGACAGGTCACGTTCTTCCACGTCGGATGGCGATCGAGCGGGTTGCCGGGAACGTCGAAACTGACATCGTCGGGCAGCTTCACCGGCAGGTCTTCGGCTGGCACAGGCACGATGCCGCAAGTCTCGCAATGGATCATGGGAATCGGGCAGCCCCAATAACGCTGCCGGGAAATGCCCCAATCCCGCAAGCGATACTCGGTTTTCCGCACCCCTTGCGGCTTGCCGCCGACGCTCCGCGCTGCCAGCCGGTCAGCCATGGCGTTCTTTGCGTCCACGACGCTGAGCCCATCGATAAAGTCCGAATTGAACAGAACACCGTCGCCCGTATAGGCCTCATCGCCGATCGTGAACGTCGCGGGATCCTCGCCCGGCGGCAGCACCACGGGCGTGACCGGACGGTCGTAAGCGCGCGCGAATTCGAGATCGCGTTGATCATGCGCCGGGCAACCGAAGATGGCGCCGGTGCCGTACTCCATGAGAATGAAGTTGGCGATGTAGACCGGAAGCTCGGCGCCCTCGATCACGGGATGGGCGACGCGCACGCCGGTGTCGAAGCCCTTCTTCTCTTGCGTCTCGAGCTCGGCGGCGCTCGTGCCGTGATGATGGCACTCATCGATGAAGGCCTTGGCGTCGGCGTTCGTCTCGGCGATCGCGTGTGCGAGCTTGTGATCCGGCGCAATCGCCATGAACGCTGCGCCGAACAGCGTGTCGGGCCGCGTGGTGAACACCTCGATGGTACCGAAGCCTCGCGGTGCAGTGCCCTCCACCGTCTCGAAGCGGACGAGCAGCCCTTCCGAGCGCCCGATCCAATTTGCCTGCATCAGCCGCACCTTCTCGGGCCAGCGGTCGAGCCCGTCCAGCGCCTCGAGCAGGTCTTCGGCATAGGCCGTGATCTTGAACACCCATTCCGGCTGCTCGCGCTGCTCGACCAGCGCGCCGGAACGCCAGCCGCGGCCGTCAATCACCTGCTCGTTGGCGAGCACCGTGTTGTCGACCGGGTCCCAGTTCACTTTGCGCGTCTTGCGGTCGACCAGTCCCGCTGCAAGCATGTCGAGGAACAGCTTCTGCTGCTGGTGGTAGTATTCGAGATCGCAGGTGGCGAGCTCCCGGGACCAGTCGAGCGAGAGCCCCATGCTCTTGAGCTGGCCGCGCATGGTGGCGATGTTGTCGTAGGTCCACTTGGCCGGATGGACGCCGCGCTCGATGGCCGCGTTCTCGGCCGGAAGCCCGAAGGCGTCCCAGCCCATGGGATGGAGCACGTTGTGGCCGCGCGCACGCATGTAGCGGGCGACCACGTCGCCCATGGTGTAGTTCCGCACATGGCCCATATGGATGCGGCCGGATGGATAAGGGAACATTTCAAGAACATAATATTTTGGCCGCGCGTCGTCCTCGCTGGCCTGGAAGATGCCTTTGGCCTCCCAGGCAGCTTGCCAGTGCGCCTCGCGTTTCGGCGCGTCGTAGCGGTCGGCGGCCATCTGTCTTATCCATCCTTCGCATCGATGCGGCGCGGCAATCGAACCCAAATGCCCGAACCGGTCAAGTTGTGCGGAAAATCGTGCGTTGCGGCATGATACGCCGTGGGCCAATGATCCCTGCTAAGTAGCCTCGATGACCGCTGAACACCACTCCGCCACCGAGATCCCGGCGCGCTTGCGCCTGGTGAAGGAGGAGATCGCGCTTGCTGCCGAAGCCGCCGGCCGCAAGCCGAGTGCCGTGCACCTCGTCGCCGTGAGCAAGACGGTGCCCGCCGTGGTCATCGAGGAAGCCATCGAGGCGGGCCAGCGCCTGTTCGGCGAGAACCGCGTGCAAGAGGCCCACGGCAAATGGCCGGCGCTGAGAGCGCTCCATCCCGATCTCGAGCTTCACCTCATCGGACCGCTCCAGACCAACAAGGTGCGCGAGGCTGTCGCGCTGTTCGACGTCATCGAGACCCTGGACCGGCCCAAGCTCGCCCGCGCGCTCGCCGAGGAAATGGAACGTCAGGGAAAGCATCCCCGCCTTTTCGTGCAGGTGAATACCGGCGATGAGCCGCAAAAGGCGGGCATCGCGCCCGACGAGACGGCGAGCTTCATCGAACTTTGCCGCGACACGTTCAATCTCACCATCGACGGACTCATGTGCATCCCGCCTTTTTACGAGGAGCCGTCGCTGCATTTCGCGCTGCTCGCCAAGCTCGCCGACGAGCTCGGCCTTGATGAGCTGAGCATGGGTATGAGCGGCGACTTCGCCAAAGCGATTGCATTCGGCGCGACCTTTGTGCGCGTCGGCACTGCCATCTTCGGCGAGCGCGTGCTGCTCGATTAACGCATCACCTGAAACGCGGCCCCGCAACGAATCTCGGCGAGCACTGCCAAGAGATCGCGGCGCGAGAATGCGATGCAGCCTTCGGTCGGTGTGTAGCCGGGCCGCGCCAGATGGACGAAGATGGCGCTGCCCCTTCCCCTGATCCGCGGCCGGTCGTTGTAGCCGAGCACAAGCACGAAATCGTAGAGATCATCGGCGCGCTTGAGGCCCTCCGCGCTGCGCAGTGACGGCAGGCGAATGAGCCGATTGTAGTTGCGGTCCGCAGGGTCGTCGCACCAGCCGTCGGTCTCGCGAATGGCGCGCACCGGCAAGGGCCCGCGCGGGCGAAGGGCCCGATCGGCGCGGTAGAGAACGAGGCGAATGGGGAAGCGCCCCAGCGGCGTGCCCCCGTCGCCCTCCCGCTTCAACGGGCGGACGCTCCCCCGGCCGATCGCCGCCTGCCGCACGCCATGGGCAAGCTGGACCCGCGCCTGGCAGGGTCTCCCCGGCGCGCGGCGGACGATGATGGGCTTCGGCCGCTTAACCCTCATGCCTGGTAGGCCTTTTTTGCCCCTGGTGAATCGCCTCGTCATGCTTGTCGCCGGGCGAAGGCCCCCTTACAACCCTTCATGAGGGAGCCAGCCCCAAGACCGGGCCAGTAGGGACCTGCCAATGAGCAATGCGCGCAAGATCCTCATCATCGACGATGACGACGAGCTTCGCGAGTCCTTGAGCGAGCAACTGTCGCTGCACGAGGAGTTCGATACGGAACTCGCCCCCACGGCGCAAGAAGGGCTAAAGCTCGCCCGCAACGGTCATGTCGATCTCGTCTTGCTCGATGTCGGCTTGCCTGATCTCGACGGCCGCGAGGCTTGCAAGCTGCTCCGCCGCAGCGGCTTCAAAGGCCCCGTCATCATGCTGACGGCGCAGACTTCCGACGCGGACACTATTCTCGGGCTCGAGTCCGGCGCCAATGACTACGTGACCAAGCCGTTTCGTATCGGCGTCCTGCTTGCCCGCATTCGCGCCCAGCTCAGGCAGCACGAGCAGAGCGAGGACGCAGTCTTCACCATCGGCCCTTACACCTTCAAGCCGGCGGCGAAGCTGCTCGTGGATGCGAATGGCGGCAAGATCAGGCTCACCGAGAAAGAGACCTCGATCCTGAAATATCTCTACCGGTCCGGCGAGCGGGTCGTGACCCGCGACGTTCTTCTGCACGAGGTGTGGGGCTACAACGCCGGCGTCACCACGCACACCCTCGAGACCCATATCTATCGTCTGCGTCAGAAGATCGAGAAAGATCCCTCGCAGGCCGAGCTGCTCATCACCGAGACCGGCGGCTACAAGCTCGTCCCGTAACTCAATCGATTTCGAAATCGGCGATCACCGGCACGTGGTCCGACGTGCGCGGCCAGTCGCGCGTCTCGTCGAGGACCGTCATGGAGATCGCAGCCCCGCCGAGAGCCGGCGTGGCCCAGATATGATCGAGGCGGCGCCCGCGATTGGACGCCCGCCAGTCGCGGTTGCGGTAGCTCCACCAGGTGAAGAGCTTCTCCTCGGGGGGCACCTGAGAGCGCATCACGTCCACCCAATCATGGGAGGCGCGCACCTGTTCGAGCCGGTCGGTCTCCGGCGGCGTATGACTCACCACTTTCAGGAGCTGCTTGTGGGACCAGACATCGGTGGGGAGCGGCGCGACGTTGAGATCGCCGGTCAGGATCATGCGGTTCTTGGCCTTGGCTTTGTGTCCGCCGAACCAGGCGGTCATGGCGTCGAGGAAGTCGAGCTTGTGCTGGAACTTGTCGTTGACCGCAGGGTCGGGGACGTCGCCGCCCGCCGGCACGTAGAGATTATGCAGCACGAGGGGCTTGCGGCCTGACCCGGCGCCATCGAAAGCAACCGCCAGATGGCGCGCGTGCCCCCGTCCGCAAATGTCGCGGCGCTCGGCCAGCGTGAAGGGCAGCCGCGAGAGCGTGGCCACCCCGTGATAGCCTTTCTGCCCGGCCACGGCGATATGGGGAAAGCCCAGCGCCTGGAGAGCCATGAGCGGAAACTGCTCTTCCTCGCACTTGATCTCTTGCAGGCAGAGGACATCCGGCCGGTAGGCGCGCACGAAGCGCTCGACCAGGTCGAGCCTGAGCCGCACCGAGTTGATATTCCAGGTGGCGAGCCGAAAGCGCATGTGAAGGGGGTATGGCGGGAAGCCCGCCACGGCAACGGCCCGCATCGCCGCAAGCGCGGGTTTTGCAGGCATTCAACAGGCCCAGAAAAGAAAAAGGCGTCCAACCGCTGCGCGTGGTTGGACGCCAGAAGCGCGTTTTCGCGCGCGTGCCGGGAGGGAAGCCGGCACGAGCGAACCACATCTTCGGCTAGACGGGGGGCACTACCGATGAAAGCGATGTGGTCCGCTTCTACCCCAACAAATATGTAGGTCGCCGGGCGATTTCAACGCCAGTCGCCAGGAAAATTTAACAAGGTGTAAACATGCTCACGGAGCCGCGCCTAAGACCTTGATTCAGGTCAAATTTCGCGGCCGGGAAACGCGCTCCGGCCGGCCATTCCTGGCCTAGCGGAAGGGCGAAAAAGAGTCCTTCGACTGGAAAAAGTCGGCCGCGACCTTGCGCCCCGAGATCATGTTGTCGACCGTGACCGTCGTCGTGAGGCCCTGGGCGTCCGTGATCACCCATTCCTTCAATTCGAGGTCGGGGTCGCTATTGAAATAGAGCTTGATCGTGCCGGCGGCGTCGCCAGTGCTGTCCTCCAGCGTGATCGCCAGGGAGGTGTCTTGGCGCTCCACGCCAACAATGCGTGCGTCGCGCCCGAGATCGACGGAATTCGCCAGCAACAGGCGAAACGGGGTCAACTCAATGGGATATTTCTCCACCGTCTTCAGGTCGGAGTCTTCGATGGCGAGCGATGCCCCGTCGGCCACGATGCGCAGCGCGCTCGGCGGCGCATAGTCGAACCGGATCTTGCCCGGGCGTTGGACGTAGAAGCGGCCCGCGGACCGTTTGTTGTTGGGATCGATCTGTTCGAAGCTGCCTTGCAGATTGGTAATCCCGTTGAAATAGGCGTTGATGCGCTGGATCGCCTGGTTCTGCTCCTCGCCGATCAGGGGTGTGGGCGCCTGCGCCGCCTCGACTGCGGCCTCCCAGCTTGCACCTTCGTCGACCGAAGGTGGGGTGATCTCTCCAACCGGTGCGGCGTTGTCGGCGGGGACGACCTCCTGGCCGATAGACGGGCGGAGCGCGTCTTCCGGAGCGCCACCCTCTTCCTCTCCCGCTGTGCCCGTGGTCACAGGGGTCTTCGGCACCGACGACTTGGGCACGACGGTGGCGCCGTTCTGAGCGAGCGCGAGGCCCATGGTGAATCCCAAGGCGATGGGAAGGCCGAAGAGGACCCCGGCAGCTTTGCGGATTGTCATCAAACTCCCTCGGCGAGTCCGGGTCAGGCTAGGACTAGAAGACATTCGATAGATGATTCCGCCAAATCTGGTCAACTTCTTGGCGGCGGGCCAGTCAAACGTCCCTAATAGGGCGCCTCTGCCTCGTCACCCCCGACCAGAATCTCGCGCTTTCCGGCGTGATTGGCCGGGCCGATGAGCTCCTCGTTCTCCATGCGCTCGATCAAGGTCGCGGCGCGATTGTAGCCGATCCCGAGGCGCCGCTGAATGTAGCTTGTCGACACCTTGCGGTCACGGAGCACGATGGCAACGGCCTGGTCGTAGAGCTCGTCACCGGAGCTGCCATATTCGGAGATGTCCGCGCCGTCCTCGTCTTCGTTCTCTTCCTCGTCGGTGACCGCATCGAGGTAGGCCGGGACGCCCTGCTTCTTGAGTTGCCGCACGACCTTCTCGACCTCGTCGTCCGATACGAAGGGGCCGTGCACGCGAATGATGCGTCCGCCGCCCGCCATATAGAGCATGTCGCCTTGGCCGAGCAGTTGCTCCGCGCCCTGCTCGCCGAGAATGGTGCGGCTGTCGATTTTCGAGGTGACCTGGAAGCTGACCCGCGTCGGGAAGTTCGCCTTGATGGTGCCGGTGATAACGTCGACGCTCGGCCGCTGCGTCGCGGTGATGAGATGGATGCCCGCCGCACGCGCCATCTGCGCGAGCCGCTGCACCGCCGCCTCGATGTCCTTGCCTGCCACCATCATGAGGTCTGCCATCTCGTCGACGATCACGACGATGTACGGCATCGCCTCGTAGTCCATCTCCTCCTGCTCGTAGATGGCGCGGCCGGTGGAGCGGTCGAAGCCCGTCTGCACGGTGCGGGTCAGAGCCTCGCCCTTGGCCTCGGCTTGCAGGACCCGAGCGTTGTAGCCCTTGATGTCGCGCACGCCGAGCTTCGACATGCGCTTGTAGCGCTCTTCCATCTCGCGCACGGTCCATTTGAGCGCGACCACCGCCTTCTTGGGGTCGGTCACCACCGGCGCCAGCAGATGCGGGATGCCGTCATAGACGGAGAGCTCCAACATCTTCGGATCGATCATGATGAATTTGCACTGCTCGGGCGACAGCCGGTAGAGCAGCGACAGGATCATGGTGTTGATGCCGACCGACTTACCCGAACCCGTGGTGCCGGCGATCAGAAGGTGGGGCATACGGGACAGGTCGGCGATGATCGGCTCACCGCCGATGGTCTTGCCGAGCGACAGCGCAAGCCGCGCGTCGGTGTCCTGAAAATCAGCCGATTCAAACAGTTCGCGCAACATCACTATCTCGCGCCGGTCGTTCGGCAGCTCGATACCGATGGCGTTGCGGCCGGGGACGACGGCGACGCGCGCGGCGATCGCGCTCATGGAGCGGGCGATGTCGTCGGCAAGTCCAATCACCCGCGACGACTTGGTACCGGGCGCCGGCTCGAGCTCGTAAAGCGTCACCACGGGGCCCGGCCTGACATTGGTGATCTCGCCTTTGACGCCGAAATCCTGCAATACGCCTTCGAGCTCGCGGGCATTCTCCTGCAAGACCTCGTCGCTCACACCGCGGCCACGTGCCGCCCGCGGCTTTTGCTGCAAGAGCTTGAGCGACGGCGGATCGTAAGGCTCGTCGGAATACTGCGCGTGGAAGCTGGTGTGCCGCTTCCTCTTCTTGTCTTTCTGCTCCAGGCGCGTAATCCGGTAGTTCGGCGAGGTGACATCGTCGTCGTCATAGTCTTCGTCATCCGCATCGACGATTGGCGCCGGACCGAACGATGGCTCGATGCGGCCGTCGGCATCGACCACCGGCTGCTCCTCGACCCAGTCATCCTCTTCGTCGTCATAGTCGTCATAGTCCTCCGCCCGCGGTTTGCGGCGAAGCACGCGGCGCAGCAGAGCGGCACTGTGCATGACGAAGTGCATGCCGGCACCGAGCCAGGCATTGGCCCATTCGCTGGCGGCGCTGGAGCGCGGCGCCCACAAAGCGATGAGCCGGGATGTGCTCGTGCCGCACGCAAAGAACAGGAGCGCCATGCCGACGACGAAGAATACGAGGCCGGCGACGAACGACACGGCGGCTTCGGGCAGAAACGGCCCGATGACATACGCGCTGGCGATGACGAAGTCGCCGAGAATGCCGCCAAGGCCGTTGGGCAAGGGCCAGCTCTTAGGCTGCGGCAAGGCCGAGAGCGCCGCAGCCAGCAAGATCACCGAGGCGGGCCAAGCCAGCAGTCGCCACTTGCGGCGGTTCGGCACCGTGCGGGCGACGAGATGCCACCCCCAGGCGGCGAGCGGCAGGAACAGGACGATGGAGGCGAGCCCGAGAGATTGGATGCCGAGATCGGCGATCGTGGCGCCCCAGCTGCCAAGCAGGTTGCGAGGGACGACCCGGGTCGCGTTATTGAGGCTCGGATCTTGGACCGACCAGGTGGCGAGGCTCGCCCAGACGGCGCAGGCCCCGGCGATCAGGACGAAGCCGTAGGTGCCGAAGACGAGCCGGCGTAGGCCGGACTCTATCGCGCTCGGCAGCAGGCGCCGCCGTCCTTTTGTTCTGTTTCTCGAAGCCATCCCTCTAACCCAGTGTGGCGACCATGCGCGCTAAGGCCTCACGGGTTGTGTCCGCGTCGTGCACGAGCGCGACCCTGACGAAATCTTGGCCCGGGTTCGCCCTGTCGGGCTGCGCTTGCGTGAGATAGGCCCCAGGGAGAACTTTGACACCACACCCTTTCCAAAGGGTTGTCGCCGCCGCCTCGCCACCCCCGAAACCCGCCAAATTCAGCCATAAAAAGAAACTCCCGGCGGGCCTCCGGTAGCCGTAGCGGCCTTCGAGAATCGCATCCGCCACCGCGAAATTGGCCCGGTAGAGCCCCCGTCCCGCCTCCACATGGGCCTCGTCGGCCCAGGCAGCCGCCGACACGTGCTGGATCGGGAGCGGTACTTGCGGGCAGGCGACGTTCCGGAAGCGGCCGTAGGCATCGATGAAGTTCGAGTCCCCGGCGACAAAGCCTGAGCGCAGGCCTGGCAGGCCCGACCGCTTGGAGAGCGACTGGAACACCACGACATTGGCGAGGCTTCCCGTCTGGCTTTGCGCCACCTCGAGCGCGCCAGGCGGCGGCGTGTCGGCATAGATCTCCGAGTAGCACTC
Organism: uncultured Alphaproteobacteria bacterium; assembly: GCA_963717875.1. Classification (GTDB taxonomy): domain Bacteria; phylum Pseudomonadota; class Alphaproteobacteria; order Rhizobiales; family Methyloligellaceae; genus Methyloceanibacter. The sequence continues at coordinate 20,263 of CAVQXI010000017.1, forward strand.
ATCGGCGAACAGGAGAAAATCGAAGCGGCGGGCAAGCGCGATGGCGCGGGCGAGATAGTCGGGCGTCGCGACCGCCCCTTCCGGGTTGGACGGCGAGCACAGATAGAGCGCGACCGTGCGCTTCAAGACCGCCGCGTCGATCTCATCGAGCGCCGGCAGGAACCCGGTTTCCGGCCCGCAAGGCAGGAACACCGGCGTGGCGCCGGCCGCCGCGGCGGCCGCGGCATAGACTTGGTAAAACGGGTTGGGGATGAGAACGGCCGGGTCTGCGATCTCGGGCTTGCGCGCGAGCGCGGGAAACACCGCCGAGAACAGCCCTTCGCGCGACCCGTTGAGCGGCAGCACTTGGCGCTCCGGGTCGATCACGCCGGATAACCCCGGATAGCGGCGCCCCATCCAGGCGGCGATCGCTTGGCGCAAGCTCGCTATGCCTTTCATCGGCGGGTAGCGCCCGAATTCGCTCAAATGCTCCTGAAGCACCGGACCGAGAAACGGCGGCAGGGCCGCGTGCGGTTCGCCAAGCGACAGGTTGATCGGCGCGGCGCCGGGCTCAATGCCTTCGAGCAGCGCGTTGAGCCGCGCGAACGGTGACCGGACGAGCGCGTCGAATGGCATTGCGTTGTTGTCGTCTGACATTGGCGCGGTGTTAGGCGATGGCGCCGCGAAAGTAAAAGGCCCCGGCGAAATGCCGGGGCCTGAGGTGGAGCTAGAAGTCAAGGGAGGAGGAGACCTAGCTCAAATTCTCCGTTGGTTTTGTCCCTCTTTGGTTTGCGCGAAGGCCTATTGGACCACCTCGCCGTGCAGGTTGATGTCGAGACCTTCGATCTCGACAGCCTGGCTCACCCTCACACCGACGAGGATGTTGGTAATGACCAGGATGACGAAGGTGCCGACGCCCGACCAGACGATGGTGGCGACGATACCTTCGAGCTGAGTGAAGACCTGGCCCGGATTGCCTTCCAGAAGGCCCGGCGTTCCACCGATGGCTTCCACGGCAAACACGCCGGTGAGCAGCGCACCGATGATTCCGCCGACGGCATGGACGCCGAACGCGTCGAGCGAGTCGTCGTAGCCGATGGCCTTCTTCACCGTGGTTGCGGCGAAGAAGCAGCCAAGGCCGGCAGCCGCGCCGATCCACAGAGCACCGACCGGATCGACGAAACCCGACGCCGGGGTGATGGCCACGAGACCCGCGACCGCACCGGAGATGATGCCCAGCACGCTCGGCTTCTTGTGCACGATCCACTCGATGAACATCCAGGCCAACGCCGCCATTGCCGTGGCAATCTGGGTGACGGCCATGGCCATACCGGCCGCGCCGTTCGATGCCACCGCCGAACCGGCGTTGAAGCCGAACCAGCCGACCCACAGAAGCGAGGCGCCGATCACGGCATAGACCAGGTTGTACGGCGCCATGTTCTCAGTGCCGTAGCCGACGCGCTTGCCGAGGAAGAGGGCGCAGACGAGGCCCGCAATACCGGCATTGATGTGGACCACGGTACCGCCGGCGAAGTCGAGCACGCCCAAATCGCCGAGGAAACCGCCGCCCCAGACCCAGTGGGCGATCGGCGCATAGATGAAGATCGACCAGAGGACCATGAAGATCACCAGCGCCGAGAACTTCATGCGGTCGGCGAAGGCGCCGCAGATGAGTGCCGGGGTGATGATGGCGAACGTCATCTGGAAGGTCATGAACACCGACTCAGGAATCGTTCCTGACAACGTGTCGGAACCCATACCGTGGAGCAGAAACGCATCCAGGCCGCCGATATAGGCGTTCATCGCGCCGCCGTCCTTAAAGGCGAGCGAGTAGGAGACCACCATCCACACGATCGTGACGATGCACGTGACGGCAAAGCTCTGCATGACGGTGGCGAGCACGTTCTTCTTGCGCACCATGCCGCCATAGAACAGGGCGAGGCCGGGAATGGTCATCATCAGGACGAGGGCGGTGGATGTCAGCATCCAGGCCGTATCGCCTGTGTCGAGTTTCGCAACCTCTTCGGCTGCCTCGGCAACGGCCTCCGGCGCCTCTTGAGCGAGTGCCGGATGGACGTGGTACAACGCAAGCACTACGAGCGCTGCGACCACGCCGAATAGATATTTGGCAAGGGTCGTCATCTTCAGTTCTCCCCCTCTTACAGAGCTGATTCGTTGGTTTCGCCAGTGCGGATGCGCACTGTCTGTTCGACGGGGACGACGAAGATCTTGCCGTCGCCAATCTGCCCGGTCTTGGCTGCGGCGACGATGGCGTCCACAGCTTTGTCGACCATTTTGGCTGGCACCACGACTTCGATCTTGATCTTCGGCAAGAAGTTCACGGCGTATTCGGCGCCGCGATAGATCTCCGTGTGGCCCTTCTGCCTCCCGTATCCCTTGACCTCAGTAACGGTCATGCCTTGTAGCCCAAGCTCGGTGAGGGCTTGACGCACCTCGTCGAGCTTGAATGGCTTGATGATTGCCATCACCAGCTTCATCTGTTTAAGCCCTCCATGATTTTGACAGCTGGATGGTCGTTGCCTCTCATTTCCAGCCGTGCGAACCCGAAAGCAGAGTCAAGCTACGTGCCAACTCTGTAGGAGGGCCTGCAAGTCCTTGGGGTTAGGGATTCTTTTACGATTCGGGCCGGTGCTGCCTCAGTGCTTACGTCAAGCAGGCGGCACAAAGATTAGGCAAAACAGGCCAATTGCACGCGATTTAGGCGTCTATTTGGGCTTCCGCTCGCGAACGAGGCCCTCTTGGGCCGTGGAAGCCACGAGTCGGCCGTCGCGCGTGAAAAGCGTGCCGCGGCAAAACGCCCGCCCCGCCCCCGAACTTGGGCTGTCCTGGGCGTAAAGCAGCCAATCGTCGGCTCTGAACGGCTCGTGGAACCAGATGGCGTGATCGAGGCTCGCCAGCATCAAATTGGGGTCGAAGACGAACCGGCCATGGGCGATCAACGCCGTGTCCAGCAGGGTGAAATCCGACGCATAGGCCAGAACGCATTGATGAAGCGCGAGGTCGCCGCCGAGATCGCCGGTGGCTTTGATCCACACGAGCTGGCTCGCGGCGCGATTTTCCGGCGAGAAGTAGCGGGAGAGGTCCACCGGCCGGATCTCGATCGGCCGCTCGTGCTGCCAATAGGCTTTCACCGGCTCAGGCACGCGGTCGATAAGCCGCTCTTTCAGCTCCGCCTCGCTCGGCAAGTCCTCGGGCGGCGGGACATCCGGCATCCTCATCTGGTGATAAAGCCCTTCCTCCTCCTTGTGGAAGGAGGCGGCCATGGAAAAGATCGCATGCCCGTGCTGGATCGCCACCACCCGGCGGGTGGAGAAGCTGCCGCCGTCGCGGATTCGGTCCACTTCATAGATGATCGGCACGGTCGGATCGCCGGCGCGTAAAAAATAGGCATGAAGCGAATGGGCTATACGGCCCTCCACCGTTCGGTTGGCCGCGACCAGGGCCTGGCCGATCACCTGACCGCCAAACACCCGCTGCCAGCCCACTTGCGGGCTCAAGCCGCGGTAGAGGTTCTGCTCGAGGGGTTCGAGATCGAGGATCGACAGGAGCATGTCGAGGGCGCGGCTCATGGGCGGCCTTTTCTTCCAGGATTCCAGGTTCGGGGCCGTTTAGCAGGTTCGAAGGCCTTGCGGAACGCCGCCGATGCGCGCAAGTGGCGCGCCGCGCCGCCCTCGCCTATAGGGGAAGCATGGCAGCAACGCTGAAATCGAAGACCGGCGGCGGGGACCCGCCCGAATACGATGTGATCGTGGCCGGCGGCGGCTTCGCCGGCGGCATTCTGGCGCTGGCGCTCGCCAAGCTCGCGCCCCAGGGCTTCCGCGTCGCGCTGGTCGATGCCGCCCCGCGGGAGTCGGGCTCCGACCGTCCCCCGGATGCGCGCGGTCTCGCCCTGTCGGCGGCCACCAAGAGCCTGCTCGAGGCGATTGGGCTGTGGCCGGCGCTCGCCGCAAAGGCGCAGCCCATCTGCTCCATCGAGATTACCGACAGCGCGTTGAATGCAAGCCTGCGCCCGCACTTCTTAGGCTTCGATGAGGAGATGAAGGCAGGGGCGCCGGAGGCTTATCTGGTCGAGGCCGGCGATCTCCTTCACGCCATCGATGCGGCAATCGCCAAGGAGACGGCGATCGCGCTTTTCGCACCGGACAGCGTCGAGATTTGCGAGACCGATGCCTTCGGTGTGCGCGCGGAGCTTGCAAGCGGCAAGGCGCTCGAAGCGCCGCTCCTCGTCGCTGCGGATGGCAAACGTTCGCGGCTCAGAGAGCGGGCCGGCATCAAATGCATCGGCTGGTCCTATCCGCAACTCGGCATCGTCGCCACCGTGGCCCACGAGCGCCCACATCACGGCAAGGCGGTGCAACACTTTCTACCTGCCGGTCCCTTCGCCATCCTGCCGCTCACGGGCAACCGGTCGTCCATCGTGTGGACGGAGGAGAAGGCAAAAGGGCAAGAGCTGATGGCCGGAAGCGAAGAGGCCTTTACAGCCGAACTCACGCGCCGCTTCGGGCATCGCCTCGGGACGATCGCGCTTGAAGGGCCGCGCCAGTCCTTTCCCTTGGAGTTTCAGATGGCGCGATCGTTCATCGGCGACCGGCTCGCGTTGATCGGCGATGCAGCCCACGCCGTGCATCCGCTCGCCGGGCAAGGCCTCAATATCGGCATGCGCGACGTGGCGGCACTCACCGAGACGATTGTCGAGACGCTCCGCCTCGGGCTCGACATTGGCGCTGCGACCACGCTCGAGCGCTATCAACGCTGGCGGCGCTTCGACAGCGCCTTCTCCGCCACGGTGATGGATGGGCTGAACCGCCTCTTCTCCAACGACAGCGTGCCGTTGCGCGCGATCCGCGATCTCGGGCTCGGCCTCGTCGACCGCGCGCCGGGGCTGAAGCGCTTCCTCGTGCGCGAGGCGGCAGGCGCCACCGGCGACGTGCCGCGCCTGTTGAAGGGCGAAGGACTGTAGCTGCGTGGTGCGCGACCGTACGATGTCGGAGAGCTTCGTCACCCGTTTCGCCCCGTCGCCGACGGGACTTCTCCATCTTGGCCATGCCTTTTCCGCTCTGACCGCTTGGGAGGCGGCGAAAGCGGCGGGCGGGGAATTCCTCTTGCGGATCGAGGACATCGACCGGTCGCGCGCGCGGCCCGAGTACGAGGCGGCGATTTACGAGGATCTGGCCTGGCTGGGCGTGGCATGGCCCGAGCCAGTCTGGCGGCAATCGGAACGGGCTCGATGTCTACGCAGGCGCGCTGAAGCGGCTTGGCGAACTCGGCGTGACGTATCCCTGCCGCTGCACGCGCAGCGATATCCGCGCCGCACTCGTCGCGCCGCAGGAAGGAGCGACGCATCTCCCTCCCGACGGCGTGGTTTATCCCGGCACCTGCCGCGGCCGCCCCATAGCGGAGTGCGGGCCCGGCGATGCGATCCGGCTCGATCTCGACCGGGCGCTGGCGCTCCTAAGCAGTCAGACGCTGACCTGGCGCGAGACCGGGGCAGGCCATGCCGGAACGCATGCGCTGGACCCGGAGGCCATGCGGCAACAGATCGGCGACGTCGTTCTGGGGCGCAAGGATATCGGTGCGGCGGCCTATCATCTGTCGGTGGTGGTGGACGACGCAGGCCAGAGCGTCTCCCATGTCATCCGGGGCGAGGACCTATTCGAGGCGACGCCGATCCACCGGCTCTTGCAGGCGCTGCTCGAACTGCCGGTGCCGGTTTGGCATCACCACCCTCTCATTCGCGACGAGGCGGGCAAGCGGCTTGCCAAGCGCAACGACGCCTGCGCGATCCGGACCTATCGCGAAGCGGGAAGGACTCCGGAGGATGTACGGCGGATGGCGGATGCACAGCGCGTCTGATCAGAGGTGAAGCGCTGGTGGGGGGACTAATCCTCGTCGAGCTTGCGCGCCTCTTCGGGGAGCATGATGGGAATGCCGTCGCGAATCGGAAAGGCGAGACCGGCCGCGCGGCTGATCAGCTCTTGGCGCTCGGCATCGTAGTCGAGCGAGGTCTTAGTTAGCGGGCAGACGAGAATCTCGAGCAGCTTCGGATCGACGCGCCGTTCGCTGCGTCCCGCTCCACCCGTCTCGCTGTTATCGCTTGTCATTGGAGTGATGTCCCCGAACCGTCGTCTCGTGCGGCGAGCTCCATCTCGGCAAGCGCCACGAGCGCCTCGGCCCGTGCGCGCAGATCGGTTGCCTCCAATAGCGCCTGCTTCTCTTCCTCACCATAAGGGCTGAGGATCGCCAGCGTATTCACCAGCCGCTCCGTCGCCGCGCTGTTGATGCGGTCCCAATCGGCGTTGAGATTGTTGGCTTCGAGATAGCAGCGCAACGTGGCGATCAGCTGCGCGCGGTCGACATCGTCCTCACCGTGACCGCTGACAAAGTCGGTCGGGTAAGGCGAGAAATCCACCTCCCACATCCGGAACGGCGTATCCGAGGAGACCTCTGCGCCGAGCTGGAAGCGGGCCACGCCCGACAGCGAAACGACGAGACGCCCGTCGTCGCCCTCGTTGAATGCGGTAATCCGCCCGGCACAGCCGACGCGCCGCAAGGGAACGCTCTTGCCCTCGGGGGATTCAGCGTCACCTGTGTCGGGGCCAGGCTGCACCACACCCATCAACCGCTCATTAGCGAGCGCATGGTCGATCAGCGCGAGATAGCGCGGCTCGAACACGTTGAGGGTGAGCGTCGCGCGGGGCAGGAGGATGGCGCCGCGCAAGGGGAACACCGGCAGCATGCCCGGTAAATCGGCGGCACTGCTATAGCGGTCGGACACCCCCGGCTCCCTGGCGTTACGCAAACAGCAACGAGGAAAGTTTTTGACGCCCGCCGGTGGTCGCCGGGTCGGTCGGCCCCCAGGCGTCGAACAACTGCACGAGCTGCTTTCGCGCCGCGTCGTCGTTCCAGGTGCGATTCTTCGCAACCAGAGTCAGCAGCTCGTTGAGCGCGCCTTCGCGGTCGCCTTTGGCATTGAGCGCAAGCGCCAGATCGAACCGCGCTTGCGGATCGTTCGGGTCGGCCGCGACCTTGGCGCGCAAGCTCTCCACGTCGCCCGCTTCGTCGGCCTTGCGCGCAAGCTCGAGCGCCGCCCGCGCGCTTGCCACCGGCGCGCTCTCGGCCTTGGCCGGCGGCACCAGCGCCAAGGTCTGCTCAGCGCGCGCGAGGTCGCCGGTCCTGATGTAGCACTTGGCGAGCCCGGCTGCGGCTTGGGCATTCTCCGCGTCGCTTTGCAGGATCTCGCCGAAGGCCTGCGCCGCCGTGTTCACGTCGCCGGCCGCAAGTGCCGCTTCCGCGGCCTCGATGTCGGCGCCGCTATCGGCCGTCTCGCCGACCAGCCGGGCGATGAAGTTGTTGACCTGTGACTCCGGTAGCGCCCCCATGAAGCCGTCCACCGGTTTCCCGTCCTGAAAGGCAAACACGGCCGGGATTGACTGCACGCCCATCTGGCCCGGGATTTCCGGGTGCTCATCGATATTGAGCTTCACCAAGCGGACCGCGCCTTTGGCCGCGCGCACCGCCTTCTCCAGGACCGGCGTGAGTTGCCGGCACGGGCCGCACCATGGCGCCCAGAAATCGACCAGCACCGGAACTTCGCGCGAGGCATCGACCACATCGCGCATGAAGTCCTGTGTGGTGGTGTTCTTGATGAGGTCGGCGGCGTTGCCTGCGCCTCCCTCATTGAGGATCGGTGTGTCTACGCTCATGCTCGCTATCCGGGGCGGACTAAAGGGCCAAGACAGACCCTGCACCGGTCCGCCGCTCGCCTTAGAAGATGGGGCGGGCGCGGCCGTTTGGCAACCTAGGCTCGCCGCGTCAAAGGGAGGCGTCAGCCAAGCGGCAGGATCCTCGGCACATGGCCGCAAGCCTCCACGAAGCGGATGAGATCCCTGGTGGCGATCCGCGTCGTGGCGCTGTTGACGAGGGGATGGCAATTAACCTCGTCGAAGCCCATCAGGGCCTCGTCCACAACCACCGCGGCGACTCGGCTTGAGGCCTCATTGATCAGCGCGAAGGCCGTGACCGAGCCGGGCTCGATGCCGAGCACCTCCATGAGGAGGTCGGGCTTGCCGAAACTGAAACGGCCGAAGCCGAGCCGTTTCGCGAGCGCCTTGAGGTCCACTCTGGTGTCCTCTTTGGCGACCACCAGCACCATGCGGCCATCCTTGTCCTTGAGGAACAGGTTCTTGGTGTGGGCCCCGGGAAGGATGCCCCGCAAGTCCCGTGACTCCTCGACGGTGAAGACGGGCGCGTGCTCGACCGTGGTCGCGGCAATACCGAGTTCCTCCAGCCGGGCGAACAGCTTGGCACGGTCTGATTGCATTGCTTGTGGCGTGTGCTTCGGCTATTGGAGGCCCCTTGATGGGACCCGGTGACGGTCCTAACTAAGGAACGCGTGGCGTCTGTAGACAGCGCCCAGGCGATCCACTACAAGGCCAATGACCATCCCGAAGCCTGAAAAACAAGGGCTGCTGGTGGTTTGGAGTGCGGGTGTAGCTCAGGGGTAGAGCACAACCTTGCCAAGGTTGGGGTCGTGGGTTCGAATCCCATCGCCCGCTCCAATTTCCTTCAAACGGAAGAAGTTCAGACGCGTTTCCGCCTGCGGTGCTGGCCTAGAACGGCCAGCCCTGGAAGCGGCGCGAGTAGGTGGGGCGCTGCGGCTGCGTGATGACCCGGCGCTTCTTGCGCGGGCGGGGCGCGACGTCGTCACTCGAGACGCTCGCCCGCTGGAGCTTCGCCGGCTTGCTCGTATCCCAAACCAGGAAGTCCGCACCTTTCGGCAGTGTCGCCGAGTTGATGGCGGTGTCGGCAACGATCAGCGACGAGCCGGGCGTCAGCCGCTCGGAGATGTTCTGGCGGACGTCGTCGGGAATCTCGAGGCGATCGAGTACGGCCGCTGGATCTTGGCCATCGCGCATGCCAATGGCCATCCACTGCGCCTTGGTATCGCCAGGGGCGAAATTCATCACCGTGAAGACTTGCGTGCCGAGCGGCTCGTCCGGGTTGCGGATGTTGACCGGTGCATCGAACACGCTGGCGAACTTCTGACGCACGAACAGATGGGCGTCAGGCGGCTCCGTCTTGCCGGCGACTTCGTAGATCTTCTTCGCCACGTCGTCGGTAAAGGCGCCCGTCTCGGGCATGTCGTTGGCCTTCTGGAAGGCCTTGATGGCGTCGATCGTCTGCCGGCCGAACGTTCCGTCGAAGTCCTGGAGCTCGAGATAGCCCATGGACGACAAGACGTATTGCGCGTCGCGCAGCCGATCGCGCTTGGTTGCTCGAGTCACGAGAATGCGCAAGGGCGCTGTGGACTTGGGCTCGGCGGCCTCGACCGCGGCGGCTGCGGCGCCGGCGACAAGCTTGGCGGCGATGACCGAAGGCTTGGCAGGGGGCAGAGGCGGATGCCCGTCGGGCGACGTTATCGCGATGACGCCGGAAACCGGTGCCGGCACCGGCTGCGCCAGGGCGGTCGCCGAGACGGTAAAGATCGGGCCGGCCTGCGGCTCGGCGATCTTGGGCTCAGGCACCTTCATGGCGATCGCGGTATTGGCGGGAACAGGCGTCGAAGGCTGCTCGAGCGACGCTGCCGAACCCGAGATGACGGGGCTGGACGGCGCATCGGCTGTTTCGGCTGGAGCTGCGAGGCGGTCCTGATCTTTGACAGGCTCGTCCGAGGAGTCTGCCACTGCCGGTTCCTGGGCGGCGGCGTCGGCGGGCTTCGCCGCAACGGCATGAGCGGTTCCGCCGAACGGGGCGGCACTGGGATCGATGGCATGGACCCGCGTGTCCTCGAGGATCGCCACGGAAACAGGGCGCTCGGCCGGAGCCTGGGCTTCGAGGGTCGCATGGACCGTGACCGGAGCCGGCGCGGGAGCCTCGGCGACCGGCGGGGTATCGGGAAGGACGGTCTCGGCCTTGGCCAAGACCACGGGAAGGTGAGAGCCGAATGCAGGCGCGGCCTCGTTGCTCGACCGGCGCATCGGCGGCGTGAGCGGCGGCCCATCCTGCTTCACCAAAGTAGGCGGCGGCGGCGGGGGAAGGGGCTGAAACAGGGCCGGATGATTGACCAGGGTGGGAGTGACCCTGTCACGGGCCACGACCACGTGCACACCCACCTCCGTGATCTTGAACAGCCTGGGAGCGAAGGAATAGGGCAGGCGGATGCAGCCATGGGAGGCCGGATAGTTGGGGACGACGCCGGCATGGAGCGCGGTGCCCGACCAGGTAATCCGGTTCATCCAGGGCATCGGCGCGCCGCCATACATGTTCGAGTAGTGGTACCTCTGCTTCTCGAGGATCGTGAACACACCGGCCTTGGTCGCATGGCCGGGCTTGCCGGTCGAGACTTGCGAGCTCGTGATCAGGGTCATGCCCCGGTAGACGTCGACTTTCTGATTCCTCAGGGAAACGATCAGCGTCATCGGCTGGTCGGCATCGGCGTCGGGGATCGCATCCTCGACCGCGGCGCTCTTGGACTTCTTCGCGTCGGCCGGCGCAACCGCGACGGCCGCCGTGAGAGCCACGGCGCCAAAGCAGATCGAAAGGAGTGAAAGAGCCCTCTTGGCGACCTCGGTCGCCTCGTTCCCTGTCATACGCATACGCAACGTACTCGCTCCCCGTCTAAGGTCGGTCCCATAGCGAGCCTCCGCGAGTCCCCCAAAACGACTCGTCGAATCACACTAAAAGAGCCCCCCGAATTTGACCAGTAAAGCCTTCTGTTTGCCTAACGCCCTGCCAAAACTGTGAATTCGGGGTGCGCGAATGTCGGTCATAGAAAAAATCTCGTAACTGCCAGAGCTTAGTCGGGATGGTTGACCTCCGAATGGATGCGGCCAGGGCCCCAAGCCCCCGACAGTCTTCAAAGAATCTTTGCCGTTGTTCCATTCTCGCAACACCCCGCAAGCGACTTTGCGCAATCTCTGGGCAATCCCCATTGCCTGTTGGTTGCGGGGTTCGAATCGAGGGGTGGCCAAGCCCGCCCGAGCCTCTAGGTTAGGCGCGGACGAGCACGGGAAGACCGCATGACGATCGATAGCCTAATGAAACTGTTGGAAAGCGATGTCTTTGGCAACGGCCTGGCCCAATGGGCCATCGCGGCCGCCCTGAGCATCGGGGTTCTGATTGTCGCCCTTCTGGTGCGGTTCATCTTGGTGCGGCGTCTTCCGGCAGCTGAGCCGGGCGAGGAGATGCACTGGCCGGCGGTCCTGCACGAACTCGTCTCGAGGACCTGGACGCTCTTCCTCATCATCGCCGCCATCTATGCCGGGACGACGCTGCTCACCCTCCCGGACTCCGTTCACCGGCTTGTCTACTCGGTCTTCATCGTCGCCCTGTTCGTCCAGCTCGCGATTTGGGCCGACCGTATCGCCGCCGCCGTCCTCACCTGGCGGCTCGCGCCGCTCAAGACGGGTAAGAGCAAGTCGGCGATGCGCAATGCGCTGTCGCTGATCCAGTTCATCGTCCGCGTGGCGGTGTGGTCGCTCGCGCTCCTCCTCATCTTCCAGAATCTTGGCTTCGACATCACGGCGCTCATTGCCGGCCTCGGCGTCGGCGGTATCGCCGTCGCGCTCGCCGCCCAGAGCGTGCTCGGCGATCTCTTCTCGTCGCTTGCCATCATTCTCGATCGGCCCTTCGAGGTCGGCGACTTCATCGTGTTCGGTGACCAAAGCGGCACGGTCGAGAAGATCGGCATCAAGACCACGCGCATCCGCGCGCTGTCCGGAGAGCAGATCGCGGTTTCGAACAGCGACCTGATCAAGACACGCGTGCACAACTTCAAGCGCATGAAGGAGCGCCGCGTCGTCTTGGTGCTTGGCGTCACCTACGACACGCCGGCGGACAAGCTGGAGCGTATTCCGCCGATGGTGACGGAGATCATCGAAAAGCAAGAGCAAGTCCGCTTCGAACGCGCGCACTTCCGCAGCTTCGGCAACTCGGCTCTCGAGTTCGAGGTGATCTACTGGGTGCTGAGCGCCGACTACACGGCCTACATGGACGAGCAACAAGCCATCAATTTTGCCATCTTCCGGGCCTTCGAGGCTGAGGGCATCGAGTTCGCCTTCCCCTCTCAGACGCTCTACGTTCCGGACTTGAAAGGAGCCGTGACGGCGATGACGCGGGCGCCGGAAGCCCAGCCTCGCCAAGCGGAGAACTAGGCTGCAAGATCGCTTGCCGAAAGCGCTTGCCACCCCGGCGCGCGCTCAATACACGAAGTGCGGTTTGAGCTCTACGGGTCGAGCTCTAAGGGAGGAAGTCATGCTGGCATTGACGCGCGTACGGCCGGGCGGAGTATCCCGGGCAATCTGCCTCCTGCTTGCCGGGCTTGCTCTCGCCGGCTGTGGCATCAACACCATCCCCACCCTCGACGAGCGGGCTAAGGCTGGATGGAGCGAGGTGCTGAACCAGTATCAGCGCCGCGCCGACCTCATCCCGAATCTCGTCGAGACCGTGAAGGGCTTTGCCGCGCAGGAGAGCAAGGTCCTCACCGAGGTGATCGAGGCGCGCGCCAAGGCGACGCAAGTGCAAATTCCGCCGGACATCCTCACCAACAAAGAGGCGTTCGACAAATTCCAGAGCGCGCAGAGCAATCTCTCGGGCGCGCTGGGACGCCTGCTTGTCGTCGTCGAGCGCTATCCTGAGCTCAAGTCGAACCAGAACTTCCTGGCGCTTCAGTCGCAGCTCGAAGGCACCGAGAACCGCATCGCCATCGCGCGGCGCGACTACATCACCGCCGTGAAGGACTACAACACGGAGCTCAGGACCATACCCGGCCGCTGGTGGCGGGCACTGCTCTATCCTGACGCCGAGCCGATGCAGAACTTCGCCGTGTCGGAAGAGACCACCAAGGTGCCGGAGGTGAAGTTCTAGCGCCGGCGGCCAATCGAGGGCCCGATGGCCTGCATGTCCTTGCGCACGATGTCTTTGCGCCTCATGTCTTTGCGCATTCCCTTGGCAGCTGTCTTTGTGGCGGTCGGCCTTGCCTGCCTGCCTGCTGCCGCGGCGCCGAATTTTCCGGCCCTCAGCGGCCGGGTCGTGGATGACGCCAATCTATTGAGCCCGGAAGACGAAGCGGCGCTGACGGCGGAGTTGAAGGCGCTCGAGGACAACAGCTCCGACCAGCTCGTGGTGGTCACGCTTCCGTCCTTGCAAGGCTACACCATCGAGGATTTCGGCTATCAGCTCGGCCGTCATTGGGGCATCGGTACGGCCAAGCTCAATAACGGCGTCCTTCTTATCGTCGCCCCCAACGAGCACAAGGTGCGCATCGAGGTGGGTTATGGGCTCGAGCCGATCCTAACCGACGCGCTCTCCAAGATCGTCATCGAGAATGGCATCCTGCCGCGCTTCCGCGCCGGCGACTTTTCCGGCGGCATCAAGGATGGCGTGCGCGACATTACGAGCGTCTTGACCGGCGATGCCGCCGAGCTCGAGCAGCGCGCTAAAGCGCGCCACGACGCCGACGAGCCGGCCATCGACTGGTTCACCGTCCTGTTCTGGGTCTTGGTGATCTTGTGGATCAGCTACAGCTTCTACCGCAGCACGCACTATGTCGGGGGCGGGGGGCGGCGCAGCGGCGGGTCCTGGGGCGGGAGCTCGGGCGGCGGCTGGAGTAGCGGCGGCGGGGGAGGTGGCGGCGGCTTTTCCGGCGGCGGCGGCAGCTTCGGCGGCGGCGGCTCATCGGGCAGCTGGTAGGAGCGCGGCCTATGAAGCCCTTCACCAAAGAAGAGCAGGACGTCATCGCCGGCGCCATCACGCGCGCGGAGAAGACCACAAGCGGCGAGATTGTCGTGGTGGTGGCGCGCGCATCCTCCAGCTACCGCTATTTCACCTTGATGTGCGTCGCACTCCTCGCGCTCGCCGTGCCGCTGCCCTTCATCCATTTCACCAAGTGGCCGATCGAGTACGTCTATCTCATCCAGCTCTTCGTCTTCGCCGCCGGCGCCCTTCTCGTGCAGTGGGAGCCGTTGCGCGTCGCCATCACGCCCGCAGCTCTGAAGCGCGCCCGCGCCCATCAGCGCGCCGTCGAGCAATTCCTGGTTCAGAACCTGCACACCACCACGGGCCGCACCGGCGTGCTCATCTACGTATCCGACGCCGAGCGCTACGCCGAGGTGATCGCCGACAACGGCATCTACAAGAAAGTCACCCCGGAAGTGTGGGACGCGCTGATCGCCGTGCTCACGGCGCATATCGGCCGAGGCACGCGGACCGAAGGTTTCGTCGCCGCCATCGAGACCTGCGGCGCGATCTTGGCCGAACATTTCCCGCCGGAAGCCGCCGACCGCGACGAACTCCCCAACCATTTGATCGTGCTCGATGCCGCCGAGCCCGCGTAAAGCCAAAGAGCGCACGAGCACGCGCGGTCTCGTCGGCTGGGTGCTGTTCGACTGGGCGACCCAGCCCTTCTACACCCTCGTCGTCACCTTCCTGTTCGCGCCCTATTTCGTGAACGGCTTCCTCGCCGACCCGGCGCATGGCCAGACGATTTGGGCTTACGCCACCGGCGCCGCGCAATTGGTCGCCGCCCTTCTCGCGCCCGTTCTCGGCGCTATCGTCGACGCTGGCCTGCCGCGCAAACCCTGGATCGCCGGGTTTTCCGTGCTGCTCATTGCCGGTCTGAGCGGTCTGTGGTTCGCGGTCCCGGGTGAACTGTGGCTCGTGCCCGTGGTGCTGATCTCCTTCGGCATCGCCACCATCGGCGCCGAGCTCGCCACCGTGTTCACCAACGCCATGATGCCTGGGCTCGTATCCGACAAACGGCTCGGCACGTTGTCCGGTATCGGCTGGGCCGTGGGCTATGTCGGCGGGCTTGTCAGCCTCGCATTGATCGCAGGGTTGGTGGTCGCCGATCCGAATACCGGCAAGACGCTTCTCGGCTTGCCGCCGGTTCTGCCGCTCGATGCGGTGACCCGCGAAGGCGACCGCCTCGTCGGCCCATTCTCCGCCCTGTGGTATCTGGTGTTCGTCCTGCCGCTCTTTCTCTTCACGCCGGACCGCCCGGACAAAGTGAGCGGCAATGTCGTGCAAGCCGGCCTCGGCCAGCTCCTGCGCGCGGTCAAGGATCTCGTGCGCAATCACGGCGCCATCGCGCTCTTTCTCATCGCGCGCATGCTCTATGCGGACGGGCTCGGCGCCGTGTTCGCCTTCGGCGGCATCTATGCGGGCAGCGTGTTCGGCTGGGGCGCGACCGAGCTCGGTCTGTTCGGCATCGTGCTCACCATCGCCGGCACGATCGGTGCAGGCCTTGGCGGCATGCTCGACGACCGCGCCGGCTCCAAGACGGTGATCGTCACCGCACTGTGCCTCTTCATCGTCGCGTCCGTCGGCGTTCTCTCCATCGATCCCGACGAGGTCCTGTTCTTCGTTCCCGTCGCACCGAAAATCGCCGGCAGCGGGCCGTTTTCGTCCGCCGGCGAGCAGGCCTATCTCGCCTTTGCCATTCTCATCGGCCTGGCCGCTGGCCCCATTCAGGCGTCGAGCCGCACGCTGCTGGCGCGCCTCTGTCCCCCCGACAAGACGACAGAGTTCTTCGGTTTTTACGCCTTCTCCGGCAAGATCACCGCGTTCGCCGCACCGCTCGCCATCGGGGTCGTCACCGCGGCGACCGACAGCCAGCGCCTCGGCATCTCGGCAGCCCTCGCCTTTCTGCTCATTGGCCTGCTTTTGTTGCTGCGTGTGCGTGCGCCGTAGTAAAGCGGCGGCGTTGGCGCTAAGCTCCTCTGGCGGGGGGCGCGAATTCTACTTAGATCGGGGGCGATCATGAGACATGTTGCAGTTGTTGCGGCCTTGTTTGCGGCCTGCCTTTTTGCGGCCTGCGAGCAACCGCAAGAGTCCAAGGAAGAAACGACCGAACAACCCGTGGAGCAGCCCGCCGCCGAGCAGCCAGCAGCGGAAGAGCCTGCGGCCGAAGAGCCAGCGGCGGAAGAACCTGCGGCCGAAGAGCCCGCAGCGGAAGAGCCCATGATGGAAGAAGAGACCATGGAGGAGACCATCGTGGTCCCACCCACGGTCTCCGAGGACGCGCCGAACGAGCCGTCCAAAGGCGAGCCGCCGTCGGCAAACCAGCCGCAGCCGGTCGTTCCCGAAGAGGCGGCCTCGGAAGAGCCCGCAGCCGAGCCGATGATGGAAGAGGAGACCATGGAGGAGACCATCGTGGTCTCGCCGACCGTCTCCGCGGATGCGCCGTCCGAGCCGTCCACGGGCGAGCCGCCGTCGGCGAACCAGCCGCAGCCGGTCGTTCCCGACGGAGGGATGATGGAAGAAGGCGGCATGATGGAAGACGGTGGGATGATGGAAGAAGAGGGGATGATGGAGGAGACCATCGTGGTCCCGCCGGCCGTCTCCGAGGATGCACCGTCCGAGCCGTCCACCGGCGAGCCGCCGTCCGCATCGCAGCCCCAGCCCGTCTATCCCGAGGGCGAGCCGAGCATGGATGACAGCACCGGGTCGATCGCGCCCGCCGACGATGGGCTCGCCTCGCAGCCGCAGCCGGTCTATCCCGACGGCAAGCCGGAAGGGCTCTAGGTCGATTCGCGCGCGATAGGCGCGCAGCTCGTCTCGTATCGGGCACGACAACGACTCTCGCCGGGCGTCGCCCGCGAGGTGAGGGGAATGGCGCGCCGCGAAGCGCAATCCTTGTGGTGTCCGCGCTTCCGTTGAAGGAAACGCAGCGGGCGCCTTGCGGCGCGCCAATCGCGACGTCTCCAGCGCCGGGCCCCGCTTCTCAGTGGCCGTCTGCGCTCAAGTAGCGCGAAGCGCGGTAGCGCAACAAAAGACGACCTACGTCCCAGCCAGCTTCTGGCGGGGGCTCCTAGTGGCCCCGGGGGGTGGCTCCGGCGCCGCCCGGAGGCTTCGTTGCGATAAGAAGCCCGCAGGCGCCGCACCCCGTCCCGCATCTCACGACGCCTCGCGAAAGCGCCCCTCAAACGGACGAGGTGATGCGATGATACGGCAGGTTTGAAGGCCGGGGATAAGCTTGCTCCGTTCAGCCCGGAAGCGGACCCAAAGGTGCGGTATGATAAGGGCGAACTGTGGTGCATCGCCCCGGACTGGCATCAAACCGAGCGACCTGGAGTCCGACGTGGACCCTCTGTCTGACGTGCTATCGGCCATACGCCTCGACGGCGCGGTCTACATCCACGGCGAGTTCACGGCCCCCTGGTGCGTCAAGACGCAATACGGGCTCCATACGGTAAGGCCCAAATTGCCGAGCTCTGATCATGTCGTCTTCTTTCACCTTTTGACCGATGGCGCTTGCTTTGCGCGTCTTGCGAAGGGGAAAGATGTCGTGGAGGTCAAGGCTGGAGACCTCCTCCTCCTTCCCCACGACGACCCGCACGTGCTGGGTAGCGACCTGACCCTCCCGGTCGAGGAAATGAGAAGTGCTCCGCCCGAAGCGGGAGGCCTTCTCGAATTACGCTATGGCGGCGGGGGAGAGGCGACTCGTTTCATCTGCGGGTACTTTGCTTGCGACCGGCGGGCATCGCGCGCCTTTCTGGGCTCTTTGCCTCCGATGCTGCGCATACCGCTAGGGGATATTTCGCTGGGCGGCTGGCTCGCCGATTTGCTGCGTGTTGGCGTCGAGGAATCGCGTGAGGATAAGCCCGGGTCTCAATCGCTGCTGGCGAAGCTTTCCGAGCTGGCCTTTACCGAGGCCCTCAGGAGGTACGCGCAATCCAACCCACCCGATCTCAAGGGTTGGCTCGCTGGTCTTCAAGATCCGTTCGTTGGCCGCGCACTGGCCTTCATGCACGAGCAGCCAACGCGCGACTGGTCGGTCAATGAGCTCGCACGAGAAGTCGGTCTGTCCCGCTCGGCGCTCGCCGAGCGCTTCAGCGACATGATCGGCGAACCGCCAATGCAATATCTGACACGCTGGCGGCTTACTCTCGCGGCGCAAGCGCTTCGCAGCGGCAATGATGCGGTAGCCCTTATTGCGGAACGGAGCGGCTACGAGTCGGAGGCGTCGTTCACGCGCGCTTTCAAGCGCGAGTTCGGCGTGCCGCCGACCGTTTGGCGTAGAGTCGGTGGGGGTGGTCCGACAGAGGCCTCCGCCGGCCGACCCCGTTCCGCTTAGGCGAGCCTGAACTAGGCCGCGTTTCGCTTCTCCTGAAGCGCGCGGACATCCGCCGTGGTCAGCGGCTTGCCGCCAAGGGCCCAATTGCCGCTCTTGACCTCGTCGATGACCACCCAGGTCACCTGCCGCATGTTCTCGCCTTCGATGGCGACCATGGCGTCGGTAAGATCGGTCACCATCTTCCGCTTCTGCGTCTCGTTGAAGACGCCCTCGATGAGCTTCACGTTGATAAGGGGCATGATTCAGTCTCCTCGGTTACTGCGCGAGGATTTTGGGGCCTCGCCGATGCCGAAGGACTTAGTCGGCTAACGCAGCCGTTTGAATAACCGAAAACCCGCCATACTTAGCCGAGACGCCACAGTTGCAGTTTGGCGAGCAGGGCGTCCGCTGCAAAGTGGCTCACCACCTCCTAATGCCGGAAATGGCGCATGCCGGTGAACACCATGGCGAGGCCGGCCGCGTCGGCCGCCGCGATCACCTCCTCGTCGCGCATGGAGCCGCCCGGCTGAATCACCGCGGTCGCGCCCGCCTCGGCCACGACTTGCAACCCGTCGGCGAAGGGGAAGAACGCGTCCGACGCCGCGACCGAGCCGATGGTCAGCGGCTGCGCGAGACCGAGCGCTTCGGCGGCGTCTTGGGCTTTCCGCGCGGCGATGCGCGCCGAATCCACGCGGCTCATCTGGCCGGCGCCGATGCCGACCGTGGCGCCGTCTTTGGCGTAGACGATGGTGTTCGACTTCACGTGCTTCGCCACGGTGAAGGCGAAGATCAGATCGGCGAACTCCCGATCCGTTGGCTTGCGCTTGGTCACCACTTGCAGATCGGCCGCCTCGACCATGCCGTTGTCTCTGGCTTGCACCAGGAAACCGCCGGCCAGCGAGCGGAAGGTGATGCCGGGCTCACGGGGGTCGGGCAGGCCGCCGGCGAGCAGGAGACGCAAATTCTTCTTCGCGGCGATGATCTCCTTCGCCTCGTCGCTCGCCTCCGGCGCGATGATCACCTCGGTGAAGATCTTGACGATTTCCGTCGCGGCGTTCGCATCGAGGTCGCGGTTGAGCGCGACGATGCCGCCGAACGCGCTGACCGAGTCGCAAGCGAGCGCCTTCTTGTAAGCCTCGGCAAGCGTATGCCCGACCGCCACGCCGCAGGGATTGGCGTGCTTGATGATGGCGACGCCGGCAGATTGCTTGGGATCAAACTCGGCGACGAGCTCATAGGCCGCGTCGGTGTCGTTGAGATTGTTGTAGGAGAGCGCCTTGCCTTGCACCTGAACGGCGGAGGCGACGCCGGGGCGCTGTTCCGCGCATCTGTAGAAGGCGGCCCATTGATGCGGGTTCTCGCCGTAGCGCAGCGCGTGTTCGAGCGTGCCGGCGATGACGCGCTTTTCGGGCGTCTGCTCGTCGAGCTGGTCGGCGAACCACGTGGCGATGGCGCCGTCATAGGCGCCGGTATGCGCGAACGCCTTGGCCGCGAGCGTCTTGCGAAGCTCGAGCGTGGTGCCGTCGAGGCGTTCGATCTCGTCGAACACGTCCATATAGTCGGCCGGGTCCACCACCACGGCGACGCTTGCGTGGTTCTTCGCCGCGGCGCGGATCATGGCCGGCCCGCCGATGTCGATATTCTCGATGCAGACGTCGAAATTGCCGCCGATACGGACCGTCGCCTCGAACGGATAGAGATTGACCACGAGGAGGTCGATCGGCGGGATACCGTGTTCGGCCATCGCCTTCTCGTGCTCCGCATTGCCGCGCATGGCGAGCAGCCCGCCATGGATCTTCGGGTGCAGCGTCTTCACCCGCCCGTCCATCATCTCCGGGCTGCCGGTGATCTCGGCGACGTCGGTCACGTCGAGCCCCGCGTTGCGCAGCGCCTTGGCCGTACCGCCGGTCGAGACCAGCGCGATACCGCGATCGCTGAGCGCCTTGGCAAATTCCACGAGGCCCGTCTTGTCGCTGACCGAGAGCAGCGCACGGGCAATCTTGCGTGTCTCCATCAGGCTAAGCGTCGCTATCGCCGGCGTCGTTGGGATCGACGAGAGGGTGAGGCGCCTCGTCGCCGGTCTTCTCGATGTTCCAGAGGATGCGAACCTCTTTCGCCTCGCCCATCATGCCGCTCAGCACGACTTGCGTGGTGGGCTGCGGTCCGCGCTGGTCGGCGAGCAGCACGCTCTCCTCGATCGCGGTCTCCTCGGCGTTGGAGCTGATGCGCCAGGTCTCGCCGTTGCGCAGGACCAACGTGACGGTGTTGCCGTCCCCGGTCGCTTGCGCCTTCACGCTCGGATGCAGATGAAAGCGGATGGCGTAGGAACCGGCGATCAACCCATCCGGACTCTTGAGCCCCCGCGTCGAGAGCTTGTCCTCGGCGCTGAGAAGGTTGCCCGAGGGCGCGATGAGGATCTGCCGCGAATGGCTCACCCCATACCGGCCCATATAGCCGTCATGGGAGCCTTTGATGCGTAAGTTATCGCCCTGGTCAGAGAAGGCGCCTTGCGGGTTCAGCGGTCCGACCAGCGTCGCGTCGGCGGGCGGCTGCGTGCCGTTGGCCGTGCCTGAGAACTCGGCGAGCGAGTCGTCTTCCAGGCTCAGCGTGGAATGCGCCGGCGTGGTGCGCGCGAACAGCCGCCATTCGTCATGGTCGGGCGACGGCGCGCCGCAATTGATGATCATGGGGGCCGTGCCTGAGCTCATCTCGAAAGACAGGAACCCGGCATGAGCTTGGGTGCTGAGCGAGGCGACCGGCGGCGGCCCGAGGTCGCAGAGGATGAGTGTCGTGCCGGTTTCGACCCGCACATAGCCGGAGTTTGCCGCGGTGCGCACCGGCGCGCCCTCGATGTCGTCATAGGCGAGCACGGTCGCGAGCGCATCGGTCGGCGTCGGGCCGGCGCCGTTGAACCGGGCCAAGGTGCCATCGCCGAGCCGGAAGAAGCGCAGCATCGGCATGATGCGGTCGATGGCGTCGGTCAGCGCCTTGGGCGGGGGGCGGTCGCGCGCCACGAAGCACTGTCGCAAGGGGAGCAGGTCGAGCAGAAGCTCGATCAACGCTTCGGGATTGCGCGAGATATGACCGCCGTCGGGCAGGATCTGCCGGTCGAGCTCCCTGCAGAAGGGCCGCGTGTAGCGGTCGACCACCGCCTGCTGCTCGGCGATGCACAGCCCGGCATAGAGCAACGCTGTCAGGGTGAGGAGGCGCGGCACCCCGTCCGGCGTGTCGCGGTAGCTGGCCGAGAGATAGCGAAGCTGCGCGGTCAGCGCCTTGAGGAAGGACTCGTAGGCTTGCGGCTCGCCCGTGTCGAGAATGAGCACCGAGTTGGAGAGCCAGGAGATCACCCGGCGGGCGACGATCTCCGGCTGCCAGGCCAGCCCGTGGACCTGCCGGCGCAGACGAATGAAATCGTGGACCAGCGCCTTGGCCTGCTCTCGCGACAGCTCGCTGTCGGCGGCGCGCAAATGGCGCAGCCAGCCGAAGCCGTAAAGCTCCCGCGCCCAATTGGCGGAGGGCGGCCTGATCTCGAATGGCGAATCCGAGCCGAGCTCGGCGAGCTTTCCGGCGAGCCCGAAATGGCCGTTATAGACCTCGGTGGCGAAGCTGGGGTCGGCGGTGCGAAGCTCTTGCGGGGCCAGCAGAAGCTGCTCGGCCTGGCTGCCCGGATAGCTGATGGAGGCCATGCTTGAGAGCATCAGACGGCGAAACGTGCTCGGCCCGCCAAGATGCACCTCTTGAACGCGAGACCCGCGCTCGAAGGCCTGTTCACCCGTCATATGGGTCATTCTCCAGTCAGCCCGCGCTTGTGCTCAAAGCGCAGGCTCCCCGCCGCCGTAGTACTCCTGCGGGGGGCATTTTCGGGCAGTGCGCGCCCGGGGGCAAGTGTGATGCGGAGGATCGTTAACCAGAACGGGTCAG
Source organism: uncultured Alphaproteobacteria bacterium (assembly GCA_963717875.1). GTDB lineage: Bacteria > Pseudomonadota > Alphaproteobacteria > Rhizobiales > Methyloligellaceae > Methyloceanibacter. The sequence goes on from CAVQXI010000017.1 coordinate 42,236, forward strand.
CCGGGCGGCGAAAAACCCGTCCATACCGCTCCATTCCGGCGTATCGAGCCTGAGCTCGAAGGGGAAGGTGCGCAAAACCCCGCTCGCTTGCGCCCATTCGGTGTCCCCGAACGGTTCGTGCCTCTGGATCGGGTCGAGCCGGACGGCATCGTTCCGCGCCATCAGCGCGGCGACCTGGCTCTCGCCCTCTTGCGGTTCGAGGGAGCAGGTCGAATAGACGAGCCTGCCGCCGGGCTTGAGCAGGGTGACCGCGTTGTCGAGGAGCCGGGTCTGGATGGCCGCCAGCTCGCCAATGTCTGTGTCGGACTTCAAATAGGGGATGTCGGGATGGCGCCGGATCGTGCCGGTGGACGAGCAGGGCGCATCGAGCAGGATGGCGTCGAAGCGCTCTTCCGGGAGCCATAGGCTCGCATCCGCCTGCACGGCCTCTGCCTTGAGGCCAAGCCGCGTCAGGTTCTCGGTGAGGCGGTCGAGCCGGGTCTTGGAGTCGTCGACGGCAACCACCGACGCGCCGGCCAGCAGAAGCTGCGCCGTCTTGCCGCCGGGCGCGGCGCAAAGGTCGGCCACGCGCTTGCCTGAGACGTCGCCGAGAAGCTGCGCTGGGAGCGACGCGGCGGCGTCCTGCACCCACCACGCGCCCTCGGCAAAGCCCGGCAGTTCCTCGATCCGCCCCTTAGGCAGGATGCGGACGCCGCCTGTCGGCAGCACGCGGCCCGAGAGGCGCTCGGCCCAAAGGTCAGGCTCCGCCTTCACGGTGAGATCGAGCGGCGGCTCGACCAGGTGGGACGCGGCGATCGCATGCGCGCGCTCCTCGCCCCACGTAGCGACCCAGCGCGACCACAGCCAGTCGGGCGTGTTGATCCGCGCGGCATCGAGGCCCGCGGCGATGGCGGCGCCCTTCTCGGCCACGCGGCGGAGCACGGCGTTGACGAGCTTGTCGTAGCGCTTGGCGCGCGGGTCCCATTGGGCAAGCCGCACGGCGAGATCGATCGCCGCGTGCGGGGCCACGCTGAGGAAGAGGAGCTGCGCCGCGCCGGACAGAAGGATGGGGTAGAGCGTCCCGGCCTTGGCCGGCAGCCCGCGCTCGAGAAACGTGTTCAGCACATAGTCGATCTGCCCGCGCCGTCGCAACGACGTGCCCACGATGGCCCGCGCCAGCGCCCGGTCGCGCACCGGCAGGTCGAACATGTAGCCGCCGTCAAACGACCGGCCGAGCACCTCGTCGAGCGGCTGCTTCTTCTGCAACACGGCGTCGAGCAACGAAGCGGCGGCGCGCCGAGCCGGCAGCCCGACCTGGAGATCGCGCGTCGGCGATAGGCGTTTAGCCTCTTTGCGTACGGTCATGGTCATGGGTGTAGCAGCAGCTCGGGCTTAGCCCCAAGAGGCTTAGCCCCAAGGACCGCTTTGGCGTCCGGCGGACCAAGGCCCTGTTGGCTCTGCCGCCATGCGCGGCACCGCACCCGTCGCGCCCATCTCCTTGGACATCTCGACGAGCCGCGCCACCCGGTTCTCCAGGCTCGGATGCGTAGAGAACAAATTGTCCATACGCGCGCCGGACAGCGGGTTGACGATGAAGAGATGGGCTGAGGCCGGGTTGCGCTCGGCCACCATATTGGGGATCTGGTGCGCGGCGCCGGCGATCTTCTCCAACGCAGAGGCAAGCCACAAGGGGCGCCCGCTGATCTCCGCGCCCTCGCGGTCGGCCTCATATTCGCGGGTGCGGCTGATGGACATCTGCACGAGACCCGCCGCCAGCGGCCCGAGGATCATGAGCGCGAGCGTGCCGATGAAGCCGACTTGATTATTGCCGCTGCCGCGTCCGCCGAAGAAGAAGGCGAAGTTGGCAAGCATGGAGATGGCGCCGGCGATGGTCGCCGTGATCGTCATCAGCAGCGTGTCGTGATGCTTGATGTGGCCGAGCTCGTGCGCGAGCACGCCGGCAAGCTCGTCGTGCGTGACGGCCTGCATCAGGCCGGTGGTGACGGCGACGGCCGCGTGCTCCGGGTTGCGGCCGGTGGCGAACGCATTCGGCTGCGGGTTTTCCATGATGTAGACCTTCGGCATGGGAAGGCCCGCATTGCCGGCGAGCTGGCGTACCAAGTCGTAGAGCTCGGGTGCCGAGCGCCGGTCGACCTCGTGCGCGCCATACATGCGCAAGACCATCTTGTCGGAATTCCAGTAGGCGAACAGGTTCATGCCGCCCGCGACAAGCAGGGCGATGATCATGCCGCTCTGGCCGCCGATGAGAAAACCGATCCCCATGAACAGCGCGGTCAGCGCCGCAAGCAGGATGGCGGTGCGGAAATAGCTCATGGAAACCCTTCAGACCTCTCAAGACCACGCGCCGGCAAAATCCGGCGCGCTCAATATGTTGGAGGTCACGGGCCCCTGCACAAGAGCCTGGGGACGCAAGGAAAACCGGGCTTTTCGTCCGATCCTGCGCCAATGGTTTCCGCCGCGCTTACCTTAACGCTTCGTCAATCGGAAGCCCGCATGCTGCCAGGCTTAAACGCGTCCGTGGAGTTGCCAGTCATGTCAGCCGCCCTTCAGACTTCCGCCACCGCCCCGAAAACCAGATCGCGCCGCGCCAAGAGAGCACCGTCTTCGGAGACCCAGCTCACGGCAGAGCAGAAGCGCCTCATCCGCTTGAGCTTCCTGCGCATCGAGCCGGCGTTGGATTTCGTAGCCCAGCTCTTCTTCCTCAAGCTGTTCCGCCTCGATCCCAGTCTCCGCAAGAAGTTCGCCGGCCCCATCGAGGTTCAAGCGCGCAAGTTTGCCGCCGGCGCCAAGCTCGCCATGATCTCGCTCGGTCATGAGGATGGTCTGGCGCCGACGCTCAAGCTGCTCGGCGCGCGGCATCGCCAGATCGGCATCCGCACCCGCCACTACCGCACCATGTCGCGGGCGCTGGTCTGGACGCTGGAGCGGTCGCTCGAGAAGGAGTTCGACCGCGACACCAAAGATGCCTGGAACACGCTTCTCGCCTATTTCACGAAAGTGATGGCGGGCTAACGCCCCCAAAGACGAATGCTTACTCGGGGGTCTCTTCGGAGGCCCCTTCGCTTTCATGGACGAGCTTCACTTGCACCTTGCCGTCCTCGTCCACATACACCATCACGTCCTGGTCCGGCTCCACGACTTCAGTCTTGCCGTCCACGGAGAGCTGATCGTCCGTGACGACAACCTCGTGGCCGTCCACCACGACCTTCATGCCGTTGGCGATCGACTCTTGCGTCATGTCCTTGTAGTGGCCCGCCACCGTGACCGTCCGATTGCCCACGGTCAGGGACAGTGCCTGGGTGGTATCATCGCTCGCGCCCCAATTTCCGATCACGAGCACGAAGACGATCACAAGCGCCAGCACGATTCCTAGGCCGGCCAATATTCGCAACAACCACGACATCCGCTTCGCCTCCCCAATGCGCCGCCTGTGCGCGCAAGTTTTCCTTAGGCTGGTCTCCGGTTCTGCCGGTTCTCGATGAGATCTGACACGACGCCGGGATCGGCCAGTGTGGACGTGTCGCCGAGATTGCCGAACTCGTCCTCGGCGATCTTGCGCAAGATGCGCCGCATGATCTTGCCGGACCGCGTCTTCGGCAATCCTGGCGCGAACTGAATCTGGTCGGGCGAAGCAATTGGCCCGATCTCCTGACGTACCCAGTCGCGCAGCTCCTTCTTCAGCGCGTCGGAGCCTTGCTCTCCCGACATCAAGGTCACGTAGCAATAGATGCCTTGGCCCTTGAGGTCGTGCGGATAGCCGACCACGGCGGCTTCCGAGACCTTCGGATGGGCGACCAGCGCGGACTCGACCTCCGCCGTGCCCATGCGGTGTCCGGACACGTTGATCACGTCGTCGACCCGGCCGGTGATCCAGTAATAGCCGTCCGCGTCCCGCCGGCACCCGTCACCGGTGAAATACTTGCCTTTGTAGGTGGAGAAATAGGTTTCGACGAAGCGCTGATGATCGCCATAGACCGTGCGCATGATGCCGGGCCATGCATCGAGGATGACCAGATTGCCCTGCGCCTCCCCTTCGAGCAGGTTTCCTTCGTTGTCGACGATCGCCGGCTGAACGCCAAAGAACGGCAGCGTCGCCGAACCGGGCTTGAGCTTGGTGGCGCCCGGCAGGGGTGTGATCAGGATGCCGCCGGTCTCCGTCTGCCACCACGTGTCGACGATCGGACAACGTCCCTCGCCCACCACGTGGTAGTACCATTCCCACGCTTCCGGGTTGATGGGCTCGCCCACACTGCCGAGCAGCTTGAGCGACTTGCGGCTGGCGCGCGTCACGTAATCGTCTCCGGCGCCCATGAGCGCGCGGATCGCCGTCGGCGCGGTGTAGAAGGTGTTGACCTTGTGCTTGTCGACGACCTGCCAGAAGCGCGATGCGTCCGGGTAGTTCGGCACGCCCTCGAACATCAGCGTGGTCGCGCCGTTGGCGAGCGGTCCATAGACGATATAGCTGTGGCCCGTGACCCATCCCACGTCTGCCGTGCACCAGAAAACGTCGCCGTCGTGATAGTCGAACACGTATTGATGCGTCATCGCGGCATAGACGAGATAGCCGCCTGAGGTATGCAGCACGCCTTTGGGCTTTCCGGTCGAGCCGGACGTGTAGAGGATGAACAGCGGATCCTCCGCGCTTATCTCCTCGGGCGGACACTCCGCGGGCACCTTGGCCATTTCCTCGTCGAGCCAGAGGTCGCGGCCCTCGGTCCACGGCACGTTGCCGCCCGTATGCCGGACCACCAGAACCTTTTGCACGTGCCCGTTCTTCTGGAGTGCCGTGTCGGTATTGGCTTTCAAGGGGATCTTACGGCCGCCGCGCAAGCCCTCGTCGGCGGTGATGACGAGATTCGACTCGCAGCCCTCGACGCGTCCGGCAAGGGCGTCCGGCGAAAATCCGCCGAACACGATCGAATGGATGGCGCCGATGCGCGCGCAGGCCAGCATGGCGTAAGCGGCTTCCGGGATCATCGGCAGATAGATCGTGACCCGGTCGCCCTTCTTGACGCCGTGGGCTTTCAGCACGTTGGCGAAGCGGCAGACATTGTCGTAGAGCTCGCGGTAGGTGATGTGCCGCGCCTCGGTGTTCGGATCGTCCGGTTCCCAAATGATGGCGGTCTGCTTGCCGCGCTTCTTCAGATGCCGGTCGACGCAGTTGGCGGCGACGTTCAGCGTGCCGTCCTCGAACCATTTGATCGAGACGTTGGGAAATTCGAACGTGGTGTTCTTGACGCGCGTGTAGGGCTTGATCCAGTCGAGGCGCTTGCCCTCCTTGCCCCAGAACTTGTCGGGCTTCTCGATGCTCTTCTCGTAGAGCTTCTCGTACTCACCCTTGTCGACGAAGGCGCCTTCCTTCCACTTCTTCGGAACTTTCACCGGCTCGACTTTGAACTTCTCATGCTCGGACATTTGCCCGTTCCTCCCTACGCGGACGCGTCGTTTTTCGCGCGCCCAACATATTTGTTTGCGTTTGGCGCGGGACATGATCCCGCGTCTTGAAACTCCTTCTTAGACACCGAAGGCGCCGATGACGGCGCCCATGATCAGTAACACGGCGAGCCAGTGGCCGCCGTCAATCAGCGTAAGCATCGGCTTCGCGCCGGAAAAGGCATGATTGACCCCCATAGTGGTGATCACGAAGCCGACCCACACGAACAGGCCGCTGATCACGCCGCCTCTTATGGTCACGTCGCCCAGATGGCCCATCAGGCCGGCCAGCATCAAGGCCATGACGAACAGGGCGACGATGGAGATGATGAACGGCATCACCTTGGCCGACCCCTCTGGCTTCAGATCGGCCGGCGTCTTGCCGAGGGCGCGCATCCAGGTGCCGCCGAGCACCATGTACCACACCGCGCCAAGGCCGAAGCCTGCGAGCGCGGCGATGATGACGGCGACATAATTGATCCCTGAAAACGTCATTGGCTCTCCCCCCTCAAATTTCGAGCCATATGACTTTACCTCAGGAGCGGCCCTTCGGGCACTAGACTGATGGAGGATCGGCAAGCCCGCCGAGCGCGCAGAGTTTCCGCCATTCCGCCACCGTTACCGGCTGCACGGAGAGGCGCGAGTTCTTGACCAGCACCATATTCTTTAGCTGCGGGTTGGCCTTGATCTCGGCCAGCGTCACCGGCTTCGGCAGGTCGGCGACCGCCGCCACGTCGACGCACTCCCATTGGCCGGTGCCGTCGGTCGAGTCCGGGTGCGCCTCGGCCACGACCTTGACGATGCCGACGCAGGCCCTCTCAGCCCCAGAGTGATAGAAGAAGGCGAGGTCGCCCTGTTTCATCGCGCGCATGTTGTTGCGCGCCTGGAAGTTGCGCACGCCGTCCCACTCGGCGCCTTTCTTGCCTTCTTTCTTCTGCTGCGCCCAGGACCAAGTCTCGGGCTCCGATTTCATCAGCCAATACGCCATGAGGGCTCGCCGCTATTCTTCGTCGTCGCTATCGGCATTGTCGATGCTCCACAGCCACGGGCGGATATCGACACTTTCGAACAGGCCCGCCCTGGCGAAGGGATCGCCGTCGGCGATGGCGCGCGCCTCGCGCAGCGACTCCGCCTCGATCACGATCAGGCTGCCGTTCATGGTTTGCCCGTCCTCTTCCGTGAACGGGCCCGCAAACAACAGCGTATCGCCGAGGCTCTCGAGATAAGCGAGGTGATCGGGGCGGTTCGCCTTGCGAATGGGAAGGCCGTCGGGCTTGTCGGTACAGATCAACGCAAACAACATCAAACGTCCCCCTTGCTCGCGATGAAGCTATTGCGGCGCTCCGCAGCTGTCCATTGCCCCTCACAGTTCCGATCTGAGCGGCCGGGCGAGCAGCGCCTCGATCGCCTCGTCGACCGTCACGCGGCCCAAAATCACCGCGTGCACGGCTTCCGCAATCGGCAACTCGATGCCGCGCGCGCTGGCAATCTCGACCATCGCTGCGGCAGTTGGCACGCCCTCGGTGACCGTCAGCCGCCCCTTGAGCGCCGCGTCAATGCTCTGCCCCTGTCCCAGCGCGATGCCGAACGACATATTGCGCGATTGCGGGCTGCCGCAGGTGAGCACCAGATCGCCGAGGCCTGAGAGGCCGATCATCGTCTCGAGCCGCGCCCCCAGCGCCACGCCGAACCGGGCCATCTCGGCAAAGCCGCGCGTCACGAGCCCGGCATGGGCGCTGGCGCCGAGCGCCTTGCCCACGACGATGCCCGCGGCGATGGCATAGACGTTCTTCACGGCGCCGCCGATCTCCGCGCCGATGACGTCGCCGCTCCAATAGCAGCGGAGGGGTGGATGACTCAGCGCATGGGAGAGCGCGCTGCCGAGTTCCTCATCCGCCGTCGCCATGGTCACCGCGGCGGGCAGGCCGTTCGCCACCTCGACGGCGAAGCTCGGGCCCGACAGCACGGCGATCTCGGCCATGGGCAATAGGTCGGCGGCGATTTGCGACATCAGTCTGCCGGTCTCCTGCTCGATGCCCTTTGAGCAGATGACGAAGGGCTGGCCATCCTTCACATAGGGGTTGAGCTCGCTTGCGATTGCGCGCAGATGCTGCGCCGGCGTCACCATCAGCAGCATGTCGCAGGTCGCGACCTCGTTGAGCAAGCCGGTCGCCTCGATGGCCGGGTCGAGCGGGACGCCCGGCAGGAACACGTCGTTCTGGTGGGTTTCGTTGATGGCGAGGATCGTCGCCGGCTCGTGCGCCCAGATGAGCACGTCGCGCCCGGCGCGCCGTGCGGTAATGGCAAGCGCGGTTCCCCACGCGCCCGCGCCGATAATCCCGACCGATTGAAGCGCCATGTCCGTCCCCCGCTCCTTCATAGCGCAGTTTCGAGGCTTTGCGTGTACTCAAGCCTTGACGCCGGCACCAAGGGCAGGCGGTGCGTCCGCATCGAGCGGCCAGCGTGCACGGGCAGGTGCTGCGAGATCGTCGATGAGCCTGCGCGCGAGCCGCTCGGCGCCCGCCCAGGCGATCATGGCGGCATTGTCGGTGCAGAGCGCTGGCGGCGGCACCACAAGGCGGAATTCGCGGGCAACCGCCACCGTATCGAGCGCGCGCTTGAGCCGTTGATTGGCGGCGACCCCGCCGGCCACCACGAGCGCCCGCGGAGCATCAGGCCCAAGCCGCTCTTCGTAGATATCCATGGCGCGCGCCGTGCGGTCGCCGACCACGTCGGCCACGGCCTCCTGGAAGCTCGCGCAAAGGTCGGCGATCGTTTGTTGCTCGAGCGGCGCGCGTTTGAGCGCCTCGTGGCGAAGCGCCGTCTTGAGCCCGGCGAGCGAGAAGTGGGGCTCGTCCCGCCCCAGCATCGGCCGCGGCAGCTTAATTGACGCTTGCCCTCGCGCGGCAAGACGCTCCACCTCGGGGCCGCCGGGATAGCCGAGACCGAGCAGCTTGGCGGCCTTGTCGAACGCCTCGCCCAGCGCATCGTCGAGCGTGGTGCCGAGCCGTTCATACGTGCCCACACCCTTGACGATGAGAAGCTGCGTGTGGCCGCCCGACACGAGCAGCAACAGATAGGGGAATCCAAGTCCGTCAGTGAGGCCGGCGCTCAGCGCGTGCGCCTCGAGATGATTGACCGCCAGGAAGGGTTTGCCGAGCCCGAGCGCGATCGCTTTCGCCGTGGTGACGCCGACGATCAGCCCGCCGATCAGTCCCGGCCCTGCCGCCGCGGCGACCCCGTCGACGCTTGCGAGTTCCACATCGGCGTCGGCGAGCGCCTGCTTGATCGCCGGGTCGAGCAGATCCACATGGGCGCGCGCGGCGATCTCGGGCACGACGCCGCCATAGGCCGCGTGCAGGTCGAGCTGCGAGCGCACCACATTAGACAGGATCTCGCCGCGCCCGTCCGCGTCCCGGCGCACCAGCGAGGCCGCCGTTTCGTCGCAGCTGGTCTCGATGCCGAGCACGATGAGGGGGGCATTCTTTCGGCTTTCCGTCATGCTTCTTTCTATACGGTCCGAGAGGAGATTGAAGGGCGCGGCGAAACGGGCCATTAATGCGGCAGCGTCGGCCCTCTTTATCCCGGCAGCTCAAGGAGTTCCGCCTTTGCCGGCCCCAATTCTCATCGGCACCCGTGGCAGCCCGCTCGCTTTGTGGCAGGCACGTCACGTGCGCGAGCGCTTGAGCGAGGCTCATGGGCTTAGCGAGGGCGATGTCGATCTCAGCGTCATCACCACCTCGGGCGACCGCATCCAGGAGCAGCCGCTCCGCGACTTCGGCGGCAAAGGGCTTTTCACCAAGGAGATCGACGAAGCGCTCCTCAACGGCGACGTCGCCCTTGCCGTGCACTCGATGAAGGACTTGCCGACCGTTCTTCCCAACGGGCTTTGCGTCGCCGCCGTTTTGCCGCGCGCCGACGTGCGCGATGCGTTTATTAGCCGCAAGGCGCCGTCTTTGATGGAACTTCCGCCGGGCGCCGTGGTTGGCACCTCATCCTTGCGGCGAGGCGCGCAGGTAAAGCGCTTACGCCCCGACCTCCGCGTCATCGACTTCCGCGGCAATGTCGAGACGCGGCTCAGAAAGCTCGATGAGGGCGTCGCCGACGCGACGTTGCTTGCCATGGCCGGTCTCGATCGTCTCGGGCTTGCGTCCCACGCGACCGCGATCCTTTCCACCGAGGAGATGCTGCCGGCGGTCGCCCAAGGCGCCATTGCCGTCGTCGCCCGCGCGGACGACCTCGACACGCTTCGCCTGCTCTCGTTCCTGAACGATCCTATGACCGCTACGGCCGTCGCTTGCGAACGCGCCTTTCTTGCCCGTCTCGACGGCTCCTGCCGCACGCCAATCGCCGGACTCGCCCAAATCAATGACGACATCTTGCGCTTTCGCGGCTTGATCCTGTCGCCAGGCGGCGCAGAATGGCACGATATCGAGGTAACCGGCGAGGCCGAGCATGCGGAAGCGCTCGGCCGCGATGCCGGCGAAGAGGTGCTCGCCCGCGCGGGACCGAACTTTCTCGCGAAGCTACCGATGTAATGCGATGCGTGTGCTTGTGACCAGGCCAGAGCTTGATGCGCGCCGTGAGGCGGAAGCCCTCCTTGCGCGCGGGCATGAGCCTGTGCTCGCACCGCTGCTCGAAATTGAGTTTCTCAAAGACGTGCCGCTGGATCTCGCGGGCGCACAAGCCATTATCATTACCAGCCGCAATGCGCTGCGTGCGCTCGCCGACCACCCGCAGCGCAATGAGGTCGTTGCGCTGCCGCTCATCGCGGTAGGAGAGGCGACCGCATGGGCGGGGCGCAAGTTCGGCTTCCACGAGGTGACGATCGGTCCGGGCACGGGCGCGGGCCTTCCGCCGATCATCCGCCGTGAGGTGCACCCGGAGAAGGGTGCGCTCGTGCACATCGGCGCGGAGAAGGTCGCGTTCGACTTGAAAGCCGCGCTGGAGGAAGACGGCTACGAGGTGCGCCGGCCGGTGCTTTACCGGTCGCATGCCGTGGAGACTCTCCCCGAGCCGGTGGTCTCCGAGCTTGCCGGCGGCACGATCAAGAATGTCCTCCTGATGTCGCCCCGCACGGCCCGGATTTTCGCCCGGCTCGCGGAGAGTCAGGGTGTGGTTACGAATGCAAAGGGTCTCGTTTGCTATTGCCTGTCGAAGGCGATAGCAGAGCCGGTGATCCCGCTGGGATTCAAGGTGTATGTCCCGGCGCATCCGCGCGAGGAAGATCTCCTTGCGCTTCTGGACGTCGGCACGCAATCCTCGTGAGAAACGCGAATCTCTTGAAAGCAAAGGTGATGAGCTGATGGTCGGCTCCTCCGAAAATAAAGGCAGCGGTTCGGACGCCGCGGGCAAACGCGCAGGCCCGACGATCGAAGGCTCCGCGACCGAGGTGACCGTCGAGCCGGCGGCCGACGAGGCGGCTGCGGCGAAGGACGATGCCGCGGCGAAGGCGGACAAGGAGGCCCTGGAGCCGTCCGCCGGCGATGGTGATACGGAGCAGACTGAAGAGACCGCCGCAAGCGATGAGGAGCCGGAGGCGAAGGCCGCCCCTGCCCCGCGCGCTGGCGGCTCGCGCGTGGGCTCGGTCCTGTCCCATCTGACCGCCGGCGTCCTCGGCGGGCTTGTCGGCGCCGGCGCGCTTGCCTTCGCCTGGACCTATCTGCCGACGAGCCAGCAAGCCGAAGCGCCCGATCTCAAGCCGTTGCAAGATCGTCTGGCCACGCTCGAGGCGGCGCCCGAAGCCCCGGACAGCGGCCCGGAGATCGCGCAGATGGAATCGCGGCTCGACGCGCTTGAAAGCAAGAAACCTGAGACCCCGCCGGAGGTCGAAGCCCTTGCCGATCGCGTGAGCCAGCTCGAAGCGAGCCTGAAGTCCATGGCGGCAGCGGCGAAGGAGGGCGGCTCGGTCGCCGACGCCGCCGCTACCAGCCAGCAGATCAACGCCGCCGAGCAGCGTCTCGATGACAAGATCACGACCGCTCTGGCCGAGGCCAAGACCGCCAACGACGCGTCCATCTCGGCCCAAAAGAGAGACATCGCCGCGCTCGATGCGAAGCTCAAGGCGCTCGCCAACGCCGAGCTGGGGTCAGGCGATGCCTCGCGCCTCGTGCCTGAGATCACCGGTCTCGATGATCGGCTCGGCAAGCTCGAATCGATGCTTCCCGCGCTTGCCAACGCGGTCGACAGCGATGCCCGGGATACCAAGGCGGCCACCTTGGCGATCGCCTTCGCCAATCTACGCGCTGCGGTCGACGAAGGCCGGCCTTATGCGACCGAGCTTTCCACCTTAGCGGCGTTGTCCCCCGGCACCGGTGACCTCGGCCCGCTCCTCGACTACGACGACGAGGGGATTCCGACCATCGCGCAGCTCAAGGTCTCATTCGAGGACGCACGCGATAAGGCGCTTACGACCTCTGCCCCTGACGCGAGCGCATCTCTTGCCGACCGCCTGATGGCGAGTGCCGAGTCCCTGGTCAAGGTCAAGCGCATCGATGCAAACGCCGAGGGCGATACGCCTGATGCCGCACTGGCGCGCGCCGCCGCGAAACTCGATCAAGGCGATCTCGCCGCAAGCGTGAAAGAGGTCGAGACGCTGCAAGGCGCGCAAGCCACGGCGTTCGCAGGCTGGCTCGACCAGGCGAAGGCGCGGCTTGGCGCCGACGAGACCCTGCAACGTCTTCAAATGCTCCTGCTCACCTCTCTTGGACAGAGCGAAGCGCCCAACCAGACGGATCAGCAAGACTAGATGACCCGCATTCTCATTTTCGTTCTCATCATCGTGGCGGCGGCCTTGGGCCTCGCCTGGCTTGCCGACCGCCCCGGCACCGTCACCGTCGAATGGCTCGGCTATCAGATCGAGACATCCGCCTTCGTGGCGACGCTCGTGATCATCGCGCTGGTTGCGGCCTTCATCCTCGCTTTCGCGCTCCTGCGCTATGTGTGGACGCGGCCTGCCGCGGTCACGGCCTATGTGCGCGAGCGACGGCGCCAGCAAGGCCTCGAGGCGCTGTCGCGCGGGCTTCTCGCCATCGGGGTTGGCGACCGCGCGCTGGCGCAGCGCTATGCCGGGATCGCCGGGCGCAATCTGCCGCGCGAGCCACTGACGGCGCTGCTCCGGGCCCAGGCCGCCCAGCTCAAAGGCGACCAGGCGGCGGCACGCCGCGCGTTCCAGTCGATGCTGGAGCGCCCTGAGACGCAGCTTCTCGGCGTGCGCGGCCTGTTCCTGGAAGCCAAGCGCGCCAACGATACGGACGCCGCGCGCACCTTGGCCGAGCAGGCGGTGCAGCGCGATCCCAAGCTCCCTTGGGGCGTCAACGCGCTGTTCGACATTCAGGCGCGCGCCGGCGATTGGGAAGGTGCGCTGAACACCCTCGCCATTGCGCGGCAGAACGGCCATGTGGATACGGACACCGCCAATCGCCGCCGCGCCGTGCTGCTCACGGCAGAAGCGCGCGAGGCGGAAGCCTTCGACCCCGACCGGGCGCTGACGCTCGCCAACGAGGCGCTGCGGCTTGCGCCGTCGCTGGTGCCGGCGGCAGAGCTCGCAGGCCGCCTCTTCGCTTCCAAGGGCGAGTCCCGCGCCGCGTCGCGCCAGATCGTCCGCACGTGGAAGCTCTCGCCGCATCCCGATCTCGCGGCCGGTTACGCGTTCGCGCAGCCGGGCCTTGCCCCACGCGACCGGCTGAAGCGCGTGAAATATCTCGCAGGGCTAGCGCCGAACGACGTCGAAGGCGCCATCGCCGTCGCACAGGCCGCCATCGAGGCCCAGGAGTGGCAGGAGGCGCGCGATGCGCTTGAGCCTTATCTCGAGGACCGGCCGTCGGCGCGCGTCTGCACGCTGATGGCGCGCCTCGAAGGCGGCGAGGGCGACAAGGGACGCGAGCGCGAATGGCTCGCCCGCGCCGTGCGCGCGCCGCGGGACCGCGCCTGGATTGCCGACGGCTATGTCTCCGACCGCTGGCTGCCGGTGTCGCCGGTCACGGGCGCCGTGGATGCGTTCGAGTGGAAAGCGCCGGTCGATGCCATCGGCCGCGGCGACGACACGCTTCTCATCGAGGAGATGGAGCCGCCGCGCGACGCGAGCGCCATGGTCCCGGCCGGAGAGGCGCAAGCCCCGGCAGGAGCAGGCGCCGTGGTGGTCGACGTGACGCCTGCCGTGCGCGAAGAGAAACCTGCGGTGGACAAGGCCCCGGACAAGGGTGCCGAGCAGAAGCCGGCACCTTCGGTCTTCACGCCCGTCCGGCCGCCGGACGACCCGGGCGTGGCGCAAGCCGAAGCCGACGAAAGCCCAACCTCGCTGGAGCGCTTGCGCGCGGCGCATATCCGCTAGTCGCGGGCTGGCAAGGGGGCCTGGCGTCCAGCTTGCGCCGTCCCGATATTGGCATTAAGCACTGGCTCGAGGCTTGAGGCCAAGGCCTGCACAGCCAAGGCTTCCTTTACCCGCTCCGCCTAGGATCAAGACCCAGGCGGAAGCACGCGGGCCGGGGCCGCAATAGCTCAGTTGGTAGAGCGGCGCATTCGTAATGCGTAGGTCGGGGGTTCGAAATCCTCCTTGCGGCACCATTCCCCACGTCCTTTCACGAGCTGACGCCGTTCTAATCCGAAGCCCCGAGTTGCTTCTGCACGCTCTCGTAGCTCTCGCGGACGGCACGCGGTGCGCAGGCAGCGCCCTCATCGGCGAGCCTCTTGCTCGCTTCACCGTAGACCTCCCCCCAGGGGATGCCCTCAGCACGCAAAATGCGGACAAGGTGCCAGCGCCTGACGTGGACCATGTCGTGCTGATATTTGGGACTCACGAGACAAGCCACGGCCAGAGCGACCCAATACGGCGGGGGTTGCTCGTGCGACGCGCATAGACTGACCGCTACAGCCACGGCTTCCTTTGCGCCCTCTTCCCAGGCCTCCTCGAGGAAGGAGAGCGTATTCGCGAACTCCTTCTCGGTCATGCCCGTAACGGCAAGACTTCGCCGGCTCTTTTGAACCTGCCGCATGACTTCTCTTTCCCTGGAAGAAGATTAGCACCCACCGCTTGCTTGCGGCACCATTCTCCTTTTCATGGCGGAGCTGGAAATTGGCGTTAGGCGTGGGCGCGATGACGATGGGGCCACGCGGCCTCGAGCCGTTCCTTGTCGAGCGTGCCGCCGACGAACAGCAGCGCCACCACGGCGCCGCAGACCGCCAGGATGCCGTCGACCAGAAAGGCGACGTGGATGCCGTCGGCCATATGTGCCGCGCTGAGCACGATCGCCGTGTTGGCGCCGAGTCCGATCGAGCCGCCGGCGATCTCAGCCATATAGACGATGGCGCCGCCAAGGCTCGCCCGGGAGGAATCGAGCGCCGTGATCGCCGCCGTGGTGATCGACGAATAGAACAGGCCGATGCCGATGCCGAGGACGACCATGCCAAAGATCAGATCGTCATACGTCGTTGTCGGGCTGATCCGCGACAGCAGGAACATGCCGGCCGCCAAGAACAGTGCGCCGCCGGTGACGCTGACCTTGGCGCCCAGCCGCGCATAGAGACGTCCGGCGATGAACGACGTCACGGCGAAGGTGCCCATCATGGGCAACAGCCCAGCGCCCGATTCGATCGCGCTGAACTTGAGCACCTTGGACATGAACTGCGGCAGGTAGAGCAGCGCGGCAAAGAAAATGGCCGACATCAGAAGTGTGGCGAGGCTTGCCGCGGCGAAGCTTCCGTTGCGCATCACGTCGTCGGGAACCAGGGCGCGATTGCCGGCCCGGCGTTCGACGAAGAAGAACTTGGCCAGCGCGATCCCCGCCATGACCAAGAGACCGATGATCAAGGGTGACGTCCAACCGACCCGCGTGCCCATGTCGAGCGCGAGCAGCAGCGAGAACAGGCCGACAGTGAGCACCCCCATGCCGAGATAGTCGATGCCCGCGTGATCCGTGCGGTCTTCATCCGGCTTGACCACGAGATAGGTGACGACCACCGCGGCGACGGCAATGGGAAGATTGAGAAAGAAGATCCACCGCCAGCCGATCGTATCGGTGAGGAAACCGCCGAGCAGAGGCCCGAACGCGTTGCCGCAACCGGCCGAGCCCAGCACCAGACCGCCGGCGAGCCCCGCCTTGCTTTTCGGCAGGAGGCTGAACGTCATGCCGAGGATGGCGGGCCACATCATCGCGCCGCCGATGCCCATGGTGAAGCGGCCGGCCAACAACAGCCAGATGTCCGGCGCGAAACCGCCGATCATGGAAAACGTGGCGAAGATCGCCGCACCGATGAAGAAGATGCGTCTGCGGCCGAACATATCGGCGAGCCGGCCCCCGGTGACGATGGCCACGCCGAACACCATGGCGTAGCCGTTGATCACCCATTGCGAGGTGTTGACGCTGGTACCGAAGGTTTTCTCGATGGCCGGGAGGGCGACCGACAGTGCGGTGAAGTCGTTGGCGATCACGAACACGGCGACCGCCATGGCGATCATGCCGAGGATCGCCGATTTGCCGAGGGGTGCGTCCGTATCCGCCATCCGGTCCCCGTCACTCTTGAACGAGGATCCAGTCTGACACAGCCGTCCCGGCCATGCCACCGGCGCCGCCCAACCGGGATCAGTCTTCCTCGATCTCCACGTCCGAGGTGAGCTCCTGCGCCGCTTCCTTGGTGGGCTGACGCGTGAAGTCCTTGAGCGTGCCGATCTCCTCTGCGTCGCGGGTGAAAGCCACCGGACCGAGGAGATAGGCAGTGATGAGCTCGGCCAGCGACCGTAAGGCATGAATGTGGATACGCTCCCAGCCATGGGAGGCGTCGATGCCGAAACAGATCAGCGCCGTGCGCACGTCATGACCGGCCTCCACCGCCGAGGCGACGTCAGACCGGTAATGGCGGAACACGTCCTTCTGGTGAAAGATGTCGTTCTCTCGGCAAAGCCCCGCGAGCTGGCGGGTCAAATGATAGTCGAACGGGCCGTTGTGATCGGCCATGGCGATGGTCACGCCGAACTCGGCGCTGTTCTGGCCTGGCGCCGATGTGCCGTTGTCGACGGCGATCAGGGACGCAACGTCTTCCGTCAGGATGTTGGAGGCGCCGACGCCGACCTCCTCCTCGATGGTGAACAGGAAATAGACGTCCACGGGAAGCTTGTCCTTGACCGGGATGAGCGCCTGAAGGGCCGCGAACATCACTGCCACGCCGGCCTTGTCGTCGAGATGCCGCGAGCAGATAAAGCCGTTGTCGAGGAACTCGGGCTGCGGATCGATGGCGACGATATCGCCCACATCGATGCCGAGCTTCCTGGCTTCGTCCGTGCTGGACGACCGCGCATCGACGCGAACCTCAACATGCGCCCAGTCTGTGGGCTGGTCATCGACCTCATCGCCATAGGTGTGGCCCGAGGCCTTGAGCGGCAGGATGGTGCCGCGATAGCTGCCCTGCTCGGCGAAGATCGTGCAGCGCGCGCCAGCGGCGAAGCGCGCACTCCAGCTGCCAATGGGCACGACACCCAGCCGGCCGTTCGCCTTGATCTCCTTGACCTGCGCGCCGAGCGTATCGAGATGGGCGGCGACGGCGCGGGCCGGCCGCCGTTTCTTGCCGCGGAGGATCGCGCGAATGGCGCCGCGCCGCGTGACCTCGAACGGCACGCCCAGCCTGTCGAGCTCATGTCCGCAGTGCCGCACGATGTTGTCCGTGTAGCTCGTCGGGCTCGGGATCGAGAGCAGCTCGTCCAGAGTATCGGCGAGATAGTCGAGATCGATATGCAGGATCGTCATAGGCGGACCTTCCCGGGGGGCGATAATCGGGCATGAGAGGCGCCCCGCATAGGGGGCGCACGAAAGATGGGTAATATGACCCGCGCTAGATTTGAAGCGCTTCGCGCACGACGGCGGGCATCGACTGGGGAAATAGGAGGTCGACGAACCGCTCGGCCGTGGGCTGCGGCTCGTGATTGGCCAGGCCCGGCCGCTCATTGGCCTCGATAAACCAGTAATCCGGCTCCGTCGGCGCCTTCACGATGAAATCGATCCCGGTGACCGGGATTTCGATCGCCCGCGCCGCCCGCACCGCGGCCTCGATCAGGGTCCGGTGCAGAATGCCGGTGACGTCATGGATGGTGCCGCCAGTGTGGAGATTTGCGGTCTTACGCACCACGATATAGCTGTCGGCCGGGGGCACGTCGTCGAGCGCGTAGCCCGCTTCGGCCACGCAGCGATCGGTTTCGGCATCCAGAGGGATCGTCAATTCGCCGCCCGTCGCCGCCGCGCGGCGGCGCGATTGATGCTCGATCAGCTCGCGCACGGTCGACCGCCCGTTGCCGACGACGGCCGCAGGCTTGCGAATTGCGGCGGCGACGACGCGATAATCGATGACGATGATGCGGAGATCGGTGCCCTCCACGAACTCCTCGACCACCACCTCGTTGCAGATCTTTCGGGCCACCTCGATCGCAGTCTTGGCGTCGTCCCAGCTCTTGAGGCCAACGGCGACGCCTTTGCCTTGCTCGCCGCGCGCCGGTTTCACCACCACGGCCTCGTGATCCTCCACGAAGGCGCGGGTGCGCGCCTCGTCGTCGGCCGTGACCTGCTGGGGCACCCGGACATCTGCCGCTTCCACCATGCGCCGGGTCACGCGCTTGTCGTCGCACATGCTCATGGCAATCGCCGTCGTCAGCGCGGTGAGACTCTCGCGGCAAACGATGGAGCGCCCACCATAGGTCAGGCGGAAGAAGCCGCCCTCAGCGTCTATAATCTCGACGCCGATGCCGCGCCGCCGTGCCTCGTCGATGATGATCCGCGCATAAGGATTGAGAGCCTGGTCATCGAACGGGGCCTCGGTGAAGAGTTTCTCGTTGATCGGGTTCTTGCGCTTGATGGTGAACGTGGCCCACCGAATGAAGCCGAGCTTCTCGTACAGCGCGATGGCTTGCTCGTTGTCGTGCATCACGGAGAGATCCATGTAGGACGCACCCCGATCCCTGAAATGCTCCGCAAGCCTGCGCACCAGCGCTTCGCCAATTCCGGGCTGCGTGGCTTGTGGGTCGACGGCCAGGCACCACAGCGAGGACCCGTGCTCGATGTCGCCGAACGTGGCGTAATGATCGACGCCGGTCACGGTGCCGATAATGCCGCCTGTGGCTTCGTCCTCGGCGACGAAATAGGTGATGGCGCGGCTGTCGCGCTTGGCCCAGAAAAAGTCCGGCGGCACGGTGACCATGCCCCGGGCAGAATAAATGCGATTGACCTCCTCCGCGTCCTGTATGGAGCTGAGGCGGTGGATGTAGAAACCACGCGGCTTATCTTTCGCGGGCTCGTACTTGGTGAGATCGAGTCTGTAGGTATGCGACGGATCCAGGAACAGCTCCTGGGGCGCCGAGGCGAGAACCACATGGGGATCCAAGATATAGAAGGCGATGTCGCGCCGCCCCGGGCCTTCGGCGCGAATGCAATCCGACAGTTCGGAGGCATTGGCGAATGTTTGGCCGAAAAGGAGGCGTCCCCAGCCGCAGTCCAGTGCCACGTTGCCTCGGATCACGCCATCCCAGTCGGCGGTTTCCACGCGCGGCGCGGCCCTTAGTACGGCCGCCTCACTGTAGTGCTTTTCCATGCTCATCGCGTCGCCTCAGATGTTGTGGGCCTGAAGCCAGAGTTCCAACAACGCGCATTGCCAAAGCTCGGATCCGCGCAACGGCGTGATGTGCGCTTTGGGGTCGTCGAACAGGCAGGAGAGATAGTCCGGCCTGAACAGCTCGCGATCCTGGGCCGCGCGCGACGTGAGTGAGTCCTTAGTCATCTCCAGCACCGGCCCGTCGATATATTTTAGGGCGGGCACGGGGAAATAGCCCTTGGGCCGGTCGATGACCTCGGACGGGATGACGTCCCGCGCCACGTCCTTCAGCACGCCTTTGCCGTCGTCTTTAAGCTTCAATTCCGGCGGTACGCGGGCGGCGAGCTCGACGAGCTCGTGATCGAGGAACGGCACGCGGGCCTCGAGCCCCCAGGCCATGGTCATGTTGTCGACCCGCTTCACCGGATCGTCGACCAGCATCACCGTGGTATCGATGCGCAACGCCCGGTCGAGCGGCGTCTCCGCACCGGTGCGGTTGAGATGCGCCTCGACGAGCCGGGCCGGCTCGTCCGTCTCCGCCATCCACGCCGCGCCGAGATGCCGGCCGAGCTTCTCGCGGTCGCGATCGAAGAACAGCGCCTTGTAGTCGGTGATGATGTCGTTGGAGTTCTCGAGCCTCGGATACCAGTGATAGCCGGCGAACACCTCGTCGGCGCCTTGGCCGCTCTGCACGACCTTGACGTGCTTCGCCACCTCGCGAGACAGGAGATAGAAGCCCACATTGTCGTAAGACACCATGGGCTCCGACATGGCGGCGATCGTGTGCGGCAGCGCCTCCAGCATGTTGCTGGTCGGGATCATGATCTTGGTGTGGTCGGTGTCGAAATGCTTGGCGATGATGTCGGAGTATTTGAACTCGTCACCCGCCTCGCCATGCGCGGCTTCGAAGCCGATGGAGAAGGTCTTGAGGTGCTTCTGTCCGGCCTCCGCCAGAAGACCCACGATCAAGCTTGAATCGACGCCGCCGGAAAGCAGCACGCCGACCGGCACGTCGGCGATCATGCGCCGGTCGACCGCCCGCCGCAGTGCTGCGCCGACCCGATCTTTCCACACCCCATGGTCGAGGGTCAGGTCTTCGCGCGTGCGCGTAAACTGAAGCTCCCAGTAGACATTGTCCTTGGTCCGGCCGTCGGGCTCGATGATGCGCAGCGTCGCCGGCGGCAGCTTGCGCACGCCCTTGAGGATGGTGTGCGGCGGCGGCACGACCGCATGGAACGTCATGTAGTGGGCGAGCCCGACCGGATCGATGCCCGTATCCACGTCGCCGGCCGCTACGAGCGCCGGCAGGGTGGAGGCGAAGCGCAGGCGCTTGCCGTCTTGCACGTAGTAGAGCGGCTTGATGCCGAGCCGGTCGCGGGCGAGGACGAGCCGGCCCGTATCCCGCTCGTAGATCGCGAAGGCGAACATGCCGTTGAAGCGCTTCGGCGCGTCGTGCCCCCAAGCGTGCCAAGCCTTGAGGATCACTTCGGTGTCGCTCGTGGAGAAGAAGCGGTAGCCGCGTGCCTCGAGTTCGGCCCGCAGCTCCTTGTGGTTATAGATGCAGCCGTTGAACACGAGCGTCAGGCCGAGCTCGGAATCGACCATCGGCTGCTGGCCGCGCTCCGACAGGTCGATGATCTTGAGCCGCCGATGGCCGAACGCCACGCGCCCCCGCGCCACGATCCCTTCCGCGTCCGGCCCGCGCGGGGTCATCGAGCAAGTCATGGCGCTTAGGGCCTCAACCGAGGCAGGCGAGCCGTCGAACGTGATCTCGCCGCACAAACCGCACATAAGGAAAGCCTCAGTTGATAGGTTTCAGGCCACTGCGAACAGCAACGCAAAGTGGCGAGCAAGAATGGGGCCGATCTTCCCGCGCAGCGCCTCTCGAGCGGAACGCGTAATCGCCAGTCTAGGTTTCTGTGTGATTTCGGGAGTTATTGCACCAAATCGGCGAGCGGGCAAATTTGGCTCGGGTGGGATGCGGCAAGAACTGCCGATAAATTGGGAAAAACGCCTACTTAACGTGCAAATGCGCGCAAAAAATCACGCAAAGAACTAAAATGCACGCCACCGGCGATGCTGGCATAAATCTGCCCGACTTAGCGTTAATGGTGCGGCCACGGCGAACCTCAGGTCCGGGATTCGCGTTGTCTGGTAGGGCAGGGAACAATGTCCTCCGGCAGCGCCAGGGGTGGTTCGCTCGCAAAAATGTCAGCGATTTCAGGGTGGCGGCAGGCATCCCCTGGGATTACGCTAGTCGGCCAAGGGGGCCAGGAGATGGGCGGACGACCCCTCGTTGTAGGGCCACTCGCCGTAGTTGCTGCGGTGTTGCTCGCGAGTCTGCTCGCGGCATCGCCTGTTTGCGCGCAGATGCAGATCCCCCTGTTCAGCGACGCGAAGCCGAAGGTCGTCAAGAAGAGTCCCTTCCGGCCGACGCTGCCAAAGCGAAATCCCATGCGTGTGACGGCTGGCGTCTCGGCCGACACGGTCGCGCCGCCCACGGCAGAGAACAGCGAAGTCTCCGCCGTGGTCGGCACGTCCTCATCGGCCAGCGCCACGGTGGCGCTCGTGGATGCACGGCCGGGCGAGTCCGACGCTGTCACGCCTTCGAGCCCTGAGCCTCAGTCGTCCGCTTCCGACTCTTCCGACACAGAAACGTCACAGAGCGACGAACCTGCGGCGCCTCAGGATGTCGCGGCCCTGTCGAGCGATCAGGACGCTGCTCCCGCTCCCGAAGAGAATGCGCCGGCAGACTCGGCCAATGATCTGGCCAGCGACACGACCAGTGGCAGCACACCTGATGACGCAGGTAATGCAGGTGATGACGCCGCGGCAAAGGGCGACACGGCAGAAGCGGACGAGGCCTCTGCGCCTGAAGCCCAAGAGCAGGGTGCCGCCGATCAGGCGGCGGACGAGCCGGCTGCCGACGCCGAAGAGCCGGAGCTGACGGTCGATGCCGCGCCCGACGAGGCGGAGCTGACGGTCGAGGCGGCAGACGAAGCGCCGAGCGCTCCGGCAGAGACCGCCCCGGTACCGGCTGAGGACGCCGCGGCCGAGCCCGCCGCGGGCTCGGACACCTCTGACGAGACGGCTGAGGAGGCTGCGCCGGAACCGGCAACGGCCACGCCGGCCGACGACGAAGCACCCGCCGCGCCGGCCGAGACCGAGCAGGCGAGTGCGTCCGCGGACGAGGCCCCGGCCACCGACACGGCCGCGCCTGCCGCGGCGCCGTCTTATAACGCGAGCGTCGTGCTTGAAGTCTCGCCGCCGCCGGCTGACGCCAAGGAGACGCAAACCGCCGCGTTGACGCCGCCGGATGCGCCCGTGCCCGACACAGCCACCCCGGCCGAGGACGAAACCCCTTCCGCGGCACAGGCGGAGCCTGACAGCGATGCGGCAGATTCGAACGACTCTGCCGAGGCGCCGGACGAGGGCGCCGAGAAACCCGCGGCTGCTGAAGAGACGAAGCCATCGGCTGAGGGCGCCGAGCCTGCCAGTGCCGAGCCGGCAGCGGCCGAGCCCGCCGAGGTCGCACCCCCGCCGGCCCATCCGATCGTCGCCGAGATCCGAGCGAGGCTTGCTGATCCGAGCTTCGACAAGCACGTCAACGCCGCCGATCGCAAGGCGCTGGAGGAATTCTACGGCACGCTCGAGGGGCCGCCCCTCTGGGTCACGGACGCAGGCTTTTCCGACAAGGCGAAAGCTGTCATCGCGGAAATCGGCAAGGCCGACGACTGGGGGCTGAGGGCCTCGGCGTTCGATTTGCCGCCTGCCAACGATCTGCTGGCGAGTTCAAATGCGCTCGCCGACGACGAGCTTCAGCTTTCCCTCGCCGTTCTGAAATATGCGCGCTATGCGCAAATCGGGCGCCTGACGCCGACACAGGCGAGCCCGCTGTTCGACCAGCACCCCCACCTGCGCAATCCGAAGACGGTGCTCGCCGAGATTGCCGCCGCGCCGGCGCCGGACACCTATCTTACCTCGCTACATCCGCAGCAGGAGCAGTTCAAGCGCCTGCACCAGGCGTTGCTCAAGGCACGCGCCAAAGCACAAGCGAGCGGCGGGAAGCCACTCAACGATCGCGACGTGCAGCTCATCGTGATGAACATGGAGCGGTGGCGCTGGATGCCACGCAGCCTTGGCGCCTATCACGTCTGGGACAATATCCCTGAGTACAACACCCGTGTCGTGAAGAACGGCAAGACCATCTATGTGGAGAAGACCGTCGTCGGTCAGTTCAAATACGCGACGCCGCTCTTCTCCGCGCCCATGCGCAACATCGTGTTCCATCCGAATTGGACGGTGCCGCCCACGATTGTGAACGAGGACCTCGCGCCGAAGCTGCAAGGCAGCAGTGGCGGCGGATTCTTCGGCACTTCCAAGAACGCGATCCTGGCCCGGTACGGTCTCAAGGTGAGCCTCAAGGGAGAGCCCATCGATGCCGACACCGTCGACTGGTCAAACGTGAACATTAGCCGCTACACGTTCACGCAGGACCCGGGGCCTGCCAATGTGCTCGGCAAGCTCAAGTTCAACTTCCCCAACAGGCATGCCATCTACATGCACGACACGGTGCAGCCCGAGTTCTTCGACGAAACGACGCGGACCTTGAGCCACGGGTGCATCCGCGTGCAAAACCCTGACCGGTTTGCCGCGGTGATCCTTGGCGAGGATAAGGGCTGGTCGGCGGGCCAAGTGAAAAGCCTACTGGCGAAGGACGACAGCACCGTGGTGGGGCTCAACCGGCTCATACCCGTGCACCTCACCTATTTCACGGCAGTTGTCGACGAGAACGGCACCGTGAACAAGTTTGGCGATATCTACGGCATCGACAATCGCATGGCCGGCAAGATGTTCGCCAATCCGGCCAGGTTTCCGGTTCCGGCCACACCGGCCATCGCCGACGCGGACAGCCGTCAACAGGATCGGTCGCGGCAGAGCGCAGGCGGCGGCTTGGACAGTATTATTTCCGGTCTATTCGGGAACTGACCGGCCGGGACGTTCAGGCCGTTTCGGCGCCGGTCTTCAGCCCGGCGAGAAGCGAGCCCGCCAACGCCGTGAGCGATGGATCGCGCGCGCCCATCACCAGCACCACGTCGCCGTCGCGCGCTTCCTCGGTGATGCGGCGGATGAGCCAGTCCCGCGACGGTGCGAATTCGGCCAGTGTTCCGCGGGCCTTGATCTCCTCTACGATATCGGCGGCGGAAAAGTCGCGTGTCGCCGTCCCGCCCGCGTAGAACACTTCAAGCATCCATAGAGCGATCCTCGGGCGAGAGCTCTTGCGCGAAGGTGCGGACGAAGTCCTGGCGCAGGAAGCGCGTCGGTCCGTAGCCGTGCGGCTGATAAATGGCGAGCACGCGGCGCGCCTTTAGTTTCGCCGTGCGAATGGCGGCGGCGATCTTCTCCGCATTGTGGGCGAAGTCGTCGATCACCTCGATCCCGCGCGCGCGCCCGACCGTCTGGAACCGCCGGCCGATGCCCGAGAAGCGCGACAGTGGTGCGATCATATCGGCGAGCGGTACGTCCACCGCGCGGCAGGCGGCGATCGCGGCGAGCGCGTTCATGACGTTGTGCGCGCCGGGAACCGGCAGCGTGAAGACAGTGTCCTCGACGCGGAAGCGGCTCGATGCGGCCTCGAGCGCGACCTCTTCGCCGCGCACGTCTGCGCGCGGGCTCAGGCCGAAGCGCAAAGCCCCGCCGGCGAAACGATCGAGGTTCTCGTCGTCGCCGACGACCAGCGTCTGGCGCGTGCGGGCGCGCAAGGTGGCGAACATCGCCGCCACCTCGTTCATCTCTTTGTGGTCGCGCTGGAGATTGAGGATCACGCCCACGGCGGGCGTGTAGCGTACCAGTGAGCCGTCGCTCTCGTCGGCCTCCACCACGAGAAGATCGGAATTTCCGGCAAACGCGTTGCCCGGCAAGCCTTCCGCTTGCAGTAGGGGCAAGTCGCCGCCGGTGATGACGGAGGGATCGCGGCTGCTCCCACGCAAGATCTCGAAGATCATGCCCGTGACCGTCGATTTGCCGCTCGTGCCGGTGATCGCGATCGAGCGGTGCCGGGCAACGAAATGCGCGAGCATCTCCGAGCGATGCACGATCGGAACATCATTCGCCTTGGCCGCGGCGTAATCCGGAACTTGTTCCTCGACTGCGGTCGAGACCACCAGCACCGCACAGTCCTTAGCCACCCCGCTTCCGTCCTGGGGAAACACGTGGATGCCAAGCGTCTCGAATTGCGTACGCAGTTCCGCCCGTTCGCCGTGGTCGAAGGCGCGGTCGCTGCCGCTCACCGTACCGCCAGTCATCGCCTGGAACTGGGCGATGGCGCTCATGCCCGAGCCGCCGAGCCCCGCATAGTGGAAGCGCCCGGCGCCATAGGGATCGGGGATGGCGCGGCTCTCGGGCGGCGCGATCAGCACGAGGTCGCCTTCACGCACGCGGTCGAACAGGGCGCAGACATCTTCATTGGACAGCCGCACGCAGCCCTGGGAAACGGGCCGGCCGACCAGGTCTTCGTGATTGGTGCCGTGGAGATAGATGTAGCGTTCGAGCGAGTCGCGCCCCGGCCCGCGATTGGTCCCGTCCTCGAGCCCGTCGAGGGTGAGGATGCGTGTGAGGATGAGATCGTCGGGCGCAAGGTGCGCCACGCCACACCGCGCCGGTCGGCTCACGCGACGAGAACACCGTGCCGGAGCACGCGCCGTCTCCGATGCGGGCGTGGATGCGGTGCCATCCTGGCGGCGTCTTGAACGAGTTCTCCTCGCCGCCAATGCCGTTTCGCGCGGTCGAGACCGGCCACGCGGCGACCGCGCGTCCGTTCTCGATGAGGGTCGCGGTCTGCCGTGCGACATCGACCACGAGCAAGCGGCCCGGCAGTTCGGACGGCGCACCACGGCGGCTGAGCGCGGCACGCGCCAGCTCTAGCGCGCGAGACGATATGAGGTCGGGGGGCTGGGTCACGGCGCGCACTCTGCCACAACGGGCGGGCGCACCGTCACCCCTTGTTTTGCGGCGTCAGCACGAGAAAGTCAGGACCGGCGAGACGACGCCGGCCCTGAAAATCGCGCTAGTACCAATAGCGGCGCCCGTAATAGGGCCTGCCCCAGTATTGGTAGGGCCGGTAATACCGCGCGTAAGGCGGCCCGTAATAGTAGTTGTAGCGGGGCGGCGCGTAGTACCGGTAGGGGGCCCGGTAACCGTAAGCGCGCCCCCAGCGACGGTAGTAGCGGACGGATTCGACCGGCGCGCTCTGGCTGCTGAGGTTATCGAGCTTAGGCAAAGATGCCGCCCTCGCGGGACCGGCGCCAAGCGCGAAGACCGCCACGATCGCCGCGGCGGCAAGTGTGATGAGGGAGTGACGCATTTCTTGCTCCTAGGACGCCAACCGCCCCCGGCAAGCTTTGAGCCTATCGGGGGCGTGCGGGCGCGGCAACGCGCCTGACGGTCACATCGGCGTGAGAGTCGTTCAGAAACGAACAGACGCTCTTAGAACAGCGGGCCGCCGTACGGGTAGTAGTACTGCCAGTAGTAATACTGGTACGGCCGGTAATACGGGTAGCACGTCCAGGTGCAGCAATACGGGCGCACGTAACGCCGTCCGCAATGGCGGGCTCTGCCGCGCCAACGCACCTGCTCGACACGTACATTGGCGTCGCCGACGGTCTTGGTGACGGCGGCATGATCGGAAAGGGTAAGCGGCGCCGCGGAGGCAACGCCCGGCGCCAAGAAGAGCGCGCCGGCAATAAGCGAGATGGCAAAGGCCTTACGCATGGCAAAGGCTCCCTGTGTTCTATGACCCAGTGAAATTATTGTTTTGCGGAACCTACCACGAAGCTCGTTTCCGCCCCGTTAGCGCCGCCTTAGCGTTTCGCTCACCATAGCGCCGCAGCCTTGCACTTCTCCATCACAGCCTCAAAGCAATGCGGAGGCGGTAAGCAAGATCAGGATCTCGCTCACCTGCTCCACGGCGCCGAGCACGTCGCCGGTCTGACCGCCGATCTGTTTGAGGCTGAGCCGCGCCATGAGCCAAAGCCCGACGACGACAAGCAGCGTCGCGACAAGCGCTGTGCCGAAGCCGAGACAAACCAAAAGCGCGAGGAGCCCGAGCAAGACGGCGGCAAGGACGCTGCCTTGGGACGGCGTCCCGGCTTCCGCCGAGAGCCCGTCTTGCCGGGCGTTCGGAACCGCGGCCATGAATAGAGGCATCGCCGCGCGCCCGCCGGCATGCGCCGCGATGAGTGCCGCCGCCGCGAGCCCCGGGTCGACCAGGCTCGCAATGGCGCCGACGCGCAGAAGGATGGAGAGGAGCAGCGCCACGACGCCATAGGCGCCGCTGCGGCTATCGCGCATGATCTCGAGCTTGCGCTCTTTCGTTCCACCGCCGCCGAAGCCGTCCGCCGTGTCGGCGAGCCCGTCCTCGTGCAGACAGCCGGTGATGAGCACGGTGGCCGTAACGGCGAGCGTGGCCGCCACGAACGAGGACGAGCCGGCCCCATAGCCGAGCCAATAGACGAGCCCGCCGGCTGCGCCGATGCCTGCGCCGATCACCGGGAAGGTCCACACCGCCTGGGCTAGGTTTGCCTTCGCCGGGCTTGCGCCAAAGGGAAGCGGCAGCCGCGTGCAAAAGGCTAGGCCCGTCCTGATGTCCGTGGTAATGCCGCCCATCCCCGCCTTCTTTCCCGATCCGGCCCCGTTTTCGCAAAGCCAGACCAGTCCGTTCGAGCCGAGAAGTCTACCCCAAATGCCCCGATTTGCTTCCTTCGCGGCCTTGCGCGCCGCCTGCCTCGATCTTCCCGGAGGGCACAAGGACGTCGCCGCAGAGGTGGCGGGGCGCGAGGCGCGGCTGACCAAGCCGCCCGGCAGCCTGGGGCGCCTAGAAGAGGCCGTGGCCTGGCTCGGCCTGTGGCAAGGCCGCAATCCCCCCCGCCTCGACCGGGTCGAGATCCTAGTCTTTGCCGGCAATCACGGCGTCACGGCGCAAGGCGTCTCCGCCTATCCTGCGGAGGTCACGGCGCAGATGGTGGCGAACTTCGCCGCCGGGGGCGCCGCCATCAATCAGCTTGCCCGCGAGGCGGGCGCCGCGCTCCGCGTCGCGGCGCTGTCGCTGGAGGAGCCGACCGCCGACTTCACGGTCGCGCCGGCCATGACCGAGGGCGAATTCTTGGAAGCCGTGTCCACCGGTTATGACGACGTCTCCGACGCCGCCGATCTCGTCGTGCTCGGCGAGATGGGCATCGGCAACACGACGGCCGCTGCGGCGCTTGCCGGCGCCCTGTGCGGCGGCGGCGCCCGCTTCGCCGGCCTCGGCACCGGGGTCGACGATGATGGGCTTGCCCGCAAGCGCGCGGCCATCGAGACGGCGCTCGCGCGACACGCGGATATTCTCGACGATCCGCTCCGTGTTGCCGCAGCGCTCGGCGGCCGCGAGCTCGCCGCCATCCTCGGGGCTTGCCTTGCCGCGCGCCACAAACGCATCCCGGTGCTCATCGACGGCATGGTGTCGACGGCAGCGGTCGCACCGCTCAAAGCCCTCCGCGCCGATACGCTCGATCATACGCTCGCCGGCCATATGTCGGCGGAAGCCGGGCATCGTCTCTTGCTGCAAGAACTCGGGTTGAAGCCGCTGCTCGATCTCGGCATGCGGCTCGGCGAAGGCTCTGGCGCTGCCGTCGCCGTACTGGTGCTGCGGGCGGCGTTGGCCTGCCATACCGGCATGGCCACCTTCGAGGAAGCGCACGTCTCCGACAAAGAGGCTTAAGCGGCTCAGGCCGAAGCGATGGCGTGAAAGAACGTGCCGGTGACGCGCCCGCGGCGTCCGCCCGCAGGCCCAAGCGGATTGCCCTCGCCGTCGGCGATCTCAGCCAGAGGCGCATCGTTTCCCGTCTCGATCAGGCTCGCATAGTGGAACTCGTGCCCGCGCACGGAGTCACCCTCGTTTCCGAGCGCGCAGTCTGACAAGAGCCGCGCCTGGCGATAACCGAGATGGAGCTTGCGGTGCTTAAAGCTCGTGGCGTGACCGAGTAGCCCGGTCATGGCGTGGCGCACGCCGTCAGCATCTTCGAGTCCTTCGCCAAGGACCATGTAACCGCCGCACTCCCCATGCACGGGTCGCGTCGCGGCAAATGCGGCCAAACCCGTTTTGAAATTCTGCGCTGCGGCGAGGCGCCCGGCGTGCAGCTCCGGGTAACCGCCGGGAAGCCAACAGGCGTCGCACGACTTGTGCGGCCCTTCGTCGGCGAGCGGCGAGAACGGCACGATCTCCGCACCTGCCTGCCGCCAGCCTTGGAGCACATGCGGATAGAGGAAGGTGAAGGCGTCGTCTTGCGCCAGCGCGATGCGCGCACCGGGCGGCGGCAACGCGGTTTGCGCCGAGACCGAAGCGACCTGCGGCGGTGCTGCCAGCGCGAGAATCGCATCGAGGTTCAGGCAGCGCTCCGCCATATCGGCAAGTGCTTCGAGCCGCGCCTCGAGGTCGCCGTGCTCGTTCGCTTGCACTAGACCGAGATGGCGCTCGGGAAATGCTAGCGCCGCGTCGCGCGGCACCACGCCAACGATGGGGATCGGCAAATCTTCGATGGCGTCGGCCACGAGCCGCCGATGCCGGTCGCTGCCGACCTTGTTCAGCACCACGCCGGCGATATGGACTCCGGCGCGATGGCCGGCGAAGCCACGCACCAGCGCCGCCGCCGATTGCGACTGCCCCGCCACGTCGAGCACGAGCAGCACGGGCACGCCATGGCGCGCGGCGAGATCGGCCGTAGCCCCGGTCCGCCCCGGCTCCAAGCCGATGCCGTCGAACAGGCCCATGACGCCTTCGACAATGAGAATGTCGCTTCCCGCCGCCGCGGCGCCCACGAGCCCGTCGAGGAGCGCCGGTCCCATGGCCCAGCTGTCGAGATTGACGCTTTCCCGTCCTGTCGCCGCCGCGTGGAATGCCGGGTCGATATAGTCGGGCCCGGCCTTGGCCGCTTGCACGTTGAGGCCCCGGCGGCGCAAGGCGCTGAGCAGCGCGAGCGTGACCGTGGTCTTGCCCGCGCCCGACCGGGGGGCGGCGACGATCAGCGCCGGCGCGGTCATGACCACGCTCTCCCTTCGTGACGGCGGGCCAAAGGCGCTCTATAGCGGAAGTCATGAACGAGACCTCCCGCCCGCTCCGCAAGGGCTGGACCACCGGCGCCTGTGCCACGGCGGCCGCCAAAGCGGCCTATACGGGGCTGCTGACGGGCGCGTTTCCCGATCCCGTGGAGGTGACCTTGCCTGGCGGACAGCGCCCGGCCTTTGCGTTGGCCACCACGGCGCGCGGCAACCGGGTCGCCACGGCCGGCGTGGTCAAGGACGCGGGCGACGATCCCGACGTCACCCATGGCGCGCTCATCCTGGCGACGGTGCGGCCCGGCGCGCCAGGCAGCGGCGTCAGCTTCCACGCCGGCGAAGGCGTCGGCACCGTGACGCGGCCGGGGCTTCCCATCCCGCCGGGCGAGCCTGCGATCAATCCCGTGCCGCGTCAGATGATCCGCGAGGCCATCGCCGAAGTCGCCGCGGCGCATGGCGACCCGGGCGACGTGGAAGTGGAGATCTCCATCCCGGACGGCGAGGCGCTGGCCGCGAAGACGCTCAACGGCCGCCTCGGCATCGTCGGCGGGCTGTCGATCCTCGGCACCACCGGGATTGTTGTGCCCTACTCCTGCTCGTCGTGGATCGCCTCGATCCATCGCGGCATCGACGTTGCGCGTCGCCTGCGGTCTCACTCACGTCGCCGCCTCGACCGGCTCGGCCTCCGAGACCGCCGTGCAGAAGATGCATCATCTGCCCGAGACCGCGCTCATCGACATGGGCGACTTCGTCGGCGGCACGCTCAAATATGTGAAGACCCACCCGGTGCCGCGCGTCACCATCGCCGGCGGCGTCGCCAAGATGACCAAGCTCGCCCAAGGTCTGCTCGATCTGCACTCCAAGCGCGGCGCGGTCGATCTCGACGCCTTGGCCAAGCTCGCCGAGAGCGCCGGCGGTTCGCCCGATCTCGCCGCGCGCATCCGCGCCTCGAACACGGCCGCCGAAGCCTTCGATCATGCGAAGACGCAAGGCATCGCGCTCGGCGACGCGGTGGCGGAACGTGCGCAAGAGACGGCGTTGGCGGTCGTCGCCGGTAAGCCCGTCGAGATCGAGATCGCGGTATTCGACCGCGAAGGACATCTCGTCGGACACGCGCCGTTCGCTCACGCCGCACCACCCCGGAAACGGCGGCGATAGTCGGCGTCGTAGAGCGCGCTCTCCCGGAAATCCTCGGCTTGCAATGCGCGGCCGACCAGGATCAGCGCGGTGCGCTCGATTGGATCCGCTTTGAGCGTCGCGCAAATGTCGGCCAGCGTACCGCGCACGATCCGCTCTTCCGGCTGGCTGGCATGGGCGACGACGGCGACGGGGCAGTCGGCGCCATAGAACGGCAGCAACGTCTCGACGACATGATCGAGCGTGTGGATGGCGAGATGGATGGCGAGCGTTGCGCCCGTCGCGGCGAAGGCTTGCAGCTGCTCGCCTTCCGGCATGCGTGAGGCGCGCCCGGGCACGCGCGTCAGCACCACGCTTTGCGCCACTTCCGGCACGGTGAGCTCGCGCCCGAGCGCGGCGGCGGCGGCGGCGAAGGCGGGCACGCCCGGCGTCAGCGTGTAGGGGATGCCGTGGGCGTCGAGCCGCCGCATCTGCTCGGCCACGGCGCTGAACACCGAAAGATCGCCCGAGTGAAGCCGCGCCACGTCGAGGCCCGCCGCATGCGCGGCGACGTATTCCGCCTCGATCTCGTCGAGCGACATCGGTGCGGTATCGATCAGGCGCGCGCCTTGCGGGCAGTAGGCGAGCAGCGCCGGCGACACGATGGAGCCCGCATAAAGGCAGACCGGACAGCGCGCGAGGATGTCGCGCCCGCGCACCGTGATGAGGTCAGGAGCGCCCGGTCCCGCCCCGATGAAGTGGACGGTCACGCGCCGTCCTTCGTGGCGGCGATGGCGCAGGTCGCCGGCCCCACGACGAGGCGCGGCACCACGAGCGTGGCCTCGGGCCCGCACGCCGCAAGCGCCGCTGCCTCGGCGACCGAAGGGATGCCGAGGAGCTCTTTCACCCGCGGCGAGGACGATTGCGTGCGCGGCCCCGCCGCTTCGAGCTCGCCCGGTTTGACCAGAACGAGCTGCACGCCGCGGCCCGCCGCGGCTTCGATGATCCCCGCCTCGCTGCCCTTCCCGTCCGAGGTCGCGATTGCCGAAAGCCTGTCCGGGGCGTAGCCGGCGACCCCGAGGGCCGCCTCGATTGCGGCGTCGATCTCTTGCCCTGAGGCGCCTTTGCGGCAGCCGATTCCTGCGACGATCATGGCTTCCCCCAAACCCATTGTGTGACCGGCATGGCGGGACGCCAGCCCGTCTTACCGCCCACGTGATCCGCCCGTGACACCGCGATGCGGGTCAGCGTGCCGCCCAGTCCAGCGTGCCGTGCCAGCAATGCCGCTTCCGTTTCGAGCGTCACCGCATTGGCCACAACACGTCCGCCCGGCTTCAGCGCGTCGATGCATGCATCGAGCACGCCGGTCGCGCTCGCGCCGCCGCCGACGAAGATCGCGTCCGGGGCATCGAGCCCAACAAGCGCTGCTGGCGCGGTCCCCTCGATAACGCGGAGATCAGGCACGCCGAAGGCGGCGGCGTTGCGGCCGATGCGCGCAGCGCGGTCGGCGCGCGCCTCGACGGCGATCGCATGCAAACTAGGATCGGCCAGCATCCACTCGATGGCGACGGAGCCGGAGCCCGCGCCCAAATCCCACAAGAGCTCGCCGCGCCGCGGCGCAAGCGCCGACAGCGTCAATGCGCGAATCTCGCGTTTGGTGATCTGCCCGTCATGCTCGAACAAATCGTCGGCTAGGCCTGGCGTGTATGCGATGATGCGCGCGCCCGGCGACGGCAACGACCTCGATGGCTACGGTGTTGAGCGCGAGCGATGTTGCCGACATCGAAATTTGCCGCGGTCGCCGCTCTGATGCGCTCGTTGTCGCCGCCGAGCGCTTCGAGCACGGTGAACTCCGATGTCCCGAACCCGGTCTCGGTCAGGAGACGTGCGAGTGCTGCCGGGCCGTCCGCATCGGAGGTGAGCGCTAGAAGGCGCGCCCCCGGGTGAAGATGCGGTCTGATGCGGTCGAGCGCGCGGCCGTGCACCGAGAGCAGCACGGTCTCAGGCAACGCCCAGCCCATGCGTGCCGCCGCCAGGCTGAACGCGGAGGGCGCCGGCACCACCCAAGTCTCCTCCGGCGGCACATGGCCGGCGAGGGTCGCGCCTACGCCGTAGAAGAAGGGATCGCCCGAAGCGAGCACACAGACTTGCCGCCCGCGTGCGCTGAGGACTTCATCGACCGCCTTGGTGAACGGGCTCGGCCATGGCCTCGCCTCGCCCCGGATCAAGGGCGCCGCCAGCGCCAGATGCCGGGCGCCGCCGAACACGATCTCGGCCCGGGCGATGAGATCCCGGGCGCCCGCGCTCAAGCCGTCGACCCCATCCTCGCCGATGCCGACGATGGACAGCCAGCGCCCCGATAAGGCAGGGTCCGGCATGATCGGTTCAGGGCGCGCCATGAAGATCCTCATTCTCGGCGGCACGGCGGAATCCCGCGCGCTGGCAGGGCAACTCGCTGTAACCGGACGTTTCGACGTCATGTTGTCCCTCGCCGGCCGCACGGCGAAGCCGCTGGCCCAGCCTGCGCCGGTGCGGAGCGGCGGTTTCGGCGGGGCCGAAGGGCTCGCAGGCTATCTGCGTGACAAGAACATCGATGTGCTGATCGACGCCACGCATCCTTACGCTGACGTGATCTCCGCCAATGCTGCGCGCGCCGCCGCGCTGACCGCCGTGCCGCTCGTCGCGCTGCGCCGGCCTGCCTGGGAGAAGACGCAAGGCGATCAGTGGATCGAGGCCGAGACTATCGCCGCGGCGGTGGCGGCGCTCGGCCAAGCGCCAAGGCGCGTCTTCCTCGCGCTCGGCCGCAAGGAGATCGAGCCTTTCGCCGAGGCGCCCCAACACACCTACCTGGTGCGGAGCGTCGATCCGGTCGATCCGCCGCTCGCCGTGCCGCACGCCATCTACCTCACCGCGCGCGGACCGTTCCGCGAGACCGAGGATCGCGCTTTGCTGGAGCGCCACCGCATCGATGTGGTCGTCGCCAAGAACAGCGGCGGCGAGGCCAGTTACGGCAAGATCGCCGCGGCGAGGGCGCTGCATCTGCCGGTGATCATACTGAAGCGCCCCGCGCTCCCCGAGGTCGAAGCCGTCGAGACCGTCGATGAGCTGCTTGACTGGCTCGATCATGCGGTCACCTCCGCCGCTTCCCGCGGCGTGTAGACGAGAGGCATACGGCCCTCGCGCGCAATCAGCCGCGTCTCGGGCGAGCCGACGAGAATGAGCGTCGCCATGTCGGCCTTGGTCGCGTCCGCTTGATCGAGCGTCGTGATGGTCACCGCCTCGTCGGCGCGGCCTATCGCCCGGCCGAACACCACAGGCGTCGATGGCGCGAGATGCCGGGACAGCCGGGCGAAGGCTTCGCCGAGCTGCCAAGGCCGCGCGACGGAGATCGGATTGTAGAGCGCGATGACGAAGCCGCCCGACGCGGCGGCGTCGAGGCGCTTCTCGATCACGGGCCAGGGCTTCAGATTGTCCGAGAGCGAGATGGCGCAGAAATCGTGGCCGAGCGGTGCGCCGACCCGCGCAGCCACCGCCAGCATGGCGGTGATGCCGGGCACCACCACGATATCCACCGCGCGCCACGCATCCGGCCCCCGCTCGATCTCCCCGCACACGGCGGCCGCCATGGCGAATACGCCGGGGTCGCCGCCCGAGACGATGGCCACATGGGCGCCTCCGCCGCGTGGCGGAGCGCCGCTTCCGAGCGTTTCCCCTCCTCGCGATTGCCGGAGGGATGACGGGGCTGGCTTTCGCGCTCAGGCACGCGGTCGAGGTAAGGTCCGTAGCCGTAAAGCGCCTCCGCCGCGGCGAGCGCGTCGCGCGCTTCCGGCGTGAGATAGCGATCGTCGCCCGGCCCGAGCCCGATGATGGAGAGGCGCCCGCTCATGACCGCTGCTCCCAGCCCGGCACCAGCACGACGGCGAAATAGGGGGCGCAGCCGTCGAGCTTGTCGGTGAGCGGCATCACCGACGCATTGGCCATGGTGCCGCGCTCCACATAGATGGCGCGGTCGAGCCGCCCGGCCCGGTCGAGCGCGCGGCGCACTTTGGCAAGATGCCGGCCGATCTTCATCACCACGGCGGCGTTGGCGTCGGCGAGGCGGCGCTCCAGCTCGTATTCGGGCAGCGTCCCCGGCAGCACCGTGAACACGTCGTCGCCTTGCGTCATCGGGACGCCGATCGACGACCAGCAGCCCGACATGCCGGTAACGCCGGCGATAACCTCGGCGGGATAGCGCGACGAAAGCCGCACATGCAGATGCATGTACGAGCCGTAGAACAAGGGATCGCCTTCCGACAGCACGGCGACGGTACGACCGTCGTCGAGATGCTTGGCGACAGTCAGGGCCGAGGCGTCATAGAAGGCGCCGATGGCGTCGCGATAGGCGGCATCCTCTTTCGGGATCTCGGTGGTCACGGGATAGAGCAGCGGCAGCTCTTGCGTGCCATTGAGATGCGCGGCGACGATGCTCCGCGCATTGCTCGCATTTCCCGCCTTGGCGAAATAGGCGACCACGTCTGCCTGGTGAAGCGCGTCGATGGCCTTCAGCGTCAACAGCCCGGGATCGCCGGGTCCGACGCCAACCCCGATGAGACGGCCAGTCATATTCCCTCCTTGGCGAGCGCGTTGAGCGCGGCCGCCGTCATGGCGCTGCCGCCCATACGGCCGCGCACGATGAGGTAAGGCACCCCGAGCGTATTGGCGGCAAGCGCGTCCTTGGACTCTGCTGCGCCCACGAAGCCGACCGGGATGCCGAGGATTGCTGCCGGTTTCGGTGCGCCGGCCTCCAGCATCTCAAGAAGATGGAACAGCGCGGTGGGCGCATTGCCGATGGCGACAATGCTGCCTTCAAGCCGGTCGCGCCACAGTTCCAGCGCCGCGGCCGAGCGCGTCGTGCCGAGCCTTTCGGCGAGCGCCGGCACGCGTTCGTCGCGCAGCGTGCAGATCACGTCGTTGTCGGCGGGAAGGCGCGCGCGCGTGACGCCGTGCGCCACCATCTGCGCGTCGCAGAAGATCGGGGGCGCCGCGTTTGAGAGCGCCGCGCGCCGCAGGCACCAAATCTGGCGAGAACTCGATCACCTCGGCGGCGTCGACCCGGCCGCAGGCATGGATCATGCGCACGGCAATCTCGGCCTGCGGGGGCGTGAAGCGCGACAGGTCGGCCTCAGTGCGAATGATGGCGAAGGACCGCTCGTAGATGGCGGCGCCGTCGCGGATGTAGTCCTGCTTAAGCATCGGCCGCCTCGCGTATTGAAAACTCATCGACAGCGGCGGCGACGTCCGCCTCGTTCAGATAGCACGACGGTGCGGCGCGCGCCGTGGCGTTGCGTACGAGACCCGCGCCTTGCGCGGTGCCGATCACGGTGAGCGGCGCCGGAAAAGGATGCGCGCAGCCCTTGGCACAGCCCGAGACATGCAGGGCGATTCCTGCGCCGGCGAACTCCACCTCCTCCGCGATCTCGGCCGCGAGTCTGCGTGAGGCGATCAGGCCCGAGGCGCAAGACGGCGCGCCGGGACACGCGACGATACGGCGGCGCGGATCTGCCGCCTCAACCGCGAAGCCAAAACGTCGTGCCTCGTCCCTTATCGCCTTTACCCTTGTCCTTTGGAATGGCCCGAACATCAACGTGCGATCCGGGGCAGGCCGTGCCCATCGGGCGTCGAGTACACGGGCGCTCTCTGTCAGCGCGTTCAGCGTGTCGGCTTGGGTGTGGCCGAATGTGAGTCCGACACCCACCGCATAGAGATCGCCCTCGAGAGAGTGAGTGCCAACCATAACGGCTGGGAGCCGGGTTGGTGGTAGCGCTCCAGACTCGATGCGGGTCCGGATGGCGTTCCGGAACGCCGCCAACCCGCAGCTTCGAAGCACGTCGGCGCTGCGCGCTTCCGGACCATGTGCCGCAATCACCGCAAGCAGGCAGGAAACGGCCTCGCACGCTTCATCCGGCGCGACTGTGCCAAGCGGTGTAGCCGTTGCTCCGTCACCTGCGAGTGCAATATCAAGTCGCAGACCGTCCGCCGTGCTGACGGCCCGGACTCTGATGTCAGCCGCGAGCGCATCGAGGTGGAGCGCGCCGCCGCCATCTACGGTCACCGACACTTTCGGTGCGAGCACGAGACCGCGCGCTGCAATGGCGTTGCGCAATTCGGCAGCAAGCGCCTGCACATCGATCAAAGCCGTCGGATCGTCCGGCAGCGGACTGGCGACAACAGGGACGTCACCGCATAGAGGGATGCCGAGGCTTTCGATCGCGGATGCAAACAGCGGCGCCGACCCTTGAGTAAGTCCGCGGATTTGCAAACTGCCACGCGCGGTCACCTCGACAAGACCGTTGCCGTGCGTTCGTGCGGCGGTGCAGAGGCGGGCCAGCGCCTTGAGCGGCATGGGTCCCGCCGGCACGATGCGCGCGAGCAGCCCGTCGCCGGTCTCCATGGGCGCAGCAAGGCGCGGGCAGGCGCCGCGAACGACGGGCCGGCTCATAGTGTCGCCTCCACTTCGTGCACAGTGAAATCGGTGCCGAGATCGTTGCGGCGGGGATGCCACAGGCCTTTCCCCCGCGCCGCCTCCAGCCGCTCGGCGATGGCCCGCGCCGCCTCCGGATTTTCGCGCATGAGAAAGTCGCGCACCGTCTCGTCGGCGAGATAGGCGCCATGCACCTCGTCGAACAGCGCGCTTCCCACGGCCCCCGTGGTCTCGGCGAAGTCGACCAGCCGGTCCACGGTCTCGGCGAGCTCGGCCGCGCCGCGCGCCCCGTGGCGCATCATGCCGGCGATGAATTTCGGGCTCGTGGCGCGCCCACGCACGATGCGGGCGAGCGCCTGATCGAGTGGCCGGGCGCGCGGTCGCTTCGGATCGGTCACGTCGAGCATGACGAGGTCGGGCGCCGCGCCGAGCGTGCGCGCCGCGGCGGCGAAGCCGCCCACATGGGTCACGTCCTCGGCGCCTTCGAGAAGGTCGCGGCTCGGATCGTCGCTCAAGTGGAGGAGCAGGTCGGCGCCGGCCACCCGCGCGGCGAAGGCCTCGGGCTCGGGCGTGCCGTGCGCTTCCGCGCCGCCATACACATGCGAGGTCGGCGCTAAATAGGCCGCGCCGATCTCGTCGTCGGATGCGTCGCGTCCGAGCAGGTCCTCGACGCCCGCGCCGTAGGCGCCGGGCGCGTTGCCGAAAATGCGCGCGGGGCTCTCGCTGCTCCCGTTCGCGCGCGCGCGCCGCGGCGAGCGGATTGTCGTGATTGTCCTCGTCGCGTTGCGCCACGAGCTTCACCGCCGCATCGATCAGCGCGATCTGCGCCGGGAACAGGTCGCGGAACAGCCCCGAAATACGCCAGGTCACATCGACGCGCGGCCGCCCCATCACCGCCGGCGGCAGCACCTCCATGCCGGTGACGCGCCCGGTCGCCGGATCCCAGGTCGGCCTGCAGCCCATCAGCGTGAGGCCTTGGGCGATCTCCTCGCCGCCGGTGCGCAAGGTGGAACTCCCCCACAGATCGATGACGAGCGCGCGCGGCATCTCGCCATGGGTCTGCATGTAAGAGCGCACTACCTCGTCGGCGCCGAGCGTGCCAAGCTCCATCGCGGTGGGCGTCGGCAGGACGCGTGGATCGGCGGTGAAGAGATTGCGGCCCGTCGGCAGCACGTCCCGGCGCCCTCTGGAGGGCGCGCCCGCGGGACCCGGCGCCACGCGCTTGCCGTCGAGCGCCGCGAGCAGCGCCGCGCGCTCGGCATCGGCGCATTGCTGCCAGGCGGGATCGTCCGTGTGCGGCTTGCGCCCATAGATATGCAGCCCGTCCTTGATGGCGAGGTCCTTCAAATCGCACAGCCAGGCGTCGATCTTCTTGAGCGCGTCTTGATCGTCCTCGCCGGTATCGACGCCGGCTTCGCGCGCCAGGCCAGAGCCTTGCGCCTTGTCGACGATGAGCCGCGCCAGCCTCTCGCGCCGGCGCCGGTCGAGCCCGTCGGCGATGGCGTACTCGTCCACCAGGCCTTCAAGCTCCTGCGCCGCGCCGGACATCTCGGTGTGCGTGAGCGGCGGCGGCAAATGGCCGATGGTCACGGCGGCGATGCGGCGTTTGGCCTGCGCCGCCTCCCCGGGATTGGAGACGATGAAGGGATAGACCACCGGCAGCGCACCCACCACGGCTTCCGGGAAGCACGAGCCGGTCAGCGCCACGGCCTTGCCCGGCAGCCATTCCAGCGTGCCGTGCGCCCCGAGATGGAGCAGCGCATGCGCCTTGACCGCGTGTTGCAGCCAAAGCCCGAAGGCGAGCAGCGCATGGCGCGGCGGCAGCGTCGGATCGTGATAGTCGGCCCGGCGCTCATGGGTATTGCCACGGTCCGGCGGCAGCGCCACGGTGACGTTGCCGAACTGGCATGCGCGAAAACGAAAGGCGCCGTCGCGGAAATCGGGATCGGCGTCAGGCGCGCCCCAGGCCGCGTTGATCTCGTCCGCGATCTTAGCTGGGAACGTCGCCAGCAGAGCGGTGTAGTCCGCAAGCGAGAGCCCCGGCGTTTCCGCGCCGCGCCCTAACGCTTCAAGCAGTGCTGGCGAATTGGCGGGGACGTCCGTGACCGTGTAGCCCGCCTCGCTGAGATCGGCGAGGAGCGCCAGCACGCTGGCCGGCACGTCGAGGCCGACCGCATAGCCGGTGCGCCCGCCAGCACCCGGATAATCGGGCATCACCACGGCGACCCGCCGCATCTCACGCGGCGTCTCTCGAAGCCGCACGAGTGCTGCGACCTTGTCGGCGACGGCCTCGATGCGGTCCGGCTCCGGCCGGCTCGCATACGCGGCGAAGCCGAGCGCGTCGTCCTTGGGCAGCGCGTCCTTGAAGGCGAGCGCCCCGGCGAGCACCCGGCCGTCGAGTTCCGGCAACACCACATGCATGGCGAGGTCGGCGGGGCCGAGCCCGCGCGGATTCTCGGCCCAGGCTTCGCGCCGCGTGGTGGCGATCACCGCCTGCAGCACGGGCGCGTCCGTGCCGTCGAGCGGCGAGGTCTCGCCGTCGCCGGCGGCAAACGCCGTGGTGGTGACGATGACGTCAGGCGACAGGGCTTGAAGAGTCTCGCGCACGAAGGCGCCGGCTTCCGGATCCTTCAAGCTTGGCACGAAGAGCGGCGCGGGCGTCAGGCCGCGGGCGGAAAGCGCCGCGCACAGTGCGTCGATGGGAGCGGTGTCGGCGGCGAGCAGCGCGGAACGGTAGAAGATGACGGGGACCAAAGGCAGGCCGGTTGCGATCTCGTTGCGCAACAGCATGGAGCGGCACGGCCCCTTTGCCGGGCACGTAAGCAGCCATGCGCGGGACACGTGCCGGCTTTGGCGCATCGAGCTTGTATCCGGCATGCTGCGCGAGGCGGCGAAGCAGCCCTTGCACGTTCTGTGGACCCCCTTCGCGGAAATAACGCAGCAGCGTCTGCAAGTCGTCAGGCGAAAGGGTCGACGCCTCGAACAGGCGCGCATCGTCGCGGTCCTCGCCCGGCAACACGGCGAGCGCGATGCCGGACTCGCGGGCCAGCGCCGACAAGGCCTCGACGCCATAGCGCCACCAGTCGAGCCCACCCAGAAGCCGCACCACGATAACCTTCGCGTGCCGCGCCACCGTGTCGATCCACAGATCGATGGACATGGGATGGCGCAGGTCGCGCAAATGCGCGAGCCGCACGGATGGCAGCGCGTCGCGCTCCACGGCATACGCGGCGGCAAGCCCGGCAAGATCGCTATCGGCAAACGACAGCACCACGATATCGCCCGGCGTCTGGCCGAGATCGACAGGCTCGACGATGTCGTCGAGCGTCGTGGCGCTGGTTTGCAGGAGATGCATGCGCGTTATCCTGCCAGCGATTTGGCGACCGCGTCGCGGTCGAGACCTTTGAGGCCGATGACGACGACGCTGCCTTGGCGTATCTCCGACGCGCCCCAGGGCCGGTCGTAATAATGGCTGACTCGCGGCCCTACGGCCTGAATGAGAAGGCGCATAGGCTTACCGGCTGACGGCCGCGAACCCTTTGACCCGCAACACATTATGGGCCTCGGCGAGCTGCGCGATGCGCGCGGCGATCATGGCCGGATCGCCCACCTCGGCGAGCCGCACCACGAAGCTGTCGAAGTCGTCGTGGTCGTGATCCTCTTCCGCGTCGTGATGGGTCTTGCGGTTCTCGATGTCATTCTCGGTGCCGACGCCCAAGCCCAAGAGCGCCATAGGATCGACCTTGCCGTCGGCCACGGTGACGATGCCGACCGCGCGCGGCAGCGCGCCGGTCACCGCGGCCATGGCGCGCTCCAATCCGCCCGCATCGAGGAGATCGCGCTTGTTGAGCACGACGAGATCGGCGCACGCAATCTGATCCTCGAACACTTCCTCGATGGGATCGTCGTGATCGAGCGCCTGATCCGCCACGCGCTGCGCGGTCAGCGCTTCGAGGTCGGCGGACACTTTCCCGTCGGCGAGCGCGGCGCCGTCCACCACCGCGACCACGCCGTCCACGGTGACGCGGCTCTTGATGGCCGGCCAGTGAAAGGCCTGCACCAGCGGTTTTGGCAGAGCGAGGCCCGAGGTCTCGATGACGATGTGATCGACTTGCGGTTGGCGCGCGAGGATCGCATCGAGCGCCGGCACGAACTCGTCGGCCACGGTGCAGCATAGGCAGCCATTGGCGAGCTCGACGATATTCTCCTCGGGACATGACGCGTCGCCGCAGCCTTTCAAGATCTCGCCGTCGATGCCGACATCGCCGAACTCGTTGACGATGACGGCGAGCCGCCTCCCGTTTGCATTCGCGAGCACATGGCGGATCAGCGTCGTCTTGCCCGAACCGAGAAAGCCCGTGACGATGGTGCAAGGAACGCGGGCGAGCGACGTCATTCAGTTTCCTCCTTGAAATCCTCTTTCGCGAAGTCGAGTGGCGGCGCGCGGGCGATCAGCCCCCGCTTCAACACCTCGGGACGGCCGCGCCAAGGGAGCAGCCCGTCTTCGGCACGCGCCAGAAGCTGAGCGCCTTCGATCAGCGCCTCGGCGTCCCGCTCAGGCTCGAGCCCGCCGAACACATAGGTCCAGGCGCCGTCGCAGCGCATGGCGGCGCTCAGAGACCGGCTGCAATTGGCGAGGCACTCGACCTGGCAGACCGCGACCCCGGTGCCCGCAGCCGCTTCGGCCGTGGCGCGCGCCAGCGCAAGGCCGGGGCGCGGGGCGTCTTCCGGGTCGCCGGGACGGCGGCAGGTGATGCAGACATAGACCGTGGCTCCGGTCCTAGCCGCCACGTCCTCGTCCGTCTCGATGTCGGTGAGAGTCACCCCTTGCAAAGCCGCTCCTCGGGCATCTCGATGGGGGTGCTGAACGGCCGCAACCCTAGACGGCTGCCGCCAAAGAACTAACCGCGCCCGAGGCACCCCGCCCGGTAGGCGACCAGATCGACGGTAGGTCTCCTGGCTCGCGGGTCTCAGTCCCTCCCCGCCTTCCCGGGAGCAGTAGTCCCAGTGGCTCTTATGGTTCGGGCTCGCCGCTTACAGTTGCGGGGGCAGCCGCGGATTTGGACGTGTCCGTACCGCGTTCCCTGTTTGCTCTCTTCAGAGCGACCGTCGATCAGGCACTTAAGGGGGCGGTTCCCCCCTTTGTCAATGTTGCTCGGGCGAAAGCATATCCAAGCCCCGGCTTGCGGCTCCGGCGAACCCGGCTATAGTCGGCCCGTCGTCGGTTCCCGCATTCCGTGGGACGAGAAAGGGAACGCGGTGAGGGATTTCCCCGATTCCGCGGCTGCCCCCGCAACTGTAAGCGGCGAGCACCCCTCCACTGGCCACTGGAGCAACAGCCTCCGGGAAGGCCGAGGGAAGGCGTCGACCCGCGAGCCAGGAGACCTGCCGGCGGCATAACCTTGAGCCGCGCCCTCGGGTGGAGGGCGAGAAGGGGACCAGATGACGACGTTTTCGACCAAGCCTGAAACGACCGCCAATACCGCCGCAGCCTTTACGGCATCCCGCGCCATCCCGATCTTCATGGCGATGCTGCTCGGCGCTTTCATCGTCGGCGGCGTGGGCTTCTCCCACATCGAGGCGGTGCACAACGCCGCGCACGACTACCGCCACTCCATGGCCTTCCCTTGTCACTAAGGAGGGCGCACACATGGATTACTTCCGCAACATCGTGATCGTTGCGGCCATCGCCGGTGCGCTTGCCGGCCTTGGCATGACCGTCGCTCAGCAACTCACCACCGTGCCGATGATCCTCAAGGCCGAAGTCTACGAGGAGCAAGGCGCAGCGCCCGCGCCTGTTCATGAGCATGAGGCGGGCACCGCGGCGCATGAGCACGCAGCGACGGCGCACGCGCATGAG
Organism: uncultured Alphaproteobacteria bacterium; assembly: GCA_963717875.1. Taxonomy (GTDB): domain Bacteria; phylum Pseudomonadota; class Alphaproteobacteria; order Rhizobiales; family Methyloligellaceae; genus Methyloceanibacter. Next base: position 85,768 of record CAVQXI010000017.1, read on the forward strand.
CATGGCGAAGGCTGGGCCCCTGCGGACGGCGCCGAGCGGACCTTCTTCACCTTCGCCGCCAACATGCTCACCGGCATCGGCTTCGCGCTGCTCCTCGTCGCTGTGAGCGAGCTCTTCGGCGGCATCGCCAATTGGCGTCAGGGCGTGTTCTGGGGCTTGGCCGGCTTTGTGGTGTTCACACTCGCGCCGGGGCTCGGGCTTCCACCCGAGCTGCCCGCCATGCCCGCGGCGGATCTCGGCGCGCGCCAGGTCTGGTGGCTCGGAACGGTCCTCGCCACGGCCACGGCGCTCGGGCTTCTGTTCTACAGTCGCTCCCTCATCAATGTGCTCGCCGCCATCGCGCTTCTTATCGCGCCCCACGTGATCGGCGCGCCGCAGCCCGTGAGTTACCAGAGCCCGATCCCAGAGGGCCTGCACCATAGCTTCGTCGTCGCCGCAGTGATGACGGCGCTGCTGTTCTGGGTGCTGCTCGGCGGCCTCGCCGGCTACGTGCGCGGGCGCTTTATCCACGCCGCCTGACCATGGCGCAACCAAACGCGGCCGGGGGCGTCACGCTCGTCCTCGGCGGCGCCCGCTCCGGCAAGAGCCGTTACGCCGAAAGCCTCGTCACCGCGCAGCCGCAGCCTTGGGTCTATATCGCCACGGCCGAGGCTCGCGACGACGAGATGGCCGCGCGCATCGCCGCGCATCAGGCGCGCCGCACCGAAGGCTGGCAGACGATCGAGGCGCCCCATGAATTGCCGGAGGCGCTGCGTACCGCGCCGCAAAGTGCCGCAGTTCTGGTCGATTGCCTGACCTTGTGGCTCTCCAATGTGATGCATGCCAAGTTCGACATCGACGACATCACGCTTAAGCTCGAAGAGGCGCTTCACGCGCGCACGGGCTTGACCGTGCTGGTCTCGAACGAAGTGGGCCTTGGCATCGTGCCGGACAACGCGCTCGCCCGAAGCTTCCGCGACGCGCAAGGCCTGCTCAACCAGCGCCTCGCGGTCGTCGCGGGCCGCGTCGTGTTCATGGTCGCCGGCCTGCCGCTCACCGTGAAAGGAACCTCATGACCAAAGCCGTCGACGAGCAAGAGGCCGAACGCCATCGCGCCAAGATGGCGAAACGGAAATCCGTGCAGGACCAGGAGGTCGCCGAGAAGACCGTCGAGAAGGGCCTGCTCATCGTCCATACCGGCACCGGCAAGGGCAAGTCCACGGCGGCCTTCGGCCTTGCGCTGCGCATGCTTGGGCGCGGGCGCCGCGTCGGCGTCGTGCAGTTCGTCAAGGGCGCCTGGCACACGGCGGAGCGCGACGCGCTCGCTCAGTTCGGCGATCAGGTCGCCTGGTATTCCATGGGCGAGGGCTTCACCTGGGAGACGCAGGATCTCGCCCGCGACATCGCCGCGGCCGAGCGCGCCTGGGCCAAGGCGGTCGAGTTGATGGACGATCCGAGCTTCGGCCTCGTCATTCTCGACGAGCTCAACATCGCGCTGCGCTACGACTATCTGCCGCTCGATCAGGTCATCGCCACGCTAAAGAGCCGGCGCCCCGATCTTCATGTCGTCGTCACCGGGCGCAACGCCAAGCCCGATCTCATCGAGGCCGCCGACCTCGTCACCGACATGACGCTGGTGAAGCATCATTTCGCCGCCGGCGTTAAGGCGCAACCGGGCATCGAGTTCTGAGCCGATGACCGCCCGCGCGCTCATGTTCCAGGGCACGGGCTCCGATGTCGGCAAATCGCTGATCGTCGCAGGCCTCGCCCGTGCACTTGCAACGCGCGAGCTGAAAGTCATGCCGTTCAAGCCGCAGAACATGTCGAACAACGCGGCCGTTGCCGTCGACGGGGGCGAGATCGGTCGCGCGCAAGCCTTGCAGGCGCGTGCGGCCTGCGTCGCGCCGAGCGTGCATATGAACCCGGTGCTGTTGAAGCCGCAAAGCGAGGTGGGCGCGCAAATCATCGTGCAAGGCCGCGTCTATGGCAAAGCCAAGGCCGCCGACTACCAAAACCTCAAGCCGGAGTTGATGGGTTTCGTGCAGGAGAGCTTCGCCAAGCTGAAGGACGAGGCCGACATCGTGCTGGTGGAAGGCGCCGGCAGCGCGTCCGAAGTGAACCTGCGCGCCAACGACATCGCCAATATGGGCTTCGCCCGCGCCTGTGACGTGCCCGTCATTCTCATCGGCGACATCGACCGCGGCGGCGTCATCGCCAGTCTCGTCGGCACCAAGGCGGTTCTCGACGCGGAAGACGCCGCGCTGATCGTCGGCTTCCTCGTCAACAAGTTCCGCGGCGATGCCACGCTCTTCGCCCACGGCATGGCGCTGGTTGCCGCCGCGACCGGATGGGAGGCGCTCGGCCTGATCCCCTTCTTCCCCGAGGCGCGGGCGTTACCGGCCGAGGATGCGCTGGCGCTTGATGGCGCGCGCGCGGCGAAAGCGGGCGCGGCCGTGAAGATCGTGGTGCCCCTCTTGCCGCACATCGCCAATTTCGACGACCTCGATCCGCTGGAGGCGGAGCCCGCCGTCGATCTCTTGCGCGTGCGCCCCGGCGCGGCGCTGCCGGCCGACGCCGGCCTCGTCATCCTGCCGGGCTCGAAGGCCGTCATCGCCGACCTGAAGGCGCTCAGGGAGGCAGGCTTCGACATCGATATTGCCGCCCATGTCCGCCGCGGCGGCATGGTGCTCGGGCTTTGCGGCGGCTATCAGATGCTCGGCCGCGCCGTCCACGACCCTGACGGTATCGAAGGCCCGGCGGGCGGCACCGCGCCCGGCCTCGGCCTCCTCGATGTCGAGACCACGTTGAGCGCGGAAAAGCGCCTCGAGCCGGCCCACGGCACGACCTTCGATGGGGAGCCTTTCTCAGGCTACGAGATGCACATGGGGGTCACGGAAGGGCCGGATTGCGCGCGGCCCTTCGCCCGCCTCGCCGATGCCACGCCGGAGGGCGCCAGGTCGGCGGACGGCCGCGTCATCGGTACCTATGTTCACGGCCTCTTCGCCGACGACCGCCAGCGCGCCGCCTGGCTCGCGCGCTTCTCGGGCGGGCCTACGCAAATCTCTTACGAAGCCTCGGTCGATGCGATCCTCGATCGCCTCGCCGCGCATCTGGAAGCCCATGTCGATGTCGATCGCCTGCTCACAATATCGCGGTAAGCGCCGCGAGCACGAACACGACGGCGATGAGCAGCCCGTCGGCCCGGCCATAGAGGTCGAGCGCCGCCTGGACGTCGGCCCCCTTGGCCTCGCGCCGTCCGTCGCCGAGCCAGGCGCCGCCGGTTTCCTTGCCGTCATAGGTCCGGGGACCGCCGAGAGACAGCCCGAGCGCGCCGGCCATGGCGGCTTCCGGGTATCCGGCGTTGGGCGAGGCGTGTTTTCCCCCATCGCGGACCATCGCGTGCCAGGCACCGCCGACGGAGGCGTCGCCCGTCATCGCCGCGGCGGCGATAAGCAGCATCGCCGAGATCCGCGAGCCGGGCAGATTGACGAGGTCGTCGAGTTGCGCCGCGGGCTTGCCGAAATCCTCGTACCGTTCGTTGTGATGGCCGACCATGCTGTCGGCGGTGTTGACCGCCTTGTAGACCGCGCCGCCGGTCATGCCGAGAAGCCCGATCCAGAACACGGGCGACACCACACCGTCGGAGAAGTTCTCGGCGAGGCTTTCGATCGCCGCCCGCGCCACACCCGCCTCGTCGAGCTCGGCGGTGTCGCGGCCGACGATATGCGCGACCTCACGGCGGGCTTTGACGAGGTTCCCCGAATCGAGCGCGTCGGCGACATTGGCCACATGCAGATAGAGACTGCGCTGGGCGATGAACGTGCTGCACAAGATGCCGACGGCGATCACGCCGAAGGGCACCAGCAAGAGTACAGCCTCGAGCGCAAAGGCGATGCCGCCGACGATCACGAGCAGGATGAAGAGCGCGATGGCGCCCGCCCGGCGGCGCGTCTCGGGGTCGGCACTCTCGCGGTTGAGGTTGGCGTCGAGATAGCTGATGAGATGGCCCATCCACGTCACGGGATGACCTACTCTCTTGCTGAGCTCGTGCGGATACCCGGCAATGAGCTCGGTCAGCAAAGCGAGAAGCGCTAAAGGTGCGGCCATGATCCCTCCAAACGCGCTCAAGCCGCTCGTGCATGGCGGCGATCTCGACGCGGCGCGAAAGCTGTTCCCCGGCGCGCCCGAACCGTTCGTCGATTTGTCGACGGGGATCAACCCCCATCCCTACCCTATCCCGGCGCTTCCACCCGAGATTTTTGCGCGCCTGCCGGAGCCTGCGAGCCTGGTGCGGCTTTGTAGCCTCGCCGCCAAGGCCTATGGCGCGCCATCGGAGTCCAATGTGGTCCCGGCCTCAGGCACGCAAAGCCTCATGACGCTGCTCGCAAGGCTGCCGCGTCCGGGCCGCGCCATGATTGTCGGACCGACTTATGCCGAGCACGCGCGCGCCGCTTCTCTCGCCGGACACGATGTGTCGATTGTGCCGGCGCTCGATGAACTCGGCGCCGCCGATCTCGCCATCGTCGTCAATCCGAACAATCCTGATGGCCGTGTTCACATCGCTCGACGATCTGCTCGCCGTTGCCGAGCGGCAGCGCGCGCATGGCGGGCTCTTGATTGTCGACGAAGCGTTCATGGATGTCGGCCCGCGCGCGATGAGCCTGGCCGGTCACGTGGAGCGCGGTAACGTCGTCGTGCTGCGGTCCTTCGGCAAGTTCTTCGGGCTTGCCGGCTTACGGCTGAGCTTCGCCCTCGCCTCACGCGAGATCGCGCGCGTCTGAACGCAAGTCTCGGTCCGTGGCCGGTATCGGGTCCTGCGCTTGCCATCGGTGAAGCCGCCTTGAGCGACACGGCGTGGATGGAAGAAACACGCCGCGCACTTGCCGAGGCGTCACAGCGTCTCGATGGCATGCTGAACGCGGCGGGTCTGGAAAAGATCGGCGGGACGTCCCTGTTCAGCCTGGTCCGCAAGGCCGACGCACAACAGGTTTTCGAGAGGCTTGGCCGCGCGGGAGTCTTCGTGCGCCGCTTCGCCGAAGAGCCGCAATGGCTTCGCTTCGGCCTCCCCGGCGCCGAGGCGGACTGGCAGCGTCTCGAAGCCGCGCTCCTCCGCTAGTGGGCCCAGCGGCGAGTGTAATGCTCGATGAGCTCGAGATTGCCTTGGGCTTCTTCCGGCAAGAGTCTGGCGATCACGCCCATGGCCAGTTCGACCGAGATCTCGCTCGCGCCGCACTCTTTGAGCTGCTCGCGCAGCCAGCCATAGACCTCTTCGTCGCCGGCCTTGAGCCCGACAGCGATCTCTTCCAGCATCTGCACCAATGATTCTGCTGCCATCGTGCCCCTCCAATTCCAACCGAGCCTAAAGACTCCTGGCTGTGGTCACGCCGTTGTCGCGCTCTCCTGGTGCGATTCCCCTGCTGCAATCATACTGTGTCTTTCGCGGATGCGAAGTTGCCAACGGGTCACAGTCCCGGCTTTTCTCCCCCTAGTCCCCGCGCGGACCCATGAATGGAATGGGCTTGATCGAGGCCGTGGAAATAGGATCGGCCGCGTCGTCGGCCTGGGCGAAAAATCCTCGTCTGGGGCGAGGCTGGCAGAAATGCCGCCCATGCGAGACGTTGGTGACCAGCAGGTCCACGTGGAAATGGTTGTAATGGTAGCGGTCCGCGCCCGGTCCGAGCACCGTGTAGAACTCATCGCACGCGCCGGCGAACGCCTCTTTCAGGAAGGCCTTCTCCCGGGAGGTGCCGCGCCACCAGCCTTTGACCACGGTGATTTCCGTGCCGTCCGACAGGCGGAAGGCGGCGACGTCCAGCGCATTGCCGTAGGCGTGCTCCGACAGCGGGCCCCGGTGGCGGCCGTTCCGCCCGCGGCAGCTATAGGAGGAGATCTGCTTGATCTCGACCACCGGCTTGCCGAACTGGCGATAGGCCGCCTTCTGCACAGGACCGTTGAGCCAACGGGTGAGTTCTGCCGTGAGCGGGCAGTCGATCGTCGCCGCTGGCGTGATCCTGACCCGGCCTACACCGGAGACCTTGAGGGGCGCCAAGATGCCGCAGGCGCTGGGACCGTCCACATTGCCCGCCGGCTGGATATAGGCGGAGGCGCGGACGCGGCCCGAGGCCATGCAGGCAGACTCGGCCTTGTTGCGCCACGCGGCGCGCTCCTCGGACGGAACGCCGCCGCCGGCGCAGCCGTTGAGAAGGAGTGCGGCCGCGAGCAGGCCGGCCAGATACGCAAAACGTGCCCCCACCATGGCCGATACATTGCGGCCAAGGGTCTGAAGAATCTTTCAATGACAGGCGGGGCTCCAGAGCCCAGATTTTGGGCAAAAAAGAAGGGCCGCCCGCATACGGGCAGCCCTTCCATTGTCGGCCGCGGTCGTAACAGGACCGCTTGGAAAGCGTCGCGACGCCTAGACCTCACCAGAGGCGAGCATCCAGGCCGCATCACCCTCAGACCGCGGGCTATGACAATGAGACACTGGATCACCTCCTTTCGATTGTTGATGGGATGAGCCGAATATAGGGCGCCCGGCACAAAAAGGGAACGGCATCAGAAGAACAGCAGCCAGGCGCCCATGCCGATCAGCGCGATGGTCCAGGCGAGATCGAGATTGAGCCAGCTGCGCTTCAGCACCTCGAAGCCGGCCGACTGATAGACGAGGAGCGCGATCGCGCCGGTGACGATCAGCATCGCCAGGCTGTGCACCAGGACCGCGAGCGAGGCGAGCGCGAAGGAGTCCATGGCCATCATGTGATGGGCATGCGCGCCCATCTGATGCGCCTGATGCGCTTGCTCGAGCGGCATGAGCACAGGGATCAGCATCACGCCCGCGCCGTGCGCCGTCGCCATGAGGAACGACCACACGCCGATGCCGAAGAGTCCCGTGGTCACGCCGAGATGGAAATGGTGGTGGTGTCCGTAAAGCCAGTGATAGACGCCCCAGGCGATCAGCAGCAGCCCTGAAACGATGCGGAACGTGCCGGTGTCGATGGCCATGCCGAGCCCGACCACGGCGAACACCACGACACCGATGGCGAGCGCGTGGCCGAGCGCGATGGGAATGAGCGAGATGAGCACGACGCTCCGGCTCTTGCGGTAAAGCCCGAGCGCCGCGGCGAAGAACCAGCCCATGGCCGGATTGAGCCCGTGAAAGGCGCCGAGCGCGATCAGGATCAGCCATGGCGAGAGGTCGGACATGCAGGCGCCTTCGTAGAGCGAGAACCGCCGCGAAGGAAGGCGAGGGGACGCTGAGCGTCCTTGATCGAACGCAAAAGCGTCGCGACACGACGCCCCGCGCGACACGAGGCCTCAGTCGAGACCGAGCGCTTTGCGGGCCTTCGCGGTGACCGACTGGCGCGTCGAGAAGAACCCGTCCCACGGGTCGGACTTCAGCCGTTTCAGCCGCGACGGCAGGGTCTTTACCGTATAAGGCGCGCCGCCTTTCAGAGCCTTGAGCTCGTCCCAGCGGAGCGGCGTCGCCACCGGTGCCCCCGGCTTGGCCCGGGTCGAGTAGTTGCAGATGGCCGAGCTGCCGCGCTGGTTGCGCAAATAGTCGACGAAGACCTTGCCGACTCGGGTGCGCTTCAACGGGTTCGCCGTGTAGCGGTCGGGCCGCGCGGTCACCAGTGCGTCCGCCACGGCCTTGGCGAATGCCTTGATCTCGTCCCAGCCGGCGCGCGGCGTGAGCGGCGCCACGACATGCACGCCCTTGCCGCCGGTCGCCTTCAGAAAGCTCTTAAGGCCGAGATCGGCGAGGAAGTCGCGCACCTCCTGCGCGGCAGCCTTCAAGATGGCGACGTCGAGATCCTCGTCGGGATCGAGGTCGAACACGAGCCGGTCCGGCTTGTCGATAGCTTTGAGCGACACGCCCCAGTCGTGAATTTCGAGCGCGGCGATTTGCACGAGCCCGAACAGGCCGTCCTCGCCGTCGATATAGAGATAGGGCTTCTTGGTCTCGCCGCCGGGAATGGGAATCTCCTTGATCGCCTTGCTCATGCCCTTCATGGCGTGGCGCTGGAAGAACCGCTCGCCGTCAATGCCCTCGGGACAGCGCACCAGGCTGATCGGCCGCTTGACGACGTAGCGCAGCATGGCGTCCGCCACCGCCTCGTAATAGCGGGCGAGGTCGAGCTTGGTGACCCCGATATCGGGATAGAGCACCTTGTCGGGGCTCGTCAGCGTGACCCCGCCGAAAGAGACGTCGCTGGTCTTGGCAGTCTTGGTCGTGGCCATGTCGGCCTCCTGATTGGCTTCTCCCTCGCGGGTGACCGCGCGCGCCGGCTTGTCCTCGCGCAAGCCCTGAAAGCTCGGATGCCGCAAGCGTCCGTCCCGCGTCCATTCGGTGTAATTCACAGCGCAGACGAGCTCAGGGTTGAGCCACACCGCGTCCTTGCGTTCCGCCGCCGGCACCTCTGCGAACGACGAGGTCTTGCGTGTCAGAGGCTTGAAGCGCTTGGCCAGGTTTCGGAAGTCCGCGGCGTTGAAGCCCGTGCCGACCTTGCCGGCATAGATGAGCTTGCGGCCGTCATAGACGCCGAGCAGCAACGAGGAGAACGGCTTGCCCCGCACGTCCGATCTCGAATAGCCGCCGATGACGAACTCTTGCGCGTGCAAGCACTTGATCTTGCGCCAGTCCTTGCCGCGGCCCGAGCGGTAGGGCGCGTCCGCCCGCTTCGACATGATGCCTTCGAGATGGGCGGCGGACGCCTTGTCGTAGAACGCCGGCCCCGATCCCACCACGTGGTCCGAATAGATGAGAAAATCGGAGACGCCTTTCGCCGCCATGAGTTCACGCAAGCGCTCCTTCCGTTCGATGAGCGGCTCTTTGCGCAAGTCCTTGCCGTCGAGGAACAGGAGATCGAACGCGAAATAGCGGATTGCCGGGTCGGGCGTAGTCGATGTGCTCTTGCAGCGATTTGAAATCGGTGATGCCCGACGGCAGCACGAAGGCGGCTTCGCCGTCGATGAGCGCGCTCTCGCAAGGTAGCGTCAGAAGCGCCTTGGCGATGGCGGGAAAGCGTACCGTCCAATCGAGCCCGCTTCGGCTGAACAGGGTGATGTCGTCGCCGGCCTTCCGCGCCTCGATGCGGTAGCCGTCATATTTCAGCTCGTGCAGCCAGGCGTCCCCGCGCGGCACCTCGGTCTCGAGCGTGGCGAGCTCAGGCGCGACGAACGGCGGCGCTACGACCTTGCGCCGCGCTTTGCCTTTGCTTTTGGTTTTGCGGATTTGCGCGCCGACTTGGGCTTTGCCGTTACTTTGCGCCGCGCCGGAGTTTTTTTTTGAGCCTTGTTCGAGGTCCACACGGCCGAGTCGGCGCCGGTCTCGATCTCATCCATGGTGCGGCCGGTCTTGACGCTCGTGTCGTACTCTTCCGTCGGCTCCTCGCCGTCGCCCGCATAGGCGTCGCGCTTCTTGATGAGGAGCCAGTTCTCGCGTTTTCCGCCCGTGCGGTCCTTCTTCATGCGCACGAGCACCCAGTCGCCCTTCAGCCGTTTGCCGTGCAGCCGGAATTTGAGATCGCCCTTCTTGAGGCCCTCGTCCGGGTCTCCGATCGGCTCCCACGTGCCCTCGTCCCAGATCATCACCGGGCCGCCGCCATACTCGCCTTTGGGGATGACGCCTTCGAAGCCGCCATATTCCAGGGGGTGATCTTCGGTTCTGACGGCGAGGCGCTTCTGCGCGGGATCGAGGCTCGGGCCCTTGGTCACGGCCCAGCTCTTCAGCACGCCGTCATGCTCGAGCCGGAAATCGAAATGGGTGCGCCGCGCCGCGTGCTTTTGGATGACGAAGCTGTTGCCCTTCTTCCGCGCGCGCTTAGGTCCGGGCTCGGGCGTCTTGCCGAAGTCCCGCTTCGCCTTGTACGTCGCAAGCGGGTCCTCGCTTCGCGCGCGCACCATGCCTTAGGCCGACTTCCGCTTCGGCGCGCGGGTTGTCTTCTTGGTCGCGCGCGAGGACGAAGCCTTCTTGCCGGTCGCCTTAGCCGCAGTACCCTTGCCTTGCTTCACGCTCTTCTTCAGCGCGTCCATGATGTTGATGATCTTGGCGCCGCCGGGCTCCTCGGTGACGATCTCCGGCGCGCGATTCTCGAGCTTGGCGTGGATCAGCTCCCACACCGCTTCGGTGTATTCGTCCTTGAACTGCCCGGGCTCGAACTTGCCGGACTTGCGCTCCACAAGCTCCTTGGCGAGGTCGAGCGCTTCCTTGTCCACCTTGACGGTGGCGATCTCCTTGAACAGCGCCTCGGCCGAACGGATCTCGTTGGCGTGGCGCAGCACTTCGAGGAGCAAGCCCTTCTCGAACGGCTTGATGGCGACGATGTTGCCGTGGCCGCGCAGGATGAACTGGCCGACGCCGATCTTCTTCGTCTCCTTCAGCGCCCGCTGGAGAAGGACATAGCCTTCGTCGGCCATGTCGCCGTCGGGCATCAGGTAGTAGGGCGTCTGGAAATAGCGCGGGTCAATCGCATCCTCGTCGACGAAGCGGGCGAGGTCGATGGTCTGCTTCGATTCGAGCTTGAGCTCGTCGATCTCCTTGGGGTCGATCAGGACATATTTGCCCTTCTCGTACTCGTAGCCCTTGGTGATCTCCTCGTTCTCCACGGGGCCGACGCCCGGCGCGATCTTCTGATAGCGGATGCGCTTTCCGCTAGGCTCGTGGATCTGGTGGAAGGCGATGGTCTTCTCGGTCGTGGTCGCGGGATAGAGCCTGACCGGAATGTTGACGAGCGACAGCCGAAGATGGCCGGTCCAGAAAGCGCGGGGTGCCATGCGCCTTACTCCTTGGAAAACGCACAAAAATCCGTCCGGCACCCTAGAAAACGGGGCCAGGTAAGGAAAACCATACCCGCCCCCCTGCGTTCCAGCCGGAATTCCGGGGGTTTGGGCTTTAGCCCCCTATCTTATAGCCATTTTCGTTAAGCATGCGTTCGAGAGCTTCGGGGAAGCCGACCCTGACGGTGGGAACCGGACATTCGCCCCTCTCGTCGGGCTGTTGCTCGCAGATATCGAGGCCCCAGTCGGCCTCGCGGTCGTAATATTTGAGCATCAGGTCCCAGGCCTCCTCGCCTTCGCCGAGCCTGATCTTCTCGCCCACATAGCCGGCGAGGAAGCCGTTCACGTCCTCTTTGGGCACGCCCGCGATCATGCTCTTGAGCCATGCGGCATGGGACGGCCGGAAACGCGGATCGGTGCTCACGTCTCTGATCTTGCCGTTCTCCAGCGCGAGGACCTGGAGCGGCGCCTCCGAGCAAGCATAGCAGCCAAAGGCATAGAAGAAGGCATTGTCGCGGATCTCGAACTCGTAGGTCCCGTCACCGTCCAGATCGACGGCGATCATCGGCCCACCGTCGAACTCGCCCACATCGACCGTCGTCCATTTCGATCCGTCCGCATTGCTCGTGACCACGCTCGTCGCCGAGCAGCAATGGGCGCCCCCGGTGAAGAACGACACCACCACTTCCGGATAGGGATTGCTGGCGTCGAGCTCCGCGATCTGAGCGCTGACCAAGGGGGCGGCGGCGCTGTCTCCTTCGAGCTCGGCGACTTTTGGCGGACCGGCGGCCGGTTCATCGGCGCCCATCTGCCTCTCGCCCTGCTCCGCGCCCTCGTCAGGCGCTGCGGAGTCACCGGCGGCCTCGTCGCCTTGCGCCGCATGCGGCGCCGCCTGCGGATGGTCGAAGTAGACCGTGACAATGGGGACGTACAGAACCTCGTCCTCCCCGCCTAGTTCCTTCCTATAGGTGAGCGTCACCCTGACCGGACCTTCGGAGATTTCGGCCTCGACCGGGGGCAGGCCTTGCTCCTCGCCGCCCCCTGCCACGATCTCTTGCGCCTCGCCGAGACCGCCCAGGGGGGGAACGTCGAGATATTTGCTGTCAGCCTGCTGGATCGCCTCGGCGAGGCTCAGCTTGGCGGCACCTGCCGTCGCCGCGCCGGCAAGACTGAGCGCCCCCAGAAGGGGGAGATGCCAGTAACGAATTGGAGACATTAGGCGGCGCTTTCCGGGCGACACAAACATTTGGCTGACATGCGTCTGACATAATCTAGCGCTCGGCCCGTCCCGTCCCCAACTCATTGATGGCGTGACGGTTACCGGCGTGCGGCGCCGCATCCGCTTGCATGATTCAGCGTTAGGTGATTGCTTGCCGACGCGGCTGGTATGGGCTTATTGGGCGCCCAGAAAGTGGCATTGGATGGACATGAACGCGCGCGACAAGACCCCGGAGTTGCTTGCTCCCGCCGCCGTCATCACTGGTGCGACGCAAGGGATTGGCCGCGCGCTGGCCGATGAGTTCGCCAAAGGCGGCCACACGCTTCTCCTCGTCGCCCGGACCGAGACGTCGCTGGCCAAGGCGGCAAGCGAGATCGCCGCCAAGTACAACGTTGCCGTCCACTACGTGGCTTGCGACCTCTCCACCAAGGAGGGCTGCGATCAGGTCGCCGAGGCGCTACGCCGCCGCGGGCTCTATTGCGAGTCTCTCGTCAACAACGCGGCGATCATGAGGGCCGGCTTCTTCCAGGATCAGGATGACGAGACTTTGCTGAAGCTGGTCGACCTCAACGTGCGCGCCATCGTCGATCTCACGCGCCGCTTCCTGCCCGACATGCTCGCGCGCGGGAAGGGTGGCGTGCTCAACGTCGCCTCGCTCGAAGGCTTCATGCCGGTGCCCTATCAGGCCACCTACGCCGCCACCAAGGCCTTCATCATCTCCTTCAGCCGCGCGCTCGCTTACGAGATCATGGGCACGGGCGTGCGCGTCTGCACCGTGGCGCCGGGCACCATCGAGACGGAGATGCACGCCAAGGCCGGTGCCGAGAACTCGCGCTACGTGGCGCTCCTGCCGGGCATGAGCGCGCAGACGATGGCGGAAGCCGCCTACCGAAGGTTCATGCGCGGCAACTGGGTGATCATCGAAGGCCTGCTCAACCGGATTGTCGCCAACGGCGTCCGCTTCATCCCGGGCATCATGCTGATCCCCGCGGTCGGCTGGTTCTTCCGGGTGCGCGATGCCGAAGGCAATCTGCAATGGCCAAAGCCCTTGCCGAACCCCGAAGAGGCCGCAAAGCCTGCGCCCGCCAAGCGCGTGAGCGACGACAAGACCCGTAAGGCCTCTTGAGATTCAAGTTGCGGGGAAATGGTGGAGCCGGACGGGATCGAACCGACGACCTCAGCAGTGCGATTGCTGCGCTCTCCCAACTGAGCTACGGCCCCAGGAAGCCCGCATTTAGGGAGCGCCCTCTATGCCTGTCAAGCGAGGGCGGACCGCCAGCCTCATTCCGGCGCAAGCCGGAAACCCAGGGCCACATGTCGCAGGCCCGGATCCCGGGCTTCCGCCGGGATGACCGGTTAAGGCATGCCTGAGACTTGCCCTCCTTGCCGCCTCTCCGCTACATGATCGCCAAGACCGCGCCGGGAGGGGTCTTTTCATGGTGCCTTTGATCGGATTCATCGCTCTCGTCATCAACCTCTTTATCTGGGTGATCATTGCGAGCGCGATTTTGAGCTGGTTGATCGCCTTCAACGTGGTCAACACCAGCAACCGCCTCGTCTACACCGTCGCCGAGGGGCTTTACCGGGTCACCGAGCCCGCGCTGCGGCCCATCCGGAACATCTTGCCGAACCTTGGCGGCATCGACATTTCGCCGGTGATCTTGATTCTGGTGCTCCTATTCATTCGCGACGTGGTGCTGCTCGGCTGGATCTTACCGGCGGTCATGTAATTGAGCGGCGCGGGCCCAAGCCTGAATGTCCGCAAAGGTGCCGGCGGCGTGGTTGTGCCCGTGCGCCTCACCCCGAAATCGGGGCGCGATGAAATCGCGGGCCTCGAGGATTTCGGCGGCGAGACCGTGCTCAAGGCCCGCGTGCGCGCGGTGCCGGAGGACGGCCGCGCCAACGCGGCGCTGGAGAAGCTCATCGCCAAATGGCTTGGGCTGCCGCCGTCTGCGGTCAAGGTCGCGCACGGCGGCAAGTCGCGTCTCAAGCAGATCGCCATCGACGGCGACCCTGCGGCGCTCTCCGCGCTGATCGCTGAACGCCTCGCTGCGCTCTAGGCCGCGGCCTGGGCGATTTCCGCGGCAATAGCCTCTGCCGCCGCGCGCGGGTCTTTGGCGCGTGTGATTGGCCGCCCGATCACGAGATAGTCGGCCCCCGCCTCGACCGCGCTCTTCGGCGTCACCACGCGGGTCTGGTCCTGCACGTCGGCCCCTTCCTGGCGGATGCCGGGCGTGACGATCAGGAAATTGCGCAAACGCTCGCGCAAAGCCGCCGCCTCCTTCCCTGACGCCACAATGCCGTCAAAGCCTGCGTCCTGCGCAAGCCGCGCCCGCTCCTGCACGAGCGCAAGCGGCGGCATTTCGATGCCTTGCTGCGAAAGATCGGAACGATCGAGATTGGTGAGCACCGTCACGCCGAGCAGCTTGAGCCCGCTGTCGCCGCGCCCGCGCACCGCCGCATCGAGCGTCTTGCGGTCGGTCGCATGCACCGTGAGGAAATGGGCGCCCGTGCGCGCGATCGCTGCAGTCGCCCGTTCCACCGTTGCCTCGATGTCGAGAAGCTTCGCATCGAGGAACACGCGGCGTTCTTGCGCCACCAGCTCGCGCGCAAACTCGATCCCGCCGGCGAACAGAAGCTCGAGCCCGATCTTGTAGACGCCGACGCTGTCGCCAAGCTTGGCGACGAGCGCACGTGCGTCGTCGAGATTGGGGACGTCGAGAGCGACGATGATCCGGTCGTGTGCAGTCATGATTTGAACCTCCTGGCGGCGACGGCAAGCGCCTCGACGACGCTGACAAGCAGCTTCTGCTGGGCTTCGTCTTTGAGACTTCCGTCCTCCGCGAAGGCATGCATGGCGCGCGGCAGCGCCATCTGCTGGGGAATGACGGTGGCACCTAGGCCCACTTCGAGGATCTGGCGCAACGTCAGCAAGCTCCGCATGGCGCCGTAATAGCCGGGCGAAGCGCCGCAAATGGCGAACACGCGCGTCTTGAACACGTCCGGCTCGTCCTTCACGCGGCTCACCCAGTCGAGCGTGTTCTTGAGCAGCGCCGGAATCGAGGAGTTGTATTCCGGCGTGGCGATGAACACGCCGTCATACTCTTCGAGCAGCGCCTTGAAGGCGCGGGCCCGTTCCGGCGGCCCGTCAGAGGCCTCGAGGTCGCCATGATAGATCGGCATCTGGTAGTCGCAGAGATCGGCGAACACGGCCTCGATGCCGTTGGCTTCGGCAATGTGTCGCGCAAGTCGCGCGAGCTTCTTGTTGAACGACCCTTCCCGGCCGCTTCCGGCAAAAAACAATAGCCGCATCCAAGTCTCCTGCTACACGCTGGCCGCGTCCTTGTCGTCGTCCCCGTCCTCGCCAATGCCAAAAACTTCGCGCAAGGGCACGGTCGCGGCGGCGGCAAGAGGGGTGGCGAGCGCGAGACCTATGAGACCGAACACGGCGCCGAACACGAGCTGATTTAGGATCACGGCCGCGGGCGGCATCGACACCGCGCGCGCCTGAATCAGCGGGGTCAGGAGATAGCTTTCGAGGAACTGGACGCAGCAATAAAGCCCGAGCGCCAACAGCGCGAGGTGGAAGCTTTGTCCGCCGGCGACGAGGATGATGGGGATCGCGCCGATGATCGGGCCGAGGTAAGGCAGGAAGCACGCAAGCCCGGCGAACAGCGCCAGCACGAAAGCGATCGGCACGCCGAGGATCAGGAGGCCGACATAGGTGAAGCCGCCGATCACCGACATGGTGATCGACTGCCCGATCAGCCAGCGCCTGAGCAGCCCGCCGGTCTCGTACATCAGCTCAAGGAATCTCTGGCGCTGCTCAGGCGGCGCGAGCCGCGCCACGAGGTTGACGTAAGTGTGCGGGTCGGCGGCGAGATAGACGCCGAAGAACACCACGATCAGGCCGGCGCTGAACATGCCGAAGACGGAAACGGCGACCGAGGTCGCGCCGGTGGCGATACCCCACTGACTCATGAAATTGCCGAGAAGCTGGACGAGATCGATTTTCTCGAGGAAGGCCGTCCGGTCGGCGAAGCTCGCGAGCCGCGTCGTGAGGGTCATGGCGCCGACAGCGATGCTCTGAGCGAGCTGGGCGATCTGCCTGGCGAGCGTCGGTCCCGCCGTCCAGGCCGCAAGGGCAAGGCCGGCCGCAGCGGCCACCGTCACGAGAGCGAGCATCAACAGGCGCGGCAGGCCGGTCAGCTCGGCGAGCGCCCGGCTCGCGCCGTAAAGCACGATGGCGAGGAGGATGCCGGCAAAGGTGAGCAGGATCGCGGTCTGCGCGTACCAAAGCGCGAAAGCGGCCGCGATGACGACGAGGGCGGCTGCGGTGGTCCTCGCCGCCCACGCCGCGTCCATGGAAGCAGGCGGTGAGGCCGATGTTACCGAGGTGTCCTTACGGTCGCGCAAGGCAGAATCGCCGGGCATGGCTGTCTCGCTTGCAAAGCCGCGCTGAAGGGACGCTGGAACGGGCGCGCGGGGGACGGATGGTCCCGCCAATCTACGTTAAAGACGGCGCCAAGGGGTAGGCGCTACTCCCCGATACCCTCAAAGAACTCCTTCACCCGGGCAAAAAATCCGGCCGATGCCGGGCTCGTGTCCGGGTTCGAGGCCTCTTCGAAGGCCTTCAACAGGTCGCGCTGCTTGCGCGAGAGGTTCTTCGGCGTCTCGACCTCGACCTGGATGTAGAGGTCGCCTTGCTGCTTGGAGCGCAAAACCGGCATGCCTTTGGCCTTGAGCCGGAACTGCTTGCCGCTTTCGCTGCCTTCCGGAACTTTGACCCGGCTCCTGCCGCCGTCGATGGTCGGCACTTCGATCTGGCCGCCGAGCGCCGCCGTGGTCATGGAGATCGGCACGCGGCAGAAGAGATCGGCGCCGTCGCGCTGGAAGAACTCGTGCGGCTTGATCGACAGGAAAATATAGAGGTCGCCCGGCGGTCCGCCGCGCAAACCCGCCTCGCCCTCGCCGGCAAGCCTGATGCGTGTGCCGTCCTCGACGCCCACGGGGATGGTGACGGACAGCGTGCGCTCGCGCGTGACGCGCCCGGCGCCGTTACACGACGGGCACGGGGTGTCGATGGTCTCGCCGCGGCCTTGGCAAGCGGGGCAGGTGCGCTCGATGGTGAAGAAGCCCTGGCTCGCCCGCACTTTGCCCGCACCGCCGCAGGTGCGGCACGCGGTCGGCGATGTGCCTGCCTTGGCGCCCGAGCCCGAGCAGTCGTCGCAGGTGACGGATGTCGGCACGCGGATCTGCGCCGTCTTGCCTTCATAGGCTTCCGCGAGCGTGATCTCCATGTTGTAGCGGAGGTCGGCGCCCCGCTCGCGCGCCGAACGCTGGCGCGGCCGGCGCTGGCCCATGAACTCGCCGAACAAATCGTCGAACATGGCCGACATGGAGGCGGAGAAGTCGCCGCCAAAGCCGTGCGCGCCGCCGCCAAACCCGCCACCGCCCATGCCGCCTTCGAACGCGGCATGGCCGAAGCGGTCGTACGCGGCCCGGCGCTGCGGGTCCTTCAGCGCCTCGTAGGCTTCGTTGGCTTCCTTGAAACGCTGCTCGGCGGTGGGGTCACCGTTGCACGTGTCGGGATGGCATTCCTTGGCGAGACGGCGAAATGCGGACTTGATCGCGCGCTCGTCCGCGCTGCGATTTACGCCTAGTACGTCGTAGTAGCACCGTTTTGCCATCACCCCTCCGGACCCTCACGACCGCCGTTCCGCATCCCGGCGGCGTACAAGCCTCTTGTTGGGCGGGTGGGAGCCCTCATTCAAGGGCTCCGCGCCAGTTTCGTTAAGCCGACTTCTTGCTGTCGTCGTCTTTGACTTCCTCAAAGTCGACATCGACCACTTTCTCGTCAGGGCCGCCGCCGGCTTCCGCCGACGGGCCCGCCTCAGCGGCGCCACCCTGACTTGCCTGATACATCGCCTCGCCGAGCTTCATGGAAGCTTGCGCCACGGCATCGACCTTCTGCTTGATGGCCTCTGCGTCCTCGCCCTCGGCGGCGGTCTTGAGCTCGGCAACGGCCGCCTCGACCGCAGCCTTGTCCTCGGCCGGAACCTTGTCGCCGAAATCGGCGAGCATCTTGTCCGTCGAGTGGACCAGCGCCTCGGCCTGATTACGGACTTCAACCAGCTCGCGGCGCTTCTTGTCTTCCTCGGCGTGGCTCTCGGCTTCCTGGACCATGCGGTCGATATCGGCGTCGGTCAAACCGCCGGACGCCTGAATGCGGATCGACTGCTCCTTGCCGGTGGCCTTGTCGGTCGCAGACACGTTGACGATGCCGTTGGCGTCGATGTCGAAGGTCACCTCGATTTGCGGCACGCCGCGCGGGGCCGGCGGAATGCCGACGAGATCGAACTGGCCGAGCAGCTTGTTGTCGGCCGCCATCTCGCGCTCGCCTTGGAACACGCGGATGGTCACCGCGTTCTGATTGTCTTCCGCGGTCGAAAACACCTGGCTCTTCTTGGTGGGGATCGTCGTGTTGCGGTCGATCAACCGTGTGAACACGCCGCCCAAAGTCTCGATGCCGAGCGACAGCGGCGTCACGTCGAGCAGGAGCACGTCCTTGACGTCGCCTTGCAGCACACCGGCCTGGATGGCGGCGCCGATGGCGACCACCTCGTCCGGGTTCACGCCCTTATGCGGCTCCTTGCCGAAGAAGGTCTTCACCGTCTCCACGACCTTCGGCATGCGCGTCATGCCGCCGACGAGGATCACCTCGTTGATCTCGCCGGGCTTGAGGCCGGCGTCTTTCAGCGCCGCCTGGCACGGGGCAATGGTCTTCTGGATCAGATCGTCGACCAGGCTCTCGAGCTTCGCGCGCGTGAGCTTCATGGTCAGATGCTTCGGACCTGACGCGTCGGCGGTGATGAAGGGGAGGTTGATTTCGGTCTGTTGGGTCGATGACAGCTCGATCTTCGCCTTCTCGGCGGCCTCTTTCAGGCGCTGCAGCGCCAGCTTGTCGCTGCGCAGGTCGATGCCGTTCTCTTTCTTGAACTCGTCGGCGAGGTAATCGACGATCCGCATGTCGAAGTCCTCACCGCCGAGGAACGTGTCGCCGTTGGTCGACTTCACCTCGAACACGCCGTCGCCGATCTCGAGGATCGAGATGTCGAACGTGCCGCCGCCGAGATCGTAGACGGCGATGGTCTGGCCTTCTTTCTTCTCCAGCCCGTAAGACAGCGCGGCCGCGGTCGGCTCGTTGATGATACGCAGAACCTCAAGCCCTGCGATCTTGCCCGCGTCCTTGGTCGCTTGGCGCTGTGCGTCGTTGAAGTAGGCCGGCACGGTGATGACCGCCTGCTCGACCTTCTGGCCGAGATACGACTCGGCCGTCTCTTTCATCTTCTGCAGGATGTAGGCGGAGATCTGCGACGGCGAGTACTTCTTGCCGTGGGCCTCGACCCAGGCGTCGCCGTTGTCGGCCTTTACCAGCTTGTAGGGGACCAGCTTCTGATCCTTGGCGACCGTGGGGTCGTCCCAGCGGCGGCCGATCAGGCGCTTGATGGCGAACAATGTGTTCTCGGGATTGGTGACGGCTTGCCGTTTGGCTGGCAGCCCGACCAGCACCTCGCCGTCGTCGGTGACTGCCACCATGGACGGCGTCGTGCGCATGCCCTCAGCATTCTCGATAACTTTCGGGTTTTTTCCCTCCATGACCGCGACACAGGAATTGGTCGTGCCGAGATCGATTCCGATCACTTTCGCCATTGCGAGCCTCTCTTTCTGGCAAACCGTCCGGGCCCTGAAGCGGCACCCGGGATCATCTCACGCGCCTCGCATCTCATGGGCGCAGGGCCGGTCCCCAATGTTTCGCTGTCCCGGCCGAACAGTATCCGGCGGGGCTCCGCGGTTATATAGGTGGCAACCCTATGGCCCGCAAGGAGAAGCGGGGTATCCGCGTGGCTGCGAATTTGGGGATTCACGATACGCGCTTCCACGCTCCGATGAGGATGGGGGTCAGGCAGTAATAGCGCCCATCCGCAGCGGCCTCGGCCATGTCCTGCCTGAAGGCCTCGGCGCGCGCCTGGTCGGCGATACCAAGATCGACAGATGATGCGAAAAGTCCTTGGTAAACGCCGATTAGCATTGCCGCCATGTCACTGAGCGGAATGTATTTCACCTCGGCCGGCGTGCCGTCTGGCGCCCCGAGACCGGCCGCCTCGAACTGGGCGGGGAGCTGCCGCCCGGCCCGCAAATTGCGGCCATGGCCTCTGAACACCCCCTCGAACAGGCGGTTGAACTCGCCCATGGCCGGGCAGAGCGGCTCGACCGCGATGGCGCCGAAATCGAACTCCTGCGCCGCCACCACGCCGCCCGGCTTGGTCCAGGCGAGCATTTTCTCCAAGACCGCCACTGGGTCCTGCATGTGCATGAGGAAGAGGCGGCAATAGGTGAGGTCGAAGGGCGCGCCATCGATCTCTTCGGCCTCGGTCACGTTTGCCTCGATGATCCGAAAATCGGCGCCCCCTTCGGTCTTCAGGTCGGCCAGTGCCTGCGCTCCGACCTTGCCGTCGATCTCGATCCCTGTGACCTTGCCGTCCGGGCCGACGCGGTCCGCCATCAGCCGCATCACGGCACCGGTGCCTGCGCCCACGTCGAGGCAGGACATCCCGGGCTTGAGCCCGATTTTGTCGAGAATGGTCTCGGTCGCGCATCGCCACATCGCCGCCTGATTGCGCAGGCGCAGATATTCCTCCGCGTCGCGCGCGTGGACATAGCCGTCCGGATTGATGGTTTGCCCCTCTCCCATTGGTCTCCTTGTCTGCCGCCGATCGCGCTATAGGACCCTAAGGCAGCATCGGAGCGGAACAAAGACAGCGTGCCATATTATCCGCAAAGACTCGACGCCCGGGCTCAAAGCTCGCTTCTCGGCGCGATCCGGCAAGTCATTGCCGAAGCGCCGCTTTACACGCCCACTATGCCCCGGTCCGGCACCCCCATGTCGGTGCGCATGACCAATGCCGGGCCGCTGGGCTGGGTCACCGACAAGGAACGCGGCTACCGCTATCAGGCCACGCACCCTGAGACGGGGAGAGCCGTGGCCGGCGATCCCGCACAATGCTGCTCGATCTGTGGGCGGCGTTGGCGGGCTACGCGCATCTGCCGGAAGCCTGCCTCATCAATTATTACGCAGGCGCCGCCAAGATGGGGCTGCATCAGGACAGAGACGAGGAGGATTTCGCCGCGCCCGTTCTGTCGGTCTCGCTGGGCGATACCGGCATCTTTCGTTTCGGCGGCAAGAGCCGAAAAGACCCCACGCAAAAATTCGAGCTGAAGTCGGGCGACGTGTTCGTGCTCGGCGGGGAGGAGCGGCTCAGCCACCACGGCATCGACCGCATCCTGCCCGGCACCTCCGACCTTCTTCCCGAAGGCGGCCGCTTCAACCTCACCCTGCGACGAGTGACCAAGCCGACCTGATACGGGTTTGACTTAAATTTAGTCGCCGCCTTGGGCGATGTCGTCATTGGCCGGGCCGTCAGGGCCGAAGCCGTTGCCGCCCTGCGCCGGCTTCTTTGGCGGGGCTTGCTTGACGCCGCCTTTGGACACGGCGACCAGCGCCGGGCGCAGCACGCGGTCGCCGATCGTGTAGCCCGCCTGCATCACATCGACCACGGTCCCGTCCGGCACCTCGGTGGTCGGTACTTCGTACATCGCCTGCTGCTGGTTCGGATCGAAACGCTGGCCGAGCGGCTCGATGCGGGTCACGCCGTACTTCTCCAGCATTTTCAGCAGCTCCCGCTCGGTGAGCTCGACCCCTTCGAGGAAGCTCTTGAGGGCGGGGTCTTGCGCCGCCGCTTCCGCCGGCACGTGCTCGATGGTCCGCCGCAGATTGTCGCCGATGGTAAGCACGTCGCGGGCGAAGTTGGAGACGGCGTAGCGCGCCGTGTCCGACTTCTCGCGCTCGGTGCGTTGGCGCAGATTCTCCATGTCCGCCATGGTGCGCAACAGCCTGTCGCGCATGTCGGCGTTCTCGGTGAGCAGCGCCTCGAGATCGGTCGCGACCTCGGCGCCGGTGTCTTCGCCTTCGGCCTTTGCAGGAGAGGCAGGTTGCGCCTGATCCTCGTTGGCCTCACGTGGATCGTTCTTGTCGTCGGGCATGGTTCGCTCGGCGATTGGGGTTGAACAGGGAAACTCGGGGTATCAACCGGGAGCCCAAAAAAATCAAGGGACAAGGCTCTTGGAACTGGGGAGCAAGGATTAGGGGACGAGCCGCCCGAGTAACCTTGCCGTGTAGTCAACCATGGGAATGATGCGTGCGTAATTGAGCCGGGTCGGGCCGATGACGCCGAGCACGCCGACGATTCGCTGCTCGGAGTCCTCGAATGGCGAGACGATCAGCGCCGAGCCCGACAGCGAGAACAGCTTGTTCTCCGAGCCGATGAAGATGCGCACGCCATCGGCGCGTTCGGCGAGCCCCAAGAGCTGAATGAGATCCTTCTTGGCGTCGAGGTCCTCGAACAGCAGCCGCACACGCTCCAGGTCCTCCATCGCGTGCACGTCTTCCAGAAGATGCGCCCGGCCGCAGACGATCAGGCTCTGGCGGTCGTCGGCGTCGCCCGACCAGGTGGCGAGCCCGTCGGTTACGACGCGCGCCGTCAGCTCGTCGAGCTGTGCGCGGCGCGCCTCGATTTCCGCCTCGATGCGGCTGCGCGCATCGGCGAGCGTCAGCCCGCCGATCCGTGCGTTGATGTAGTTCGTCGCCTCGTTGAGCGAAGAGAGCGGCAGGCCTTCGGGCAGGGTGACGATGCGGTTCTCGACGTCGCCGTCATCGCCGACCAGCACGGCAAGTGCCTTGCCTTGCCCGAGATTGACGAACTCGACTTGGCGCAGCGTCTTGCTCTGCTTCTCGGCCAGCACCACGCCGGCGCAGCGCGACAGTCCCGACAGCATCTCGCCGGCTTCGGCGAGGAAGTCGTCGACCCCGCGGCGCCGGCCGCCGGCCACCATGCGCGCCTCGATTTGATTGCGCTCGGCTTCGGTGATGTCGCCGATCTCAAGCAGGCCGTCGACGAACAGGCGCAAGCCCGTCTGCGTCGGAAGCCGCCCCGCGCTCGTATGCGGCGCATAGATGAGGCCGAGGCTTTCGAGGTCAGACATGACGTTACGCACCGACGCGGGCGACAGCGTCATCGGCAGCGCCCGGCTCAGATTGCGCGAGCCGACCGGCTCCCCGGTCTCCAGATATGTCTCGACGATGCGCTTGAAGATTTCGCGCGAACGCTCGTTGAGCTGGCGCAAGTTCACGGCGGCCTCGGCCGCGAGCCGTGCGCCTTTGACGTCGTTATGACCCATACGGGAAATCTAAGGAGCGCTCGGAGCCCCGTCAAACAGGCAAAAAGCCTAGTTAAGGGGGCCGAAGTCCGACGCGATGGGATCGGCAAGCTCGTCCGGCGTGCCGAAATGGGCAAAGTAGCGGGTATTGATCGCCTCGACCGGCATGACGATGAAGACGTCGGTGGTGCCAAACTGGTAGTCGATGACCGCGCCGTCGCCGACATAGGCGCCGACCCTGAGATAGCCCTTGATCAAGGGCGGCAGGGCCTTCACCGCCGCGCGCAAATTGACCGCGTCTTTCGGCATCATGTTCATGTCGACGCGCAAATGCTCATGGGCCCGGACGCGCCACTCCTCCGGCGCGAGCGCCGTGTGGTGGAGGAAGCTCAGAGCCAAAGCATGGGCGGATGGATCGGTGCCAGGGAAGCTCGCGCAGCCGATCATGACGTCGGCGCCGTGCTCACGCACATAAGACCACACGCCTTGCCACAGGAGCTCAAGCGTCCGCCTGTTCCGATAAGGCTTCAGCACGCAGGAGCGGCCAAGTTCGATAAAGCTGCAGTCGGGCTTCGACTGGATCAGCGGCGCGATATCGTATTCGCCTTGGGTGTAGAAGCCGTCGTTCAACTCGGCGATATCTTGGCGGAGCACGCGATAGGTGCCGACCACCTGCGAGCGCCGCCAGCCCTTCTTGGCGGGATCACCCCTGTCGATAACGAGCAGATGGTCGAAGATCGGGTCGAAAACGTCCTCGTCGCGTCGCGACAACATGGCGAGCGCGCCGGGGGTCGCCGACATCTCTTCGTAGAAGACCTTGTAGCGGAGACGCTGGGCACGCCGGATCTCGCTCTTCTTGCGGGCAAGCCGCACTTCGAGCTGTCCGATGCGTCCATAAATCTTGGGTGGCTGGAAGCGGCCCCGAAGTCCCGTCGAGGGGACGCGCCGCCGTCCCATGAAGGGCAGGCCGCCGCTCTGGCCCGGTCTGAACGTCAGCCCTGGAAACATGACCCCACCGCGCAATCGGCCCGAAAGTCTTCCTGACGTTGGTTTCATCGGCATGCTTTAGCCCGTTTCGCAGATTTTCGGGGAACGCGCCACGGGACTCCTCAGGCTACCAACGCAAAGCACAGGCCTGCGGTTGCCCCGATTCGGCCACAACAGAAGCCGGTTAGCAAACCAATTCGAAGTCTATGTGACAGGCTGGGGAAAGCGAGGGAGAGAGCCGGTTTCGCGTTGGCGGCTCAAGCCGCGCCCGCGCCGGTCTGGCCGTGATTCTCTGCCGCACCACCCCAGCGGGCGAGGAGCG
Organism: uncultured Alphaproteobacteria bacterium; assembly: GCA_963717875.1. Classification (GTDB taxonomy): domain Bacteria; phylum Pseudomonadota; class Alphaproteobacteria; order Rhizobiales; family Methyloligellaceae; genus Methyloceanibacter. Next base: position 110,328 of record CAVQXI010000017.1, read on the forward strand.
CCGCGAGGTCCTGCCGGTCGAAAGGCTTGGCCAGATAATCGTCGAGCCCGGCGGCGAGATAGGCGGCCCGGTCCTCGGCAAAAGCATTGGCTGTGAGCGCCACGATCGGCGGGCGCCCCACACCGGGCCGCGCGTCTTCGGCATAGAGCGCCCTGATGCCCCGCGCCGCCTCGACCCCGTCCATGTCGGGCATGTGGATATCCATCAGCACAAGGTCAAAGCCCCGAGCTTCGCCAACGATGCGTTCGCCGCGCGCCTTGGCGATCGCCTCCGCCCCGTCTCGCGCACGCACCACGCGGGCACCGGACTTCTCCAGAACCGTCGAGGCAAGGAGCGCATTGATGTCGTTGTCCTCGGCGAGAAGCACGGACAGTCCTGCCGCGCTATCCATGGCGTGAGACTGCGCCCGCGGCATGGCCGCATCGACGCTTCTGGATTGTCCCCTGTCGGTGTCACCGAAGAGCTGGGTCAGCGCCGAGAGTGGCCGCAACGGACGCACGAGATAGCCGTTGAAGCCTTGCGCGCGGAGGTTCGGAATATCACCCCGCTCACCGGGATCAATGGTCACCACGGCCCGCGGCGCGTGGGCCGCGCCTTGCGGCGCGGCGAGCTGTGGCAGGAGGCGGCCGACGCCCGCATCGACATTGGCCTTGTCGGTCAGTAGCGCGCTGAACGGCATGCCCTTGGCCGCAGCGTCGGAGGCCACGCGCGGGGCGTCCTTCTCTCTGACCCGCGCCACGCTTGCGCCCATGGCGACCAGAAGGTCGCCCACGAGCGCCGCCTCGATGGCGCCTTCGAGCACGATGAGAACCCGCTCGCCCTCATGCGGCCGCGGCCATTCCGCTCCGAGCTCCCCGATAGGGGCAGGCGTGGCAAACGGCAGCTCGACGGTGAACGTCGCGCCGGCGCCAGGCATGCTTGCCACGTCGATGCGCCCGCCCATCTCGTCGACGAGCCGCTTCGAGATGGCAAGGCCGAGACCGGTGCCGCCATGCCGGCGCGCCGGCCCCTGCTCGGCCTGCTCGAACTCGGCGAAAATCCGCTCGATCGCGTCGGGCCGCACGCCGGGTCCCGTATCGCGCACGGCAAAGCGCAGGATCGTACTGTCGCTATGCGGTGTACCTGGCGCGAGCCCCAGCGTCAGCGCCACGCCGCCATGATCGGTGAACTTGATGGCGTTGCCCATGAGGTTCATCAGAATCTGGCGCACGCGCATCTCGTCGCCGATCACGGTCTTCGGCAGATCGGGCGCTTGCGAACCAGCCGATCTCGAGACCCTTGTCGCGCCCGCGCGGGGCCAGCAGCTCGACCACGCCTTGCGCCGCGTCGGCAATGTCGAACGGGGCGACGCGAAGCTCGATCTTGCCGGCCTCGATCTTGGAGAAGTCGAGCACCTCGTCGATCAGCGACAACAGCGTCGTAGCCGAGGTCGAGATGGCGCGCGCATAGGTGCGCTGCTCCGGCGAGAGCTCGGTATCTCGCAGAAGCCCGGCCATGCCGAGAATGCCGTTCATCGGCGTCCTGATCTCGTGGCTCATGGAGGCGAGAAAGCGCGACTTGGCGTGGCTCGCGGTCATCGCCTGGTCGCGCGCATCGGCAAGCGCCAGCTCCGCCGCGCGCTGTTCGGTGATGTCGCGGCCGACGCTCTGGATCTCGCTCACGCCGCCTTCGTGGCCGGAGACGACGAAGTCCTCCCACACGAACCAGCGCGGGCCCGCGGCGGTCGAGAGCTCTACGACACGGCTTTGCCGCTCGTCGCTGCGGTTGGACAGGTTGGTCTCGTCGCGGTCGTCATTGAGAGCGGGAAGATGGAACACCTGACCGAGCGCGCCGTCGCGCTCCATGCCGAAGGTCCGGCAGAACGCATCGTTGACGAAGGAGAGCCGGCCGTCGGCGTCGCGGCGGACGATGACATCACCCTGGTGATCGAGCAGATCGCGGTAGCGGGCCTCGCGCTCGCGCACCTCCCACTGCAGGTCCTTGAGGGATTCGAGGCTCGAATCGAGCCGCTCCGTAAGCGCCTCGAGCCGTGCGCTGCCGTTTTCAACTTTACGATCCGCCACGGCTGCGAGCAGGGCCACGCCGAGCACGAGGGGAAGCAGGGCAAACGTGGTGGTGACCCCGAGGAGCGCGAAGGACAGCGCAATCAGCGTCAGGGCGAAGAAGCTCAACGCCACCCGCACACCAACCCCGCCGGCGCCCGCGGCGCCGAAGCTCTGCCAAGTCCTACGCTGCACTGTCGACGCCGTCGATTATGGCCGGGCCTTAGGGCCTGGCGGTTTCTTTGGGCGTGACTCAAGCAGAGAAAGCTTGAAAAAGCCTTTAGCGGCAGGCGTTTCTCAGGCGGCGGCCTGGGCCCGGCGCAAGGTTTCGCCCCGGTAGCTCAAGGCTTCGGCGACGTGGATGCGGGCCACTTTCTCCTCGCCGATCGAGGTCGGCCAGCGTGCGGGCGACCCGGAGCGTCCGATGGTAGCCTCGCGCGCTCAAGGAGAGCGCGTTGGCGGCATCGCGCAGCAGCGAGAGGCCTTGAGGCTCGGGTGCGGCGATCTCCTCGAGCAGCGCCCCGTCGCATTCCGCGTTGGTGCGAACCCTTGGCAAGCCGAGCGCGGCGTAGCGCGCGGTCTGTCGCTCACGTGCGGCCGTGACGCGGGCGCGCACCTCGGCGCTGCCTTCGCAAGGCTGCGGCAGAACGAGATCGGCAGCGGAGACCGCGGGCACCTCGATCTGAAGATCGATGCGGTCGAGCATCGGCCCGGAGATGCGGGCCTGGTAACGATCGGCGCAACCCTTCCCTGGCGGCACACATAGCCCGGCTCGCCCGCGTGCCCGCAGCGGCACGGGTTCATGGCGGCGATGAGCTGGACGCGCGACGGGTAAGCGATGCGGTGGTTGGCGCGCGCGATGATCGTCTCGCCGGTCTCGAGCGGTTGGCGGAGCGCATCGAGCACTTGCGGGTTGAACTCCGGCAGCTCGTCGAGGAACAGCACGCCGAGATGGGCGAGCGCCGCTTCGCCGGGCCGCGGCCGCGTGCCGCCGCCGACCAGCGCCGCCATGCTTGCCGAGTGATGCGGCGCGCGGAACGGCCGGTTGCGGCTGATGCGCCCGCCGGCAAGGTCGCCGGCGAGGCTGCGGATCATGCTCACTTCGAGCATCTCGGCGGGCGCGAGCGGCGGCAGGATCGAGGGCAGCCGCCGCGCCAGCATCGACTTGCCGGCCCCGGGTGGCCCGATCATGAGAAGATGATGCCGCCGGCCGCGGCCAGTTCGAGCGCGCGCTTCGCCGTCTCCTGACCTTTGATGTCCTTGAGATCGGGCATCGCCTCATCGGCCGGGTCGGGCGTCGCCACCGGGCGCCGCAAGGTCTGCAAGCCCTTGAAGTGGTTGATGAGCTGGAGCAGGTCGGAAGGCGCCAGGACCGGCATGTCGGCGGCGGCCCACGCCGCTTCCGCCCCGCAAGCGCTGGGACAGATCAGGCCTTTGTGAAGCGCATTCGCACCGATCGCCGCCGGCAGCGCGCCGGCCACCGCGGCGATCGAGCCGTCGAGCGCGAGCTCGCCCAGCACGCAATAGCCTTCGATGGCATCCCGTGCGACAGCCCCCGTCGCCGCCATGACGCCGAGCGCGATGGGAAGATCGTAATGGCTGCCTTCTTTCGGCAGATCGGCCGGCGCCAGATTGACGGTGATGCGCTTCGGCGGCAGCGCCAGCCCGATGGCGTTCAGGGCGCTCCGCACCCGCTCGCGGCTCTCGGCCACCGCCTTGTCGGGCAGGCCGACAATGGCGAAGGCGGGCATGCCGGGACTGATCTGGACCTGGACGTCCACGGCGCAGGCCTCGATGCCTTCGAAGGCGACCGTGGTGACCCGCGCGAACATACGAAAACCCCCAGTTCTCAGCCCGCCACCACTTTAGCCAAGAGGCGTAGTCAGTGCAAGAACAATAAGGGAACATCGTTTGTCATGGGAACGATGCACGCAAGCGTCTCTCAGGCGCTATTGTTGAGGGTCAATGCACGCCGGCGCGGGCCGATGATCTTCAACTCGCGCTTCACCGGCCCATAGGGGGATGACTTCATGGTCAAGGACTTGGCGACGCGTGTCTTCTTCATCCACCTCGCTGTCTATGCGGCGGCCGTCGTCATTTGCGCCGCCGTCAATCTCTGGCTCACCCCGGATAAGCTCTGGTTTATCTGGGTGCTGTTCGGCTGGGGCATCGGGGTGGCGGCGCACGGGCTTGCGCTTCTGTTGCGCAAGACGCACCGGCCCGAGCGCGTCTTCGTCGATCCGAAAGCGCGGGCTTTCACCGTGCATCTGTTCGCCTATGTGGCGGTGATCATTTTGCTCTTCGTCGTCAATCTGACCGTCACGCCGCAGAAATGGTGGTTCTACTGGGTGGCGCTCGGCTGGGGCGCGGGCGTCCTCGCCCACGGCTTGGCCGTGTTCGCCAGACGCCGGCGGGGAGACGCCGGCGCACAGCCGCGCCGACGGTTGAGACGTGCGAGACGGGAACCGCTCATGGAAGTCGCGGGCGATCCAATGCCGGCGAAGTCAAAGCGGAAACCCGCGCCGAAAAAAAAGCAAGCCGCAGTTCGGAAGAAACCGTCCACCTCCAGGAAGCCGAAGAGCTAGCGCGCGGCGAAAGCGACGGCGCCCGTCAAGACTTTGGGATCAGCGCATTCGACGTAAGCGTGGGATCGAGGAGCCGCGCCGCCTGCTCGGCGCCGGAAACCGGCAGGCGCGCCGCATCGATGAGTCCGACCTGCGCGAGCACGCTCGCCTGATCCCAATAGATGCGCTCGAAATGCACCTTGCCGCCGTCGCCGCCGACCACCACCACGAAGGGGATGGTCACCTTCCGCCCCGTCGGCTTCACCCCCGGGAGGATCGCCGGCATCTCGCAGTCGTGGGTGAAGGAGAGGATCACCTCGTCGACGACTTGGGTGTCGCTTTCGGTGCGGGACACCTGGGTGATGGAGAGATCCTCGGGCCAGTGGCCGATGAACCATGTCTCGTAGAAGTGGCGCACGGCGTCACGCCCGTTGCCCCCGGTCATGGTCGGCACATGGGTCACATGTGGCGCCTCGCCCATCGTGGCCATGGTCGCGTCGATGTCGCGCAGCTTGAACTCCGCTTCGGTATGGGCGTCGAACATCGCGCCCAGGCCCTTCGCGTCCCCCATCATGCCCTCCTGGCTGCAACCTTCTTCTCGATCACGTCCCAGATCATCGCCGCGATATCGGCGCCGCCGAATTGCTGCACCTGGCGGATGCCGGTCGGCGAGGTGACGTTGATCTCGGTGAGGTAGTCGCCGATCACGTCGATGCCGGCGAAGATCAGTCCGCGCTTCTTCAGCTCCGGCCCGAGCCGCGCGCAGATCTCCTTGTCGCGCGGCGTGAGCGTGGTCGCTTCCGCGGTCCCGCCCACATGCAGGTTGGAGCGCGTCTCGTCGGCCGACGGTACGCGGTTGATGGCGCCGGCCACCGCGCCGTCGACGAGGATGATGCGCTTGTCGCCGGCGCGCACCTGAGGGAGGTAGCGCTGCACCATGATCGGCTCGCGGAACGTCATGCCCAAGAGCTCGATCAGCGAGTTGAGATTGGTGTCGCCCTCGGCGATGCGGAAGATGGCCGCGCCGCCGTTGCCGTAGAGCGGCTTCACCACGATGTCCTTGTGCTTGTCGCGGAAGGCGCGGATCTCGTCGAGGGAGCGCGTGACCAGCGTCGGCGGCATCAGGTCGAGAAAGTCGAGCACGAATACTTTCTCCGGCGAGTTGCGTACCGCCGCCGGATCGTTGACCACCAGCGTCTCGGGCTGCAGCCGCTCAAGCAGATGCGTCGTGGTGATATAGGCCATGTCGAAGGGCGGGTCCTGGCGGAGCTGGACCACGTCGAATTCGGCGAGGTCCACGGTGCGCGGATGCGCGAGCCGATAATGATCGCCCGGCTTGTCCTCCACCGTGAGGCTGTGCCCTTGCGCCAGAAGCTTGCCGTCGCACAGCGAAAGGTCCTGAGGCGTGTAATAGAACACGTCATGGCCGCGCCACTGCGCCTCGAGCAGGAGCGCGAAGGTGGAATCGCCCCTGATATCGATGCGCTCGATGGGGTCCATCTGAAAGGCGACTTTGAGAGCCATGGTTTTGGTGCCGTTCCTCGTTTGAGCGGGGCAAGCTCGCGCCAAAGACCGCCCTTCGTCAAACGGGAAATGCGTTCGCGATATGAAGCGGCCAGCGCCACGGCGCCGTCAGCACCACGTCGAAGGCGATGTCGTGACCAACGTAGTCCGGGTGGCTCACGAGCCAATATTGCGCGGCGCGCACGATGCGCCGCCGCTGCTTGGCGGGAAGCGTCCAGGCCGCGTCGTCCGTGGTCTTGCGCCGCTTCACCTCGACGAAGACGAGCCGTTTTCCTTTCAGGGCGACGAAGTCGATCTCGCCCACGGGTGAACGGTAGCGGCGCGCCACGATTGCGTAGCCCTTGAGGCGGAAGAGAGCTGCGGCAAGCGTCTCGGCGAAGACGCCGCGTCGATAGGCTCTGATCCGTTCATGCCGCATGTCAGTCGCGCTTGCGGGTGAGCGTAAGCCCGAGCTCGTACACCCGGGCGCGCTTGACGTTCAGCGCCTCGGTGACGCCGCGCACCGCGTCGCGGAAGCTCTCCGTCTTCAGGGCCGCTTCGAGATCCGCCACGATCCGATCGTCGGTGACCTCGGTCTCGTCTGCTGTCGGCGGCGCGATGACCACCACGACCTCGCCTCTCGGTGGCTCGCCTGCGGCGATCGCGTCGGCAAGCGCATCCAGCTTCCCGCGCGTCACCGTCTCGTGCAGTTTGGTCAGCTCCCGCGCGATTGCCGCCTCGCGGGGGCCCAGCACCTCCGCCATGTCGGCGAGGCTCTTGGCGAGCCGCGGGGCCGTCTCGAACAGGATCAGCGTCGCCGGTACCTCTTTCAGCGCCGCAAGCCGCGTACGACGAGGCCCCGACTTCGGCGGCAGAAAGCCGGCGAACAGAAACGTATCGGTGGGAAGCCCGGAATTCGTCAGCGCGGCAAGCGCGGCGGACGGCCCTGGAAGGCTGGTCACCATCAAACCTTGGTCGAGCGCCTCGCGCACGAGCTTGTAGCCGGGGTCTGAGACGAGCGGCGTGCCGGCGTCGGAGATGAGCGCGATCGCCTGGCCGGCGTGGATGCGCGAAAGAAGCCGCGGCCGTTCCCGCTCGGCGTTGTGCTCGTGATACGGCGTGAGCTCGCCCCGAATGCCGAAATGCGAAAGGAGCTTCTTGGAGTGGCGCGTGTCCTCCGCCGCGATCACCTGCGCCCGCGCCAGCACGGAAAGCGCCCGGAGCGAGATGTCTCCGAGATTGCCGATCGGCGTCGCCACGAGATAGAGCCCGGCGGGAAGCGGCCGCGCCATGATCTCGGCGAGCGTCTCGCCGGCGCGGGTCACCGTCCGTCCGGCGGCCGTATCATGATCCTCGTTGCGATGGTCTTGCACGCGCGAAGCCTGCTTCTGCCGGCCGCTCCAGGCATTCCTGCGTCAAGGAGCAGCGCGCCTTGCCCTGGTCGCCGAAACGTTACGTGATATAGTCCGCCCGCGTCCATCACGATTGGGCCATGTTTGGGGTCAAGGCTTTGTCCAACAAGGCTTTGCGGGGACTAAAGCCATTCCGAGCACGCTTCGCCATCACTTGAGCGCCATCAAGCTCGTCCTCGCCACGATGCTCATCGCGGTGCTGTTCAGCGCATGTGGCGCCCCTGGCGGCGGCGGCGGCGTCAGCATGCCCGCGGGCGGCATCACCGGATCGACCGGCACGGTCAAGGTCGCGCTTCTTCTGCCCATGACTGCGCGGCGGCTCGACGGCGTCCGTCGCCAAGGGCATCAAGCAGGCGGCAGAGCTCGCGCTGTTCGATTTCGACAATCCCAACGTCTCGCTCGTGCCCAAGGACACGAAAGGCACGCCGCAAGGCGCTCGCGCGGCGGCGGAGAGCGCAATTCGGGAGGGTGCCGAGCTGATTATCGGTCCGCTCTTCGCGCAAGAAGTGCGCGGCGCATCCGATGCCGCCCGCCGTGCCGGCGTTCCCATGATTGCCTTCTCCAGCGACGAGAAGGTCGCCGGCAGCGGCGTCTATCTCTTGAGCTTCCTCGCCGGCCGCGACGTGCCGCGCATCGTTTCCTTCGCGATGTCGCGCGGCAAACGGAACTTCGCGGTGCTCGTGCCGCAAACTGCTTATGGGCGCATCGCCGAGGCTGCCTTCGCCAAGGCTGTCGCTTCGGGCGGCGGCAATGCGCCGGTCCGGGCAAGCTTCAGCGCGTCCGGCATGTCAGGCGCCGTCCAGCAGATCGCCACCGCCATCAAGTCGGGCCAGCAGATCGATGCGCTGTTCCTGCCCGCCGGCCGCGAAGAGCTTCCCGCGCTGGCGCCGCTGCTCGCCAATGCCGGCGTCACCAGCGCGAGCGTGCAGTTCATCGGCACCGGCCAGTGGGATTATCCGAATGTGGGCAATGCGCGGGCGCTCGACGGCGGCTGGTATCCCGCGCCGGACCCGAGCGGCTGGAACAAGTTCGCGCAGAGCTACGCCAAGACCTTTGGCGGCACGCCGCCGCGTATCGCGAGCCTCGGCTATGACGCAGTGAGCCTCGCCGTGTCGCTGTCGCAGAATCCGCCGGGCCAGCGCTATTCGTATTCGCAGCTCACGCGTCCGAGCGGCTTCGCCGGCGTCGATGGCCTGTTCCGCTTGCTGCCTGACGGCACCTCCGAGCGCGGTCTCGCCATTCTCGAGGTCCGCCAAGGGGGCCCGCGCGTGATCGACTCCGCGCCGCGCTCTTTCACCACCGCTTCGTCGTACTAGGTCGTGAGCGACTAGGCGGCGAGCTCGAGGATCAGCCGCTCGAGCACCAGCCGTCCCGACCGCGTCGCCACGAGCCGGCTGCCGTTCCGGGCGACGAGGCCGTCGCCTTCCAGCCCATGAAGCTGCGCCTCATCGATCGCGTGCCCGCTGAGCGCGGCGAAGCGCGCGAGGTCCATGCCCTCGGCCAGCCGCAGCGCCATTAGGAGATATTCTTCTGCCGCTTCTTGCGTGCTCAAGGACTCGTCGCCGGCAAGCCCGTGCCCTTCCGCTTCGACTTGGGCGAGCCAGGCCTCGGGCGACTTGATCGTCGATAGCGCGCGCTTAGCGCCGCCCTCGGTGATGCGGCATGGGCGCCGGCGCCGATGCCGGCATAGTCGTGGCCCCGCCAATAGACGAGGTTGTGACGCGATTCCGATCCCGGCCGCGCGTGGTTCGAGATCTCGTAGGCCGGCAAGACCTGCTTTCTCGCAGAGCTCCTGCGTCAGCAGATACATCGCGCTCGCTATGTCGCCGTCCGGCACGCTTAAACGTCCCGCGGCATGGCGCGCGGCGAACGGCGTGCCGTCCTCGATGGTGAGCTGATAGAGCGACAGGTGATCGGCCGCGTGCGTGAGCGCGCGCGTCAGCTCGCCTTGCCAATCGCGGATCGTCTGCCCTTCGCGCGCATAGATCAGGTCGAACGACACGCGACCGAAATTCTGCTTGGCGAGATCGAGCGCGGCAAGCGCTTCGTCCACCGTATGCCGGCGTCCCAGAGCCTTGAGGCTGGAATCGTCGAGGGCCTGCACGCCGAGCGACAGGCGGTTGACGCCGGCGGCGGCATAGCCTGCGAAGTTCTCAGCCTCGACGCTCGTCGGGTTGGCCTCGAGCGTGATCTCGGCGTCGTCAGCCACGGCCCAATGACGTGCGATGCCATCGAGGATCGCCGCGACCGTACGGGGTTGCATGAGCGACGGCGTGCCGCCGCCGAAGAAGATGCTTGAAACGGTGCGGCCCGGCGCGCGGCCTGCGAAATACTTCAGCTCGGTCAGATAGGCGGCGAGGAACCGCGCCTCGTCGATGCCGCCATGGCGCACATGCGAATTGAAGTCGCAATAAGGACACTTGGCCTTGCAGAAGGGCCAATGCACATAGACGCCGAACGGTTCGTCACGCGTCATTGGAGTAGGTCGCGTCCATCAACTGCTCGAAGGCTCGCATGCGGTGCGACAGCGCGTTCTTGAGCTCAGGATCCATCTCGCCGAACGTCTCATGATAGCCGTCCGGCACGAAGATGGGATCATAACCGAAGCCGTGCGTCCCTCGTCGCGGCCAAACGATGGACCCGAACACTTTGCCCGTGAATACCGCGTCCTCGCCGATCGGGGTCGCAAGCGCCAGCGCGCACGTGAAGTTGGCGCGGGTGTACGCCCCGCCGGTCGCTTCCAGTTCCTCATGTACCCGGGTCATGGCCTTGCCGAAGTCTCGCTCCGGCCCGCCCCAGCGCGCCGAGTGGACGCCGGGCTGCCCGCCGAGCGCCTCGACCTCCAGCCCTGAATCGTCGCCAATCGCGATCAGCTTCGCGGCAGAAGCCGCGGCGCGCGCCTTGAGCAGGGCGTTCGCCTCGAAGGTCTCGCCGGTCTCCGCGGGCTCCGGCAGATCGAGGCTGCCAGCGGATATGCAGGTGATGCCCAACGGCGCGAACAGCTCGCCGAACTCCCACACCTTGCCCTCGTTGTGGCTGGCGATGACGAGCTTCGAACCGCGATGGATCGTGCCGGGCTTAAGCAACGGTGAGCTTCTGAAGTTCGACGAGCTCGGCGATGCCTTTGCGCGCAAGCAGCATCAGTTGATCGAATTGCTCTTGGCTGAACGGCTCGGTCTCCGCCGTGCCTTGTACCTCGACGATGCCGCCGGAGCCCGTCATCACGAAATTCGCGTCAGCATCGGCTTCCGAGTCCTCGGCATAATCGAGATCGAGCACCGCTTCGCCGCCATAGAGTCCGCAACTCACCGCGGCGACGTGGTCGCGCAGCACGTTGGAGGTGATCATGTTGCGCGCTTGCATCCAAGCGACGGCATCGTGGACCGCGACCCAAGCGCCGGTAATCGATGCGGTGCGCGTGCCGCCGTCGGCCTGAAGCACGTCGCAATCGACGATGATCTGCTTCTCGCCCAGCGCCGAGAGATTGGTCACGGCGCGCAGCGAACGGCCGATCAGCCTCTGAATCTCTTGTGTGCGCCCGGACTGCTTGCCGGCCGACGCCTCGCGCCGCGTGCGCTCGGTGGTGGCGCGCGGCAGCATGCCGTACTCCGCCGTCACCCAGCCGCGGCCCGAGCCCTTGAGCCATGGCGGCACCGGCTCGCCGGCTGTCGCCGTGCACAGCACATGGGTCTCGCCGAAGTGGACGAGGCAGGAACCCTCGGCGTGGCGCGACACGGCGCGCTCGAGGCTGATGGGGCGAAGCGCGTCGGGCGCGCGTTTGGACGGGCGGATAATGTCGAAATCTCCTGAGCAACCGGGCCGAAGCGGCGCACCCTAGAGGAGGCTCCGCGGCGGGAAAAGCCCTTTCCCCAACTCTCGTTTGCGGCGGCCTTGTGCGGTCAGGGTGGAGAAGCTACCACGCTTAAGATGGGCTGGTGCGACGAGGTGCTCGGGTTTTGTGACGCCTCCGGCGGCGAGGTCGATCCGCCTCCCTCCGCCGAGGAGGTCGAGGCACAACTCGCGGACCTGCCGATGGAGGATCTGGTCCGGGCTTGGCGGATCGTGAGCACCACCAGCCTCAAGGACCAGACGGCCGGCACCCACGCCTTCAAGATGTATTTCGACCGGCTCTCCCATGCCACGCCGGAGCGCGGCATCGCCTTCATTGAAGCCGCGCTCGCAAGCGAGCCCGACGATGAGATCGTCGTGCTTCTGGCCGAGGGGAAGGTTCTCGGCCAGCTTCTCGTCTTCCATGCCGCCCGCGTCGCCTCCCCCTTGCAAGAGTTGGCTTTGCGCCAGCCCCGCTTCCGCTGGCTGATGGGGCGAAAAGCGGCCTCGATTGACAATGGCATGGTCGAGAATCCGCAAGTCCGGCGACGCCTCCTCGCCATAGCCGACGAGCCGGCCTACCGCGCCTGGCACAACAAGACGCGCACCAAGTCGGAGCCTCCCGACTTTGCGGCGTTGCCGCTACCCGAGCTTGCGGCCGCGTGGGTCGAGATCACCTCGCGATCCGACCTTGAAAGAGAGCGTGACGACGACTGGGGTGAGATGTTCGACTTTCAGCACGAGCTTGTCGCCAACGATCCGCTCGGCGCGCTCGACCTGGTCAAGGCGATCCTCGAGATCGAGGACAATCCGAACGTGCTCGGGCTGCTCGCCGCCGGCATGCTGGAGGATCTGATCCCTGACCAGGACGGGCCCGTGGTCGACGCCGTGGTGGCCGAAGCCGAGCGCAATCCAAAGTTTCGCAATCTCCTCGGCGGCGTGTGGTTCTATGGCATGAGTCCCGAGGTGACCGAACGGCTCACGAAGGCCAAGGGCGAGGTTACGTGGTGAGGGCCGACATGGCGGACGATGCGAAATCGCCTTTGAGCGGCCGCGTGCCGGTTCCGTCACCGGACGCCACGCCGATGATGGCGCAGTACCTCGAGATCAAGGCGGCCAACGCCGACAGCCTCCTGTTCTATCGCATGGGAGACTTCTACGAGCTGTTCTTCGACGATGCGGCCCTCGCCTCGCGCGCGCTCGGCATCGCGCTCACCAAGCGCGGCAAGCATCTTGGCGAGGACATTCCCATGTGCGGCGTGCCGGTCCATGCCGCCGACGATTATCTCCAGCGCCTGATCGCCCAGGGCTTCCGCGTCGCCGTCTGCGAGCAGACCGAGGACCCGGCCGAGGCCAAGAAGCGCGGGCCGAAGTCCGTGGTCCGCCGCGACGTGGTGCGGCTCGTCACCCCGGGCACGTTGACCGAGGAGTCGCTGCTCGATGCCCGCGCGCACAATTTCCTCACCGCTCTGTTCCGGGAGCCGAAGAAGGACGGCGCCGAGCCGGTGATCGCGCTCGCCTCGATCGACATCTCGACCGGCGAGCTGATCGCGGCGTCGGTGCGCTTCGTCGATCTTCCCGGCGAGCTTGCGCGGATCAAGCCCGGCGAGGTGCTGGTCGGCGACGATCTCGCAGGCGAGGCAGATGTTCGCCGTGTGGTCGGCGAGGCGGGGTCGGCAATGACGCCGGTCCCGCGCGCGCATTTCGATTCCGTGCGCGGCGAGCGGGCTCTGAAAGAGCGGCTTGGCGTTGCCGCGCTCGATGCCTTCGGCGACTTCACCCGCGCCGAGCTTGCCGCCCTTGCCGGCCTCCTCACCTATGTGGAGATCACCCAGGTCGGCAAGGCGCCGCTGCTCCGGCCGCCGCGCAAAGAGACCGCCGGCAGCCTTCTGGTCATCGATGCCGCGACCCGCACCAATCTGGAGCTTGCCCGCTCCAATCAAGGCACCCGCGCCGGAAGCCTCTTGGCCGCCGTCGACCGCACCGTCACTGCCGCCGGCGCGCGAGAGTTGGCAAGCCGGCTCGGAAGCCCCCTGACCGACGTCGATGCGGTGAACGCGCGGCTCGACGCCGTCGCCTATCTCGTGGGCGAGCCGCGACTGCGCGCAGAGTTGCGCGACGCGCTGAAAGCCGCGCCCGATCTCGCCCGCGCGCTTGCCCGGCTCGCATTGGGCCGCGGCGGTCCCCGCGATCTCGGCGCGGTGCGCGCGGCCATCCTCGCCGCGCACGATCTCGCGGCGCGTCTCTTGCGCGCCGGCGAAGCGTTCGGCCTGCCGCGCGAGCTGATGGGCATTGTCGAGCGTCTCGCCGCCGCGCCAACCGAAATCGAGCAGTCGCTGTCCGCCGCGCTCGCCGAGGAGCTTCCCGTCAACGCCCGCGACGGCGGCTTTATCCGCGAAGGCTATAACGGCGATCTCGATGAGCACCGGAAGCTGCGCGACGGAAGCCGGCAAGTGATCGCCGGCCTGCAAGCGACCTATGCCGATGCGACCGGCGTGAAGTCGCTCAAAGTGCGCCACAACAACGTGCTCGGCTATTTCGTGGAGGTCACCGCGCTGCATGCGCCGACTTTGACAAAGCCGCCGCACCTGGAGACCTTCATCCACCGCCAGACCATGGCGAATGCGGTGCGCTTCTCGACGCCCGAGCTTGCCGAGCTCGAAGCCCGCATCACTTCCGCTGCCGACCGCGCGCTCGCGCTCGAGCTCGACATCTTCGCCACGCTCATCAAGGACGTGCTCGCCGAGGAACAAACTCTGTCGGCAGCAAGCGCCGCGCTCGCCGAGCTCGATCACTATGGCGGCCTCGCCGAGCTGGCGGTCGAGCAGAACTATGTGCGGCCCGCGATCGACGGAAGCCTCGTCTTCGCTGTCGAAGAAGGCCGTCACCCCATGGTCGAGCAGAATTTGCGGCGCGCCGATGGCGCAAGCTTCATCGGCAATGACTGCCGGCTCGGCAGTGAAGACGCGGATGGCGGCACGCGCATTCTCGTGGTGACCGGCCCTAACATGGCGGGCAAGTCGACCTTCCTACGCCAGAACGCGCTCATCGTCGTGCTGGCGCAGTCCGGTGCCTTCGTGCCGGCGAAGTCGGCCCATATCGGCGTCGTCGACCGTCTGTTCAGCCGCGTCGGCGCCGCGGACGATCTCGCGCGCGGCCGCTCGACCTTCATGGTGGAGATGGTCGAGACCGCCTCGATCCTCAATCAGGCGACACCGCGCTCCTTCGTCGTCCTCGACGAGATCGGCCGCGGCACGGCGACTTTCGATGGGCTGTCGATCGCCTGGGCCACACTCGAATATCTGCACGAGGTGAACCGCGCGCGCGTCCTCTTTGCGACCCACTACCACGAGCTGACCGCGCTCGCCGACAGGCTGGCGAATGCGGCCAACGCCACGGTTGAGGTCAAGGAGTGGCGCGACGAGATCGTGTTCCTCTATCGCGTGGTGGCGGGGGCCGCCGACCGCTCCTACGGCATCCACGTGGCCAAGCTCGCCGGCCTCCCGGGGCCGGTTCTTGCCCGCGCCAGCGAGGTGCTGGAGGAGCTGGAGAAAGCGGACGGGCGTCCGAAACCCGCTGATTTGGCCGATGATTTGCCACTGTTCCAGGCCGCGAAGCCGCCCACCGGGTTCGGCGAGCCTTCGGCCCTTGAACGAGCGCTCGAAACGTTTAATCCGGACGGCATGACGCCGAAAGAGGCCCTCGAAGCGCTCTATCGACTTAAGACTCTGCTTGAAAGCAAGGCGTAAAGCCTCGATGTGTTAGAACTCCTCGCCCGCCATGGACCAAGCCGCACCGATACCAGCCCCGTATTTCGACTTCGATCTCCTGCGCGAGGAGACGGCGGAGATTGCGCGCACCCATACCGGACAGGATTCGCAGCTCCGCGCGGCGCTGGTCGACCGCTTGAAGCCCCTCGTCCACGAGGCGCAGCTTGCCGCCAAGCAACGCCTTGAGCAGGACGGCGATGGGCGCGCCTGTGCGGCCGGGCTCTCCGATTTCCAGGACGCGCTGATCCGCCTCACCTACGACTTCACCACCGAGCACATCTACCGCGCGGAAAATCCTTCCACCGCCGAGCGTATGGCCGTGGTTGCGCAAGGCGGCTATGGGCGCGGTCTTCTCGCGCCGGGCTCCGACATCGATCTCTTGTTCCTGCTTCCCTACAAACAGACGGCGTGGGGCGAGAGCGTCGCCGAGTACATCCTCTATCTGTTGTGGGATCTCGGCTTCAAAGTCGGCCACGCCACGCGCACCATCGCCCAGTGCGTCCGCTTGAGCCTGTCCGACATGACCATCCGCACCGCGCTGCTCGATGCACGGCTCATTCTCGGCGACGAAAAGCTGTTCGCCGATTTTCGACACCGGTTCCGCAAGGACGTGTTGGAGACCGATGCGCGTTCCTTCATCGCCGCCAAGCTGGCCGAGCAGGACGCCCGTCACTCACGCGCCGGCGCCTCGCGCTACCAGGTCGAGCCCAACATCAAGGAAGGTGCGGGCGGCTTGCGCGATCTGCACACGCTGCACTGGCTCGCCAAGCATCTTTATCCCGACAAGGCCGAGGAGGAGTTCGTTGAGGCCGGCGTCTTCACCCCCCACGAATATCGCAGCTTCCGCCGCTGTGAGTCGTTCCTGTGGACGGTGCGTTGCCACCTGCACTTTCTGACCGACCGGCCCGAGGAGCGCTTGAGCTTCGACCTCCAGCGGGCGATGGCTGACCGGCTCGGCTATCGCGGGCATGCGGGCTTGAGTGCTGTCGAGCGCTTCATGAAGCACTACTTCCTCATCGCCAAGGAGGTCGGGCAGCTCACGCGGATCGTCTGCTCGGCGCTCGAGCTCAAGCAATTGAAGTCCGTGCCGACGCTGGACACGCTGCTGGCGCCGTTCAGCTGGCGGCGCCGCGCCAAGCTGCGCCGTACCTCGGACTTCCGCATCGAGAACGGCCGCATTTCGACCGTAGACAAGGACGCTTTCGCCAAGGATCCGGTCAACTTCATCCGGTTGTTCGTGTTCGCCGATGAGAACCAGGCTGGGTTCTCGCCCGAGGTCTTGCGGCAAATCCGGGCCAACTTCCGGCTGATCGACGACGATCTGCGCGGCAACCCCACAGCCAACCGCTTGTTCATGCGGCTTCTGACCGACGCGCGTGACCCTGAAGCTACGCTGCGCAAGATGAACGAAGCAGGCGTGCTCGGCCGCTTCATCGGCGACTTCGGCCGCGTCGTGTCGATGATGCAGTTCAACATGTATCACCACTTCACGGTGGACGAGCATCTGATCCGCACCATCGGCTTCCTCTCCGGCATCGAGCGCGGCAAGCTGTCGGTCGACCATCCCGTGTCGAGCGAGGTGGTGCGCACCATCGACAATCGTCGCGCCCTTTATGTCGCCGCCCTTCTGCACGACATCGCCAAAGGCCGCGACGAGGACCATTCCATCGCCGGCGCGCGCATCGCCCGCGAGCTCGGGCCGCGCCTTGGCCTGACGGCGTCCGAGACCGAGACCGCCACCTGGCTCGTCGAGCATCACCTGACCATGAGCCTGTTCGCTCAGAGCCGCGACCTCAACGACCCGAAGACCATCCGCGACTTCGCCGAGATCGTGCAGAGCCGCGAGCGGTTGAAGCTTCTGCTCATCCTCACCGTCGCCGATATCCGCGCTGTCGGGTCCGGCGTATGGACCGGCTGGAAGGGCCAGCTCCTGCGCACGCTCTATTTCGAGACCGAGCCGCTGCTCGGTGGCGGACACACGACGCTGACCCGCACCGAGCGCGTGTCGCGCGCCCAAGATGCCTTGCGCGAGCGCCTGGCGGGCTGGCCGAGCCAGGATTTGGAGCGGTTCATCGACCGCCACTATCCGGCCTATTGGCTCCGTACCGACCTCGACGTCATCGCCGAGCACGCCAAGCTCGTGCGCGATGCCGAGGCACAAGGCCGCTCGGTGGTCGTCCATATTTCCACCGACGCCTTCCGCGGCGTCACCGAGGTGACCTTGCTCGCGCCGAACCACCCGCGGCTGCTCGCCATGGTCGCGGGCGCCTGCACCGGCGCCGGCGCCAACATCGTCGATGCGCAGATCTCCACCACGCGCGACGGCATGGCCCTCGACACCATCCATCTCGAACGCGAGTTCGACCATGCCGAGGACGAGGAGCGCCGCGCGCGCAAGATCGCCGCCACCATCGAGCGGATGCTCCATGGCGAAGCCCGCGCCGCGGACGTCGTGCAGAGCAAGAAGAAGCCGAAGTCGCGCCTGTCGGCCTTCACCGTCGAGCCGCAAGTGGTGATCGACAACACGCTGTCCGACGCGCTGACCGTGGTGGAGATCAACGGTCTCGACCGCCCCGGCCTTCTCTATGACGTCACCCGCGAGATCTCCGATCTCAATCTCGATATCGCCTCGGCCCATATCGCCACGTTCGGCGAGAAGGCGGTCGACGTGTTCTACGTCACCGACCTCACGGGCAAGAAGATCACGAGTGCGACGCGCAAGTCCCTGATCCGTGAGCGGTTGACGAAGGTTCTCGTGGCGCGCCAGGAATCGGCGCTCGCCTCTGTACAGTAGCGTTCCCCTGCCTCTGCCGGGTCCCTAGACCTGGCGCATGAGAGTGCGCCATGAAGCTTTATCGCGGGTTCGCCACCGTCGGCGGGATGACTGTCGTGAGCCGCGTGCTCGGCTTCGTCCGCGACGTGCTGATCGCCGCCGTGCTCGGCGCCTCGTCCGTCACCGACGCCTTCTTCGTCGGCTTCCG
The DNA here is from genome assembly GCA_963717875.1 of uncultured Alphaproteobacteria bacterium. Lineage (GTDB taxonomy): Bacteria > Pseudomonadota > Alphaproteobacteria > Rhizobiales > Methyloligellaceae > Methyloceanibacter. Next base: position 128,428 of record CAVQXI010000017.1, read on the forward strand.
CGTGCCCAACATGTTCCGGCGCCTGTTCGCCGAAGGCGCCTTCAACGCGGCCTTCATCCCGCTCTTCACCAAGCGTCTGCACGCCGAGGGACCAGAGTCGGCGCATGACTTCGCCGCGCGGGCGTTGTCCGGCCTGACCCTCGTGCTCGTCGCCTTCGTGGTTCTCGCCGAGATCGCCATGCCGTGGCTCATGCTGCTGCTGGCGCCCGGCTTCGCCGACGACCCGGACAAGTTCCGCCTCGCCGTGCTTTTGGGACGCATCGCGCTCCCTTATCTCGTCTTCATGTCCTGGGTCGCGCTCTATACCGGGCTGCTCAATGCGCTCGGGCGCTTCGCCGCCGCCGCCTTCGCGCCGAGCCTGCTCAACGTCGTGCTTATCGCTGTTCTGCTCGGACTGGTCGCCACCGGCACCGGCGAGCAGACTTCGGCCGGCGTGGCGCTCGCCTGGGGCGTCGCCGTCTCAGGCCTCCTGCAGGTGGCGATCGTGGCCTTTGCCGCCGTGAGAGCCGGCATTCGCCTCAAGCTCGAACGCCCCAAGCTCACCCCCGACATGAAGCGGTTGGTGAGCCTCGCCGTGCCTGGACTCATCGCCGGCGGCATGGCGCAGATCACCATCGTCATCTCGACCATCATCGCCAGCCTTCAGGACCGCGTGGTGTCGTGGCTCTATTATGCCGACCGCATCTTCCAGCTGCCATTGGGGATGGTCGGCGTCGCCGTCGGCGTGGTGCTGCTTGCCCGACCTCAGCCACAAGCTCCGCTCAGGGCGACCGCGAAGCGGTCGTCGATGAGCGAGAACCGCGCGCTCGAATTCGCGCTCCTGCTCACGCTGCCTGCCGCGGTCGCGCTGTTTATCGCCTCGGGGCCGATCATGCGCGTGTTGTTCGAGCGCGGCGCCTTCACCACGGTCGATGCGCACGCCACCGCCGGCATGCTGTCGGCGCTGGCACTCGGCCTTCCCGCTTACGTGCTCATCAAGGTGCTGCATCCGAGCTTCTTCGCCCGCGAGGACACCAAGACGCCGATGATCTTCGCCGGCATCTCCATGGCGGCCAACGCCGCGTTGAGCTTCGTGCTGTTCGTGGTGCTCGGCGCGGTCGGCATCGCCATTGCCACGACGCTCGCCGGCTGGATCAACGTGACGCTCCTCGTCGTCGAGCTGAAGAAGCGTGCGGAGTTCGCCCTCGACGACGCCTTCCGCAGGGCCTTCGTCGGCATCGTGCTGGCGAGTGCGCGCCATGGGACTGGTGGTCTGGTGGCTCACGGACAGCCTCACGCCATGGTTTGCGCCGGAGGAGGGGATCCTCGTGCAAGCGCTCGCCCTCATCGCGCTGATCGCCGCGGGCCTCCTGACCTATCTCGTGGCTGGCGCCGCGTTCGGGGCCATGAAGCCCCGAACCCTCCTGAAAGATCTGCTCGGCCGCTGATTTCCGCCAAAAAAGTGAGGTTTTCCAGCGCGCAGCCCTGGTCTATGTTGCAGTGCAACAAGGACCTGAAGGGGATACCGCATGGAAGGCCGCCCGCGCCGCAGCGCGCTCTATATGCCAGGCTCGAACGAGCGGGCGCTGGAGAAGGCGAAGACGATTGCCGCCGACGCGCTGATCTTCGATCTCGAAGATGCCGTCGCGCCCGACGCCAAGGTGCGCGCCCGCGAGCAGGTCTGCGCCGCGGTGAAGGCGGGCGGCTATGGCGGCCGCGAGGTGGTGATCCGGGTCAATGCGCTCGAGACGCCCTGGGGCGCCCAAGACATCATCGCCGCCTGCGAGGCCGCGCCCGACGCGATCCTCGTGCCGAAGGTCGTCCATTCCGGCGACATCATCTCCGCCGCCAAGATCCTGCAAAGCGTGCACGCGCCGGAGAAGGTGCGGCTGTGGGCCATGATGGAGACGCCCATGGCCATCCTCAATGCGCGCACCATCGCCGCCACCGCCGTCTACAAGGAAAATCGTCTCTGTTGTCTGGTCATGGGCACCAACGATCTCATCAAGGAGTCGCGCGCCCGCGCCCTGCACGACCGCTTCGCCGTGGTGCCGTGGCTCGCCATGACGCTCGTCGCCGCGCGCGCCTACAAGCTCGACATCGTCGACGGCGTCTATAACGACTTCCGCGACGAGGAGGGCTTGCGCGACGAATGCGAGCGCGGCCGCATCCTCGGCATGGACGGCAAGACGCTGATCCATCCGAGCCAGGTCGGCCCCTGCAACGAGATCTTCTCGCCGACGCAAGAGGAGGTCGACTGGTCGCGCAAGATCATCGACGCCTTCGGCCAGCCGGAGAACGCGCACAAGGGCGTCATCGTCGTGGAAGGGCACATGGTCGAGCGGCTCCACTTCGCCATGGCCCAGCGCACCGTCGCCATCGCCGAGCAGATCCGCGAGATGGAGGCCGCCTGCGGCTAGGCTCCGCCCGGCCTTGCGCTTGAGGCGACCCCAAGCCATAACGCGCGGGCGTTCAGGGGCAAATCATGCAAGAGACGACCAAACATAAGACCCGCGTGTTCTCGGGTGTTCAGCCGACCGGCAACCTGCATCTCGGCAACTATCTCGGCGCCATCACCCGCTTCGTGGCGCTGCAGGAGGGGCACGAGTGCCTTTATTGCGTGGTCGATCTCCACGCCATCACCGTGTTCCAGGACCCGGACGAGCTCGCCCACAACACCCGCGAGGTGACGGCGGCGTTCATCGCCTCGGGCATCGACCCGGCCCGCCAGATCATCTTCAATCAGAGCCAGGTCTCCGGCCATGCCGAGCTCGCCTGGATCTTCAATTGCGTGGCGCGGCTCGGCTGGCTCAACCGCATGACCCAGTTCAAGGAGAAGGCGGGCAAGGACCGCGAGAAGGCGAGCGCGGGCCTCTATGTCTATCCGAACCTGATGGCGGCCGACATTCTGCTCTACCACGCGACCCACGTGCCGGTCGGCGAGGACCAGAAGCAGCATCTGGAGCTCGCCCGCGACATCGCCCAGAAGTTCAACAACGACTTCGCCAAGACCATCGCCCGGGAGGACTATCCGGGCGGCTTCTTCCCGCTGCCCGAGCCGATCATCACCGGCCCCGCCACGCGGGTGATGAGCTTCCGCGACGGCACCAAGAAGATGTCGAAGTCGGACCCCTCCGACATGAGCCGCATCAACCTGACCGACGACGCCGAGACAATCGCCAAGAAGATCAGGAAGGCCAAGACCGATCCCGAGCCGCTGCCGACTGAGGTGAAGGCGCTGGAGGCGCGGCCCGAGGCCGACAACCTGATCGGCATCTACGCCTCGCTCGCCGGGACCGACAAGGAAGCGGTGCTGCGCGACTATGGTGACGCGTCGTTCTCGAAGTTCAAGGAGGCGCTCGCCGAGTTGGCCACCGAGAAGCTCACGCCGATCGGCGAGGAGATGCGTCGCCTCATGGCGGACCCGGTCGAGATCGACCGCATCCTTGCCGACGGCGCTTCACGCGCCCACGCCATCGCCGATCCGATCCTGGCCAAGACCAAGGACATCGTCGGCTTCATC